>NZ_JBGGWC010000001.1:0-1974484 GCF_041321175.1 Nocardioides candidus | reverse complement strand
GGCCCTGGCCCGTGGCGAAGACCCGCGTACGCGCCGAGAGCTTCGGCGGCACATCGATCACCTGTTCGCCATCAGCCAGCAGCCGCATCGCGATGTGCCGGCCGATCCCGTTGCAACCCTCGATCGCCCACACCCGGTCCTGCGAGCCAGCCACGTAGGCGAGCATCGCGTGGTAGCCCGCGGTGTCGGTTGCGAACCGCTCGCCGCCGGCAACACCTTCATCAGCGGTCATCACCTCGATGGTGACCGACCTCTTGTGCGGGTCCATCCCGATCACGACCCGCTGCTCGTCTTTCGTCATCGATGCTCCTCCATCCCTGAGATCCGACTTGGTCGGGTCAGGAGGGCACCGCTGCTTTGAGCAGAGCAATCCCTTCTTGAGCCACTCCCGCCCTTGCGGTGCCCGGGGTAGCGCAGGCCAATTGAGAGCCACACCCCGAAGGTGGGCAGCCGAATTGAGAGCGACAACCCCGGACACCTCGACCGAGCCTCGTCAGCCCCGATCGTGCGGTCAATGAAACAAGCAGCCGATTAGCGGGCGCCTGACGGCGGACGCCAAGAAGGCCGCTGCAGCTTCACGATCGGCGTGAGGTGGAACTTCCGGAGTCCCGACCTTCGATGGAGGGGGCCAGCTCGCGGTCGATCCAGCGGCCGATCACCTCGACCACGTAGGTCCGCTCGTCGCGGTCGAGTTGCTTCCCTTTCGCGATGCCGTGCCAGGTCTCCAGGCAGTTGCGGCAGCAAGTCGCGGTGGCGTGCTGGGCCACGAAGACCGGGTGGTTGCGGTACGGGGTCTGTCGGCCGTCGTTGCGCGGAGCGGCTGGCGCCAGGCGTTCGGCAATGATCTCCGCGGCGTGAGCGCGGATCGTCTGCGGACCGCGCAGTTCAGCCGTGGCCCGCTCGCGCCCGCGCAAGTGAAATCGCCGCCCGAACGGTCGCGTGCTCGCGCGGTCGATCCGGTCATCGATCTCGGCAGGGTCGGGCACGCGCCCAGCCTAGGCACGGCACGGTGGTCGAGGTCGAAGCCAAGACCGGCTGGGGCTCGGCGAGGCTGCGCACCACGCGCAGCGAGGTCCTATCGCCGCTCGACGCTGCGGAACGGTCGAGGTGCGCCCTCCCTCCACTGTGGTCGCAGGCAGGTACCGGGGTCGCTTGCGAGCAGCGGGGTACCGCGATGTGATGAAGCCGCTTATCATCGGCCTGGTCGCCGACCCAGCCAAGCCCACTCAGATTGCGCGCGGGTTCGAAGATCTCCACGAGAAGAATGACGACGGTCGTCACGCCTGGGACGTCGAGGTGCTCAGCGAGCCGTTCACGCTCGCTTGCGAGGACGTCGACACCGTGTTGTCCCGGCTGACGGATCAAGGTCGTGAACACCGCTGGGACCTGGTGGTCGGGATCACCGAGCTTCCGCTTCGCGACGATGACGGCCGGTACCTGCTGATCGAGACCGACCCGCAGCAACGGACGGCGGTGGTGTCGCTGCCAGCCCTGGGCGGGCTTCACATGCACAAGCGAAGCAAGCACGCATTGCGCGAACTCATCAGCGGCATGGCCGACCCAGCCACAGAAGGTGATCGTCGGGTGGCGCTTCCGCACCGCAGCGGCCGCTGGCGGCTGCTTCTCGGCATGGTGCTCGCCAACCGGCCGTGGCTGCTCGTGCCCGGGCTCAAGTCTGCACTGGTCGCGGCGCTCACCACGGGGGCCATTGCCACCATCAATTCCACCGTATGGTTGTTGGCCGGGTCGCTCGATTGGTGGCGCCTGGTCCTCGCGACGATCGCCTCCCTCGCGCTCGTCATCGGTTGGCTCGTCATCGACGGTGAGCTCTGGGACCGGCCGGACGACGACTCGGCTCAAGCGCGGGAGCGATCGCATCTCTACAACACCTCGACGTTAGTGACACTGACCGCGGGTGCGCTGATCTGCTACCTCGCGCTCTACCTGTTGAACCTGGCCTGGGCGATGTTCGTCCTCGACCCCGCCGTGATGGGCGGCTACCTCAAACAACCACTCGGTCACGGTGACCTCTTTGTCCTGGCCTGGTTCGTCGCGTCCGCGGCCACCGTGGGCGGAGCGCTGGGCAGCGGCCTGGAGTCTGACGAAGCGATCCGCGCGGCCGCGTACTCCAAGCGCGAAGAGGAGCGACGCGAGCGGCTCGCCGCGAAGCGAAACCAGACAACCAGTGCTCGATGAGCGATAGCCCTTGTTCACGTCGAGAGGGGCCAGCCCGTAGGCCAGCCCCTTTCGGTGTGATGCGTGCTCGGTTGTTTCACCCGCCGGTGATGCGCTCCCAGGCTGCGCGGCGCTGCCTGGGCCGCGCCCACCATTCAAGGGAGCGCCGCCGTTGGTCCGCCTCCCGGAAGGTGAGTCCCGAGAACCAGACCTCCCCGTTCACGGTGAGCGACCAGCCCGTCTCGTCACGGGTAAGCGTGATGGTCGTGTTCACGCCGCTGCGCCCTTCGCGGTCACCCGGTGGACGACCACGTTCTTCTCGCCCTTCTTCCACGCGGCGTCGTGCTTGCCGGACTCCACTTCGTGGGCCAGTGCCAGCCCCGTCACGCAGCGACGCACGGTCGCCACGGACACGTTCATCGCCTCGGCGATCGCCTCCACGGTCTCGCCGGCCTGGCGACGGGTGTCCACGTCGACCGCCGTCGTGCGCTCCTTGGAGCCGGGGGCGAGGTAGGGCAGCGAGCGGACGGTCCCATTGGCACGGATCTTCACCAAAATCGCCGCCTTGCTCGTCAGCGCCTCCACGAGCGTCGTCGGCCCGGGCTCCTGCTCCTTCGGAGCAGCGGCCTTCTTGCCCTGGGCCTTCGCGGGCTTCGCCTCCGCCGCCACGAGCTGGTCGTACAAGGCGACGAGGTCCGCCTTCTTGAGCCCCTTCGTGACCGCCTTCGGGTCGAGGGCCGTGATCGCCTCGGTCAACTGCGCCACGGTCAGGTTCGTGTTCTGCTCGGACATGGTGTGCCTCCTGGCAGCGGGTGGAGGGACCGCCGATCGGGCCTCCGGTGAGAGCAGGCTGCAGAAGATCGACGCGGAAGTTCAGACCTCGTGGGGAGATGGAAGCAGTGAGCACCGACGAATCTCGGTGACTACCTGCGGAGACGTCGATCTGAGAATTCGCTTATCTGCCGCTGTCCACCGCCTCGTCCCACGCCCCCGCCAGAACCGCCCGCAGACGTGCCACGCTGTCCCGGTGCCTGCGCCGATTCCGCCGCCTGCGCCCACGGCCTACGTCCGCTCCAGTGTCGATCGAGTGGCCCGTGGGATGTCCGTCAGATGTTGGGGCAGGCAGCTCGTGCGTACGCCTGCGAACCCCAGGCAACTTGCCCCCGAAGTTGCCCCGACGTATCCCTTGCCAGCAACGAGACCGGCTGCCAACCAGCGTTTCGGCTGGCCGCGAGCCGAATCCGGGTAGTGGGGCGGGTGGGGCTCGAACCCACGACCCAAGGATTATGAGTCCTCTGCTCTGACCGACTGAGCTACCGCCCCTCGCGGGGGGAGCCTACCGAGGACGCGTGCGGGAAGGTCGGACCGAGTGCCATGCTCTGCCCATGGACCAGACGCCTCCGCCGCTCAAGCCGCTCAAGGAAGACTGGGACCGCGCCCTGGTGATCGTGGCGCACCCCGACGACGTCGAGTACGGCGCCGCTGCTGCCATCGCGCGATGGACCGGGCAGGGGAAGACGATCGGCTACGTCATGGTGACCAGCGGCGAGGCCGGGATCGACGGGCTGCATCCCGACGAGTGCCGGACCGTCCGCGAGGCCGAGGAGATCGAGTCGGCGCGCATCGTCGGAGTCGACACCGTGGACTTCCTCGGCTTCCCCGACGGCGTGCTCATGTACGGCCTGGAGCTGCGCGCGGCGATCGCGCGGCTGGTGCGCCAGCACCGGCCCGAGATCGTCATCACGGGCAACTTCCGCGACACCTTCGGCCCAGGCGCGCTCAACCAGGCGGACCACATCGCCACCGGGCGCGCGGTCCTCGACGGGGTCCGCGACGCCGGGAACCGGTGGATCTTCCCCGAGCAGCTGACCGACGGGCTCGAGCCGTGGGGCGGCGTACGCGCCGTGTGGGCCGCCGGCTCCCCCGAGGCCGGCCACGCCGCCGACTGCACCGACACCTTCGAGGTAGGGGTGGCGTCACTCGAGGCGCACGCCGCCTACATCAGCGGGCTGGGCTGGGAGGGGTGGAGCGCGCGGGAGTTCCTCGAGGGCAACATGAGGGTGGCCGGCACGCAGCTCGGCACCACGTTCGCCGCCCGTTTCGAGGTCTACTCGCTCACGTGGGGCGGCGGGGACGACGACTGACCAGCGGCGTGGTCGTCAGCCGCGGCGCTTCCTGACCACCCAGGCACCGAGGCCGATCGCCGCGGCGCCGGCGGCGAGGAGGCCGGCGCGGTTCTGCCAGTTCGTGTACTCCTCGGCGACCTGCGGCCAGGCCTGACCGATCGCGAGCGCGGCGTCCTCGGGCGTCGCCTCGAGGCCCTCGACCGACACCGGGGTGCCGAAGACGATCCGCACCTTGCGCGGCAGCGGCCAGCGGCGCTTCTCCGTGCCGGTGATCGTCGCCGGGACGATCGGCGCCCCGGCCTCGATGGCCAGGCGAGCGGCGCCGCGCTTCGGCGTACCGAGGCCTTCGTCGCGCACCCGCGTGCCCTCCGGGAAGAGCGCCAGCGCGTCCCCGCGGGCGAGGATCGCCCGCGCGGTGTCGAGCGCGTCCGCGTCGGACGCTCCGCGACGGACGGGGAAGGCGCCCAGGCGCAGGAAGACGCCCGCCATCGGCCCCTCGAAGTGCTCCGCCTTGCCCATGAAGTGCACCGGGCGGCGCAGCACGATCGCGACGAAGAACGGGTCCCAGAAGCTCTTGTGGTTGGGCACGATGACGACCGGGCCCTTCTTCGGCACGTTGTCCTTGCCCGAGGCAGTGAAGCCGCAGACGATCCGGACCACCAGGGCCGCCGTGTACTTCACCAGAAAGTAGAGCGGGCCGCTGACGCCCTTCTCACGGGCGATGCGGTGGGCTTCCTCGTTGGTCGTCACGCCGCCATCCTCGCGGTTGCGGGCGTACGGCGACCAGGACTCGCCGCGCCGGCTCAGTAGTTCGCGGCGTCGGCCGCCTCGGCGTCCTCGACCGTCTCGCCCGTCGGCTGGTAGGAGCACGCGTCGTCGGGGTCGTCGGCCGGGTCCTTCTTGGCGCCGTGGTGCTTCTTGGCGGGCGGGTCGATCGCGCGTTGCACGATGTCGCGCATCCAGTCGAAGTCGGGCGCAGCCGAGCTGAACTCCTCCGACGACTTGAACACCACCGACTTCACCTTCGCGTCCTTCACCTTCAGCGCCAGGTCGACGAACGCCGAGGCCAGCTCCTTCGGGATGTCGGTGTAGACGACCTCCTGGCCCGCCTTGAGCAGGTCGAGGTAGCTCACCAGCAGGCTCGCCGGATCGGCAGCCGTCACGAGCGCGTCGACCATGCAGCGCTGCCGGTCCATCCGCTCGTAGTCGTCGGAGCCCCAGCGACCCCGCGCAAACCAGAGCGCCTGGAAGCCGTTGAGGTGCTGGTCGGGGCCGGGCGCGAGGTAGTCGTCGGGCGGCTGGTGGGCGTCGGTACTGCCGCCGATGGCGATGGGCTCGTTGATGTTGACCGTCACGCCGCCGATCGCGTCGACGACCTCCTTGAACCCTTCGAGGTTGACCAGCACGTAGTACTCGACCGGGATCCCGAGCGTGCCCTCGACGGCCTGCTTGATCGCGTCGGCGCCCTCGTTGCTGCTCTTGCCGAGGATGCCCGGGTGGTTGGCCGGCACGTTGCGGTAGACGGCGTTGAGCATGTACTCACCATCGGCCGGGTCGCCGTCCTGGAACCCGTTGGGATAGACCTCGTGGAGGGGGCTGTCGTCGGGGAACTGCGCATTGGCCATGTTGCGCGGAAGGCTGAACGTGACGGCCTGCCCGGTGTGGGTGTCGATGCTCAGCAGGATCATGCTGTCGGTGCGGACGCCCTCGCGGCCCTCACCCCCGTCGCCGCCGAGCAGCAGCACGTTGACCCGGTCGGTGCCGGCCCACGGGTCCTTGGCCGTGCGGTCCTTCGGTGTGGTCGCCACCTCGTTGTGGGTGAAGACGTGGTCGACGAAGTCGGCCGTCGCGACGGCGTACTGGGCACCGCGCACCACCGGTGCCGCGAAGATCACGCAGAAGACGATCACGGCGAGGTTGCCCACCACCGTGTGCCACCGTGGCCGCTCACGCGGCCGGATGAGGCGGTAGGAGGTCCACACGACGAACAGCCAGACCGCGAGCAGCACCGCGACGACGAGCGTCAGGATGCGCAGGGCGAGCGGGTTGAAGACCAGGTCGACGACGCGGGTGCGGGTGGCGGCCAGGTCGTGGTCGTGGAACAGGTAGAGCACGACGCCGCCCATGATCAGCGCCCAGCCGGCGAGCACGATCCAGCCGGCGAGCTTGCGCTTGGCGAAGAGGTAGCCGGTGCCGGGGACCATCGCCGAGACGAACGTCAGCCCGAGCGTGCCGGGCAGGCCGCGCGTACGACGCTCCTTCGGCCGCAGCGCCCGTCGCCCGCCGCGGGGACGCTCCACGGCAGTGCTGGCAGCGGGCGGGGAGTCATGGTCTCCGGGGCGGCGCACGCGCTTGCCGGCGTACGACGACGCAGCCTCGCGCGCGGCGGCGCGGACCTCCTTGCGCTCCCGCCGGGAGAGGCGGACCGAACGGGACGCGCGCCGAGCGCCGCCCGGCCGCCCGGGGTTCGCCGTACCCGCCATCCGTACCTCTCAAGACATCGCGGGTCGGCCCCCGCGCAGCGCATCAAGTATCGCCACGCCGAGCCCGTAGCGTCACATCGGCGGGAGGTGTCCCACCGGTGGTTCCTCGAGGAGCGTACCCAGCCAGTCCGAGGGCGCCGAGCCGTACTCGCCGCGCTCCTCGGCGGTCATCGTCTTGATGCAGCGCCGCCACGACTCGATCTTCGCCACGCTCGCCAGCTGGAGCGCGGCGGGCAGCGCCGCCCGCAGGGCCCGCATCGGCGCCTGGTCGGACCACACCTCGAGCGCCGCGTCGGCGATCCGGCGCAGCCGCAGATCGGTCGGGCCGGCGTCCATCGCCCGGGCGCTGACGTCGAGCGCGATGCGGAGCGCGCCCAGCGGCTCCGTGGCGACGGCGTCCCCGAGGTCGAAGAACCGGAGCGGCTCGTCGGTCCCGCCGACGACCACGTTGTTGTCGTGCAGGTCGTTGTGGTTGAGCGTGAGCGGGAGGTCGAGGTCGGCGACCTGGTCCGACCAGCGCTCGATCGTCGGCAGCAGCTCCTGCAGCTGCCGCGCGAGGTCGTCGGGGACCCGCCTCGGGTCGTCCGCCGCGAGGGCGTTGAGGCGGCCGACCGCGTCGCCGACGTACGTCGTCGCGCACTCGGGCGCGAGGGCCGTCAGCGGCAGGTCGTCGACGTGCGGCGCGACCCGGCGCTGCAGCAGGGCGGCGTCGCGGACGATCCGGCACCAGAGGTCGACGTCGTGCTCCCCGCCCTGCTCGCGGACGGTCGCGCCGAGGTGGGGGGTGAGGAGCAGGTCGCGCTCCGGGTCCGCGGCCACCACGGGCACGATGTAGTCGGGGGCGACCTGGTTGAGGGCGAGGAGGAGTGCCGCCTCGTGCGCCTGGCCCGGGCAGTTCTGCTTCGCCCAGAAGCGCTCTCCCCCGGCCTCGACCCGCCAGACGGTCGACCAGGGCCGGATCTTGAGCGGCTCGAACACCGTCGGCGTCCCGACGGCGTCGACGACGAACGCGCGGAGCTCGTCCGCGAACCCCTCCGTCGTCCATACGGCGCTCGTCCAGGTCTGCACGGCGCCACTGTGACGGAGGCGGCCGGTGCCTGCCAATGGCTTTACGGCTCCGGCCGCCCCCTTCACGATCAGCTGGTGGCGGTGGGAGTGTTGTGACGCAGGATCAGCGGGCGGCTGTCGTTGCCGGTGACCCTGATGTGACGCCCAGCCACGTTGTGACGGACCCGGATGGCTGCGATCCGCTTGTGGTGCCCGTCGCTGGCCAGGTGGTGGTAGGCCAGGTTGTTCGTCACGCTGATGTTGTTGTCGACCTTGTTGGCGGTCAGCGTGATGCGGCCGTCGTTGCGGGTGACCATGATGTTGTTGTCGACGCTCATCAGGCAGATCAGCACGTTGTGCGAGCGGGTCACCTTGATGTTGTTGCCGGCGATCGGGTCGATCTTGCAGTTTCCGGGTCCGATCTTCACGTTGCGGGTGACACCCCGCAGCATGATGTTGCGGTCGACACGGGTGTTCACGATGAAGACGTTCTTCGCGCCGTGGAGCGCCTTGACGTTGCCGGTCACGACCGCGTTGCGGAGGAAGCAGGACGCGCCCTTCGGCACGGTCACGCTCTTGTAGGTGCCGGTGTAGGGGTGAGCGCTGCTGTTGTCGCAGACCAGGCGGGTGCCCGGATCAGCAGCGTGCGCTGGGACGGGTGCGACGAGGGTCGCGGCTGCCGTGGTCCCCATGACCATCAGGGCAGCCAGAAGTAGACGCTTCATGAGGCTGTGTCTTTCTCGGGTGGAGGGAGCTGGTTCCACCGCCTTCGCCGGCCGAGTTCCGACTGGGCAGGTGGCCCGGGGGCTCAATACCCGACGACTCAGAGATCACCGCAGTATTTTTCCGACGCTCCACGAGTCGTCGGTCACAGGTCAGGGCGAGCTGCTGACCTGCCCGCCCCACGCGGCACGCGCGCCCGAGTCGCCGACCCGATAGACCTGCACCCCGGCGGCAAGGCCGGCCACCACGGCGAGGCCGGCGACGACGGTGGGCAGCCACGGCCGGCCCTTCGCCGACGCCCCGCTCCGGGCCGCGCGGTGTGCCAACCAGACCAACAGACCCGACAGCACGAGCAGCGGGATCGCGAACCAGATGAGCTGGTCCCCCAGCTGGGCGTGCTCCCCCGGGTCACCGACCCGGTGCTCGAGCTCCTCGCCACTGGACGTGGCCACGGGCATCAGCGCCGTCGCGACCAGCGCGACACCGACGACGACCGGCCCGTACGTCGTCCGCCACCGCGGCACCACGGCGATCGCGATCGTGCCGAGCACGGCGAGCGGGAGCAGCACCACGACGGCGTGCACGACGAGCGGGTGGACGGGCAGGCCGTTGACGAGGTCGAACATGCCACCAGGCTGCCTGGTCGTCCCTGCCAACAACCTGAACGGGAGAAGCGTCGAGGGGCCGGCCCGGTCCGGGCCAGCCCCTCGTCCTGCTCCCCCGGTTGGACTCGAACCAACAACCCTCCGGTTAACAGCCGAATGCTCTGCCAGTTGAGCTACAGGGGATCGTCGTCCGGGCGTGGCCCGGACAGCCCGCACAGATTAGCAAGGTCGGTCCGCGTCGATGAAATCGGACGGCACCGGTGTGTCCGGGCTACTCCCCCACGTCGGCGCGGGCAGCCGCCAGGGCCGCGTCGACCACCGAGGAGACGCCGGGATCGGTGGGGTCGAGGCCGGCGTCGTAGTCGACGAACCAGGCGATCGGTCCCGCGCGCCCGGGCGCCCGGCGGCCGATCACGCGGGCGCCGAGCCGGTCGCGGACCGAGACGTGGCGCTGCACCACGATGCTGGCGGTGACCCGCTCGCGCAGGAGCGAGAGGAGACGATCGGGCTCCCCGAGCACGAGGACGTGCTCGATCAGCGCCTCACCGAAGGTGCCGGCCTCCACGACGTGGAGCCGTCCCTCGTCGACATCCCAGTCGGCCGTCGCGACCTGCTCCCACGGCAGCCGCGTGCCGTCGGGCAGGTGCAGCGCGTCGCGACTGCCGCCGACGACCTCGCCCGCGTCGGTCTCCGCCCAGGCGAGCAGCCGCTCGCCGCGCTCGAGCGAGGCGGGCCGGGGCCGCCTCACGAGCCGATGATCCGGTCACGCAGGGTGCGGCGGTGCTGCTCCAGGGCCGCGAGCTCGCCGAACATCTTGTTGTAGTCGGCCGCCTGCTCCACCGGGTTGGTGCGCTGCAGGCGCGACTTCACCTCCGCGATGCGACGCATCGTGGTCAGCTCGAGGAGGCGGAAGACGTGGTGGGCGACGTAGGACGGGTCGGGCTCGCGCGCGGCGGGGATCGGCTCCACCGCCAGGGCACTGATGGCCGAGACGACGTCGGGCTCCGTGGCGGCATCGCGGATCTTGCTCACCCACGCGGGGTCGCCGTCGCCGGCCGCCGGCCCGCCGGCCGCGTCGATGAGCTCCCACACGTCGCGGTAGGTGGGGTGGGTGAAGTCGTTGCCGCCGATGTCGGCCGTGGTGCGGCCGATCGCGATCGGGTGCTGGAGGACCAGCTTCAGCGTCTCGCGCTCGATGCCGAAGCGCGGGTCGCGCAGGTCGGGCAGCTCACGACGGGCGGGCCGGGCCGCCTCCTCCACGGGCGCGCCGCGGTGGTCGGGCTTCGACCCGCGGGCGGCGGCACGCCGTACCTCTGCGCGGGCGTCCTCGACGTCGACCCCGACCAGTCCGGCCAGCTCACGGGCGAAGGCGTCCACCTTCGAGCGGTCGCGCACGCTCGCGACGAGGCGGGCCGCCTCGCGCAACGCATCGATCCGGCTGTCCGCGCGATCGAGGTCGTAGCGGCCGACGACGTTGGCCAGCACGAAGCGGTAGAGCGGCTGGCGCGTGGCGATCAGCTCGCGCACCGCCGCGTCGCCCTCCTTCATGCGCAGGTCGCACGGGTCCATCCCGTCGGGTGCGACGGCGACGTAGGTCTGCGCGACGTACTGCTCGTCGCCCTGGAAGACCTTGAGCGCCGCCTTCTGGCCCGCGGCGTCGCCGTCGAAGGTGAAGATCACCTCGCCACGGAACTCCTCGTGGTCGGCGAGCAACCGCCGCAGCACCTTCGCGTGCTCGCCGCCGAAGGCGGTGCCGCACGTGGCGACCGCCGTCGTGACGCCGGCGAGGTGGCAGGCCATCACGTCGGTGTAGCCCTCGACGATGACCGCCTGCGACGTCCGCGCCATCTCGCGTCGCGCGAGGTCGACGCCGTAGAGCACCTGGCTCTTCTTGTAGATAGGCGTCTCGGAGGTGTTGAGGTACTTCGCCTCGATCTTGTCGTCGTCGAAGATCCGCCGCGCTCCGAAGCCGATGGTGTCGCCGTTGGTCTCGCGGATCGGCCAGAGCAGGCGGCCGCGGAACCGGTCGTAGGGGCTGCGCCCGACCGCGACCAGCCCGGCCGCGACCGCCTCGTCGAGGCTGAACTTCCGGTCGCGGAGGTGCCGCCACAGCGCCTCGCCGTCACGGGGCGCGAAGCCGACCCCGAACTTCGCCGCCGCGGCCTGGTCGAAGCCACGCTCGTCGAGGAACCGGCGGGCCGTCAGCGCGTCGGGCGTCACGAGGTGCTCGGCGTAGAACTGCTGCGCGACCGCGTGCGCCTCGATCAGCCGGCGCCGCTGCGGGCCCTTCGGCCGGTCGTCCGGGCCACCCTCCTCGCGCCGCAGCTGGACGCCGTACTTGTCGGCGAGCCGCTCGACGGTCTCGACGAACGTGAGCCCGTCGATCTTCATCAGGAAGTCGAAGGCGCTCCCGCCCTCCTGGCAACCGAAGCAGTGGAAGAAGTTCCGCGAGGGCGTGACGTGGAAGGACGGCGACTTCTCGTCGTGGAACGGACAGAGCCCCTTGAGCGAGCCTCCGCCGGCGTTGCGGAGCGTCACGTAGTCGGAGACGATCTCCTCGATCCGAGCCTTCTCCCGCACCTCGGCGATGTCTTCCTCGCGGATGCGGCCGGCCATGCGGTGATCCTAGGCGCAGCCCCGACGCTTCACTCTCAGTAGTCACCCACCGTGACGTTGGCCAGCGGCTCCCCGTCCGCGAAGCGGTGCAGCTGGTCCCGCACGAGCCGGTGAGCACGCGGCCACATCGCGCTGCTGGCCCCGCCGACGTGCGGTGAGACGAGGAGGTTCGGGGCGCCCCAGAGCGGGGAGTCGGCGGGCAGCGGCTCGGGGTCGACGACGTCGAGCGCCGCGTGGATCCGTCCGCCCTCCAGGGCCGCGACCAGGTCCGCGGTGACCACCACCGGCCCGCGCGCGACGTTGACCAGCAGCGCGCCCTCCTTCATGAGCGCGATGAATCCGGCATCGACCAGGCCGCGGGTCTCCTCGGTGAGCGGCACGACGAGGACGACGACGTCCGCATCGGGCAGCAGGCGGGGCAGGGCGTCGATCGGGTGCACGCCCTCGCGGGCCGATCGGGCGACCCGCACCACGTCGACCTCGAAGGGCGAGAGCCGTGCCTCGACGGCAGCGCCCACGGCGCCGTACCCGACGATCAGGACGCGCCGGTCGGCGAGTGCCGGCCGCACTGCCGGCGCCCACTCGCGACGGTCCTGCGCCCGCACGAAGGCCGGGACGCCGCGCAAGGAGGAGAGGACCAGCGTCAGTGCGAGCTCCGCGGTCGAGGCGTCGTGGATGCCGCGGCCGCTGCACAGCGTCACACCGGAAGGCACGTGCGCCCGGATGTTGTCGATGCCCGCGGTCAGCGTCTGCACCACCTCGAGCGACGCCATCCGGGACATCACGCCGGCCACCTCGGGCCCGACCCGGTAGGGCGGCACGTAGACGGCGACCTCTCCGACGGAGTCGGGGACGTCCCGCGTGGGGTCGACCACCTCGTAGCGGAGCGTCGGCGGTGGGTCGCCGAGCAGCTCGGGATCGAACGGGAGCCACACGAGCGGCGAGTCGGTGCGCGGTCCGGCCATGGCAGGAGCCTAGGTTCGCGGCTCCGTGACCTCACGGAGGTGCCCTCGTTGATCCGGTCGGCACGCTGGGGGGTTTGCCGCTCGGGCAGGCACCGTGCCGTATCTCTGGGGGGAGATCGCGTCGTGGCTACGTCGGATGCGCCGGAACGCCGCTCGTGGGCGGTGCCGCTGGTCGTCGCCGTCCTCGCCTGCGCCGTGCTGACCTGGTGGCTCCGCTCCGCTGCCGGCGACGACGGGAGAGACGACCCGGCGGCCGTCGTACAGCCTCCGGACCTGCACCTGCTCGCGGCCGCGACGACGCAGGCGCACCTCCGGCACGCGCCGCTCGACGAGGCACGCCGCAGCGTGCCGACGGGCTTGATCGTGCACCCGCGGCACACCGTCGCCCTCTGGGACGCCCCGTCCGGCACCGCCTTCGCGAAGCTGACGCCCGACCAGCTCGGCGACACCTGGGTGCCGGTCGTCGCACGCCGCGACGGCTGGGTCCGGGTCCTCCTGCCGTCGCGGCCCAACGGCTCGACCGGGTGGCTGCAGACCAGCGGGCTGGTGCGGGCGCGGTCGCCCTACCTCGTCCGGGTCCACCTCGGCAGCCGGTCGCTCGAGCTCTCCGACGACGGCGCGCCCGCCGGCACCTGGCCCGTCGCCGTGGGGGCGGCCGCGACACCCACCCCGACCGGCCGGACGTTCCTGCTCGGCCAGCTGACCGATCCCGACCAGTCCTACTCCCCGGTGATCATCCCGCTCGGCACGCACAGCCAGACCCTCGACACCTACGGCGGCGGTCCCGGCACCGTGGCGATCCACGGCTGGACCGACCCGTCGGTGTTCGGCCGGGCCGTGAGCCACGGCTGCGTGCGCGTGCCGGCCGACGCCCTGGCCGTGATCCGGACGCTCCCGCTCGGCACGCCCGTGCTCATCGACAACGGCTGAGCACCCCCACAAGCCCCCCGGTCACACCGGAACAGACGTACCGCCTACGAAGGGATCCACATGAAACGCCACGTCACCGCAGTGGCCGGCGCCGCGCTGCTCACCGCAGCCGCGGCCTCGGTCGCTCTGGTCGGGGGATCGAGCACGAGCACGGCCGCCGGCACCCCGTCGTCCGCCTACGGGATCGCCGCCTCGGGCGTCCTCCCGTTCGACGCGACCCCGTCCGTCGTCTCCGGCGACGGCAGCCAGGTCAGCGACTCCGCCGCCGCCATCCCCGACAACCCGTTGCTGACCGGCGGGCTGCTGCAGGTCAGCGCCCAGAACGGGCACGCCACGTCGACGGTCGCCGACCTCGCCGTCGGCAACGGCATCCTCGCCATGCTGCCCGACGACCTCTCCGGCCAGCTGGCGCCGGTGTGCGACGCCCTCGGCCAGGTCCCGCTCGACCAGGCCACCGACCCGGTGACCGGCGACATCCTCGAGGGGGCCCTGGAGGACCTGCTCAACCAGGTCGGCGGATCCTCGCCGATCGACCTGAGCGCGATCACCGCGCTCGACCTCAGCAACCTGCTGCCCGACGACCTCACCGGACTGTGCGACCTGCTGTCCGGAGACGTCGGCCTCGTCGGCGCCGGTGCCGTCCAGGCCACCTGCAACGGCCGCACGGGCACGACCACGATCGCGGACCTCACCGCGCTGGGCCTGCCCGTCGACATCGACACCGAGCAGGCGAACGCCACGACGGCGATCCCCGGGGTCGTGTCGTTGACCGTCAACCGCCAGACCGTCAACCCCGACGGCACCTTCACGGTCGACGCGCTGGTGCTCGACCTGTTCGGCCAGGAGGACATCGTGATCGCCTCGGCCACCTGCGGCCGGGTCACCCACGACCACCGGCCGCACCATCCCCACCACCCCCACCACCCGGGCAACCCGCCCTCCCCGACGCCGGTCGTGACCGACCTGCCGGTCACCGGCTGAGCCCCCACTCCTCCACCGGCCGGTAGTGTCCGGCCGGTGGAGGAGGTCGAGGGGCGCTACGACGAGGCCGACCGCGAGCGGATCGTCCCGGAGCCGCCGAAGCGGGTCGACGCTCCCGAGCGGAGGCCGTTCGAGCGCGACCGCGCCCGCGTGGTGCACGCCGCCTCGTTCCGCCGTCTCGCCGCCAAGACCCAGGTGGTCGGCCCGCAGAGCGACGACTTCGTCCGCAACCGGTTGACGCACAGCCTCGAGGTGGCCCAGATCGCCCGTGACCTGTCCCGCGCGCTCGGCACCCACCCGGACATCGCCGAGACGGCTGCGCTCGCGCACGACCTCGGACATCCGCCGTACGGTCACAACGGCGAGCGCGCGCTCCACCTGCTCGCGGCCGACTGCGGCGGCTTCGAGGGCAACGCCCAGACGCTGCGGCTGCTGACCCGGCTCGAGGCCAAGACGCCCGGCGCCGGGCTCAACCTGACCCGCGCCACGCTCGACGCCTGCACGAAGTACCCCTGGCCGCTCGCCGACGCGCCGCGCACCGGAGGCGTGCACGCCGACGGGATGACTCGCGAGGGCTCCAAGTTCGGCGTGTACGACGACGACCGGCCGGCCTTCGACTGGCTGCGCCGCGGGGCCCCTGCCGGGCTCCGGCGCTGCGTGGAGGCGCAGGTGATGGACCTCGCCGACGACGTCGCCTACTCGGTGCACGACGTCGAGGACGGCACGGTCGCGGGGACCGTCGACCTCACCCGGCTGGACCGCGCGGGAGTGTGGGAGACGGTGCGCGCGTGGTACGCCCCCGACCTCGACGACGACGCGCTCGACGAGGTGCTCGCCCGGCTGCAGCGGATCGGCAGCTGGCCCACAGCGGCCCACGACGGCACCCGCGGCAGCCTGGCCGCGTTGAAGAACCTCACCAGCGACCTCATCGGGCGCTTCTGCGGTGCCGTCCAGCAGGCCACCTTCGCCGCGAGCGACGGCCCCTTCGTCCGCTACCGCGCCGACCTCGTCATCCCCGAGGAGACGTCGGCCGAGATCACCGTGCTCAAGGGCATCGCCGCCCACTACGTGATGCAGGCCGACGAGCGGGTCGCCCTGCAGGCGCGGCAGCGCGAGCTGCTCGCCGAGCTCGTCACGACCCTGCTCGCCAGGGCGCCCGACGGGCTCGACGAGACGTTCCTACCCGACTGGCACGCCGCGGCCGACGACGCCGCGAGGTTGCGGGTGGTCATCGACCAGGTCGCGTCGCTGACGGATGCGTCCGCGGAGGGTTGGCACCACCGGCTGTGCCGCTAGGGGCCGGCCAGGGTCGGCCGTCGCGTCGGTCAGTTGACCGAGACGTGCACGTGGTCGTAGTGGTTCGCGGTCGAGGAGCCGCGGTCGGGCATCGCCCGCCAGCCCTCGGAGGCCCGCTCGGGCGTCCAGATGTGCTGGCGCCAGATCACGTCGTAGAGGCCGAGCTCGGATGCGTGGGCCTTGAGGAACTCCGCGATCGCGGTGCCGAGCGTGACGTCGCTGGTCATGATGTCGAGCGCCTTGCCCGAGGCGTGCTCGCCGTGGGCGTCCCAGCCGCCGTAGGAGGTGACCTGGGGGAAGGCGTGGCACACGGAGCGGTAGACGTAGACCGCGCCGGAGGTCAGGCCGTTCTCGACCGACGTGTCGGGGCACGGCTCCATGGAGAGGCCGGCACCCGCGCCGACGGGCTTGTCGGGGCTGAGGTAGCCGACGGTCACCCAGCGCGCCTGCCCGGCGACCACGATCTCCTCGCGACCCTCGAGCTTGCGTCCGGTCACCAGGACCCGCTTGCCCGCCTTCAGCTCGCCGAGCTTCTTGGCGGGGTCGACCGGAGCGCTCCACAGGTTCAGCTCCGCGGTGGACCAGAGCTTCTTGTCCGCGGCCCTGATCGCCGTGGCGACGGCCTTCGGGCTGAGCATCGCCTCGAGCTCGCTGAGGTCCTTGGCCTCGGGGGTGCCGCGCTCGCCGGAGAAGTCACGGGAAACGGCGGGAAGTCGGTGGTGGCCGCTGTCGGCAGAGGCAGAGAACCCCGCGTCGGCGACGGACGGCTCGTCGGAGGAGGCGGTCGAGCCGCCGACACCGGCCGCCACGGCGGCACCGGTCGCGAGCACTGCGAGGGGGGCGGCGATCATCGCCGCCCGAGGCTTACGTCGTGCGGTTTCCCGCTTGTGGCTGTGTGTTGCCACGCGCTGATTCCTTTGCTTTCGCTTGTCCTGCTAGGACCTGGCAGGTGCCCGGGTCACGGTAGCGACGCCGGGCACGAAGATCGACTAAAGCACAGGACATTTGACCTGCCGAATTTCCACGGCGTTTCTTTACCGTGTTCCGGGTCACCCGCCGGTGGTCTCGTCGACTGCTTCCTGGAGCCGGCAGTCGCTGCCGTCGGCGTCGTCGAGCCAGCCCTCGGGGAGCACCACACGGTTGCGGGGTGACCCCTGCCGCCCCCGCGGAGCACCGAGCTCGGACACCGGGAACGGCTCGCTCGGGTCGAGCTCGGCGAGGAGCGCGTCGAGGTCGGCGAGGGTGCTGACCAGGCCGAGGTCGCGGCGACGCTGCCCTCCGGCACCGAAGCCCTTGAGGTACCAGGTGACGTGCTTGCGGAACTCCTTGCAGCCCCGCTCCTCCCCCATGTGCTCGACCAGCAGCTCCGCGTGGCGCCGCATCATCGCGGCCACCTGGCCGAGGTCCGGGAGCGTCGTCACCTCGTCGCCGGCGAAGGCTGCGGCGAGGTCGCGGAAGATCCAGGGCCGACCCAGGCAGCCGCGGCCGACGACGACGCCTGCGGCACCCGTCTCCTCGACCATCCGTACGGCGTCCGCGGCCTCCCAGATGTCGCCGTTGCCGAGCACCGGGATGCCCACGTGGTCGACGAGCGCGCCGATCGCCTCCCAGTCGGCCGCGCCGGAGTAGGCCTGCGCGACCGTCCGGCCGTGCAGCGCGATCGCGGCGACGCCGGAGTCCTCGGCGATGCGCCCCGCGTCGAGGTAGGTGAGGTGGTCGTCATCGATGCCCTTACGGGTCTTCATGGTCACCGGGACGTCGTACGGCGTCGCGGCGGCCACCGCCTCCTGGAGGATCCGCGCGAGCAGGCCGCGCTTCCACGGCAGCGCACCGCCCCCACCCTTGCGGGTGACCTTCGGGACCGGGCAGCCGAAGTTGAGGTCGATGTGCGCGACGCCGTACTCGGCACAGAGGATCTCGGCCGCCTTGCCGACGTAGGTCGGGTCGGTGCCGTAGAGCTGGACCGACCGGACCTTCTCGGCGTCGTCGAAGGTGAGCATCCGCCGCGTCGTGGCGTCGCCCTCGACGAGCCCGCGGCTGGTGATCATCTCGCAGACGTAGAGGCCGGCGCCGTACTCGGCGCAGAGCCGACGGTAGGCCGCGTTCGTGATGCCCGCCATCGGCGCCAGGACGACCGGGGTCGGGACGCGCAGCGACCCGAGCTGCAGGCCCGGGTGCGGGGCTTCCTTGACGGCGGAGGTGGTCACCCCTCCATTGTCCGACGACGGACCCTCCGGCCGAAATCAGCCGGGCTGGTCGCCCTTCTCGTCCTTCTTCTTGCCGCCCTTGTCCTTCTTCGGCTTCTCGATCGAGGTGATCTCGCCGGTCCACGTGATCGGTGCGAGCTCACCGACCAGGTCGAAGGCCGCGGACTGCAGCTCGGTGCCGGCCGGGAGGAGGTAGACGAAGCAGAGGTCGGCCGACTTGCCCGGCTCCAGCTTCTCGGGCAGCACCCCGCCCGGGCACGGCGTGAACTCCTGCTTCTGGAAGGCGAGCGGCTCGTACATGCTCGTGTCGTCGACCTGGGCGTAGAGCGGCACGAGCAGCCCGCCGGCGTCGCCGTCGCTCTCGTTGGTGGCCCTCACCCGGACGAAGTACGGCGTCTGCCCCTTCATCTCCTTGGTCACCACCCAGCCCTGGAAGGACTCGTCGAAGGAGGTCTTGTCGATCCGGTCGACGGTCAGGTCGAGCGCGACGACGCGATCCTGCCGCGGCCGCCACGCCACCGTGGCGCCCTGACCGAGGCGGAGGTCGGTGCCGGCGGGCGTCAGGGTCACCCCTGCCGGGACCGGGAGGTACGACGTCGCTGCGGTCTCCGTCGCGTCGGCCGACCCGCTGGACGTCGTCGTGGGGGTCGGCGACTCGTCGGAGTTGCTGCCCGAGTCGCCCGAGTCGCCACAGCCGGCCATCAGCGCGACGGCGAGCGCACCACCGAGGACCGCGGCGCCGCTGCGCCTCACCAGTGAAGAGACCGTCACGAGGTCATTGTGGCAGGAGTCGATGGTCGAGGTGCGAGCGCAGCGGGCCTCGGAACCGCTCAGCAGCCGACCAGGCGCTCGGCGAAGTACGCCGTCAGCCGGTCCAGCCCCACGCGCTCCTGCGCCATCGAGTCGCGCTCGCGCACCGTGACCGCCTGGTCCTCGAGCGTCTCGAAGTCGACGGTGACGCAGTACGGCGTGCCGATCTCGTCCTGGCGGCGGTAGCGACGGCCGATCGCGCCGGAGTCGTCGAAGTCGATGTTCCAGGAGCGGCGCAGCTCCGACGCGACGTCCTTGGCCTTGGGGGTGAGGTCGGCGTTGCGCGAGAGCGGGAGCACCGCCACCTTGATCGGCGCGAGGCGCGGGTCGAGGCGCAGCACGGTGCGCTTGTCCACGCCGCCCTTGGTGTTGGGTGCCTCGTCCTCGAAGTAGGCGTCGACGAGGAAGGTCATCAGGCTGCGCGACAGACCGGCCGCGGGCTCGATGACGTAGGGCACGTAGCGCTCGCCGGCCGCCTGGTCGAAGTAGCTGAGGTCCTGGCCCGACGCCGCGGCGTGCGTCGAGAGGTCGAAGTCGGTGCGGTTGGCGATGCCCTCGAGCTCGCCCCACTCCGAGCCCGCGAACCTGAAGCGGTACTCGATGTCGACGGTGCGCTTGGAGTAGTGGGAGAGCTTCTCCTTCGGGTGCTCGTAGTGGCGCAGGTTGTCGGGGTCGACGCCGAGGTCGGTGTACCAGGACGTCCGGGTGTCGATCCAGTACTGGTGCCACTCCTCGTCCTCGCCCGGCTTGACGAAGAACTCCATCTCCATCTGCTCGAACTCGCGGGTGCGGAAGATGAAGTTGCCCGGCGTGATCTCGTTGCGGAAGCTCTTGCCGACCTGGGCGATGCCGAACGGCGGCTTCATCCGGCTGGAGGTCAGCACGTTGGCGAAGTTGAGGAAGATGCCCTGCGCCGTCTCTGGCCGCAGGTAGTGCAGGCCGGACTCGTCCTCGATCACGCCGAGGTACGTCTTGAGCAGGCCGGAGAACTGGCGCGGCTCGGTCCAGGCGCCGCGGGTGCCGCAGTTGGGGCAGGCGAGGGTCGCGATGTCGACCGAGTCGGGATCCTCGATCCCCTTCTTCTCGGCGTACTCCTCCTGGAGGTGGTCGGCCCGGAACCGCTTGTGGCACGACTGGCACTCGGTCAGCGGGTCGCTGAAGGTCGCGACGTGGCCGCTGGCCTCCCAGGTCTGGCGCGGCAGGATCACCGAGGAGTCGAGGCCCACGACGTCGTCGCGCACCTGCACCATCGACTTCCACCACTGGCGCTTGATGTTGTCCTTCAGCTCGACGCCGAGCGGACCGTAGTCCCAGGCGGAACGGGTGCCACCGTAGATCTCACCGCACGGGTAGACGAAGCCCCGCCTCTTGGCGAGGGACACGACGTTGTCGACGGCGGACGGGGGCGGCTTCGCCACATCGGCACCTTTTCAGTTCATGGTCGAGGAGCCGCGAGCGACCGCCTCGAGATCCCCGGCCGGCTGCCGGGGAGTCTTGGAGGGCCCTAGGTTACGCGGGCCCCGTGGACGTTGATCACCGAGTTCGGCTCGACCACCTCGTAGGCGCTGGGCTCGTCCAGCGCGCGGCTCAGCACGGGCACGGCGGTCAGCTTGACGTCGTACGACGAAAGGGCCCGCCGATAGGCGCCGATGCTCTCCCACCGGGTGGTGAGCACCCAGAGGTCGGGCTCGTCGAGGTTGCGACCGATCTCACCGGCGACGTAGCCGGTGCACGCGGCGAGGGCCTGGTGCGCGGCGAGGAGGCCCACCCGGAAGGCCTCCTCGGGCGCACCGTCGAGGCGGAAGCGGTTGACCACGAGCACGCGGTGACTATCGCAGGTCGGCTGCGTTCAGAACACGATGCCGTCCCAGTAGGCGTCGCACCGCGTCCCGAACCGCATCTGGCACCGGTTGTCCGCCGTGGTGCTGGGGATGATCGACTCCGACCCCAGGTGCTGGTTGGTGCCGGCGACGAACCATCCCAGGACGTAGACCACCCGGTAGCCGTAGCGCCGGTCCTGGAGGGTGGGCGGCGAGTAGACCCACCGCGGGAAGGTGATCGCGCCGCCCGAGGTCCGGCCGCTGTACTGCCGCTGCACCCAGGTCGTCCAGCGGCCGTCCACGAACCGCTGGAGGGCGTAGACGGCCACGATGTCCTGCGAGCCGTTGTAGGCCGGGCTCTTGCCGACGCTGAAGCCGCTCGCCTCCCAGCTCTTGGTGGTGAGGTAGCGGCCGTCGGCGAGCCGGGTCTGGAAGTCGTAGCCGGTGACCATCGGGCCGTTGAGGTTGACCGGACCGGGCCGTCCGGCTGGCGAGTACACCTGGGCCGCGTCGGCGGTCGGCGGGTGGGCGAAGGTCAGGGCGAGCAGGAAGGTGAGGGCGGCGACGATCCGGATGAGCACGTTCATGAGGGTCTCCTCGGTCGACCCGGCCCGGTGCCGGGTGATGAGGCGAGCGTGGGTGCGTCGGCTTACCGACGGCTTAGCGACGACTTACGCCGGTGCACCTTGCTTTTGAGAACGATTCTCGTTTACAGTTGAGACGTGGACGAGTTCTTTCATCACTACACCGAGATCCTCACCGACCCCGCGCACCTGGCCGTCGAGGTCACCCTCATGCTCGTCGTCGACGTCTTGTTCCTCGGACTGATCTGGCCCTTCATCACGCGGTACTTCAACCGCAAGCTCCACCAGCAGCACCAGATCCTCGACGCCGAGCACGGCATCAAGCACCACGCAGACCACGTGCACCACGACGACCACGTCCACCCGGTCCCGGCCGCCGCGGCCGTCGAGTGCGAGGACGTCTGAGCCTCGGGGAGGCCGTCAGCCGGTCATGCCGGGGAGACAGGCCGGCACTCCCCCGGTGCGGCCGGTGTCGAACGACTCGATCCGCTGGAACGAGTCCCCGTGGTCGCCCGACATGCCCCACGGCACCTCGTCGGCGATGTAGTTGAGCCCGTCGACGATCTCCTTCTCGTCGCCGGGCTGGAACTTCAGGATGTGGTCCGCGCTGGCACCGTAGAGCGCGGCTGCGGCGAGGCAGTCGGCCTGCAGCTCGTACTGCTCCGACTGCAGGCTCACGTCGAGATCTGCCTGGATCGCGTGGCCCCACTCGTGGGCGATGATCAGGTAGGGCCAGGAGTCGCCGATCTCGTAACCGAGCTCGAGCAGGGTCTTGTCCCAGGCGACGTAGTCCCCGTCGGGGCAGTAGAACGCGTTGCCGGGTGGGAGCGGCTCGCCGAAGCAGACCGGCGAGCCCGCCTCGTCGTACCCGTCGTACAGGCCGTACACGTTCGGCTTGGTGTAGCGGCCGGTGAAGTAGTCCTTCCAGTGCCGCTTCCAGAAGGCGTTGGTGACGTCCTGGGCGGCCTGGATGTCGGCAGCGAGCTCGGCCTCGTCGATCTTGCCGGTGGGCTCGATCGTCATCGACTGCATCGGGGCCGTGGGCGACGTGCTCGGCACCGCGGTGTCGGTCGACGTGGCGTCGGTCGGGGAGCCGGAGTCGCCGGCGCCCGACGTCTCGGTCACTACGACGGTCTCGACGTCGCTCGCGCTGTCCTCACCCTTGCCGCCGCAGGCGGCGAGCGCGAAGGCCGCGGTGAGCGTGACGGCCAGGGCGACCATGCGGGGGGAGGTCATGACCCCGAAGCGTAGGGCCGACCCACGGTCTGCGGCAGGAGATCCGCGGAGCGGGGCGCTCAGGCCGGGTCGGCGCCGCCGTACCTCCGGTCGCGGCGGGCGTAGGTCTCGATGGCCGCCCAGAGGTGCCGACGGTCGACGTCGGGCCACAGCACGTCGGAGAAGACGAGCTCGGAGTAGGCGGCCTGGTAGAGCATGAAGTTCGAGAGGCGCTCCTCGCCCGACGTGCGCCAGATCAGGTCGGCGTCGGGAAGCTCCGGCACGTAGAGGTAGCGCGCCAGCGTGCGGTCATCGACCTTGGCCGGGTTGACCTTGCCGGCGGCGACGTCCTGCGCGAGCGCCCGCGCCGCGTCGCCCAGCTCCGAGCGCCCGCCGTAGTTGACGCACATCGTGAGCGTCAGGACGTCGTTGTGCCTCGTCATCTCCTCGGCGACCTGGAGCTCGGTGATGACCGACTTCCAGAGCCTGGGCGCTCGTCCGGCCCAGCGCACGCGGACGCCCAGCTCGTGCATCTCGTCACGGCGACGGCGGATCACGTCGCGGTTGAAGCCCATGAGGAACTTGACCTCGTCCGGGCTGCGCGACCAGTTCTCGGTCGAGAACGCATAGGCGCTGATCGCCTTCACGCCGATCTCGATCGCCCCCTCGACCACGTCGAACAGGCTCGACTCCCCCTCCTCGTGCCCCTTCGTCCGCGGCAGCCCCCGCTCCTTGGCCCACCGCCCGTTGCCGTCCATCACGATCGCGACGTGGTGCGGCACCAGCTCGGCCGGTACCGCCGGCGGCCGCGCCCCCGAGGGGTGCGGGTCGGGCTTCCGGGGCTCACGACGCCGGCCGGTCGTCGTACTCGTGGTGGATCTGCGGGAGCGGCGCACGGGTGAAGGGTACGGCGGCGGGTGGGTCAGCGTCGTACCTGACCTAGATGTCGCGAGTTCGCGAATTCACGACATCTACGTCAGGTACGACGGGCTACCGCTCGACGTAGGCCAGCGACCGCAGCCCGCGCTCGATCTGCCACTGGACGAAGGCGGCGACCAGCCCGCTCCCCTCCCGGACATGACGGAGGTCGGCGGCCTCGACGACGGGCCAGTCGCCGGCGAGGAGGCCGCCCAGCAGGCGAAGGGTCTCGGGCGCGGGCGAGGCGGAGCCGGGGATCCGGCAGGTGGCGCAGAGCACGCCGCCCATCGCGGGATTGAACCACCGGTGCGCGCCGAGCGTGCCGTCGGCACCCGGCGACGGGGCGCGCCCGCAGTGCGCGCAGTCGACGCACGCGGGGGCGTAGCCGGCGACCGCGAGCGAGCGCAGCAGGTAGGAGTCGAGCACGTGGACCGGGCGCCGGTCGCCGGACGCCATCGCGTGCAGCGCACCGAGCAGCAGCACGAACTGCTGCACGGCGGGCTCGCGCTCCTCGACCACCAGCCGCTCGGCGGTCTCGAGCATCGCCGTGCCCGCGGTGTAGCGCTCGTAGTCGGCACCGATTGCGGCGCCGTACGCGCCCTTGGTCTCGGCCTGCGTGATGGTGTCGAGGTTGCGCCCGACCGCGAGCTGCAGGTCGACGTGCGTGAAGGGCTCGAGCCGCGAGCCGAAGCGAGACGTCGTGCGGCGCACGCCCTTGCCGACCGCGCGCACCAACCCGTGCTGACGGGTCAGCAGGGTGATGATGCGGTCGGCCTCACCCAGCTTGCGGGTGCGGAGGACGATCGCCTCGTCGCGGTACAGCACCTCGCCATTCTGCGCGGTGCCACCGACACTCAGTTCGCGGCGCGCCGGGTGCGCCGCGCCGGGCGCCAGCAGTCGAGCACGAACTTCGTCGCCACCAGGTCGAGCCGCTCGGGCGTGCGGCGCCACTCGAGGATCGACGTGGCCCGCTCGAAGCTGGCGTCCGGGAGCTCCTTGGCCAGCATCTCCGCGTCGGAGGCCGGGTGCAGCGGGTCGCGCGGGTGCCCGATGACGAGGGCCGGAGCCTGGATCCGCCGCCGCTCCACGGACGGAGGCGCGACGCGACCGAAGAACAGTCCGTGGACGTACGCCGCCAAGGGGCCGGGCCGGTGCTCGACCGTGTCGAGGCCGATCCCCACCCACCACGGCACGATCCCGCGCGGCACCCGGCTCGTGACGAAACGCAGGCCCGACACGGCGAACGGCAGCACCCGCGCGGTCAGCAGCAGCGGCGCGAACGACACGATCGCCACCTCGAGCGCGTTGTCGAGCACCGGCATCTCCACCAGAAGACCGCGCACCCGGTCGGGCGCGATCGCGGCCACCTCGAGCGACACGTTGGCGCCCAGCGACGTGCCGCCGATGATCGCCTGGCACGCGCCGAGGTGGTCGAGCAGCGCCACGACCTGCTCGGCGAACGCCGTCACCGAGTAGGCCAGCGGGTCGTCGGGCTGGTCGGAGCGGCCGTGACCGAGGAAGTCGAGGGTGACCACGTGAGCGCCCGCCGACGCCAGCGTGCGCGCGAGGTGGTCGTGCATCCGCCGCGGGATCAGCAGACCCGGGAGGAGCACGACCCATGCGTCGCCGGTGCCGTACTCGGTGTACTCCAGGCGGTCGCGCCCCCCGTCGGTCTCGACGAAGAACTGCCCGATCCGCTCGGAGGCCAGGATGCGTTCGCTCACGCGGTCATCCTCGCATCCAGGTCAGCCGACTTGCGGGATGGTGATCGCCTGAGCCCGGTTCGCCGCGCACACCACCGCACGGAGCGAGGCCGTGACGATGTTGTGGTGGATGCCGATGCCCCAGACGATCTCCCCGGCGATCTCGCACTCGACGTACGCCGCCGCGAGTGCGTCACCGCCCGACGACAGCGCGTGCTCGGCGTAGTCGAGCACCCGGATGTCCGCGCCCGCCTGCCGCATGCCGTCGACGAACGCCGCGACCGGGCCGTTGCCCATGCCGGTGAACGTCTGCTCCTCACCGCGCACGCCGAGGTGCACGACCTGGCGGTCGTCACCCTCCTCGTCGGTGGTCGAGGAGAAGCTGACCAGGGAGTACGGCGCCTCGCGCTCGAGGTACTCGGTCCTGAAGATCGACCAGATCTGCTCCGGCGTGACCTCGCCGCCCGAGGTGTCGGTGTGCTGCTGGATGACCCGGCTGAACTCGATCTGCGCCCGCCGCGGCAGGTCGAGGCTGTGCTCGGCCTTCAGCACGTAGGCCACGCCGCCCTTGCCGGACTGGCTGTTGACCCGGATGACCGCCTCGTAGGTGCGGCCGACGTCCTTGGGGTCGATCGGCAGATACGGCGCCTCCCAGGCGATGTCGCGCACGGAGATGCCCTGTTCGGCAGCGCGCTTGTCGAGGTCCTCGAGCCCCTTCTTGATGGCGTCCTGGTGGGAGCCGGAGAAGGCGGTGTAGACCAGGTCGCCCGCGTAGGGGTGGCGCGGGTGGACCGGCAGCTGGGTGCAGTACTCGACCGTCCGACGGATCTCGTCGATGTCGGAGAGGTCCACCTGCGGGTCGATGCCCTGGCTGAAGAGGTTCATGGCCAGCGTGACGAGGTCGACGTTGCCGGTGCGCTCGCCGTGGCCGAACAGGCAGCCCTCGACCCGGTCGGCACCGGCCATCAGCGCCAGCTCGGTGGCCGCGACCGCCGTACCCCGGTCGTTGTGGGGGTGCAGGCTGATGGTGCTGACGTCGCGCCGGGTCAGGTGGCGGCCGAAGTACTCGATCTGGTCGGCGTAGGTGTTCGGCGTCGACATCTCGACGGTGGCCGGCAGGTTGAGGATGATCTCGCGGCCCGGCTCGGGCTGCCACACGTCGGAGACCCGCTCGCACACCTCGATCGCGAAGTCGGTCGGCGTCTGCGTGAAGATCTCGGGGCTGTACTGGTAGCCGAAGTCGGTGCCGGCCAGGAGGCTCTCGGCGTACTTCATCACCCACTCGGTGCCGCGCGTCGCGATCGCGATGCACTCCGCCTCGGTGACGTTGAAGACGACGCGCTGGAAGAGCGGTGCGGTCGCGTTGTAGAGGTGGACGGTCGCCTTGTCGGCGCCGACCAGCGACTCCACGGTGCGCGCGATCAGGTCCTCGCGGGCCTGGGTCAGCACCGAGACGCGTACGTCGTCGGGGATCTTGTCGCCCTCGACCAGCTGCCGCACGAAGTCGAAGTCGGTCTGGCTCGCCGCCGGGAAGCCGATCTCGATCTCCTTGTAGCCCATGGCGACGAGGAGCTCGAACATCTTCATCTTGCGCGACGGGCTCATCGGGTCGATGAGCGCCTGGTTGCCGTCGCGCAGGTCGGTGGAGAGCCACCGCGGCGCGTGCGTGATGTTCTGGTCCGGCCAGGTGCGGTCCGGCACCGTGACGGGCTGGAAAGCGGTGTAGCGCTCGAACGGCATGCCGCTCGGCTGCTGCTTCGGGATGGTGGTCATGACTTCCTCGGCTGATGATCGAAAGGGCCGGGCGCGCGACTCACTCCGCAGCGAGGGGGTCCGGCTGGTTCAGACCTCGCTGCGGCCGCTAAGACGCAGGGCGCGCATCATGATGAATCTGAGTCTAACAGCCCCGAGGACCATTGGTTTCCGGGACAGCAGCCTTCACCTGTCCTAGCGTCGGCCGGGTGAGTCGGACGCAACGCCGCGCCATCGCGCCGGCCGTCGGCGCGACCACCGCCGCTCTCCTCGCCCTCGCCGGCACGGCCGCGGCGAACGCTCCGGGCCCCTACACCGTGCACAGGATTGCGAGTGTGGGCGCACTCCGGACAGCCGCTGTCGGCGACGACCTGTTCTTCACCAACCCGTCGCGGCCCGAGCTGTGGAAGAGCGACGGGACCACTGCGGGCACGGTGATGGTCAAGAGCTGGTCCGCGGGTCCGGACGGAGCCGACGCCATCGCCAACCTCACCGCGCTCGACGGGATGCTGCTCTTCACCAGCGTCGACCCGGAGGGTCGCACCGAGCTGTGGCGCTCGGACGGCACGACCGCGGGCACGACGGTGGTCAGTCACGTCGACCTCGGCCCTGCCAGCGGCGAGCGGAACGAGCTGACCGCCATGGACGGCGCAGTCTTCTTCTCCGCGGCCGACGACGTCCACGGCAGCGAGCTGTGGCGGTCCGACGGCACCGATGACGGGACGGCCCTGGTGAAGGATCTCTACCCCGGCCCTGGCAGCGGGGAGCCTCGCCACCTGACGGTCGTCACCGACACCCTCTTCTTCAAGTCGCTCGACGAGGACGGCGAGGGCGAGGCACTGTGGACGTCGGACGGAACCACGGCGGGCACGGTCCTCGTCTCGCGCCTCCCCGTCGACGGCACGAATGCGGATGATCCGCGGCAGTTCGTCGCCGCCGGTGACCGCCTGTTCTTCACCGCCCAGGACGAGTTCAACGATCGAGAGCTCTGGACGTCCGACGGCACGACCGAGGGCACCGTGCTGGTCAAGGACATCGATCCGGGCGGCTACCACTACTACGGCGACAACGGCGGGCCCCAGAACCTGGTGGCGATCGGCCACGCGTTGTACTTCACCGCCAGCGACGAGGTCCACGGTCGCGAGCTCTGGAGGTCCGACGGGACGGCCGAGGGCACCGTGATGGTCGCCGACATCCGGCCGGGTGCGGACACGAGCTTTCCCTACGACCTCACGGTGAGCCACAAGGCGCTGTTCTTCGCCGCCGACGACGGTACGCACGGCCGCGAGCTCTGGCGCAGCGACGGCACCGCCGCCGGAACGACGATGGTCAGGGACATCAACCCGCGAGGGACCCGCGCGCACCGGATCGGCCCGACGGAGCTGGCCGAGGCCGACGGGACGCTGTTCTTCACCGCTGACGACGGCGTGCACGGAAGCGACATCTGGGCGTCCGACGGCACCCGTGCCGGCACCGTCCTGGTCGACGACACGGCCCCCGGCGACGAGGACGTGCGTGCCTACGGCGCGGTCGAGGCGGGGGGCACCGTGTTCTTCCGGACCGCAGGCCGGGACGCGAGGTACAGCCTCTGGACCATCGGTGGTCCGCCTCAGTGCCACGGACTGACCGCCACGATGAAGGGCGCGGGGACCATCGTCGGCACCCGGCACCGCGACGTGATCGTCGGGTCGGCGGGCGACGACGTGATCCGGGGCCGCGGCGGCGACGACGTGATCTGTGCCGGCGGCGGGGAGGACAGCGTCATCGGCGGAGCGGGTGAGGACGTTGCCCGCGGCGGCCGGGGGAAGGACCACCTCGACCTGCGCGACGGCGTCCGGCACAACGACCGAGGGGACGGCGGGCCGGGACGCGACACGGGCCGGCGTGACCGCGGCGACTCCTTCGAGAGCGTGCCGTGACTAGCCTGGCAGGGTGCCGCGCCTGTTGATCGTCCACCACTCCCCCACCCGGTCGACGCAGGCGCTGCTCGAGGCGGCGACCGCCGGAGCCCAGGACGACGCGATCCAGGGGGTGGAGGTCGTCGTACGGCCTGCGCTGGAGGCCACGGCCGACGACGTGCTGGCGGCGGACGGCTACCTGCTCGGCTCGCCGGTGAATTTCGGCTACATGAGTGGCGCACTGAAGCACTTCTTCGACACGACCTTCCTCGCCGTGGGTGGTGCGCTCGACCCCAGCGGCGCGGCCGGCGAGTCGGAGGGCGCGACGAAGGGACGGCCCTACGGGCTCTGGATGCACGGGCGCTACGACCTCACCGGCGGGGTCCGGGCGGTGCGGTCGATCGTGGGGGCACTCGGCTGGAAGCAGGGGTACGACGTGCTCGAGGTGCTCGGCGACGTGGGTGCGGAGGAGCGATCCGGGGCCTACGAGCTGGGCGCTACGATCGCGGCACTGCTGAGCGACTAGATCCGAGGGGACGACGGGGATGACGCACGCCCGCGCCACGATGACGGCTGTCGTCGTCGCGCTCCTCGCGACCCTCACCTTGAGCGGGTGCGCCTCGGAACCCCAGGGTGGCAACGTCGACCCCGACCTCGTCGACTCCACCGACGTGCCCGAGGTCGGCGCCTGCCGGGTGCTGACCCCGGCCGACGCCGAGGCCCACGCCAACGCCACGCGCACGGTCGACTGCAAGCAGCGCCACACCGCGGAGACCTTCGCAGCCGCCGAGCTCCCCGAGAAGTTCGACGACGTCGACTACGACGACGAGGAGGTCGGTGCGTTCGCCTACCAGACCTGCTCCAAGAAGTTCGCGAGCTTCATCGGGGCCGACGACAGCGTGGTGCTCCGCACGATCGTGAGCTGGGTGTGGTTCCGGCCGTCGGAGAACGCGTGGGGCGACGGCGCGCGCTGGTACCGCTGCGACGTCATCGGCGGCACCGCGGCGAGCACCGACTACCGCCCGCTGCCGCCGACCGCCAAGGGGATGCTGCTCGGTCGCCCCGACGACCACTGGCTCGAGTGCGCCTCGGGACCGACGGTCGGCCAGGGCGAGAAGGTGCCGTGCTCGCAACGCCACGACTGGCGCGCGGCCACCACGATCAAGCTGGGTGAGCCTGGCGACAAGTATCCGGGCGACGACGTCGTCGTCAGCCGCACCAGGGCGTTCTGCGCCACCTCGATCAAGGCCTGGCTCAACTACCCCGCCCAGTTCGAGTACGCCTACACCAGCTTCCACAAGGCCGAGTGGGAGGCGGGCAACCGACGATCGGTGTGCTGGGCGAAGACCCGTGACTAGACGTCGTACGACGTCGGGTGCCGTGGTGCTGACGGCGATGTTCGTCCTGGCTGGTTGCGGCGGCAGCGCCGAGGAGGAGCCCGCGCCCACCCCGACGACCACGGCGGTCGCGCCGACTCCCCCGCCGACCGCCGCGCCCCCGCCGAAAGCGCCCGCGAAGGGCGCCTGCTACGGCCTGACGTACCAGCAGGTGCTGGCGCCGACGAGCGCGGAGCCGCCGACCGCGTGCGGCCGCGCGCACACCTCGGAGACCTACGCCGTGGGCGAGCTCGACACCGTGGTGGACGGCCACCTGCTCGCGGTCGACTCCGACCGCGTCCAGCACCAGGTGTCGACCGCCTGCCCGGCCGCGTTGCTCGACTTCCTCGGAGGTGACCAGGAGGCGCTGCGGCTCAGCATGTTCCGCCCGCTCTGGTTCACCCCGAGCGTGGCCCAGTCCGACAAGGGCGCGAACTGGTACCGCTGCGACGTCGTGGTCGTCGCCGCCGACAGGCAGCTCGCGCAGCCCGACTCCACGCTCGCCGGAGCGCTCGCCAAGCCCGCGCTGCGCGACCGCTACGCCATGTGCGGCACGGACGCTCCCGACGCCGACGACTTCGAACGCGTCATCTGCGGCGCGGAGCACTCCTGGCGCGCGATCCAGGTCGTGCCGGTCGACAGCAGGACCTATCCCGGTGTCGCCGCGCTGCGCGACCGTCTCGAGTCACCCTGCGAGGACGCCGGTCTCGACGTCGCGGCCGACCCGCTGTCCTACAGGTGGGGCTACGAGTACCCCACCGAGGAGCAGTGGGACATGGGCCAGACGTGGGGCCTGTGCTGGGCCCCCGACTGAACGACGCTAGAAGCCCAGCTTCCTGAGCTGGCGCGGGTCGCGCTGCCAGTCCTTGGCGACCTTCACCTTGAGGTCGAGGTAGACCGGCGTGCCGAGCAGCGACTCGATCTGCTTGCGGGCGACGGTGCCGACCTCGCGCAGACGGGCGCCCTTCCTGCCGATGACGATGCCCTTCTGGGAGTCGCGCTCGACATAGAGGTTGGCGTAGATGTCGAGGAGCGGCCGGTCCTCGTCACGGTCCTCGCGCAGGCCCATCTCCTCGACGACCACGGCGATGGAGTGCGGGAGCTCGTCGCGTACGCCGTCGAGCGCCGCCTCGCGGATCAGGTCGGCGACCAGGATCTCCTCGGGGGCGTCGGTGAGGTCGCCGTCGGGGTAGAGCGCGGGGCCCTCGGGCATCAGGCCGACGAGCAGCCCGGCGAGCAGGTCGATCTGGTCGCCCGCCACGGACGACACGGGCACGATCTCGGCCCAGTCGGTGCCGGTCTCCCGGCCGAGCTCGGCGATGTCGAGCAGGTGCTCGGCGATCCGGTCGGGCTCGGCGAGGTCGGTCTTGGTGGCGACCGCGATCTTCGTCGTGCGGCGGACCTTGGCGAGCTCGTTGACGAGGTAGCGGTCGCCCGGGCCGATCTTCTCGTCGCTCGGGAAGCAGACGGCGACGACGTCGACCTCGGCCCAGGTCGATCGCACCAGGTCGTTGAGCCGCTCCCCGAGCAGGGTCCGCGGCTTGTGGAGGCCGGGCGTGTCGACGAGCACCAGCTGGCCGTCATCGCGGTGGACGATGCCGCGCACGACCGTGCGCGTGGTCTGGGGCTTGTCGGAGGTGATGACGATCTTCTGACCCACGATCGCGTTCGTCAGCGTGGACTTGCCCGCGTTGGGGCGACCGACGAAGCAGGCGAAGCCGCTGCGGAAGCCCTCGGCGTCGGCGAAGACCGCCGGGGCGGGGGCGGGGAGCCCCGCGAAGTCCTCGTCGATGTCGTCGTCGATGTCGGCGTCGGTCTCGTCGTCGAAGTCGTCCGCCTCGTGGTCGAACTCGCGACTCATGTCTCCACCTGTTCCCGGGCTCGGTCGTAGTCGGCCCAGATCTGCTCGTCGGTCTTGCCGGCTGCCTTCCCGGCACGCCAGATCGGGCCCGGGTCGACGGCGCGGGGCTGGCGGGCCGCGACCGCGCGCCAGTAGCCCATCACGTCGTAGGCCGTCGAGGGCAGCTTGCGCTCGCGCATGAGGTGCTTGCGGATCGCCCGCATCTGGGCGGACTCCCCCGCCATCCAGAAGTAGCCGTCGCCCTCGGGCCAGTCGATCGCGTCGACCACCTCCGCGAGGCGGCTGGTCTCGTCGGCGAGCGGGAGCCACGCGACGTCCGTGCCCTCCGGCAGGTAGCCGGCGAGGTGCTCGGGCTGGTCGGGCACCTCGGCCCAGATCCGCGTCGGCACGGACCCGCCGTGCGTCGCGGCGATCCGCGCCATCGCGGGCAGCGCGGTGATGTCGCCGACGAGCAGCAGCCACGCGGCGTCGGCGGGCATCGCGAAGGAGCCCTTCGGCTCGGTGAGCGTCACTCGATCGCCCACGCAGTCACCCTTGGCCCACTCGGTGACCAGACCGACGTCGTGCACGACCACGTCGAGCACCAGCTCGGCACCGTCCCAGGAGCGCACCGTGTAGTAGCGGCTCTGGTACTGGCCGGGCACGACCAGCCCGACCCACTCGTCGGCGATGCCGGTCGAGAGGAACCCGGTGAGACCTGCGCCGCCGAGGGTGAGCCGCACGAGGTGGGGTGAGACCTGCTCGCGCGCCAGCACGTCGGCGACGTACTGCTCTGCGCGGGTGCTCACACCCGGAAGGCTATCGAGTCAGCGCGCGGAGTTGATGATCGCCGTGACCCCGCCGCGCTCGGCGTCGGGCACGACGAAGACCGAGGTGGGCGCGAAGCCGGACCTGCGCAGCGAGTACGTCGCCTGCTCGGGCGGCGTGCCCTTGCAGGTGAAGGTCAGCCGGAACGCATCCTCGGCCCCCGCCGCCGCGCCGTCGATGTCGGCGACCTCCCTGAGCACGACCGGCGTGCCCTTGCCGCCCCGCACCAGGCTGAAGCCCTTGCGCTTCAGCGGCGTGTAGCGCGACCGGGTGTAGAGAGCAGCGTTCGCGGTGAACGTCGGGTCGGCGGCGACCTTGGGTGCGGTCGGCGCAGCGGTCGCCTGCGGGATCTCGATGCCCACGGCCGATGCCGCGAGACCGGCAGCGCCGACCCCGATCACGCTGCGGCGGGAGACGTCGGTGCTGCGGGTCATGGAGTCCTCCTGGATAGCATCGGCCCGTGGCTGAGACCGGTTGGTTCACGTACGACGACTTCGCCGATCGCACGGGTGAGCAGTTCGTCGCGCGGCCGCCCGAGGACGACAGCGCCGCGGAGACGCCCCGCGTCCCGTTGGTGCTGGCCGAGGCGACGCTGCTCGGCGAGGCGGGTGCGCCCAGCGCGGACGGGGCGGAGCGGCAGCAGTTCTCGCTGCTCTTCCGCGGCCCGGCCGACCTCCAGCTCCTGCAGGGGCTGTGGCTCCTCGAGCACGACGGCTTGGGAGAGCTCGCGCTCTTCCTGGTGCCGCTCGGCCCGGACGCCGAGGGCCCGCGCTACGAGGCCGCCTTCGCCTAGACCCCGGCCGGTCACGTCGCGCTCCACTCGAGCCGGCGGTAGACGCCGAGGTCCTCGACCGGCCGGAAGCCGAGGCGGAGGTAGAGGGCCGCGGCCGGGTTGCCCAGGGCGACATGCAGGCTGACGCCCCGACCCGAGGCCGCGGCCTCGTCCTGGACGGCACGGATGAGCTCCGTGCCGATGCCTGCTCCCCTGCGCTCGGGGAGCAGGCTGATGTCGATGATGTGCAGGTCCTCGGTCCGCTCGTCGACGTAGAGCCGGCCGATGGGGCGCCCGGCGACCTCGACCACGTCGTAGCGCGCGTCGGGGTTCGCCTGTCGGCACTGCAGGTCCTGGGCGCGGTACTGCATCGACATCAGCGCGTCGCGCTGGTCGGGCGGCAGCAGCGCCAGGTCGTCGCGGGTCGTCGCGTAGAGACCGACGAGGAACGCATGGTCCTCGTCGGTCGCGGCACGCAGCGCGATCCGGTCCGGCACGACAGCAGACGTCATGGTCACGGCCGCTGCGGGAAGATGCCCTGCAGCGCGATGCAGTAGTTGAGGGTCAGGTAGGGCTGCATGTTGTTGTGCGGCAGACTGCCGCCCGCGAGCGCGAGGGTCTGGAAGGCCATGTCGGTGTTGCCCGAGGTCTGGTAGAGCGTCCCGCCGGCCGACAGCGCGTAGACCGCGCCGGGGTTGGGCGTGCTGGTGTCGGCCAGGTCGAGGACGTCCGCGCCCATCGAGTGGGTGTGCTGGGGGATCTCGCTCTGGAGCAGCGTGATCGACTCCACGCCGCCCTGCTCGCCGAGCCAGCGCTCGGACAGGCCACTGCCCTGGCCCTGCTGCATCGGCACCACGCCCTGCAGGTCGGGGAGGGCGAAGGTCGACTTGCCGTCACCGCCGTAGGTCGTGCCGAGGAGCGAGAAGAGCGCGGTGTTCTGCGAGATGGGCAGCAGCTGCCCGTGGCAGAACGCCCAGCCTCTGGGCGCGAAGTTGAACGGGAAGACGCGGATTTCGGCCAGAAATTGGTCAGCCATGTCGCTCCTACCTCAGGTCTGGCTCGGGAAGATGCCGTACAGGGAGATGATGAAGTTGATGCACAGGTAGGGCTGCATGTTCTCGTGCGGCTGGCTGCCGCCAGCCGGCTGGACCGACCCTGCGTTGAAGAGCCCTGACTGCGCGTCGTTGATGAACGGCACCACGTTGAGCGACATCGCCGGCACGTTGTTGGTCGGCACGACCTGGTTGCCCGGCTGGGCGTCGACCGCACCGAAGGGGTGGGTGTGGTTGGGGATCTGCTGGGTCGTCAGCGTCTCCTGCTCCGTGCCCGCCATCTCGCCGATCTGGTACGTCGTCCCGTCCGGCCCGGTGCCCATGTGCATCGGGAACCGGCTGGACAGGTTGGGGAGGTTGAAGGTCTCCTCGCCGTCGCCACCGTAGGTGGTGCCGATCAGCTGGAACAGCACGTCGTTCTCGGAGATGGGCATCGGTTGTCCCTCACAGAACGCCCAGCCGACAGGCGGGAAGTTGCCGGCGAACATCCGGATCTCTCCGACATAAGGATTCGACATCTCTGACCGCCCTCAGCTCTGGCTCGGGAAGATGCCCTGGAGGGCGATGATGTAGTTGAGCACCAGGTAGGGCGCCATGTTGTTGTGCGGCTGGCTGCCGCCCACGCTGCTGATCATCGAGGGACTCAGCGTCGTGGTGGGTGAGCCGTTGCGATAGGCGTTGTTGGCCCCGCCGAGGAAGTTCCCGTTCGGGCTGGCGGTGCCGCCGGTCGCCGCGGACGAGGCCCGCACGACGTGCGTGTGGGTCGGCAGCTGCTGGATGTTGACGGTCACCGCGGTGCTGCCGGCCGCCTCCCCCAGCGTGTGACCGTTGCCGAAGTGCATCGGCAGCCGGCCGCGGAGGTTGGGCAGGTTGAAGGTGGTCTGCCCGTTGCCGCCGTAGGTCGTCCCGAGGAGCGCGAACAGCGCCTGGTTCTGGTTGATCGGCAGGGTCTGCCCGTTGCAGAACGCCCAACCCTTCGGCGGGAAGTTGAACGACACCAGCTTGATCTCAGCCAAGAAGTTGTCTCCGTAGCTCATCGGGTCTCCTCTCCTGGGTCCCTGGTGGTCACGATGTCGGGCACGCCGCGCCGCCGACGAAGCCGCCACCGGTGGGCACCGTGTTGGACACCACGCCCGTCGGCACCCCGCCGACGCTGTTGTTGGCGATGACGAAGTTCTGCACCGCGGTGTTGTCGTTGTTGAGCCCGCCGTACCCGGGCAGCTTGATGGTGGTCGCCTGGCGCTGGCGGAAGCGGAAGTCCATGTCGCCGATCGTGGCGGGCACGGCGTCCTTGCCGCCCGAGAAGATGTTGTTGTTCGTGATGCCGGCGCAGACTTGGAACGTGTCGCCGGGCACGGTGCCGACGTTGTAGTGGATCGCGTTCTTCGCGACCACGAGCGTGCCCGCCGTGTTGCCGGGCTCGGCGATCGTGTTCCCGGTGATCGTCGTGTTGATCGCGCCCGACCTCGCCGCCGCGCCACCACCGGCCTCGACCTCGATGCCGTAGTTGTTGTAGCCGCGGACCTGGTTGTTGGTGACCACCCACGTGTCGGTGCCCTGGCCGACGTTCTGCAGCTTCAGGCCCGAGCCCTCCTTGGACCCGGAGTTGCCCACGCCCGTCACGCCGATGGTGTTGTTGGTGAACGTGCCGGTCTGAGCCGAGCTGCCGTCGAGCTTGACGATCAGCACCCCGTAGCCGACCGCGTCGCGGAAGGTGTTGGTGTCGAAGTTCATCGTCGTGGTGACACCCGAGCTGATGCTCAGTCCGCCGCCACCGGTCGCGATCGCCGGGTGGCTGTTGCTGAAGGTGCTGCCCGTGACGGCGAGGCTGCCCGAGACCGACCCCTGCGCGATGTAGCTGAGCAGGTCGCCCGCGGCACTCTGGAAGGTCGTGCTGTCGACCGTCAGGCTGAGCCCGGCGGCGCCAGGCTCGGCCTCGAAGTTCGCCGCGTCGTTGCTCGGCCGCTGCACGCCTCCACAGGTGCCGGCCGACGAGCCGAGGGTGCTGTTGGTGAGGCTCACCGTCGCGCCGCCGGAGGTGTTGTCCACCCACAGGTTGTTGGTGCAGCCGCCGGCGATGTAGGTGCTGCTGATGGTGACCGTGCCGCTCAGCTGGTTGAAGAACGCCGTCGAGTCGTCCTCGACCGTGGAGTCACCGTTGTTGCCGTTGAGCACGCTGTTGCCCAGCGAGAACCCGGCGACGTTGGTGCCACGGATGCCGTAGTTGGAGGTGTCGTGCACCCAGATCCGCGAGAAGCTCGGGGCCATCGTGTTGTTGAGCACGATGCCGGTCCCGCCCGGCGTGGCGGACGCGCTGTCCGCGCCCGTCTGCCCGGTGATCTCGCCGCTGACGCAGCCCGCGGCCTCGGTGCCGTTGGTGCAGGTGCCTGCACCGCTCGCGCTGACCGTCAGGTGACCCGAGGTGCCGGTGTTGTCGAGCAGGATGCCGATGTCACCGCCGCTGGCCGAGATCTTCGCGAAGGTGGCGTTGCCGGAGGCGATCGTCGTGTTCTGGATCACCAGAGCGCGACCGCCCGAGCTCGTGATGGAGTTGTTGGCACCGGAGCTCGTGATCGTGATCGGTCCGGACGAGACCGCCGAGAAGCCGGTGCCTCCCGTCGTCGTGGCCTGGACGCTCATGGTGAGACCGACGCCCGCGTTCGCCGAGACGTTGGACAGCGACATCCCGCCGGTCGCCGAGGTGACCACCCGGGTCCCCACCTTGCCCGACACGGCCTGTGCGTTGGCCGCGTCGAACGCCTTGGCGCCGGTCGTCTGGAAGGAGTTGTTCTCGAACGGGTCGGGGGTCACGTCGTTGTCGACGAAGGTGATGCTGCCGGTCGTGCTGTTGATCCGGATGCCGGACGAGCTGCTCGACTGGCCCGTCGCGTTGGTGTTGTTGGCGCTGACGCCGCTCAGGGTCCAGGCGCCCGACACCCCGTCCAGCTCGACCATGGGCTGGGTGCCCGCGGTGCCCTGGTCGGACACGAGCACCTTGGTCAGGGTGCCGCCGTTGTCGCCCGCACCACCGGCGAAGCCGCCGCCGGTGCCGTTGGGGTCGAGCACGATGCCGGAGACCGTGTTGCCGGACGCCAGCGAGACGACGTCGGCGTTGGTCGCGGTGAGGATCGGCGGGAAGGACGGCGAGGCCGGCACGAGCGTGTCGAGACCGATCGTCAGGCCGACGTACTCCCCGATGAGGGACTGGTTGTCCTTGAGCACCAGCCCGTCGCCACCGAGGCCCGTCGAGGTGCCGTCGCCGTCGTAGACGAAGATCGTCTCGCCTGCGAGCGAGGCGGTCTCCGCCTCGGTGATGGTGTCGAACGGCGCGTTGGAGACGCCGGTGCCACCCGCGGCCGCGTTGTTCTTCACGTACCAGACGCAGTTGGCCATCGTGATCGTCACCGTGCCGGTGTCCGTGCCGCCGTCGCCGTCGTTGACCGTGTAGTTGAACGAGTCGGAGTGGTCGGTGCAGCTGGTCCCGGCCTTCGGGGTGAAGACGAAGTCGCCGTCCGCCTCGATGGTGACGCTGCCGCCGTCGGCGCTGGCCCTGGTCTCGGCCGTGACGGTGAGCGGCCCGGCGCTGTCGACGTCGGTGTCGCCGTCGAGGATGTCGCCGGTGATCGTCTTGTGCGGGGTGGACACGGTCGGTGCGCCGTCCGCCGGGTCGTCGACGACGAAGTCGGTGTTGCCGATGGCGGTCGCGAAGGACTCGTCGTCGGCCACCGGGTTGTCGTTGACGCAGGTGACCGTGACCTCGACCGTGGCGGTCGCGCCGCCGGGCGTCAGGGTGTAGTCGAAGGTGTCCGGCGTGTTCCCCGGCGGGTCGTTGCAGTAGTTCGGGTCGGGCGTGTAGGTCAGGTCGGCGCCACCGTTGGTGATCGCGACCGCGCCGTTGGCCGGGTCGGTCGCCGACGTGATCGAGAACGCGTCGCCCTCGGCGTCGGAGTCGTTGGCCAGCACGTCGATCGTCGTGGCAGCCGCGTCCTCGAGCACCGTCTGGGTGTCGTTGCTCGCGATCGGGTCGTCCTGCACGCAGGTGACGGTCACCTTGACGGTGCCGGTGTCGCCACCGTTGGTGAGGGTGTAGTCGAAGTCGTCGGTCGTGAGGCCGTCGTTGCAGTAGTCCGCGTCCGGCTGGTAGGTCAGGTCGGCGCCACCGTTGGTCTTCACGACCGTGCCGTGGGCGGGGTCGGTCACCGTGCCGATGAGCAGGCCGGCGCCGTCGGGGTCGCTGTCGTTGCCGAGCACGTCGATGGTCGTGGCCGGGTCGTCCTCGAGCACGGTCTGGCTGTCGTCCACCGCAACCGGGTTGTCGACCCGGCAGGCGACCTTGACCGACACCGTCGCGGTGTCACCACCGGGCGACAGCGTGTAGGTGAAGGTGTCGAGCGCGGTGGCCGGAGGCGTGTTGCAGTAGTCGGCGTCCGGCTTGTAGAAGACGCGCTGCTTGCTGGCTGCGATGGTGACGGTGCCGTGGGCCGCCGGGGTCACCGCGGTGATGTTGATCGGGCCGCCGTCGGCGTCGGTGTCGTTGGCCAGCACCATCACCGGACGCGCCGGGGCGTCCTCGATCACGGTCTTGGTGTCGTCGACGGCGACCGGGTCGTCGCGGTCGATGACCTTCGGGGTCTCGCAGTCGAGACCGATCGAGTCGAAGAAGTCGGCGAACGCGGTGTCGGTGCCGTCCCCGCAGGTCACGGTGTCGGCGAAGGCGGCGCCGTCCTGGTCGTGGATCGTGTCGTTGCCGGTGCCGCCGAAGTGGTCGTCGTTGCCGTCGCCGCCGCGGAGCACGTCGTCGTCCTCGTCGCCGTAGAGGTCGTCGTCGCCCGTCGCGCCGTTGACCTTGTCGGCACCTGCGTTGCCGTGGAGGACATCCGCGTCGGAACCGCCGTCGATCTTGTCGTCGCCGTCGCCGCCGTTCGCGGTGTCGGCGCCCGCCTGGCCCCAGAGCGTGTCGGCCCCGAGGTCGCCGTTGAGGGTGTCGGCTCCCGGTCCGCCGACGACGGTGTCGGCGTCGTCGCCGCCGGAGACGCTGTCGTCGCCGCCGTCACCGTAGAGGCTGTCCGCTCCGATGCCGCCGGTGATGATGTCCTCGCCGGTGCCGCCGCGGACGTCGTCCGCGCCGTCGCCGCCCTCCAGGACGTCGACGCCGGCCCCGCCGATGATGAGGTCGTCGCCGCCCATCCCGTCGATGGTGTCGTTGCCGGCGTAGCCGCAGATGACGTCGTCACCGGGCGTGCCGTCCAAGGTGTCGGGGCCGGTCGTGCCCTCGATCGTGCAGGCACTGCCGAGCGGTGGCGGCGTCGCCGATGCCGCACCCGGCACCGCCGGCACGAAGAGGGCGGCGGTCGCGGCCGCCAGGAGGAGTGTTCCGATCCGCGATGCGCGTGCAGAGCTCATCCAACGCTCCCGAAATTCTTCGGACCGCCACCCGCCGGGCAGGCGGTGGCGGTGATCCATTCCCCCGGACGTTCGGACTCTCCCACCACCGGCGTCCGGCGTCAGGGGAATGGATCAGTTCGCGTCAGGAATTTGCCGAGCGCTCACCAGGTCGGGCGGAGAGGGAACCCGTTGCTGCCGTCGTCGCCCACCTTGGCGGCCAGGATGTGGTGCAGCTGGATCTCGTTCTCCTCGAAGGCGAGGCGCGACCCGGCCATGTAGAGGCCCCACACGCGAGCGGTGTTCTCACCGACCTCGGCGACGCACTCGTCCCAGTTGGCCGCGAGGTTGGCGCACCAGCCGGCGAGGGTCTTGGCGTAGTGGATCCGGATGTTCTCGACGTCGTGGACCTCCATGCCGGCGTCGTGCACCGCACTCACGAGCAGCCCTGGTGCGGCCAGCTCGCCGTCGGGGAAGACGTAGCGGTCGATGAACTCCCCCGGCTTGGTGGGCTGGTGACCGTTGGCCCGGGTGATGCAGTGGTTGAGCAGGCGTCCCTCGGGCTTGAGCTTGTCCTCGATGAACCCGAAGTAGGCCGGGTAGTTGCGCACGCCGATGTGCTCGGTCAGGCCGATCGAGCTCACCGCGTCGAAGTCGCCCTCCTCCACGAGCCGGTAGTCGAGGAAGCGCACCTCGGCGAGGTCGTCGAGCCCCTGACGCTTGATCTCCTCCTGCGCCCACTCCGCCTGCTGCTGGGAGAGCGTGACGCCGAGCGCCTTGACGCCGTACTCCTTGGCGGCGTGGCGCACCATGCCACCCCACCCGCACCCGAGGTCGAGCAGCCGCTGGCCGGACTTGAGGTCGAGCTTGCGGGCGACCAGGTCGAACTTCGTCTCCTGAGCCTCCTCGAGGGTGGCGTCCTCCCGCGGGAAGACCGCGCAGGTGTAGGCCATCGACGGGCCGAGGACGAGCTCGTAGAACCGGTTCGACACGTCGTAGTGGTGGTGGATCGCCTCGGCGTCGCGGGTCAGGCTGTGGCGGAAGCCCTCGAAGAGTCGGCGCACGCGCGACGGCGCCTCCTCGGCGGGCGGCGTCGGCGGCACCAGGTGGCTGATGCCGAGCGAGCGGATGATCGTGACCAGCTCGAGGGGGCTCGGGCGGCGGAACTTGATGCCCTTCTTGAGCACGACGAGCGCTTCGTAGGGGTCGCCCGGGTGCGTGCCGAACACCTGCACGTCGCCGGAGACGTAGCCCCGGCCGAGGCCGAGGTCGGGGTCGATCGAGCTCATCATGTAGCCGAGGCCGCGCTCGGTGGCGATGTGGACGCGGTAGGGAGCGTCCTCGGGACCGGCCGCACTGCCGTCGTAGGCCGTGACGCGGAGCGGGAGGGGCTCGCGCATCAGGCTGTCGAACGCCTCGGCGATCGTGAGCTTCCTGGTCAGCAGGCTCTGGGTCATCAGCGGCTCCTCACAGCCTTGTCGTAGAGAGTGGTCAATCGGTCGTCGGGGTCGTAGCGGCGCTTCACCGCGGCGAGGGCCGGTCCGTTGTAGAGCCGGTCGAAGGTGTCGGGGTCGTAGAACGCGTCGGAGTAGAGGCTCTTGTGACCGCCCAGCTCGTGCACCTTGGCCTCGATCGCGCGGTTCCTCGGTGCGTGCACGGCGTCGGGGCCGACGTGGACGGTGCCCCAGAAGCCGACGTTGACGTAGGTGGCGCCGGCCTCGAGCGGGTAGGCGGTCCAGTCCCGTCCGGCCACCAAGGGACACAACCACACCGGGCGCATGCCGATCTCGGCGTCGAACCAGTCGAGGAACTCGGGGAGCCGGTCGACCGGCACCTCGATGTCCTGGACGACCCGCTCGCGCAAAGGTCGGCCGGCCCGGCGGTCGAGCCGGTCGGCGATCGCGAAGCGCCGGTCGAGCTTGAGGAGCCGCATGTAGACGTCGGAGCGGCGCAGCCGCGCGGGCCACAGCCGCCGCACGACGGGGTGCTGCGCGCCGAACGCGCCCGAGCACCAGAACCAGTCGGTGTCCCAGCGCCACAGGTAGTCGTAGGTGGTGAGCAGGTCGGTCTGCCGCTCCTGCAGCGAGCGGTAGAAGACCTGCTGGCCGGTGTAGTCGCTCGGCCGCTCTCCGGCCGGCCCCTGCGGGTCGTCGGTCCAGCGGGCCAGCGTCAGGTAGTACTCGCCGGGCGCGAAGGCCACTCCGTCGAGACCGTGGACCGGCTCGCCGTCGTGCTCCTGGGAGCGGGTGATCTCCTCGACCGTCTTGGCCATCAGGCCGGCGTCGTCGAAGCGCAGGTGGCGCAGCGCGACGTACGACGGCACCGGCTCCAGCTCGATGCGCAGCCGGGTCGCGTAGCCCAGGCTCCCGTAGGAGTTGGGGAAGGCGTCGAAGAGGTCGTCACCCGGACGGGTGGTCACGACCTCGCCGGCGCCGGTGAACACGTCCATCTCGAGCACCGACTCGTGCGGCAGCCCGTTGCGGAAGCTCGTCGACTCGATGCCGAGGCCCGTCACCGCGCCGCCCAGGGTGATCGTGCGCAGCTGCGGCACGACCTTCGGCATCAGGCCGTGGGGAAGGGTCGCGTCGACCAGGTCCTCGTAGGTGCACATCCCCTGCACCTCGGCGATCGGCGGCCCCTCGTCGGGACGTGCCACCACCTCGATGACCCCGGCGAGGCCGCTGACGTCGAGACCGGGCGCGGTGCTGGCCGTCCGAGCACGGAACAGGTTGGTGGTCTGCTTGGCCAGCCGCACGGGCTGACCCTTCGGGATGGCTTCGTACGACGACGCGAGGCGCTCCACCGCCCGCGCGTGCTGCTCCCAGGCACGGTCTGGCATGGCCTCGAACTTACCCCTGTCCGTTGCCGAAGCGGAGACCGGATCCGGTATTTTTCGCGGTACACCCTGTCCCCCGGCGGGCTCGGTTCACAGCCACCCGTTGCGCTCGGCGGCGAGGACCGCCTCGGTGCGATTGCCCGCGCCGGTCTTGCCGATCGCCGAGGAGAGGTGGTTGCGGATGGTGCCCTCCGAGAGCACGAGGGTGCGCGCGATGGCCGCCACCGACGAGCCGTCGCGCGCCGCCCGCAGCACGTCGGTCTCGCGCGCGGTCAGCGGCGACTCCCCCGCGATCAAGGAGTCGGTGGCCAGGGCGGGGTCGACGACGCGCAGGCCGCGGTGCACCCGGCGCACGGCGTCGGCCAGCTGCGCTGCCGGGGTGTCCTTGACCACGAAGCCCGACGCGCCGGCCTGCAGGGCGCGGCGCAGGTAGCCGGGGCGACCGAAGGTCGTCACGATCAGCACGTGGGTGCCGGGCGAGGCCGACCGGATGCCCGCGGTGGCGGTGATGCCGTCGGTGTGCGGCATCTCCACGTCGAGCAGCGCGACGTCGGGGCGTAGGTCCGCGGCACGCGCGATCGCCTCCTCACCAGTGCCGACCTCGGCGACCACCTCGAGGTCCGGCTCGAGCGACAGCAGCGCCGACATCGCACCGCGCACGAGCGCCTGGTCGTCGGCGAGCAGCAGCCGGATGTGGTCGCTCATGCCCGCACCACGGCCAGCGCCCAGCCGGGGTCGAGCCGCCGCGTCTCCACCGTCGCCCCCGCGGCGTGGGCCCGCTCGCGCAGGCCGCGCAACCCGCTGCCGGGGCCGGAGGGCGCCGTCGGGCCGGGTCCGTCGTCGCACACCTCCACCCGATCGGCGGCCAGCACCACCTCGCAGTGACGGGCGCCGGAGTGCCGGATCACGTTGGTGACGCCCTCGCGCACGGTCCACGCGAACAGCTCGCGCAGGTCGGTCGGCACCTCGTCGGCCGAGCCCGGCAGGGTCGCCTCGATCTCGGCCGCCGCCAGCGCCGTGCGCGCCCGCGCGAGCTCGCCCGGGAGGGTCAGCTCGCGATAGCCCTCGACCGCCCGTCGTACGTCGGCCAGGGCGTCGCGGCTCAACCGCTCCAGGTCGGCCACCTCTGTCCGGGCGCGCTCGGGGTCGACGTCGAAGAGCTTGCCCGCCAGCTCCGCCTTCATCGCGATCACCGTGAGCGAGTGGCCGAGGATGTCGTGCAGGTCGCGGGCGAACCGCCCGCGTTCGTTCTCGACGGCGAGCTCGGCATTGGTCGCGTGGGCGTCGATCAGCTGCCGGTTGCGCTCGATGACCCGCAGCACGCCGGTCATCGCGAAGGCCGCCAGCGCGACGGCCAGGGTCAGCGACGGCTGGCGGGTCCATCCGTGGACGACGTGCGGCAGGACCTCGTTGGCACCGGCGATCGCCAGCACCAGGACCACCGCCCAGCGCCACTCGAAGTGGATCACCGAGGCGACGGCGAGGAACACGAAGGTCGCCGTGCCGTCCTGGCCGACCGCCACGCAGAGCAGAGCCGCGAGGCCCGTCAGGAGCCCGACGGCGACGACGGCGCGCTGCACCGGCACCTGCTGCCCCGCCCGTCGCGTCGCACGGTTGATCAGGAAGGTGACGAGGTAGGCGACGGCGAACGCCACGACCAGCACGAGGCCGAGGAACCCGCGCGGGGCCGGCGCCAGCCGGACCGCCTCCGCCGCGGGCGCCTCCAGGAAAAGCAGCCAGACGCCCGCGTAGAGCGCACCGATCCACGCCCGGCCCTCCGTGTCGAGGGTCTCCACCGGTGCCGCCATGGACCGAACGGTAGTCACCATCGACCTCACACCCGGGCGGTGTCCTTGCTCATCCGCCAGGCCGCGCCGAGGACGAAGAGCGCGAACCAGCCGACGGCGTTGACCACGGCGTACCACGGCAGCTCGTGGGTCAGCGGTGCACGGACCACCTCGGCGACGCCGTACATCGGGGTCCAGTAGGCGACCAGGCGGACCGGCTCGGCGTACTGGTCGAGCGGGATGAACAGCCCGCCCAGGAAGGACATCAGGGCCAGCCCGGGCCCGAGGATCTGCATCGCGTTCTCCCCCGGCACGACGTAGCCGATGAAGACCCCCAGAGCGGCGAAGGTCAGCGTGCAGACCAGGGCCAGCGCCCCGCCGGCGATCCAGATGTGGACCGGCATGTCCGCCTTGCCCTGGAGCACCCCGATCAGGTTGACCGCCAGGATCGCCAGCGCGCCCATCACCAGCGCGACGAAGGTCTTCATCAGGATGTAGGCCACCGGGTGGAGCGGGGTGAGCCGCAGCTGGCGCGACCACCCCAGGGCCCGCTCCAACGCGACCATCGAGCCGGTCGCGGCTGCGGTCAGCGCGGCGCCGTACAGGGCCATCGACAGGAGGATGTAGGCCGCGACGTTGCCGTCGCCGACCCGCTCCTGCCAACCGGCCTGACCGCCGAACGACAACATCAGGGCCGCGGGCAGGACGAGCGTGAAGACGATCGTGCGCCGGTTGCGGAGCATGCGGAGCAGCTCGATGCGTAGCACGGTGAGGTTCATGCCGCCGAGCGGCGGCACCCGCCGCACCGTGGGGTCGATCAGGGCGGTCATCGCGAGGCCTCCTCGGCGTCGTCGGTGTCGGTGTCGCCGGGGCTGCCGGTCAGGCTGAGGAACGCCTCCTCCAAGCCCTGGGCGGTGATCTCCAGGTCGCGGGCGGAGGTCTCGGTCAGCAGGTAGCGGGCCACCGCGTCGCTGTCCTTCGCGTGCACGAGGAGCGTGTCGCCGCGGGTCTCGACCCGGTCGACCCCGCCCAGGCGCTCGATCGCACCGGTCACGGCCTCGTCGAGACCGTCGACCTGGGCGCGGACCGTGCGGCCCGACGCCAGCGCGCGGATCTCCGCCCCGGTGCCGTCGGCGACGATGCGGCCCCGGCTGATGAGCACGATCCGGTCGGCGTACTGGTCGGCCTCCTCGAGGTAGTGCGTCGCGAAGAGGACCGTGCGGCCGGACGCGGCGTCGGCACGGATCGCCGACCAGAACGAGCGACGGCCCTCGACGTCCATGCCGGTGGTGGGCTCGTCGAGCAGCAGCAGAGCGGGGTCGGAGAGCAGCGCCATGGCGAAGCGCAGCCGCTGCTGCTCACCGCCGGAGCACTTGGCGACCCTGCGGTCCGCGATGCCGGTGATGCCGGCCCGGCCGAGGACCTCGTCGACCGGGTGGCTGTCGGCGAAGAGCGAGGCGGTGTAGGCGACGGTCTCGCGGACCGTCAGGTCCTTGAGCAGGCCGCCGGTCTGCATCACCGCCGACACCAGGCCGCGGGCGATCGCCTGGCGCGGCTCGAGGCCGAGGACCTCGACCGACCCCGTGGTCGGGCGGCTGAGCCCGAGCACCATGTCGATGGTGGTGGTCTTGCCGGCGCCGTTAGGACCGAGGAAGGCGACGATCTCGCCGTGCTGGAGCTCCAGGTCGATCCCGCGGACGGCCTGCACCGCGCCGAAGTCCTTGGTCACCCCCGAGAAGCGGACCGCTGGCGCGGCCGTGGCTGTGGTCATGGCGCCAGCCTGCCGTCTGCGGGCGTTCGGGGCCTCACACGTGCGTCACGAGACCCCGCTGACAAATGTCATGACAGGGCGTTCCGGGCGAAGTGGAGCGGATCGCTTCAGCAGAGCTCAAGGAATCCACTCCACTCCCGCCGCGCCGGCGGCCTCGGACCGCACGTCCGGTGGGCAGGACGGACAGCAGACGAACGCGGACTCCCCGCCGCGGAGCCGGAGCAGGCGCATCACCTTGAGCGCGGTCCGGCACGGGCGGTCGAAGACCTGCCCGAAGCCCAGTCGCGCACTGTGCTCCCGGTCGCGGGCCGCATCGAGGTCGCGTTCGAGGTCGCGGTCGCGGGATCGCGCGTCGTCGTGGCCCAGCCGGCCATCGAGCTCGACGACCTGGGTCCACCCCGGCCCGCGGTAGACGACGTCGCGGAACATCCTGCGTCCAGCGGACGAGGCCTCGAGCTGGCGAGCCGCCCGCGGGAGCCCGTGCGGCCGCTCGACGTCGGTGAGGAAGCGGTGCTCCAGGACGGAGCACGTGCCCGTCGCGACGTCCTCGAGGATCGCGCTCAGCCACGCCCTGCGGTGCAGCCGCGGCACTTCTGCCATGCGCGCGCGGAGCCGCTCGGCCGTCGTACGGCGTCCGCCGCAGGCGTCCGCCAGGATCGCGATCGCGTCCAGCTCACGGGATGCGCGGTCGGCAAGGTCGATGATCGTGTCGTCGTAGCGCATCCGCGGAGGACCGAGGTTCCACTGCACCTGGTCGGCGAACCGACGACTCTGCCGGATCCGCACGCCTACGGGCGCGACCCGGTGACGACCGTGCGCGACCATCACCTCGATCGGCTGCTCCGGCCGGTCGAGCCCACCCCGCCTGCCCGGTCCCTCGTGGGCCCTGATCGCCGACGGGCCGTCGAGAGCCGCCGGCCAGCAGGCGAGCACGGCCGCCCACGCTCGCTGCCGCCACGTGAGGGGACCGGTGTGGCCGACGTACACCCCGGGATGCACCGCGACCCACTCGCGGCGGCGCACCCGACGGGTGACCGCGACCTCGGTCATGCCGGCCGCCAGCGCCTGCCGGCGCGCGATCACACCGTCCTGCTGCTCGAGGATCCGCCCGATCTCGTCCATGCGGCGCGACCTGCCCGGGCGCCTGTCGGCTCACACCCGGGCGTCAGCTGCCTGTGGACAGGAGCGTGATCGGAGCGGATCGCTTCAACCGGGTTCCTGCGATCCGCTCCACTCCCGGTCAGATCGAGAGCGACTCCGCGATCGTGCCGCGCGCGTCCCCCACGTGCAGGAGTACGCCGGCAGCCCCGCCGAAGTCCGCGAGGACCGCCCGGTCGGGCGCCGTCACGGGGTCGGGCGAGCCCGTCGGGTCGCCGAGGAGGACGCACGCGTCGACGCCGGTCGAGCCCGACGCCACCGCCATCGCGACGCACGCCTGGACGGCGGACAGCTGGAGGGAGGGCAGGTCCACGGTCGCCGCGGCGTAGGTGCGGCCGTCGGTGTCGCGCACGGCCGCGCCCTCGGCGGCGCCGATCCGGGCGCGCGTGGCGCGCGCCAGCGTGACGAGCTTCTTGTCCTCGGTCGAGAGATCGGCCATGCCCCGATTATCCCAGCGCGGTCTCAGCCGACCTCGGCCGACTCCTCCGTGGACTGTCGCCGGATCAGGACGGTGCCGATCTTGTTGCGACGGCCCGCGGCCTCCTCGGCCTCGAACCGCAGGCCGTGGCACTCCACCACCGAGCCCGGGATCGGCACCTTGCCGAGGTGCTTGGCCATCAGGCCGCCGATGGAGTCGACGTCCTCCTCCTCGACGTCGAAGCCGAAGATCTCGTCGAGGTCGTCGATCGGGTAGCGCGAGGACACCCGGACCGCACCGTCGGCGAGCTGCTCGACCTCGATCTCCTCGGCGTCGTACTCGTCGGTGATCTCGCCGACGATCTCCTCCAGCAGGTCCTCGATCGTGATCAGGCCGGCAGTGCCGCCGTACTCGTCGACGACGACGGCCACGTGGTGGCGTCGCGCCTGCATCTCGCGCATCAGCTCGTCGACGGGCTTGGAGTCGGGGACCCAGACCGCGGGCCGCATGATCTCCTCGACCCGCTGGGTCAGCTCGACGTCGGGCGCCTCGAAGTCGCGGCGGACGACGTCCTTGAGGTAGGCGAAGCCGCGCACGTCGTCGAGGTTCTCCCCGATGACCGGCACCCGCGAGAAGCCGGACCGCAGGAAGAGCGACATGGTCTGGCGCAGGTTCTTGTAGGCCTCGATGTAGACGACGTCGCCCCGCGGGACCATCACCTCGCGCACGGTGGTGTCGCCCAGCTCGAACACCGAGTGGATCATCTTGCGCTCGTCGGACTCGATGACCGCCGACGCCTCGGCGATGTCGACGAGCTCGCGCAGCTCGGTCTCGGTGGAGAACGGGCCTTCGCGGAAGCCGCGGCCGGGGGTGATGGCGTTGCCGATGAGGATCAGCAGCTTCGGGAAGGGCCCGAGGATCCGGGTCAGCCCCCACAGCGGCCAGGCCGACCAGAGGGCGACGGCGTCGGCGTGCTGCTTGCCGAGGGTGCGCGGCGCCACGCCGACCACGACGAACGACACCACGAGCATCGCGCCCGTGGCGGTGCCGACGCGGCCCCAGAACGACTCGTCGACGACCTCGGTGATCAGCACGGTGACGATGACGGTGGCCGCGATCTCGCAGAGCATCCGCAGGAAGAGGGCGGTGTTGAGGATCGGCGGGGCGTCGTCGAGCACGACGACCAGCCGCCGCGCGCCCGCCCGCTGCTCGGCCTCCAGCTCACCCGCGCGGGCACGGGAGAAGCCACCGAGCGCTGCGTCGGCGGCCGCGAACAGCCCGGCCAGCACGACCAGGACCGCAGCCGTGACGAGCAACCACAGGTCGCCGGTGGACATCAGGTCAGGCCGATGCGCCGGCGCGCCACTCGGCGAGCAGCCGGTCCTGCAGGCCGAACATCTCCCGGTGCTCTTCCGGCTCCGCGTGGTCGTAGCCGAGGAGGTGGAGGATGCCGTGGGTGGTGAGCAGCTCGAGCTCGGCGAGAGTGCCGTGGCCGGCCGTCTCCCCCTGCCGCTCGGCGACGCTCGGGCAGAGCACCAGGTCGCCGAGCACGCCCTCCTCGGGCTCCTCGGTGACCAGACCGGGCCGCAGCTCGTCCATCGGGAAGGCGAGCACGTCGGTCGGGCCCTCCTTCTCCATCCACTGCGCGTTGAGCTGGGCGATGGTGTCCTCGTCGACGGCCTTGATGCACAGCTCGGCGTCGGGGTGCACCCGCATCTGGTCCATGACGAAACGGCTCAGCCGGGCCAGGTGCTTCACGTCGATGCCGCTGCCGGACTCGTCCAGCACCTCGATAGTCACGGGAAGATCATCCATCGCGGCGCTGGGGCCGCGCGACCGGGGCGCCCTGACGGCCCTCCTCGCGCGCGGCGTCGTACTCGTCGTAGGCCGCGACGATCCGGCCGACGAGCTTGTGGCGCACGACGTCGTGGGCCGTCAGCCGCTGGAAGGTCAGGTCGTCGACACCGTCGAGGATGCCCTCCACGATCCGCAGGCCCGACTGGGTGCCCGACGGCAGGTCGACCTGGGTGACGTCGCCGGTGACCACGATCTTGGAGCCGAACCCCAGGCGGGTGAGGAACATCTTCATCTGCTCGGGCGTGGTGTTCTGCGCCTCGTCGAGCACGATGAAGGAGTCGTTGAGCGAGCGGCCGCGCAGGTAGGCCAGCGGCGCCACCTCGATGGTGCCGGCGGCCAGCAGCTTGGGGATCGACTCGGGATCGATCATGTCGTGCAGCGCGTCGTAGAGAGGGCGCAGGTAGGGGTCGATCTTCTCGCTCAGCGTGCCGGGCAGGAAGCCGAGCTTCTCCCCCGCCTCCACCGCGGGCCGGCTGAGGATGATCCGGTTGACCTGCTTGGACTGCAGCGCCTGGACCGCCTTGGCCATGGCCAGGTAGGTCTTGCCGGTGCCTGCCGGGCCGATGCCGAAGGTGATCGTGTGCTTGTCGATCGCGTCGACGTAGCGCTTCTGGTTGAGCGTCTTCGGCCGGATGGAGCGGCCCCGGTTGCTGAGGATGTTCATCGACAGCACGTCGGCCGGGCGCTCACCCGGGTTGTCGGACTCGGTGCGCAGCATCCGGGTCACCCGCTCGACGGTCTCGGGCGTGACGCCCTGACCGGTGCGGATGATCGCCACCAGCTCGTCGAGCAGGCGCTCGGCCAGTGCGACCTCGCCGGGCTCGCCGTGCAGGGTGATGCGGTTGCCGCGGACGTGGATCTCGGCACGGAAGTCGCGCTCGATCATGGCGAGGTGCTCGTCGCCGGGGCCGAGCAGGCTGACCATGTCGATGCTGTTGGGCACCACGACGGTGTGCCGGGTGTTGTGCGTCGGTGTGGTGGTCATCCAAGCCCTGAGCGGGCGGCCTCTCTGGTGCGGTGGCGGGGCGTCAACATGCTACGCCGGGACAACGCGCGGGCCGACCTCGTTTAATCCGCCTGGCAGGGGCGCGAGCGCGCGTACCGTGAGCACATGACATCGGGGGACGAGTACGACGACGAGCCGCTCGAGCTCGCCGACGAGCTCGCCGACCCGGTGTGGTTCCCGGGCCAGCACCTGCCCGCGGAGGCTCGGCGGATGGGCCTGACCCACCACGTGCCGGACGGTGCCCTGCTCGACTTCGCGGGCTCGCTCGACGGCGCCAAGCTCTACCACCGGGTCGCCGCCTGGTTGCTGCTCGTCGTCTTCGGCCTGCCCGTGCTCTTCGCGGCGATGCGGGCGTTCCAGGCGTTCTGACCCGGCTGGGGCTCAGCCCGGGGGCCAGCCCATCGTGCGCCCGCCGAGCACGTGCAGGTGGGCGTGGAAGACGGTCTGGTGGGCGGCGGGGCCGGTGTTGAACACCAGGCGGTAGCCCGCGTCGGGACCGTCGATGCCCTCCTGGACCGCGATCTCCCGGGCGGCGTCGAAGAGGTGCGCTGCGGTCGCGGGCTCCCCTTCGGCGAGCGCCGCCGCGTTGGGGTAGTGGCTGCGCGGGATCACCAGCACGTGGGTCGGCGCCTGGGGGCTCAGGTCACGGAAGGCGAGGGTGGTCGCGGACTCGTGCACGACCGTCGCGGGGATGTCGCCGGCCACGATCTTGCAGAACAGGCAGTCCGGGTCTGTGGGAGAGGTCACGTCCCCACTCTCCCAAATCGGGGCGCGCCGGGGTCAACCGGTCGCGTGCGGCAGGCGTGCAACTACCGTGACCACCTATGCAGCGACTGTCGGGATCGCGCCGTCCCCCTCGTGGGGACTCGCTGTGACCGACGAGCGTCCGGAAGGCGCGACCGGGACGGTCGACGCCGACGCCGGCGTCGAGGCGCTCTACCTCGGCCACTGGGACCGCCTGGTGCGGCTCTCCGTGCTGCTGGTGCACGACCAGGGCAGCGCCGAGGAGATCGTGCAGGACGCGCTGGTCGCGGTGCACCAGCGGTGGGACCGCCTGACCGACCAGGACAAGGCGCTGGCCTACCTGCGGCAGGCCGTGGTCAACCGGTCGCGGTCCGCGCTGCGGCACCGCGGAGTGGTCACCCGCTACCTGGCGCGTCAGCAGGCTCCGGAGCACGAGGCCGGCGCCGACCGCGCCGTGCTCGGGGACAGCCGGCGCCAGATGGTGCTCGATGCCCTGCAGCAGCTCCCCCGCCGCCAGCGCGAGGTGCTGGCGCTGCGCTACTACCTCGACCTCTCCGAGGCCGAGATCGCCGAGACGCTCGGCATCAGCCGGGGCGCGGTCAAGAGCCACGCCTCGCGAGGGGCGGCCGGTCTGCGCCCCATCCTGGAGGCTCTCGGCCCGGACCTGAGGACAGATCTGTGAACGACATGACCCCCGGCGACGACGAGCTGCGCGGGCTCTTCCACGACGCCGTCGCCGACGTGGAGCCCGCCGACAGGCTGGGGGAGGTCCGCCGCCGCACCAGCGGCCGTCGCGCTCCCTCCAGGCGGTGGGTGCCGTTGCTCGCGGGCGCGGGCGCGGTCGCCGCGACCGTCGTCACCGCCGCCGTGGTCGTGAGCACCGTCGACGACGACGCGCCCGACCACGACACCCCCGTGGCGAGCAGCTCGCCCAGCACCGACAGCACGGAGCCGCCCGCGACGGCAGCCGCGGGCATCTACTACGTCGCCGAGACGCCGACCGGACCGCGCCTCTACCGCGAGTTCCAGGCCGTCGGCTCGACCAGCGATCCTGCCCAGAAGGTGCTCATCGCCCTGCAGCGGCTGACCACCGACTCCGGCCCGCGCGATCCCGACTACCGCACCCTGTGGCCGGCACGCTCGTTCAGCTCGGTCCAGGTCGCCGACGACCGCGTCGTCGTCGACCTCGGCACCGACGACGCCCTCGTCGCCGGCCCGGGCGGCCCCGCCGAGGGACGGTACGGCGTCCAGCAGGCCGTCTACACGGCCGAGGCCGCACTGAGCCAGACCCTGCCGGTGGCGTTCGTGCGCGACGGCCGACCGGCCCCGACGGTCCTCGGGGTGAAGGTCGGCGACCTCGTCGACCGCGACCGCAGCTTCGACCTCACCGCGCCGGTCAACATCACCGACCCTGGCGAGCGGCTGGCGGTCGACGGCGACACCCTGCAGGCCAACGGCACCATCTCGGCCGACGTGGCGGGCCCCGTGCGGTGGACCTTGGCGCACGACGGGGACGTCGTCGTACACGGCCAGGCGCAGCCCCTCGACATCACCGGCGCCGACGCCCGCGCCACGCTCGGCGCGCCGGGCTGGGAGACGGAGCCGATCGACATCAGCGGACTCGCACCCGGGACCTACGTCTTCACCGCAACCGTCACCGGCACCGGGCAGACGTCCGACGCGCCGGCCCAATTCAGCGACACGCGCACCATCACCGTCCGCTGACCGCCCCCGACCCGGAGGATCGAACCATGAAGCGCCACACCTTCCCCCTCGCCCTCACCGCGGTGCTCTCGATGATCGTGCTCACCGGGTGCGGCGGCGACGACGAGCCCACCAAGGCCGACGACCCCGCCACCTCGGCCGCGTCGCAGCCGACGTCCCCCGACTCGACGGCCTCGACGCCCTCGAGCACCGAACCGGCGGCGACCGAGACGACGACGGACGCCGGCTCCCCCGAGACCACCTCCGTGCCGGTCTACTTCGTCGGGGACACCCCGCAGGGGACCCGGCTCTACTCCGAGCAGCGCGAGGTGGAGGCCGACAACCCCCCGGGTGAGTCCGTGGCGCTGCTGATGGCGGGCGACGTCACCGATCCCGACTACCGCACGCTGGTGCCGGCGGGCAGCCTCGGCACCGACGTCAGCTTCGACGGCACGGGCGCGGACGGCTTCTACACGCTGAACCTGACCGACGCGCAGTGGGCCGAGCGGCCGGCCGGGATGTCGAAGAGCGAGGCGCAGCTCGCCGTCCAGCAGATCGTCTACACCCTCCTGTCCCAGGCCGCGGCCGGCGACATCGACGGCGCCAAGGGCGGCGTCGACTTCTACCTCGACGGGGAGAGGACCACCTTCCTCGGCGTCGCCGGCACCGCCAGCCCGGCGGCCTCCCTCGACGTCCGTGCGCTGGTGAACGTCTCCTCGCCCGCCGAGGGCGAGACGGTCAACGGGTCGTTCCAGGCGAGCGGCGCAGCCAGCTCCTTCGAGGCGACCGTGCCGTGGGAGATTCGCGACGACGCGGGGGCGGTCGTGCAGCAGGGGTTCGCCACGGCCGACGGCTGGGCCGACAAGCTCTACCCGTGGCAGAGCGACGTCGACGTCAGCAAGCTCGACCCCGGCACCTACACGTTCGTCGCGCTCACCGACGACCCGTCGGACGGCGAGGGCGCCGGCCCCACCGAGGACTCGCGCACGATCGTCGTCGAGTAGCCGGCCGCTACTCCACCCGGCCGAACTCCAGGTGGTGGCGCAGCTGCTCCAGCCCCGCCACCAGGTGCCGGCCCGCGATGCCGCGGGCCATCCGCTCGGCGAGGCGACCCATCACGAGTCCGCCGAGCTGCACGGTCATGGCCATCGACACCTCCGCACCGTCGGGGTGCTCGACGACCTCGACCAGCATGGAGTGACGCGTGCCGCGCACCGAGTGCCAGCGCATCGACGTCGCATCGCTGACCACCTCGACCCGGCCGCCCACGTGGATCGCGCCGATGTCGAGGAACATGTCCCACAGCTCGATGCGGTCCGCGACCCGCTCGATGAACTCGAACCGGCCGAGACCCGCCACCAGTGGGAGCATGACCCCGGGATCGGTGGCCACCTTCGCGACGACGTCGAGAGGACGCCGTACGACGATCCTCTCCGTCGCCGTGGTCGCCATCAGCCCAGCACCGGCAGGATCGTGCGCGCGGCGAGGGAGGACAGCGCCACCTGCATCGTCGAGGTGACGTAGTCGTAGGCCTCGTCCCAGTCGGGGTCGGGGCCGAAGCGCTCGCGTAGGTCGATCGGCGGGAGCACCTGCATCCGGATCTTCGCCGGGAGCGGCACGTGCGGCAGCCCGCCCGGGAGGAAGCCCCACGGGAAGCTCAGCGTGAGCGGGACCGACTTGATGCGGAGGTACTTGTCGAAGCCGAGCACCTGCGCGGTCCGCCGGCCGTCGTTGAAGATGTAGACGGTCTCCTGGCCGCCGGTCGCCACGACCGGGACGATCTTCACGCCGGCGTCGTGGGCCAGCTTGAGGAAGCCCTTGCGGCCGTCGAACACGATCCGGTTGCGGTCGCGCGTCGGGCGCAGCGCCTCGACGTCGCCGCCCGGGTAGACGAGCACGTTGGCGCCCTGGTCGAGCACCTCGCGCGCCCGGTGGGGTCCGGCCTTGACCATCCCGAACTTGCGCGCGAGGTCGCCGATCAGCGGGGTGTCGGTGATGATCCGGTGTGCGAGGCCGATCAGCGGGCGGCCCTCGACGGTGAAGTAGGTGTTGTAGGCGAGGAGGAAGAGCCAGGTGTCGGGCACGCTCGCGCCGCCGCTGTGGTTGCCGACAAAGAGCACCGGCTCGTCCGGCACGTGCTCGAAGCCGTCGACCTCCGCGCGGAAGTAGAGCTCGAAGGCGAGCCAGAGCCGGGGCAGGATGCGCCGGATGTACTCCGGGTCGCGGCCCTCGATGCCGTCGGGGACCCGCTGCCGGATCGACGGCAGCCGCAGCAGCGCCATCCGGCACCTCCTCCGCTCGCGTCTGTGTGTCCGAGCCGAAGACTAGTGTCTCGCGGGTGCCCCAGCGTCTGAGCCGCCAGCGCCTGAACCGCACCCTGCTGCTCCGCCAGCACCTGCTCGAGCGGGTCGCCGCCACCCCGGAGGAGATGACCCGGCACCTGGTCGGGCTGCAGGCGCAGGAGAACCTGCCGCCGTACCTCTCCCTCGCGGCGCGGCTCACCGACCTCGACCCGCACGACGTCAGCCGCCTGCTCACCGAGCGAGCGCTCGTGCGGCTGCTGACGATGCGCGGCACGATCCACCTGCTGACGCCGGAGGACGCCGCCGTGCTCCGCCCCTGGGTGGCGCCCCGGATCGAGCAGGAGATCCGGGTCAGCCAGTCGATCGGCGACGCGCGCGAGCTCCCGCGGGCCGACGTCGAGGCGGCACTGCGGGAGGTGCTCGCCGACGGTCCGCTCCCCCAGAAGGACATCGGAGCCCGCCTCGCCGAGCGGTTCCCCTACGGCGCCACCCAGCTCGGCCAGCTCGCGCGCAGCGCCGCGCCGCTCGCGCAGCTGCCGCCCCGCGGTTGCTGGAAGGCCTCCGGCGGCGTGGTCTACGACTACGTCGACCGCTGGACCGGCGTCCCGATGGCCGAGCCCGACGTGCCCGCGCTGGTGCGCCGCTACCTGCGCGCCTTCGGTCCCGCGACCGCCGCCGACGTCACCGCCTGGTCCGCGGTCACGGGGATGGGGCCGGTGCTCAAGGGCATGGACGACCTCGTGCGGCACGAGGGCGAGGACGGCAAGGTGCTCTACGACGTCGAGGGCGCGCCGCTCGCCGACGAGGACGCACCCGCCCCGGTCCGGCTCCTCGGCACCTACGACAACCTGTGGCTCTCCCACGCCGGGCGCGACCGGGTCACCACGCCCGACACCCGCAGGATGTGGATGGGCACCAACGGCGGCGTCGGCAACACGGTCTTCGTCGACGGCTGGCTCACCGGCATCTGGCGGGTCGTCGACGGACGGGTCGTCGTCGAGCACCTGCACCGCGACCTCACCCCCGTCGAGCGCGACGGGCTCGCCGAGGAGGTCGCGCGGGTGGAGGGGCTGCTGGCTCGGTGACGACGTCGCGGGGGCCGGCCCTCGCGCGGTTGCTCGTTTCCCAAGGGAAACGGATCACCCCCAGCGCGAGGTCCGCGTCAGCAGCGCGGCGACGGCAGCGACGCCGGCTGTGGAGGTGCGGAGCACCTCGTCACCCAGGCGTACGGCGACCGCACCTGCCCGGACGAACCCGGCGACCTCCTCGTCGGTGAGGCCGCCCTCGGGACCGACGACGACGAGGATCTCGCCGGCGTCGGGCACGGCGAGGGCGCCGACGGGCTCGCGCGCGCCCTCGTGGAGCACGACGGCCAGGTCGGCCGCACCGACGAGCCCGATGACGTCGGGGGTGGCCGCCAGGGGCGCGACCTCGGGGTGCCACGCGCGTCGGGCCTGCTTGGCGGCCTCGCGGGCGGTGCTCTGCCACTTGGCGTGCGACTTCGCGGCGCGCTCGCCCTTCCAGACGGCCACGCTGCGGGCGGCGGCCCAGGGGACGATCGTGGCGACGCCGATCTCGGTCAGCACCTCGACCGCGAGCTCGCCACGCTCGCCCTTCGGCAGCGCCTGGACGACGGTCACCCGCGGCGCGGGCTCCTCGACCGACGCGAGCTCGGTCACCACGACGTCGAAGGACCGCTTGCTCGCCGCGCTCACCTCGCCGGTCGCGACCACACCGGCCCCGTCGGCGAGGGTGACGGCCTCGCCGACCCGCAGCCGGCGTACGACCACGGCGTGGTGGGCCTCGTCGCCCTCGACCGTCACCACCTCGCCGGCCGTGACGCCGGCGAGCGAGGGCACGAGGTGCTGAGGGAGCGTCACCGGACCGCCCGGGAGGTCAGTGCTGGTTGAAGGCGTCGCGGAGGCGGCCGAAGACCGACTTCTGCGCGGGCTTCACGTGGCCGGTGGGCTGCTCCTCGTCGCGCGCCTGGGCGAGCTCGCGCAGCAGCTGCTCCTGCCGCTCGTCGAGCCTGGTCGGCGTCTCGACCGACACCGTGACGATCAGGTCGCCGCGCCCGCCGCGCAGTCCGGGCACGCCGTGCCCGCGCACCACCGTCTCGGTGCCGGACTGCGTGCCGGGCGGGATGTCGAGCGCGAAGGAGGTCTCGAGCCCCGACCCGGCCGCGCCGTCGGCGCCGGCCAAGTCGGCCTCGAGCGTCGGCAGCGTCAGCGAGGTGCCGAGCGCGGCAGCGGTCATCGGCACGGCGACGACGCAGTGCAGGTCGTTGCCGTGGCGGGTGAAGGTCGGGTGCGGGGCGACGTGGATCTCGACGTAGAGGTCTCCCGGCGGACCGCCGCCGGGGCCGACCTCGCCCTGCTCGCTGAGCTGCACCCGGGTGCCGGTGTCGACGCCCGCGGGGATCTTGACGGTCAGCGTGCGCCGCGAGCGGACCCGTCCGTCGCCCGCGCACTCGCGGCACGGGTCGGGGATGATCGTGCCGAACCCGCGGCAGGCCGGGCAGGGTCGCAGGGTGCGGATCTCGCCGAGGAACGACCGCTGCACGTGGGCGACCTCGCCCTGGCCGTGGCAGGTCTCGCAGGCCACCGGCTCGCTGCCGGGTGCCGCGCCGTCGCCGCCGCAGGTCGTGCAGCGCATGGCGGTGTCGACCTTGAGCTCGCGCGAGACGCCGAACGCGGCCTCGGCGAGGTCGACCTCGAGCCGGATGAGCGCGTCCTGGCCGCGCCGGGTGCGGGGCCGCGGTCCGCGCGTGGCGCCGCCGGCGGAGCCGCCGAAGAAGGCGTCCATGATGTCGGTGAAGGAGAAGCCGGCGCCCTGACCGCCGAAGCCGCCGGCGAAGGGGTCGCCGCCGCGGTCGTAGGCCGCGCGCTTCTGCGGGTCGGAGAGCACCTCGTAGGCCGCCGACACCTGCTTGAACTGCTCCTGCGCCTCCGGGTCGGGGTTGACGTCGGGGTGGAGCTGGCGGGCGAGGCGCCGGTAGGCCTTCTTGATGGCGTCGGCGTCCGCGTCGCGGGCGACACCGAGGAGGTCGTACAGGTCCTGACTCACGTGGTTCCTTGCTGCTGGATGACGGTGTTACGGGAGGACGGGGCCGGTCAGCCCTCGTCGAGGATGCGGGAGACGTACTTGGCGACGGCGCGCACCGCCGCCATCGTGCTGGGGTAGTCCATGCGGGTCGGTCCAACGATCCCGAGCGACGCGAGCGCGTCGCCCGGTCCGTAGCCGGTGGCGACGACGCTGGTCGAAGCGAGCTCCTCGAAGGGTCCCTCGGCGCCGATCCGCACGGTGAGCGCGCCGCTGCCCGACGCCTCGCCGAGCAGCTTGAGGAGCACGACCTGCTCCTCGAGCGCCTCGAGGAGCGGACGTACGGCGGAGTCGAAGCTGTCGCCGAAGCGGGCCAGGTTCGCCGTACCGCCGACGGCGATGCGCTCGTCCGAGCGGTGGTCGCTCATCGCCTCCACCAGCGTCTCGACCACCGACGTGGTCACCGGCGAGGCCGGAGGGTCACCGGCGACGAGCGCGGTCAGCGCGACGACGGCGTCGGAGATCTGCTCGCCGGTGGCGGTCAGGTTGATCCGCGAGCGGAGCGCGACGAGCTCGTCGTCGGCAAGGTCGCGGTCGAGCTCCACGAGCCGCTGCTCGACCCGGCCGGTGCTGAGGATCAGCACGACCAGCAGCCGCATGGGGGTCAGCGCGACGATCTCGATGTGCCGCACGGTCGATCGCGAGAGCGTGGGGTACTGCACGACCGCTACCTGACGGGTCAGCTGGGCGAGCACACGGACCGAGCGGTGCACGACGTCGTCGAGGTCGACGGCACCGTCGAGGAAGGTCGTGATGGCCCGGCGCTCGGCCTGGCTCATCGGCTTGAGGGTGGTCAGCCGGTCGACGAACAGCCGGTAGCCCTTGTCGGTCGGCACCCGGCCGGCGCTGGTGTGCGGCTGGTGGAGGTAGCCCTCCTCCTCCAGCGCCGCCATGTCGTTGCGGATCGTCGCCGGCGACACGTTGAGCCCGTGCCGCTCCACGAGCGCCTTGGAGCCGACGGGCTCCTCGGTGGCGACGTAGTCCTCGACGATCGCGCGCAGCACGGCGAGCCTGCGGTCCTCCTGCATCTCGCCTCCTCTGGCACTCGGGTCTCGTGAGTGCCAAGAGTACCCGCCCGCGGCGGTTCCACTAGCGTCCTCCCATGCCCTTCACCGAGATCGCCGACCGGGTGTGGGTCGCCCACTACGAGTTCATCGACCTCAACATCGGCCTCGTCGGCGGCAGCCGCGGCCTCGCCGTCGTCGACACCTACGCGTCGGGCCCCCTGGCGCGCGACGTCATCGACGACATCCGGGCACTGGGCGCCGGCGACGTCGTCGCCGTGGTCAACACCCACGAGCACTTCGACCACACCTTCGGCAACGGCACCTTCCGCCAGGAGTACGGCGACCTCCCGATCCACGCGACCGAGGAGGCCGCCGCGCGCACGGTCGCCAGCGGCGAGGCGTGGAAGGCCAAGTCGGAGCAGTACGACGACCCGCGGGTGCCCGACATCCGCGCGACCGAGATCGTGCCGGCCGACCGCACGTTCAGCTCGGCCTCCGTGCTCGACCTCGGCGACCGCGCGGTCGAGCTGGTCCACCCCGGCCGCGGCCACACCGGCGGCGACCTCGTCGTCCGGGTGCCGGAGGCCGACGTCGTCCTGGCGGGCGACCTGGTCGAGCAGTCGGGCCCGCCCGCCTACGGCGCCGACAGCTTCCCGCTCGACTGGCCGCTCACCCTCGACCTGGTGACCAACCTGATGACGCCGGCCACCGTGGTGGTGCCCGGGCACGGCGCCGTCGTCGACCGCGAGTTCGTCTTCGACCAGCGCGCCGACATCGGCGTCGTCGCCGAGACGATCCGCGACCTCGCCGGCCGGGGCGTGCCGGTCGCCGAGGCGCTCGCCGCCGCGGAGTGGCCGTTCCCGAGCGAGCGGCTGGCGGACGCCGTACGCCGGGGCTACGAGCACCTCCCCCGCGCCCAGAAGCGGCTCCCCCTCATCTGAGGATCGTCGGGCCGTTCGCGGGTATCGCTCCGGCATGACCAACCTGCCTGCGCCCGAGCCCGAGCCCGACGAGGCGCCTGTCGACGACCCCTACGACGACCCCGACCTCACCAAACAGCACGACCTGCCTCCCGGCGTGGAGCAGGAGGGACCGAACCCGCTCCACTAGGAGAAGGCCGGGTCCGCGGCCGCGGCGCGTACCGCCGCGAAGACCTCGAGCGGTTCGGCCTTGCCCTTGAGCGGCATGGTGCCGCGCGACACCAGCGTCACGTCGCGCTGGAGCATGCTCGCGGTGGCGCCGGTGATGAGGACGTCGTCGCCGGTCTCGCGGGTCGCCGCCTCGACCCGCGCCGCCACATTGACCGCGTCGCCGATCACGCTGAAGTTCAGCCGGCCCGCACCGCCGATGGACCCGGCCACCACGCGCCCGGTGTTGACGCCGACCGCGACCGAGAGACCGGTGCCGGCCCGCGCGGTCGCCTCGACGATCGCGAGCGCCGCCTCGACGGCCCGGTCGGCATGGTCGAGGTAGGGCTCGGGCGCGCCGAAGACCGCAAGCAGCCCGTCGCCGATGAACTTGTCGACGTGCCCGCCGTGCTCGTCGATGACCGGCACCATCGCCGAGAAGAGGCGGTTGAGCGTGGCGACGACCTCGGGGGCCGGCGCGGCCTCGGCGTACGACGTGAAGCCCCTGACGTCGCAGAACATGATCGAGACGTCGATCTCCACGCCCTCGTCGGGGAACTGCCCGGACAGGATGAGGGCCGCCACCTCCTTGTCCACGTAGGTCCCGAAGGCCGCACGCATCTGCTCCCGCTCCTCGAGGCCGCGCGCCATCACGTTGAAGTCGTGGGCGAGCTCCCCCAGCTCGTCGCTCGTCGTCACCGGCACCCGCGCCGTCAGGTCGCCACCGGCGACCCGCGCCATCGCACTACGCACCCGCTCGATGGGCGTGGTGATCGCCTCGGCCAGCAGGACGGAGAGTTCCTGGGACAGCGCGAGGCCGACGCCGACCGACGCCACGACGGACAGCACGAGGTCCTGCGACCCGTTGCGGTCGCCGAGCAGGCTCGCGACCAGCAGCGCGGTCGCGATCGTGTAGACCGACGGACCGAGCAGGATCCGCTTGCGGACCGGGAGACCGATCCGGGCGAACGGGAAGTCGTCGGGCAGCACCGTCGCGATGTCGCGCACCATCGGCCGGGAGAGCATCTCGCCCGCGGAGTAGCTGAGGATCGTCGCGTAGACGGCCGGCACGACGCAGGCCAGCACGAGAGCGAAGAAGTCGGTCCAACGCAGGTCGAAGAGCACGACGCCGAAGGCACTGGTCGGCAGCACGACGAACGGGTTGATCCACCAGCTGTTGCGCCGGAACTGGCGGTAGGTCAGCGTCGTGGCGGTCTCCCAGGCGCTGACCGTCTCGGCCGCGGTCGGCACCGGGGTGTCGTGCCAGGTCCGGACGGCGCAGAACGCCGACCGGGTGCGCCAGGACGCCCCGAAGATCGCGATCGCCGTCAGGATCGAGCCGAACGTGGCCAGCCGCACGACCTGGCGGGCGCTCGCGTCGTAGTAGGAGGCGAGGATCACGACCGTCAGCAGGGCGACGAAGATCGACACCACGGCCTGGCCGACCGCGAGCACCAGCCAGTAGCGGGATCCCAGGCGCTCGTACAGCCACGCCGTGATGCGATCGAGCACGCCCAGAGTGTCCCGCGCCGGACGGCGTCCGTCCACCGATACCGTGGTCGGTCGTGGATCGCTACGGGACCGATGTGCTCTCCGGGGACTGGAAGAAGCCCAAGAACGGGCGCGCCGTCGAGGCGCCCGCGGAGCTCGGCGCGGTGGTCGAGGAGGTCACCGCGGACTGGTGCGGCGAGATCGTCGCGGTCGACCGCGACCTGCACACGCTGACGCTGGAGGACCGGCGCGGCAAGCGCCGTACCTTCCCGCTCGGGCCGGGCTTCCTGCTCGAGGGCAGGCCGGTGATCCTCACCGCCCCCGTGCGACGGGCCGCCCCCGCGAAGCCGACCCGGACCGCGAGCGGGTCGATCGCCGTCCACGACGCCAAGGCAGGGGTCGCCCGGGCGAGCAGGATCTTCGTGGAGGGCCGCCACGACGCCGAGCTGGTCGAGAAGGTGTGGGGCGACGACCTGCGCATCGAGGGTGTGGTCGTGGAGTACCTCGGCGGTGTCGACGACCTCGCCGACCACCTGGTCTCCTTCAAGCCCGGCCCGCAGCGCAAGGTCGGCGTGCTCGTCGACCACCTCGTGCGCGGCTCCAAGGAGTCCCGCATCGCCGACGCCATCGTGCGGGGGCCCAACGGCCCGCACGTGCGGATCGTCGGCCACCCCTACATCGACGTCTGGCAGGCGGTGAAGCCCGAACGACTGGGGCTGCGCGCCTGGCCGACCATCCCGCGCAACATCGAGTGGAAGAAGGGCGTGTGCCAGCACCTCGGCTGGCCGCACCGCGACCAGGCCGACATCGCGCGCGCCTGGAAGCACATCCTCTCCAAGGTGACGTCCTACGCCGACCTCGAGCCCGAGCTGCTGGGGCGGGTCGAGGAGCTGATCGACTTCGTGACCGCCGACCCGACCGCCGGCTGAGGCGCCGCGGCCGTCAGCTCATCCTCATCGGGCGGCCCATGCCGTCGCGAGGGCTGCCCGCGAGGATGACGATGCCGTCGATGAACGGCCAGATCGAGCCGAGGCCGCACGTGACGATCGTGACGACCAGCTGGGCGACCCCGACGCCGACGTGCCCCATGTACATCCGCCCGAACCCGAGCGGGATGAGGAGCTGGAGCAGACCGGCGACGATCTTCGTCTTGTCCGAGTACGGCAGGCCCGTGGCCGGGTCGAGGCCGTAGGGCACCGCGGGGTTGAACGGGTAGGCCGGGGCCGGCTGCTGGTACGGCGGCGGCGGCTGTCCGTAGGACTGGGGCTGCTGGCCGTAGCCCGGCTGCCCGTACTCCGGCTGCCCGTACTCCGGCTGGCCGTACGGCTGCTGGCCGTAGGGCTGCTGGCCGTAGCCGTACTGCTGGCCGGGATGCTGGCCCGGCTCCTGGTAGGGCTCGTACTCCGGCGGCTGCTGTCCCACGGACGGGAGCATACGGGGCCGGTCAGGGCAGCAGGTGGCGTACGACGAGGTCGGCGAGCAGCCGGCCCCGGCGGGTGAGCACCACCCGCCGGTCGTGCTCCCACGGGAGGGACTCGACCAGCCCCTGGCCGACGAGGTGGGGCACCTCGGCGCGACCGGCGTCGTCCAGCGCCCCGGCGTCGAGACCGTCACGGATCCGCACCTCCAGCAGCACCCGCTCCACCCGCTGCGTCTCCGGGTCGAGGGTCTCGCGGGCGTGGGCGGGGCTCCGGTCCGCGGCCAGCCGGTCGCCGTACGCCGCGGGGTGCTTGACGTTCCACCACCGCACCCCGCCGACGTGGGAGTGCGCGCCGGGACCGACGCCCCACCAGTCGTCGCCCTGCCAGTAGGCGAGGTTGTGCCGACAGCGGGCGGCGTCGTCGCGGGCCCAGTTGGAGACCTCGTACCACTGGAGACCCGCGTCGACGAGGAGGTCGTCGGCGACGACGTACTTGTCGGCCAGGTCGTCCTCGTCGGGCATCGGGAGCTCGCCCCGCCTCACCCGGCGGGCCAGGGCCGTGCCGTCCTCCACGATGAGCGAGTACGCCGACACGTGGTCGGGCGCGCAGGCGAGCGCCGACTCGACGGAGGTGCGCCAGTCGGCGCCGCTCTCCCCCGGCGTGCCGTAGATGAGGTCCAGGCTGACCTGCTCGAACCCGGCGGCGCGGGCGTCCGCGACGGCGCCGGGCACGCGCTCGGGATCGTGCGTGCGGTCGAGGGTCGCGAGCACGTGCGGCACCGCCGACTGCATGCCGAAGGAGATCCGGTCGTAGCCGGCCGCCCGCAGCTCGTCGAGGTAGCGGCGGTCGACGGAGTCGGGGTTGGCCTCCGTCGTCACCTCGGCGCCGGGTGCCAGCCCGAAGTCGTCGTCGATCGCCCGCAACAGCCGGCCGAGGTCGGCGGCGGGCAGGAGGGTGGGCGTGCCGCCGCCGAGGAACACCGTCCCGACCGGCAGGTCGCGGTCCCCGAGCACGGCGCGGGCCAGCCGGACCTCGCTGATCGCGTGGTCGACGTACGACGCCCGGGACACCCCGCCGCCGAGCTCCTCGGCGGTGTAGGTGTTGAAGTCGCAGTAGCCGCAGCGGACCCGGCAGAACGGGACGTGCACGTAGAAGCCGAACGGCCGGGTGCCGAGGCGCTCGAGCGCCTGCGGGGGGAGGGTGCCGTCGCTCGGAGCGGGATCCCCCTCGGGCAACGCGGACGGCACCCGGCCATCCTCTCAGGGCGGTGCCTACACCGGCACGTTGAGCGTGATCGTGTAGCCCTCGTCGACCGAGCCGGTCACCTTCGGCACCTGCAACGAGTAGCCGTCGGAGAACACCCCGTCGGTGTCGAGCGACACCGATGCGAGGTTGTCCACGCTCGCCTCGTAGCCGTCGACGCTGCCGTAGACCGTCTCGCAGACGTCCTGCGGCAGCGCCAGCTGGGAGGTCCGCAGCTTGTTGTCGGCACTGGTCGCCTTCGCGAGGGTCTCGTAGACCTCGAAGTGCATGTGCGGCCACCGGCCGTCGTAGCAAGCAGGCCAGATCGTCCGGAACTCCAGCCAACCCTTGTCGTCGGCCTCCTGCACCCCGCGGAGGTAGTTCTCGTCGACGATCTCGTCGTCGTACATCGAGTAGCGGCCCTCCTGGTCGCAGTGCCACAGGTAGATCGCCCCGCCCGCGAGGGGGGTGATGTCGTCGCCGGAGAGGTCGTAGAGACGTAGCCGCACCGTTGTCGGGACCCCGGCCGCGACACCGGACGCGGTGCCGAAGCTGGAGGTGATGTCACTGCGCACGATCCCCGACTCGGTCAGCACGTTGGGCCCGTTGCTGCCGTCGCCCGGGTAGGGGCCGGCCGTCTCCTCGGGGATCTCGCCGTCGGCGACCTCCACGCTCGAGTCGCCGCCGATGCTGCCGCCCGCCGGCGGAGCGCCGCCTGGACCACCGGCAGGCGCCCCGCCGGCGGCCCCGGTCGAGCCCGACGAGCCCGACGACGTACTGCTGTCGCCGCTGTCGCCGACCGAGCAGCCCGCCGCCACGGCCACCCCCGCCACACTCAGGCCGCCCATCAGTCCGAGCAGGCCGCGGCGGCCCCAGGCCCGCCCGCGTTGCTCCGACAGCTGCGTCAGGTCGTGCTGCAGCCCGAGGTCGTGGGCCTCGGGCTCGTGGTCGTGGTCGTCACTGGTCGTCATGCGCCCAGTGAAGCCAGCAAGCTTGTGGGCATCCTGTGAGCCGGCGGTGCTCCGGCCCAGCGCTCGCGATCAGGAGTAGAACGAGTCGATGAGGTCCTTGTTGTTGGACTCGACGATCGCGCGCTTCACCTTGAGCGAGGGGGTGAGCTCGCCCGACTCGATGGTCAGGTCGTGGTCGAGCAGCTCCCACTTCTTGATGGTCTCCCAACGGTTGAGCTGGCCGTTGAGCTGGTCGACGTAGTCGCCGATCATCGAACGGACCTTCTCCGAGCGGACGAGAGCGGTGTAGTCCTCCCCGCCCATGCCGTTGTCCTTGGCCCAGCCCGCGATGGCATCGGGGTCGAGGGTGACCAGGGCGCAGACGAAGTTGCGCTCGGCGCCGAAGACCATGAACTGGCTGACGAACGGGCAGATCGCCTTGAACTTGGCCTCGATCGCGGGCGGGGCGATGTACTTGCCTCCGGAGGTCTTGAAGAGCTCCTTGATGCGACCGGTGATGCGCAGGTAGCCGTCGGCGTCGAGCTCGCCCTTGTCACCGGTGCGCAGCCAGCCGTCGGCGGTCATCGCCTCGGCCGTCGCCTCGTCGCGGTTGTGGTAGCCGGCCATGACGTGCGGGCCGTGCAGCTGCACCTCGCCGTCCTCGGCGATGCGCACCTCGGTGCCCGGGAAGGGCATGCCGACCGTGCCGATCTTGTACTGGTCGGGGTGGTTGACCGTCGCGCCCGCGGCGTTCTCGGTCATTCCGTAGCCCTCGAGGATGAGGATGCCGGCCGCGTGGAACCAGGCGGCGATGTCGGCGTTGAGGGCGGCCGAGCCGGAGATGAAGAACTTCACCCGACCGCCGAACCGGTCGCGCACCTTGCTGAAGACCAGCTTGTCGAAGAGCCGGTGCTGCAGCGTCAGCGGGAGCGGGACGCTCTTGCCGGCCATCTTCAGCCGGTCGTACTTCACGCCGACCTCGAAGGCCTTCTTGAAGATCTTCTCCTTCGCGCCGCCCTCGGCGGCCTGCATGGTGACGATCCGCGCGTGGGCCTTCTCGAAGATCCGCGGCGCCGCACCCATGAAGGTCGGCTTCACGACGCCCAGGTTGTCGACGATCTTGTCGACCCGGCCGTCGATCGCGGTCGCGAAGCCGCAGGCCAGCTGCGTGGAGAGGAGCACCTTGCCGAACGAGTGGGCCATCGGCAGCCACAGGAACTGGAGGTCCTCCTCGGTGAGGATCCCCTGCGCCTTGATCGCCTCGCCCTCGAAGACCCAGGCCTTGTGCAGCGTGCGCACGCCCTTGGGCTTGCCGGTCGTGCCGGAGGTGTAGATCAGGGTGGAGAGCTGGTCGGGCCGGATGTCCTTGGCGGTCGTCTCGATCGCGTCGGGGTGGTCCTTCAGGTAGGCATCGCCGAGCTCACCGAGCGCGTCCATGGTGATCACCCAGTCGCCATCGGCGATGGAGTCGTCGAACGAGATGACCTTGTCGAGGCCGGGCAGCTCGGCGCGGTGGGCCTGCAGCTTCTCCAGCTGGGAGGCGTCCTCGGCGAAGACGAACCGGCACTCGGAGTCCCCGACGATGTAGGCCGTGTCGTCGGCGCCGGTCGACGGGTAGACCGTGGTCGTCGCGCCCGCGGCGCACATCACCGCGAGGTCGGCGAGGATCCACTCGTACCGCGTCGACGACGCGATGCCGACCCGCTGCTCCGGCTCGAGGCCGAGCGAGAGGAGGCCGGCGGCCAGTCGTCGTACGGCGGCGCCGGCCTGGTCCCACGTGACCGACTCCCACGCCTCACCACGGGGGAAGCGGAACGCCTCGCGCCTGCCCGATGCCGCCACCCGGTCGAGGAACTGGGTGGCCACGTTCTGCGGCATGTGCTCGAGGAAACTCGTGTCGAAGTTGATGGGCATGCCACTCCTCATGCGCGAGCCGAGAACCGAAGGATCCCCGTAAACCTAGATCACTCCCGACCCGGTCGGTAGCGAACCCCCTACGGGCTGAGATATTCGTCGACCCGACGCTGGATCCGTGGAGCGAGCCCCTCGATGGCCAACAGCTCCGGCAACCGCCGGTGCTCGAAGTTGAGTGCGACGAACAGGTCGACGACCGTGATGCCGTGCGTCGGCTCGTGGACGACCTCGATCTCGTCGCCCGCCTCCACCATGCCGGTCTCGAGCACCCTCAGGTAGGGACCGGGCCGGCGCTCGGCGGCGAACCGTCGCACCCACTGCCCGTTGTCGAAGCCGCTCAGGCCCATCCAGTTCTTGAAGTCGTTGCACGGCGTGCGGACGCCGGAGATCTCGAGGACCACCTCGCCGATCCGGTAGCGCGTGCCGACCTGGGCCGCGTTGAGGTCGACACCCTCGGTGGTGAGGTTCTCCCCGAACTGGCCGTCGCGGATCGGGATGCCGAGCCGCGCCTCCCAGAGCTCGATGTCCTCACGGGCGAAGGCGTAGACCGCCTGGTCCTCGCCGCCGTGGTGCACGGTGTCGGACACCTGGTCGCCCGCGATCCCGAGCTCGGTGACCTTCGCCGGTCCGGTGACGGGCCGCTTGTCGATCGAGGTGACGCCGATGCCCGCCCAGTCGGCGTCCTTGGGCATGCCGACGCAGACGGTGCGGAGGTGGGCCATGCCTCGATTGTCTCAGGCCCGACCGGTCAGCGTCGCGCGATTTCGCCGTCGGAGCGGACCACGACCGTGCGCCGCTCCCCGGTGGCGCGGCTCGCGAACCGCCCGCCGCCGTACGACGCGCCCTTCGTGGCGTGCACGCGCGGACCGTAGGGCGGGGCCCAGGGCGTGAGCTCGGTGCCGCCGTCCCACAGGTCGCTGAAGCTGGTGCTCGACGGGTTGTCCGGGTCGTCGGAGTCGACCCAGCGGTAGCTCGCCGCCGCCACCCGCACCCACCTCGGGTCGCGCAGGCAGCGGCGCGGGATCGTCAGGCTCACGACGTCCGCGTCGAAGTCGACGGAGCTGACGATCCTGCATCCCACGTCGAACAGCACGATGCCGATCCCGCAGCCCTCGACGTCGTCCGGATCCGGGAGACGCGGCTCCCTGGCCATGAACGTCATCGTGTGCCACCTGCCGTTGCGCGACCGGTAGCGGTCGAGGTCGACCCACCACCCGCGATCCGCGCTGCGCACGTAGAGCGCCAGGTACTTCTCGAGGGACGGGTCCAGGTCGCGGTAGTGCGTCGTGATCTCCACGGCCCGGCGGCTGTGTCGCACGGTCAACCGCGTGATGTCCGTGTGCGCCTCCGTCGTCGCGTCGACCGGTGTCTCGGTGCCGCACGGCTCCGGCTCGGGGCTCCAGGTCGAACCCACCACGTCGCCCGTGGGGTCGGCGCTCCCCCAGTGGTCCGCGTGTGCCGCGGGCGCCATCAGGAGCAGCGCCGCGGCCGCCGTGCCGAGGACGCAGGTGATCCGCCCGGATGCGCTCACAGTCCCACCACCCCCGAGGCGCCGACGACGATCCGGTGCGCGCGGCCCGTCCGACGTGCCGTCCCCGCCCGAGCAGCCACGCGCGCCCCGCGCGTGGCGCGGACACGCGGACCGTAGGGCGGCAACCAGGGGGACAGCTCCGTGCCCCCGTCCCACTCGTCGTGGAAGGAGACCGAGGCGGGGTCGTCCGGCTCCTCGGGGTCCATCCACGCGTAGGCGCTCACCCCGACGCGGACCCATCGCGGGAAGCCGAGGCACCGCCGCGGGACGGCGAGGCTGACGACGTCGGACGCGAAGTCGATGGTCGGCCGTGAGCGACACGGCTCGTCGTACACGACCAGCCCGAAGCCGCATCCGCCGTCCTCCGGGTCGGGCAGGTCCGGTTCCGGGGCGACGAAGGAGCGGACCTGCCAACGACCTCGGACGCCGTGCGTCCGGTGGACGCTCATCCAGTAGTTGCCCGTCGAGCTCCGCGCGTAGACCCAGAGCGACTGCTCGAGCGTGCGGTCGAGGTCCCTGAAGCGGGAGGTGACGACCACCGACCGCCGGGTGTGCCGCACCACGAGGCGGGTGATGTCCTGGTTGCTGTTCGCCGAGGCGTCGAAGTCCGTCTCGGTGCCGCACGGCTCAGGTGCGGGGTCGAACTGCGTGCCCTGCACGTCCCCGGTCGGGTCGCCGCTGCCCCACCGGTCGGCGTGGGCCGCCGAGGGCGCGAGCAGGGTGATCGCGAGTGACGCCGCGCCGAGGCGGCCGAGGCTGCGGGACATGTGCGCGATTCTCACGCGCCCGAGCCCCGAACGGGCGAGAACGGGGAGGATCGAGCACGCTCAGTCCTGCACGGCCTTCGCGATGGTGATGGCGGTCGTGACCAGGTCGCGCTCGTCGGCAGAGAGCGCCCGGCGGGCTCGCTGCGCGTCGGCGAAGGCCCAGTGGGCGTTCAGGACGCTGCGCACGACGACCCAGTCGCGGGCCCGCGGCTCGTCGAGGCCGGCCGCGTCGACGAGGGTGTGGAAGCGGCGGCGGATGGCGTCGCGGACGGAGCCCGGCGCTTCGCCGTACTCCTCGAAGCGGTTGCGCAGCATCGGCTCCAGCTCGTAGTGCGGGTCGCCGTTGGTCGGTTTGGGGTCGATCGCGAGCCAGGTCGGCTCGCCACCGCGGAGGCCGAGGAGGACGTTCGCGTAGTGGAGGTCACCGTGGATCACGGCGGTGGCGGGCTCGGCGCAGAGGTCGGCGGCGAGCGCGGCGGCCTGCTCGACGAGCCGGCGCGGCACCGGCACCGCGCGGGCGTCGCGCTGCAGCGCCGCGGTCCAGCGACGGACGTACGACGACTGCTCCCGCAGCTGCGGCATCGGCGCGACGTGCAGCTTGCCGTAGAGGGCGGCGACGATCTCGCACGCCTCCTCGTCCCAGAGGTCGGAGAGGTCGGTCGGCTCCAGCCGCTCGAGCAGCAGCGCGCGGCGGCCGGGGTCGGCGCGGAGCAGGCGGACCGCGCCTCGTCCCCGCCAGCGCTGGAGGGCCAGGTGCTCGTGGTCGGACTCCTCCGCCTCGGCGTCGGTGTGCAGCTTGAGCACCGCGGGGATCCCGGTCGGGGTGCGCACCGGGAGCACCAGCGAGCAGAAGCCGTGCATCGTGTCACCGTCGCGACGCAGGTCCCACTCCTCGACGACCTGCTCGGCGAGTCCCGGCAGCCGGTCGAGCCAGGCCGCCCAGTCCGCGCCGAGCGACCGCTGGCCCTCGAGGCCGGGCGGGATGGCGATCACCGCCCCATCCCACCAGAAGGGCGGACAGGCGCCTCCGACCGACTAGCGGGCGGTGCCGACGTACGTCGCCCGCTCGACCCGCCGGGTGACCGTCGTGCCGTCGGGCAGGAGCAGGTGGACCCGCCACACCGGGCGGTGCCGGTTGATGCCGTCACCGTTGGGCGGCCCGTAGACGTCACCGTGCCGGCAGGCGTAGTAGCCCACCCAGTCCGGGTGACCCGGCGGCACCCCCCAGGCCCCGCCGACCCGGATGTTGCACCGCTGACCGTTGACGAGCAGGAGGCCCTGCGGGGACGGCCGCGCCGGAGCGGTCGCGTCCGGGTAGGTACCGGAGTAGCGCACCCGCACGAGCGCGTCGTCGGTCACCTGCCGCAGGCAGAGCACCGTGTGGCGCCGCGACCGCCAGCACGCAGGGAGGTAGAGCGCGCTCGGTCCGCACTCCGTGATGCCGTCGTCGACCGCCGTCGGGGAGGTGCCCCAACAGTCGGCCGGCCCCTGCTCGCGGTGCACGGTCCACCCGGGTGCGGCACGGCCGGCCGCGGTCGCGGGCCGTACGACGACCCGCTCCGTGCGTTCGATCCCGGTGGCGCCGGGTGCCTGCCCCTGGGCAGGGGCGGCCAGCAGGGCGCCGGCGGCGACGAGGGAGAGCAGGGCGGGCAGACGCATGACGACCTCCGAGTGCGTGGGGACACCCAGTAGACGCCTGAGCACCGACCCCGGTTGCGCGAACCGCCGTAGATTCAGCGGAGGTCGTCCACGGTGATGGTGCGCACCCGGTCGCGGACGATCTCGAGCAACAGGCCCTGGTCGGCCACGACGTAGCCCGCGGCGCCGTCGAGCTCCTCGCCGGTCTCGGAGTCGATGACGACCTGGGCCGTGGGGTCGTTGCTCGCGGCACCGAGGACGATCACGCCCGACCCTGCCTGCACGCGGAGCCCGTCGACCTCCGATCGGTCCACGTCGGAGGTCCACCTGCGCTTGCCGGTGCGGAGGTCGAGGCCCACGACGGGGCCCGCGCTGTCGAAGGCGACCACGGTGGAGGTGGAGAGGTCGGCCGCGGTGGTCCAGATCCCCGTCAGCCGGAGGTCCTCGTCCGCGGTCCAGACGGTCCGCAGGTCCGGCACCTCCACCAGCCGCAGGCCCTCGGTGGTCTGCAGGAGCATGCGGTGGTCGTCGACCTGGGCGGTCGCGTCGCCGGTCCGGCCGAGCGAGCGGCCGTCGGTGAGGTCGACCAGACCGCCGTCGAGGTCGTCGACGAGGGTCGGCGACAGCGTCGTGACCGGGCTGGCGTCCACGGTGGCGCGCGACGCGACCTGCGCCCCGGTGCGCGCGTCGAGCACCACCCAGTCGTTGCCGACGAGGCCGTCGAGCAGCACCGAGCCTCGCCCGCGGAAGCTCGCGAAGAGCGTGGCCGGCTCCTCGGCCGACCACAGCTGCTCGCCGTCGGGGGTGAGGCCCGCGACCACCTTGGGGCCCTCGTCGCTGAGGTCGGAGCCCTGCTCGTGGGCCTCCACGACCACCACCGGCCCGTCGGCGGTGGGGATGCAGCCGGCGGTGGTCGACCAGTGCCTGTCGACGACCAGGTCGGAGCCCGGCGGCGGCGTCACCTCCGGTACGACGACGCGGTCCTCGTCGACCAGCGCGACCTGGGCGTCCGCTCCTGCCGGCGACAGCACGGCCACCGAGCCGCAGGTGTCGAGGGCACCCGTCGCGACGGCGGTCGCGTCCCAGTGCAGGTCGGTCAGGCCGTCGTACTCCTGAGGAGGCGGGGCCGGATCGCCGTCGTGGCTCGCGCAGCCCGCTGCGACCAGCGACAGCGCGGCGAGCGGCAGCAGCCTGCGCCTCACTTCTTCGGCTTGTCCCCCGCCGGACCGGTGGTCGAGAGCGCGGCGACGAAGGCCTCCTGCGGCACCTCGACGCGGCCGACCATCTTCATCCGCTTCTTGCCTTCCTTCTGCTTCTCGAGCAGCTTGCGCTTGCGGGTGATGTCACCGCCGTAGCACTTGGCGAGCACGTCCTTGCGGATCGCGCGGATGTTCTCGCGGGCGATCACCCGGGCGCCGATGGCGGCCTGGATCGGCACCTCGAACTGCTGGCGCGGGATCAGGTCCTTGAGCTTGCCCGCCATCATCACGCCGTAGGAGTAGGCCGCGTCCTTGTGGATGATCGCGGAGAACGCGTCGACCGGCTCACCCTGGAGCAGGATGTCGACCTTCACCAGGTCGGCTGCCTGGTCGCCCGAGCGCTCGTAGTCGAGGCTCGCGTAGCCCTTGGTGCGGCTCTTGAGCTGGTCGAAGAAGTCGAAGACGATGTCGCCCATCGGCAGCGTGTAGCGCATCTCGACACGGTCGGCCGAGAGGTAGTCCATCCCCTGCAGGTTGCCCCGCTTCTCCTGGCACAGCTCCATGATCGTGCCGATGTAGTCCGACGGGCTGAGGATCGTGGCCTTGACGACCGGCTCGCGGACCTCGGCGACCTTGCCGTCGGGATACTCGCTCGGGTTGGTCACCTCGATGACCTTGCCGTCCTCCATGTGCACCTCGTAGACCACGTTGGGCGCGGTGGAGATCAGGTCGAGGTTGAACTCGCGCTCCAGACGGTCGCGGGTGATCTCCATGTGGAGCAGGCCGAGGAAGCCGATGCGGAAGCCGAAGCCGAGGGCGCCGGAGGTCTCGGGCTCGTAGGTCAGCGCGGCGTCGTTGAGCTGGAGCTTCTCCAGCGCGTCGCGAAGCACCGGGTAGTCGTCGCCGTCGATCGGGTACAGCCCGGCGTAGACCATCGGGTTGGGGTGCTCGTAGCCGCCGAGGGACTCGGTCGCGCCGTGGTGCTGGGAGGTGACGGTGTCGCCGACGCGGGACTGGCGCACGTCCTTCACACCCGTGATGAGGTAGCCCACCTCGCCGACGCCGATCTCGCCCGCCTTCACCGGCTCCGGGCTGATGACGCCGACCTCGAGCATCTCGTGCACGGCGTTGGTGGACATCATCTTGATCCGGTCGCGGTGCTTGAGGCTGCCGTCGACGACGCGGACGTAGGTGACCACGCCGCGGTAGGTGTCGTAGACGGAGTCGAAGATCAGGGCGCGGGCGGGGGCGTTCGCGTCGCCGACGGGTGCCGGCGTCTGCTTGACGATCTCGTTGAGCACCGACCCCACGCCGAGCCCGGTCTTGGCGCTCACGCGCAGCACGTCCTCGGGCTCGCAGCCGACGATGCCGGCCAGCTCCTCGGCGTACTTGTCCGGGTCGGCGCTCGGCAGGTCGATCTTGTTGAGCACCGGGATGATGTGCAGGTCGGCGCCCATGGCGAGGTAGAGGTTGGCCAGCGTCTGCGCCTCGATGCCCTGCGCGGCGTCGACGAGCAGGATGGCGGCCTCGCAGGCCTGGAGGCTGCGCGAGACCTCGTAGGTGAAGTCGACGTGGCCCGGGGTGTCGATCATGTTGAGGACGTAGGTGCCGGGCTCGGCCCCCTCCTCGTTGCCCTCCGCGACGGTCCACGGCATCCGGACGGCCTGGCTCTTGATCGTGATGCCGCGCTCGCGCTCGATGTCCATGCGGTCGAGGTACTGCGCGCGGGCGGCGCGCTCGTCGACGACGCCCGTCAGCTGCAGCATCCGGTCGGCCAGGGTCGACTTGCCGTGGTCGATGTGGGCGATGATGCAGAAGTTGCGGATGATCGCGGGGTCGGTGCGACCGGGCTGCGGAACGGGTGCGGACATGGTCCGCCCATTCTTCCAGTGCTCCGGCCGATCCGCCGAGTCGGCGCAGACCGGGACGCGCCGGTCGGCGATATCGGCGTGCTGATCCGGGTCGCGTCAGGGGAGGATGGACGGCGTGACCGCCGTACCGCTGCCGACCCGCATCCCGCACGGGCACACCGCGCGTCGGCTGGAGTGGGTCTACCTGCCGCCGCACATCCGCGGGGAGATCGAGCGGCGCGTCGGGTCCCCCGTGGTCGAGGCGTCCTCGCGACCCTCGGGCTTCACTCCCGGGTTCGCCTCGGTGCTGACCTGCGCCGATGGCAGCCGCCACTTCGTGAAGGCCGCCTCGCAGAAGGCGCAGCGGATGTTCGCCGACGCCTACCGCGAGGAGGCGCGCAAGCTGGCGCTGCTGCCCGACGGTGTCCCGGCGCCCCGGCTGCGGTGGCTGCACGACGCCGACGACTGGGTGGTCCTCGGGTTCGAGTACGTCGACGGGCGCGCCCCCGCACGGCCGTGGGTGCCCGACGAGCTGGCCGCGGCCTCGGCGATGGCCGTCGAGGTCGCCGCCCTGCTCACCCCCGCACCCAAGGGAATCGACCGGGCGGTCGACGAGTTCGCGGAGTGGCCGGGCCACTGGGACCGCGTCGACCACCCCCGCGCGGCGGACTGTGCGGCCCTGGCGGCGCGCTACGCCGACGTCGTCGACGGCGACACCCTCGTCCACACCGACATCCGCGACGACAACCTGCTGGTGCGGCCGGACGGCACGGTCGTGATGTGCGACTGGAACTGGCCGGTCGTCGGCGCCGCCTGGCTCGACTCGCTCTTCCTGCTCATCGGGCCACGGGGCGACGGGCTGGACGTGGAGGCGCACATCGCCGCCCACCCGTTGCTCGCGAGCGTGCCGCCGGAGTCGATCGACGTCGCCCTCGCGCTGGTCCTGGGGTACTTCTCCGTGTCGGCCGCGCTCCCCGTGCCGCCCACCTCGCCCCACATCCGCGCCGCCCAGGCGTGGCAGCGCGACGTGCTGCACGACTGGCTCGCGGAGCGGCGGGGCTGGCCGACGCCATGACCGCGCCGGGCGCGGTGGGGGTCCGGGCGTCGTACGCCGCCACGCCGGCCGTCGTGCGCGATTGGGTCGACGCCACCCTCGGCTCGCCGGTCGTCGAGGCGGTCGACCAGGTCGGCGGCATGTCGCCGGGATGCGCCACGCGGTTGAGGTGCGCCGACGGGACCCGCGCGTTCGTCAAGGCGGTCGGGAGCGACCTCAACCCGGACACCCCCACCCTGTTCCGCCGCGAGATCGCGGCCCTGGAGCTGCTCGGCTCCCACCCGCTGTGGGCGGACCTCCTGGCCGCGTACGACGACGGCGACCGCGTCGCGCTGCTGCTCGAGGACGTCGAGGGCTCCCACCCCGACCTCGCCGACGACGCCACGATGGAGCGGCTGGTGTCGGCCACCGGCGCGCTGTCGGGCACGTTGCGGGAGCGGGCACCGCTCGAGCGCCTGCGACCGCTCCTCGGCGGCACCCTCTACGAACCCGGGCTGACCGACCTGCGACAGATCTACCTCGTGTGGACGAGCGCCCTCGAGCAGCTCGGCACCACGCCTGAGGCGCCCGTGCCCGGTTGGGTGCGCGCGGAGGCGGCGACCTGGTCGGAGCGCGTCCGGGCGCTCGCGGCGGAGCCGACGGAGCAGATGGTCCACTGGGACATCCGGGTGGACAACCTGCTGGAGCGGCCGGACGGCTCGATCGTCTTCGTCGACTGGGGCGCGTGCGGCGTCGGCAGCGACTGGCTCGACCCGTTGCTCGCCCGGCTCGGACGGGTCCACCTGCCGTGGTTCGACCGGTCCATCGAGTCCTCCCCCGAGCTCGTCCGTGCCGGCGACGACGCCGTCACCGCTTGGCTGGTCGGGATCGGCACCAACCTGGCCGTGCGGGCGGTCACCGCGACCCACGTGAACCTGCCCACCCTCGCGGCGTTCCGGCGCACCGAGTCGGCGCGTTTCCTCGGCGCCGCTGCCCGCAGGCTGGGCGTCGGCACGTGACCTCGGTCGATTTGGGTGGCCTCCGGCACCGCTGTTAACCTTGCCTGTCGCGTCAACCGCAGGTTCTTCCCTGCCCCGACGCACTCCGGACCAGAACCAGATTCACGATCCCGACGGATCACGACACGAAGGCGTTGTAGTGGCGAACATCAAGAGCCAGATCAAGCGGAACAAGCAGAACGAGAAGCGTCACGAGCGCAACAAGGCCGTCAAGACCGGCCTGAAGTCCGCCGTGCGCAAGTTCCGCGAGGCCGCCGAGGCCGGCGACAAGGACCAGGCCGTCGCGCTCGGTCGCGACGCTGCCAAGAAGCTCGACAAGGCCGCCTCGAAGGGCGTCATCCACAAGAACCAGGCCGCGAACCGCAAGTCCGCGATCATGAAGAAGGCCGCCTCTCTCTGAGGCCCCGGCTCCGGTCCGGAGCCCCGCACGTCCACGAAGGCGCCCTCCCGCTCGGGATGGGCGCCTTCGTCGTCCCTGCAGCCGGTTTCGTCGATCGCGCTGCCGCCCTGCCTCGTTCAGTGCGCCTCGCGGTAGGACGCGAGGGTGAGGACCAGCCGCTCCAGCGTGTAGGCGGCGTCGCTCGACGCCCCCTTGAGGTCGGCGTCCGCCGACGCAACTGCCCGGATCGCCCGGGCCAGCCCGTGCGGGGTCCAGCCGCGCGCCTGGGTGTTGAGGTTCTTCAGCTTCCACCCCGGCATCCCGCCGTCACGGTTGCCTGCCACATGGTTGGCCAGGGACCGCAGCTGGCCGGCGACGGCGGAGAGGATGTAGACCTCCGAGGTGCCGCTCTCGATCGCCCACCGCAGCTCCTGCAGCGCGAGCGCGCGGTTGCCGGCGAGCATCGCGTCGGCGATCTCGTAGTTCTTCACCTCGGCGCGGCCGCCGAAGTAGCGACCGACCTTCTCCTCGTCGATCCGCTGCCCGGGGAAGTCACTGACCAGCTGGTCGACCGCGGCCGCCAGGGAGCGGAGGTCGTGGCCGACCGCGACGACCAGCACCTCCGCCGCGCGCTTGTCGAGGGTGGCGCCGCGCCGCTTGGCCTCGCTCGCGGCGAAGCCACCCATCTCCCACGGCTTGATCTCGCCCGACTTCACCTCGGTGACGGTGCCGAGCTTGCGCAGCTTGGCCAGCACGCCCGAGCCCTTGGGTCCGCCGCCGTGGACCAGGACGAGCGCCACGTCGTCAGCGGGCGCCGCGGCGTAGCCGAGCAGGCCGTCGACCGACTCCTCGGGCAGGTTCTCCAGGCCTCGTACGACGACGCATCGCACCGTCGAGAACAACGACGGCGCCGAGAGCTCACCGAGGGTGCCGAGGGTGAGGTCGGACCCGAAGGCGTCGGAGATCTCGGACTCGGGGTCGTGGGCTCGCACCACACCACGGACCTCGTCGACGGTGCGGGCGCTGAGGTACTCCTCCTTGCCCGTCACCAAGACGACCCGGCCCAGCACGTCCTCCGCCCGCATGGCCGCGAGCCTAGTGGTCGGTCACGACAACAGGACCTCGCTCCCCCGCCAGCACCGCGATGTCGCCGTCGCGGTCGGTGCGCGCGATCACGGTGCCATCACCCGCCAGGCTCGCGAGCAGGTCGGCATCGGGGTGGCCGTAGTCGTTGTCGACCCCGACCGACACCAGAGCGGCCTCGGCCCGCAGCGCGTGCAGCCAGTCGAGGTCCTGGTGGCTGCTCCCGTGGTGCGGCACCTTGAGGACGTCGATGTCGAGACCGGGCAGCGCCGCGGCGAGACGCTGCTGGCCCGTCGGCTCGACGTCGCCGGTGAGGAGCAGTCGCAGGCCGTGGGACTCCACGAGCAGCACGACGCTGTTGTCGTTGGCCGCGCTGCCGTCGCCGGGCCCGGGCACCGGCGCGGGCAGGTCGGGCCACAGGTCCTCGAGGGTCACCCCGCCGAACGTGCGGGTCAGACCGACGGGCGCGGTCGTGACGGTCAGGCCGGCCCGGGCGGCGATGTCGTGCACCTGGTCGACGCCCTCCGTCGGGTCGAGCATCGGGCTCGCCTCGATCGCGTGGACGGACCGGCCGCGCAGGACGCCGTCGAGCCCGTCGACGTGGTCGGCGTGGTAGTGGGTCAGGACGACCAGCGGCACCTCCCTGACGCCGAGTCGGTCGAGGCAGTGATCGACCAGCGTCGGGTCAGGACCCGTGTCGACGACGAGGGCCACGCCCGGCCGGACGGAGAGCACGAGCGCGTCGCCCTGACCGACGTCGCACGCCACGAGGACCCACCCCTTTGGCGGCCAGTCGCCGAACCAGGTGCCCGGTCCGGGCAGCACCTTGCCGGGCACGCCGAGGATCACCAGGAGGGTGCCGACGATGACGAGCGCTCCCACGGAGCGCCGGCGGAGCAGCACGGGCGCGAGCAGCGCGATCAGCAGGCAGACGAGGACCAGGACGCCGATCGCCACCGGCCCGGCGCCCCAGGAGACCGCGGCGAGGGGAAGGTCGGCACCTCGCTCGGCGACGGCCACGATCCAGCGCACGCACAGGCTCGCGCCGAGGCCGAGCAGCCGCCCCAGCGACGGACAGACGAGCCCGACGAGCCCGCCGGCGAGCCCGAGCACGGTCGCCGGGCCGACCACCGGCTCGACCAGGAGGTTGGCCAGCACCGCGACCAGGCTGACGCCGCCGGACAGCGCCGCGACCACCGGCGTGCACGCGAGCTGCGCAGCGAAGGGCACCGCGATGGCCGCGGCGACGGGGCGCGGGAGCCAGCGCCCGAGGGACTCCTGCACCGGCGGCCCCAGCACCACGATGCCCGCCGTCGCGAGCACGGAGAGGGCGAACCCCGCCGAGACGGCCAGCCCGGGGCTCACCAGGAGCAGGCCCGTCACGGCCACGCCCAGCGCTCGCAGACCTCGTCGGCGGCCGTCCGTGCCGAGCGCGAAGAGGCCCACCGTGCCCATGGCGGCGGCGCGGAGCACGCTCGGCTCCGTGCGCGCCAGCAGGACGAAGCCGGCGACGCCCAGCAGGCCGACGACCGTGAGCCACCTGCGCCGCACCCCGGCCCCGCGGGCGACCAGCAGCAGCGCCCCGAGCACGAGCGTGAGGTTGGTGCCCGAGACAGCCGTCAGGTGGGTCAGCCCGGTCGTGCGGAAGTCCTGCTGCAGGGTCGTGGGCACCTCGCCGTCGTCGCCGTCGACCAACGCCGGCACGAGGGCGCGCTCGGCACTCGGACGGGCGCTCACCGTGCGCCGGATGGACGCCCGCACCGCGGCGGCCCCCCGCCACCAGACGTCGGGACCCCGGATCCGCACCGGGTCGCGAGCTCCCGTCACCAGCGCCGCGACCTCCCCCTCGTCCGCAGGCGCGAGCCGCCCGGAGAAGCCGACCGTGGCGCCGAGCTCCGTCCCGTCCCAGGCGCGTGTCCCGATGACCACGACGACCGCACCCAGCCGGTAGGTCGCTCCCCGGGCCGCGACCGAGGCGACCCGGACGCGGACCACCACCTGTCTGCCGTAGGGACCCTCCAGCGTCGCAGGATCCGACACCACGGTGCCCGTCAGGTCGGCGAACGCCCGCTGCTCGGCGAGGCCGGCGAGCATGCCGTGCGCGGCCGCATCGCCCCGGACCAGCGCGACCGCCGCGACCCCTGACGCCACCAGGAGACAGGCGCACGCGAGGCGGACGACCTTGCCGTCGACGCGACGCAGCACGAGACCGAGCAGGGCCACCGCCGCGGCCGCGCCGAGGAGCGCGGTCACGACGGCCCCCGCGGACCGGGCAGCGATCGCCCCGAGCCAGGCCGCGACCGCGACGGCCGGCAGCCGGAGGTCGTGCGGCACGGGCCGTGCCTCGTCGTCCGTCTGCGGTCCCATGCGCGGCAAGGTAGGGACGCCCACCCGCGGAACGACCGGGAGGGCAGCCGCGGTTGTGGACGACACCTCCGGGGATTTGAGCTGTGGACGGACAGCGGCTCGGTCTTTGCCTAAGGTCTCTCGGGTGACGCGCTACTCCCCCGCCGAGCTCGCTCGTGGCGCCGTCGGCGCGCTCGTCGGCATCGCCGTCGCCGGCGCGACCGCCAAGGTCGTGCCCGGTGGCCCCGAGGCCCTCCCGTTCCTCGTCGCCCCGATGGGTGCGGCCGCCGTACTCCTCTTCGCGGTGCCGGCCAGCCCGCTCGCGCAGCCGTGGCCGGTGATCGGCGGCAACATCATCTCCACGATGGTCGGCCTGACCGCCCACTGGCTGTTCGGCGACGTGCTGACCGCGGCGGCCGTCGGCGTCGGGTGCGCGATCGGCGTGATGATGCTGCTGCGCTGCCTCCACCCGCCCGGCGGGGCGTGCGCCCTCCTGGCCGCCACCGCCACGCCGGTGATCGACGACCAGGGCCTGGCGTTCGCCGCGCTCCCGGTGGCCGTCAACACGATCGCGCTCCTCCTCGTCGCGGTCGCCGTCAACAACCTCACGGGCCGTCGCTACCCCCACCGCGCGACACCGGCGTCACCGGTGTCGAAGGCCGACGCCGAGCTCGGCATCGGCGCGGCCGACATCGAGTCGGCCATGGCCCGGCTCTCGCAGCGGCTCGACGTCGATCCCGCCGACGTGGTGGCCCTGGTGCAGGACGCGGAGGCCCACGCGCTCGATCGGCGGCTCGGCAGCGTGCCGGTCTCCCGGATCATGAGCACCGACGTCGCGACGGTGCAGCCGTTCGAGTCCATCTACCGGGCTCGGATCCTCGTCGTGCAGCGACAGGTGAAGACCCTGCCGGTCGTCGACCAGCAGCGGCACGTCGTCGGGGTCGTCTCGATCGTCGACCTCTTCACCCGCGACGTCGTCGAGCTCGAGCCCGTCGAGTCGATCATGATCCGCGACGTCACCACGATCCACGCGGACACCCCGGTCGCCGAGCTCGTGCCGATGATGACCCAGACCGGCTTCAAGGTGGTGCCTGTCGTCGACGACGACGGGCTGATGGTCGGGATCGTCACGCGCGGCGACCTGATCGCGGTGCTCCACCGGGCGCTGCTCGAGGGCAGCACGGCCTGAGGGCTCACACCGTCACGTAGGGGGTGAGCCGGGCGAGCGTCACCTCCCCGATGCCGTCGACCTCGAGCAGCTCGTCGATGCTGGTGAAGCCGCCGTTGGCGTCGCGCCAGGCCACGATCGACTGGGCCGTCACCGGGCCGACGTCGGGGAGGCTCTCGAGCTCGGTCTCGGTGGCGGTGTTGAGGTTGACCAGCGCTGCCGGTGCGCCGGACGGTGTGGCGCCCGACGGTGACGTGGCCGCCGGTGCCGTGGGCGCCCCGACGACGATCTGCTCCCCGTCGAGGAGCACGCGCGCCAGGTTGAGGGTGCTCAGGTCGACCCCGGGCCGCTCGCCACCGGCCGCCTCGAGGGCGTCGACCACCCGGGCTCCGGCGTCGAGGACGACGATGCCGGGGCGCCGTACCTTCCCCGCGACGTCGACCGTCACCTTGCCGCCGGCGTGGTCCGACGCCGAGGCGCCGGCCGGGGACGCGGTCGGCGAGATGTCGACGAGCGGCGCCGCGGTGCCCGCGGCGGGGGCAGCCGCAGGCGCGGGTCGCGCCTGGTCACGCACCACCCACCACGCGGTCAGGGCGATCCCGGCGGCGACGATGACCGCGAGCACGGTCAGCTGGGGGGCACCGAGACCGGGCATCCGGGCCACGCCCGGCAACGACCAGGACGATCGCCGGCGCGACGCGTGCCGTCCGGGGCGGGGCAGCGCCGGCGGGAGGGCTGGTGGCGCCTCGACCACCTCGTCAGGCTCCGGCACCTCGAGCGGCGCCATCCGGGCAGGCACCACGCGCGTGTAGTCGGCCTCGCCGGCGCCGAGGTCGGCCGCCAGCAACGCCAGCCGCCGAGCAGCGGCGTCGGCGCGATCGCCTTTCCCGGGCTCGGTCCCCCGCGTGCTTCGCATGCCGGCACGCTAGGAGGATCCCCCGTCGGCCGCCGCGGCCCGTGCTCGCGCCTGGGGACGACCTGCTCGTCCATGGCGTCCTGTGGACGGTGAGCGGTCCGTCAGACCCCGGGCACGATCGGCGCGACGCAGATCGCGAGCATTCCCGGGCCGACGTGGGCTCCGAGGACCGCGCCGAGCTCGACGCAGCGGACCTCGCGACCGTCGAGCTGCTTCTCGAGCCGGTCGGCCAGGCTCGCCGCCAGCGCGTCCGCCCGCTCCGCGCTCGCGAGGTGGGCGACGGTCAGCTCGACCTCGTCGTCGCCGGCCGCCTGGATCGCGCGCTCCTCGAGGCGGCTGATCGCGCGGGCCGACGTCCGCACCTTCTCCAAGGTCGTGATCACGCCGTTGTCGATGCCCAGGAGCGGCTTGACCGCCAGCGCACCACCGAGGACGGCCGCGGCCCCACCGATGCGACCGCCGCGCCGCAGGTACTCCAGGGTGTCGACGTAGAACACCGACGTCACCCTCGCCGACCGCTCACGGGCAGCGTCGGCGGCATCGGCGCGGGTCCCGCCGCGGGCGATTACGACGGCCGCCGACTCGACCGCGTAGCCGGCCCCCACACCCACCTGTCGGGTGTCGACGCAGGTGACCGGCACCGGCGCGTGACGGGCCGCGACCTGGGCCGACTCGAACGTCCCACTCACCTCGCTCGAGAGGTGGACCGAGAGGATCTCCGTGGCGCCCTCCTCGGCCAGCCGCCGGTAGAGGTCGGCGAACACCGTCGGCGCGGGGCGCGACGTGCTGACCGACCGCTTCTCCTTCAGCGCGGCGGCCATGCGGGCCGGCGAGGCCTCCTCGGCGCCCTCGTCGTAGGACTCGTCGTCGATGATGATCTGCAACGGCACGACGGAGACGCCGTACCGCTCGACCAGCTCCGGGGGCACCCCCGTGCCGGAGTCGGTGACCAACGCGACCGTCATGGACCCGAGGCTAGGGCACCGCCCCGAAGCCGCGACACCGTCCGCATACTCAGACGACGATTGCCCGGTCGCTTCGCCGGACCCGCTCGTTCCTCGCTCTCCGCGCTCAGACGACGATCCAACGGTCGCTTCGCGCGGACCCGCTCGTTCCTCGCTCTCCGCGCTCAGACGACGATGTTGACCAGCTTCGGCGCCCGCACGATCACCCGGCGCACCTCCCGGCCGTCGATGGCTCGCACCACGTCGGGGTCGGCCAGTGCCGCAGCCTCCAGGTCGGCCTCGGAGATGTCGGGCGAGACCTCCAGCCGGCCGCGGACCTTGCCCTGGATCTGGACGACCGCGGTCACGGCGTCCTCGACCAGCAGCTCGGCGTCGACCACCGGCCACGCCGCCTGCGCGACCGACGGCTGGTGACCCAGCCGGGCCCACATCTCCTCCGCCGTGTAGGGCGCGACCAGCGACAGCAGGATCGCGACGGCCTCGGCGGCCTCCCGCACCGCCGGGTCGGCCGGCCCGCAGCCGGAGTCGATGGCCTTGCGGGTCGCGTTGACCAGCTCCATCACCCGCGCGACGACGACGTTGAACCGGTAGGACTCCAACAGGTGGGCCGCGTCGTGGACCGTCCGGTGCGTCACCTTGCGCAGCGCGACGTCGCCCGTGGTCGCGTCGGCACCCGGGTCCGAGGTCACGTCGCCCGACAGCCGCCAGGCCCGCTGCAGGAAGCGCAGCGACCCGGCCGGCGAGACGTCGGCCCAGTCGATGTTGTCCTCGGGCGGGCTCGCGAAGACCAGGGTCAGCCGCACCGCGTCGACCCCGAACTCGTCCAGCTGCGCGCCCAGGTTGACCCCGTTGCCCAGCGACTTGCTCATCTTGCGACCGTTGTTGATGACCTTGCCCTGCGACAGGTACGCCGTGAACGGCTCGTCCCAGGTGATCAGCCCCATGTCCCGCATCGCCTTGGTGAAGAACCGCGCGTAGAGCAGGTGCAGGACGGCGTGCTCGTCGCCGCCCAGGTAGAAGTCGACCGGGCCCCACGCCTCGGCCAACGCCGGGTCGAAGGCGCGGTCGTCGTCGTTCGGCGACAGGAAGCGGAAGAAGTACCACGACGAGTCGACGAAGGTGTCCATCGTGTCGGTGTCGCGCTGCGCCGGGCCGCCGCACTGCGGGCAGTCCACGGAGACCCACTCGGTCGCCGCCCCCAGCGGCGAGGTGCCCTTGGGCTTCAGGTCGGCCCCCCGCAGCTGCGGCAGCTCGACGGGCAGCTGGTCCTCGGGCACCGCGACCTCGCCGCAGGCCGGGCAGTGGATGATCGGGATCGGCGCGCCCCAGTAGCGCTGCCGCGACAGCAGCCAGTCGCGCAGCCGGAAGTTGACCGTGCCGTTGCCCAGGCCCTTGCTCTCCAGCCAGGCGATGATCGTCGACTTCGCCTCCGGCACGTCCATGCCGTTCAGCGAGATCTCGTCGTTGGCCGAGTTGATCGCCGGGCCGGTGCCCGTGAACGCCTCGCCCTCCCAGTCGGCCGGCGGCTGCACGGTGCGCACGACCGGCAGGTCGAAGACCTTGGCGAAGTCGTGGTCGCGCTGGTCGCCACCCGGCACCGCCATGATCGCGCCGGTGCCGTAGTCGGCCAGCACGTAGTCGGCTGCCCAGACCGGGATCCGCTCGCCGTTGACGGGGTTGACGGCGTACCGCCCCAGGAAGACACCGGTCTTCGGCCGCTCGGTGGACATGCGGTCGATGTCGGAGGCTTTGCGGACGTCGTCGACGTACGCCTCGAACGCCCCGCGCTGCTCCTCGGTGCAGATCTCGGCGGCCAGTTTGGCGTCGGCGGCCACGACGAAGAACGTCGCACCGAACAGCGTGTCCGGACGGGTGGTGAACACCGTGACCGGCCCGTGGCCCTCGATCTCGAAGACGACGTGGGCGCCCTCGGAGCGGCCGATCCAGTTGCGCTGCGCGTTGACGACCTTGCCGATCCACGCCTCCTGCAGGTCATCCAGGCAGTCGTAGAGCTCCTGCGCGTAGTGCGTGGTCTTGAAGTACCACTGCGTCAGCTCCTTCTTGGTGACCTCCGCTCCGCACCGCTCGCACGTGCCGTCGGCCAGCACCTGCTCGTTGGCCAGGACCGTCTGGTCCTGCGGGCACCAGTTGACGGGGCTGTTCTTCCGGTAGGCCAGGCCCTGCTCGCGCAGCTTCAGGAACAGCCACTGCGTCCACTTGTAGTACTCGGGGTCGGACGTGTGCAGCCGGCGCGACCAGTCGAAGCTCACGCCGTAGCGCTTCATCGACTCGTACTGCGTCTCGATGTTGGCGTAGGTGTAGGTCGCGGGGTGCTCGTCGTTGCGGATCGCGGCGTTCTCCGCGGGCAGGCCGAAGGAGTCCCAGCCCATCGGGTTCAGCACCTCGTAGCCGCGGAACCTCCAGTAGCGCGCGATCACGTCGTGCAGGGCGAACACCTCGGCGTGACCCATGTGCAGGTCGCCGCTCGGGTAGGGGAACATCGTCAGTGCGTAGCGCTTCTCCCGCTCGCCGGACACGACGACCGCGTCGTCGGCACGGAACGGGTCGATCTCGTCCCAGACCTGCTGCCACTTCGCCTCGACCGCGTGGACGTCGTACGACGTCCCCGGCTGCTCGGCCTGCTGCTCGCTCATGTTCGTCCCTCGATGCTCGTGGTGGTGGATGACCTGCTCGACGTGCCCCGGACACAAGAAAGCCCCTCACGCAGGAGGGGCTGCCGCGTCGACCCTTCCGGGGTCGTCGACGCGGCTAGGTAAGAAGCAGGTTCTTCCGCACGAGGTCAGGATACTCCACCTGCCGCTCCGTGCGCGCCTGCGTCAGCATGGACCCCGTGGACACCGCCCGAGCCCGCCTGGAGACCGAGCGCAACCGCACGCTCGAACGCCTGGCCGACCTCGTCGAGGACTACGACGCTATGGTCGCCGCCTCTCGCGACACCAATGCCGACGACGAGCACGATCCCGAGGGAGCCACCATCGCCTTCGAGCGGTCCCAGGTCGGCGCGCTCGTCCGTCAGGCGCGGGCGCACCTCGAGGAGATCGACAGCGCCGAGGCGCGCGTGGCGGCCGGGACCTACGGCACGTGCGAGCAGTGCGGCCGGCCGATCGGCGACGGCCGGCTCGAGGCGCGGCCGCTCGCCCGGACCTGCATCGCCTGCGCCTCCGGGAGTCGCTGACAGGGCCGCCGACGGACGTACCGAAGTCGCCACCGCGCGACTGCCCACGCGTGCCGCAGCACCTCGAGCGTCCCTTTGGTACGTCCGTCGGCGATCAGAACAGCCGGCGGGGCCTAGGAGAAGTCGGCGGCGGTCTTGCCCTTGAGGTCCTTGCGCAGGATCTTGCCGGAGGCCGACTTCGGGATCACGGGGATGAAGTCGACGACCCGCACCTTCTTGTGGGGGGCGACCTTCTCCGCGGTGTAGGCCATGACCTCCTCGGCGGTCAGGCTGGCGCCGGACTGCAGCACGATGAACGCGTGCGGGACCTCGCCGGCCTCCTCGTCGGGGTGCGGCACGACAGCTGCGTCGGCGATGTCGGGGTGCGTCAGCAGCACGGCCTCGAGCTCGGCGGGCGGCACCTGGTAGCCCTTGTACTTGATCAGCTCCTTGAGCCGGTCGACGACGTAGACCTCGCCGTCGGGGCCGACCTCCACGATGTCGCCGGTGTGCAGGTAGCCGTCGGCGTCGATGGTCTCGCGGGTCGCCTCGTCGTTGCCGAGGTAGCCCACCATCACGTTGGGTCCCTTGATCCAGAGCTCGCCGGGACTGGTGCGGCCGCCGGGCACCTCGTGGATCTCCTCGCCCGTCGCCGGGTCGACCACCTTGAACTCGACGTTGGCCACGGCCAGGCCGACCGACCCGATCGAGAGGTCGTCGCGGTCGAGGGGCAGGGCGTGCGAGACGGGACTGAGCTCCGTCATGCCGTAGCCCTGCAGCATGCCGCAGCCGAGGCGCTTCTTCACGGCCTCGCCCAGCGCCTCGTCGAGCGGGGCGGCACCGCTGAGGACCGCCCGCACGCTGGCGGTGTCGATGTCGTCGACCGCAGGGTGCTTGGCGAGCGCCACCGCCATCGGCGGGGCGATGTAGAGGAACGTGACGCGCTGCTCGTGGATGAGCCGGAGGAAGTCGTCGAGCTCGAAGCGCGGCATCGTGACGAGCTTGGCGCGCTGCTTGAGGGTGACGCTCATGATCACGTTCATGCCGTAGATGTGGAAGAACGGCAGCACCGCCATGACGACGTCGTCGGGCTCCTCGGCGATCGCCGACATCGACTGGAGCACGTTGGAGACCAGGTTGCGGTGGGTCAGCATCACGCCCTTGGCCTTGCCGGTGGTGCCGGAGGAGTAGGGCAGCACGGCGAGGTGGGTGTCCGGGTCGATGGTGACGTCGGGCGCGGCGTTGCCCTCCGACAGCAGGTCGGTGAGCGACTCGTGGCCGTCGGCGCCGTCGAGCACGATCACCTTGTCGGCGGGCAGGCCGACCTCGGCGCAGCCGGCGAGGGCGCCCGGCAGAAGGGGCGACACGGTGACGTAGCGGATGGCGCCGGAGTCGCGGAGCTGGTTGGCGATCTCGGGCGGCGTGTAGAGCGAGTTGATGGTCGTCGCGGTCGCCCCCGCCCGCAGGATGCCGTGGAAGGCGATCACGAAGGCCGTCGTGTTGGGGCAGTGCAGAGCGACGACGTCGCCCGCCCGCACCCCGCGAGCCGCCAGGGCGCCGGCGAAGGCATCGATGCGGTCGCGCAGGTCGCCGTACGACGTCTCGCTGGCCGTCAGCGAGTCGAAGACCGCCGGGCGGCCCAGCTCGTCGTCCGTCAGTCCCGCGAAGAGGAAGTCGTAGACGCTGACGTCGGGGATCTCGACATCGGCGAAGGGGCTCTTGAACGGCACGGCGTTGTCCTCTCGGCGAGCTGGTCGCGGTTGACCGGACCCTAGCGCCGCCGGGCGGCGACGGATACGGGCGACACCGGAGACTAGTCACAACGGACCGGGGGTCCCATGGACGAACGACCAGAACTTGGACGCTGCGGTGGGATTCGGGGCCGATCAGTCGTCAGCAGCGCCCGTGGCTCTGCAGAGTTGTCCTGTGCCCGACAAGCCACTCATCCGCGTCTACCTGCTGGACGCCCACGACATCGTGCGTCGGGGCGTCGCCAGCCTGGTCGCCGCGGAGCCGGACATCGAGATCGTGGGCCAGTCGGGCCGCGCCCACGACGCGACCGCCGAGATCCTCGACCTCCGCCCGGACGTCGCCCTGCTCGCGGCGCACCTGCCCGACGGCAGCGGGCTCGACGTGTGCCGCGACGTGCGCGCGGTGGACCCGTCGATCCGCGCCATGATCCTCACCAGCCGCCAGGACGACGAGTCGATCTCGGCCGCGATCCTGGCCGGCGCGGCCGGCTACGTGCTCACCCAGATCGAGGGCACGTCCCTCATCAGCGGCATCCGGCTGGTGGCGAGCGGGCACTCGCTCATCGACCGGTCCGTGGCGGCCCAGGCCATGCAGCAGGTGGAGATGCACAAGCGGTCGCTCCAGGTCGTCGCCGACCTGACCCCGCAGCAGAGCCGGATCCTGTTCCTCATCGCCGACGGGCTCACGAACCGGGAGATCGCGGAGCGGTTGTTCCTGGCGGAGAAGACCGTCAAGAACCACGTCACCGCCCTCCTGGGGCGGTTGGGTGTCGGGCACCGCACCCAGGCCGCCCTGCTCGCCCAGCGCCTGCGCGCCGACTCCGTGCGTCAGGCGTCCGCGCCGCGCCCCGGTGCGGTCGCCGCCTCCAGGGCGGGAGCCAGCAGCGCGGCGAGGTCGGCGGCCACGTCGTCCTCCGTCTCCGGCGGCATCGCGACGTAGCTGAAGCCCAGGCGCGCGATCATCCGGCTCAGCGCCTGCCCGGCCGCGGGGTCCGCCACCGGCCAGAGCGCTGCGACCGACTCCGTCAGGCGACGCGCGATGTGGGTCAGGAGCGGACCGCTGTCCGTCGTCACCAGCCGGACCAGGTCGGGGTGGGCGTCGCCGTGCTGCACCCGCCGGATCAGCGGGTCGCCGGAGGTGCCGTCGAGGAACGTCCGCAGGGCCGCCTCGAGGGCGGCCCGGGGGTCGTCGGCGTGGCGGCGCATGTCGGCGTCGACGAGGTCGCAGAAGGTGTCGGCGAGGTCGAACGCGTAGGCCTCGGCCAGCCCCGCCCGGGACCCGAAGTCGTTGTAGATGGTCTGGCGGCTGACACCGGCCCCCTTGGCCACCGCCTCCAGGGTCACCTTCGACCAGGGCCGCTCCATCAGCACCTCTCGCAACGAGGCGAAGACCGCCACACGGGTCGGCACTCCGGAGCGGCGCATGCCCGCACCCTAGATCACGAGCAGGTCAGCCACGCTTCGCCCGGAACGCGGACGGCCCGTTGCGCAGGCCCATCGCCACCAGGGCGCGCCCCCACGACCGGTCGGCGTCCGGCTCCCGACCGGCACCGAGCCGGTGCAGCTGGTCGGTGTGCCAGGAGAGGTCCAGCGCGCCGTCGACCTGGCGCAGGTCCACCATCTTGCCGAGCAGCGGCCGCAGGCCGGTGCGTACGACGCCCGCGCGGACCTCCGGCGCACCGCCCTCGAGCACCTGGGTCGCCACATCGGGGGCGAGGGCGGCCGGGCGGCCGAGACCGACGAGGTCGCACTCACGGGAGGCGACGGCCGCCTCCATCGCGGCGGTGGTGCGGAAGCCGCCGGTCACCGCGATCGGCACGTCGCCCGCCAGCGCACGGACCGAGGCGGCGTACTCCAGGAAGTAGGCCTCGCGGGCAGCCGTCGAGGCGCGCACGGCGCCGAGCATGACGGGCTTCTCGTAGGTGCCGCCACTGATCTCGATCAGGTCGATGCCCTCGGCCACCAGCTCGCGTACGACGTCGCGCGACTCCTCCTCCGAGAAGCCGCCGCGCTGGAAGTCCGCGGAGTTGAGCTTGATCCCGACGGCGAAGTCGTCGCCGACCGCTCCGCGCACGGCGCGCAGCACCTCGACGACGAACCGACGACGACGCTCGGCGTCCCCGCCCCACCGGTCGTCGCGCTGGTTGCTCAGCGGCGAGAGGAACTGGGTGATCAGGTAGCCGTGCGCGCCGTGCAGCTGTACGCCGTCGAACCCGGCCGCCTCGGCGACGGCGGCCGTCGTGGCGTACCGCTCGATGATGTCGCGGATCTCCGCGTCGGCCAGCTCGCGCGGCCGGACCGCCCCGGGCACGCGCGCGGCGATCGCGCTCGGTGCCACGGGCCGCTGCTTGCTGACCAGGGCGTTGGCCTGGCGCCCCGGGTGGTTGACCTGCATCCACAACGGCGTGCCGCTGCCCCGGAACGTGCCGGCCCACGCGCGCAGCCCCTCGAGGTCCCGGTCGTCCTCGACGACGACGTTGCCGGGCTCGCCGCGCTGGCGGCGGTCGACCATCACGTTGCCGGTCACGACCAGCCCGAAGCCGCCGTCCGCCCACCGGGAGTAGAGCCGCTCGAGCGCCTCGGAGGGGCCGCAGTCACGGGTGCCGAGCGACTCGCTGAGCGCCGACTTCATGAACCGGTTGGGCAGCTGCTGGCCGTTGCGCAGGTCGAGCGGCGCACTCAGGTGGGTGACGTCGGGCGCCGACGCGGTGGTGGTCATGCGGCGACCGTAGCACCGACCAGTCGCTTGACTTGCAAGTCGTGACGCATCCCTCACGGCTCACGGCTGCGGGCGGGCCTTCCCGGCCGCCCATGCCCGCGCGCGGATGCGGTGGAACGGCACGGTGCCCAGCTCCAGGCGTAGCCCGGCGATGCCCGAGTGCCGACGCGCGTACCGCAGCTCCCGGGGCAGGTCGCCGAGACCGTTGGAGACGAAGAAGACGCCGATCGACAACGTCGAGAGGGTTCCGACCGCGCGGCCGTCCTCGTCGACGAACGCGCTCCCGCTGTCGCCGGGCAGACCGGGCGAGCGGGAGGAGATCGTGTGCGCCCAGCCGCGGGCGGTCGAGCTGTCGGAGAAGGCGACCGCGGCCTGGCGGGAGTACGAGCTCTCCTCGGCGCGCAGCGACGACCGGCCGAACCCGAAGACGTTCTCGCCGATCGACAGCCCGTCGACGGGCAGCCCGGTCGGGCCGCCCCAGAAGGGCACGCTCGGGTTGACCAGGCCGCGCGCGCTCCGCGGCACCCGCACCAGCGCGAAGTCGTTGTAGGAGCACAGTGGTCCCCGCCGTACTCCCCTCTGCCGCATGGACCGCCAGCTGCTGTAGGCCAGTCGGCCCTCGGCGATCCGGTGCCCGAGGTCGTACGGCGACGCTCCCGTCGTGAACACGATGCGGCTGCCGAGCGGCCGGGTCGGCGTGCGGCAGTCGTGGGTTCCCTCGGCGAGCGCTGCACAGTGCGCGGCCTGGCCGAGGTAGACGCGGTGCGCCCTGTCGGTGAAGACGAAGTTGGTGGTGCACTGCCCGCCGCCCTCGGTGATCGTCTGGATCCCCGGCGTGATCCGGGCCCGACCGGCCGGCGCCCACCCCTGTGTCCGGCGCACCATCGGATCGTCCCCGGCGCTCGCGAAGTCCGCCTCGCCCTCGTCGTCACGCTCGAAGGGCGCGAACCACCAGTTGGCGATCGCGAGGATCGTCAGCAGGACGAGCACGGTCGACCACGGACCGCCTTCACGCTCGGCGCTCACACCCCGATCATTACCCCCTCGGGCCCCGCCGAGCCGACCCCGCGCCGCACACCGCCGTAGTCGGACGGGAGTGCTGAAAGCCCTGGTGCGGATGTGACTCACGAGGCGGCCGTCGTCGCCGGAAGGGGATCTGCTCCCGTCCGGTTACGGGAGATCACACGGTGAGCACCGACCGACGGCAGGCAGGCGCACATGCAGAGAGCCCCCGGCCGATGGCCGGGGGCTCTCTGATCGATCGGTGGAGCTGAGGGGACTCGAACCCCTGACCCTCTGCATGCCATGCAGATGCGCTACCAGCTGCGCCACAGCCCCGTGGTCTACAACGCGGAGAACCTTACCGAACGGTCCCGCGCGGATGAAATCGAGGTCCCCTCACCCGGCGGAAGTGGCCGTGCGGTTGTAGGCAGCGATCGCCCACCGGCCGGAGGCCCGCTCGACGAGCTCCACCCAGCCGCAGTTCGCGAGGGCGCGGAAGTCCTGGGCCCAGTCGATCGGCCAGCCCAGCCAGGCAGCCATCGCGGTGCGGATCGCGGCCCCGTGGGCGACGACCAGCGCGGTCTGCCCGGGCTCGATCGCCGCGGCCGCCTCCTTCATCACCGCTGTGAACCGCTCGGCCACCTGCGCCTGGGTCTCGGCGCCGGGGATGTCGTCCCAGTCGCCGGCGCGGAAGCGGGCGTACTCGGCCGGGTCGAGGGCGGCGTACTCCTCGTGGGTGAGCCCCTGCCGCTCCCCGAGGAAGCACTCCCGGAGGCGCTCGTCATAGGTCGGCGTGAGCCCGGTCACCGCCACCACCTGGTCGGTGGTCTGGCGCGCCCGCTGCAGGTCGGAGGAGAGGAGCACGACCGGCCCGAGAGCGGCGATCGCGGGCGCGACCGCACGCGCCTGCGCGAGACCGGTCTCGTCGAGCTCCGGGTCCAGCTGGCCCTGGATCCGCTGCGAGGCGTTCCACTCCGTGCGGCCGTGACGGAGCAGCACCAGCCTCCGCTCGGGCTCAGCCACCGGAGGAGGCGGGCCCGTGGACCTCGGCGGGCAGCGGAATGACCGGGCAGTCGCGCCACAGCCGCTCGAGAGCGTAGAACTGGCGCTCCTCGCTGTGCTGCACGTGCACCACGATCTCGCCGTAGTCGATGAGCACCCAACGGCCGTCGCGCTCGCCCTCGCGACGGATCGGCTTCGCGTCGATCTCGCGCAGCTTGTCCTCGATCTCGTCCACGATCGCCTTGACCTGACGGTCGTTGGCGCCGGAGACGAGCAGGAACGCGTCGGTGATCGCGAGCTGCTCGCTCACGTCGAAGGCCAGGATGTCGGTGGCGAGCTTGTCGGCGGCGGCGACGGCCGCCGCGTGGACCAGCTCGACGGCGTGCTCGGTCGCGGTCATCTCTCTCCGGGTTCTGCTGTGCTGCTGGGGTAGAGGCCGTGCTTGGTGATGTACTGCACGACCCCGTCAGGGACGAGGTACCAGATCGGCTGCCCGTCCGCCTGCCGCTGGCGGCAGTCGGTGGAGGAGATGGCCAGGGCCGGCACCTCCAACATCGTGACACGTTCGGCCGGGATCGCTGAAAGTGTCGCGGGGTCCATCTCCGCCCCCGGGCGCGTGCAGCCCACGAAGTGGGCCAGCGCGAAGACCTCGTCGGCGTCGTGCCAGCTGAAGATGTCGGTCAGCGCGTCGGCGCCGGTGATGAAGAACAGGTCGACGTCGGGACGTGCGGCGCGCAGGTCGCGCAGCGTGTCGACCGTGTACGTCGGCCCGCCCCTGTCGATGTCGACCCGGCTCACCGTGAAGCGCGGGTTGGCGGCGGTCGCGATGACCGTCATCAGGTAGCGGTGCTCGGCAGGCGAGACCTCGCGGTCGGCCTTCTGCCAGGGCTCCCCCGTCGGCACGAAAACGACCTCGTCGAGGTCGAACCAGCCCTGGACCTCCGACGCGGCGACCAGGTGGCCGTGGTGGATCGGGTCGAAGGTGCCGCCCATCACCCCGACGCGGGGTCGTCGAGCGGGGGCCGTCATCGCGGGACCGAGCGCCTCAGCTGTGGTCGCGGCCGCCGCCGAAGAAGACGAGGCCGAGGAGCAGGAGGGCCAGGATGGCGAACGCGCTACCGCCGATGAGCCACGGGTTGACGGCGGGTTCGCCGGCCTCCTCGGCGGCCTTGAGGACAGCGGCGGCGGTCAGGCTGATCTGCATGCGCGGGATCCTACCGGTGCTCAGTGGAACGCGAAGTCGACGCCCAGGAACAACAGGGTGAAGCGGATGCTCCGGCCCACGACCACCGTCGGGATGAACACCCACAGCGGCATCTTCAGGATGCCGGCAACGGCGGCCATCGCGAGCAGCGGCGGGATGCCGGCCGAGGCCGCGACGAAGATGATCGTGGCGGCGTACCAGGGGCGCCCCTGCATCCTGCCGGTCCACTTCTCGTAGGCGGCTTGGACCTTCGGCTTCGACAGCTTCTTCTGCGCCCACCGCGACTCGATGCCGTGGAGGGCCGCCTGGTACCAGATGACCTTGCCGACCGTGGCCCCCAGGCCGGCGGCGATGCCGAGCGAGATGGATGTGCCGAGGGTGGGGTCGGACGCGGCCGCACCGAGGATGTAGACCTCGATCGGGAGGAACGGGAGGAGAGCTGAGGCGATGCTGAAGGCAAACGTCGTCAGCCACAGGATCATGCGACCGCGGACCTCTCCGGCACCGGCACCCCGAGCTGGAGCAGCCATCGCAGGGACACGCACTTCAGGACGAGCAGCCCGATCGCGATCAGGGTGCCGAGCCAGACCCACCCACTGACCAGCAGGATCACCGCGAAGGCCCCGGAGTTGGCTGCCTTGCCCACGCGTGACCAGTTCCAGAGGTAGATCCTGCGGTCGATGACGTGGAAGTAGTTGGGGCTGCGGATCGGCCACGCGAGGAAGGCGAGCGACAGGTACATGTCGATCACCATGAACTCGAACAGGTAGATCGCGATCGGGACACCGATCCACGTCATCGGGTCGTCGCTGATCCAGCCGCCCGGCTGGAGCCAGATCAGGCCCACGTAGAGGACGCCGCAGCTGAGCCGGTCGCACATCATGTCGACGACGGCGCCCATCCGGGTCTCGCAGTCGCGCCACCGCGCCCACTCACCGTCGATGCTGTCGCCGACCCAGTAGCTGACCAGCCCGATGACGATCCACGTCAGGCTGGCCTCGTGCGCCGCCCACAGCGCGATGGCCAGCGTGATGATCGTCCGGACGAACGTGATGATCGTCGCGCCGGTGAAGAGCTTCTCGGTGGAGGGATCCGCGTACGTCCGTTCGGGGGTCCCTGCCATGGCCGGAAACCTACCGTGCAGACCCCGTCGGGACCCGAACAACCCCTGTCGTCAGCGGACGTGCCCGTCGCCGACCACGACGTACTTGGTCGACGTCATCTCGGGCAGGCCCATCGGCCCGCGGGCGTGCAGCTTCTGGGTGCTGATGCCGATCTCGGCCCCGAAGCCGAACTCGCCGCCGTCGGTGAAGCGGGTGGAGGCGTTGACCAGCACGGCCGCGGAGTCGACCTCGGCGACGAACCGGCGTGCCGCCGCCTGGTCCCGGGTGATGATCGCGTCGGAGTGCTGGCTGGACCAGCGCCGGATGTGGTCGAGCGCCGCGTCGAGGTCCGGTACGACGCGCGCGGCGATGTCGAGGGAGAGGTACTCCGTCGCCCAGTCGTCGTCGGTGGCCGGCTCGACGCCGTCGTACGCCGCGAAGACGTTGTCGCCGTGGACGGTGACGCCGGCCTCCTGGAGGGCCGTGACGACCCGGGGCAGGAACACCTCGGCGACGTCCGCGTGGACCAGCAGCGACTCGGCGGCGTTGCACACGCTGGTGCGGTGGGTCTTGGAGTTGAGCACGATCGCCAGAGCCTGGTCGAGGTCGGCGGCCGCGTCGACGTAGACGTGGCAGTTGCCGACACCCGTCTCGATCACCGGCACCGTCGACTCCTCGACGACGGACCGGATCAGGGCCGCACCCCCGCGCGGGATGAGTACGTCGACGAACCCGCGCGCCCGCATCAGGGCCTTCACGCTGTCATGGGTCTCCCCCGGCACCAGCTGGACGACGTCGGCGGGCAGGCCGGAGGCCGCCACCGCGTCGCGGAGGACCTCGACGATCGCCGCGTTGCTCGAACGCGCGCTCGAGCTGCCGCGCAGGAGGACGGCGTTGCCGGACTTCAGGCAGATGCCGGCGGCGTCCGCCGTCACGTTGGGACGGGCCTCGTAGATCATCCCGACGACACCGAACGGCACCCGTACCTGACGCAGCTCCAGACCGTTGGCGAGCACGCCGCCGCGGACCACTTCGCCGACCGGGTCGGGCAGCCCGGCCACGTCGCGCAGCCCCTGGGCCATGGCGGCGACCCGCTCCGGGGTGAGGCGCAGCCGGTCGATGATGTTGGCCGGCGTGCCGGCTTCCTCGGCGCGCCGTACGTCGTCGTCGTTGGCGGCGACCACTTCCGCCTGCCGAGCCACGAGGGCGTCGGCCATCGCCTGGAGAGCGGCGTCCTTGGCGGCGCGGGTGGCGAGCGCCAGGTCGCGTCCGGCGACCCGCCCGCGGCGGGCTGCGTCAATCACGTCGTCGGCGATGCTCACCTGTGCAAGGTTAGTGGCGCTCAGACGCAACCGACCTGCCGTCTCGGGCGTCTACCAGTCAGGCGCGAGCTCCGCGTCACCCATCACTGCTGTCACCCTGCTCGAGGAGGAGTTCGTGATCCATCCCCTGTCCCCCGGCCGGAAGCGCTGGAGCCCCGTTGCCCGGGGCGTCCTGGCGGCCGCCGTGCTCGGCGCGCCGCTGCTCGCCGCTTCCGCCAGCACCCCGGCGCTCGGCGCCGACCCCACGAACCCGACGATCGAGCTCAACGCTCCCTCGGCGGTCACGGCCTACACCTACGGGGGCGGGCGGATCTACTCCGACCTCGGCTTCCGCCTCGACGTCGACGGCGGCCCGCTGGTCATCTGGTCGCAGCGCGCCGGCGACTACAAGAGCGCACCGACCGCGGTCGCGAAGCTTCCCGAGGGCGACGTCACGCTGCCCCGCCAGAAGATGATCGGCAAGCTGGACCGGTTCATCCGGATCAGGCTCGTCGACCGCAACGACCCGGACGCGCACCCGGTGGTCAAGCGCCGCAGCACCTGCATCGGCGAGATGTCGGAACGCGCGCGTCCCGACGCCGACATCAAGAACCCCTATCCGACCACCTGCTACTACAACCCCTACTCGCTCGGCGGGGTGCAGGGCGTGCCGGACGGCTGGGCCGCGAGCCTCTTCGGCTACGACTCCGGGTTCCGGGTGAAGCCGGGCGACTACGACCTCACCGTCTCCATCACCAAGGGGTACGCCGACGCGCTCGGCATGGCGGCCGACGCCCGCTCCGCCACGACGCACCTCACGGTGCTCGACGAGGGCGAGTGCCGTGGCTGCCGCAGCGGTGACGAGCGGCTCCGTCCCAACCGCCGCGAGCCCAACCCGGCGAAGGGCATCGACTCGCTCGCCGAGCTGCCGCCGGGCACGCCGGTGCCGGACCTCCGCGCGCTCCCGGCGTTCGGCATCCAGGTCAACCGCAAAGGCACCCAGCTGCAGTTCTCCGCGAACGTCTGGAACGCAGGCAACTCCCCGATGGTCGTCGACGGGTTCCGCCGCGACGGCGAGGACATCATGGACGCCTACCAGTACTTCCTCGACCCCGACGGCAACCAGGTCGCCTACCAGCAGGTCGGCACCATGGAGTGGGACCCGCGGCCGACGCACATGCACTGGCACTTCACCGACTTCGCCACCTACGAGCTGCTCAACGCCGACAAGACGCGCGCGGTCCGTTCGGGCAAGGAGGCCTTCTGCCTGGCCAACACCGACGCGGTGGACCTGACCGTCGACGGTGCGGAGTGGGGCGCCTACGAGGACGACCTCGGCAGCGTCTGCGGCGGTTACGAGACCCGCTCGGTGCGCGAGGTGCTCTCGGCCGGCTGGGGCGACACCTACGCCCAGTTCCGGGCGGGGCAGTCCTTCCCGATCAAGAACCTTCCTGACGGCACCTACTACGTGCGGGTGCTCGCCAACCCGAAGGACGTCCTGATCGAGAGCGACACCGCCAACAACGAGTCGCTGCGGAAGATCCACATCTGGACCGACAAGTCCGGCAAGCGCCGCGTGACGGTGCCGCAGGTCGGCGTCGTCAACGAGGCGGACGGCATCTACTACCGACGCTGACCGACAGACGACGAAGCCCCCGGCACCCTTCAGGTGCCGGGGGCTTCTCGTTGTTCGGTGGTCGAGGAGATCGCGCTAGCGACCGCGCTCAGCCGGTGGTCGAGGAGGTCGCGCTAGCGACCGCGCTCAGCCGGTGGTCGAGGAGGTCGCGCTAACGACCGCCCTCAGCCGGTGGTCGAGGAGGTCGCGCTAGCGACCGCCCTCTGCCGGTGGTCGAGGAGGTCGCGCTAGCGACCGCGCTCAGCCGGTGGTCGAGGAGGTCGCGCTAGCGACCCCGCTCAGCCGGTGGTCGAGGAGGTCGCGCTAGCGACCCCGCTCAGCCGGTGGTCGAGGAGGTCGCGCTAGCGACCCCGCTCAGCCGGTGGTCGAGGAGGTCGCGCTAGCGACCGCGCTCAGCCGGTGGTCGAGGAGGTCGCGCTAGCGACCGTCTCGAGACCTACTTCCGCTTCTCGACCGCCTCGGTGACGGCGGGGAGCACGGTGTGCAGGTCGCCGACGACGCCGAAGTCGACGAGCTCGAAGATCGGGGCCTCCTCGTCCTTGTTGACCGCGACGATGGTCTTCGAGGTCTGCATGCCGGCCCGGTGCTGGATCGCGCCGGAGATGCCGTTGGCGATGTAGAGCTGCGGCGACACGGTCTTGCCGGTCTGGCCGATCTGCAGGTTGTGCGGCTTCCAGCCGGAGTCGACGGCGGCACGCGACGCGCCGACGGCAGCGCCGAGCGCGTCGGCCAGGCCCTCCACCTCGGAGAAGTCACCGCCGGTGCCACGACCACCGGAGACCACGATCGCGGCCTCGGCGAGCTCGGGACGACCGCTGGACTGACGCGGGTTGGACGCCACGACCCGGGCGGCCTTGGCCGCGTCGGAGATGGTGACGTCGACCTTCTCGACGGTGCCGGCGCCGGCACCCTCCTCGGGCGAGGCCGAGTTGGGCTTGACGGTGATGATCGGCGTGCCCGTGGTGACCTTGGCCTTGACGGTGTAGTTGCCGGCGAAGACCGACTGCGTGGTCGTGCCGTCACCGTCGACGTCCACGGCGTCGGTGATCAGGCCCGAGCCGAGCTTGATCGCGAGGCGACCGGCGATCTCCTTGCCCTCGGCGGAGGACACGATCAGGATCGCGGCCGGCGAGGCCTTCTCGGCGACCTGCTGGAGCACCTCGGCCTTGGGCGCCACGAGGAAGCCCTTCACCTCGGCGTCGTCAACGGCGTAGACCTTCTCGGCGCCGTACTTGGCCAGGTCGGCCGCCGCACCCTCGGCCTTGTCCGCGCCACCGATGAAGACGGCGGACGGCGATCCGATGCGCTTGGCGATCGCGAGGAGCTCGAGGGTCGGCTTGCGAACAGCACCGTCGACGTGGTCGACGAGAACCAGAACTTCAGACATGTCTTGTTGCTCCTCAGATGAACTTCTTCGAGGCGAGGAAGTCGACCAGCGCAGAAGCGCCCGAGCCGTCCTCGTCCTTGACGATCTCGCCGGCGGTGCGCGGCGGGCGGGCGGTGGTCTCCTCGACCGAGGACCACGCGACAGAGAGGCCGACGTCGCCGGCGTCGACGCCGAGGTCGCCGAGGCTGTAGGTCTCCAGGGGCTTCTTCTTGGCCGCCATGATGCCCTTGAACGACGGGTAGCGGGCCTCGCCCGACTGGTCGGTGACGGAGGCGACGAGCGGCATGGTGGCGATCACGACGTCGGTCGCGACGTCGCCGTCACGCTGGACGGCGATCTGGTTCTCCTTGCGCTCGATGCGCGAGCCCAGGGTCACCTGCGGGAGGCCGAGGCGCTCGGCGAGCATCGCGGGGACGACGCTCATCGCGCCGTCGGTCGAGGCCATGCCGCACATGACGACGTCGACGGAGCCGATCTTCTCGACGGCCTTGGCCAGCACCAGCGAGGTCGCGATCGCGTCGGACCCGGCAATCGCCTCGTCCTGGACGTGCACACCCTGGTCGGCACCCATCTGCAGCGCCTTGCGCACCGCGTCGGCCGCCTTCTCGGGGCCGACGGTCAGCGCGGTGACCGTCACCTCCTCCTCGGTGCCCTCCTTGAGCTGGAGAGCCTGCTCGACGGCGTACTCGTCGAGCTCCGACAGGAGGCCGTCGACCGCAACGCGGTCAACAGTGTTGTCCGACTCGAACCGCGGGTCCGCGGTGGCGTCGGGGACGTACTTCACACAGACGACAATGTTCATGGTTGTGGCCGGACCGGCCCCTTCCTGCACTCGTGCGACCCGTGTGGGTCGTCAGTTGGTCCAAAAGTGGACAGCGATCGCAGGTTACCGCCCAGTCACCTGGTCGAGGTAACCCCGCGTACGTGGACTACCTCACACGGTAACCGTGCGAGGACCGGGCAACGCGCCCGTCTTACGGGCGGATGAGCCGCTCGAGGAACCGACCGATGATGAGGTACACCACGGCTGCGATGCCGTAGTTGAACAGGGCCGTCTTGACGTCGGCGTTGGGTGCCTTGAATTCCTTGACCGGCTTGTCGAGGTCGAACCAGCCGAGGTCGAAGGCGTCCGCGAGGTCGCGCACCAGCTTGACCAGGCCGTTGTCCACGTTGGCGTCGAGCGCGAAGCTGAAGGCGGCTGCAGCCAGGACCAGGGCCAGCGTGAGGCAGACCACCCACACAGCGCGCGAGAGGACGCCGCGGATGCGCGCGACCGTCAGCGTCGTGCTGCTCCCCGTCCCCTCAGCAGCGGGCTTGTCTGCCATCTTGCTCATCGTCCCTCGAATTCCGCCTTGCCGGGTCCGTTCTCGATGAAGGATCGCATGCCGATGGCCCGATCCTCGGTTGCGAACACCGAGGCGAACTGGTGGCGCTCGATGGCCAGACCGGTCTCGAGGTCGCTCTCCAGGCCGCGGTCGACGCAGTCCTTGATCGCACGCAGCGCGTAGGGCGCCGCGTGCTCGAAGGTGCGGGCGAACGCGACGGCCGCGTCGTAGACCTCCCCGGGCGGGAGGACCCGGTCGACCAGACCGATGCGCAGGGCCTCGTCGGCCTTCACGAAGCGGCCGGTGTACATCAGCTCCTTGGCCGTCGACGGGCCGACCAGCCGCGCGAGCCGCTGCGTGCCGCCGGCGCCCGGGATGATGCCGAGGAGCACCTCGGGCTGTCCGAGCACCGCGTCCTCCGCGGCGAAGCGCAGGTCGGCGGCGAGCGCGAGCTCGCAGCCGCCACCGAGGGCGTAGCCGTTGACCGCGGCGATCACGGGCTTCGGGATGCGGGCGATGGCCGTGATCGGCGCCTGGAGCCGGTCGCCGCGGTCGACCATGTCGACGTACGACTTCTCGGCCATCTCCTTCACGTCGTTGCCCGCGGCGAAGACCCGCTCGCCTCCCCACAGCACCACCGCGCGCACGTCGGTGCGCTCGGTCGCCTCCGCGGCGGCCGCGAGCAGCTCGTCCTGGACCTGGAAGCTGATGGCGTTCATCTTGGGCCGGTCCAGCCGGATCGTCCCGACGCCGTCGGCGACCTCGAGTCGCACGAACTCGCTGCTCATCTGGCTCCTCTTGTGGTCAGTGGTGCGGAAGGGGCTTCGCGCATTGTTGCAGAATCAACCGCATGACCCCTGGCCTCTGGCGCTCTCTCGGTGACCGCGCTCCGGTCTGGCCCGGAAGGAACTGGCCGCTCGGCGCGACCTGGACACCGGAGTCGACCAACTTCGCGGTCTACGCACCCGACGCCACCGAGGTGTGGCTGTGCCTCTTCGACGACAGGGACGGTCCGGACACCGAGCTGCACTACCCGCTCACCGAGCACTCACTCGGCATCTGGCACGGGGCCCTCCCCGGGATCGCCCCCGGCACTCGCTACGGCTTCCGGGTCGACGGACCGTGGGACCCCGAGCGCGGGATGCGGTTCAACGCGCGCCAGCTGCTGCTCGACCCCTACGGCCTCGCGGTCGCGGGCACGGCCGGCGCCGGCCCCGAGACCCTGCCGTACGACGTCGACGACCCGCTCGAGCCCAGTGCCCTCGACTCGGCGCCGGCCACGGCCCGCAGCGTCGTCGTCGACCCGTCGTTCGACTGGGAGGGCGACGTGCCGATGACGCGGCGGTGGCGCGACACCGTCATCTACGAGCTCCACGTGAAGGGCTTCACGCAGCTGCACGACCGGGTCCCCGAGGAGCTGCGCGGCACGTACGCCGGCCTGGGACACCCCGTCGTCACCGACTACCTTCGCGACCTCGGCGTGACCGCCGTCGAGCTGCTCCCGGTGCACCAGTTCTTCTCCGAGCCGGCTCTGCTGAAGCGCGGTCTCACCAACTACTGGGGCTACAACAGCATCGGGTTCTTCGCCCCCCACGCCGCCTACAGCTCCTCGGGCGACCGCGGCGAGCAGGTCGCGGAGTTCAAGCAGATGGTGAAGTCGCTGCACCGTGCCGGCCTCGAGGTCATCCTCGACGTCGTCTACAACCACACCGCCGAGAGCGGGTCCGACGGGCCGTCGTTGTCCTTCCGCGGCTTCGACGACCGCGGCTTCTACCGCCGCGTGCCGCCGCCGGCGCCCGGCGACGACACCGACGGAGCGGCGCCGGACTTCGACGACACCTACTGGGACGTGACGGGCTGCGGCAACACCGTCAACACCGAGGACCCGCTGGCCCTGCGACTGATCCTCGACTCGCTGCGCTACTGGGTGACCGAGATGCACGTCGACGGCTTCCGCTTCGACCTGATGTCGGCGCTGACGCGCACCGGCACGGAGATCGACATGTCCTGCAAGCTGCTCACCGCGATGGGCCAGGACCCCGTGCTGCGGCACGTGAAGCTGATCGCCGAGCCGTGGGACGTCTCGATGGGCGGCTACCTCGTCGGCGAGATGCCGGCGCCCTGGGTGGAGTGGAACGACCAGTACCGCGACACCGTGCGCGACTTCTGGCGTGGCCACACCGCCGGCATGCGCGAGGTCGCGACCCGGCTCGCCGGCTCCTCCGACCTCTACGGCGACGACGGCCGCTGGGCCTACAACTCGGTGAACTTCGTGACCGCCCACGACGGCTTCACCGTGCGCGACCTCGTGTCCTACGACGGCAAGCACAACGAGACCAACGGCGAGGACAACCGCGACGGGACCGACAGCAACCGGTCGTGGAACCACGGGGCCGAGGGCGAGACCGACGACGCCGACATCGTCGCGCTCCGCCGCCGGCAGGCGATGAACCTCATGGCGACGCTGTGCCTGTCCAACGGCGTGCCGATGCTCACCGCCGGCGACGAGCGCGGCCGGACCCAGCGCGGCAACAACAACGCCTACTGCCAGGACAACGAGATCTCCTGGGTCGACTGGCGCGCCGACGACGCCTGGCTCGACGTCTACGACCTGACGAAGGCGGCGCTGCGGCTGCGGCGCGACCACCAGACCCTGCGCCAGCGGCACTGGTTCGAGGGTCGCCCCACCATCGTCGACGGGCCCAAGGACCTTGCCTGGCTGCACCCGACCGGTCGCGAGATGACCGACGCCGACTGGCACGACGACGGCCTGCGGACGATCGGCATGTTCGTCTCGGGCCGGCCGCTGCGCGAGCCCGGCCCGCAGGGCGAGCAGCTCATCGACGCGTCGTTCCTCATGTGGTTCCACGCGGGCGCCGAGCCCTGTGCGGTCGTGCTGCCCGACAACGACTGGGTACGCCGCGGGCAGGTCGTGCTGTCCACGGACCCCGCGCTCCCCGTCGGCACGCCAGTGGAGGCGGCGCAGGAGATCAAGGTCGGGCCCCGGTCCGTCGTCGTGCTCCAGGAGGCGGAGTAGCGGCGGGGCAGCTCAGCCCTTGGGCGCGCGGGCGGCAGCCTCGTCCATCACCGGCCGCATCCCCACGGCGAGTTCGTAGACGCGGTCGTCGAGCCTGTCGGGACGCGGCGAGCCGATGGGTCCGGCTCCCCATCGACACCGGCACCGACCGCGGAGATATTTGCCGTCATCGGACGCCGGAGTGCTCGGGCTCTCGATATCGAAGGAGCAGACATGGGTGACCACAAGTACGCGAGAGCGCGGATCGAGGTCCGCACCTCATTGCCGTCGTGCGACGCGATGACGTTGGCGACGCGGGTAGCCGAGGCGACCCGGGTGACCGGCTGGAAGTACAACAAGAAGGTCGCCGTCAGGCTGGTCGAGACGAGCCCCACCCGTGCCACCTTCGAGATCGGCCAGAAGCGCCCTCTGCTCGTCTTCGACGTGCACGTCGGCGACGTCGAGCAGGGCAGCTGGTTGGTCAGCGAGATCACCGGTTACACGACGACCCAGGACACCATCGGCGGGTTCATCCCCGCGGGAGCCAAGAACATGGAGGGCTACCCGTGGTACCGCCAGTTCATGGTCAACCTCGCTGCCACCGTCGGGTCGGCCGACCCCGCGTCGACCGTCACCATGGTCGAGCGGGAGGCATGACGCGATGATCGCGCTCGTCGTCATCGCCGGGATCGTCGTCGCCCTCCTGCTGGTCAACCTGGTGGTGGACGGCCTGTTCGAAGGACTGGCTCGCGTGCTGGGGAGCCGAGGAAGTCGCAGGAGCACGTCGTCCGAGGCCGACCGTGTCGCTCGGGAGGTCCTCGGCCACTCCGACGAGTAGGGCTCCTCAGGCGACCGTGACCACGCCCAGCTCGGCCGACGCGACCAGCAACGGGTTGGAGGGCACGACCCGCACCGTGTAGCCGAAGGGACCGCTGTGGGGAAGCGCCACCTCGGCGTCGAAGCGGTGGCGGCCGCCGTCGTACGCCTCCGTCGCCTGCAGCACCGTGCAGGCGGGGTCGACGAGCACGTCCTCGGCGTCGACCCGGCCGTGGACGAGCTGGACCTCCACGTCGGACGGCACGAGGTCGCCGAGGGCGACGTAGGCGCGGACCGTGAGCGGAGCGCCGACCAGGGGTTCGTCACCTACGCCATGCGCCTCGACGTGCTCCACCCGCACGTGGGGCCAGGCGCCCTTGACCCGCGCCTTCCACGCGGCGAGCTCGCGCGCACCGGCGTAGTCGCTGTTGAGGGCGCGCGCGTTGCCCGCGGCCGGGGCGTAGAGCTGGCGCACGTAGTCGCTGACCATGCGGGTCGCCAGGACCTTCGGTCCGAGGGACTTCCAGGTGTGCCGCAGCATCTCGACCCAGCGGACCGGCACGCCGTCGTGGTCGACGTCGTAGAAGCGAGGGGCGACCTCGTGCTCGATGAGGTCGTAGAGCGCGGCCGCCTCGAGGTCGTCGCGGTGGTCGACGTCGGCGATGCCGTCGGCGGTCGGGATCGCCCAGCCGTTGTCGCCGTCGTACCACTCGTCCCACCACCCGTCGAGGACCGAGAGGTTCAGGCCGCCGTTGAGGGCGGCCTTCATGCCCGACGTGCCGCAGGCCTCGTAGGGGCGCAGCGGGTTGTTGAGCCACACGTCGCAGCCGGGATAGAGCGGCTGCGCCATGGCGATGTCGTAGTTGGGCAGGAAGACGATCCGGTGCCGGATCTCCGGGTCGTCGGAGAGCCGCACGATGTCCTGGATCAGCTTCTTGCCACCATCGTCGGCGGGGTGCGCCTTGCCGGCGATGACCAGCTGCACCGGGCGCTCGGGGTGCAGCAGCAGCGCCTTGAGCCGCTCGGGGTCGCGCATCATCAGCGTGAGCCGCTTGTACGACGCCGCGCGACGCGCGAAGCCGATCGTCAGCACGTCGGGGTCGAGGGCCGTGTCGATCCAGCCGAGCTCGGCGCGAGCCGCGCCGCGCTTCTCCCACGAACGGGTGAGCCGGCGGCGGGCCTCGTCGACGAGCCGCGCGCGCAGCACGCGCTTGGTGCTCCAGAGCTCCCCGGCCGGCACCTTGTCGACGGCGGCCCAGAAGCCCTCGGCGTCGTCGCTGTCGGGATCCGCGCCGTGGGCCGTGGCCTGCTCGATCACCTCACGCGCCACCCAGGTGGGGGCGTGCACCCCGTTGGTGATGGAGCCGATCGGCACCTCGGCCTCGTCGAAGGCGGGCCAGAGCCCGTTGAACATGCCCCGGCTGACGTGCCCGTGGAGCTGGGAGACACCGTTGGCGCGCTGGGCGAGCCGGAAGCCCATCACCGCCATGTTGAAGACGCTGGGGTCACCGCCCTCGTAGTCCTCCGCACCCAGGGCGAGGATCCGCTCGACCGGTACGCCGGAGGTCGGGCCGGCCTCGCCGAAGTACTGCTCGACGAGCGTCTCCGGGAAGCGGTCGATGCCGGCCGGGACCGGCGTGTGGGTGGTGAAGACCGTGGACGCGCGGCCGACCTCGAGGGCCGTCTCGAGGTCCAGGTGCGGTCCCTCCTCCCCCACCGTCAGCTCGCGGATCCGCTCGATGCCGAGGAAGCCCGCGTGTCCCTCGTTGGTGTGGAAGACCTCGGGCTCCGTCGCCCCGGTGATCCGGCAGTAGGTGCGGATCGCGCGCACGCCGCCGACCCCGAGCAGGATCTCCTGGCGCAGGCGGTGCTCGCTGTTGCCGCCGTAGAGCCGGTCGGTGATGTCGATGTAGTGCTCGGGGTTGCCCTCGACGTCGGTGTCGAGCATCAGCAGCGGCACCCGTCCGACGCTGGCCACCCAGATCCGCGCCAGCAGGTCCGGCCCGTCGGGGAGGCTGAGGGTGATCGTGGCGCGGCTGCCGTCGGCCTCGTGCAGCAGCGAGATGGGCAGCCCGTCGGGGTCGAGCACCGGGTAGGTCTCCTGCTGCCAGCCCTCGCGGGACAGCGACTGCTTGAAGTAGCCGTGGCGGTAGAGCAGGCCCACCCCGATGATCGGCACGCCGAGGTCGCTCGCGGCCTTGAGGTGGTCACCCGCGAGGATGCCCAGGCCACCGGAGTACTGCGGCAGCACGGCCGTGATGCCGAACTCCGGGGAGAAGTAGGCGATCTGGCGCGGCCACGCGCCGTCGTCCGGACGGCTCTCGGCCGCGCGCTGGTACCAGCGCGGCTCGGTCAGGTAGGCCTCCAGGTCCGCGCGGACCTCGCCCAACCTGCGGACGAAGCCCTCGTCCGCCGCGAGCTCGGCCCAGCGCTCGGCCGGGACCTCCCCCAGCAGCCGCACCGGGTCGTGGCCGACGGCCGACCAGAGGTCCGCGTCCACGGCCGCGAAGACGTCCTGCGTCTCCGGGTGCCAGGACCACCTCAGGTTGCCGGCGAGCTCACCCAGCGGGGTGAGGGTGGCAGGCAGCAGGGGACGGACGGTGAATCGACGGATGGCACGCACCCTCCGACCGTAACGCGTCGAGACTTGAACGATCCAAAAATGGAGGTGATCAATTCCCGCGACAGACTGTCACCGAAGCCGTAACCCCCGCCCCGATCAGCCGTTGGTGGGGTCAAGCGACGAGCGAGGCGGAGTCATGGGGGCTGCCTCGCTCGTTGCGTTCCCGGGCGCCGTCACCGACCGCCCTAGAGTGGCGTCGATGTCCACCTCTCCCCTGCGCACGGTCGCCGAGCACCAGGGTCGGATCGCCGACCTGGTCGGCACGCTCGCGCCCACGACGATCCCGCTCACGGACGCGGCCGGGCTGGTCCTCGCCGAGCCCGTCGCCTCCCCCGAGGCGCTGCCGTCCTTCGACAACTCCGCGATGGACGGCTACGCGGTGCGCGCTGCCGACATCGCGGACGCCGGGCCCGGCCGTCCGGTGACGCTGCCGGTGGCGGGCGACATTCCGGCCGGCTCGCCCGGAGGCGAGCTCGCACCCGGGACGGCCCACCGGATCATGACCGGAGCACCGCTGCCCCGCGGCGCCGACGCCGTCGTCGAGGTCGAGGCGACCGACGGGGGCACCGCGTCGGTGGCGATCAGCGCCGCGCGCGAGGCGGGGTCGTTCGTGCGCGTCGCCGGCGGCGACATCGAAGCCGGTGCGATCGCGCTGCCGGCCGGCATCCTGCTCGGTCCCGCGCAGGTCGGCCTGCTCACGGCACTCGGCCTGCAGGCGGTCGTGGCGCAGCCCCGTCCCCGGGTGCTGGTCTGCTCGACGGGCTCCGAGCTCACCGACGACCCGGAGCCCGCCGCCGGGCAGATCCGTGACTCCAACAGCGTGATGCTGGCCGCCGCCGTGGAGGAGGCGGGCGGCGTCGCCGTACGCCGGCTGTGGTCGGCCGACGACGTGCCGACGTTCCTCGGCGTCCTCGACGCCGAGCTCGACGCGGGCATCGACCTGGTGCTCACCTCCGGCGGCGTCAGCGCCGGCGCCTACGAGGTCGTCAAGGACGCGCTCGCACCGCGCGGCGTGGAGTTCACCAAGGTCGCGATGCAGCCTGGCATGCCCCAGGGCTCCGGTGTGTACGACGGCACGCCCGTCGTCTGCCTGCCCGGCAACCCGGTCAGCTCGCTGGTGTCCTTCGAGGTGTTCGTCCGTCCGGCGCTGCGGGCGGCGTTCGGGCACCCCCGCCCCTACCGCGACGTCGTGCGGGCGAGGCTGGCCGAGCCGCTCTCCTCGCCGCAGGGCAAGCGCCAGTTCCGGCGCGGTGTGCTCGACCGCGCCGGTGGCACGGTCACCCTGTCCGGTCCCGCCGGATCCGGGTTCCTCGGCTGGATGGCGCGGGCGGACTGCCTGGTCGACCTCGCCCCGGGGACCACGGCGCTCGACGCCGGGGCCGACGTGGATGTGTGGGACCTCACCCGCTGACGCGCGCGGCCACGAGGTAGCGCTCGTCGGAGATCTCCCGGCCCCAGTAGCGCGCCTCGGGCAGGGGGCGCACCACCACGTCGTCCAACCGGGTCCGCACGATCTCCTCGGCCTCCTCCGCGGTCAGGCCGGCACCGGTCGACCAGCTCCCCTCGACGAGGACCACCACGCCTGGAGGACCGACGAGGTCGACCCACCGGTCGAACGCGGCCACCGGGTTCGACATCGCCCACAGCACGTGGCGGCAGAGCACCACGTCGTAGCCGCCGCGCTCGAGGTCCGGACGGGCCGCGTCGCCCTCGACGAACGTCGCCTCCGGCACCTTGGCGCGCGCCCTGCGGATCATCTCGGGCGAGTAGTCGAGCCCGTCGACGTCGTACCCCTCGTCGACGAGCAGCCTGGTCAGCGTCCCGGTGCCGCAGCCGAGGTCGACCACGCGCGCGGGTGCGGCGGGGAGCACGCCGAGCAGCAGCTCGCGCCAGGCCTCGCGGACGGCGGGGTCGGCGAGCCCGTGGTCGGGCTCCTCGTCGAACGCCTCCGCCTCCAGGTCCCACATCTCGCGCGTCACCAGGCCAACGTACGCGCCCCCTTACCCGTCCGTGGGCAACTCACCCTCTCGCCCCTTCACCACGCAAGTGGTTGGGTGGACGCATGGTCGGACGCATCCCCGTGATCGACGTGATGCCCCTGGTCGACAACGGTCGCCTGCCCGCGAAGGCCGCCGTCGGCGAGCCGTTCCCGGTGTCGGCGACGGTGTTCCGGGAGGGACACGACCGCCTCGGTGCCGAGGTGGTGCTCATCGCTCCCGACGGCACGAGAAGACCGCCCGTGCGCCTGCAGCCGCAGGTCGCGGCCGACCGCCACAGCGTCGACCGCTACAGCGCCTGGGTCGTCCCGGACCTGCCCGGACCGTGGTCGTTCGAGGTCCAGGCGTGGTCCGACCCCATCGCCACCTGGCAGCACGACGCGGGCATCAAGATCCGCGCGGAGGTCGACGTGGAGCTGATGTTCCTCGAGGGCCGGTTGCTGCTCGAGCGCGTGCTGAAGAGCCTCGGGACGGCCAAGTCCCGCGCCGCCGAGCGGACGATCGTCGAGGGTGCGATCGAGGCCGCCGGCGACACCTCCCGCCCCGCGGAGGCGAGGCTGGCCCAGCTGGAGTCGCCCGAGCTCTCCGCCGTGCTCCTGGCGCACCCGATCCGGGAGCTGCTCACCGTCGAGGGGCCCTTCCCCGCCTTCGCCGACCGCCCACGAGCCCTCTTCGGCAGCTGGTACGAGTTCTTCCCGCGCTCGGAGGGCGCCTACCGCGACGCGAAGAGCGAGAAGGTCGTCAGCGGCACCTTCGCGACCGCAGCGAAGCGCCTCGAGGCGGTCGCGGCGATGGGCTTCGACGTGATCTACCTCCCGCCGATCCACCCGATCGGCGAGGTCAACCGCAAGGGACCGAACAACACGCTGACGCCTGGCCCTGACGACCCCGGCTCGCCCTGGGCCATCGGCAGCAAGGACGGCGGCCACGACGCCGTCCACCCCGACCTCGGCACCCTGGCCGACTTCGACGCGTTCGTCGCCCGCGCCACCTCCCTCGGGCTCGAGGTCGCGCTCGACCTGGCGCTGCAGTGCGCGCCCGACCACCCCTGGGTGGCGGCCCACCCGGAGTGGTTCACCACCCGCGCCGACGGCACCATCGCCTTCGCGGAGAACCCGCCGAAGAAGTACCAGGACATCTACCCGCTCAACTTCGACAACGACCCCGAGGGCCTCGCCCAGGAGGTGCTGCGGGTCGTGCGGCACTGGATGGCGCACGGCGTGCGGATCTTCCGCGTCGACAACCCGCACACCAAGCCGGTCCAGTTCTGGCAGTGGCTGCTGGCGCAGGTCCGCGCCACCGACCCCGACGTGCTGTTCCTGTCGGAGGCCTTCACGAAGCCGCCGATGATGCAGACGCTCGGCTCGATCGGCTTCCACCAGAGCTACACCTACTTCACCTGGCGCACCGCCAAGGGCGAGGTCGAGGACTACCTGCGCGAGGTCGCGACCGAGTCGGCCCACCGGATCCGGCCGAACTTCTTCGTCAACACCCCCGACATCCTCCACGAGTTCCTGCAGTACGGCGGCCCGGGAGCCTTCAAGATCCGCGCGGCCCTCGCCGCCCTGGGATCCCCCAGCTGGGGCGTCTACGCCGGCTACGAGCTGTTCGAGCACGTGGCGGTCCGGCCCGGGAGCGAGGAGTACCTCGACTCCGAGAAGTACCAGGTGCGGATCCGCGACTGGGAGGCCGCGGAGGCCGAGGGACGGTCGCTGGCGCCGTACCTCACCCTCCTCAACGACGTACGACGTCGCCACCCCGCGCTGCAGCAGCTGCGCAACCTCGTGATCCATCCCACCGACGACGAGGGCATCGTGTGCTTCAGCAAGACGGCCGGTGCTGACAGGGTGATCGTCGTGATCAACCTCGACCCCCACGTCGCCCGCGACACCATGGTCCACCTCGACCTCGCGGCCCTCGGCCTCCCGCCCGGCAGCACGTTCGCCGTCCACGACGAGATCTCCGGCAGCGACTGGCGCTGGGGCGTGGACAACTACGTGCGCCTCGATCCGCGTGAGGAGCCCGCCCACGTCCTGACGGTGAAGGTGGGCCAGTGACGGGCCACACGACGCTGCTCAACGACGAGCCGGAGTGGTTCCGCACCGCGGTCTTCTACGAGGTCCTGGTGCGCTCGTTCCGCGACTCCAACGCCGACGGCACCGGCGACTTCCGCGGGCTGGCGGAGAAGCTGGACTACCTGGCCTGGCTGGGCGTCGACTGCCTGTGGGTGCCGCCGTTCTTCACCTCGCCGCTGCGCGACGGCGGCTACGACGTCGCCGACTACAACGACATCCTCCCCGAGGCCGGGACCGTCGACGACTTCCACCACTTCCTCGACGAGGCGCACGAGCGCGGCATCCGCGTGATCATCGACTTCGTCATGAACCACACGAGCGACCAGCACCCGTGGTTCCAGGCCTCGCGCACCGACCCGGACGGCCCCTACGGCGACTTCTACGTCTGGTCCGACACCGACGAGCTCTACGAAGAGGCGCGCATCATCTTCGTCGACACCGAGCCGTCGAACTGGACGTGGGACCCCGTCCGCGGCCAGTACTACTGGCACCGGTTCTTCCACCACCAGCCCGACCTCAACTTCGACAACCCCAAGGTCCTCGAGGCGATGATCGAGGCGATGGACTTCTGGCTGTCGATGGGCCTCGACGGGTTCCGCCTCGACGCCGTGCCCTACCTCTTCGAGCGGCCCGGCACCAACGGCGAGAACCTCCCCGAGACGCACGAGGCGCTCAAGGAGGTGCGCCGCTTCGTCGACGCCAAGTACCCCGGCACCGTGCTGCTCTGCGAGGCCAACCAGTGGCCCGACGACGTGGTCGAGTACTTCGGCCCGGAGGAGACCGAGGACGGCGAGGTCGTCGGCACCGAGTGCCACATGGCCTTCCACTTCCCCGTGATGCCGCGCATCTTCATGGCCGTCCGGCGGGAGTCGCGCTACCCGATCTCGGAGATCATGGCCCAGACGCCGGACATCCCGAGCGGCTGCCAGTGGGGCATCTTCCTGCGCAACCACGACGAGCTGACCCTGGAGATGGTCACCGACGAGGATCGCGACTACATGTGGGGCGAGTACGCCAAGGACCCCCGCATGAAGGCCAACATCGGCATCCGGCGCCGGCTCGCGCCCCTGCTCGACAACGACACCAACCAGATCGAGCTGTTCACCGCCCTGCTGCTCTCGCTGCCCGGCTCCCCCGTCCTCTACTACGGCGACGAGATCGGGATGGGCGACAACATCTGGCTCGGTGACCGCGACGGCGTGCGCACGCCCATGCAGTGGACGCCCGACCGCAACGCCGGGTTCTCGGCGGCCACGCCGGGCAAGCTGCACCTGCCCGTTATCCAGGACCCGGTCTACGGGTACCAGAGCGTCAATGTCGAAGCACAGCTCGAGAACGGCTCCTCCCTGCTCCACTGGACGCAGCGGATGATCCAGGCGCGCCGCAAGCACCACGCCTTCGGGCTCGGGTCGTTCACCGACCTGGGCGGCTCCAACCCGACGGTGCTGTCCTACGTGCGCGAGCACACCTCCTCGGACGGGGAGAGCGACGTCATCATGTGCGTCAACAACCTCTCCCGCTTCCCCCAGCCGGTCGAGCTCGACCTGCGCCGATTCGAGGGTCGCGTCCCGGTCGAGCTGCTCGGCGGCGTCCCCTTCCCCGCGGTCGGCGAGCTGCCCTACCTGCTGACCCTCAGCGGTCACGGGTTCTACTGGTTCCGGCTCACCGACCCCGACACAGACGAACGGCCGGTGATCTGAAGGTCATGTCCACCCGCGCTGAGTCCCTTCTCGGCTACCTGAGCGAAGCGCGTTGGTTCGGCGGCAAGGGCCGTGAGTTCACGGTCTCCGGCGTACGACGCCTCGGCACCGTCCCCGGACGTGCCGAGCCCCCGGTGGTGATCGACCTGGTCGAGGTCACCTACCCCTCGCACAGCCCCGAGCCCGACGAGAAGGAGCTCTACCAGCTGCCCCTCGTCCTCGCGACCGAGCCGGAGGCCGGCCTCGACAGCGCGTTCGTGGGCTGGTGGGAGGACCCCGACCACGGCTGGGTGCACGCGTACGACGCCCTGCACGACCGGGCGAGCACGACGCTCCTCCTCGAGGCGATCGCAGCCGAGGCCGACGCCGACGGGTTGGACTTCGTCCGGCTCCCCGGGCACGAGCTCGAGCTCGACGCGGTCCCCTCGCTCTTCAGCGGCGAGCAGTCGAACTCCTCGGTGCTGTTCGGCGAGGACTCCGTCCTGAAGGTCTTCCGCAAGATCACGCCCGGCGCCAACCCCGACATCACCACGCACCAGGTGCTGACCGAGGCCGACTCCCCGCACGTCGCCGCGCTCTACGGCTGGATCGCGGCCGAGGACCCGGGCGGCACGGGCGAGCCGCTCCACCTCGCGATGCTGCAGCAGTTCCTTCGCACGGCCAGCGACGGCTGGGAGATCGCGCTCGCGAGCGTGCGCGACCTCTTCTCCGAGGCCGACCTCCACGCCGAGGAGGTGGGCGGCGACTTCGCTGCGGAGGCCGCCCGGCTCGGGACGGCGCTGGCGGAGGTGCACGTGCAGCTGCGCGAGGCGTTCGGCGCCGACACCCTCGACGCGGCCGTGGTCGCTCAGCAGATGGCGCTGCGGCTCGGCGCGGCGATCGACGTCGTGCCCGCGCTGGCGGAGCACGCCGACCGCCTGCGCGGCGCCTACGGCGCCCTCGCCGACCTCGGCAAGATCGACGTGCAGCGCATCCACGGCGACCTCCACCTCGGTCAGACGTTGCGCACCATCAAGGGCTGGAAGCTGGTCGACTTCGAGGGTGAGCCGGCCAAGCCGCTCGCCGAGCGGCTGCTCCCCGACAGCCCGTGGCGCGACGTGGCGGGGATGCTCCGCTCCTTCGACTACGCGCCGCACGCCATGGCCCGGTCGCTCCCCGAGGACGACCCCGACGTCAGCGCGCAGCGCGAGCGGCGTGCGGAGGAGTGGGCGGCCCGCAACAAGGCGGCGTTCCTGACGACCTACGCGGGCGCCAAGGCGACGACCGCGGGAGGCGAAGAGATGACACTGACCCAGGAAGAGGGTGTTCTCGTGGCGGCCTACGTCGCCGACAAGACGGTCTACGAGTGCGTCTACGAGGCGCGCAACCGTCCCTCGTGGCTTCCGATACCCCTGGCAGCGGCGGCGAAGGTGGGCACCCCATGACCGGCTCCGGCAAGCAGATCCTCGGCGAGCTCGACCTCCACCTCATCGGAGAGGGCCGCCACGAGCAGCTCTGGCAGGTGCTCGGGGCCCACGTGCGCGACGACGGCACGACCTTCGCCGTGTGGGCGCCCAACGCGCAGTCGATCAGCGTCGTCGGCGACTTCAACGGCTGGGACGGCAACGCGCACGCCCTGCAGCGGGTCGACGGCACGGGCGTGTGGACGACCCTCGTCCCGGGCGTGGCGGGCGGGACGGCGTACAAGTTTCAGATCCAGGGTGCCGACGGCATCTGGCGGCAGAAGGCCGACCCGATGGCGTTCTACGCCGAGGAGCCGCCGCGCACCGCGTCGCGCGTCTTCCAGTCCAGCCACGTCTGGCAGGACGACGAGTGGCTCGCGCAGCGGGCCCGCAAGACGCCGGTCAACGAGCCGATGGCGACCTACGAGCTGCACCTCGGCTCGTGGAAGAAGCACCCCGACGGCTCGTACTGGTCCTACGACGAGCTCGCCGCCGACCTGCCCGCCTACCTCAGCGACCTGGGCTTCACCCACGTCGAGCTGATGCCGGTGATGCAGCACCCGTTCGGCGGCTCGTGGGGCTACCACGTCACCTCCTACTTCGCGCCCGACGCCCGCTTCGGCGACCCCGACGGGTTCCGGCGCCTCGTCGACGCCCTGCACCAGGCCGGCATCGGCGTCATCCTCGACTGGGTGCCGGGCCACTTCGCGACGGACGAGTGGGCGCTGGTGCGCTTCGACGGCACGCCGCTCTACGAGCACCCCGACCCGCGCAAGGGGTGGCACCCCGAGTGGGGCTCGCACATCTTCGACTTCTCGCGCAACGAGGTGCGCAACTTCCTCTTCGCCAACGCCGTCTACTGGCTCGAGGAGTTCCACGCCGACGGCCTGCGCGTCGACGGGGTGGCCTCGATGCTCTACCTCGACTACGCCCGCAACGACGGCGAGTGGGTGCCGAACAAGTACGGCGGCCACGAGAACCTCGAGGCCGTCCAGTTCCTCCAGGAGCTCAACGCCACCGTCTACAAGCGGGTCCCCGGCATCGTGACGATCGCCGAGGAGTCCACCTCCTGGCCGGGCGTCACCGCGCCCACGTCGGGCGGCGGGCTCGGCTTCGGGTTCAAGTGGAACATGGGCTGGATGCACGACTCGCTCGGCTACCTCAAGCACGACCCCGTGCACCGGGCCTACCACCACGGCGAGCTCACCTTCGCGCTGGTCTACGGGTTCACCGAGAACTACGTGCTGCCGCTCAGCCACGACGAGGTCGTGCACGGCAAGGGGTCGCTCGTGCGCAAGATGCCGGGCGACCGCTGGCAGCAGCTGGCCACCCTGCGCGCCTACCTCGCCTACATGTGGGCCCACCCCGGCAAGCAGCTGCTGTTCATGGGCTGCGAGTTCGGCCAGGACTCCGAGTGGGCCGAGTCGCGCGAGCTCGACTGGTGGCTGCTCTCCGATCCCGCCCACGCCGGCATGCAGTCGATGGTGCGCGACCTCAACGCCCGGTACGTCGACAACGCCGCGCTCTGGAGCCGGGACAACGATCCTGCGGGGTTCGGGTGGATCGACGCCAACGACGCCGGCCACAACGTCTTCTCGTTCGTGCGCAGGGCGCCCGAGGGATCCGGCGAGCCCGACCTCGTCTGCGTCACCAACTTCGCCAACAGTTCCCACGGCTTCTACCGGCTGGGCCTCCCCTCGGCGGGCCGGTGGACCGAGGTGCTCAACACCGACGCCGAGTCCTACGGTGGCTCCGGCGTCGGCAACCTCGGCGCGGTGACCGCGGAGGCCGCACCGGACGCGGAGGCGCTGGCGCCCGGCGGCAGTCCCGCGTACGCCGTCCTCACCCTGCCGCCCCTGGCCACGACCTGGTTGCGTGCCCCGGCGAAGCCCTGACCCGGCTGTTCTAGGGTGATCCCGTGCCCGACCAGCCCGACACGCAGCTCTCCACGGTGTCCGACCGGGTCGCCCGGATCCACTGGTCGGCCGACCTGGCCGAGCGCGGGTGGCAGGCCGCCGTCGACGTCGTACGACGTGACGTCGCGGCCGCCCTCGTCGACCACGACCGCGTGGAGGCCGTCGTGCCCGCCGACGACGACCAGGCCCAGCGCATCGCGACCTGGTCCGGCTTGCGCCGCGAGGGCATCCAGCGTGGGGTCGGCGGCGACCGCGTCGTCTACGCCCGGCTCGTCGACGACGTGCCGGTGCACGAGCCGGGCGGGTTCCGCGCCCTGCTGAACTCGTTCCTGCCCCGCAAGCGGGCGATCAGCCAGATGCTCGTCCGCGACACCTCACCCGAGCCCCGGGTGCTGCTCTGCCAGCTCACCTACAAGACCGACTGGGACCTGCCGGGCGGCGTCGTGGAGGTCGGCGAGTCCCCGCTGCTGGCGGTCGCCCGCGAGGTCGACGAGGAGCTCGGGCTCCAGATCCCCGCCGGACCGCTGCTCCTGACGGACTGGCTGCCCCCGTGGGGTGGCTGGGACGACGCGCTCTGCCTGGTCTTCGACGGCGGTGTGCACGAGCCCTCCCTCGTCGAACGGATCGTGCCGCAGGCCCGGGAGATCCGGTCGGCGGAGTTCTGCACCCTCGACGAGGTCGACGAGCGGGCCGCCGACTTCAGCGCCCGCCGCATCCGCGCCGCGATGGGCAACCTCGGGGGCGGCCCTGCGTACACGGAATCGGGTCGGTGACCAACCGCCTGGTCGCTGCCGCCGGCACCACCGCCCTCGCCCTTGCGCTCACTGCCTGCTCGGGCGGTAGTCGGGTCAGCGACAGCTCGGACGGCCCGATGGACACGGCCACTGGTCCGTACGCCGACATCGAGGAACCGTTGCTCGACTTCTGCGACCTGGTCGACATCGAGACGGTCGAGAGCGCAACCGGGCTCGTCGGGCTCGCCAGCAGTTCGTCCGTGAGCATCACCGCCGGCGAATTCGGGTCCAAGGAGATGAGTTGCGCCGCGACCACCCCGTCGCTCGACGACGACTCTGCGGCGACGATCGTCCGCATCCCCAGCGGCGGGCAAGGCCGCACGTCCGAGAGGGACCTGCTGGCCTTCGGCGAGAACGCCCAGTCGGTGAACGGCTTGGGAGACTGGGCCGTCCTCACCTCGCCGGGCGGCGGCCATGACGAGGCAGCGATCCCCGACGCCTTCTCCGCGATCATGACCGTCGCCGACGGCGACAACTACTGGGAGTTCATGGTTCACCGCGATTCCGGCGTGGAGAAGTCCACCCGCGCGGCCGCCACCGCGCTGGCCCGCGAGGTCTTCCCCGCGTTTGCCGGCCTGCCCCCTGTCTCGGTCACCGACCTGACCGCGTCGCCCTGGCGTCCGGAAGCGGTCCTCGACGTGGAGGACGCCTGGGTGGTGGCTGCGCTCTCCGATGACGCCGAGATCAGGGACATGCGATGGGGACAAGGCTCACAGCCCGCGTCGATCGACTGGATCACCCCGACCGCGATCAGAGACGGCATGTCGAAGTCGGTGTCCGTCGGGGTCACCGGGAGTCCTGACTTCTGGTCCCGTGAGCTGGAGCGCAGGGACCATAACGCGGAACAGTCCGGAGAGGAACCGCCGGAGCCGGAGGCGCTGGAGGGGCTCGGCGACGAGGCGTGGATGTTCGACACCCTCGAGGGCGCGGGGCCGGACGACGGGGACGACACGACCTACGGGCAGCGGGCCCGTGGCTCCACCTACATCGCCTGGCTGCAGGACGGCGCCTGGTGGACGGTGAGCCTGACCGTCGTTGGCGAGATGGTCAGCACCCGGGGGCGAGCCCTCGCCCTCGCTGAAGCCGTCGCTGCCGCCGGCTGAGCCGATCCTCGGCGGCCGCGGGCCCAGTGCCACCAGCACCCCGGCCACCAGCACCGCCCCGCCGACCAGCTCGGCCGGCGTCGGCCGCTCGCCGAGCAGCAGCCACGCAGAGCCGATCGACACCGGCGGGACCAGCAGGATCCACGGGACGACCGAGGCCGACGGGTTGCGCGAGAGCAACCCGTTGAAGATCGCGTAGCCCACCAGTGAGGCCAGTCCTGCCGTGTAGAGGGTCGAGACCGCGGCCTGCCACCCGAAGGCGGCGACACCGTCCGCGATCGCTCCAGGACCGTCGAGCAGGAGGGCGAGCGAGGCCATCGGCACCGGTACGACGACGGCCGACCAGACCGTGAGCGGCAGGCCGCCGCGCACCCCCGACGCCCGGGAGACGACGTTGCCGACCGCCCACGAGAGCGCGGCGAGCAGGCAGAGGACGAGGGCGACGAGCGGGATGTGCCCGCCGCGGCCCAGCCCGACCACGAGGAGGCCGACGACCCCGAGGCCGACCCCGACGGCCTGGGGCGCCGTGGGTCGCTCGCGGAGCGCGAGCGCCGCCAGCACGATCGTCAGCACCACTTGGGCCTGGAGCACGAGACCGGCGAGGCCGGCCGGCATCCCTGCCGCCATCGCGGAGTAGAGCAGTCCGAACTGGCCCAGCGACATGAAGACGCCCACCGCCGCGACCACGCGCCACGGAGCATCGGGTCTCGGCACGAGGAAGACCGCCGGGAGCACGACGGCGGTGAAGCGGACGGCTGCGAAGAGCAGCGGCGGGACCTCACCCATCCCCCACTCGATGACGACGAAGTTGAAGCCCCACAGCGCCGCGACGAGCGCGGCGAGCAGGCAGTCCCGGCGGCTCACGACGACCAGCCTGCCGCGGGTGACCGTGAAGCACCAGCGAATCTTCCTGCACCGCTCGATGTAGCATCACTTCATGATCGACCTCGCGGCCCTGACCGGCCTCCGCGCCGTCGCGACCCACGGGTCCGTCGTCGCCGCAGCCGAGGCCACCGGCTTCACGCCGAGTGCCGTGTCGCAACAGGTGAAGCGGCTGGAGCGGCAGGTCGGCGTACCCCTCCTCGAGCGGGTGGGCCGCGGAGTCATGCTGACCAGCCACGGCCGACACCTGGTCGAGGCGGGAGAACAGGTGCTCGCCGACCTCGAGCGGCTCGAGGCGCAGCTCCAGCACCGTGCCGACGTGGTGACTGGCACGATCCGGCTGGTCGCCTTCTCCACGGCGATGCGCGGCATGGTGGCCCCTGTGGCACGTCGCCTGCTCGACGCGCACCCCGGGCTCACCCTCGCCCTCGACGAGCGCGAGCCCTGGGACGCGGTCGAGCTCGTCTCGGCGGGCCAGTGCGACGTCGGGCTCGTGCACCGGTGGGGCGGGGTCTCCTTCGCCGTCCCCGAGCACGTCACGAGCACCCGCGTGACCGACGACGTGGCCGACCTCATCGTGCCGGCGGGCCACCCGCTCGCCGGACGGGCGAGCGTCACCCCGCACGACCTCCTCGACGTCGGCTGGATCGCGACGCAGGAACACACGATCTGCCGCCAGTGGCTGCACCGGATGTACGACGGCACCGGCCGTCCGCCGCGCATCGCGCACGTCTCGATGGAGTTCGAGTCCCACCTCGCCCTCGTCGCCGCCGGCCTCGGTGTCGCGCTCGTGCCGCGCCTGGGCCGTGCCCCCCTCGGACCCGACCTGGTGGCCGTCGAGGTCACCGACCCGGTCCCCACCCGCCTCGTCGATGCCCTGTACCGCCGCACGATGGCCGACTCCCCCGCCGTGCGGGCCGTCCTCGAGGCGTTACGGGACGCGTGAGTCCAGGGCCTCGCGCGCGAGCATGGTGGAACCGACGACGGCAGCGGGCATCATCAGGACCGCGCCGAACGGCACGAGGAAGCAGAGCTGGACGACCGTGCCGAAGCCGAGCATCGCCGGCCGGTGGCCGGCCAGCAGCGCCTTCTGGTCCGCCCGGTCCAGGCCGCGCGCCTCGAGTGACCGGGAGACCAGCTCACCGGCGACCAGCCGGCCCGAGACGACCACGCCGAGGACCGGACCGACGACCGGACCGACCACCGGCACGAGCCCGATGACGAACACCCCTGCGGTGGTGGCGATGCCCAGCACCACCAGGCCCGCGCCGTCGATCGCCCCCCGTAGCCAGCCGACGCCGCGCTCCGGGACGTCCCCGCCGAGCATGAGCTCGGTCTCCCGCCAGATCTTCTCGTAGAACGGGTCGCCGACGGCGAGCGTGAGGCCGGTGAAGGTCACGACGAAGAGGACCAACGAGCCGAGGAGCAGCGCGATGGCGAGGCCGATGCGCAGCACGCCCCGCGCGGCTCCGGACCAGTCGTCGGCGAACGGGGTCGCCCAGGCGACCAGGTCGTCGACGTAGAGGACCCCCACGACGAGGAGTCCGACCATGACGACCAGCACCAGCAGCGCCGGCACGATGCCGAGCAGCATCAGCCCCGGTCGCCGGCGCCACATCCTCAGGCCGTGGAGGAGGAACCCCGCTCCGTGCGCGAATCCCATCCCCGACCGCACCGCGATGCTCAGAAGAGCGCCGAGGCGAGCGCCTGACGGCCCTTCAGGACCCGGGGGTCGTCGTTGCCGACAGCGGCGAACAGGCTGACGAGGTGCTCCCGCACGCGGTCGCGCTCCTTGTCGGAGGTACGGCGGACGAGCTCGACGAGCCGCGCGAAGGCATCCTCGACGTGGCCCCCCAGCAGGTCGAGGTCGGCGACCATGATCTGCGCGTCGACGTCGTCCGGCGCGGCGGCCGCAGCCGCCCGGGCCTCGTTGAGGTCGACGCCGTGGGTGCGCTGCAGGATCTTGGCCATGGCGAGACCCGCTGCCGCCTCCGCGTCGGCCGGGTTGGCGTCGACCAGCTTCTGGTACTCGGCGACGGCGCCGTCCATGTCGCCGGCGGCGAGCGCGTCCTGCGCAGGGGCGTAGCGCGGGTCGGGCCCGGCCTCCTCCTCGCCCTCCGCGGGCGCAGCGGCGGCGAGCGGCTGGTGCCGGCCCGTGATGCCCTGCGCCGTGAGCTGCTGCCCGAGCTGGTTGAACAACGTGCTCAGCTCGTCCCGCGTGACCATGCCCGGGATCGGCTGGATGGCGGGCCGGCCGTCGAGGAACACCATCAGGAGCGGCACCGGGAGCTGCTGGAGCTGCGAGGCCTGCGCGATCACCTGGGCGATCTGGGCCTGGGCGTCGACGTCGACGAGTCCTGCGAGGAACCGGCCGTCGTACTGCCCGACGAGGTCGGCCACGTCGGCGGCCATCTGGCTGCTCTCCGGGGCCTGCGTCGGCGAGTGGAACACGAGGACCACCGGCGCGGTCGTGGAGGACTGCAGGACGGTCTGGAAGTTCTGCTCGTCGACCTCCACCGCGTAGGCCGAACCGGTCGCCGCCCCGCCTCCGCCCGACGGCGTCGAGGACGGCTGGGGCGCGGGGCGCTTCAGGGCCGAGAGGTCGATCGCACCCCGGCCGGCGAAAGGCTGCTGCGTCATGCGACCGATTCTAGGAGTCGGCCTCGAAGTCCCCCGCCTCGGCCCGCACCGGACGGAGCAGCTCGGAGATCTCGTTGAGCTGCTCGCGCTCGAGCCCGTCGAGCGCGAAGCCCGCCGCCACCAGGTCCTCGGTCGCCCGCTCGACGAGCGCACGGCCGGCGGGGGTGATCTCGGCGAGCACGGCCCGGCCGTCGTCGGGGTGCGGCACCCGCACGATCAGGCCGCTGGCCTCCAGCCTCCGCACGATCGAGGTGACCGAGGTGGGATGCACCTGCAACCGTTCGCCCATCTTGCCGAGCGGCAGCGAGCCGCGCGAGGAGAAGACGAGCAGGACCAGGGCCTCGTAGCGGGCGAACGACAGGCCGTGCGGTCGCAGCAGCGAGTCCAGGCGGGCGAGCACGAGCTGCTGGACGCGCATCAGCGACGTCACGGCGTGCATGGCGTCGACAGCACCCCAGCGCTTGGTCCACTGCCGGGCCGCCTCGTCGATGGGATCGAAGGGAAGCATCAGTTGGGAACCCTAGGCCCACGAGGACGGTGCGCGCTGGACGACGCGGCGAATGGTCGCCCTCAGAGGCCGTAGTCGGCCGTCCTCGGCGGCTTGCTGCTGGCGCGGAGCCACGCGTCGAAGAACGCGTCCAGCTGCTGTCCTGACACGCGCTCGGCCAAGGACTCGAACTGCTCCGACGTCGCGTTGCCACCACCGTGGATGTCGACCCACCGGCGCAGCAGCCGCCGGAAGTCGGGTTTCCCGATGACGTTGCGCAGCGCTGCCAGCGCCATCGAGCCGCGCTCGTAGATCTCGCTGCCGAACAGGTCGTTCATCGAGCACTGGGGCGCCGTCGCCCCGCACGGATCGGCGATGTCGAGGTCCCAGAAGTCCGCACCCGCCGCGCGGTAGGCGCGCCGCAGCCAACTGGCGGTGGACGCGCCGCCGTGCGTCTCGGTCCAGCGGTGCTCCATGTAGGTCGCGAAGCCCTCGTTGAGCCAGACGTCGCGCCAGCGGGCGACCGACACGTCGTCGCCGAACCACTGGTGGGCGAGCTCGTGGACCACCACGCCGCCGTAGATCCAGCTCCCGTAGGTCGGCCGGCTCTGGTTCTCCAGGGCGAAGTTGACGTCGAGGCTCGTCACCACGCCACCGGTCGTGGCGAACGGGTAGGTGCCGAGCTCGTCCTGCAACCACGCGGTCACCTTGGCGGACTTCCGCAGTGCGCTCATCGACCGCTGGCGGTCGGCCAGGCCGAGCCGGCGCGAGACGGCGTTGTAGTAGCTGAGGCCGTGGGAGCGACCCTTCTCGATCGCGAAGTCGCCGGCGGCGAAGAACGCGAGGTACGTCGCCATGGGGTCGCTCATCCGCCAGTGCGTCGTCGCCCGGCGGCCGTGCTCGGTGCGACCGACACGGACACCGTTGCTCACGACCTCGCGGCCCTTGCCCGTGGTGATCCGGATGTCGAACCGCGCCTTGTCACTGGGGTGGTCGTTGCTCGGGAACCACCAGGCCGCCATGTGGGGCTCGCCCATCGTGACGACCTCGTGGCGGTCGGCGAGCCAGCCCTCGCCGCCCTGGGGGATGCGCTGCGGGTAGCCGTGGTAGCGGACCGTGACGTCGGCAGGGGTGCCCGGGGTCAGCGCGGTGGTCGGCGTGACGCGGAGCTCGTGGATGGTGGTCTTCTCGAACTCCGCCGGCTGCCCGTCGACCTCGACCGAGTCGACCTTCAGCAGCAGGTCGAGGTCGAGCTCGGCGAGCTCGACCGAGGGCGCCAGGCGGATGGTCGTCACGCCGGAGAGGCGCCGTTCGCCCAACCGGTAGGTGTCGTGGATGTCGTAGTGGAGCACGTCGTAGCCCGCATTGCCGTCGGCCGGGTAGTAGGGGTCCGGCACCCGGGGCGCACTGGTCGGGACCGCGGCGGCACTGGAGGCGAGGGCGCCGACGACGACCGCGACGAGGCCTGAGGTGAGCGTGGGGACGACCCGAGAGAGAAGCGGCACGCGCACAACCTAACCCGGCCCCGGCGGACCACCGGAAAATGCGTTGCACGCCGCGCGCGGCCCCGGGAGGATCGCCTCTTGGACCGCGCGACCGCGCGGTGCCCGATCGAGAGGAGCGTGACATGTCCACGACTGTCCTCGGCCTGCCCGCCGACCACCTCTTCTCGATCTGGAGCAACCATCACCATGTTCCCGGAGTTCCCCTCCACGCCGGCTGAGACCGGCGACCCCCTCGACCCGCGTTTCGTCTTCGACTTCGTCGCCTACGACGACCTCGGCGCCGGCCAACGCTGGTCCACCTGGCTCGACGTCGAGCCGCTGAGCCGCGGCCCCGAGCCCCGACCCGACTGGGTCGTCACCTCCCAGGGCGCGATCGACACCGAGCTCGGCATCCTGAAGACCGGCAAGGAGGCCGACGTCTTCCTGCTCGAGCGCGCCGATCCGCACGACCCCTCATGCTCGGTGGTGATGGCGGCGAAGCGCTACCGCGCGCCCGAGCACCGGTCCTTCCACCGGTCGGCCACCTACACCGAGGGCCGCAGCATGAAGCGCTCGCGCGACGAGCGCGCCCTCAAGCGCAAGAGCACGTTCGGCCGCGAGGTCGCCGCGGGCGAGTGGGCGGTCTCGGAGTGGTCGGCACTGGTGCGGTGCTGGGAGCTCGGGCTGCCCGTCCCCTACCCCGTGCAGATCGACGGCACCGAGCTGCTGATGGAGTGGATCACCGTCGACGGGGAGACCGCGCCTCGGCTGGCACAGACCCGGCCGGACAAGGCGCTGCTCGCGTCGTACTACGACCAGCTGCGCGACGCGCTGGCGACGCTCGTGCAGTCGGGTCTGGTGCATGGTGACCTGTCGCCGTACAACATCTTGGCGGCGGGCGACCGGCTGGTCGTCATCGACCTCCCCCAGGTCGTCGACCTCGTGGGCAACGCCGCCGGGTTCGACTTCCTGCTGCGCGACTGCACCAACGTGTGCGAGTGGTTCGCACGCCGCGGGCTGGAGGTCGACCCTCAGGAGTTGTTCTCGGACCTGATGGCCCACGCCTTCTGAGGGTCGACCTCCGCGCCTGGGTCAGCGGTTGACCCAGGCCGCGGCGACACCGATCTCGATGTCGATGCCCGCGATGTCGTCGGGGGCGCCTGGGAGGGCGATCACGTGCAGCGCCCGCACCGCGCGACCGTTGTAGGGGAACGGCAGGCGGGTCTGCTCGTTGATGATCACCTTCACCAGACCGGGGATCTCGATCGTGGTGTTGGGGTCGACGCCGACCGGGATCGGGTTGCCGTCGATCACCAGGCCGAGGATCTCGGCGTGGGCGTGCTTGGCCGGGCGGTGGTTGCCCCGTTGCACGACCCGCGACGTGGCGGTGATCGCATCGAGCGTGATCGCGCCCCCGAGCAGGTTGACCGCTCCGATCTGGGCGACCATCTTCGCGTCGGTCCGGTTGCTCGTCACCGTCGCGTCGGCGGTGTTGGCCAGCCCCTTGACGTCGGCGACGCCCGGCACCCGCACCCGGGCCGTGGCGTTGGTCAGGTCGACGCCGTTGGTCCCGCCGGCCGGGCAGATCACCACGCCGGTGGGCGCGGACATCACGTTGACCGCGTCGCCTGCGTGCACCGTCACCCGCGAGGAGTAGGCGTAGCCGAAGGCCGGCTCCCCGTGGATGGGCGTCGGCAGCAGGATCCGCGCCTTGGTCGGCGTCACCTCGATGTTGGCGCCGGCGCTCAGGCCGTCGCGCGGCCGGAGCAGGGTGATGTGGATGCCCGTCGCGGAGGACTTGATGAGCGCGTCTCCGCCGAGCTGGCCCTGCACCTCGTTGAGGACGACCGTGGCGACGCCGGGGATCTTCAGGCCGAAGTTCTTCGGGACCACCAGCGGGATGTGGTGGTCGCGGATGCGGATGCCGACCAGCTTCGTGCCGCCCTTGCGGGAGACGTGGCCCGAGGCGTCGATGGTGGCGCTCGACTTGGTCTCGATCGCCTTCACGGTGATCGCACCGTCGAGCAGGCTGACGTCGGCGATCTTGGCCTCCGACGTGACGGTGACGCCACCGCCGAGCCGCTTCGTGGTCTGCTCGTAGGTCGAGACCGCACCGGCCTTGATGATGCCGTTGAGCAGGTTGACGTTGGCCGTCTTGTTCTCGGTGTGACGGGGAGCGCGCTGCACGCGCATGCTGCTGGCAGCGGTGAGCTCGGAGCGCACGGCGCCCGCGACGTTGATGCGCGTGCCGCCGCTCACGGCGTGGAAGACGGGGTCGGTGTCGGCGCTCGTTGCTGCGCGCGACGCGGGGGTCGGGGCCGCTTGGGCGGCGGGGACCAGGGGGCTGAGGAACATCGAGAGGCCGACGACCAGTGCGAGCACAGGCGCAGGCAAGTTCCGAGAGATGGGGAGCATGACAGCAAACTATCCCGGTCTAGACGTCGTGTGTAGGGAAGGGCGTGCCGGAGGGCGATACGGTCGCCGCGTGAGGAGCATCCCCGACCGGGTCGTGGTCGTGCACAACAGCTCGCCCGCCGACCCCGGACGCGACGGGCTCTACCGCCCCGACGAGCTCTACGACACCACTCCCTACACCGCCACCGTCGACGCCGTCGCCTACCACTGGTCGCTCGACGACCGCTCACCCGAGGCGCTGCTGAGCCGGGCGCTCCACGACGAGGGCATCGACGAGGCGCTGGGGCGGTGGTGCCACCCCCGTGACCTCGTCGGGGTGATGGGCGGGCACGCGGCCGACCGCGGAAGCCAGGGGTACGCCGACGCCGCCCGCCTCGGACGTCTGCTCGGCGCCACGCACACCGTCGCCACCGGTGGCGGACCGGGGGCGATGGAGGCCGCCAACCTCGGCGCGTCGCTGGCGGACGCCGGCGAGGCCGCGGTCGCGGAGGCGCTGGGGGTGCTGGCCGCCGTACCGTCCTTCCGACCGTCGGTCGACGACTGGGTCGCCGCTGCCTGGCGGGCCCACGGACTCGTCGCCGAGCGCAGCCCCAACCTGGGAGTGCCGACCTGGTACTACGGGCACGAGCCGCCGAACATCTTCGCGACGTCGATCGCGAAGTACTTCCGCAACGCGCAGCGGGAGGCGATCCTCCTGCAGGTCTGCGACGCGGGGATCGTGTTCCTCCCTGGGGCGGGCGGCACCGTGCAGGAGATCTTCCAGGACGCGTGCGAGAACTACTACGCGGCCGCCGACAAGGTGGCTCCGATGGTGCTCGTCGGCGAGCGCTACTGGACCGAGACCCTGCCGGCATGGCCGCTCCTCACCGGGCTGGCGAAGGGCCGCGCGATGGAAGAGCACGTGCACCTCGTCGACACCGTCGACGAGGCGGCGGAGGTCATCGGCCGACCGTCAGGTGCGGGCGACTAGACCGGTTGAGCAGGACGCGTGACCTAGGTCACTCCCCCGTCGTTGGAGCGCCGTGAAGCTGTCACGTCGTGATCTCCTGCGCGCAGGCGTCCTCGGAGGAGGTGTGGCGGCAGCGGCGGTGAGCGGTGTCGCGGTCACCTCTCCCGCCCGGGCGGCCATTGCCCGCACCACGCTGAACCGGACGCTCGGACCGGGCACGCCCAACGCACTGGGCTACTCCAAGATCGTCGCCGGTCCCGGCGAGGTGCGCCTGGTCCGCACCGACCTCGGCGTCGCTGCCCAGTCGGGCCGGACCACGCGCCGCGTGGGGCTGCAGTCCTTCGTGCAGTTCAGCGACATGCACGTCATCGACGTGCAGTCGCCTGCGCGGGTGGAGTGGCTCGACCGGTTCGAGACGCCGGGTCTGCTCTCGTCCTCCTACCGGGCGCACGAGATGCTCTCCGCCCAGGTCGCCGACGCGATGGTGCAGGCCGTCAACGCGCAGAAGAAGGGACCGGTCACCGGCCTCCCCTTCTCGTTCGTGATCGAGACCGGCGACAACTCCGACAACTGCCAGTACAACGAGACCCGCTGGTACATCGACATCATGGACGGCGGCACGGTCCGTCCCGACAGCGGCAACCTGACGAAGTTCGAGGGCGTGCAGGACGACAACCCGAACTACTACGACAAGCACTACTGGCACCCGCACCCGCACCCGCTCAAGAAGACCGACGACAAGTACAAGACGGAGCACGGGTTCCCCACCGTCCCCAACCTGCTCAACGCCGCTCGCCGGCCGTTCATCGCGCCGGGGCTGGACTTCCCGTGGTACACCGTCTTCGGCAACCACGACGGGCTGGTGCAGGGCAACTTCCCCCACACGCTCCAGCTGTCGACGCTCGCCGTCTCGGCGCTCAAGGTGATCTCCCCGCCGCTCGGCATCGGCGACACCGACGTCATCGACGCGCTCCAGAACCTCGACCCGCTCAGCCTGGTCGGCGACCTGGTCGTCTCCCCCTACGTGCGGTTGGTGACCCTGGACAAGAAGCGGCGCAGCGTCACGCGCAAGCAGATCGTGGAGGAGCACTTCACGACCACCGGCCTCCCGGTGGGTCACGGCTTCACGGCGGCCAACCGGGCGGCCGGCACGGCCTACTACTTCTTCGACGAGGGCGACTTCCGCCACGTGGTGATGGACTCGGTCAACCCCAACGGCTACTCCGACGGGTCGCTCGACCAGGCGCAGTTCGACTGGCTGCAGGCGACGATCACCGGCACGACGGACAAGGCCGTCATCGTCTACAGCCACCACACCAGCTCGACCATGGGCAACCCCCTCGTCCTCACCGGCGGCGACACGTCCCTCCCCCGCGTGCTCGGCGGGTCGGTCGTCGACTACCTGCTCACCCAGCCGCAGGTCATCGCCTGGGTCAACGGCCACACGCACCGCAACTCGATCAGCGCACACCTCAACGCCGAGGGCACGAACGGGTTCTGGGAGATCAACACCGCCTCCCACATCGACTACCCGCAGCAGGGCCGCATCATCGAGGTCGTCGACAACGTGGACGGCACCTGGTCGATCATCACCACGATCCTCGACCACGCCGGACCGACCGCACACACGCACCTGGGCAACACGCTCCAGCTCGCCGCGCTCAGCCGCGAGCTGTCGGTCAACGACCCGCAGAACAACCTGCCCGCCTCGACCGGCTCCCCGCTCGACCGCAACACCGAGCTGCTGATCGACAACCCGCTGGCGTAGGCGCGATCCCCACCGCCGGTCGAGGAGGTCGCCCTGGCGACCGTCACGAGACCCCTACTCGGCGACCGATCCGTCGGGGGCAGCGGCCAGCTGCCCGCAGGCGCCGTCGATTTCCCGGCCGCGGGTGTCGCGGACGGTCGTGGGGACACCCTTGGCCTCGAGACGCCGGACGAACTCGCGCTCGTCGGCCGGGTCGGAGGCGGTCCACTTCGACCCCGGGGTGGGGTTGAGCGGGATCAGGTTGACGTGCACCCAGCCCCAGTCGCCGTACGACGTCAGCACGTCACCGAGCAGGTCGGCCCGCCACGCCTGGTCGTTGATGCCGCGCATCATGGCGTACTCGATCGAGACGCGGCGCTTGGTCTTCTCGGCGTAGTGCCAGGCCGCCTCGACGGTCTCGGCGACGGAGAAGCGGGTGTTGATCGGCACCAGCTCGTTGCGCAGCTCGTCGTCGGGAGCGTGCAGGCTGAGCGCGAGGGTCACCGGGATGCCCTCGTCGGCGAGCTGGCGGATCCGCGGGACGAGGCCGACGGTCGAGACGGTGATGCCGCGCGCGCTCATCCCGAGACCCGCAGGCGCCGGGTCGGTGAGCCGGCGCACGGCGCCGATGACCGCCTTGTAGTTGGCAAGCGGCTCCCCCATGCCCATGAAGACCACGTTGGAGACCCGGCCGGTGCCACCCGGGACCTCGTCGCGCGCGAGCGCGCGTGCCCCGGCGACGACCTGCTCGACGATCTCAGCCGTCGACATGTTGCGCTGGAGCCCGCCCTGGCCGGTCGCGCAGAACGGGCACGCCATGCCGCATCCGGCCTGGCTCGAGACGCACATCGTCACGCGGCCGGGGTAGCGCATCAGCACCGACTCGACGAGCGCTCCGTCGAACAGCCGCCAGAGCGTCTTGCGTGTCGCGCCGCGGTCGGCCTCGAGGGTGCGCAGCGGTGTCATCAGGTCGGGGAGCAGCGCCGAGACCAGCTCCTCGCGCTGAGCGGCCGGGAGGTCGGTCATCTCGGCGGGGTCGTCGACCAGCCGCGAGAAGTAGTGGGTCGAGAGCTGCTTCGCGCGGAAGCCCGGCAGGCCGAGCTCGACCAGACGCGCCTTGCGCTCGTCGGGGTCGAGGTCGGCGAGGTGCGGGGGCGGCTTGCGGCGCCCCTTCGGCTCGGCGAGCACCAGGGGGAGGCGCGTGGGTTCCTCGGACGTGCTCATGGGCGGGTCACCGGTCGCGGTTGATCAGGAACCAGAGCACGCCCAGCGCGACACCGACGACGACGATCGCGGTGGCCAGCACACCGAAGAACATGTAGCGACCGAACCTGCGGGTGCGGTGCGGCACCAGCAGCGCGATCGGCACCACCAGGGTCAGCAGCACGAACGGGAAGAGGTCCTCGGCCCGCTTGTAGCCCAGCACGCCCTTCAGGATGGCCCCGTAGGCGCCCGGCACCACGATGATGTAGACCATGCCGGTGAAGAAGCCGGCCAGCGGCACGAACACCGGGTGGTCGCGGTGCCACCAGTCCGGCAGCCGCCCCGCGCGCCCCGACGTCTCGTCGTCGGCCTCGAGGGGCTCGTCGGCGCTGCCCGAGGCATCGGGCTCGGACCCGGCGGGGACGACGCCGTACGCCGCGGCGACCCGGCCCGGGTCGGTCGCGGTGGGCTCCGGGGTCTCCACTGCCTGCTCCATGTCGGTCTCCAGGGTAGCCGCCCGGGGTGGCGAAGCCCTGATCCGCGCGTGCGGGCCACGCCGAACTGTCCGATCGGAGGATCCGCAGGCCCTGCGCCCGACCTACCGTGGGCGACGAGTCAGGGGGACGCGACCTCGGGAGGGACCGCCTTGCACATCACTGTCGACGCCGCCCGCTACGCCGCGGCCGTCTACGACGTGCCCGGCCAGGCGGCCTGGCGCGTCCGCGTCGGCGGCAGCTACCTGCTCTCCCTCGGCGGGATCGCGGCCGGGCACGGCAGCATGGAGCTGCTCGAGGCACACGCCCTGGTCGTGCTCGAGCAGCCGGCGCTCGCCGACGTCCACCTGGTGCTCGCCGGGACCGACCCGGAGGCGGACCCCGCCTACCTGGCGGCGTTCCGAGCGCGGGCGGCGGAGCTGGGCACGGCCCCCGTCGTCATCGGCGCCGTGTCCCGTCGCGACCAGCCGACCCTGGTCGCCGGTGCGTCGGGCTTCGTGCACCTGCCCGCGACGTACGACGGCTGCGTGCTCCCCCTCCAGGCGCTCGCCGCCGGCGTGCCCGTCGTCGCCCGCGACCTGCCGGAGGTGCGCAGGGTGCTCGGGGACGCCGTGGCGTACGGCGACACCGTCCTCTCGATCGCCGACGCGGTGATCGACGTGCTCACCGACCCGCCGGAGCCGGACGAGGGCATCGCGCTCGCGGCGGCGTGGGACTCAGAAGACCGCGTAGTGGAGCAGCAGCCAGATCGGGGCGATCGTCGCCAGCAATGAGTCGAGCCGGTCCATCAGCCCGCCGTGGCCGGGGATGACCTGGCTCATGTCCTTGATGCCGAGGTCGCGCTTGATCACCGACTCGCAGAGGTCGCCCAGGGTTGCCATGACGACCGCGATCAGGCCCAGGCACAGACCCACCCACCAGTCCCCGTCGAGCAGGTAGACGACGAGGGCCCATCCGGCGCCGAGACAGGCGAGGAGCGACCCGGCGAATCCCTCCCACGACTTCTTGGGCGAGATGACCGGCGCCATCGGGTGCTTCCCGAACAGCACGCCCGCGACGTAGCCGCCGATGTCGGAGGCGATCGTCACCAAGATGAAGGTGAGGATGCCGGCGACACCGTCGTCGTCGAAGCCGCCGCCGGTCCAGGTCTCTCCACCCTCGGCCAGCATGAGCGCGACGAACGAGCCGAGGAACGGCAGGTAGACCAGGGTGAAGACCGACGCGGTCGCGTTCTTCACGTAGCCGTCGACACCGCGGCGCAGCAGCCACAGCATGATGACGAGCGCGGTCACCGCAGTCGCGGTCACCAGGGCCGCCGCACCCGAGGAGTAGGCGACGACCACCATCACGATGCCGCCGACCATCAGCGGCTGCTCGGGCAGGTCGATGTCCTTGGCGAGCATGCCCTTGCGCAGCTCCCAGGTCGCCACCACCACCGCGGCGGCGACGATCAGCATGAACGCCGGCTTCCAGAAGTAGAGGGAGGCGCCGATCGCAGCCAGGAGCACGACGGCGGAGAGGACGGCCGCCTTCAGGTCGCGCCCGGCGCGGCCGTGGTCCTTCTTGGGGGCTTCCGGCTGCGCGGCAGCAGGCGTGGTGGCGTCGGTCATCGACGGGGCGTCTCGTCGAGGCCTCAGACCTCGAGGAGCTCGGCTTCCTTGTTCTTGAGCAGCTCGTCGATCGCGTCGGTGTGCTTCTTGGTGATCGAGTCGAGCCGCTTCTCCGCGCCCGTCACGTCGTCCTTGCCGGCCTCGCCGTCCTTCTCGAGGCGCTCCAGGCCCTGCTTGGCCTTCTGGCGCACCTGACGCACCGCCACGCGGCCGCCCTCGGCCTTCTCCTTCGCGAGCTTGATGAACTCCTTGCGGCGCTCCTCGGTCAGCTCGGGAAAGACGCAGCGCAGCACCTTGCCGTCGTTGGCGGGGTTGACGCCGAGGTCGGAGTCGCGGATCGCCTTCTCGACGTTCGCCATCGCGCCCATGTCGAACGGCTGGACCATGATGATGCGGGCCTCGGGCGCGGTGAAGGACGCGAGCTGCTGGATCGGCGTCGGGGTGCCGTAGTAGTCGACCATGATCTTGCTGAACATGCTCGGGTGGGCCCGGCCCGCCCGGATCGTCGCGAACTCCTCACGGGTCGCGGCGACCGACTTGTCCATCTTGCCGTCGGCCTCGTCGAGGATGTCGTTGATCATCAGTCGTCCTTCTTCTCTGGGAACCGGGCGTCAGCCTGCGCTGACGAGCGTGCCGATCTTCTCACCCTGGACCACCCTCAAGATGTTGCCCTCGGGCTCCATCCCGAAGACGACCATGGGCAGCTTGTTCTCCCCGCACAGGGCGAACGCGGTCTGGTCCATGATCCGCAGACCCTGGGTGATCGCCTCGTCGTAGGTCACGGTGTCGTACTTGGTCGCCGTCGGGTCCAGGTGCGGGTCGGCGCTGTAGACGCCGTCGACGCCGCTCTTCGCCACCAGGACGACGTCGCACTTGCTCTCCAGCGCGCGCTGCACGGCCACGGTGTCGGTGGAGAAGTAGGGCATGCCCATGCCGGCGCCGAAGATGACCACCCGGCCCTTCTCCATGTGCCGTATCGCCCGCCGCGGGATGTAGGGCTCGGCGACCTGACCCATCGTGATCGCGCTCTGCACCCGGGTGTCCTTGCCGAGCTTCTCCAGGAAGTCCTGCAGCGCCAGGCAGTTCATGACGATGCCGAGCATGCCCATGTAGTCGGCACGCGCCCGGTCCATCCCGCGCTGCTGGAGCTCGGCGCCGCGGAAGAAGTTGCCGCCGCCGATCACCACCGCGATCTGGGTGCCGGCGTCCACGACGGAAGCGATCTCCTTGGCGACCGACTGGACCACGTCGGGGTCGACACCGAGCTTGCCGCCGCCGAACACCTCACCGGACAGCTTCAGGAGAACCCTCTTGTAACCCGTCACGAAGGCGACCCTACCGGGCGGTCACCTGGGTGGTCTCGGGGCGGGCTCAACGGATCCGCTGCACCCGCGCACGGTGGTTGCTCTTGTTGTCACCCTTGATGTCGGAGTCCCGGGTCTTGGAGATGTGGTCGACCTTCTCCTCGCCCCCCTGCACCGGTTGCGCGGCGATGATCGTGTCGCGTTCGTACTGGTGGGACTTGTCGGTGTTGCGGTAGTAGCGCCACACGGCCCAGTAGGTGGCCGCGCCGCCGGCGGGTCCAGCGGCGAGGATCCAGGTGGGGCTGCTGTCGCTGGACAGAGCGATGAGGTCGAGGATCATGACGCCGCCACCAGGAACGCACCGGCGATGCCCTCGAGGAACGTGCCGACCGTGAACGCGGCCAGCAGCAGCTTCGGCTGCGACACCGGGATGCTGCCCATCGTCTCCCCTGTCCGTGCGTTGACCGCGATGTAGTGGAGCAGCCCGTTGCTCTCCTGCTGGTAGGAGTAGAGCCACACCGGCAGGTACATCGAGACCCAGCGCGATCCGCCGATCTCGACCTGTTCCTGCTCCCAGCGCACGCCGCGGCCGAACCGGTCCAGCGAGCCCTCCACCTGGGAGCGCCCGATCGAGAGGAGCTGGTCCTCCAGGACCGGCTTCATGGCCTCGACGTTGACGTCGCGCTTCTCGCTGGTGAAGCCCACGAGGTAGCTGGCGTTCCACTGCACCGCGTTCTTCGTGTCGAACGGCAGGATCGTGTTGATGATGTTGTTGGTGTTCGCGGGGCCGAACTGCGCCCGCTCGGCGGAGCCCTCGACCGTCAGGTCGTCCACCGTGAAGCTCACCTGGCGAGCGACCTGGTAGACGTCGGCGGCGTAGTAGGTGACGTTGCTGTCGCCCTGCTTCTCCGTCCATCGGCGGGTCTGCACCTCGCCCTTGCCCCAATACTGGGACTCGGCACGAGCGTCGATGACCAGGTAGGGCAGGTAGACACCCAGCACGTTCTCCGGCACGAACTCGGCCTTGAACCGCCGGTGCGCGAAGAGCCGGCGCTTCCCCGCGAACTCGCGGATCTTCTCGACCGCCTCGTCCTTGGTCAGCTTGAACGGCAGTACGGCGTCGGGCACCGCCCCGTTGGCGATCTGCTGGTTGACGTTGAGGGTGTGCCGGCACCAGTGGCAGCGCGCGTTGAGCGAGTGGGCGGTGTCGACGACCACCTCGGCCCCGCACGCCTCGCACTTGAACGTGACCATGTCGGCGACATCGGCCTGGATGTCCTGGGCGCCGCTCGCGATCACGGTGCCCTCGAGCTCGTCGATCCCCTCACCGAGGCCGAACTGCTCCTCGACCCGCGCCTCCTGCCACTCGTTGCGGCAGAAGTGGCACACGAGCATGCCGGTCGATCCGCGCAGGCTCACGTCGGTCGAGCCGCACTTCGGGCAGCGGTTGAGGCCGTCCTTCAGCGACTCGTTGATGGTCTCGATGCTGGGGCCGGGCTCGGGCTCGGCCTTGGCCGCGGCGATCTCCTCCTCCAGCGACAGCGGCGGCCCGTCGAACGTGGGCTGCTTCGGCGCCGCGGGCGGGGGCGGCGGAGGGGGCGGTACGGCGCCCGCAGGTGGCTCCTGGGTCATGTCAGAGACCGAGCGCCTTCGCCTTGGCCGCGTCGTAGTCCTCCTGGGTGATGAGCCCGGCGTCGAGCATCGCCTTCGCCTTGGTGAGGACCGCCATCGGGTCGTCGGCCGCCGGAGCCGCAGGCGCGGCCGGGGCCGCGGGTGCGGCCGGAGCGGCCGGGGCCGCCGGCTGCGGTGCCACGGGCTGCTGCAGACCGCCGATGCCGGCGCCTCCTGCCGCCATCCCCATGCCGATCAGGCCGCCCGGTCCGGCGTTCTCACCGGCCGCCTCGAAGCCCGCCGCGACCGAGGCCTGGAGGTTCGAGTTGCCGCGAGCACCCGACAGGGCGTCGGCGCGCTGGACGTTCTTGAGCAGCTCACGGGTGTTGGCGTCGTACTCGATCGAGATGATCGCGGTCTTGACGATCTCCAGGCCGCGGCCCGTCTTCCACTGGTAGTTCTGCTCGACCGCCGCGGACAGCGACTGGGCGAACCCGATCGAGTCCTGCTGGAGCTTGGTGATGCGGTTCCCCTTGGCGGGGTCGTTGGTGTACATCGAGAACGCGGGCGCCAGCGAGCCGACGACCTCGTTGAACAGCTGCTCGCCAGCGGGGTTGTCGATGTCGGTGAAGTCGAACACGGCGCGCCCGCTGATGACGTTGGCCGGCACGAAGTTGCGGATGAAGGTCAGCGGGTCGGTGATCTTCAACGTGTAGGTGCCGCGCGTGATCGCGCCGACCTGCGTGTTGAGGAAGGCGTCGTCCCAGTAGATCTCCGACTGGGTGCCGAACTTGTTGTTGGGCAGCTCCTTGATGCACACGAAGAGCGCGTTCTGCTGTGCAGAGGGGCGACCGCCGAACTTGAAACGCTCCCAGCTCTGCTTGATCACCGAGTCGACGAGGCCGCCGCCGGTGAAGATCGACTGGGAGGCCGGCTCGTCGGACTTCCACTCGTAGGCACCCGGCTCGGCGGCGAAGCCCGTGAAGGCGCCGTCCTCGAGCAGGACCAGGCCGTAGCCCTCCGGCACGACGAACTTCGAGCCGTTGGTGATGACGCCGTCGGACGCCTTGTCGTTGCTACCACGACCGGCGTTCTCGCCCTTGCGCACTGCGGGGAAGATCGCCGCCGTCGGGCTGATGCCGTCGGGGATGGTGAAGAAGTCGACCCACTGGTCGGCGAGGGTGCCGCCGATCGAACCGATCGCAGCCTGGATGAGTCCCACGTTGACGCTCTCCTTGACCTGACATGAGACGCGCTCGCGAAGTGCGGCGCGTGCGTCACAGAAACTATCCGACGAGAGGTCGCGCCAAACCCGAAATGCACAAGGCTTGACCCATCGTCGAATGACGAAGGCCGGTCTCCCACGTGCGGGAGACCGGCCTTCGGTGAGGGTGGGGGCAGCGTCAGGCGCCGACCTCGAACCGGGCGAAGCGGGTGACGGACGTGTTCGCGGCGTCCAGGACCTGCTTGACCGACTTCTTCGACTCGAAGACCGACTCCTGGTCGAGGAGCACGATCTCCTTGAAGAACGCGTTGATGCGGCCCTCGACGATCTTGGCGACGGCCGCCTCGGGCTTGCCCTCCTCGAGCGTCTTCTTGGTCAGGACGTCCTTCTCGGCGGCGACCACGTCGGCAGGAACCTGGTCGCTGGTGAGGTACTGCGCCTTGAGCGCAGCAGCCTGCTGAGCGGCCTGCTTGGCAGCGGCCTCGTCGCCCTCGAACTCGACCAGCACGCCGAGCGCCGGCGGCAGGTCGGTGGCCTTCTTGTGCAGGTAGACCGTGGTCGACCCGTCGAAGTAGGCGACCTCACCCAGCTCGATCTTCTCGCCGATGGTGCGGGCGAGGTCGTCGACGGTCTCGCCGACGGTCTTGTCGCCGAGCGAGACGGCCTTGAGCGCCTCGGCGTCGCCGACCTTGTGCTCGTTGGCCGCGTCGGCGATCGCCTGCGCCGCGTCGATGAACGCCTGGTTCTTGGCGACGAAGTCGGTCTCCGACTTCAGGCTGATCAGGGCGCTGCCCGAGGCGGCGACCAGTCCGGCCGACGCCTCACGCTCGGCGGCGCGGGCGGACATCTTCGCCTCGCCCTTGACGCGGAGCAGCTCGACGGCCTTGTCGAAGTCGCCGTCGGTCTCGTCGAGCGCCTTCTTGCAGTCCATCATCCCGGCCTGGGTCAGCTCACGGAGCTTCTTGACGTCGGCAGCGGTGAATGCCATGGATCCTCCCTCGGATCTACGTGTGGTGGGTGAATCAGGGACGAGCCGGGCTCACGCCTCGGCGGGCGCCTCGGTCTCGGCGGGGGCCTCGGCGTCAGCCGGAGCCTCGGTGGTCTCCGCCTCGGCGGCGGGGGCATCGGCCTCCGCGGCAGGGGCCTCGGCCTCGACGGCGGACGTCTCGGCTGCAGCCTCGGCGGGGGCCTCGGTCGCTGCCTCGGCACCCTCGCTCGTCGCGCCGGTGACCTCGCCCGCAGGGGCGTCCTCGGCGGGCTCGCCACCGGTGGCCTCGACGGCGACCTTCTCCGCGTCACCCTCGAGCAGCTCGCGCTCCCACTCGGCCAGCGGCTCCTCGGCCGCCGGGGTGGCGGACGTGCCCGCACCCGAGCGGGCCATCAGGCCCTCGGCCACGGCGTCGGCGATGACGCGGGTCAGCAGGCCGACGGCGCGGATCGCGTCGTCGTTGCCCGGGATCGGGAAGTCGACGTCGTCGGGGTCGCAGTTGGAGTCGAGGATGGCGATGATCGGGATCCGCAGCTTGCGGGCCTCCTCGACGGCCAGGTGCTCCTTGTTGGTGTCGACGATCCACACCGCCGACGGGGTGCGGCCCATCTCGCGGATGCCGCCGAGCGACTTGTTGAGCTTGTCGCGCTCGCGGCGCATCTGCAGCAGCTCCTTCTTGGTGCGGCTGCTGCCGGCGACGTCGTCGAAGTCGATCTCGTCGAGCTCCTTGAGGCGGTTGATCCGCTGGTGCACCGTCTGGAAGTTGGTGAGCATGCCACCGAGCCAGCGCTGGTTGACGTAGGGCATGCCGACGCGGGTCGCCTGCTCGGCGATCGCCTCCTGCGCCTGCTTCTTGGTGCCGACGAACATGATCGTCCCGCCCTTGGCCACGGTCTCCTTGATGAAGGCGTAGCTGCGGTCGATGTAGGCCAGCGACTGCTGCAGGTCGATGATGTAGATGCCGTTGCGCTCGGTCATGATGAAGCGCTTCATCTTCGGGTTCCAGCGTCGGGTCTGGTGTCCGAAGTGGACGCCGCTCTCGAGGAGCTGGCGCATGGTGACGACAGCCATGATGGTGTCTCCTGTGTGGTTGTTTTCAGTTCGGGCCTGACGCCGGCGTGCGGTCCGACCCGATCTCTCGGGACTGAGGACCGACACCCACGGGCGATCGGGGATCAGGGAACCCCGTCGTGGTCTGCTGGCGTGCGTATTCCGGCGCCGTCGCGTCCGTCGGGCATGCCCGCAGGACGGTCCGGAGACCGGTCCGCCCAGCGTACCCGTCCGCACGCGCGTCCTGCCAATCCCCGACGGGGCCGCTGACCGTCCACAACGCACCCCGCTCCAGCGGTCGTCCACAGGCGCCGGGCCACCACGTCCCTCCGCGTCGGCGCAGGAGGCGACAGTCCCTGCATGCAGCCGCCCGTCCGCCTCCTCGCCGCCCTGACCCTCCTCCTCGTCACGGTCCTCCCGCCGGTCGCGCCGCCCGCCTCCGGGGCCCTCACCGACGACGACCCGGTCGGGGTCTGGCCACTCGTCCCGCAGCCGGAGGTGGTCGCCCGGTTCGACCCGCCCACGTCGCCGTACGGTCCGGGTCATCGCGGGGTCGACCTGCTGGGCCACGTCGGGCAGCGGGTCCGGACTGCGCTCGCCGGCACCGTGACGTTCGCGGGCATGCTCGCCGGCCGCGGCGTGGTCGTGGTCGACCACGGCGACACGCGGACGACCTACGAGCCGCTGGCCGCCACGGTGTCCGTCGGAGCCCGGGTGGGCCGGGGCGCGGCGATCGGCACCTTGCAGGGGTTCGGCTCCCACTGCGCCCCGCGCTCGTGCCTGCACTGGGGCTGGCTGCGCGGCGACACCTACCTGGATCCGCTCCTGCTGGTCGGCGCCGGCCCGGTCCGGCTGCTGCCCCTGTGGCGCGACCTCCCGGTCACGGCGCGAGGCACCCCCTGGACGCCGCCCGCCCTGCCCTACGCCCGGTGGAGGCCCCCCGCCCGGCCGGGGTGAGCTCAGGCGCGCGGGTGGGCCTGGCGGTACGCCGAGCGCAGCCGGTCGGTCGTCACGTGGGTGTAGCGCTGGGTCGTCGCCAGCGAGGCGTGGCCCAGGAGCTCCTGGACGGACCGGAGATCCGCGCCGCCCTCGAGAAGGTGGGTCGCCGCGGTGTGGCGCAGACCGTGCGGCCCGAGGTCCGGCGCCCCCGGCACGTCGGCGATCCGCCGGTGCACGAGGGTCCGCACCGCGCGCTGGTCGATCCGCCCACCCCGCGTGCCGAGGAACAGCGCGGCCCCCGACCCCGGTCGGGCGAGGCCGGCACGGCCACGGACGAGCCAGGCGTCGATCGCGGCGGCCGCGGGCTGGCCGAAGGGGACGGTCCGCTCCTTGCGTCCCTTGCCGAAGACCCGGACGACGTTGCGGTCGCGGTCCACGTCGTCGACGTCGAGCCCACAGAGCTCACCGACGCGCATGCCCGTGGCGTAGAGCAGCTCCAGCATCGCGACGTCACGCAGCCCGGTCGCGCTGCCGTCATCGGCGAGGGCGGTGGCCGCAGCGATGAGCTCGCGCGCCTCGTCGACCCTCAGCACGTTCGGGAGCGTCTGGTGGGGCTTCGGAGAGCCCAACGACGATCCGGCGTCGCCGTCGGCGCGCCCCGTGCGCGCCAGCCAGGCGGTGAAGACGCGGGCGGCGGTCGCCCGCCGGGCAAGGGTGGTGCGCGACCGGCCCATCGACTGCTGCTTGGCGAGCCAGCTGCGGAGCGTCCGCAGGTCGAGCTCGCCGACGCCTCCGAGGCCCAGAAGGGTGGCGTGGCCGAGCAGGGACGCGACGTCCTTGCAGTAGGCGGTCACGGTGAGCGGGGCCAGGTCGCGCTCGGAGGCGAGGTGACGCTCGTAGTCGCCGAGCACGCGTGCCATCGCCTCGGGGAGCCCCCCGCCGTCCTCCGGATCGACGGCGCCGGGGTCGCCCGCGTCGGTCGTGTCGGTGGTGGCCACCTTCGGAGTCTAGGAAGGGCGACGGCCCGACCGGACGATCGCTCCCGGCGCGCCGAGGAGGTCAGTCCGTGGCCGCCTTGCTGAGGACCCATGCGTCACCCGATTCGTGGACCAGTCCCGCCGCCGCGAGCCGGCCGAGAGCCTTGCGGACCTCGACGACACCCAGTCCCGCGACCTTCGCGATCGAGACGGTGCTCGCTCCGCTCGCCAGGGGTACGGCGTCGAGCACCTGCTGCTGCCTGATCGACAGCCGGTCGCGTGGCCTCGACGGCCCGCGCGGCTCGGCGACCAGGTGGTCGCCCGCCGACCCGATCAGCTCCAGCACGTCGGGACCGCCCGTGACGAGGGCGGCCGCGCCCGTGCGGATGAGGTGGTGCGCGCCCTCCGACGTCGCGCTGGTCACCGGGCCGGGCACCGCCATGGCGAGCCGGTTGAGCCGTTGGGCCCAGTTCGCGGTGTTGAGCGCCCCGCTGCGTGCGGCCGCCTCGACGACCACCGTGCCACGGGACAGCGCGGCGATCAGGCGGTTGCGCGCCAGGAACCTCACCCGTTGGGCCGCGGCTCCCGGTGGCGCCTCCGACACCACGGCGTGCTCCGCGGCGAGGTGCTCGATCATGCGGCGGTGCGCCGGCGGATAGACCCGGTCCGCGCCGCACGCCAGCACGGCGACGGTGCGCCCGCCGACGCTGACGGCGCCCCGGTGCGCAGCCTGGTCGATGCCGAAGGCCGCGCCCGAGACGACCGGGTGGCCCGCGAGCGCGACCCGGCCGGCGATGTCGGCGGCCACCTCCTCGCCGTAGGAGGTGGAGGTGCGCGAGCCGACCACGGAGACCGCCTCGGCGAGCGTGTCGAGCCGCATCGGCCCGCGCACCCACAGACCGATCGGCACACCACCCCGCTCGTGCAGCGGATCGGGAGCGTGCAGGGCGTCGAGCTGGGTCGGCCACTCCTCGTCGCCGGGGATGACGAACCGGGTCCCTCCGGCCGCGGCGCGCGCAAGGGTGGCCTCGGCATCGACGCCGGGCAGCCGGGCGGCAGCCGCGCTCAGCATCTCGTGGCGCTCGGGGTCGCTGTGCAGCGCCTCGAGCAGCCCGAGGCCGCCCAGCTCCCGCGCGAGACGGGTGAACCCCCAGTCCCCCGGCTCGCTCACCAGGCTCAGCACGGCGCGGGCGTGCCGCTCGTCCTCGCCGCTCATCCGGCGCGCTCCTGGCCCCGCGCCGCCGCCAGGTCGAGGGGTGCGGAGCTGCGCAACCTGAGGGCGACCTCCACCTCCGCCCCGCCGGGCTGCACGTCGCGGCCCGAGCGGACGGCGGCGAGGTCGGCCACGGTCCACGCCAGCCGGGCCACCCGCACGGCGCCGCGGGCGCTGAGCCGCCCGGACAGGCACTGACGCTCGATCGCCTGCTGGCCCTCGACCGCGATCGGCCAGGTGTCCTTCAACCGCGCCCCGGGCAGCTGGGCGTTGAGACGCCAGCTGCGACCGGCGTAACGCTCGGCCTGGCGCCGACGAGCCGCCGCCACGCGTGTCTGCACCTCGGCCGAGGTCTCGGTGCCGAACGGGTCGCGTTGCGCTCGCCCCGCGGCCACCACCCGGCGGGTGATGTCGATGCGGTCGGTGATCGGACCGGAGATCCGCTGCTGGTAGGCGCGGCGTACTGGGGTGAGGCAGCGGCAGCGGTCGTCGCCGACGTTGGCGGCCCAGTTGCCGCACGGGCACGGGTTGGCCGCCAGCACGAGGAGGCAGCGCGCCGGCAGGGTGACCGACTCCTCCTGGCGCGCGACGGTGATGTCGCCACTCTCGAGCGGTTGTCGCAACGCCTCGATCACGTCGCGGCGGAAGAGCGGGAACTCGTCGAGGAACAGCACGCCACAGTGCGCGCGGCTGATCTCGCCCGGGCTGACCCTCCCCTGCCCGCCGCCCACGATGCTCGCCTTCGAGGCGTCGTGGTGGGGCGCGGAGTACGGCGGCCGGCGGACCATGCCCGAGCCCGGGTCGAGCACGCCGGCGAGGGAGTGGATGGCGGTCAGCTCGAGCGACTCGGCCGGCGTCAGGTCGGGCATGATCGTCGGTATCCGCTCGGCGATGCTCGTCTTGCCCGCGCCCTTGGGGCCGGTCAGGAAGATCGGGTGGCCGCCCGCGGCGGCCACCTCGACGGCGTACTTCACGTCGGCAAGGCCGTCGAGGTCGGCGAGGTCGACCTCCTCCAGCCGTTCCTCGCCGCGCCAGGTCAGCAGCGGCGTGCCCGACGCGGCGACCACCGGGGACGACTCGGGGGGCTCCTCGCCGTTGAGGATCGCCACCACCTGCCCGAGCGAGCGGACGCCGTAGACCTCGACGTCGGGGACCATCTCGGCCTCCCGCACCTGGGGCTCGGGCACGAACACCCGCCGGATCCCGCGCTCGGCCGCCGCCAGCACCATCGGCAGGACGCCGACGGCCGGACGGAGGCCGCCTGCCAACGTGAGCTCGCCGATGAACGCGTCGTGGCGGATGTCCGCCTCCCCCACGGCCTCGATGGCGGCCAGCAGCCCGATGCCGATCGCGAGGTCGAAGTGGGTGCCCGCCTTCGGCAGGTCGGCCGGCGACAGCAGGATGGTGGTGCGCTTGGAGGAGGGCCAGTAGAGACCGCTGTTGACGACCGCCATCCGCAGCCGCTCCTGGCCCTCGCGCAGCGCGGCGTCGCCCCGGCCGACCATCGTGACGCCGGCCTGGCCCGCGGACACGTCGACCTGGACGTCGATGAGGTGACCGAGCGCACCGTTGAGCGCGACCGTGCGCGCCGTGGCGAAGGTCATCAGGCGAGTCCTGCCACGTGGTCCACGAGGGCGGGACCACGCCGCGGCCGCAGCACGGCCACCAGGTCGATGCGGATCCCGTCGGGTCGCACGCCCCGCGCCTCGACCCACCGCGCCCCCAGCCGCTTGAGCCGGTCGAGCTTGGCATCGGTGATCGCTTCGTGAGGCGTGCCCGCGACGTTGCTCGAGCGGGTCTTCACCTCGCACACCACCAGGGTGGCGCCATCCCTCAGGACCAGGTCGATCTCGCCCTCGTCGCAGCGCCAGTTGGTCTCGAGGAGCACCAGGCCCTTCTCGACCAGGTGACGCGCGGCCACGCCCTCCCCGTAGGCCCCGAGCGCCTGGCGCGCAGCGGCCGTGATGCCTGTCGTGGTCTCTGTCATGCCGGACAGCGTGTCCGGAGCGGGCGACGCAGGCGCCCGCCCGGGGCCGGCCCTGTGGAGCGGAGCCGACCCAGGCCGGGTTGTGGACGGTTGGTGGCCCCGAGGCCGTCAGCCGACCAGCAGGGGGTTGCTGCAGTAGGGCCGCTCGCCGTAGACGTCGGCGCCGCCGACGGTCAGGCCGAGCAGGTCGTAGAGCGGGTGCAGGAGGTTGTTGTTGACCGCGGTCAGCAGCGGGTCGAGCAGGCTGCTGGTGACCGATGACAGCAGGTTGGTGATGATGCCGAGGGACTGCGTGGCGTTGAGCGACACGTTGAGCCCCAGGAAGTTCTTGGCGGTCACCACGAGGGTGTTGCTGGTGGTCGTCACCGACGCAGTGTTGAGGCCGAGGTCGCCCGATCCGGTCGACACGCCGTGGTCCCAGTCAACCGGACTGTTCGGCACCCGGATCTGGGCGGTCTTGATCGTCGAGGGGTCGCCCGTGACGACCTTGAGCCCGACGGAGCCGGTGATCGTGATCGAGGCGATCTTGTTGAGCCCCAGCAGGTTGAGCAGCGAGGTGATGCCAGAGAGCAGGCTGTTGACGTTGCCCGTCGCGTTGGTCGCCCCGTTGAGGGAGACGTTCAGCTCGGTCGACGCCCCGACGACGCCGCTCGTGACCGAGACGTCCTCGCCGCTCGGGTCGGCCGCCGTCTCGCTGCCGCAGATGATGTCGGTCAGCGTGCCCTTGGCCGAAGCCGCCGTGATGGACGTCTTGGTGGTGCCGGTGACCGGCACGCCGAGGACGCTCTGCGAGGACAAGATGTTGCCGTTGATCGACAGCGCGAGCTGCGCGGTCTCCGCCGCCGAGCCCTTCTTGCCGCAGCGCCGCCGGGCCTTCTCGATCAGCGACAGGCTGGTCGTCAGGCCGGTCCCGGACAGCGGCAGGTTGGTCGCCAAGCCCGGGATGCTCAGGGCGTTGGTGCCGTTGGCGATCAGGATCGTGCCGGTGAGCAGGTCCAGCGCGTTGATGGTCGCCGTCTCGGCGGCGCCGGCTCCAGGCTCGGCGCTGACCAGGTCGCCGAGGTCGATCGACACCCCGCCGAGCTTGGCGGCGACCAGGTTCAGGATGTCGGCGTTGGACGTGCCGTCGGCCTGCAGCACGTTGGCCGCGGCGATCAGGAAGGTGCCGGCGTTGATGTTGCTCGACAGCAGCTGGTCGACCGATCCCAGGCCGAGCTGGGTGGCGATGTCGAGCAGGCTCACGTTGGCATTGGCGAGCCCGGTGTAGCTCAGCACGTCGAGGTTGGCACCGCCACCGAGGATCCCGTTGAGGATCGGGTTGAGCAGCGCCGAGGAGCTGGCGTCGAGGCGAGCGGCGTAGGACCCGAGGCTGAAGCAGGCGCTCTCCTCCGCGGTGGCGACGGCCGAGCGCTGCACGCTGCCGCTGCTGGTCCCGGTGATGCCGCCCAGGGCGAACGCGATCGAGGTGCCGGCGGTGACGACCACGCCGTTCGGCGCTTCCGTCGACGCGACCTGCACCGGGACACCCCCCGCGGACGGGTAGGTGCCGTCGGCCGCGACCTTGACCCAGTACGCGCGGACGGTGGGCGCGTCGCCCAGGGTCTCCCCGGAGTTGCGGCTCACGCTGGCGCTCAGCTGGGACGCGGCCGACGGCTCACCGCTGCCGCCGGCCTCGAGCTGTGCCCTGGTGCGACCGTCGATCATCCGCCCCATGTCGAGGGCGACCATGTCGGCCAGGGCCTGCATGTCGCGGCGCCCGGCACGCTCCATGCCGAGGTCGATCGCGAAGGCCGACACCGCGAGGAGCAGCGTCATCACGATCGCCACGAGGAGCGCGACCGCCCCGTGCTCGTCACGGTCGCCGCGCCGCGGCGCGCGGAGCAGGCCGGTGCGCGTGGTCAAGAGACCCGGACCTCGGTCGTGAAGTCGAGGTCGCCCGGCAGCAGGGTGTTGACGCCCAGGCCCGGGATCAGCGAGTTGTCCTTGTAGGGGTAGTGCAGCGCGACCTTGGCGCACTGGGCGCCGGAGGGCCCGGACGTGCAGGCGCCGATCGTGATCGCGCAGGTGCCGCTGGAGCCACCCGAGTGGGTGAGGCCGCCGCCGCTGGTGCAGCTCACGCCGTAGCTGCTGAGGGCGTCGTTGACCGCGGCCCGGGCAGCGGTGATCCGGTCGGCATTGGCCGTGCCGGCGGGCTTGACCGCGGCGGCCCGACCGCCCTCGGCGGCCGCCTGGCTCATGGCCTGCCGGAAGCTGAGCATGTAGCCGAACGAGATGACACCGAAGATCAGGACCGCCAGCATCGGCAGGACCAGTGCGAACTCGAGCGCGGCTGCGCCCCCCTCGTCACGGCCTCCGGTACGGCGGCCGCGTGCTCCCCATCGCAGCGCTCGACGCATTGCCCTCCACCTTTGCTCCCCCGATGCTCCCTCAAGCACGGTCGGGCATCTCCCTTGCCCTACGGCGACAGTAGCCGCGGCTTTCCGGCCCAGTCACCCCCTACGGGACGATTCCGACCGCTCGGCGGACGGGGTCCTAGCCCGTTCGGACTAGTGGCCGCCCCAACGAGTCATCCCCACAGGTTCGGCTCGCCGCAGACCGCTCCGACGGCGTACACGTCGGCGCCCCCGAACCGCAGCCCGACCATCCGCGCCACCGGTCCGATCAGCGTGTTGTTGATGTTGCCCACCAGCGGTACGAGCGTCTTCTGGACGAACTGGTTGCTCGACGTCGTGAGCTCGTTGACGATCAGGCTCGTCAGCGGCAGCACGCTCGAGAGCACCGCGGTCTTGCCGTTGATCTTGACCTCGGTGACGGTCGGCACGACGTTGCTGGCGTCGAGGAAGACGGAGCTGCCGGTCTCGACCGGCGTGACGTCGTTCGGCGGCACCGCCAGGTTGGCGACGGTCGAGCCCTCCGCCTTCCCGGTCGCGATGTCGAGGCGCACGTGCGCCTCGAAGGTCACCTTGTTGGGCAGGAGCAGGAGCCCCAGCAGGTTGGTGAGCAGGTTCCCGAGACCGAGGCCCTGCAGCACGTCGACCTTGATGTCGCCGCTGATGTCCAGGTCGGTGCGCAGGCCGTACGTCGCGACCTGGGTGTGCACCCCGACGGCGAACGTGTCGGGATCGGCCGCGGTACGGCTCCCGCAGTGCGCCTCCGGCGGTGAGATCAGCCGACCCTCCCCGTCGGCCAGGCTGACCGACAGCGTCCCGGTCCCCTTGGCGGTCTGGAGCGTCGCGACGTTGGGCACGTTGAGGCTCGGCATGTTGGTGAAGGTGATGCCCAGGTCTCCCTGCAGCTGCGCGTTCTTCGCCACGCTGCCTGCGGTGTTCGGCACCCCGCACGCCAGCTGTGCAGCCGAGATGAGCTTGATGCCCCCGGTGAACTGGAACCCGACGGCCGGGACCCCGGCCTGCAGGTTGGTGACCTCGATGAAGTTCTCGCCCGTGGAGAGCCGCGCCGAGCCGATGAGGTCGAGGACGTCGAGCGCGATGCCGAGTGCAGCGCTGTCGCTGGGCGAGACGTGCAGGACGTCGCCCACCTTCACGGCACCGACACTCCCTGCCGCGCTCACCATGCCCTGGAGTGCGGAGATCGCTGCCGTCGGAGAGCTCTGCTGCCTCGACAGCGCCTCGATCGTCGCCAGCACCAGGTCGGAGTAGGAGACCGAGCCCGTCAGCAGCTTCTGGGGCGAGCCGATCTTCGAGGACGCGGCGAGCTCGGCGATGGTGACGTGCGCGTTGGCGAGCGCCTGGTAGCCGACGAGGGTCAGGTTCGCACCGAAGAGGTGGTTGAGCGGGGCGAGCACCGTGCTGTCCCCCGTGGTCACCGCGGCCACGAAGGTCCCGAGCCGGTAGCAGGCCGAGTTGGACGACACGGCGTACGCCGACCGGCTGACGTCGCCCTGCCCCGGCATGACGGCGAAGTCGGTGTGCGCGCTGGCGACGACCTTCACCGCGGTCGGCGGGTCCGTGGTCGTGTTCCACACCCCCGCGTCGTAGGAACCCCAGTCGACGGCCACGGCGAGGCCGCTGCCGAGGATGTCGGGGTAGCGGTCCACGCTGTGCCGCAGAGCGCTCCCCGAGTTGGAGAGCGTGCCCTCGCCCTCGAGCTGCGCCTGTGTGCGCCCCCCGTGGATCTCCCGCGCGAGGTCGAGCGCGACGCCGTCGGCGAGCGCCTGCAGGTCCGAGCCGGTCACGCGCTCCATCCCGAGGTCGACCACGAACCCGGTGATCGCGACGACCAGTCCGAGCGTGCAGGCGACGAAGACGGCGACAGCGCCGCGCTCGTCCCTGCGCGCGCCCAAGCCACGGCGGCACACGACGACGGTCCTCCCTCAAAAACCCCCGGTGCGTCCCGGTTCCCCAACCGGCCCTCGAGTAAAGGCTAGGGACCGCGGTCCGTTTTGCCAGGGTTTGCCGGAGGGTCTGGCCGAGAGCGTTGCGGCATGGCCCGAAAGGACCAGGACCTCAGGCCTTGGGCGGCTCGATGTCGGAGGTCGCGAGCTCCTCGACGTTGACGTCCTTGAACGTCAGCACCTTCACGTTCTTCGCGAAGCGTGCGGGCCGGTACATGTCCCAGACCCAGGCGTCGCTGATCGTGACCTCGAAGAAGACCTCGCCCGCCTCGGTGCGCGCCTTCACGTCGACGGAGTTGCAGAGGTAGAACCGGCGGTCGGTCTCGACGACGTACTTGAAGATCTTCACCACGTCGCGGTACTCGCGGTAGAGCCGCAGCTCCTGCTCGGTCTCGTACTTCTCGAGCTCCTCGGCACTCACGGTGCCGACTATAGGGCCGCCTCGAAGGACCCGTCCTCGAGGCCCGCCGCGCGTCGCACGTTGACGAACCGCATCCGGTGGATCGGCGAGGGACCGTGCTCGTCGAGTGCTGCAGCGTGCGTCGGCGTGATGTAGCCCTTGTGCGTCTTGAAGTCGTAGGCCGGCCACTCCACGTCGAGCTCGTCCATGAGCCGGTCGCGCGTGACCTTCGCGATCACCGAGGCCGCGGCGACGCAGGCCGCTACCCGGTCGCCCTTCCACACGGCGAGGCCGGGCGAGCCCAGGCCGTCGACGGGGAACCCGTCGGTCAGGACGTACGACGGCGCCACGTCGAGCTTCGCGGCCGCACGCCGAAGCGCCTCCACGTTGGCGACGTGCATGCCGAGCCGGTCGCACTCCTCGTGCGACATCACGACCACGGACCACGCGACGGCGCGCCGGACCACCTGCTCGTAGCAGCGCTCGCGCGCCTTGGCGGTGAGCAGCTTGGAGTCGGCGAGCCCCGGCACGATCCCGGCCTTGCCGTCGGGCAGGATCGCCGCCCCTGCGACAAGGGGCCCGGCGCAGGCACCACGGCCGGCCTCGTCGACGCCCGCGATCGGCTCGATGCCGTGACGACGCAGCGCGCGCTCGTAGCCGTAGAGGCCGGCGTCACGCCGTACGGTCAGGCCACGGGGCAGTGTCGACATCGACCCGGACCGATCAGTTGTCGGCCGGCGGGTCGTCGGGCACGTCGTCGAACACGCCGGGGTTGCTGATCCAGTCCCAGCGGTCGCGCGGCCACACGAGCGCGAACACCTTGCCCACGACGAGGTCGGTGCTGACCCACGGGCTCTGCGTGCAGGGGTCGGTGTCGGGCGGGCAGGCGTGCGCGCGGGAGTCGGCCGACCGCCCGCGGTTGTCGCCCATCACGAACAGCTTGCCCTTCGGCACCGGACCGATCGTCCAGTCGCAGGCGAAGCCGGCGTAGGTGCTGTCACCCGCGCACGTCTTGCGCGGCGCGATGTAGGACGACTCGTCGATCGGCTCGCCGTTGACCATCAGCCGGCCCTTGTCGTCGCAGCACTTGATGACGTCGCCCTCGGTGCCGATGACGCGCTTCACCAGGTGACCGCCGGTCGGGTAGAGCCCGACCTTCGACAACACCTTGGCCAGGCCGGTCGGCTCGGGCTCCTCGCCCGTCAGCCACCCGCCCGGGTCCTTGAAGACCACGACGTCCCCGCGCTGCGGGTCGCCGCCGAACCAGTAGGAGACCTTCTGCACCAGGATGCGGTCGTTCTCGATCAGCCCCGGCTCCATGGACTCCGAGGGGATGTAGAACGCCTGCACGAAGAACGTCTTGATGACGATCGCGAGCACGAGCGCGATCCCGAGCAGCAGAAAGCTCTCCTGCCACACCGGGAGGTGCTTGCGATCGTCGTGCTTCTTGGCCGGCCCGGTCGCGGGCGGAGGTGCCTGGTCGCCGACGGAGTCCTCAGGGACCTCCTCGATCGACTCGCGGTCCCCTGGGGCGTCGGTCGTCACAGCTACTGACTCTAGCCAGTGCCCCGATCAGGCCTCGCGGCGCTCCTTGATCTTGGCGGCCTTGCCCCGCAGGTTGCGCAGGTAGTAGAGCTTGGCGCGACGCACGTCACCGCGGGTGACGATCTCGATCTGCTCGAAGATCGGCGAGTGGAGCGGGAAGGTCCGCTCGACACCGACGCCGAAGGAGACCTTGCGGACGGTGAAGGTGCGGCCGACGCCGCTGCCGTGGATCCGGATCACGACACCCTGGAAGATCTGGACGCGCGAGCGGCTGCCCTCGACGACCTTGACGTGCACCTTGACGGTGTCACCGGCGCGGAAGGCGGGGATGTCCTCGCGCTTCGCGCTGTTGCCGAGCTCGGCGACGATGGACGGGCCGGGAACGGATGCGTTGCTCATGATGGCTCCTCGCGAGTGCACACAGGTCAGCCGCGGATGTCGGGGTCGTGGTTGTTCGTGGTGGCGGTGCGGGGTGACGGTCCCCCTGTGGCAGGACCCGGTCAACGCTCAAGGCGTCCACATCGCCGACGGACGATCATCGCACAGGTCCCGACAGCGTCGGTAATCGCCAATCGGCTCAGGCGCCGCCCGGTGGAGGCCGGTAGGGCAGGGTCTGCTGCTGGTCCGGCCGACCCGGCGGCGGGGGCGGCGCAGTGGGAGGAGCAGGAGGAGGGGCGGGTCGGACCCGCGGCAGCACCGGCGGCACGTCCTGCCACGCGGCGCGCTGCACCGGGGCAGGCGGCTGGGGGTAGGTGGCTGGAGGCTGCTGGTCCGGCGGGGCGTAGGGCTGCGGATACGCCTGCGGATACGTCTGCGCGTACGCCGGCGCGCCGTGCCCGTAGGCCGCCGGACGCCTGCGCCCGGCGCCCGTCGCCAGCACCACGAGCCAGGCCACCAACGGCACGACAGCACTCACCAGGGGCAGCGCGACCAGGAACTGGCGCGTCTCCTGGTCCCCGGCCAGGCCCTCGGCGGAGAAGGTCACCCGGTCGCCGTACAGCCGCAGCTGGTCGCCGAGGGTCCAGCCGCTGTCGAACTGGTTGAGGTAGCCCGCCTGCACGACGTTGGCGGCGACCTCCAGGGCGACCGCGACGAGCAGCGACAGCGCGGCGAGGTGGAGAGGAGGCCGCCAGCCGAGACCGAAGAGCCCCCACACCGCGGCCCAGCACCCGCTCGAGGCCGCCGCGAGAAAGAGCACCAGCGCGGCGACAACCTCGCCGTCGGTGTGCTCGTCGGGCCATCCGACGTCGTTCCAGGTCTGGACCTGGGCGACCAGGGACGCTGCGCACGCGACTCCCCACGCCACCAGCAGCAGCGCGCAGAGGACTGCCAGCGGGCGGAGCCGCCGACCCCCAGGGGAGCCCATCCCCCGTTCCTACCCCATCCCGTGCGCCGCGGGCGGCCGAATCGGCAGACCTTTGCCTGCTACCCGCGCGGCGGGTCTCCGGCCCGCACCTTCACGCAGCACCGGTCGGGCTCGGGCTCCAGCGACGCACTCACCCCGGCGCAGCCCGATCCGACCGCCAGACCCTCGACGAAGTCCTTGTTGAGCCCGCAGACGAGCGCCGTGTGCTTCTGCGCCAGGGCGTCGAAGGGACAGTTGGTCAGCGAGACGACCCCGTCCGCCAGGTGCGGCTCGTAGCCCTGCGCGGCGAGCAGGCGCGCGGTGGCCGCGAGGGCGTCCTCCTCGCCTCTCACGGGCTCGGCGCTCCCGAGAGCGCGCCCCTCCTGGTGGGCAGCGGCCCGCAGTGCCTCCGGGAGGTCGACGCCCCCGGCCGCGAGCTCGACCGCCGCCGCGAGGATCCCGCCGGCGAGGTCGTAGCGCCGCTCGGGCAGCGAGACGGCGTACTCGCGCCGCGACCGCCGGTAGAGCTTGCTCGGCCGTCCGGCGCCGGGACCGGTGCGGCCGCTCAGCCGGCGGTACTCCACCTCCAGCAGTCCCTCGTCGACCAGGCGGTCGAGGTGGAAGTTGACGTTGTGCTGGGCGATGCCGAGAGCGGCTGCGGCCTGCTCGCGCCCGACGGGGTCGGGCTGCGCGGCGACGTAGGCGTAGAGCGCCCGCCGGGTGTCGTCGGCCAGGGCCCCGATGCTCGCCGCTTGCTCGCCCAGGTGCATGGGGAGCAGTCTAAAACACAAACCCCTTGACACAACAGAGACCGGACTTCTAGTTTCGACTTCTTCGGCTTTTAGAAGAGGAGAGACCGGATGAGCGCCACCGCAGACTTCCCCACCGCGAACGACGCGGCGGATGCTCCGCCCCACTGGCGTCCCAGGATCGCCCGCCCGCCCGCGACCTCGGACCCCGCCGCCGTCGAGGCCGCCGCGACGTCGCTGCTCACCGCGCTCGGTCTGGACCTCACCGACGAGAACCTCGCGGAGACGCCGCGCCGGATGGCCCATGCGCTCCTCGAGATGACGACCGCACCGGAGTTCGAGCTGACCACCTTCCCCAACGAGGAGAAGTACGACGAGCTCGTGCTCGTGCAGGACATCCCCGTGCAGTCGCTGTGCGAGCACCACATGCTGCCCTTCACCGGCGTCGCGCACGTCGGCTACCTTCCGGGCGCCCGCATCCTGGGGCTGTCGAAGTTCGCTCGGATGGTCGAGTTCCACGCTCGCCGGCCGCAGACCCAGGAGCGGCTGACCAAGCGCATCGCCGACCACCTCCAGCAGCAGCTCGAGCCCGACGGCGTCGGCGTGGTGATCGAGGCGGAGCACACCTGCATGAGCCTGCGCGGCGCGCGGGTGCCCGGCACGCGGACGCTCACCTCCGCCCTGTTCGGCCGGCTGCGCGACGACGCCCGCAGCAGGGCGGAGTTCCTGGCGCTCACCAAGGTCGCGCGATGAGCGACCTCCCCGAGACCCCCCAGCAGGTCGTCGTCCTCGGAGGCGGCCTGGCTGCGGCCCGGGCGGTCGAGGAGCTGCGTGAGCGTGGGTACGACGGCGTCCTCACCCTCGTAGGCGCCGAGCCGCACCTGCCCTACGAGCGCCCGCCGCTGTCGAAGGGTCTGCTCCTCGGCAGCGACGACGTCGACTCGGTCTTCGTCCACGAGCCCGACTGGTACGACGACAAGGACGTCGACCTCCGTCTCGGCGCCCCGGCCCGGCGGATCGACCGCGGACGGCGCGTGGTCGTCGTCGGCGACGACGAGATCCCTTACGACCGCCTCCTGGTCGCCACCGGCGCGCAACCGCGACGGCTGCCCGCCCTCGACGGCAGCGGCATCCCGGTCGCCTACCTGCGCACCCTCGACGACGCGCTCGCCCTGAAGGAGGCACTGGGTGGCGACATCGCGGTCGTCGGCGCCGGCTGGATCGGCCTCGAGGTCGCGGCCGCGGCGCGGACGGCCGGTGCCTCGGTCACGGTCGTCGAGAGCGCCCCGCTCCCCCTGCAGGCCGTCCTGGGACCCGAGCTCGCCCCGGTCTTCGCCGATCTCCACCGATCGCACGGCGTGGACCTCCGCCTGGGCACCAGCGTGGACCAGATGGCCGACGGGACGCTCTCGCTCTCCGACGGCACCCGGCTCAGGCCGGACCTGGTCGTCGTCGGCATCGGCGCCGCGCCCGACGACCACCTGGCCGCCGAGTCCGGGCTCGACACCGACAACGGCATCCTGGTCGATGCGCGCCTGCGCACGACCGACCCCGCGGTGTGGGCGGCAGGCGATGTCGCGAACCACGACCACCCGGCGCTGGGCCGGCTGCGCGTCGAGCACTGGGACAACGCCATCAAGCAGGGCCGCCACGCGGCCGGCGGCATGCTCGGCGACGACGCGCCGTACGAGGCGATGCCCTACTTCTTCACCGACCAGTACGACCTCGGCATGGAGTACGTCGGCCACGTCGGACGGGCCGGCCACGACGAGGTGGTCGTGCGCGGCGACCTCGGCAAGGCCGTGTTCACCGCGTTCTGGTTGAAGGACGACCGCGTCGTCGCGGGCATGCAGGCCAACGACTGGGACGCGAGCGACCACCTCAGGCGCCTGGTCGGCGGCCCCGTCCCCGACGGCCTCCGCGACCCGGCGAGGGACCTGGGCGACCTCTAGCGACCGCACCGGGGCGGGTGCGAGCGCTACCGGCGCGGCTTGGTCAGGATGACGGCGCCCTCGGGCGCGGGGAGGTCGCGCCGGAGGCGGAAGCCCGCCTTCTTGTACATCCGCTGGTTGCGCAGGCTGCCCGCACCGGTGAAGAGGACGTAGGAGGTCGCCTCGGCCGGCGCGACGGCCTGGATGTGTTCGAGGAGCACCCGTCCGACGCCCTGCCCCTGCAGGTCAGGGGCGACCATGACCCGGCCGATGTCCCAGGCGTCGCCCTCGAGCCTGGCGCGCACGGCCGCGACCAGACGGCCCGCGCGCCGCACCACGTAGGTGTCCCACGTGCCGAGCCAGTGGCGCACGTCGTCGAGCGACTCGTGCAGCGCGGGGATGTGGGCGCCGGGGTTGTCGAAGGCCTCCTGGACCCAACAGGCGAGCTGCAGGGTGAGCAGCTCGGGGGCGTCGGCCGCGACCGCGCGCACGATCGGCGTGCCGTCGTCGAGGGCCGAGGGGGCCAGCAGGTCCGGTCGCCGTTCGGCGGTACGGCGGCGCGCCTCCGCGCGACGCCACCGCTCGATCGCGCCGTGGTCGCCCGACCGCAGCACGGCGGGCACCTCACGGCCCTCCCAGACGGGGGGCTTGGTGTAGACGGGGTACTCGAGCAGGCCGTCCTCCGCGTGCGACTCCTCGACCAGCGAGGCGGCGTTGCCCATGAAGCCGGGCAGCAACCGGACGACGGCCTCGGTGATCGCGAGCGCGGCGACCTCTCCCCCGTTGAGCACGTAGTCGCCGAGGCTGATCTCGCGCACGTCGGCGACCAGCCGCGCGTGGTCGATCACCCGCTGGTCGATGCCCTCGTAGCGACCGCAGGCGAAGACCAGCCGCTTGCGGGTCGAGAGCTCCTCGGCCGTGCGCTGGTCGAAGGGCTCTCCCGACGGGGTCGTGAAGACGACCGTGTCGCCGCTTCCGAGGCCGAGGGCGTCGAAGGCCTCACCGAAGGGCTCGGGCTTCAGCACCATCCCGGCGCCGCCGCCGTACGGCGTGTCGTCGACGGTGCGGTGCTTGTCGTGGGTCCACTGCCGCAGGTCGTGCACGTGCAGCTCGAGGAGGCCGCTCTCGACAGCCTTGCCCGGCAGCGAGAGGCGCAGGGGTGCGAGGTAGTCGGGGAAGATCGTGAGGTAGTCGAGCCTCACTGCTCGCCCTCGTCGTCGCGGTCGGCATCCTCGGGGAACGGGCTCACCAGCCCCGGGCGGTCGGCGACGACCACCCGACCGGCAGCCACGTCGACCTCGGGCACGAGTGCCGTCACGAACGGCACCAGCGCGTCCCGCCCGTCGAGCGCCCTGACCTGCAGCAGGTCCTGGGCGCCGTGCACGAGGCCGGTGACCTCGCCGAGGTGGGTGCCGTCGACGTCGTACGCCTGCAGACCGACCAGCTGGTGGTCGTAGAACTCGTCCGGGTCATCCGGCGTCTCGTCGGCCGGGACGGTCGCGCGCAGCACGACGCCGCGAGCGGCCTCGGCCGCGTTGCGGTCGGGGATCTCGTCGAAGGCGACCAGCAGCGTCGACTGGTGCCAGCGGATCCGGCGCACCTTCAAGGTGGTGGCCGAAAAAGCCGAACCCCGGGGCGGCTGCGCGAGCAGCCGGACCCCGGGGACGTAACGCTTCTCCGGCTCGTCGGTGCGGACGTCGACGGTCACCTCACCGCGAATGCCGTGGGGCTTCCCGATGCGACCGACGACGACCTCGATCGACTCCAACGCTCAGCGGCGTCCGGGTCGGTCCACGTCGACGAAGTCGATCCGGGTCCCGCCGTTGCCGGCGAGGGCCGAGACCACGGTGCGGAACGCGGTGGCCGTGCGGCCCCCGCGCCCGATCACCTTGCCGAGGTCGTCGGGATGCACCCGGACCTCGAGCACCGACCCGCGGCGCTGCTGCTTGTCGCGCACCACGACGTCGTCGGGGTGGTCGACCACTCCGCGGACGAGGTGCTCCAGCGCGTCGGCGAGCACCGGATCAGGCCTCGGTGCTCTCGGCGGCGGGGGTCTCCTCGGCGGGAGCCTCCTCGGCGGGGGCCTCGGCAGCAGGCTCGGCGGGGGCCTCGGCCGCGGGGGTCTCCTCGGCGGGAGCCTCCTCGACCTTCTTCTCCGCCTTCTTCTTGGTGGTCACCGCGGCGCCCTTGGGCTCGTTGGCGGCCTCCTTGAGGGCCTCGTTGAAGACCTCGAGCTTGTCGCGCTTGGGCTCCTTGACCTTGAGGGTGCCCTCGGCGCCGTCGATGCCCTTGAACTTCTGCCAGTCACCGGTGACCTTGAGGATCGCCTCGACGGCCTCGGTCGGCTGCGCGCCGACACCCAGCCAGTACTGCGCCCGGTCGGAGACGACGTCGATGTACGACGGGTCCTCCTTGGGGTGGTACTTGCCGATCTCCTCGAGCACCTTGCCGTCGCGCTTCTTGCGCGAGTCGACGATGACGATGCGGTACTGCGGCACCCGGACCTTGCCCAGGCGCTTCAAACGGATCTTGACGGCCACGTTTGTGGTGTCTCCTTGAGAACTCGTGGTGGGTGATCCACCGCGACCAGGTGGGGAACACTCGGCGAAGCGGATCGATGGCGCTGCAGCGACCGGAAGAGAGGGTCCGGACGTCACAGAACTCAGCGCCGCATTCTGCCAGAATCCCGGCGCGCAGCCGAATCTCGGCCACACACTTGCCGATGTGACGCAACCGGACGGCACCCCCGAGCGTCAACCGGGCATGACCACCCTCTCGGAGCACCCCGCCGCTCTGCCCGCCCCGTTCGTGCCGCCCGCGCGCATCTCGGCGCCCCCGCGGCTCACCGAGCGCCACCCGGCGCTGTTCCCCGTCGCCGTACGCCTGCACCGCGCGCGGCGCCGGTTGCGGTGGGTCACCGGCGACGAGCGGTGGGCCTCGCAGCGCTCCGCCGACCCGATCGGTCCGCGGGTGAAGAAGCACCGGTCGCTGCTGCTGCGTCAGCTCGGCGAGAGCCAGATGTGGCTGCAGCACAACAAGGTGACCAACCTGCGGCTCGCGAGCCGTCGGGTCGACGGGATCCTCATCGCGCCCGGCGAGACCTTCTCCTTCAACAAGGTGGTCGGGAACTGCACCCGCCGCAAGGGCTACGTCGAGGGCATGAAGCTCTCCAACGGCGACGCGGAGGCCGGCGTCGGCGGCGGGATCTGCCAGCTCGCGAACCTGCTGCACTGGATGTTCCTGCACTCGCCCCTCACCGTCGTGGAGCGTTCCGAGCACAGCTTCGACCCGTTCCCCGACAACGGGCGGGTGCTCCCCTGGGGCGTGGGGTGCTCGATCGTCTACAACTACGTCGACCTCGTCGTGCGCAACGACACCGACACCACCTTCCAGCTGCTCGTCGACGTCGGCGACCGGCTGCTGAAGGGCGAGCTCCGCGCCGACCGCGAGGTCGCGACGAGCTACTCCGTGTTCGCCCGCGACGAGCAGTTCCTGAGGTACGACGGCCGCGTGTTCCGCCGCAACGAGATCTGGCGGACCGTGATCGATCGCCGGACCGGCGACACGCTCGGCGAGGAGCTGGTCAAGAGCAACTGCGCCCTCGTGAAGTACCTCCCCGAGGGCGTCGACATCGTCGACGTCCCCGCCTGACGCCGACCGGGCTCGCCGATCCGTCGGTCGCCCTAGTCACCTCGGACCATCCAGGCCTGCCCGCCAGAGGGGTCCCAGGACCGGGCCCCGGCGGGCAGGATCGCAGTGTTCGACGTCGCAGGCATCACGAGAGGACAGGCCGATGACGACACTTCAACACCCCGTCTCGGCGCCCCTCCGCTCGCCGCGCTTCGAGGAGCCCCAGACCCACGACAACTACGTGCTCGCCACCCGTGTGGTGCACCGCGCGGAGACCCTGCTCGAGGCGGCCCACGGATATCCGCTGGCCGTCGCACACATCGAGACGGCCTTCGAGCTGGCGCTCGAGGTCACCGACACCAGCACCTGGGCCGAGATCGGTGCCGCGAGCGACCACCTCGAGATGGCCCAGGACGAGCTGGAGCGCGGCGGCTACCGCTTCCGCTAGTAGGAGCGGCCCCGCAGCACGACGTACGACGGCCTGGCCAGCACGCCGAGGTCGTCGACCGGGTTGCTCGGGTAGACCACGAAGTCGGCCGGGTCGCCCTCGTCGAGGCCAGGGTTCCAGCCCAGCCACGCCCGCGCGCGCCAGGAGGCGGCGCCGAGGACGTACGACGCGGGCAGCCCCATCTCGACCATCGCCCCGATCTCCTCGTGCAGGCAGCCGTGACGGGCGCTGCCGCCACCGTCGCTGCCGACGTAGAGCTCGATGCCGGCCTCGTAGGCCGCCATCAGCACGTCGCGACGCGAGCGGTGCAGTGACTCCATCGTCGACGCGTACGCCGGGAACCGGTCGCGCGCCGCGTCGACGTACTCCGGGAACTTGTCGGTCTGCTGCACGGTCGGTACCAGGGCCACCCCGCCCGCCAGCATCTTCTCGATGTGGTGCTCCCGCAGCCCGGTGCCGTGCTCGATGCAGTCGATGCCGGCGTCGAGGAGCGGCGAGAGCGACGCCTCGCTGAAGCAGTGGGCGGTGACCCGCGCACCGAGCGCGTGGGCGGTGCCGATCGCGCCGGCCACGGCGTCGTCCGGGAAGGACGGCATGAGGTCCCCCTCGTCGCGGGAGATCCAGTCGCCGACCAGCTTGACCCAGCCGTCGCCGGCGGCGGCCTGCTCGGCGACCGTGTCGACGAGGTCCTCGGGCTCCACCTCGACCGCGTAGTTCCTGATGTAGCGTTTGGTGCGCGCGACGTGGCGGCCGGCCCGGATCAGCCGCGGCAGGTCCTCGCGCTCCTGCACCCAGCGGGTGTCGGCCGGGGACCCGCAGTCGCGGAGCAGCAGCACCCCCGTGTCGCGGTCGGCGACGGCCTGCTGCTCGGTCTCGGCGTCGCCGACCGCGCCGCCGTCGTCCATGCCGAGGTGGTTGTGGGCATCGACCAGGCCGGGCACGATCCAGCCCTCCGCGGCCGTGTCGGCACCCGCCTGGGGCTCGTAGGTGACCCGCCCGTCGACGACGAAGAGGTCGCGCACCTCTCCGTCGGGCAGGACCGGACCGTGGAAGCGCAGCGGGGTCGTCACGACCCCGAACCTACCGGCCCTCCAGCGCCTCCCACACCGCCTCGCTGCGGTCGTGACCGCCCAGCCCGCGGCTCACGAAGCCGGCGCCGTGGCGGCCGCGGAAGGACCACCACGCGCTGCAGCCGCCCGCACCGCCCATGCCGATGTCCTCGTCGTCGACCTGGAAGCCGAGGGTCCAGGTGACCTCGCGGTCCAGCACGCCGTCGTGGCCGGTGGCGGCAGGACCGACGTAGGCGGCGTGCAGGTCGGGCCCGAGCAGCGTCGCGACCGGGCCGTCGGTCGCCATCAGGTCGCCGTAGAACCGGGCCAGCCCGCGGGCCGAGGCGTGCATCGCGACCGCCGGGAAGCTCGTCGTGCGGAACCGCACCGAGTTGAGCACCTCGGGGTCGCGCAGGCCGCCGGGGCGGCCGAGGGCCGGGCCCCAGCGCGGGTCGTCGTCGTAGCGCGCGGACCACCCGGGGTCGATGATCGTCACGTCGGCCACGCGACCCAGGTCGGCCGGGGCGACGCGGAGGTGGAGGTCCCAGCCGTGCGCCGCCGCGATCGCGGCGAACCGGTCGGCGAGGTCCTCCCCCGTCGCGCGGCGCAGGATCTCGTCGCACAGGTGGCCGTAGGTCAGCGCGTGCTCGGCGACCCCGGCCCCGGGCTCGTGGGCCGGTGCCGCCGCGGCCAGCATCGCCACGAGGGCATCGCGGTCGTCGTACTCCACGTCGGCGGCGGCCTCGGGGAAGAACGCCAGGCCGGCGGCGTGCGAGAGCACGTGGCGCACCGTCGTCGCCTCCTTGCCCGCGGCGGCGTAGGCCGGCCACAGCTCGGCGACCCGCTGGTCGAGCCCGAGCGCGCCGTCAGCCACCGCCGTCAGCACGGTGAGCGCCGCGAACGGCTTCGCCACGGAGTACGACATGACGATCGTCTCGGCGTCCCACGGCGCGGTGCCGTCGCGGGTGCCGACGTGGTGCTCGACCTCGATCTCGCCGTCGCGAACGACGCAGGCGGCTCCCCCGGGCTCGCGGCCGGAGGCTTCGAGGTCGTCGAGCACAGAGACGAGGGGATGCATGGCCTCAGAGTAGGGAGAGCAGCCAGGTCGGGCCGACCGTGGTCGCTCCCACCCCGGCCAGGCGCGCGTCGAGGGCGCGGTCGGCGGTGACCACCGTCACCCGGTCGCCGCGCTCCGCAGCCGCACGCGCCTGCGCGAGGATCGTCGAGTCGCCGTCCTTCGGCGCGTGCACGGTGCGGACGTGCGCGTCACGCCCCGGTCGTACGCCGGCCTTCGCACCACCCTCGAGGACCAGGACCACCACGTCCTGCGGCACGTCGGCCACCAGGAGCTGCTCGTGCAGCCGCCGCGCCGCCCCCGCGCGGTCCTTCCACCACCCGTCGGGGCGAGCCCCCACGACGTTCGCGCCGTCGACGATGAGGACGGTGGTGCCCGGGCGGCTCACCACGGCTCCTCAGAGTCACGACGCTGGGCGCCCGCACGACCCCGATCGACGCCCCTCACGAGCAGCAACGCTACCCGCTCGTCGAGCACCCCTGCGGGCGGTCGCCTGGCGAACGGCGGGCGATCCGCCGCCTACTTCAGGAACTTGGAGAAGTCCTTGGGCAGGTCGAGGTTGGCGGCCGCTGCCTCGTAGTCCACGTCCTCGGGCGGGAGGCCGAAGGGGTTGGCGGCCTGCTGGGCGGCCTTCTCCTTCGCTGCAGCGGCCTCCTGGGCCGCCTTCGCGGGGTTGCCCGAGCGGCGCTGGCCGCCCTTGCCCTTGGACTTCTGCGCCTGCTTGCCCTTGCCCCGCTTGCCGCCCGGACCACCCATGCCCGGCACGCCAGGCATGCCGGGGACGCCGGCGAAGCCGCCGCCCTTGGCCATCTGCATCATCATCTTGCGGGCTTCGAAGAACCGGTCGACCAGGCCGTTGACGTCGGCGACCGTGCGGCCCGAGCCCTTCGCGATGCGGGCGCGGCGCGAGCCGTCGATCATCTTCGGGTTGTTGCGCTCCGCCGGCGTCATCGAGCGGATGATCGCCTCCACGCGGTCGATCTCCCGCTCGTCGAAGTTCTCCAGCTGCTCACGGATCTGGCCCGCGCCCGGGAGCATCTTGAGGATCTTCGTCATCGAGCCGAGCTTCTTGATCTGCTGCATCTGCGACAGGAAGTCGTCGAGGGTGAACTCGCCCCCCTGCCCGCTCAGCTTCTGCGCGGCCTTGAGGGCCTCTTCCTGGTCGAAGGCCTTCTCGGCCTGCTCGATGAGGGTGAGGACGTCACCCATGTCGAGGATGCGGGAGGCCATCCGGTCGGGGTGGAAGACGTCGAAGTCGGTCATCTTCTCGCCGGAGCTGGCGAACATGACCGGCCGGCCGGTCACCTGCCGGATCGAGAGCGCGGCACCACCGCGCGCGTCACCGTCGAGCTTGGTGAGCACCACGCCGTCGTACCCGACGCCGTCGAGGAAGGCCTGCGCCGTGACCAGCGCGTCCTGTCCGATCATCGCGTCGACGACGAAGAGCACCTCGTCGGGCTGCACGGCGTCGCGGATCGCCGCGGCCTGGCCCATCATCTCGGCATCGACGCCGAGGCGGCCGGCCGTGTCGACGATGACCACGTCGTGCAGCTTGCGCCGCGCCTCCTCGACCGACGCGCGCGCGACGCCGACCGGGTCGCCGCCCTGCTCGGTCCCGCCGGTGTTGCCCGGCTCGGGCGCGAAGACCGGCACGCCCACCTTCTCGCCGTTGACCTGCAGCTGCTGCACCGCGTTGGGGCGCTGGAGGTCGCACGCGACGAGGAGCGGCGACTTGCCCTGCTCCTTGAGCCAGAGCGCCAGCTTGGCGGCGAGGGTCGTCTTGCCCGCGCCCTGGAGGCCGGCGAGCATGATCACCGTCGGGCCCGACTTGGCGTAGCGCAGGCGGCGGGTCTCGCCGCCGAGGATCTCGACGAGCTCGTCGTTGACGATCTTGATGACCTGCTGCGCGGGGTTCAGCGCCTGGCTGACCTCCTCGCCCCGGGCCCGCTCCTTGACCGCGGCCACGAAGTCCTTGACGACCGGCAGCGCGACGTCGGCCTCGAGCAGGGCGATGCGGATCTCGCGAGCGGTCGCGTCGATGTCGGCCTCGGAGAGCCGGCCCTTGCCGCGAAGGTTCTTGAACGTGTCGGCGAGGCGGTCGGACAGGGTGGCGAACAAAGGGAGTTCCTCAGGGCAGGCGGATCAGGTGGGGCGGGCAACGACCCGGCAACTCTATCCGCGAAGCGGTCGTCGGGCAGACAGAGGCTTAGGGTGAGGAAGTGACGTACGTCGTGATCGGTGCCGTGGGAGTCGGCGGTGTGCTGCTCCTGCTGCTCGTCATCTGGTCGGGCCAGCAGATGCTGCGCAACCCGTCCAGCGGCAGCGCCGGCATGGACGGCCTCGGCGGCTTCGCCGACGTCTTCGACCCCGGCCGGGCGCGCGCCGACCAGGACCTCAAGTCCAAGGACCACGAGTCCGAGGTCATGCCGTCGGCGGAGGGCAAGGACCGGCCGGCCGAGATCGACCACGTCACCATGAAGGCGACGATCAGGATGCCCCGGGTCAGCCCGGGCCGTCCGCAGCCTCCGAAGGACTGAGCGCCGCCCGCACCGCGGCCACGGCCGCGGCCGCACGCTCCTCGGTGAGCGGGGCACCGTCGCCCTCCTGCACGTAGAAGACGTCGACGGCCTGGGGGCCCAGCGTGGAGATGTGCGCGCTGCGCACCGACAGCCGCAGCTCCGCGAGCGCGGCACTGACGAGGTAGACGATGCCGAGCCGGTCGGCCGTGCGCACCTCGACGACCGTCGCCTGGTCGCTCGCCTCGGGACGTACGACGACCGTCGGCGTGAGGTCGACCTCTCCCCGGTCGCGGCGTGGTGCCAGGCGGGCGGCGGCGTCCACGCGTCGCGACGCGATGCCGTCGAACGCGTTGCGCAGCCGCCCCGGGTCGACGTGGTCGTCGGCGAGGTCCCACACGGAGACGCCGTACTCCCCCTGGGACCAGATGCGCGCCGCGCGCACCTCGAACCGCTGCAGGGCGAAGGTCGCGGCACAGTCGGCGAGCAGCCCGACCCGGTCGGGCGACACGGTCGTCACGCGCGACCCGTCGTCGGTGGTCTCGACGTCGATCGCGACGCCACCCTTGCGCGCCACCTTGGGGACCGCGATCTCCTCGACAGCCACCGCTGCCGGAGCGGACCCGCGCTCGAGGGCGAGACGGGTGCGCCGCGCCAGGTCGCGGACGAGGCCGGCACGCCAGGTCGTCCACGCCTTGCCCGAGGTCGCCTTGGCGTCGGCCTCGGTGAGGGCTGCGAGCAGGGCGAGCTCCTCGGTGGAGCGCACGTGCTCGGTGAGCAGCTCGATCGTCGCCGGGTCGTCGGGGTCGCGCGTGGTCGCCGTGGTCGCGAGGAGGAGGTGCCAGCGCACGAGCTGCGCGATGAGGTCGACGGCCTCGGTGTCGAAGCCCATCCGGGTCGCGATCGCGCGGGCGATCGGCTCCCCCTCCGCGCTGTGCTCGCTCGTGCCGCCCTTCCCGATGTCGTGGAGCAGGGCGGCGACGACGAGCACGTCGGGCCGCGCCACCTCGCGGATCAGGGCACCGGCCTCGACGCAGGTCTCCACGACGTGCCGGTCGACGGTGAAGCGGTGGATCACCGAGGCGTGCGGCAGGAGCCGGATCCGCTCCCACTCCGGGAGGATGCCCGCGAGCGCGCCGGTCTCCTCGAGCGTCTCCCAGACACCCAGCAGCCCGGGCCCGGCGGCCAGCAGGCGCACGAGCTGCTGACGCGCCTCGTCGGGCCACGGGTCGGGCAGCGGCGGGCAGTCGCGCACGAGGCGGGCAGCGGTGGGTGGGGCCAGCACCGCGTTGCGGCGCGCGGCCTCGGCCGCCGCGCGGAGCAGCAGCACCGGGTCACGCGTGGGGTCGGCACCGCGGTCGAGGACGACCTCGCCCTTCGAGAGCGCCACACCGGGTGCCACGCGCTCGAGCTCGGGACGACGCGGCCGGCCCGCCGGCGTACGGCGGACGGCGTCGTCGGCGCGGCGCCAGACCAGCCGCGAGAGGTGCGTCAGCCGCCGGCCGAGCTCGCGGACCTGCCGCTGGGCGGCGCGGTCGTCGGGCAGGCCCATCGCCTCGGCGAGGGGGGCCCAGTGCTCCGGGGCGATCCGGTCGGTGGCACGCCCGGCGGCGGCGTGCAGCAGGTCGCGGACGTCGAGGAGGTGGAGCCGGGACCGCTCCAGGTCGGCGGCCGGGATGTCGACCAGCCAGGTGGCGGTCAGGCTCTTGAGCACGGTGGCGTCGCGCAGGCCGCCCTCGGCCTCTTTGAGGTCGGGCACGGAGAGGTGGGCGAGCTCCCCCACCAGCCGGTGTCGGCTCAGCACGATCTCGTGCAGCTCCGGCAGGCGCAGCCGGGCGTCGCGACGCCACTGCGCGAGCACCTCGGAGCGGAGCCGGAGGGTCAGGCTCGGGTCGCCCGCGACGTGACGCACGTCGAGGAGTCCCGACGCGACGCGGACGTCGGAGGCCGCCGCGGCGAGCATCTCCGCCAGCGAGCGCACCGAGTGGTCGAGCTTCGCGCCGGAGTCCCAGATGGGGTACCAGACCTGCTGGCCGAGCTCGGCGAACCTGCTGCCGTCGGCCCCCTCGTCGGCGACGAGCACCACGTCGAGGTCGGAGTACGGCGCCAGCTCCCCCCTGCCGTAGCCGCCGACCGCCACCAGGGCCACGCCCGTGTCCGGGCCGGCCAGGCCGTCGTACGCAGCGGCGCAGAGCGCGTCGGCCGCGGCGGTGCGCTCGGCCCGCTCAGCTGATGTCATCCCGTCTCCCCACGAGAGCGCAGTCTGCCCCGCCGGGGTCGCAGCGCGTGCGACCCCGGCGGGGAGAAGAGGCGCCTGCCGGCTAGAGGGCCGCGGAGTCCTTGTCGCCGGTGCGGACCCGGACGACGGTCTCCACCGGGGTGACCCACACCTTGCCGTCACCGATGCGACCGGTCTGCGCGGTCTTGGTGATGATGCCGACGATGTCCTCGGTGTCGGCGTCGTCGATGACGATCTCGATGCGGATCTTCGGCACCAGGGCGATGTCGTACTCAGCACCGCGGTAGACCTCGGTGTGCCCCTTCTGCCGGCCGTAGCCGCTGACCTCGCTGACCGTCATGCCGGTCACGCCGAAGGTCTCCAGCGCCTCGCGGACGTCCTCCCACTTGTGCGGCTTGATGACTGCGGTGACGAGCTTCATGCGTTCGCTCCTTCGGTGACCGTCTTCTTGAGGACGGACGAGGTGGTGGCGGTGCCGCTGCTGGCGAAGCTCCCCAGGTCGCGGCCGAAATCGTACGCCGACTCGCCGTGCTCGGCGAAGTCGATCCCCTCGACCTCGTCCTCGGCCGAGATCCGCCACCCGATCGTGTACTTGATCGCGAAGCCGATGAGGGCGGTGACCACGCCGCTCCAGAGGATCGCGAAGCCCGCGGCCGCGGCCTGGTCGCCGAGCGAGCCGAACCCGCCGCCGTAGAACAGCCCGTCGATCCCGCCCGGGGCGTCGGCGCTCGAGAACACGCCGATCAGGACGGTGCCCACGATGCCGCCGACGAGGTGGACGCCCACCACGTCGAGGGAGTCGTCGAGACCGAGCTTGTACTTCAGGCCCACCGCCCAGGCGCAGAGCGCACCGGCGATCGCGCCGATCGCGATGGCACCCGGCAGCTCGACCGCGCCGCAGGAGGGCGTGATCGCGACCAGGCCGGCCACGATGCCCGACGCGGCGCCGAGGGAGGTGGCCTTGCCGTGGAGGATCCGCTCGACGAGCAGCCAGCCGAGCATGGCCGCCATCGTCGCGATGGTCGTGTTGAGGAACGTCACGCCGGTCTCGCTCATGAACTGAGCGGTGTCCGCCTCGCCGCCGTCACCGGCGACGAAGACCAGCGAGCCGACGTTGAAGCCGTACCAGCCGAACCAGAGGAGGCCGGCGCCGATCATCGTGAGCGTCAGGTTGTGCGGCCGCATCGGCTCCTTGCCGAAGCCGACCCGCTTGCCGATGATCAGCGCGAGCACCAGGCCGGCCACACCGGCGTTGATGTGCACGACCGTGCCGCCGGCGTAGTCCTGCGCGGCGAAGTGCTTGCTGATGAAGCCGACCCCGGTGCTCCACACCATGTGGGCGATCGGGAAGTAGGAGAACGTGATCCACAGCGGCAGGAAGACGATCCACGACGACAGCTTCACGCGGTCCGCGATCGCGCCGGAGATCAGCGCGGCGGTGATGACCGCGAAGGTCATCTGGAACATCACCGCGATGTAGGAGGTCCACCCGACACCGTCGAGCCCGAAGAGCTCGAAGGGGTTGGCGAACAGGCCGCCGAGCTCGTCCTCCGAGCCGAACGACATCGACCAGCCCCACAGCACGTAGACGATGCCGACGACCGCCATCGCGACGTACGACATCATCATCATGTTGAGCACGGACTTGGACCTGCTCATGCCGCCGTAGAACAGCGCCAGGGCGGGTGTCGTCATCATCAGGACGAGGGCTGTCGCCACGATCATCCAGGCGTAGTAGCCGTCCACAGAACCTCCAGGGATCAACGTCTCTGGGGCGGCGGTGCCGACAGCTCTGTCGGCCCGGGTCACCCCGTGTTGACGAGGACTCTGCTGGGGGGAGGTTTCCGGTCCGGCCGTGCCGTGTTGCGGCCGTGCAACGAGCGGCCGCGCTGTGTTACTTCCCTGTTACGGCGACCGCACGGGCGGCGCCGGCGTCAGGCCGACAGCAGGGCGTCGACGAACGCGCCGGCGTCGAACGGCGCCAGGTCGTCGGGCCCCTCGCCGAGACCGACGAGCTTCACCGGCACGCCGAGCTGGCGCTGTACGGCGACGACGATCCCGCCCTTGGCGGAGCCGTCGAGCTTCGTCAGGGCGATGCCGGTGACGTCGACGACCTCGGAGAAGACCTTCGCCTGCACCAGGCCGTTCTGGCCGGTGGTGGCGTCGAGCACGAGCAGCACCTCGGTGACCGGCGCCAGCTTCTCGATGACCCGCTTGACCTTGCCGAGCTCATCCATCAGGCCCTGCTTGTTCTGCAACCGGCCGGCGGTGTCGACCACGACGGTGTCGACCGCCCGGTCGACGCCCTCCTTGACGGCGTCGAAGGCCACGCTCGCGGGGTCACCGCCCTCGGGACCACGCACCACCTCGACGCCGACACGCTCGCCCCACGTGCCGAGCTGGTCGGCCGCAGCGGCGCGGAAGGTGTCGGCGGCCGCGAGCACCACGGAGCGGTCCTCGGCCACCAGGATGCGGGCGAGCTTGCCGACGGTGGTCGTCTTGCCGGTGCCGTTGACCCCGACGACGAGCACGATGCCCGGGTTGCCGTCGCTGCCGCTGACGTGCAGCGCGCGGTCCATGGACGGGTCGACCAGGGCGACCAGCTCCTCGCGGAGGACGGTGCGGGCGTCGGGGCTGCCCTCGACCCGGAGCCGGGTGCGGAGCCTCTCGACGAGCTCCTGCGTGGGCTGCACGCCGATGTCGGCGCCGAGGAGCAGGTCCTCGATCGCCTCCCAGGTGTCCTCGTCGAGCTGGTCGCGGCTGAGCAGGCCGAGGAGCCCGCGGCCGAGCGTGCCCGATCCGGCGAGCCGCTGCCGCAGCCGGACCAGCCGGGACGCGGGGCGCTCCGGCCGCTCGAGCGTCGGTGCGGCGACCTCCGCCTCGGGAGCCGGCTCGGCCGGCGCCTCGGTGTCCGCAGGAGGGGCGAGCACATCGCCCGGCGCCGTGCGCGGGGGCTCGACCTTCGGCGTCCGGCCGGGCGCGCTGCGGGTGAGCAGTCCGACGCCGCCGAGGACGACGAGCAGCAGGACGAGCGCGACACCGACGACGGCGCTGAGGATGATCCACTCCATGGCGCTCATCCTCGCAGGAGCGACGTCACCGCACCTTCAGCAGGTCGACCTCGTCCTCGTCGAGGGTGGGGACCGCGTCGACGGCCCTGCCCAGCGCGTCACCGAGCCACGGCACCGCCGGCATCGTCTCCCCTCGGTGCGGGAAGGCGACGTAGGCCACGACCAGGCCGGCGACGGCGAGGCTGAGCAGCATGGCGATCACGACGAAAAGCACGGGTGGGACTCCTCCGAGTAGGTGACGATCAGCCCGACACCCCGAACCTACCGGACCGCAGGGCGCTCACCGCACACGGTCGCGCTCGGCCCACCACGCGTAGTCGAGCAGGTCGCTGGGACGGGTGAGCACGCTGCTCGCCCTGGCCTGGACGTACTGCGACCCCTCGCGCCGGCGCTTGAAGTGGATCGTCCCGGGCACGACCCGGTGCACGAAACCGGCGGCGAACGTCTCGAGGTTCCAGTGCCAGTCCTCGTAGGCGTAGCCCTCGCTCACGGCACGCGCCGTGAAGGGGTGCTCGAGGTAGGCCCGCCGCGGCGCCATGCAGAGGGCGTCCCACGGGTTCGCGATCCGCAGCAGCGCCGGGTCGAAGGCCGGGTCGGTCTGGTCGGGGAGGAAGTAGAGGTTCTGCTGACCACCGAAGAACCAGTTCAGCTCGGGGTGGGCGATGGCCGCGGGCTCGGTCACGCACAACCGGTGCGCCTCGGCGAGCCAGTTCTCGCTCCACAGGTCGTCGCCGTCGAGGAAGGCGACGTTGTCGGCGGTGCTGAGCTCGACGGCGCTGTTGCGCACCTTCCCCTGGTCGGCGTAGGAGACCTCGGCGACGGTGGCGCCGCGGCTCTCGGCTTCCGCGAAGACCGCTCGGGTGGCCTCGGTCGGGTTGTCGAGCACGACGAGCACGTCGACCTCGAGCCCGCCCGCCCGCGCCACCTCGACGGCGTCGAGGAGGCTGCGGAAGGACAGCCCGGCCATCACACCCTCGGCGTGCCCGGTGATGATCGCCGCGACGTCAGCCATCGTCGCCTCCTCCGAGAACCAGCTCCGGCAGGGTCGTGGCGCAGGCGGCGACGCTGACCAGCCGAGCGCAGGCCGCCTCGGCCAGCAGGTAGCGCGCGCACAGCTCCTCGCGCAGCGCCTCGGTGTCGGTCACCGCCCAGTCGAGGAGGTCGAAGCAGCCCTGGAAGTCGTCGACCGGGAGCTCGCCGTCGGCCGACGGCGCGAGCACGGCCGCCAACGACATCTCGTTGCCCAGCGTCGTGCCGTACGACGACAGCAACCGCCATCCGAGCGCGCTTCCCGCGACGACGAGCCGCCGGGGCCGGACGCCGCGCACGAGGTCGAGCAGCCCGAGCAGGCGCCGGTGCTCGGTCGCCCCGGTCCACGGGACGCGGAGGTCGACCGTCTCGGCCTTGATCCCGAGGTCGGGCTGGCGCGGGTCGTCGGTCGTCACCACGAGGACGTTCGAGCCCGGCTCCGCCTCGTGCAGCGCGGCGGCGGCCGCGGTGAGACCGGCGCCCGCCTCGGTGCCGCCGGGGACCACGACCACGGTGTCGGCGCGCACGAGACCGAGCTGCCGTCGTACGTCCTCCGCGTGAGCGGTCGGGAGCAGCATCGGGTGGGTGTGCGGCGGCCAGCTCACCCAGCGCTCGCGGGGCGGCTCCGCGATCATCGGCTCGATCGCCGCCGCCTTGGCGACCAGGGCCTGCATCTGCGGCGAGGCCAGGGCGGCGAGCTTGCCGGCGCCCCGGACCACACCTTCCTCGAGCCAGCTGGTGCGGGTCAGGTCGTAGTCGCCGGCACGGTGGAGGAGCCCGTCGACCAGCGGCGGGTCCTGCCGCTCACGCGCGTCGGGCGCGGGCACTCCCCCGTAGTTGGGCCCGAAGTGCGTCGGCGAGCGCCCCGGGGCGTAGCAACCGGCGCGGACGTACTGCGCGAAGGCCCACTCCGGGCCGTTGGCGAGGTCGGGGTGGCGCGCGAGGTAGAAGTCCTCGTCGAACAGCACCGTCGGCACCAGCCGCTCGTCCCAGCCGACCGTGAGCCAGTGCAGGAACGGATCGACACCGGGGGCGACGGCGATGCCACGCGCGGCGAGCCGCTCGCGGTAGACGTCGGGGTTGAACAGGCCGCTGATCCGCGCACCGGCGGCGAGGCCGGTGGCCAGGAAGTGCGCGGTCGCCGCGTCGACGTCGCCCGCCAGCGCGGGCTCACCGACCTGGGCGGCGTAGAACCGCGGGTGGGCGACCTGGCGCAGCCGGCGGGCCAGCGCGGGCCGCTCGGCGCGGTGCCGGTGGTCGGCCGGGAGCAGCTCGCGCGGGAGGCTGTCGGCGGTGGCGCTCCACGCCCCGGGGTCGCCGTTGTCGAGATGATCGGAGGCGGCTGCGCCGGACCCGGGATCCGGGCGTCGTCGTCGCCGGATCGACCTCATCGGCAGGGCCTCCTCAGGGGTGGTCGACGGCGCCGCGATGCTAGCATCGCGTTTCGGTTCCGCTCAGGGCCGAGCCGGCTCTCCCCGCATCTCAGCCTGAAGGCACACCCATCTTGGACTACAGCGACGCGCTCGACGAGACGCTGGCGCTCCTCAAGATGATCGAGGTCGAGTGGGCGCCTGCGGTGCTCGCCAACGCCTTCGGGCCCGAGGCGATGGTCATGACCGACCTGATCGCGCGGCACGGGCTCGACATCGAGATCGTCAGCGTCGACACCGGGCGGTTGCCCGAGGAGACCCACGCGCTCGCCCACAGTGTCCACCGCCGCTACGGCCCGGTCGTCAAGATGCTCTCCCCCGACCCCGGCGAGGTCCTGGAGTGGACCTCCACCCACGGCCAGAACGGCTTCTACGGGAGCGTCGAGCTGCGGGAGGGCTGCTGCGCGGTCCGCAAGGTGGCCCCGCTGCAGCGCGCCCTGCAGGGCAAGCGCGCCTGGCTGGCCGGCCTGCGTCGCGAGCACAGCGAGACCCGCCGCGACCTCGAGGTCTCGACGTGGGACGCGACCAACGGCATGCAGAAGTTCCACCCGATGCTCGACTGGACGACCGATCAGGTCTGGGCCTACATCCGCGACCACGCGGTGCCCTACAACGAGCTCTACGACCGCGGTTACACCAGCATCGGATGCGCTCCCTGCACCCGTGCGATCTCCGCTGGCGAGGAGCAACGGGCAGGTCGGTGGTGGTGGGAGGTCGACTCCATCAAGGAGTGCGGCATCCACCTCAATCCCCTGACCGGCCGGTTCGAGCGCGCCGGAGCAGCCCCGTTGTCAGACAACGAGACCCCCGTGTCGCAGAATGGTCGGGCCTCGGGGCTGGACGAACATGAGATCTTCGCTGAGAAGGCACCAAGTGACGAAGGAGATGCAATGCGGGTACTGATCCTCGGTGGGGACGGGTTCTGCGGCTGGCCGACGGCACTTCACCTGTCCGCTCAGGGCTACGAGGTCGCGATCGTCGACAACCTGTCGCGTCGCAAGATCGACATCGAGCTCGAGGTCTCCTCGCTGACTCCGATCCGTCCCATGGGCGAGCGGCTGCGCACGTGGAAGGAGGTGTCCGGCAAGGACATCGCCTTCCACGACATCGACGTCGCGGTCAACTACCAGCGCCTGCTCGACCTCCTCGAGGACTGGCAGCCGGAGGCCGTGGTGCACTTCGCGGAGCAGCGGGCGGCGCCGTACTCCATGAAGTCGAGCCGCCACAAGCGCTACACGGTGAGCAACAACCTCAACGCGACCAACAACCTGCTGGCCGCGGTGGTCGAGTCGGGTCTCGACATCCACGTCGTGCACCTCGGCACCATGGGCGTCTACGGCTACGGCACCGCCGGCATGAAGATCCCCGAGGGCTACCTGCAGGTCAAGGTCGACGCCGGCGAGAGCGGCCTGGTCGACCAGGAGATCCTCTACCCCGCCAACCCGGGCTCGATCTACCACATGACGAAGACCCAGGACCAGCTCCTCTTCGCCTACTACGCGAAGAACGACCACGTCCGGGCGACCGACCTCCACCAGGGCATCGTGTGGGGCACCCAGACCAGGGAGACGCGCCAGGACGAGCGGCTCATCAACCGCTTCGACTACGACGGCGACTACGGCACCGTGCTCAACCGGTTCCTGATGCAGGCGGCCATCGGCTACCCGCTGACGGTGCACGGGACCGGCGGCCAGACCCGCGCCTTCATCCACATCCAGGACACCGTGCAGTGCATCCAGCTGGCGATCGAGAACCCGCCGGCCAAGGGTGACCGCGTCTCGGTCTTCAACCAGATGACCGAGACCCACCGGGTGCGCGACCTGGCGAAGATGATCTCCGACCGCACCGGCGTCGACATCGCCCTGCTGCCCAACCCGCGCAACGAGGCCGACGAGAACGAGCTCCACGTCGCCAACGACCGCTTCCTCCACCTCGGCCTCACCCCCATCACCCTCAGCGAGGGCCTGATGGAGGAGGTCGCCGAGATCACGAAGAAGTACGCCGACCGCTGCGACCGCGACAAGATCCCGTGCGTCTCGGTGTGGAGCGCGGAGGCCGCGGCCGCGAAGGCGGGCACGCCCGCTCCCGCGCACTGACGCGCGTCAGCGCAGGGTCCGCGGGCGACGCCTGCGGAAGCTGAGGGTGTCCGGGGCGAGTCGGTGCCGGAGGCCTGCGGCGAGGGTCGCCCGGGTCCATGCCCAGTCGAGGTCGCCGGGCTCCGCGCCCGCGTCGAGCTCGGGGTGAGGCACCGCGCGGTGGACTTCCGCCGCGGCGAAGGTCTGCGCGTCCCAGCAGTTGCCGAGCGCCACCATGGCGGGGTCGAACCCGGGGTCGGCCTGGTCGGGCGGGAAGTAGAGCTCACGACCCTGCTCGTAGAACCAGTGCACCTCGGGGTGCACGACGGTCCGCTCCGGATCGGCCTCGGCGACGGCGTGGGCGGCGTGGAGCCAGTTGGCCGAGCAGAGGCCGCCGGCGTCGAGGAGCGCGACGTATCGGCCGGTCGCCGCGGCGACGGCGTAGTTGCGCGCGGCCCCGAGCTCGCCCACGCCGATCGTCTCGAGCCGGGCACCGTGCTCCGCGGCCTCGCCGAGAGCCGCGCGGGTGCCGCTGGAGGCGTCGGCGAGCAGCACCACGACCTCCACCGCCAGTCCCGCGCTGCGCGCGGCCGCGGCGGCGTCCAGGACGCCGTGGAGGGCGATGCCCGCCCGAGGCCCCTCGCCGGTCGCGACGAGCACGGCGGAGACGTCGGCGGTCACGACTCCCCTCCCCCCAGCAGGGCGGCCACCGCGGAGCGGTACTGCTCCACGGTGAAGTCGCGGTGGACCCGCTCGCGCAGCGTCGCCGCCCGGCGCGTCGCCCCGCCCGGGTCGCCGAGGAGCGTGCGGATCGCGTCGACGTACGCCGCCGGCTCGTCCACGTCGGTGACCGGGTAGCCGGTCTCGGGGGTGATCACCTCGGGCACTCCGCCGACCGCGCTCGCGACGATCGGCAGGCCGCTCTGCGCACCCTCCAGCACGACGTTGGGGATGCCGTCCCAGGCGGAGGTGTAGAGCAGCAGGTCGGCCTCGTCGAGCGGGAGCGTGTCGAACCCGTCGTAGACGCCCATGAGCCGGATGTTGGCGGGCAGGTCGTCGGGGTGGAGGTCGACGTCGCTGAGCACCGGCTTGCCATAGGCGTGGATCTCGACGTCGGGCAGCAGTCGCGCGACCTCGACGACCAGGTCGAAGCGCTTCTGGCGGTCGAAGCGGCCTGCCCAGAGCACGCGGACCGGCGCGCCCGCGGACCGCCGCCGCTCGAGGACACCCGTCACGTCGACCTCCGACGGGGCGAGCGGCGTGCGCAGGAAGTGCAGCCGGGCGCGGGTCGCGCTCGGCATCAGGTAGCGGTCGACGATCTCGTCACGCAGGCGCTCGCTGTCGAGGAGCAACCACGACAGGTGCTCCAGGCTCTGCTGCAACGGCCCGATCGGGAAGCCGTAGCGGTGGCCCTGCTCGTCGACCTCCCAGGTGAACAGGTAGGCGCCCAGGTCGGTCACCCGGCTGAGCTCCGCTCCGAGCTCCGAGACCAGCTGCCAGCCCAGCAGGCTGTTGACCACCAGCACCCGGCGCGGGCGGAGGCTGCGGACCAGGCTGTCGAGCAGGTCGCGCCGGACCGGCTGGGCCACCCCGGTCAGGCGATGGGCGAGGTCGAGCACGCGGACGCCGTCGGGGAACAGGCGCGGGCGCTCGAAGATCGGGAGGTCGGTGACCACGACCGCCACCCGGTCGGGCGACGTCGCGGCGCTGACCGCGTCGGTCAGCACGCCGGCGACCCGGGCGGCGCCGCTCATCCGGCAGTGCGGCACCAGCACGACGGTGTCGACCTGGTCGAGGCCGAGCTCCTCGCGGGCGTCGGCCAGCTCGCGCGCCATCCGCGTGCCGAGGTGGGCGTGCGGCGGCGCGACGCTCGGCTGCTCGACGCGCAGCGGGGCGTGCAGCCCCGGCTCGAGCTCGGCCGCGCGAGCGACCTGCGCCGCGAGCGCCGGGCTGTGCAGGCGCGCGCGCTTGCGGAGCACGGCGAGCACGCCCTCCTCCAGCCAGCTGGACTCGCGCAGGTCGTGCTCGTCGGCACGGTGCAGCAGCTCGGGCAGCAGGAGGGGGTCGTGGCGCTGCATCGCCTCGTCGTCGGGCGCGCCGCCGTGGTGGCGGCCGGCCGGGCTCGGCACCCACTGCGGCTGGTAGCAGCCGCGGGTCAGGTAGTGGTGGAGGACCCAGCGCGGGTGCGTGCGCAGCACCGGGTGGTGCTCGAGGTACCAGTCCGCGTCGAAGAGCGGGGTCGGCACGATCCGGTGCTCCCAGCCGGTGCGCAACCAGTGCAGGAAGGGCACCTCCCCGTCGGGGATGCTCAGGTCGTGCTCGGCCAGCCGGTCGTCGTACGTCTGCGGGTGGAAGAACGCCGAGACGCGCAGCCCGCGCGCGGCGCCATGGGTCAGGTAGTGCTCGGCCACCGCGTCGACGCCCGGCTCCGCGCCGAGGTCGGCGCGCTCCCCCGAGGTGAGCTGCGCGAGGTAGAGGCGCGGGTGCACGCACCAGCGCAGCCGTTCCTCGACGTCGGGCGAGGGGCTCTGCTGCGCCGCGCTCGGGGCGCTGGCCGTCCGGCGGAGCCGGTCCGCCCACTGCCTCGACCGGCTCACGCGGTCTCCGACGCCTTCCCGACGCGCGCGAGGTCGTGCACCCGGTCGATCGCCATCGCGGGCAGCTTGCGCACGATGGACCGGCGGATGCTGCTCTCCTGCCCCAGCGAGGTGTCGCGGCGGCGCTTGAAGATGATCGTGTCGCGCACGAGCACGTGCTCCCACCCGGCCGCCATCGTCTCGATGGAGAACTGCCAGTCCTGGAAGGACAGCCCGTTGGGGATGTCGCGGGAGACGTAGGGGATCGCCAGGTGCGCCTCGCGGGGCGTGAGGCACAGCGAGTCGTGGTAGTTGCGCAGGTAGGCGAACCACGGCGTGAAGAGCGGCGAGGCCTGCTCGATGTGGACGAGCACGGAGTTGCCGCCGTCGAACATCACGTTGAGCTCGGGGTGGGCGATGGCCCGGCGACCCTGCGCGGCGGCCTCGTCGAGGACCGCGATGCCCTCCGCCAGCCAGTTCTCGCTGAAGAGGTCGTCGGCGTCGAGGAAGGCGATGTAGCGCCCGGTGGCGCGGGCGACGGCGGCGTTGCGGACCCGTCCGAGGTCGGCCTCCTGGAAGTCCCACCGCTCCCAGTGGTCGAAGCGCTGCTGGTCGAAGTACTCCCGGGTCTCGTCGCTGGCGACGTCGAGCGCGATCACGGTCTCCACCTCGTAGCCCTGCGCACGAGCGGCTGCCACGGCCAGGTCGGCGGAGCGCATGGTCGGGCCGCACACGACGGTCTCGCTGTGCGCCGTGACGACGAGCGAGACGTCGGGCGCGTCAGTCGTGGTGGCCATCGGGGACCTCCCACAACAGCTCGCGCGCCATCTCGGCCAGGGCCTCGTCGTCGGCGACCGCGCGGAGCTTCTGCGCGACGGCCTTCGGCAGCCCGTAGTCCTCGATGAGCCGGTCCTCGGTCTCCTCGCTGTCGACGATGACCGCGTCGACGAGCTCGGCGTGCCGGTAGAAGTAGCGTGCCGACGCACCCGCCGGATGTCCGAGCCGACTGCGCCGCAGCCCGCTGAAGCCGAGGAAGATCCGCTCCGAGGCCTTCAGCGCCCGGCCGTACGGCGTCAGCGCTTCGAGGAACAGACGCGACTCCACGCCCACGATCGCGTCGGCGCACAGCGAGCGGAGCAGCTCGACCAGCACCTGCTGGGTCATGATCGGGCCCAGCCCACGGGCCGTCTCGGCGAAGTCGACGCGACGGACGCCGCCTGCCGTGGCGTCGCCTCCACCCGCGTTGGGCCCCGTCGTCACGACGACGACGTCGTGGGGGTCGACCTCCGCGCACAGACCGTCGCGCAGGCGCTCGACGAGAGCGTCGTCGGCGTCCTCGACCACGAGCACGATCCGGGCCCTCTCGAAGCCGAGCGCCTCCTGGCTGCTGTGGAGCGCGCCGAGCTGGTCGGCCACGACCAGCCACGGGATCGGCATCATCCGCGGGCGTGGCACCTCCGCCCAGAGCTCGCCGACGAGAGGCTCGAGCTCGGCCGCCTTGGCGAACATCTCGCCGAGCTTCCCGTGGTGCAGCCGGCGTACGACGTCGGTGCGACGCTCGCTGATCTGCTCGACGACCTCCTCGGTCGTGCTGCCGAGCACGGCCGCGAGCTTCTCGACTCCCATCACGGGCTCGGCGACCTCGCCCTTGGCCCGGCCCTCGCGCAACCACGCGACGTAGGGGTTGGCGTCGCCGGTCCGGCGCTCGGGGTGACGCTTGAGGTAGGAGTCGGTGGAGAAGCCGGGCGTCGGCGTCAGCTTCACTCCCGGGCCCAGGCGCAGGAAGTGCTGGATCGGGTCGACGTCGGGGTTGTCGAGGAGAGCGGGCGCCTGCAGCAGGTAGTGCGCGATGTCGAAGTGGTCGCGGACGACGTCGTAGTCGGCGTCGCGGCCGGCCGGCTGCTGCCGCTCGAGCGCCTCGGCCACGCGCTGGTCGAAGGCCGGGCCCAGGTGGGTCGGGATCGGCGCAGGCTCACCGTCCGTCGCGCGTGCGGCCGGTGCGTCGGAGGTCCCGACGCGATCGTTCCAGCGCCGCAGGCGACGCCGGAGACGGCCGTACGCGGCTTCGGTCATGAGCGTGCCGAGCCGTAGGCCTGGAACCACTCCCATGTGCGGCGGATCCCCTCGTCGAGCGGGGTGACCGGGTCGAATCCGAGACCGTCGCGAGCCTTGTCGATGTCGCACCAGGTGTAGCGGACCTCGCCGGTGCGGAAGTCCTCGTAGAGCACGTCGAGGTCGCTGCCCGTGGCGTCGCGGATCAGCTCGAGGAGCTCGTTGACCGTCGTCGGCTTGCCGCTGCCGAGCTGGTAGGCGCCGACGGCGTCGCTGTCGACGGCCACCCGGATGCCCTCGACCAGGTCGCGGACGTAGAGGAAGTCGCGTGCCTGGCTGCCGTCGCCGTAGACCACCAGCTGCTCGCCGGCGATGATCTGCTTGAAGAAGTGGGCGACCACGGAGCCCTTGTGATAGCTGCGCGGCCCGTAGACGTTGGAGAACCGCAGCGCACAGGTGGAGATGCCATAGGCACCGGCGTAGGCGCTGAGGTAGCCCTCCATCATCAGCTTGGAGGCGCCGTACGGCGACGTCGGCTGCGCCGCCATCCTCTCGTGCACGGGCGGGGGCACGTCGCCGACGATCGCGCCGCCCGTCGAAGCGGCGACGATCCGGCCGACGCCGGCGGCACGGCTCTCCTCCAGCAGGTTGAAGGTGCCGATGACGTTGTTCTCGAAGTTGTCGGCGGGGTCGAGGATGCTGTCGATCACGCGGGTGTGGGCGGCCAGGTGGACCACCGCGTCCTGCCCGGCCAACGCGCGCCGGACGTCGGCGCGGTCGCGGAGGTCGCCCTCGACGAAGCGCACCCGCTCGAGGTCGAGGTGCCTGCGATGGCCGAGCGACTCGTTGTCGAGCACGCTGACCTCGTAGTCCCCGGCCTGCGCCAGGTGATCAGCCAGGTGGACACCAATGAAGCCGGCGCCCCCGGTGATGAGCACGCGCTTCAAATCCAGACCCCTTCTGTCAGCAGGCAGCGGGACACCTTAACAACCGGTGCAGGGACACACGCTAACGACCGAAACGGGTGTGACGCGAGGTTTCTGTGAAGATGCCACGAGGTTCATCCGCTCGAATGAGCCTCCGAGGCCGCTATCCTGCCCGTTCCGAGCGCCTCTGCGACCGAGGAGCAGACCCCGTGGGACCCGACATCGCCAAGCCGCCGGTGACCTGGCGAGCAATGCGGACCCGCTACCCGCACCTGTCGCCGGCGAACCGCGTGCAGGCACTCCCGGAGCACCGCGTCGTCTACGTGAGGAACGCCAAGGCGGCATGCTCCACGGTCCTGCTGTGGCTCGATCGGATCTACACGGGCGAGCACGACTTCAGCCCAGGGAACGTGCACACCGAGAACCGTCTGCCGCGTCCTCGTGAGGTCGGAACACGACGCATCGGCCAGCTGCTCTCCGGCGAGGCCTATCGCTTCACGTTCGTCCGTGACCCGCTGCGCCGCTTCGTGTCGGTGTACCGCGACAAGATCGAGAAGCCCAAGCGTTGGCGTACCGAGATCCAGGAGCTTCTCGGGCAGGAGCCCGACATCAGGCGCAGCGTCAGCATCGAAGACTTCATCTCCGCGATCGAGCGCCAGGACCCGCTCACTGCCATGGACCCCCACTGGCGCCCTCAGCACATCAACGTGATGACGGACCTGGTCGACTACGACCACATCGGCCGGATCGAGACCTTTGCCGACGACCTCGAGCACATCCGTGTCGCCGCCGGGCTCCCGCTCGTGCCCGTCGAGGCCCGCAATGTCGCCAGGCGAGCGCCCGACGACCTCCTCGCGTCCCGGCCCGACCTCGAAGAGCGGGTCCGAGCGTTGTACGCCAGGGACTACGAGCTGTTCGGTTACTGAGCAGACCGCAGCGACTCGCGCTGGGCGATGTCCCGCATCCGCTCCCGGACGTCCTCGGGGAACCCGGCGACCTGCATCAGCTCCTCCAGGGCGGTCGCGTCGATCTCCTGCGCCTCGGTCACCTGACCGCGCCTGCGGGGGGCGAACAGCGTGGGCTCGCCGAACCACTGCTCGGCCACGGAGCGGTTGGACTCGTCCCACCGGGCCATGAAGTCGTCGAGGACCGCCTCCGGCAGGGTCAGCTGCGGGCCGGCCGAACGCTCCTCGAGCACGCGCACCAGGTCGCGGTGGTCCATCACGCCCACCACCGCGCCGGCGTGCTCGACCTCGTGGAGGTTGAAGATGCGGAGGAACTCCACCGTGGTCGCATCCAGGCTCTGGTTGCGCATCCGGCCCCGCTGGAGCCCCGGGTCCTCGATGCCCGCGGCCTCGAGGAAGTCGTCCTCCAGCCGTCCGCCGACGAACCGGTCCCGCTCGAACCGGCGCACCGTCATCGCGTCCGGCTGCAGGGTCTCGCGCAGCTCCGCGAGCTGGCGCGCGTAGTCGTAGGGATACGTCGGAGCGGCCGCGAATTCGGCGATCCGCCGCGTCTCCCCCACCTTCACCTGCTGCTGGTAGAAGCTCACGAGGTGGTCGTCCTGCCGGCGGAGGTACACGATCACGTGCACCGGGCCGAAGTGCTCGGCCAGGAAGACCCGCATCCGCCGCAGCGCTTCGCCGGGGAGCGCGTAGATCGCCTCGTCCGAGAACACGACGCGCTCCGGGGCGGCCGATGCGATCTCGTGCAGGAGCCGGCGGTGGAAGCGCCGGCGGAAGTGCTGGGGCTCCTGGGCGCGCAGGTGGTGCCACGCCGGCATCGCGTCGTACTCCTCGTCGGAGCGGAACGACAGGCCCAGCTTGAGGTGGCGCGCCATCCCCGGGGTCCGTGGGTAGAGGATGCCGCGCTCACCGAAAGCCGCTCGGTTGAGCCTGAAGAGGTCCTGGATCGACGTCGTCCCGGTCTTGCCGGTGCCGACGTGGAGGACCACTCCGGGTGCCAGGCTAGAAGCCCTTCATCGCGAAGCCGAGCCGCGCCTCACGCTTGCCGCCGTCGCAGCCGCGGCTGCTCGAGGCGTAGTGGCTCTTCTTGGCGTAGCAGCGGTAGACCGCGACGCTGGCCGTGGTGGTCTTCTGCGGGTACACGAAGCCAACGCGGCGATAGGGCTTCCACCCCGTCTTGCACTTGTTGGCGTAGAGGGCGTGGTCGCCCCTGCGCGTGCAGTCGAAGACCTGCTTCCAGCCCGCTACCTCGCCGTGCGCGAGCAGGTAGCCGACTGCCCCTTGCCGCTTGTACGACTTCGACTTCGGCGCCTCGGTGGAGGAGAACCGCTTGCCCTTGCGGTTCTTGTACGTCGTTAGCTCGACGCGGTTCAGCGCTTGGTCCGTCGCGATGACCTTCACCTCGCGACGGAAGAGGTAGCGCTTGGTGAACTTGTCGCCCGGGAAGAGCTTCACGTAGTAGATGTAGAACGAGCTGCCGGTGCAGCAGCTCTGGCCCTGGAGGCCGCCGAGGGACGGGTAGGCGTAGAGCTGCTTGGACCTGGCGTTGCGAACGGTGCCGCCCCACTGGTCGACGTACTTGTCGTTCTCCGTGGAGACCAGCGGGTAGACGTCCTCGGACCCTGCCCACTTCATGGGGAAGCCGTGGTCGTCGAACAACGCGTTGTACTGGCGGGCGTCGTCCGTGGCACCGCTGCCCACCTGGGACGCGAACATCCGGAAGCCCTGCTTGCCGCTCGCGTCGAGGCCGATCCACCGGTTCAGCGCGGCGTTCCAGATGACGAAACGGCTCTTCTCGCTCAGTCCGCCGATCGGGGTCGACTTGCCGCCGATCCCGTCCTGGTTCCAGCTGCAGACCGGCGTGCCGATGACCGGCGAGGTGCAGTAGTACTTCTTCCACGTGCCGGGACGCCCGAAGCCGCTCGCCAGGGCGCGCGCCATGTGGATGCCGCTGGCACCGTTCCGCTCACCGCGGGTGCGGTAGAAGATGTAGAGGTACTCGCCGATCCTGACGACCCGCCCACCGTTGGCGTTGCTGAGCCCGTGACTGGCTGTCGCACCCTCGCCGGCGAGCACCACGTTGTTGGGGTAGTTGGGCCGACGCCACGTGAGACCGGCATTGGTCGACTCCACGATCGCCATCCGGTCGACGTTGGTCTTGCCGTAGGGGTCGCAACCGTGCCCCCCTGTGCTGCCCTCGGAGTGGTAGAACGCGACCCAGTGGCGGCCGTACTTCTGGATCGACCCGTTCAGCCAGGCTCCGCAGTCGTCGAACTTGCCCGGCAGGCCGCGGTCGATGATGACCCGCGGGTGGGAGAGCCGCTTGTTGGCCTTCGAGCGCCACTCGACCGTCCGGCTGGTGCCGAAGTATCCGTAGAGCTTCCCGTTGCGGGTCTCGGAGAAGTAGGGGTTGTCGCCCTGGTCGGTCGGACCGATGACGCGCTGCTCGGGTCCGAGCTGGACCGCGAAGCCGAGTCCCTCGGCCCCGTCCGCAGCGGCGGTGTCGCTGGGCGCTCCCGTGGGGAGGGCCGCGTCACCGCTCGCCGGCTGCAACAGCGTGAAGCCGAGCGACGCCGCGACCGCGGCGACGAGGCCGAGCCTCCAACCAGGTCGTGAGCGCACCGTCTTCAAGGCAGGCCGCAGCATCATCTTCCCTCTCCCCGTTGTCCATCGCCCCCGACCGAGCCCTCGACGAGAGTCGGCTGGATCAAGTGTAATCACTCACGGCGGCGGTTGGATGCAGATCCGGCGGTCTTAACATGATCACGTGCCCGAGCGGATCGACGTGACCCTCCACATCGGTACGGGCAAGACCGGCACGACGAGCATCCAGCACTTGATGCGGCTGAGTCGGGAGGCGCTCGCGGACGCGGGAGTGCTGTACCCGACGAGCCCGGGACCGGTCCGGCACACCCGCTTCGGCCTGTCCTTCCGGACCGACGAGGACCTCGAGAGGATGCCGGCCTGGCGGCGCATGAAGGCCCAGTCGCCCGAACGTTTCCGGCGGCGGGTGCACCGCCGGCTGCTGGCCGAGATCGCTGACGCGGGGCTGCCCCGGGTGCTGTTCTCCGACGAGGCGCTCTACGGCTTCTCGGGCACGCCACTCGAGCGGCTCCGCGCCTTCGTCGACGGACTGGGCGGTCAGGTGCGGCTCGTCGTCTACCTGCGGCGCCAGGACGACCACCTGATCAGCTACTACCAGCAGCAGGTGAAGGTCGGCGAGACGAGCCGGCTCGCCGAGTGGTCGACCCGAGACCGCTCCTCGACCTACGACTACGCACGACGCCTCTCGCACTGGCGTCGCGAGATGAGCGGCGCGCAGCTCGTCGTACGCCGGTTCGAGCCGACCGCATTCGTCGACGGCTCGCTCGAGGCAGACTTCCTGGCCGCTGCAGACATCGCGGGCGTGCCCGCCACTCCGGTAGAGCGGAGGAACGAGAGCCTGGACGCCGAGGCCGTCGAATTCCTGCGCATCTACAACCTCTACCTGGCCGAGCACCGAGGTGAGACCGGTCAGTCCGTCGAGCGCCACGCCCTGGTCACGCGCCTCGTCGACCGGCTGGGGGTACACCCACCCGGTCCGGCTCTGACGCTGGCTCCCGCCCTGCTCGACACCTTCATGGAGCGCTGGGAGATCCCCAACCGGACCGTCGCGCGTGAGCACTTCGGCGATGAGGTGCTCTTCAGCGCTGACCGGCGGTCGACCCTGACCACGGCGGAGCAGTACCTCGACCCAGCGCGGGTCGACCACTTCCGCGACCTCGCGGAGCTACCCGCAGCGATGCACGACGACCTGCGTCGCATCGCCGAACGCGAGGCCTCCGGCCACTGAGCGGGCTCCGGAGTGCTTGAATTGCTCCGTGCCCCGCCCCGTCGACACCGTGCTCCACATCGGCACCGGCAAGACGGGCACCACCACCATCCAGGGGGTGCTGGCCCACAGCCGCGAGGCTCTCGCCGAGGGCGGGACGCTCTACCCCCGGGCCTTCGGCAACCAGCGGCACCTGAAGTTCGGCTTCCTCGTGCTGCCCGACCGGCAGCTGGTCCGGTCGTCGGAGTGGTTGCGGGCGGGGAACGCAGACCTCGACCCGGAGGAGTTCCGGCGCCGGGTCCGCCGGCGGCTGCGGCGTGAGCTCACCCCCGCCGTACGCCGGGTGTTGATCTCCGAGGAAGGCCTCTACCGCCGCAACGCGGCCGCGGTCGAGCGGGTGCGCCAATTCACCGACGCTCGCGGAGGATCGGTCCGCATCCTCATCTACCTCCGCCGCCAGGACGATCACCTCTCCAGCAACTACCAGCAGGTGGTCAAGGGCGGGGGGATCGCCCGGATGGCTGACTGGGCGTCATCGGACCTGCACTACATGTACGACTACTACGACCATCTCTCCCGGTGGCGCGCCAACATCGGTCCAGCGGCCTTCGTCGTCAGGACCTTCGAGCCGGCGCGCTTCGTGCGCGGATCACTGGTGGAGGACTTCATCGAAGCCGCTGGCATCGAGGTCGACGTGACGAGCCTGGCTCCCGCCGAGCGGCGCAACGAGAGCCTGTGCGCGGGGGCGGTCGAGATCCTTCGGTTGTTCAACCTCTACCGCGTGGAGCACCGCGGTGCCCGCGCCGGCCTCATCATCAACAGCGAGCACACCCGGCGGCTGCACGCGATCGACGGGCCGGTGCTCACCCTCCCCGACGCTGACCTCGACCGGTTCCAGGAGCGCTGGGAGGCCAGCAACGCGGGGGTCGCCCGCGAGTTCCTCGACCGGGCAGACGGCGAGCTGTTCGGGTCCGCGCGGCGGCGCGAGGGCACCACGACCGAGCAGGTGCTCGACCCGGCGCGCCTCGACGAGTACCTCGACCTGCTCGAGGTCCCCGCGGCCGAGCGCTCCGCCATCCGGGCGATCGCCGAGCGGGAGGCGCGGGGATGACCCGCGACGTGGTGCTCCACATCGGCTCGGGCAAGACCGGCACGAGCACCATCCAGCGGATGCTGCGCCGCAACGCCGAGGCGCTCCGCGCGGCCGGCTTCATCTACCCCCGCACCCCGGGCCGAGCCCGACACACCCGGCTCGGGCTCTTCGTCCGTCCCGACGACGAGCTGGTCCGGCACCCCGACTGGTTGACCGGGGAGCCCGGCGAGCCCGCGGTCTTCCGCCGTACGTTCCGTCGTCGTCTCGACCACGAGCTCGACGGTTCGGAGGTCGACGGCGTGGTGTTCTCCGACGAGGGCCTGTTCGTCGCGAGCGACCGCGCGGTCACCCGTATGCGCCGCCTGCTCGGGAGGTACGACGGCAGCGTGCGTCTCGTCGTCTACCTGCGGCGGCAGGACGACCACCTCGTCAGCCGCTACCAGCAGGTCGTGAAGATGGGCGAGACCACGCCGCTGACCACCTGGATGCAGCAGGACTGGACCGGGACCTACGACTACAGCCTGCGCCTCGCGACCTGGGCCGGGCTGCAGCCCGACGCGTTCGTGGTGCGCCGGTTCGAGCGGGAGCGCATGGTCGGCGGCGACCTGGTGAGCGACTTCCTCGACGCGGCCGGGATGGCGGTCGACCCGAGCGCGCTGTCGCACACCGACGCCCGCAACGAGAGCCTCGGCGCCGAGGCGATCGAGCTGCTGCGCATCCTCAACCTCTACCGCGTGCAGCACGAGGGCGAGCGGCCCGGCCTGTTCGGCAACCACCACCACGTCGTACGCCTGCGCGAGGTGGACACCGGACCCGTGCTGACCCTCCCGAGCGAGGAGCTCGACCGGTTCATGGCGCGGTGGGCCGCGAGCAACGAGCAGGTGGCGCGCGACCACCTCGGCGAGCGCGCGCTGTTCGGCAGCGGCCGGAAGACCGACGGTACGACGACCGAGCAGCGCCTCGATCCCGCACGGCTCGACCACTACCTGGAGCTGCTCGAGGTCCCGGCGGCGCAGCACCCGGCGATCCGGCGGATCGCGGAGAAGGAGGCCCGCCGCCGGCGGAAGGTGAGCGCCCGCGCCGCCCGGCGGATCTTCGCCCGTAGGCTGGCGCGACGATGACGCAGCCCGTGGACCCCGACCCCGCCGCGCCCGCGGTCACCTGGGCGCAGATGCGGGAGTACTTCCCGCACCGCCCGCTCGCCTACCACCTCCACGCCCTGCCCGAGCACGGCATCGTCTACGTCAAGAACCCGAAGGCCGCCTGCTCGACGGTGCTGCTGTGGCTCGACCGGCTGCACACCGGCGAGCACGACTTCAGCCCGGACAACGTCCACAAGCAGAACCGGCTGCCGAAGGTCCGCGACCTGGGGCGCCGTCGCGTCGCGCGGATGCTGTCGGGCGGGGCCTACCGCTTCACGTTCGTGCGCGACCCGCTGCGCCGATTCCAGTCGGCCTACCTCGACAAGATCGTCGGCTCGACCGGCTGGCGCTCGGAGGTGCAGGTCGCGCTGGGCCAGGAGCCGGACGAGGAGCGACCGGTCAGCCTCGACGACTTCGTGCTCGCGCTCGAGCGCCAGGACCCGGTCACCGAGATGAACCCGCACTGGCGGCCACAGCACGTCAACGTGATGGCCGACCTCATCCACTACGACCAGGTCGGGCGGATCGAGTCGTTCGCCCAGGACCTCGAGGTGATCCGCGAGGCCGCCGGGCTGCCCGACGTGCCGGTCCAGGCGCGCAACGTGAAGGCGACCCCGCGCGAGGACGTGCTCGCGGGCCGGCCGGACCTCGAGGAGCGGGTGCGGGCGATCTACGCCGGGGACTACGAGCGCTTCGGCTACTGAGGGCGCGGGCGAACCAGCACGACCGCGGTGCTTGTATTCGAACATGTGTTCGGATACACTCGACGCATGATCCCGGACCTCCTCGACCTCGACGCCACCGCGGTGGTGCGGCGGACGCAGGAGCTCGCGCTCGCGCAGCGGGAGACCGAGGTCGACGCCCTCCGCCTGGCGCTGCAGTGGGCCGACCTGCACTCCGAGGAGCCGGCGTCCTCCCACTCTCCCGGGAGGGACCGACTGATCCAGCTCGGCGGTGAGGGCACTCCCCACGTCCAGGAGCTGTGCTGGGGCGAGCCCGCGGTCGCGCGCTTCATCACCGTGTCGGCGATGAAGCGCCTGGCCGCCGACAGTCTCGACCTGCGCCACCGGATGCCGATCCTCTGGGCGGCCGTGCAGGACCTCCGGCTGCCCGCGTGGGTGGCGTGCAAGGTCGCGTCGATGTCACGTGGCCTCTCGTTGGAGGCGGTCGGTCTGGTCGACGTCGCGGTCGCCGCCGCCGTCGACGAGTCGCCCACCCGGATCCTCAGGATCGCCGAGGCCAAGGTGATCGAGGCCGACATCGAGGCACACCGCGCGCGGCTGGCCGAGGAGGCCGCGAAGCTCGGCGTGCAGGTGTCCCGGCCGCGCACGGGCGACGCGATCGACCCGGTCGACGGCCAGCCCGGCGCGTTGAAGGTCAGCTGCAAGCTCCCCACCGGTGTCGCCCTCGGCTTCGAGGCGACGGTCGGTGACCTCGCCGACAAGCTCGAGGAGGCGCTCACGCCCGAGCAGCGTGAGACGGTGACACGCGGCGAGCTGGAGGCGCAGGCGGTCGAGCTGCTGAGCAACCCCCACGCGGCCGCGGCCTTCCTCGACGGCGGGACCGAGCCCGACGACCTGCCGAAACGCCCGAAGCGACCGGCCACCGTCTATGTCTTCCTCTCCGACCTGGTGCTGTCCGCTGCCGTGCCCGGGGTCGGCCGCGTCGAGGGCATCGGCCCGGTGCTGCTCGACCAGCTCTGCGAGCTGCTGAAGCACCGCGACGTGAAGCTCCAGCCCGTCATCGACCTCAACGACTCCCAGTCGGTCAACGCCTACGAGCACCCCACGCTGGTCAAGACCCGCACCCTGCTGCGGATGCTCGGCGAGGTCTTCCCCCACTCGTCCAACACCGGCTACCGCCGGCTCGACCACGACCACGCCGAGCCCTACGTGCCGCCCGATCGCGGCGGACCACCCGGCCAGACCGGCGATCGCAACGTCGCGCCGATGACGCGCGGAAATCACCGGATCAAGACGCACGTCCCCGGCGTCGATCTCGTGCAGCTCGACCTCGGCGTCTACCGGTGGGCCACGCCCCACGGTCTCGGTCGGCTGGTGACCCGCACCGGCACGCGACGATTCACCCCGCTCCGCACCGCCGGCGGCATCGTCGGCGAGATCTACGAGTGAGTCAGCGCACCAGGGGCTCGACCGCGGCCCGGACCTCGGCCGGGAGCGGCGTGGTCGGTCGCGCGGGATCGGTGTTGTCGACGTACACGTGGACGAAGCGGCCCTCTGCGGCGGCGACCGCTCCGCCTTCGTCCGGGGCGCCCTGGAAGATGCCGACCCGGTAGACGATCGAGGAGTTGCCGAGCCGCTCGACGTAGATGCCGAGCTCGAGCTCACCGGGGTAGGTGATCTCGGCGAAGTAGCGACAGGAGACCTCGGCCACCAGGCCGATCGCCGGCAGCGCGCGGATGTCGGTGCCGACCTCGCGGGCGAGGTGGTCGTTGACGACCGTGTCGATGAGCTCGAAGTAGCGGGCGTTGTTCATGTGCCCGTAGACGTCGATGTCGGCCCAGCGCAGGGTGGCGCGGTCCCAGGCGACGTACGCCGACCGCGGCGGCCGCTCAGCCGGCATCAGGCCGACTCTTGGCGCAGGCGCTGGCTGATCACCGTCGAGACGCCGTCGCCGCGCATCGTGACGCCGTAGAGCGCGTCACCGACCTCCATCGTCCGCTTCTGGTGGGTGATCACGAGCAGCTGGGAGTTCTCCCGGAGCTCCTCGTAGATCTCCAGGAGGCGGCCGAGGTTGACGTCGTCGAGCGCCGCCTCGACCTCGTCGAGGATGTAGAACGGCGACGGGCGGGCCTTGAAGAGCGCCACCAGGAACGCGACCGCGACGAGCGAGCGCTCGCCGCCGGAGAGCAGCGAGAGCCGCTTGACCTTCTTGCCCGGCGGCCGGGCCTCGACCTCGATGCCGGTCGTGAGCATGTTCGACGGGTCGGTGAGGACCAAGCGGCCCTCACCACCGGGGAACAGCCGCGCGAAGGTCTGGTCGAAGGCCTTGGTGACGTCGGCGTACGCCTCGGTGAAGACCTGCTCGACCCGGGCGTCGACGTCCTTGACGATGTCGAGGAGGTCCTTGCGGGTGGCCCTGAGGTCCTCGAGCTGCTCGGTGAGGAACTTGTGCCGCTCCTCCATCGCGGTGAACTCCTCGAGCGCGAGCGGGTTGACCTTGCCGAGCATCGACAGCGCGCGCTCGGCCGAGCGGAGCCGCTTGACCTGCTCGTCGCGGACGTAGGGCACCGGCTCGGGCTCGATCGCGTCCTCGCCCTGGGCGACCTCCTCGGGCACCTCGCCCCAGAAGGGCACGAGCTGGTCGGGGCCGTACTCGGCCACCAGCACCTCGGCCTCGATGCCGAGCTCGTCGAGCGCCTTGCCCTCGATCTGCTCGATGCGCATGCGCTGCTGGGCGCGCGCCATCTCGTCGGCGTGGACGGAGTTGACCAGCTCGTTGTGCTCGCGCCCGAGCTCGCGCAGCCGGTTGCGGACGCCCATCAGGTCCTGCTCGCGACCACGACGGGACTCCTCGACCTCGGTGCGAGCGCGCAGCGCACGGTCGATGGAGACCTCCAGGCGACCCAGGACGTACGACGCCGCGGTGGCCACCGCGCGACCGGCCCGTCCCTCGCGGAGCAGGCGTGCGCGGCGCTCGGCGGCGCGGGCGCGGGCCTGGCGCTCGGCCTCGGCGGCCTTGCGCATCTGGTCCACCCGGCCGTGCAGGGCACGGCCGCGCTCCTCGGAGGTGCGCAGCGCGAGCCGCGCCTCCATCTCGGTCGAGCGGGCGGTCCGGGCCTCCTGGACCAGGCGCTCCTGGTCGCCGGTGTCGGGCTCCTCGTCGGTGGTGTCCTCGGCCGAGGCCAGCCGGGCCTCCAGCTCCGCGATACCGGCGCCGGCCTGCTCGCGAGCGGCCTCGGCCTGCGTGATCGCCGCGGTCAGCCGCTCGGCCTCGGCCCGCGCGGACCGGGCGAGCGAACCGTGCTGGCCGAGCTCCTCGGCCACGGCCGCCAGCGTCGCGTCGGACTCGTGGAGCCGGGCGAGGGCCACGTCGACGCGGCGCTTGGCCTCCTCGCGCTCGCCCTCCAGCCGGGCCAGGTCGAAGCCGAGCCGCTCGCTCGCGGCGACAGCCTCGACGAGCGAGGCCGCGGCCTCGTCGACCGCCGCCTGGATCTCGATGAGGCTCTGCGTGTCGTGCGACCCGCCGGCGGCGAAGTGCGCGCCGAGCACGTCGCCGTCGCGGGTCACCGCGACCACGTCGGGCAGGTCGGCGACCAGGGATCGAGCCGCGGGCAGGTCGTCGACGACGGCCGTCTTGTGGAGCAGCCGGGTCAGCGCGGGGCGCACCTCGGAGGGGCACTCGACGACGTCGGCGGCGTAGGAGGTGCCCGCGGGCAGCGTCGGCCAGCCGCTGCGGTCGGCCTCTCCCCCGCCGAGCAGCAGGCCGGCACGACCGAGGTCGTCGTCCTTGAGGTGGTGGATGGCGGCGACGGCGGCGTCGGCGTCCGTCACGGCGACCGCGTCGGCCGCGGAGCCGAGGGCGCTGGCCACGGCGGCCTCGTAGCCCGACCGCACGCTCACCAGGGCCGCGACCGAGCCCAGGAGCCCGGAGAGCCTGTCGGAGGCGGCGAGCAGCGCGCCCGCGCCGTCCTTGCGCGCCAGGCCGAGCTCGAGCGCCTCCTTGCGCGCCCCCAGGGCGGACTTGTCGCGATCGGCCTGCTGGGCCTCCTCGCGGGTCTTGGCGAGCCGCTCCTCGATGTCCGCCAGCAGGCTGGCGGCGGCCTCGTGCTCCGCGTCCAGACCCTCCTCGCCGGCGTCGAGCCCGGCGACGCGGGTCTCCAGGGCGGTGAAGTCGTGGTGGGCGCGCTCGGCCCGGGCCAGCGCGTCGGCGCGCGCCGCCTCGAGCCGGCCGAGCTCCTCCTCGGCGGCCGTGGCGCGCGAGCGCAGCGCGTTGACCTGCCCGTGCAGCCGGGCCAGGCCCTCACGGCGGTCGGCGGCCGCACGCAACAGCCCGGCGACCCGACGCTCCTCGTGAGCCGCGGCGTCCTCGGCGCTCTTGCGGGCCTCGACGGCCTGCTCGAGCGCGCTCTGCTGCTCGGCGACGAGCGCGAGGATCTCCGCCTCCTGGGCGGCGAGCCGTTCGGCCTCGGCGTCGAGCTCGTCGGGATCCCGGGTGGTGCCGGCCTGCTCGTCATCCGCGTCGTCCACGCCGGCGGCGTTTCGCACCCGCTCGGCGGCGAGACTCTGCGTGCCGCGCAGCCGCTCGCGCAGCGCGCCGAGGTTCGACAGGTTCTCCTGCGCCGCTGACAGCGCCGGCAGGTCCTCGCGCAGCGCGGCCTCGAGCGCGGCCTCGGCCTCGCGGGCCGTGGCGATCTCCTGGTCGACCTGCTCACGACGGGCGACCAGCAGGCTCTCGTCGGCGAGCTCCTGCTCCAGCGAGGTGCGCGCCTTGACCAGGTCGTCGGCCAGGATGCGCGCCTTCGCGTCGCGTACGTCGGCCTGCACGGTCGCCGCGCGGCGCGCGACCTCGGCCTGGCGACCCAGCGGCTTGAGCTGGCGCCGGATCTCGCTCAGCAGGTCGTTGAGCCGGGTGAGGTTGCCCTCGGTGGAGTCGAGCTTGCGGAGCGCCTTCTCCTTGCGCTTGCGGTGCTTGAGGACGCCCGCGGCCTCCTCGATGAAGCCGCGGCGGTCCTCGGGGGTCGCGTGCAGGATCGTGTCGAGCTGCCCCTGGCCGACGATGACGTGCATCTCGCGCCCGATGCCGGAGTCGCTGAGCAGCTCCTGCACGTCGAGCAGCCGGCACGGAGTGCCGTTGATGGCGTACTCCGAGCCGCCGGTGCGGAACATCGTGCGCCCGATCGTGACCTCGGAGTACTCGATCGGCAGGGCGCCGTCGGAGTTGTCGATCGTCAGCACGACCTCGGCACGACCGAGCGGCGGTCGGCCCGACGTACCGGCGAAGATGACGTCGTCCATCTTGCCGCCGCGCAGGCTCTTGGCGCTGGCCTCGCCCATGACCCAGGCGAGCGCGTCGACCACGTTGGACTTGCCCGAGCCGTTGGGACCGACGATGCAGGTGATGCCCGGCTCGAGCTGCAGCGTGGTCGCCGAGGCGAAGGACTTGAACCCCTTGAGGGTCAGGCTCTTCAGGTACACCCAGGCTCCCTTGCTCGGATCTGTCTATGCGTCGCGTCTGGCGCTCGATCCTGTCAGGTGGACCGGCGTGCGCCGTCGCGGGGGAAGCTCGGCACCGCTCACCCTACCGGCCGGGGTGCCCGGAGCCGGACATCTCCCCGGATCGGTTCGTGCGTGCCGTCAGAGACCGGGCTCGGTGCGGAGGAAGTCGAGGAACCCTTCCCGGAGGGTCTCCGACTGCTCCGCGCTGATCAGCTTCTCGAGGGTCCGCGTCACGTGTGCCTCGCGGGGCTCGAAGGACTGCGCCCGGGCGTGCTCGATGATCCGCTCCGTCGTTCTCTCGAGCTCCGTGGTCAGCTGCTCGTAGGTGACAAGGAGGGCGCTGTCGGCGTACTCCGTCGCAACGGCCTGGAGCGCCGCGCGTTGCCGCAGCACCTTCTGGAGCTCGTCGAGGATGCGTCGGTTGACGTCCTCGATCACCGGGAGCGGCGCACCCGCCTCGCGCAGGGCCGGCTTGGTCGAGAGGAACGTGCCGGTCTCCTTGACGACCACCTGGGAGATCGCGGTGTCCAGGGCATTGCGCACCAGGACGACCAGAAACACCCGGTCGAACCGCGCGAACGCCCAGTCGACGACCGCGGCCGCGGCCTCGGCGGTACCGTCCACCTGACCTCCGGTGACCGCCCGGCAGACCGACCTCACCTGGTGCACCTGCAGCTTGAGGCCGGTGACGCCCGGGTCCGCCTCGTCCACTCCGTCGCCCAGCCGCCGAAGCACGTCACTCTCCGACGGCGGCCGGGACTGCTTGTCCAGTCCGCGGAGGTGCTCGCGCGGGATCCCGAGCCCGCCGAGGCTCTCGATGTCGCGACCCAGCAGCGTCGAGCCGGAGCGCTGCATCGACAGGACCAAGGTGAGCGAGTGCAGGCCGTCGCCTGCCTCCTCCGGGGCTGCGTTCGGTGTCATGGCGCGGCCGAGGCTATCGGCTCACCGGCGGTAGCGGTCCGACACGGCCGCAAGTCCACCGACGAGTACGTCGAGACCGAACTCGAAGCGCTCGTCGCCGTCGCCCTGGGTCATGACCCCCGCCAGCGAGGTCAGCAGCGGGTAGCGGTCGGGAGGGAGCGACGCGAAGAAGCCGCGCAGCTCGGCGTCCATCGCCGCGTGGTCGAACTCCTCGGTGGCGTCGCCGGCACGGAGGGCCCAGATCGACTCCTCGTAGGCGACAGCACCGACGTAGAGGGCGCTGAGGTCGCAGAACCACGCGGCCGCCTGCTCGGAGACGCCGCCGGCGACCATGATCGCCATCAGCCCCTCCGCGATCCGCATGGTGCCCTCCATGGTCGGGATCGCCCCGAGGGTGGCGCGGGCGGAGCCGGGGTGGGCGCGGTAGAGCGCGAGCGTGTCGCGCAGCGCCTGCTTGAGTTGCTCCTGCCAGTGCTCAGGGTCCGGGACGGGCAGGTCGAGGCCGCGCCCGATCCGGTCCATGACGAGCTGGTCGAGCTGCTCGCGGTTGGCGACGTGGGCGTAGAGCGAGGCCGGTCCGGTGCCGAGGGTCTTGGCCAGCGACCGCATGGACACCGCCTCGTAGCCCTGCTCGGCCATCATCTGCAGTGCTGCGTCGATGATTCGGTCGCGGGTCAGCCTGGGCTTCGGGGGCGCTTCGCGCGACTCGTCGGGCATCAACCAGCCCTTGGTGGTGGATTTCCGCGCCATGGGCAGATCGTACTTGACACGAACACCGTTCGATACTAGAACAGTGTTCGTTCGTTACGAACAGTGTTCGTCTTCAATGTCATCGAGCTCCAGGAGAACCCATGTCCACCACGATCGAGGCGACCGGCTACCGCTTCAAATGGTTCGTCATGGCCGCGGTGATCATCGCGGACGTGATGGACCTCCTCGACGCCACCATCGCCACCCTGGCGGGCCCGTCGATCCGGGCCGACCTGGGCGGCAGCGAGACCACCCTCCAGTGGGTCCTCGCGGCCTACACCCTGGCCTTCGCGGTCGGCCTGCTGACGTCGGCCCGGCTGGGCGACATCGTCGGCCGGCGCCCGATGTTCATCGCTGGCATGGCCGGCTTCACGATCTTCTCGCTCCTCTGCGGCCTGGCTCCGTCGGCGGGCCTGCTCATCACCTTCCGGGTGCTGCAGGGTCTCTTCGGCGCGGTGATGATCCCGCAGGGCCTCGCGATGGTGAAGCAGAACTTCCCGCCGGAGGACCTGCAGAAGGCCTTCATCCCGTTCGGCCCGATCATGGGCCTCTCGGCGGTGCTCGGCCCGATCATCGCCGGCTTCCTCATCGACGCCGACCTCTTCGGCACCGGCTGGCGGATGATCTTCCTCATCAACGTGCCCGTCGGCGTGCTGGGCACCTACATCGCCTGGCGCTACCTGCCCGACGTGCCGAAGGACCCCAAGGCCCGGCTCGACCCGCTGGGCTCGATCCTGGTCACCGTGGCCTCGGCCGCGATCATCTACCCGCTCGTGCAGGGGCGCGAGCTCGACTGGCCAGCCTGGACGTTCGTGATGATGGCCGCCGGCCTGCTCCTCTTCTGCGTCTTCGTCTGGAACGAGCGGCGCAGCGAGAGCCCGGTCATCGAGCCGTCGCTCTTCACCCACCGCGGGTTCGTGGCCGGCATCGTCTTCCTCGGCACGTTCTTCGTCGCCATGGTCGGCACCGGCTTGGTCATGAACCTCTTCCTCCAGCTGGGCCTGGGCTTCACGCCGCGCCACGCGGGAGTCGTGCAGACGCCGTACGCCCTCGGGCTGGCCATCGGCGCCGCGCTGTCCGGCGCGCTCCTCGGGCCCAAGCTCGGCCGGCACGTGCTGCACCTCGGCCTGGGGATCGCCGCCGTCGGGATGGCCTACTTCGCGATGGTCGCCGGCAGCGGCGACGTGACCGGGTGGGACCTGACCGGCCCGTTCCTCGTCACCGGCTTCGGCAGCGGGCTGATCTTCGCCCCGCTCTTCGACATCGTGCTCGCCGACCTCAGCGACGCCGAGGTCGGCACCGGGTCGGGCCTGCTCAACGCGATGCAGCAATTCTGCGGCGCGCTCGGGGTGGCCGTGCTCGGCACGCTGTTCTTCCACTGGCTGCCCGACCAGGGCTGGTACGACGCCACGCAGGCGATCAGCTGGGTCGCCGTGGGCCTCTACGGCGTCAGCTTCCTGGCGGCGTTCCTGCTCCCGCTGAAGGCGCGGGAGGAGGCGCTGCACTGACCCCGTCGAGAGGGTCGTCGTGCTGGGCCGCCTCGTCCGCGTGGGCGATGTGGCCCAGCTGGCGCCACACGAGCGCGAGGGTGATCCCCGAGCCGACGAAGGCGAACCAGAACGGCGCCGTCAGGCCCCAGTGCTCGGCGATGACGCCGCCCAGGGCGCTCCCCGCGACGATCCCGCCGTAGACCCCCACGCCGTAGACCGAGCCGACCCGCCCCTGGTACTCCGTGGGGACGGCGCGCTGGCGGATCGCCGCCGAGAGCGCGCCCCAGACGAACGCGTACATCCCGAAGACGAACAGGATGAGTAGGGCCAACCAGCCCTGCCGGGTTAGCGCGAGCGCGGCGTGCATCACCACCTCGAGCAGCAGGCACACCCGCATGAGCGTGGCCAGGGGCACGTGCCGCTCCAGCCACCCGTAGCTGACCGTCGAGGCCAGCCCGCCGACGGCCGCGGCGCTCGTCAGCAGGCCGAAGCCGACCGAGCCGAGGTGGACCACGTCGAGGGAGTAGAGGACGAGCACCGACCAGCCGGCGGCCCAGGTGATGTTGAACGTGAGGATCACCAGGGTCAGCGTGCGCACCGGCGGGTGGGCGAGCAGCCAGCGGACGCCGTCGCCGATGTCGTGCCAGACGTGGGTGTCGACGACGTCGCGGACCGGTCCCTTCGGCAGCGAGATCCGCAGCACCAGCACGATCGCGAGCAGCACACCCACGACCTGGACACCGAAGGGGAACGCCCGACCGGTCGCGAACAGGGCGGCACCGATCGGGGCGCCCGCGAGCTGGTTGAGCGTGATGTAGCCGGTCTGGAGCCGTGCCGTGGCGATGCCCAGGTCGCGCTTCTGCACGAGCATCGGCATCAGCGTGCCGGTGGAGGTGTCGGCGAAGACCTCGGCGGTGCCGATGAGGAAGAGCGCCCCGAGCACGACGCCGATGTTCACCACGTCGGTGAGGATCGTGGCGCCGAGGGCGACCAGCACGACAGCACGCAGCAGGTCCGCGACCACCACGAGGCGCAGCCGGTCGACGCGGTCGGCGATGGCGCCGGCGTACAGGCCGAAGAGCAGCCAGGGCAGCTGCTGCAGCAGCACCGCCATCGAGACCAGGAGCGGTGAGCGCGTCTCGGAGGCGATCAGCAGGGGACCGGCCGCGAGAGCGATGCCGTCACCCAGGTTGGAGGTCCACGACGACGCGAGGAGCCATCGGAATCCGCGGCCGAGGCGAGGGGGCGCGACGGCGTCGAGGATCTTGCTCACAAGGGCAGAACGCTAGTCAGCGAGGGGCGAGTGCGCCACTGCTTTTGGGGGCAGCACCGGACTTCGGGGCGCCACCGTCTTCCCGCCGCCGGCGGAAAGAGGGATGCGCGGCCTCAGGCCGGCTGCATCTCCTGATCGGCGGTGAGGATCTCGGCGGCACGTGCCGACATCAGCTTGTCGTTCTCCTCGCTGAGACGGAGGACGAGGGACTCCAGCTCGGCGACCCGGTTGCGCAGCCGAGCGTTCTCGACGGCGAGGCGGGGGTCGCGGAGGTCGCTGTTCAGGTGTCCGATCAGCGCCTTGGCCATGAAGTGAGCCTTCCGGTGGGGAAATGCGAGGGCCCGGATGGGCCGTCTCCAAGAGTCCCACTTCTCGCCGTGAGGGTCAAACCGAGTCACGCATGGGACGGCGGACAGTAGGTAAGGGCGCGGCCGCGCCCGTTGCGGCCGGCTCAGGCCCAGTCGTGCCGCGCGGCGTACCACCCCAGCTGCATCCGGCTGTCGACGCCCGCGAGGTCCTGCAGGCGGCGCAGCCGGCGCTGGAGGCTCCGCAGGGAGATGCCGAGCTGGTGGGCGACGACCTGGTCCGTGAGGCCGGCGAGGAGCAGCCCCAGGATGCGGCGGTCCAGCTCGCTCGGGCCGTCCGTCTCGATGTCGGACGGCGACATCTCACCTTCCTCGAGGGCGGCGAGCTCGAGCGGGTACCCGCGGGTCCAGAGGGCCTCGAAGAGCGCGTCGAGGGCGGACAGCAGTCCGCTGCGCTGCAGCAGCACGGCGCCCGGCTCACCTCCCGGCGCGACCTCGAGGGGCACCAGCGCCAGGTCGGTGTCGGCGAGCACCAGCTTCATCGGGAGCCGGTCGACCACCCGGATCCGGACGCCGCGACGCAGGGACAGGATCGCCTCGGCCGTGCCCTCCGGCTCGGCGAGGACGGCCTGCTCGATCACCAGGCGGATGCCGACCCCGCGCTCGAGGGCGGCCGGCTCCGCGGAGTTCTCCCCCGGCCGGACGGCGATGTACGGCGAGGTCACGAACATCCGCAGCTCCTCCCCCGCCGCGTGCTGCACCTGCTGGAACCGGTGCCGGATCGCGTCGAGGCCGGTGACCACCTCGATCAGGTCGCTGATGCCCCGCCCCGCCACCGCCGAGCGGTGCTGCTCGGCGAGCGAGGCCAGCGCCTGCTCGGCGAGGCGCAGCCCCTGGTGCTGCTCGGTGATCAACGCCCCGAGCGCGACCGCCGGCGGCGCTCCGTGAAAGGTCCCGTCGTCGTCGGGGAGCACCAGTCCCACCTCGACCAGTGCGTCCAGCGCCGCCTCGACCTCGGCCCCGGGCACGGCGAGGGCGTCCGCGAGGCCGTCGGCCGTCGAGCCGGGCGCGCCGATCACGGCGCGGTAGACCACCTCGACCTCGGGCGCGATGCCGAGCGACTCCAGCATGGGCGACCCCCGTCCTCTCGGCTTCCGCGGCGGGGAGAGTATGCGCCCCGCCGCGGAGCCGGTGGAAGGTGGCCCCGGCGTAGGGAGGACCAGCGAAGGTGGGACCCAGCTGATCACCGCACGCCGTACGCCCGGGTGATCTCCTGCTCGACGCTGTAGCCGCCGGGAGCCTTCGCCGAGGCGCGGAGCGAGACGAAGCCGCGCCGGGCCGGCGGGGTGATCGCGCCCCGCCACCAGCCGCCGTCGCCCTTCAGGGTCACGGTGCGCCAGGAGTCGCCGCCGTCGTACGACACGGCGAGGGTGACCTTGCCGATCGCCGCGGGCAGCGGAACGTCGTGCTGCGACGGCGTCGCGCGTACGGCGATCGGGTGGCTCCGGCCGCCCTTGACGTCGCCGCGCAGGTCGGTCTCCACGGCGTAGTCGAGCTGCAGCACCGAGAAGTCCTCGAAGTAGTCCGAGTCGACCGTGTCGGACCGGAACGTCCACTCCGTGCGGGTGCTCGTCGAGAGCCGGAACACCTTCGCGGGTCGCGAGGCCTCGAGGACGACCCGGTAGGGCTTGTCGCCCGCCGGCACGTCCTCCCACTGCATGTCGGTGCTGTACTGGTTGTGACGGATCAGCGTGTCGCCCTGGTAGACCCACGTGTCCGTCGGCGTCTCGCCCCAGGGCAGGTAGCCACCGAGGTCGAGCACGTCGCTGTACGAGCTCCACGCCTCGACGTTCCACGTCATGTAGTCCTGGGCACGCGAGGGCCGCACGGCGAACGCGTCGCCGAAGGCCGGACGTACGGCCGGACGGAACCAGTCGAGCCGGGTCGTGGTGCGGGCGGCGTAGGTGTTGGTGTCGGAGACGACCTCCCACGGGAGCGTGCCGGTGATGTTCTGGGCGTGGGACTCCACCCAGACCTGGCCCGGGGTGACCCACTCGGTGCGCTTGCCCGGGTGCCACTCCCGCTCCTGCGATCCCAGCGTCGGGGTGAGGGTGAGGTCGCCGCGGTAGCCCATCCCCTCGTCGGCGTGCACGGCGTAGTAGCGCGCGTCGATCCGCGCGAGCTGGCGCTGGGTCGGCGTGTAGGTCAGCGGACGGTCCGGCACGGCGTCCGGGTAGTCGCGCGTCAGGTCGTAGACGTAGTCGGTGTAGGCGTCCGCGTCGAGAGCGACCCGGCGGCCGGCCTTGGCGAGCCGGACCAACCGGCGGCCCTGGTCGCGGTGCACGGAGGCGACCGGGATGGTCGCCGCGCCGACGTACTCGAGGAGGCCGCCAGGCCCGTCGTTGACCACGACCAGTGCCGCGGCCCCGGCCTCCGCGGCAGCCGCGGCGCGCTCCTCGGGGCTGACCGCGTCGCTGCGGTCGACCACGACGAGCCGACCGCGAGCGGCGAGACCGGCGTAGTCGGAGGCGGCGCCGTCGCCGGCGTACACCGTGGCCGGCCGCTCGCGGACGGTCAGCAGCGGGCTGCCCGCCTGCACGATCGTGTCGAAGCGACCGCTGCCGTCGGCCGTGGTCAGGCCGAGCAGCGGCTCGCCCTTGCGCCAGCGCGTCGTCAGGATGAAGGAGCCGTCGGACACCGGGTCGGTCGGGAGGACGTAGACGTCGTCCGTCGTCGGCGCGACCGGGTAGGCGCTGCGCACCTCGAGGCCGGTGCCGTCGACGAGCTGGAAGTCCACCTTGCGCTGCCGGTCCTCGGTCACCTGAGGGGCGGTCGTGGTCAGCAGCCGCGCGTCGCGGGCGTCGAGCGTGACGGTGCGGTCGCGGTCGAGGACCGTCTCGGGGTCGACCATGACGGCGAGGCCGGACCGGTCGGCCGTCTCGCCCTGGACGTCGAGGTACGTCGACACCAGGTAGGTGCCCGGCGCCATCCGCATCGTGGTCTCGCCGTCGACGTACGCCGACCACGGGTACGGGTCGCCGGTGGCCGAGACGCCCACCCACCCGGCGCCCGGCGCGCCGTCGCGGCCGACCAGCTTGATCTTGAGGTCGTAGCGCTCCTCCTCCTTGACCATGCCGAGCGAGGTGCGGGTGATCGCCTCGCCCGTCGCGGCGTCGGTGCCGACGACGTAGCCGGTGTAGCGGCCGAACCCGACCGCAGCCGGGTCGCCGGTCACCGGGACGCCACGCACGGCGCCCGCGGGGACGGTGACCGACGACGCTCCGAGGGTGAACGCCGCGCCGTTCTGGGTCATCGCGAGGTCGAGCGTGACCGGCGCGTCACCGGTGTTGGTGAAGAGGATCTTCTTCGTGACGGCAGCGTCGGTGGGCTCGTGCGGCCAGTCGAAGTTGCCGAGCAGCAGCGACCCGGTGCTGCGCACGTCGGTGCTGATCGCAGCGGCGACGTCGACCCGCCCCGTGCCCACGTCGTACGGCGAGTAGCCGGCGTCGAGCCCGAGCGAGCTGCTCATCAGGTGCTCCTTGAGCTGCTGCCCCGTCCAGGCCGGGTGCTCCTGCTTGAGGATCGCGGCGGCACCGGCGACGTGCGGCGTGGCCATCGAGGTGCCGCTCAACGTCTGGTACATCCCCGAGCCCTCGGGCATGTCCTGCGAGCGCGGGGCCGTGATGTCCACGCCCGGGGCGGTGATGTCGGGCTTGAGCGCGCTGGTGTGGAAGATCGGTCCGGTGCTGGAGAACCCGGCGAGCTGGTCGGCCTTGTCCACGGCGCCCACCGTCAGGGCGTCGGCCGCTGCGCCGGGCGTCGAGATCGACTCCGGACCGGCGTTGCCGGCGGCGATGACGAAGAGCGTGCCGTACTGCTCCGAGAGGGCGTTCACGGCCTGTGACATCGGGTCCTTGCCGTCGGAGACCGTCGTGTCGCCGAGGCTCATGTTGACGACGTCCGCGCCCGACTGCGCCGCCCACTCCATGCCGGCCAGCACCCACGAGTCCTGGCCGTGACCGTCCGCACCGCCGAGCACCTTGCCCACGATCAGGTCGGCACCGGGCGCGACACCCCGGTGCTTGCCGTCCGCGGCCGCGCCGGTGCCGGCGATGGTGCCCGCGACGTGGGTGCCGTGGCCGTTGACGTCCGCGACCGCCTCGCCGGGGACGAAGCTCTCGGTCTTCTCGACCTGCCCCTCGAAGTCGGGGTGCTCGGCGTCGATCCCGGTGTCGAGGACGGCGACCGTGACGCCGGTCCCGTCGTAGCCGGCGGCCCACGCCTCCGGAGCGCCGATCTGGGAGACGCCGTCGCCCTGCACCTCGACCTGGCCGTCGAGCCAGACCTTCTGGAGGCCGCCGTCGAGCCGCGGCGTCGGGTCGGTGAGGTCGAGCTCGGGGGCGATCGCCTCCCAGAATGTGCGGGCGCGGTCCTTGTCCGCGCTCAGCGCCGAGCCGTCGATCGAGCGCAGCCGGTGCACGAGCGTGCTGCCGCGCGGCGCCGCGTGCTGCGCGCGGCTGGTGCCGGTCGCGCCGTAGGTCACGATGGTCGGCACCGAGTCGCGGTGCGCGTCGTCGTACCCCATCGCGACGAGGTCGGTGATGTCGAAGAGCCGCGGGTCCAGCAGGTCCGCCCCGAGCAGCGGCACCGCCTCGTCGGGGATGACGTAGAGGTCGCCGCCGACCTGTTGCATCCGATAGCTCCCCCGGGCGTCACGCGGGCGCTCGACGTCGACCAGCTGGCTGCCCTGCTCCTGGGTCCGCACGGTCACCACGTCGCCGGTGACGAGCGTGACGGTGACCTTCGAGGGCGGGACGGACCGGTGCTGCTGGGGGGACGGGCCTGCCTGCGTCGGGTCTGCGTGGGTCGGGTCTGCGTGGGCCGGGACGTGGACCGCGGTGAGGGTGATCGCCAGTGCCGAGAGCGCCGCCGCAGTGCGCGAGAGGGGGTGCATGACACGGTGTCTATCGCTCCGCGACCACCGCCCGGAAGTGGTCGCGATGACGGGGCACCGCCATGGCGGCGATCCGCCACGCAGTCAGGATCGGCGGGCGCGTGGCTTGGGCTGGCAGCGCGGGCAGAAGTACGACGAGCGGTTCATGAAGGCGACCCGCCGGATCGGCGTACCGCACCTGTCGCAGGGCTCGCCCTCCTGGCCGTACGCCGACAGGCTCCGGTCGAAGTAGCCCGACTCGCCGTTGACGTTGACGTAGAGCGCGTCGAAGGACGTCCCGCCCTGGGCGAGCGCCTCCCCCATCACGCCCCGGACGTGCGCGAGGAGCTCCACGACCTGGGCGCGCTTGAGCCGGTCGCCCGACCGCTCGCCGTGGAGCCGCGCCCGCCACAGCGCCTCGTCGGCGTAGATGTTGCCCACCCCGGAGATCAGACCCTGGTCGAGCAGCAGCCGCTTGATGCCCGACGTCCGCTTCCGCACCCGGGCCACGAACAGGTCGTCGTCGAACTCCGGGTCGACCGGGTCGCGTGCGATGTGGGCGATCTCCGGCGGAAGCTCCGCTCCCCCGGTCGACACCGACAGCCCGCCGAACATGCGCTGGTCGACGAAGCGGAGCTCGGTCGCGTCAGGAATCCCCGGTCGACCGGGGATTCCTGCACTTGTCGGGGTTTGCAAACCCCGCGAAGCACCAGCAAACCCCCCGAAGTCCAGTCCGAAGACCACCCGCAGGTGCCGTTCGTACGGCGCGCCAACGGGCTGGAGGAGCATCTGACCGCTCATGCCGAGGTGGCCGAGGAGGGCGTCGCCGCTGTCGAGCGGCAGCCAGAAGTACTTCCCGCGGCGCCGCGCGCCCTCGACCCGACGGCCGGTCAGGACAGTGGCGAAGCCGGATGGTCCGCGCGGGTCGCGCCGGACCGGGCGGGGATGGAGGACGTCGACGGACGTGAGCCGGGCGCCCACGACGTGGCGCTCCAGGCCGGCGCGGACGACCTCGACCTCGGGCAGCTCGGGCACGGCGGCGCGGGATCAGTCGTCGGCGGAGGCGGGAGTCGCGGGCGGCGCGGGAGTCGCGGGACTCGCGGGGGGCGCCACCGGCGCGTCGAACGAGGCGGCGATCTCGCTCCACGCGGTCTCCGCGGCGCCCTGCTCGGCCTCCTTCTTCGAGCGCCCGTGGCCGTTGCCGTAGAGCTTCTCGGCGACGCGCACCTGAGCGGTGAAGGTCTTGGCGTGGTCAGGGCCCTCGTCCTGGATGACGTACTCGGGCACGCCGAGGCTGTGCTCGGCGGCGAGCTCCTGGAGCGAGGTCTTCCAGTCGAGCCCGGCGCCCATGGCCGAGGCGGCGTCGATGAGCGGGTCGAAGAGCAGGTGTACGACGTCGGCGGAGGTCTCGATGCCGGCGCTGAGGTGCACCGCACCGATCACGGCCTCGACGGTGTCGGACAGGATGGAGGCCTTCTCGCGGCCGCCGGTGGTCTCCTCACCGCGGCCGAGCTTGATGTACTGCCCGAGCCCGATGACCCGGGCGACCTCGGCGAGGGCGCGCGCGTTGACGACGGCTGCGCGCAGCTTCGCGAGGCGACCTTCGGAGAGGTCGGGGTGCATCCGGTACAGCGTCTCGGTGACCACGACACCGAGCACGGAGTCGCCCAGGAACTCCAGGCGCTCGTTGGTCGGGAGGCCGCCGTTCTCGTAGGCGTAGGACCGGTGCGTCAGGGCGCGGTCGAGCAGCTCGGGGTCGAGATACGGATCCCCGAGTGCTCGACGCAGCTCGTCGTAGGCGCTGATGGCCGGTGCCGTCAGGCGGGTCGGGTCAGAGGACCTGGCGACGGTCGCCCTTGGCGCCGTACTGGCCACAGGTGCCGCAGGCGCGGTGGGGCAGGTGCTGGGCACCGCAGGCCGGGTTGGCGCAGGTCACCAGCGTGGGCGCGACAGCCTTCCACTGCGAGCGACGGTGCCGCGTGTTGCTGCGCGACATCTTCCGCTTCGGAACAGCCACTGTCTTCTCCTCTGTGTGTCCGACCGGCGGGGCCGGACGGTTCGCCGTCTACTTCAGGTCTTCGTCGTGATTGTCGGCCAGCGCGCTCAGCGCCGACCAACGGGGGTCCACCGGCTCGTCGTGCGCGTGGTCCGGATCATCGATCAGGCGAGCCCCACACTCGGGGCACAACCCGGGACAGTCCGGCTGGCACAACGGCTGGAACGGCAGTGCGAGCACCACCGCATCCCGCAGCAGCGGCTCCAGGTCGACCAGGTCGTCCTCGAGCCTGCGGGTCTCGTCGTCCTCGGACTCGTCCTGCTCATCGTGTCGACGGTCGTCGTACACGAACAGCTCCTGGAACGTCACCTCGATCTCGTCGTGGATCGGCTCCAGGCACCGCGCGCACTCGCCGTCGACCACGGCCTGCGCCGTGCCGGTGACCAGGACACCCTCCATGACCGCCTCGAGTCGCAGGTCGAACTCGATCTGCGAACCCTCGGGGACCGTGAGGACCTCGATACCCAGATCTGCCGGGGCCGGGGCCGCGAGCGTCAGCTCCCGCTGGGACCCCGGGCGGCGGCCGAGCTCGCGAGTATCGAGCACGAGCGGCGCTCTCGGGTCCAGGCTGGTCACGTGATCACTCCCGGTCCGGACACAACAGATCAGCGAGAATCGTAACGGTCAGCGGGTGGCCGGACCAAATCTGACGACCGTGCCGCCGGGCCCGGGTCACGAGCCGGCACGCCGCTCCTCGATGCGGGTGGTGAGCCGCTGCAGCACCGCGTCGGGCACCAGTCCGGACACGTCGCCGCCGAAGGAGGCCACCTCCTTGACCAGGCTCGACGAGACGAACGACATGCTCGGGTCGGTCATGAGGAACACCGTCTCGACCTCGGTCAGGTGGGCGTTCATCTGCGCCATCTGCAGCTCGTAGTCGTAGTCGCCCGAACCTCGCAGGCCCTTGACGATCGCCTGCGCGTCGATCTCGCGGCAGAAGTCGGTGACCAGGCCGGTGAACCCCTGGACCCGCACGTTGCCCCAGGGGGCGACGGCCTCGGTCAGCATCTCCATCCGCTCGTCGGCGCCGAACAGCCGGTTGGACGAGGTCGACTTCGACTTGTTCACGCCCACCGCGACCACGACCTCGTCGAAGAGCGCTGCCGCCCGTCCGAAGATGTCGAGGTGACCGTTGGTCACCGGGTCGAAGGAGCCGGGGCAGACCGCACGACGCATGGGCTCACCGTAGTGGCTGGGCGAACCAGAGCGTCGTCTCGCCGTACTTCTTGGCCGCCCGCTTCCCCGGGAGAGGTACGACGCCGGGCGGCCACGCGGGCCCCGGGCTGCGCGTGCCACGCTCCACCACGACCAGGGCGTCGTCGGCAAGCCAGCCCTGAGCGGCCAACAACGCCAGGTCGTCGGCGACGGTCGCGTCGTCGAGGGGGTAGGGCGGATCGCTGAAGACCAGGTCGTACGGCGCGTCCGCACCGGCCGCGAGCACGGCCGTGACCGGGGCCGCGTGCACCGAGGCCACGCCGCAGCCGATCGCACGGGCGTTGCGGGCGACCAGGTCGGCCGTACGACGGTCGGCCTCGACGAACGTCACCGCCTCGGCGCCGCGCGACCAGGCCTCCAGCCCGTTGGCGCCGGACCCGGCGTAGAGGTCGAGGAAGCGCAGGCCGCGAAGGCTGCCGGTGCGTGCCTCGATCGCGGAGAAGAGCGCCTCGCGCACACGGTCGCTGGTCGGCCGGGTGCGGTCGCCCCGAGGCGTCTCCAGCCGCCGGCCGCCGGCGGCGCCGGCGATGATCCGCGTCATCTCGGGGTCCCCGCGAGGTCGTGCGGGGCAGCGCAGCGGAGGCGAGGAACCACGTGGGGCGAGGTCATGACTTGTCCACGAAGTCGCCCTGCTGGGAGCGCTCGAGGTCGGTGACGGCGTCGGCGAGCAGCGGGGCGTCGAGGAGCTGGGGATCGCGGTCGAGGAGGTCGTCGGCGGCGCTGCGGGCGGCCAGGATCGTGTCCTCGTCACGCAGCACGCGGAGGTTGACCAGGCCGGACCGGCGACCGGCCTGCGACGCGCCGAGCACGTCGCCCTCACGGCGCTGCTCGAGGTCGACGCGGCTCAGCACGAACCCGTCGGTGGTGCTCGCGACGGCGTCGAGCCGAGCGCGGGCGTCGGACAGCGGGTCGTCGGCGTGGGTGACGAGCAGGCAGAGCCCGGGGAAGCCGCCGCGACCGACGCGACCGCGCAGCTGGTGCAGCTGGGAGACGCCGAACCGGTCGGCGTCGAGGATCACCATCGTGGTCGCGTTGCCGACGTCGACGCCGACCTCGATCACGGTCGTGGACACCAGGACGTCGACGTCGTGACGGGCGAAGGCCCGCATCGTGGCGTCCTTCTCCTCGGCCGGGAGCCTGCCGTGCAACGCGGCGACCCGGAGGCCGGACAGCGGCCCGCTCGCGAGCTCCTGGAGGACCTCGTCGACGGCCGCGAGGCTGTGGGGCGGGGCGACCGGGTCGCCGTCGTCGTCGACGTCGAGCACCTCCGGCTGGTCGGCCTCGGCATCGTCGCCGGAGATGCGCGGGCAGACGACGTAGACCTGGTGGCCCTTCTCGACCTCCTCGCGGACCCGCGCCCACACCCGGGCGATCCAGCCCGGCTGCTCGGCCAGCGGCACGACGTTGGTCTGGATCTCGGCGCGGCCGGCGGGCAGCTCGCGCAGGGTGGACACCTCGAGGTCGCCGAACACGGTCATCGCGACCGTGCGCGGGATCGGGGTCGCGGTCATGACCAGCACGTGCGGGGGCACCTGGGCCTTGTCGTTGAGGGCGGCGCGCTGCTCGACGCCGAACCGGTGCTGCTCGTCGACCACGACCAGGCCGAGGTCGGCGAACTGCACCTGGTCCTGCAGCAGCGCGTGGGTGCCGATGACGATGCCGGCCTCACCGCTGGCTGCGCGGAGCAGCGGCTCGGTGCGCTGGGACTTGGTCATCGAGCCGGTCAGCAGGTCGACCCGGGTGCCCTCGGCCGCGCCGAAGATCGTGCCGCCCTGCGCCAGCTCGCCCAGCATGGTGACGATCGAGCGGTGGTGCTGCTGGGCGAGCACCTCGGTCGGCGCGAGCAGCGCCGCCTGGCCGCCGGAGTCGACGACGCGGAGCATCGCGCGGAGCGCGACCAGCGTCTTGCCGGACCCGACCTCGCCCTGCAGCAGCCGGTTCATCGGGTGGCTCTGCGCGAGGTCGTGGGCGATCTGCTCCCCCACCGCCCGCTGGCCGTCGGTCAGCGTGAAGGGCAGCCGCTCGTCGAAGGCCAGCTGCAGCGCGCCGTCGCCGCCCGTGCGCGCGGTCGCACCCAGCTCACGGTGGGCGCGGCGGCGGCGCGCCAGCACCAGCTGGGTGACGAGCGCCTCCTCGAAGCGGAACCGGTGCTGCGCCTTCGCCACCTGCTCCCGCGTGTCGGGCGCGTGGATCCAGTCGTAGGCGGTGCGGATGTCGACGACGTCGTACTCGCTGCGGAGCGCCTCGGGCAGCACCTCCCGGATCTCCGCGACCTGGCCCCGCGCGGCGCGCACGGCGCGGGCGACGTCCCAGGTCTGCAGCCCCTTGGTGAGCGGGTAGATCGGGTAGAGGTCGCCGATCTCGTCGATCATGCTCTCGGCGCCGTCCTCGTCGTCGGCCTGGCCGAAGATCGTCATCGCCGGGTTGGTGAGCTGCCAGCTGTCCCGGAACCGCTCCGCCCGGCCCAGGAAGACCCCGCGCTGACCCACCGCGACGCGCCGCTGGTGCCAGTCGGCGGTGTGCTTGGCCTTGGCGAAGAACGTCATCTTCAGGCGGGGTCCGTCGGTGCTGAGCACGGCTTCGACGCGGTACGCCGGCCGGCCGGTGCGGCGGTCGTTGTAGGTGTGCTGGCGGCAGTCCACGATCTCCCCGACGACGCAGAGGAACTGGCCGACCTTGAGGTCGCCCACCTTCGTGAGCCGGCCGGTCTCGAGGTAGCGGCGCGGGAAGTGCTGGAGCAGGTCGCCGACGGTGCGCAGCCCGAGGCCCTCCTCGAACTTCTTCCGCTGGGCGGGCGTCACCTTGCCCAGCACGGCGGCGAGCGGTGCGTCGAGGGTGGTCACGGGCCTCCGATCAGTCAGGTGTCGCGGGTCACTCGACGGAGATCAGGAGCGGGTATCGCTCCTGGCCACCGTCGTACACCACGGCGTCGACATGGGGGTGGTGCTCCTCCACCCACGACACCGCGCGCTCGGCGATGCCGTCGGCCTCCTCGCCCTGCACCAGGGTGACGAGCTCGCCACCGGCGGCCAGCAGGCGCTCGAGGACAGCGATCGCGACCTCCCCGAGGTCGTCGCCGATCACGACGAAGTCGCCGGCGATGACGCCGAGGACGTCGCCCGGCGCGCACGGGCCGGCCGAGGTCATCGCCTCCTTGACCGCGACGGTCACCGCGCCGTGCTTGACGTGCCGCGCGGTGGCGGTCATCTCGGTGACGTCCTGGTCGAAGGCGCGCCCGGGCTCGTGGACGGCGATCGCGGCAAGTCCCTGGACCTGCGCCTCCGTCGGGATCACCGAGATCCGCAGCGCGTGGCCGGCCCCGGCGCCGGCGCCGTCGGACTCCGCCGTGCTGGCGGCGACGCGGGCGGCGCGGACGGAGTCGGGGTCGTTGGGCAGGATCACGATCTCCTGGGCGCCGCTCCCCTCGATGGCCGCGAGCAGCTGGCCGGTGGACGGTCGCCGCCCGGGACCGCCGTCGACGACGATCGCGCCGGCCTCCTCGAAGAGCGCGTGCAGTCCCGGTCCGGCGGAGACCGCGATCACCGACCGGCCGGCCGGCGCCGGCGTGCGCGGCGCGTCGGCGGACGAGGCCGCGACCTGCTCGGCGAAGTGGGTGACGCGGATCCGGTGCGGCCGGCCGATCTCGAGCCCCGCCTCGATCGCCGCGCCCACGTCGTCGACGTGCACGTGAACGTTCCAGAGCCGGTCGCCGCCGACCACGACCACCGAGTCGCCGAGCTCGCCGAGCCGGGAGCGCAGGTGCGGGATCTGCCCGTCGTCGGTGTCGAGGAGGTACATCACCTCGTAGGAAGGACCCTCGGTGCTGAGGTCGCCGGCTCCCGCCGGGGCGAGCTGCGGGACGGGGATCGCGTGCTGGCCGAGCGGGTGGGTGACCGGCACCGGGCGCCTCCCGGTGAGCACGGTCTCGGCGGCGTCGAGGATCACGCAGATCCCCCGCCCCCCGGCGTCCACCACCCCCGCCTCGGCGAGCACCGGCAGCTGCTCCGGGGTGTGGCCGAGCGCCTCGCGCGCGGCGGCCGCCGCCGTACGCAGCACGTCGGCGGTGCGCGCCGCGGGATCCTTGACGGCCTCCGCGGCCGCGTCGGAGGCGGCCCGCGCGACGGTCAGCATGGTGCCCTCGACGGGCTCCCCCACCGCGGCGTAGCTGGCCTCGGTCGCCCGGCGCAGGGCCTCGGCCATCACCTCGGCGTTGCGGTCGTCGTCGGTGGCCGCGGCGATCCGGCGCGCGATGGCTCCCATCATCTCGCTGAGGATCACGCCCGAGTTGCCGCGCGCGCCCAGCAGCGCGCCCCGCGAGAAGGCGGCGAGCGCGGCCCGCTTGGGCGATCCGGGCAGCTCGCGGATCGCGTCGCGGGCGGCGGCGATCGTGAGGTACATGTTGGTGCCGGTGTCGCCGTCGGGCACCGGGTAGACGTTGAGGGCGTCGATCTCCTCGCGCGCCTCGGCCAGGGCGTCGACGGCGATGTCGACGAACCGGAGCACCGTGTCGAGCTCGATGCCGCCAGCCATGGGGTCAGGTTAGAGGATGGGGGCACCGAGGATTTCTGGCTGCTCGCCCTCGTCGGCTAATCTGATGCGGTTGCCCTCAGCGGGGCGACCCCCGATTTTAGGTTCAAGATCCCGATCCGTAGGAGCAAAACCGTGGCTGCCGTCTGCGACATCTGCGCCAAGAAGCCTGGCTTCGGCAACAACCGGCCGTGGTCGCGCAAGATCACCAAGCGCCGCTTCAACCCCAACATCCAGCGCGTCCGTGCCGTGGTCAACGGCACGCCCAAGCGCATGAACGTCTGCACCGGCTGCATCAAGGCCGGCAAGGTCACACGCTGACCGAGCATTCCTGGACCGGCCGCACCTCACGGTGCGGCCGTTCTGTTTTTCCGCTCAGAAGTGCGTCCAGCCCGTCGGACCGTCGTACGGCGCCCCGTCGACCGTGACCACCGGACCGTCCGGCCCGGGGTCGGTGACGGTGCCGATGCGACGCCAGCCCTCGGGCAGCGGCACGTCGGGCGCGAAGCTCGCCAGGAGCGGGTGGTCCTCCCCGCCCCCGAGCACGAAGGACAGCGGGTCGGCGCCGGTCGCACCGGCGACCGCGACGAGGGGTTCGGGCACGTCGAGGCCGGACGTCTCGACATCGATGGCCACGCCGCTGGCCCGCGCTACGTGCCCCGCGTCGGCCAGGAGGCCGTCGGAGACGTCGATCATGGCGGTCGCGCCCGCCTCGGCGGCGACCGGCCCGGCGTCGTACGGCGGCTGCGGGCGTCGATAGGCGTCGACCAGCACCCGCGGCGAGCGGAAGCCGCGGCCGAGCACGGCCAGGCCGCCGGCTGACCAGCCCTGGCGCCCACACAGCGCGACCACGTCGCCGGGCCGCGCGCCCGACCTCAGCACCGGCGAGACGGTGCACGCCCCGATCACCGTCACCGCGATCGTGATCTTCTCCGAGGTGGTCACGTCACCTCCGACGACGCCGGCGCCGACCAGGGCGCACTCCTCGGCGAAGCCGCGGACGAAGTCGAGCGCCCAGCGCGCCTCCAGGGTCGGCGGGGCGGCGAAGCCGACGGTCAGCCACTGCGCCCGCCCGCCCATGGCGTTGATGTCGGAGAGGTTCTGCGCGGCCGCGCGGTGCCCCACGTCGGCGGCGTCCGCCCAGTCCTTGCGGAAGTGCCGCCCCTCCACGACCAGGTCGGTCGAGACGACCACGTGACCCTTGCGGACGCGCAGCACGGCGGCGTCGTCGCCGGGACCGACGAGCACCTCGTCGCCGGGCGCGATGTCCCTCACGAGCCGGGCGACGTGGTCGATCAGCGCGAACTCGCCGAGATCGGCCAGCGTGGCGTCGGGAGCAGGTGCGTCGGACACCCGCCCATCCAACCAGCGACCTCGTCGAAGAGGCGGTAGCGCCCCGGGCACGATAGGTTGAGCCGTCTTCGACCGCGATACCCCAGGAGGGCAACCAATGGTGGTGCAGGCCTACATCCTGATCCAGACCGACGTCGGCAAGGCCGCGGAGGTCGCCAAGGCGATCTCCCAGGTCAAGGGCGTCACGCTCGCCGAGGACGTCACCGGTCCCTACGACGTGATCGTCCGCGCCGAGGCGCGCAACGTCGACGAGCTCGGCAAGCTGGTCGTCTCGAAGGTGCAGAACCTCGAGGGCATCACGCGCACGCTCACGTGCCCGGTCGTCCACATCTGACGACCCGAACGGCCGGGCTCCTCGCGAGCCTGCTGCTCCTCACCGGGCTGACCGCCTGCGGCGGTCCGGTGGAGGTCGACGCACCCGATCTCGACGAGGCGGATGCCGCCGCCTGCGCGAGGTTCGTCGACGGCCTCCCGGCGACGCTCGCCGAGGAGGACAGGGTCGAGGTCGAACCGGCCGACGCCCCGGCGGCCGCCTACGGTGACCCGCCGATCGTGGTGACGTGCGGGGTCGACGAGCCCGACGGGTTCGGCCCGGGAGCGTCGTGCGAGGTCGCCGACAAGGCGCGGTGGTACATCCCCGCTGACGAGTACGGCGACCAGCCGACCCAGATCACCCTGACCGCCGCCTGGAGCCGGCCACGGGTGCGGGTCGTGATCCCGCAGGACTACTGGCCCGACGCGACGGCCGCCGTGATGGCCCAGCTGGCACCGCTGGTGCTGGAGCTGCGGACCGTCGGCGGGAAGTGCCTCTAGGCCGCTGCGCCTAGCGCAGGCCCGTGTCGCGCTGCATCGCGAGGGCGATCAGCCGGTCGACCAGGGCCGGGTAGTCCAGCCCGGTCGCGGCCCACATCTGCGGGAACATCGACAGCGGCGTGAAGCCCGGCATCGTGTTGAGCTCGTTGACCACGAGCGACCCGTCGGGCATGAGGAAGAAGTCCACGCGGGCGAGCCCCTCGCAACCGACGGCGAGGAACGCCTCGGCCGCCAGGGCCCGCAGCCGGGAGGCCGCCTCCTCGGGGATGTTCGCGGGCACGTCGAGCGCGGTGGCCTCGTCGGGGAGGTACTTCGCCTCGAAGTCGTAGAACTCGTGGTCGCCGGTGATCCGGATCTCCGCCGGCACGGTCGTGTCGACGCCTCCGTCGAGCGACTCGAGCACTCCGCACTCGATCTCGCGCGCGCCCTCGGCGGACACCTCGACGAGCACCTTCGGGTCGTGCAGGAGGGCCGCCTCGATGGCCGCGTCGATCTCTTCGGCGCTGTGCGCCTTGGAGATGCCGATGCTGGAGCCGCCGCGGGCGGGCTTCACGAAGGCGGGGTAGCCGAGCTCGGCGACCCGGGCGCGGGCGGCAGCCGGGTCCTTGGCCCACTCGCGCGCGGTGACGGTGGTCCACGGCAGCACCGGGAGCCCGGCCGCGACGAGGACGACCTTCATGTAGGCCTTGTCCATGCTGACCGCGGAGGCGAGCACGCCGGCGCCGACGTAGCGCACGCCTGCCATCTCGAGCATCCCCTGGATGGTGCCGTCCTCGCCCCACGGGCCGTGCAGCAGCGGGAAGACCACGTCGACGTCGCCGAGCTCCTGGGGCGGCGCGGACGGCTCGCTCACCACGATGCCGGCGCCCGTGCCCGTGCGGGTCAGGGTGACCGGCGCCCGGTCGGCGTCGACCGCGGGCAGCTGGTCGGGCCCGGTGATCGCGTGCCGCTCGGGGTCGTCGGCCTCCAGCACCCAGCGACCGTCCGGGGCGATGCCGATGGGGATGACGTCGTACCTCTCCCGGTCGAGCGCCTTCAGCACGCTGCCTGCGGTGACGCAGGAGATCGCGTGCTCGGAGGAGCGGCCGCCGAAGACGACGGCGAGCCGGATACGGCGACCGGTGGGAGCATTCATCGGCCCCGACCCTACCGTTGTGCCATGTCCGATCCTGCTTCCGACCGTGCCCAGCCGCGACCGGCGACCATCGCGGTGACGGCCGGGCGTCCGCCCCACGAGCCGGACGCCCCGCTCAACCACCCGATCACGATGGCCTCGACCTACGTCGCGACGGGCGATGTCGAGTACGGCCGCTACGGCAACCCGGTGTGGTCGGCGTTCGAGGAGACGTTGGGGGCGCTGGAGGGTGGCCGGGCGCTGGCCTTCGCCTCCGGCATGGCGGCGGTGACCACGGTGCTCGACCTCGTCGGCAACGACGGCAGCGTCGTCGCACCCCGGCACGCCTACAGCGGCACGGTCATGGCGCTCGCCGACCTGGAGTCACGCGGCCGGCTGCGCGGCACGCTCGTCGACATCGCCGACACCGCCGCGGTCGTGCAGGCGATGCGCGACGACGAGGACTGCGCGCTGCTCTGGATCGAGTCGCCCACCAACCCCGCCCTCGAGCTGGCCGACATCCCCGCCCTGGCCGCCGCGGCGAAGGAGCTCGGCATCCGCGTCGTGGTCGACAACACCTTCGCCACCCCCCTGCTCCAGCAGCCGCTCGCGCTCGGCGCGGACATCGTGGTGCACTCCGCGACCAAGTACCTCGCCGGCCACAGCGACGTCCAGCTGGGCGCGGTCGTGGTGACCGACGACGAGGTGTACGGCGCCGTCAAGGGCCGCCGCGACCTCGTCGGCGCCGTCCCCGGGCCCTTCGAGACCTGGCTGGCGTTGCGCGGCATGCGCACCCTCCACGTGCGGCTCGACCGGGCCCAGAGCAACGCGGCCGAGCTGGCCCGGCGGCTGGCCGAGCACCCGGCCGTGGAGGAGGTCCGCTACCCGGGCTTCGGCGCGATCGTCGCGCCGGTCCTGCGCGGCGGCGGTCCGGCGGCCGACCTGCTGTCCGCCGGCGTACGCCTCTGGGTGCACGCCACCTCCCTCGGCGGGGTGGAGTCGACCCTCGAGCGACGGCGGCGCTGGAAGGCCGAGGCCGCGACCATCCCCGACGGCTTGGTGCGGCTGTCGGTCGGGATCGAGGACGTCGACGACCTGTGGGCCGACCTGGCTCAGGCGCTCGAGGGCACGGCGCCGGCCGGCTAGTCGATCTCGGCTTTGGTGTCGCGGCTGATGAAGGCGTTCATCAGGTCGGAGGTGGACATCCGGCCCGCGACGACGTCGTCGACGTGCTCGGCGATCGGCGCCTCGACGCCGGCCTTCTCGGCGAGGGCGCGGATCGAGGAGCAGGACTTCGCCCCCTCGGCGACCTGTCGCGTCGAGGCGTAGATGTCCTCGACGGTCATGCCGTGGCCGAGCTTCTCGCCGAACGTGCGGTTGCGCGACAACGGCGACGAGCAGGTGGCGACGAGGTCGCCGAGGCCGGCGAGACCCATCAGGGTGAGGGGGTTGGCACCCAGCCGCATCGCGAGCCGTGCCGTCTCCGCGAGGCCGCGGGTGATGAGCGAGGCGGTGGTGTTGTCGCCGAAGCCGAGACCCACGGCCATGCCGACGCAGAGGGCGACGACGTTCTTGTAGGCGCCACCGAGCTCGCAGCCGAGCACGTCGACGCTGGTGTAGGGCCGGTAGGCCGGCGAGTGGCAGCGCTTCTGCAGCATCGTCGCGACGTCCTCGTCGGCGCACGCGACCACCGATGCGGCGGGCTCGCGGCGCGCGATCTCCTTCGCCAGGTTGGGGCCGCTGACGACGGCGATGCGGGACGGTCCGACGTCGGTGACCTCCTCGATCACCTCGCTCATCCGCTCCAGGGACCCCAGCTCGATGCCCTTCATCAGCGACACCAGCACGGAGCCGGGCTCCAGGTAGGGCACGAAGGTCGGCAGGTTGTCGCGCAGCGACTGCGACGGCACCGCGAGCACGACGACGTCGGCTCCCGCCAGAGCGCGCTCCGGGTCGTGGGTGGCCGAGACGCCGCGCGGCAGCTCGAGGCCGGGCAGGTAGTCGGAGTTCTCGCGCCGCTCGTTGATCGACGCGGCGACCTCCTCGCGACGCGCCCACAGCGTGACGTCGTTGCCGCCGTCGGCGAGGACCATCGAGAAGGCGGTGCCCCAGGATCCCGCACCCAGCACGGCGACCTTGCTCATGAGGCCTTCTTCCTGTCCTTGAAGCGGTCGCCCTGGACCCGCATGTCGTAGCGCTCCTTCGGGGCGTGCTCCTCGCGGATGAGCTCGACCTGGTGGGTGATCGCGGCCATGATCCGATCGGTGGCCTCGTTGACGACCTCGGCGGTGCGCGGCTGCTTCGCGGCGAGGTCGGACAGGTCGACCGGCGCACCGATCCTGGCCACGATCGTCTTGCGGGGGAAGAGGAAGGGCCTCTTCGTGTACGGCGGCAGGATGGCCTGCGCTCCCCACTGCCCGACCGGCACGACGGGGCAGCCGGTCTCGAGCGCGATCCGCGCGGCGCCGGACTTGCCCCGCATCGGCCAGAGGTCGGGGTCACGCGTGATCGTCGCCTCGGGGTAGATCAGGACGGCCTGGCCGTGCCGCACCGCGGCGACGGCGGCGTCGTAGGCGCCGGCGGCGCCCGCGCTCTCGCGGTAGACGGGGATCTGGCCGGCCTGCTTCAGGAAGAAGCCCAGCGCCTTGTTCTTGAACAGCCCGGACTTGATGAGGAACCGCGGGATCCGGCCGTGGTCGTAGGAGAGCAGTGCGGTGGTGAGCGGATCCACGTGCGAGAGGTGGTTGACCACCACCACGCAACCCTCGTCAGCGGGGAAGTTCTGCTCTCCCCCGACCCACTTCTGCTTCGTCAGCAGGAGCAACGTCGGCTTGATGATCGCCACCGCGACGGCGATGGCCCAACTGCGCTTCTCCTGCACCTTGCGCACCCTCACGGAGGCAGGCTACCGGCAGCCGACCTCCACCACCCGGAAGCACACCTGACAGGATCGGACCGTGGTCGCGGCAGGGACAGAGCACGTCGTCGTGATCCCCGTGAAGCCACCGGGGGTCGGCAAGACACGTCTGGTCGGCGTACCTCCGGAGCAACGGACTGCCCTGGCCACGGCCTTCGCCGTCGACACCGTCACTGCCTGCCTCGCGACGCCGGGCGTGGCACGCGTGCTCGTGACGACCGACGACGCCGAGTTCGCCCGCGCCCTCCAGGCGCTGGGTGCCGAGGCCTGCCCCGACGGCAGCACGGGGCTCAACCCGGCGCTGGTCCAGGCCACAGCGGAGGCGGGCCGGCGCTGGCCGGCGCTGCGGCCGGTCGCGCTCTGCGCCGACCTCCCAGCCCTGCGCGCCGACGACCTCGCGGCGGCCCTCGCGTCCGCGGGCGGGCCGCCGGCGTACGTCGCCGATGCGGACGGCACCGGCACGACCCTCTACACGGCGGCCCACGACGAGTTCGACCCGCGATTCGGCGTCGACTCCGCGGCCGCGCATGCGGCCTCCGGCGCGCGGCCGATCCTCGGTCCGCTGCCGGGTCTGCGCCATGACGTCGACGACCTCGAGAGCCTCCGGGCCGCGGTGCGTCTCGGGGTCGGCGGAGCGACGGGTGCAGCCGTCGCGGTCCTCGATATCCCCGGCCTGTAGGGAAAAGCACGACGGGCCGCCCTCGTCGAGGACGGCCCGTCGGGGATGAGCAGGAGCTACTTCTTGGCTGCGGCCTTCTTGGCCGGAGCCTTCTTGGCGGGCGCCTTCTTGGCCGGAGCCTTCTTGGCCGGAGCCTTCTTGGCGGGCGCCTTCTTGGCCGGAGCCTTCTTGGCGGGCGCCTTCTTCGCCGGAGCCTTCTTCGCGGGCGCCTTCTTGGCCGGAGCGGCCTTCTTCGCCGGAGCCGCCTTCTTGGCAGGTGCCGCCTTCTTCGCGGGTGCCGACTTCTTGGCAGGAGCGGCCTTCTTGGCAGCGGCCTTCACCGGAGCGGCGGCCTTCTTCGCCGGAGCAGCGGCCTTCTTGGCAGCCGCCTTCACCGGAGCGGCGGCCTTCTTGGCCGGCTTCGGCAGTGCCGGCAGCTTCTTCGCGCCGGAGATGACGTTCTTCAGGTCGGCGCCGGCGGTGAACTTCGGCACCGCCTTCTTCTTCGTCTTCACACGCGCGCCGGTCTGCGGGTTGCGGACCCAGCGCGCGTTGCGCACTGCCTTGTCGAACGAACCGAAGCCGGTGATGGCGACCTTCTCGCCCTTGGCGACCTGGCGGGTGATCGTGTCGAGCACGGAGTCGAGAGCGTGGGCGGCCGCCTTGCGGTTGCCGTCGAATCGCTCGGACAGTGCATCGATGAGCTGAGACTTGTTCACTACTTGTCCTTCCGCCTGGTCTGCCGGAGCAGTCCTTGGGCCGTCTGTGTGCCGGGCCCCCGCCCGACTCCTTTCCCGGCACGCTAGGCATTCGTGGCCGACCTCACAATCACCACGCCGGGAATGCGGCGTCTTTTTTCGCCGGGAATGACCGAATTCGCCTATTTTTCGCCACTTTCGTCACACGAGCGATATTCGAGTCCTCTCGGCGCCCGAGATCGCGTCGGCCGAATTGCCCGCCCAGCCGCGGGTTTCGCAATCAGCGACGTGTTCTTGCGAGACGCCGACAGGACTGTCCCGACGCCGTCAGGACGCCCGCACCGTGCGGTACTCCCCCGCCCGCGCGACGAGAGCCGCGTGCAGCTCGCGCACCTGCAACGACACCGGCAGGTTGGCGCGGTGCCGCACGACCAGCGTGACGGTGGTGCGATCACCGGCGATGGGGCGGACCACGACGAGGCCCGCGCGATGCAGTGCATCGTCGAGCACGCTGTAGTCGGGCAGCACGGTGACGCCGAGACCCTCGGCCACGAGAGCCTTGCCCATCTCCGCACCGTCGGTGCTGTGGCACACCCGCGGCAGCTCGGCGCCGAACACCCGGTGCGCGTAACGGTGCATCAGGTAGCCCGAGCGCATCATCACGAACTTCTGCTCGCGCAGGTCGTCGACGCTCACCTGTGCGCGCGTGGCGAGCTCGTGCTGCGCCGGCAGTACGGCGACGGGCCGGCCGCGCAGCAGCTCGGTGCCCTTCAGGCCGACGGGTGCGTCGTCGCCGTCGAGCACGTTGACCAGGCCGAGGTCGAGGCTGCCCTCCGCCAGGCCCTCGTCGATCTGGGCCTGCTGCATCGTCAGGACCTCGACCGTGGCGTTGGGCCGCGAGGTCTGGAAGGCCTGGACGGCCGGGACGAGCAGCGACGCCGTACCGGCGTGGACGGTGCCGAGCCGGATCAGGCGCCCGTCCGTGCGCTGGTCGCCCGCCGCGGCGCGGAGCCGGTCGACGGCCGCGAGGACCTCCTCCATGTAGGGCAGCAGCTCGCGGCCCTCCCTGCTGATGCGGGCGCCGGTGCGCCGCCGGTCCAGGAGGGTGACCTTGAGCTCGCGCTCGAGCTTGGTCACCGACTCGCTCAATGCCGGCTGGGAGAGGTGGAGCCTCTCGCTCGCCCGCCGCAGCGAGCCGTGCCTGGTCACTGCCGCGAGGTACTCGAGCTGTTCGATCCGCATGGGTCCACCTTCTGCCAGTGGTGACAGGTCCCCCCGATCGCGCTCCCCGGGACGCCTGCCATCCGTTCCTTGTGTCGGAACTAAACTCTAGTAAGTTACTAGACAAAGAACAAGCAACGCGCCGGACCGCACCCGAGGAGCACCGATGAGCCACCGCCCACCCGTCGACCCGCCGACCGCCGAGCAGCACCTGTCCCAGCCCCTGCAGTTCGCCTACTGGGTGCCGAACGTCAGCGGCGGCCTCGTCGTCAGCAAGATCGAGCAGCGCACCGACTGGGGCTACGACTACAACAAGAAGCTCGCCCGGCTCGCCGAGGACAACGGGTTCGACTACGCGCTGTCGCAGGTGCGCTACATCGCGTCCTACGGCGCGGCCTACCAGCACGAGTCGACGGCCTTCAGCCTCGCGCTGCTGCTGGCGACCGAGCGGCTCAAGGTCATCGCCGCCATCCACCCGGGCCTGTGGCACCCCGGCGTCCTCGCGAAGTGGATCGCCACGGCCGACCAGCTGTCCGAGGGCCGGGCCGCGATCAACGTCGTCAGTGGCTGGTTCAAGGACGAGTTCACGAAGTTCGGCGAGCCGTGGCTCGAGCACGGCGAGCGGTACCGGCGCTCGGAGGAGTTCATCCGCTACGTGCGCGAGCTCTGGACCAACGACAACGCCGAGCTCAACGGCGACTTCTACCGGCTCCACGACTTCGACCTGAAGCCGAAGCCCGTCATCACCCCGGACCGGCCGCACCCCGAGATCTTCATGGGCGGCAACTCCACCGACGCGCGCGGCATGGGAGGTCGGGTGGCCGACTGGTACTTCGCCAACGGCAACACCCCCGAGGGCATCAGCGAGCAGATCCGCGACGTCACCGACGTCGCCACCGTCCACGGCCGCAGCGTGAAGTTCGGCGTCAACGGCTTCCTCATCGGCCGCGACACCGAGGCAGAGGCACGCGACGTGCTGCGCGAGATCATCGACAAGGCCGACCGCGAGGCGGTCGAGGGCTTCGGTGGCGCCGTCAAGCAGGCGGGCCAGAGCACGGGCGACGGCAAGGGCATGTGGCAGGACTCGGAGTTCGCGGACCTGGTGCAGTACAACGACGGCTTCCGCACCGGACTGATCGGCACGCCCGAGCAGATCGCGACGCGGATGCTCGAGTACAAGCGTCGCGGCACCAGCCTCTTCCTGCTCGGCTTCCTCCACTACCTCGAGGACGTGGAGTACTTCGGCCGGGAGATCCTCCCCATCGTCCGCGAGCTCGAGACGGCCGAGCTGGAGCGGGTCTGATGACGGCGCTGCGATCGACCGAGCTGCGCACACCGATCGACGAGCTCGCGCAGCCGGTGGTGAGCGACCCGGCGCCGGTGCCGGTGCTCGGACCGCGCCGAGCGGTCGAGGTCGCGCGCGAGCTCGGCGCGCGGTTCGCCGCGGGCGCGGCCGAGCGCGACCGCGGCCGGGTGCTCCCCGTCGAGCAGGTGGAGCAGCTGTCCGCGTCGGGCCTGCTCGCGGTCACCGTGCCCAAGGAGTACGGCGGCGCCGACCTCCCTGTCGAGACGCTGGCCGAGGTCGTGCGGCTCATCGCAGCCGGCGACCCCAATGTCGCGCAGATCCCGCACAGCCACTTCGTCTACGTCAACGTGCTGCGCGAGCAGGGCACGCCCCAGCAGAAGGAGCGCCTCTTCCACGACGTGCTGCGCGGTGCGCGGTTCGGCAACGCGCAGTCGGAGATCGGCAGCAAGCACGTGCGCGACCACGCCACGACACTGCGCCCGATCGGCCCTCGCGTCGGCGGCGGATCCGCACGCGCAGCCGAGTGGGTGCTCGACGGCACCAAGGGCTACTGCACCGGTGCGCTCTTCGCCCACTGGATCCCCGTGCTCGCGCACCTCGACGACGAGGGGCCGCTCCACGTGGCCTGGGTCGAGCGCACCGCGCCCGGTGTCAGCGTCGTCGACGACTGGGACGGCGTGGGCCAGCGCACCACCGCCAGTGGCACGGTCCGGCTCGACGGGGTCCGGGTGCGCTCGGACCTCATCACGCCGTACCACCTGACCTTCGACCGGCCGCAGACGTTCGGTGCGTTCGCGCAGCTGCTGCACGCGGCCATCGACGCCGGCATCGCGCGGGCCGCGCTCGCCGACGCCGCGGAATTCGTCACCACGAAGAGCCGGCCCTACCCCGACGCGGGCGTCGACCGCGCCGCCGACGACCCGCTCGTGGTGCACGCGTTCGGCGAGCTGGAGGTGCAGGTGCGCGCGGCCGAGGCCCTGGTCACCGAGGCCGGCCGACGTATCGACGAGGCCGACACCGACCTCGACGCGTCGACCGCCGGCCGCGCCAGCCTGGCGGTCGCGGCCGCCCGCGCGGCCACCACCGCAGCGTCGGTCGAGGCCGGCAGCCGTCTCTTCGAGGTGTGCGGCACCCGGTCGGCCCTCGCCTCCCTGGTGCTCGACCGCCACTGGCGCAACGCCCGCACCCACACGCTGCACGACCCTGCCGCGTGGAAGATCCAGCACCTCGGCCGCTACGCGATCGACGGCACCCTCCCCCCGCGCCACGGACAGCTGTAGCAGGCGAAAGGACCCTCCCATGACCCTCACCTTCCACTGGTTCCTCCCGACCAACGGCGGCGACGGCAGGCACGTCGTCGGCGGCGGGCACGGCCTCGCGCCCGGATACTCCGGCCGGCCCGGCGACATCGCCTACCTCACCCAGGTCGCGCGTGCGGCCGAGGACAACGGCTTCGAGGCCGCGCTGACGCCGACCGGCGCCTGGTGCGAGGACGCCTGGCTCTCGACCGCGATGCTCTCGCGCACGTCGGACCGGCTGAAGTTCCTCGTCGCGTTCCGCCCCGGCCTGGTGGCGCCGTTCCTGGCGGCCCAGATGGCCGGCACCTTCCAGAACCTCACCGGCGGGCGGCTGCTGCTCAACGTCGTCACCGGCGGCGAGGCGCACGAGCAGCAGATGTACGGCGACTTCCTGGACAAGGACGGCCGCTACGCGCGGTGCGACGAGTTCCTCGAGGTCGTGCGCCGGCTCTGGTCCGGGGAGACCGTCGACTTCGACGGCGAGCACCTCTCCCTGCGCGGCGCGTCGCTCGGCCAGGTCCCGGACCCGGTGCCCGCCATCTACTTCGGCGGGTCGTCGCCCGCCGCCGGCCGGGTGGCCGCACGTCACGCCGACGTCTACCTGACCTGGGGCGAACCGCCCGAGGCAGTGGCGGAGAAGATCGCCTGGATCCGCCGGCTGGCCGAGGAGGAGGGCCGCGACCCCGAGCGGCCGATCCGCTTCGGGCTGCGGATCCACACCATCACCCGCGACACCTCCACCGCGGCCTGGACGGAGGCGGACCGCCTGCTCGCGCAGATCCCGGCCGACGCCATCCAGCGGGTGCAGGAGGGGCTGCGGCGCAGCGAGTCCGAGGGGCAGCGGCGGATGCTGGCCCTGCACGGCGGCAGCGTCGACAACCTCGAGGTCTACCCCAACGTGTGGGCAGGGATCGGGCTCGTGCGCGGGGGCGCCGGCACCGCGCTGGTCGGCAGCCACGAGGAGGTCGCCGACCGGATCCAGGAGTACGCCGCGCTCGGCATCGAGGAGTTCGTGCTCTCCGCCTACCCGCACCTCGAGGGCGCGTACTGGTTCGGCGAGGGGGTCCTCCCGATCCTCGCCGAGAGGGGACTGTGGAAGGACCCGCGTCCGCAGCGGCACCACAACGTCGCCGTACCCTTCGCGAGCACGGGGCGGGCAGCGTCGTGATCAGCAGGCGCAGCGCGACCCTCACGGGCGTCGTCACCAACCAGGACCTCGACCCGCGGAGGTTGCGCGAGGCGTTCGGCAGCTTCCCCAGCGGCGTCGTCGCGGTCGCGGCCGAGGTCGATGGCGAGCTCGTCGGGCTCGCGGCGAGCTCGTTCACGTCCGTGAGCCTCGACCCGCCGCTCGTGTCGGTCTCCCTGGCCAACACGTCCAAGACCTGGCCGGACCTGCGCCGCGCCGAGCGGGTCGGGCTGACGGTCCTCGCCGAGCACCACGGCGAGGTGTGCCGCCAGCTCGCCGGCCCGGTCGAGCGCCGTTTCGACAGCGTGCCGGTGACCGTCAGCGAAGCCGGGGCCGTCACCCTCGACGAGGGCGTCGCGCGGTTCGACTGCTCCGTGTACCGCGAGGTCGACGCCGGCGACCACACGATCGTGCTGCTGCTGCTCCACGCCGTCGAGCACGGCGCCGGCAACGGCGAAGGCGCCCCGCTGGTCTTCCACCGGAGCGCCTTCGGCCGGATGGCCGTCGTCTAGGTCACGCGTGCTGCGTGGCGGGCTTGAAGCTCGGCCGCGTCGCCTCGAACGCCGTGATGTCGGCGTCGTGGCCCAGGGTGATGCCGATGTCGTCGAGGCCCTCGAGCAGCCGCCACTTCGTGTAGGGGTCGATGTCGAAGGAGTCCTCGACCTCCCCGCCCGGCGTCTTCACGGTCTGGCTCTCGAGGTCGACGGTGATCTCACCGCCCGGGTTGTCGTCGAGGTAGTCCCACAGTGCCTGGACCACCTTCTCGTCGACCTGGCCGGCGACCAGGCCGGCCTTTCCGGAGTTGCCGCGGAAGATGTCGGCGAAGCGCGCCGAGAGCACGACCTTGAAGCCGTAGTTCTGGAGCGCCCACACCGCGTGCTCGCGCGAGGAGCCGGTGCCGAAGTCGGGGCCGGCGACGAGCACGGAGCCCGCCTTGTAGGCGTCCTGGTTGAGGACGAAGTCCGGGTCGCTGCGCCACGCGGCGAAGAGCCCGTCCTCGAAGCCGGTGCGCGTCACCCGCTTGAGGTAGACGGCCGGGATGATCTGGTCGGTGTCGACGTTGCTGCGCTTGAGCGGGACGCCGACGCCGGTGTGGGTGGTGAACTTGTCCATCGTTCTTCCCTTCAGGCCAGCGGGGCGAGGTCGGCGGGCGCGGACAGCGTGCCGCGTACGGCGGTCGCGGCCGCCACGGGCACGGACACCAGGTGCGTGCGACCGCCCTTGCCCTGCCGGCCCTCGAAGTTGCGGTTGGAGGTCGAGGCGCTGCGCTCCTGGGGAGCGAGCTGGTCGGGGTTCATGCCGAGGCACATCGAGCAGCCGGCACCGCGCCACTCCGCACCGGCGTCGACGAAGACCTGGTCGAGACCCTCCTCGATGGCCTGGTTGCGCACGCGCACCGAGCCCGGCACGACCAGCAGGCGGGTGCCGTCGGCGACCTTGCGACCCTTGATGATCTCGGCCGCAAGGCGCAGGTCCTCGATCCGGCCGTTGGTGCAGGAGCCGACGAAGACGGTGTCGACCTTGATGTCGCGCATCGGGGTGCCGGCCTCGAGGCCCATGTACTCCAGCGCCTTCTCCGTGGCGACCTTGTCGTTGGCCTCCTCGAAGTCGTCAGGGCTCGGCACCGACGCACCCAGCGGCACGCCCTGGCCGGGGTTGGTGCCCCACGTGACGAACGGCGTCATCGTGGTCGCGTCGAGCACGATCTCCTTGTCGAACTCCGCGTCCGCGTCGGTGACCAGCGTCTTCCAGTGCGCGACCGCCGCGTCCCAGTCGGCGCCCTTCGGCGCCTCGGGCTTGCCCTCGATGTAGTCGAAGGTGGTCTGGTCGGGCGCGATCATGCCGGCCTTCGCGCCCCATTCGATCGACATGTTGCAGACCGTCATGCGGCCCTCCATCGAGAGCTCCTCGATGGCCTGGCCGCGGTACTCCACGATGTAGCCCTGCCCGCCACCGGTGCCGGTGTGGGCGATCAGGGTGAGGACGAGGTCCTTGGCAGTGACGCCGTCGGGCAGGCTGCCGTTGACGGTCACCGCCATCGTCTTCGGCTTCGCCTGCGTCAGGGTCTGGGTCGCGAGCACGTGCTCGACCTCGGACGTGCCGATGCCGAAGGCGATCGCGCCGAACGCGCCATGGGTGCTGGTGTGGCTGTCACCGCAGACGATGGTCATGCCCGGCTGGGTGAGCCCGAGCTGCGGGCCGACCACGTGCACGATGCCCTGCTCGACGTCGCCGAGCGGGTGCAGCCGCACGCCGAAGTCGGCGGCGTTCTTGCGCAGGGTGTCGACCTGGGTCTTGCTCACCGGGTCGGCGATCGGCTTGTCCCAGTCGAGGGTCGGGACGTTGTGGTCCTCGGTCGCGAGGGTCAGGTCCGGCCGCCGTACCTTCCGGCCGGCGAGGCGCAGGCCGTCGAAGGCCTGCGGGCTGGTGACCTCGTGGATGAGGTGGAGGTCGATGTAGAGGAGATCGGGCTCCCCTGCGACTGACCGGACGACGTGCTCGTCCCACACCTTCTCCGCCAGGGTCCTACCCATGACCTCGCTCCTTGTCCTCGTCGTCGTGGCGACCGGGGGCGACGGATCTCGTCGGCCTCACGGCTCGCTGTGATGCAGCCTACGCTTGCATCCCATGATCTGAGATGAGAGTATCGGCATATGGACAACTCGAGCGGCGTGGGCGTGCTGGACAAGGCAGCCCTGGTTCTCACGGCCCTGGAGTCCGGGCCCGCCACCCTGGCCGGACTGGTCGCCGGCACCGGACTGGCGCGTCCGACGGCCCACCGGCTGGCGGTCGCGCTGGAGCACCACCGGCTCGTCGCCCGCGACATGCAGGGACGGTTCGTGCTCGGCCCGCGCCTCGCGGAGCTCTCCGCGGCGGCCGGCGAGGACCGGCTCCTCGCCACGGCGGGCCCCGTGCTCGCCCGGCTGCGCGACATCACCGGCGAGTCCGCCCAGCTGTGGCGACGCCAGGGCGACCACCGCGTCTGCGTCGCCGCCGCCGAGCGTCCCTCGGGCCTGCGCGACACCATCCCCGTCGGATCGCAGCTCACCATGCGCGCCGGCTCGGCCGCCCAGGTGCTGCTCGCCTGGGACGACCCCGACCGCATCCACCGCGGCCTGCAGAACGCCGCGTTCTCCGCGGCCGAGCTGTCCGCGATCCGTCGCCGCGGATGGGCCCAGTCCGTCGGTGAGCGCGAGCAGGGCGTCGCCTCGGTCTCGGCACCCGTCCGCTCCCCCGGCGGCAAGGTCATCGCCGCCGTCTCCGTCTCCGGACCCCTCGAGCGGCTCTCCCGTCAACCCGGCCGGATGCACGCGCCCGCCGTACTCGCTGCCGCGGAGCGGCTCTCCGAGTCGCTGCGCCGCGCTGCGGCGGAGTGAGCCCCCAGGAGTACGTCGACGCCACCGGCCACCGGATGGCCGCCGACGGCTGCGAGGTCGGCCCCGACCGGGTCGGCCCGATGCAGGCGCTGGTCGGCGTGCGCAAGGACTTCATCGCGCTCGCGATGTCGCGCCTGCACCTCGTCACGGCGGTCGGGCAGTTCCCGGAGGTGACGCCCGCGGAGGTGGAGGGCTTCAGCCGCGACGTCTCGGCGTACGCCAGGGCGCGCACCGGTGCGCTGCTCGGCCTCCAGAGCGGGGTCGGCGCGTTCGCGGTGCTCGTCACCACCCAGGTCACGCCCGAGGCGGTCGCCGCCGCCACGGCCAAGCCGCGCCTCGAGTTCGCGACCGAGGTCCGCCCCGCGGTCGTCGACCTCACCACCGGCGCCGTGCACGCCTACACCGGGTCCAAGCTCGTCGGCGCCGCCCTCAACGGCCACCTGCGCCGCAAGCTGCGCCTGTACGTCGCGCCGCCGTCCTGACGGGCCGGCCGCGGCTCGTGACGGCCGGGCTGGGACGACGAAACTGTCGCTGGGACGACGCAATTGCAGCGTCCCAGCAACAGTTTCACCGTCCGGACGGTGAAACTGTCACAGCGCCAGCCTCAGAAAAGCGCGTCCTGACGCTCGATGTCCAACAACAGCTGCTTGCGCTGGATGCCACCCGCATAACCCGTGAGCGTCCCGTCGGCACCGATCACGCGGTGGCACGGGATGACGATCGGGATCGGGTTGGCGCCGTTGGCCAGCCCGACGGCGCGGGAGGCGGCGTTGGTCTTGCCCAGGCGCGCGGCGATCTCGCCGTAGGACGCGGTGGAGCCGTAACCGATCTTGGTGAGCTGCTCCCACACCGCGTGCTGGAACGCACTGCCGGTGGGGGCGAGCGGGAGGTCGAAGTCGGTGAGGTCACCGGCGAAGTAGGCGCGCAGCTGGCGAGCCGCCTCGAGCAGCAGCGGGTCGTCGTCGGACCGTACGCCGCGCGGGCGGCCGTCGGAGTCGCGGAAGGGCGTGAACTCGATCTGCGTGATGGCGCCGTCGCGCTCCACGAGCCGCAGCTCGCCGATCGGTGAGTCGATCACGGTCCAGGTCATGACTTCTCCTCCAGTGAGGTCCACAGGTGTAGCAGGGCATAGGAGCGCCACGGCGCCCAGGTCGACGGGTCGGCGTCGGGGGCGCCCAGCGCCGCGAGGGCGTTGCGCACGCCGACGTCGGTCGGCAGGAAGACGTCGGGGTCGCCGAGCACCCGCAACGCGACGTAGTCGGCGGTCCACGGGCCGATGCCGGGCAGGGCGAGCAGGCCGGCTCGCACGGCCGCCCGCTCCGGTCCGCGGTCGAGCGGGACCGAGCCGTCGGCGACCGCCGCAGCCAGGCCCGTGAGCGCCCGACCGCGCGCCCGCGGCATCGGCAGCCGCTCGGGGTCGAGAGCTGCGACGGTCGCCGCGTCGGGGAACAGGTGCGTCAGGCCAGGGATGTCGGTCTCGATCGGTCGCCCGTGCTCGGTCACCAGCCGGCCGGCGACGGTGCGGGCACCGGCCACGCTGACCTGCTGCCCCAGCACCGCCCGCACCGCGAGCTCGGCGCCGGCCACGTGCCCCGGCACCCGCAGACCCGGGCGGAGCCGCACCAGCGGTCCGATCAGCGGGTCGCCCGCGAAGTGGTCGGCCACCGCGATGGGATCGCAGTCACCGTCGAGCAGCCGCCGCACCCGGGCGACCGCCGCAGCCGTGTCGCGCAGGTCGTGCAGCACGAAACGGGCCGGGACGAGGGCGGTCTCGCCCTCGGCGACGACGTCGCGCAGCTCCACGCGGACGGTGCCCGGTCCGTGCGGGAGGTCGAGCGTCCGCGCGTACCACCCCTCCCCCGCGACCTCGACACCCTCGACCGCCCGCAGCGCGAGGAAGCGCAGCAGCTCGGCGCCCGCGAACGGGGTGCGTACGGCGAGCCGCAGCTCGATCGCGCCCGGCGTCCGGACGCCGCCCCGCCGCCCGCGCAGCTCGCTCGGCGTAGCGGCGTAGACCTCGCGGATCGTCTCGTTGAACTGACGCACGCTCGCGAACCCGGACGCGAAGGCCACGTCGGCGAAGGACAGGTCGGTGGTCTCTACGAGCACCCGCGCGGTCTGGGCGCGTTGCGCCCGGGCGAGGGCGAGCGGTCCGGCACCGAGCTCGGCCGTCAGGACCCGCGAGAGGTGGCGGGACGTGTAGCCGACGCGGCGCGCGAGCCCGTCGACGCCCTCCCGGTCGACCACCCCGTCGGCGATCAGCCGCATCGCCCGACCTGCCACCGTCGCCGCGACGTCCCAGTCGGGGCTGCCCGGCGTCGCGTCGGGCAGGCACCGCTTGCACGCGCGGTAGCCGGCGGACTGGGCGGCCGCGGCGCTGCGGTGGAAGGAGACGTTCTGCAGTGCGGGCGTCCGCGCCGGGCACGACGGCCGGCAGTAGATCCCGGTCGTGCGCACTGCGATGTAGAAGACGCCGTCGAAGCGACGGTCGCGCGACTTCACCGCGGCGTAGCAGGACTCGGTGTCCATGCCGGGGATCGCGACGGGGAGTGTGCTCATGACTTCATCCTGTACGACGACACCGACATCTTCTCGCGGAAATCGGACATCGCCGTCGCGGCCGGTCGGCGGCGTGCCGAAGCGCGCATGCGACGCGATGTCCCGCATACCCGGGTGCGCGTCTGCCACCCTGAGCCCATGGTGGACAACCCGATCGAGCTGCTGATCCGGTCGCAGCAGGTGGCCGTCAAGCTGGCGGCCGACACGCTCCGCACGGTGACCAGCGCAGCGGTCACCGGCGTCACCCAGCCCGACGAGCTGGTCCGGCAGGTCGGTGACCTGGCCGGGGCCGTCGCGAGCATGGCCGGCGCGATCACCGGCATCGCGGGCGCCACCGCACAGCCGCTCCAGGACTTCATCGTGCGCCAGCGCGAGCTCGCGGACACCGTCGCCACGCTCGCCGACGCCCAGGCCGACCTCGCGGCCGTCGTCGCGAAGCTCGCCGAGCGGCACGCCGAGGCGGTCACCGCGCTGGAGAACGTCACCGCACCGATCTTCACGCTCGTCGGCACCGACCCCACTCCCCCGAAGACCCGCGCGGCCCGCGTGCGTCAGAGCGAGGTCGCGACAGCCGCCAAGAAGGTCAGCGCGGCCAAACCGCCGTCGAAGGCACGGACCTCCAAGCCCAAGGCGACCTGACGCAGCCGCCACAGCCGCGCTGCTGGCGGACCGGCGTGAAGTCGACCCGCGGCAGGCCGGCGAGGCACGAGGTGTCCGGGCTCGCCGAGGGATCGTCGAGGAACTCGGTCGCGATCGCCCGCGCGCAGTTACTGCCGTTGGTGTAGCTCGCGAGGGAGAGGTGCGCCGCAGCCGGCAGGACGACGTACGTGCTGTTGCTCAGGCCGGGCAGCATCGGCCGGACCATCCGTGGCGGCGTCCCGATGTCGAAGCGGTTGCTGAGCACCAGCGCCGGGACGTCGCTCTCGACGAGCTCGTGCTGGCGGTGTCCTGCGCGACCCACCGGCCAGTGCCGGCACCCGGCCGGCGATCGGGGATCGCCGTAGCCCCGGGCGAGATCGAAGCCGTGACGCAGGATGCGCGGCCCGAACGCCTGGGCCGCCCGCGCCGCCGCCACCCGGTCGGCATGGGTGATGAAGCTGACGTAGTCGCGGCAGACGTAGGACTCGGTCTTGCCCTGCGCGACGAAGTCGTTGTCGTGGGAGTTGGTGATCGGGCCGGTGCCCAGGAGGCGGCGGTACATCCGCCAGAGGTGGCCGTGCGCAGCCCTCCAGGCATAGTGGAGGACGCCCTGCAGGTGACCCACGTGACCACTGTCGCCGGGGTAGATGAACGAGATCGCATCGGTGTAGATGCTCGCTCCGTCGATGAGGAGGGTGACCGGCTCGGGTCGCATGCGGGGCACGGTGACGAGGGCCGGGTCGCGGTTGAGCTGTCGCGCCTTGGCCTCGAAAAGCCGCCGGACGTGCGGGTACCTCGCCCGGCACTGCGCATCGGCGTGGCAGCCGGCGAACACCCGGTCGAGGACCTCCACCGAGCCGACGAGGTAGTCCAGGCCCCACTCCGCGTTGGGCGCCATCCCGGAGTCGACGATGACGCTGCGGATCCCGTCGGGGAACCGCCGGAGGTAGGTGAGTCCGACGGTGCCGTCCGCCGACGCCGCGAGCAGGTTCCACTGCGGGTAGCCGAGCGCGTTGCGCAGGCTCTCCAGGTCGTCGGCGCTCTCCCGCGAGTTGTAGGCGGCGAGGTCGATGCCGCGGTCGGTGTAGCGCTGCCAGCACCGGTCGAGGGCGTGCCCGAAGATCCGCGGCGCCTCGTCGTTGGCGAACCTGCCGGCGTAGAACGCCAGCACGTTCGCCCGGTCGAGCTCACGACAACCCAGCCGCGGTCGGGAGATCCCGGTGCCACGGGTGTCGACGAGGACCAGGTCGTGCTCCTCGGCCGCCGGCCAGTCCGCGAAGTAGGCACCGAGCGCGAAGTCGGAGATCGCGCCGAAGCTCGGCCCCCCGTCGAGGAAGACGATCGGCTCGCCCGGGTCGGGCGCGGTCGCGTGCACGACCGCGGCGGCCACGCGGATCGTCCGCCCGTCCGGGTCGTGCCTGTCCTCCGGCACGACGACGTAGCCGCAGTCGACGTCGCGGTCGGCCGGGAACGTGTCGTCCGGGCAGGTCATCGCGTGGAAGGTGGGCCGCGCACTGACCTCCCCGGCCGCGGCGCCGTGGTCCGAGACCGCCGGGAACGCGAGTGCCACGGCCGCGATCGATCCACCGAAGAGGACTCGCTGCGGTCGTCCGCGGCTCATGGAGCCATGATCGTCCCGGCACCACCGCGGCGCATCCGCCGAAAGGATGCATCGCTCACGGACGTGGAGAACGAGTGAGGCCCGGATCTCAGGGAGATCCGGGCCTCATCTGTACCCCCGACCGGATTTGAACCGGCGTTACCGCCGTGAGAGGGCGACGTCCTAGGCCGCTAGACGACGGGGGCAACTGCTGTCCGGCCTTGCGGCCTTCCAACGAGAGAGAACTCTAGCGATCTGCGTCCGGACCGGCCAAATCTCGGCCGTTTCGGAGCCGCTCGGATGAGCTCTCGCTGGTCTACTAGGACTCGAACCTAGACTAACTGGACCAGAACCAGTCGTGCTGCCAATTACACCATAGACCACTGTTTCGACCCCTTGCTGCACCGCGTGCGATGCGGCTCGGGAGCCGACGGGAAACCTTACACGCGGGGTCGCGGGCGCTCCAAAACGCCCGGCTCGACGGTTGCTCGCAGGCCCGTCCGGCGGTGCATCCAGAGCACCAGGGCGAGGTAGCCGAGGTTCTGGACGAGGGTCCCCGGCAGCAGCCACCAGGTGCTGATGTCGGGCGTGACCGCTCCCGTCAGGTCGCCGAACAGCAGGGTGAGCCCGAAGGATGCCCAGTTGTTGACCACGTGCATCGCGATGCCCGCCTCGAGGCCCCCGGTCAGCACGACCAGCACACCCGCGACGAGCCCGAAGGTCAGCCGGTCGACGAAGACCGGGGGGTCCTGGGCCCCGTGGGCGAGCGCGAACGCCACCGCCGGTACGGCGACCGCGACCGCCGTGCCGATGCGGCCGTGCAGCACGCCGCCCAGGCTCTGCGTCAGGTAGCCGCGGAAGGCGAACTCCTCCCCCGCCGACTGCAACGGGACGAGGAACACGATGATGACCGCGAAGGCCAACGACTTGCCGGTGAGGTCGTTGACGGAGTCGTCGAGGGTCACCCCACCCCGGTCCGGCAGCACCGCAGCCACCAGGACCGCCGCGAGGATCGCGACCACCGACAACCCGATGCACGTCACCAACCAGCGCCAGCGGATCGCCGCCACCACCGACAGGGCCCAGCTGCCCCTCACCTCCTGCACGAGGTGGGTGACGAGCAGGACCGTCGGGATCGCAGCGGCCCACGTCAGACTGACGATCGTCAGCCCGGCAGGGGTCAACGGGTCGAAGTCGGCATCGCCGAACGGCTCGCCGAGGCCGGCGTAGACGCCCGCGAGGAGCGTCGGCACGATCGCGAGCACGACGACGACCGCCACCAGCACGCCGAGCAGGGTGCGCGGCCAGCTCGCCCGGCCCAGCCGGTGCAGCGCGGGATAGCGCAGCGGCATGCCGGCACCGGCACCGGCACCGGCACCGCCACCGACGACGTCAGCCGAGGGCACGTCGCAGCCGCCCGATGCTGCGGTCGCGGCCGAGGAGCTCCATCGACTCGAAGAGCGGCGGGGAGACCCGTCGCCCCGACACCGCCACCCGCACCGGACCGAACGCGTTGCGCGGCTTGAGCCCGAGCCCGTCGACCAACGCGGCCTGGAGAGCCGCCTGGATGGCCTCGGTCGACCACGGGTGCAGGTCGACGAGCGCGTCGTGTGCTGCGCGCACGACGTCGAGCCCCGCCGCGTCGAGGAGCTTCTCCGCGTCGGTCGGGTCGAGGGCGAAGGCCTCCTCGTCGACGAAGAGGAACCCGAGCATGCCGGGCGCCTCGGTCAGCTTGTTGATGCGCTCTGCGACGAGCGGCATCGCCAGCTCGAGCAGCTGGGCGTCGGCGTCGTGCACCGGGTCGCCGACGACGCCGGCGGCCTTGAGGAACGGCAGCGCACGATGGGTCATGTCCTCCACCGTGAGCAGGCGCATGTGGGCGGCGTTGATGGCCTCGCACTTCTTCAGGTCGAAACGGGCCGGGTTGGCGTTGACGTCCTTGATGTCGAACGCGTCGACCATCTCCGTGAGCGAGAAGACGTCGCGGTCGGCGGCGATCGCCCATCCCAGCAGCGCCAGGTAGTTGAGCAGCCCCTCGGGCAGGAAGCCGTTGTCGCGGTAGGCCAGCGCGTGCGCCTGCGGGTCGCGCTTCGACAGCTTCTTGTTGCCCTCCCCCATCACGTAGGGCAGGTGGCCGAAGCGCGGGGTGAAGTCGGTGATGCCGAGCTCGATCAGCGCGTCGTAGAGCGCGACCTGGCGCGGCGTCGAGGACAGCAGGTCCTCCCCGCGCAGGACGTGCGTGATCTCCATCAGGGCGTCATCGATCGGGTTGACCAGCGTGTAGAGCGGGTCACCGTTGGCGCGGCACAGGGCGTAGTCGGGGACGTGCTCGCTCTCGAAGCTGATCTCGCCGCGCACCAGGTCGTCCCACGTGATCGTGCCGTCGGGCATCCGGAACCGCACGACCGGCCTGCGGTCCTCGGCGACGAACGCCGCGACCTGGTCGTCGCTGAGGTCGCGGCAGAAGCCGTCGTACCCCATCACCTTGGAGCCCGACGCCTTGCGGCGCGCCTCGACCTCGTCGTTGGTGCAGTAGCAGTCGTAGGTGTAGGACGACGCCCTCAGCTTGTCGAGGGCGTCGGCGTAGAGGTCGCCGCGCTCGCTCTGGCGGTACGGCGCGTGCGGCCCGCCGACCTCGGGGCCCTCGTCCCAGTCGAGGCCGAGCCAGCGCATCAGCTCGATGATCGAGTCGTAGGACTCCTGGGTGTTGCGCGCCGTGTCGGTGTCCTCGATGCGAAAGACGAAGGTGCCGCCGTGGTGGCGCGCGAAGGCCCAGTTGTAGAGCGCTGTGCGCACCAGGCCGACGTGCGGGCTGCCGGTCGGGGAAGGAGCCATCCGCACCCGGACGGGGCGGCTGTCGACGGGGGCGTCGGTCACGGTGTCTCTCTCAGTCTGTTCTGGTCGGGTCTGCTGGGCCGGTCCGGTCAGCGCCGGGCCACGGTGTTGGTGAGGGCGCCGAGGCCCTCCACGAACACCTCGACCTCGTCGCCGACGTCCATCGCACCGACGCCCTCGGGCGTGCCGGTGAGGATCACGTCACCGGGCAGCAGGGTCATCGCCGCGGAGATGTAGGCGATCAGGTCGGGGATCTGCCAGGTCATGTCGGCCGTCGTGCCGTCCTGCACGACGTCACCGTTGACGAACGTCTGCAGCCGGCGCCCGTCGGCGAAGGCCTGCGGGTCGAGGTCGTTCTCGATCCAGGGGCCGAGCGGGCAGAAGGTGTCCATGCCCTTGGCGCGCGCCCACTGGTTGTCGCTCTTCTGCAGGTCCCGTGCCGTCACGTCGTTGGCGATCGTGTAGCCGAAGATCACGTCGGTCGCGAGCTCGGGCGGCACGTCGCGGCAGATCCTGCCGATCACCACCGCGACCTCGCCCTCGTAGCTCAGGTGCTCGGACTGGCGCGGGTAGAGGATCGCGTCGCCCGGGCCGATCACGCTGGTGTTGGGCTTGAGGAAGAGCAGCGGCTCCGTGGGCTGGTCGCCGCCCATCTCGGCCGCGTGGCGGGCGTAGTTCTTGCCGACGCCGACCACCTTGCTGCGCGGCAGCACCGGCGCGAGCAGCTTGACGTCGGCGAGCCGGTGCTCGCGCTCGAGGAGCTTGATGCCGACGTAGAGCGGGTCGCCGGCGAGCTCGACGATCACCGCGTCGTCAGCGGGCTGGCCGTACTGGTCGAGGTCGCCGGTGACGATGCCGTACGCCGGCTCGCCCGCTCCGTCTCCCCTGTTGGCCGAAAATCTCGCGATGCGCACCCGGTGAGCCTATCCATCGCTGGACGGCCACCGGGTGCGCGGTGCGGGTGCCTGGCCGGGATCAGTAGCCGGGCGTCAGGCTGGATGTGAACGAAAGGTCGATCTCGTCCTTGAAGGCGCCGAACTTGCCACCCGCCACGTTGGCCGTCGGGCCCACACGCCATCCGGTGTCGACGAGGTCGCCCCGCTGGTCGACCTTCACGTAGATGCCTGACTTGAAGCTGGCGTCGGCGATACCGCCGGGCAGCTTTCCGCCGCCCTTGACGCCGGCCCAGACCGACACGTTGCCAGTACGGAAGTCGAACTTGACGTCGACGAAGACGTGAAGGAGCGGGATGATCTCCTGCGAGAACCCCTGCTCGATCTTCTCGCAGTTCACGCTGAGCGACGTCGGTCCCAGAGTGGCCTTCACCTTGATCGCCTTGAGCGGGCCCTCGCAGAGCCCGGGCGAGGCTGCGGTGACGTCCGCGGGCGGGTTGAGGATCTCCGGCGGAAGGTCGTCGACGCAGTGGTCACGGTGGACCTTCTCGTTGAGGGTCCAGTGCTGCCCCTGCTGGACCAGGAACGCATAGGTGCTGCGTTCGAGGGCCTCGACCTGGACGAGCCCCAGCCGCTGGGCCTCCTCGTCGAGGAGGTTGGCCGCCACCCCGGTCATCCGCTTCGACAGCAGCCGGAAGTAGGTGTTGGCCTTGGTCTGCGCCTGCCGCATCAGCGACACCCACTCGTTGTGGGCGGAGGTGAGTGCCGGCACGCAGGTGCGGTGGATCTCCTTGTCGAAGCAGTTCGGGTCCTGCGAGCCCTCGCACGTGGCGAACGCCCGGTCCTGGAGCGTGCCGTAGGTGTACGGCGCCTCGCCCGTGCCGCCTCCGAAGAACTCCTCGTTGTGCTCGACCAGCTTGTCGATCTGCTTGACCAGCGCGTCGTAGGCCGTCTCGACCTCACCCTCCTCACCGGCGCGGTAGAGCAGGGTGAGCAGCCCCTCGCGACGGTCGATCTCCGCAGGCGTGCGGGCGTCGTCGGTGTCGCGCAGGTGCTGGCGGATCCGGTCGTACTCCTTGTTGTTGGCGTCGATCTCGCCGAAGAACCCCTGCGCGATGCCGTCGTAGACCTCGTACATGTCCACCCCCTGCGACGGGGTCTGGGCGAGAGGAAGCTGGCGCAGTGGGACCTCCTCGCCCCGAGTGATGTCGATCTCGGGGTCGGGCCGTACCGGCTCCTCCGTCGGCGGAGTCTTCGGCACCTCCTCGTCGGAGCGCTGCCGGCTGCGTCGGATGTAACGCGCCGCGATCGCGTCCTTGCCCTTGCACGCCGCGACGGTGGCCAGTCCCGCGTCAGCCTCCGAGAGGATCGGGGCGAGCTGCTTGGCGCTCGTGAAGAGTCGTTCCGCCGCGTCCAGCCGGCCGGTCATGACGAGGGCCTGACCGCGGACCACGGCGGCCGTGGCCTCGTGCGGGATGCCCAGGGGCGTGCGGAGGAAGTCCTTCCCGACCGCCGCGTCGAGGAAGGCGAGGGCCTGGTTGGGGAGGCCGACCGACGTCGCGATGGCGGCCGCGTTCACGAGGTGTGTCCCGCGGCTGGGCTGCAGCCGGTAGGCCTCGAGCAAGGCGGCGAGCGCGAGGCCCGGAGAGCCTCCGGTGACGGCCGCTGCCGCCGTGTTCTGCGCCTCCTCCGCAGTGTCGACGAGACCGGAGGAGCGAAGCTGCTCGATGCCACCTGGCGCCTTGTCCTCCAGGAACGCCTGGGTGCTCTTGAGCGCGGTGGTGAGCGAGTAGCTCTTCACCGGGTAGGTGCTCTTGCAGAAGATCTTGACGAATTGCAGCGCCGAGCTCTCGTCGTCGGGCCAGGAGAAGGTGTCGGCGAAGGTCTGGAGCGAGAGGTCCTCGCTGCCCGGCACCTCGGTGATCGTGACGGGCTTGGTCGCCGCGGTGCAGTTGTCGCCCTCGTCGGACTCCTTGACCTTGCCGTGGTCGTCGGCACACACCAGGACCTTGTAGTCGCCGGCGGGCAGGCCCACCGGGACGGTGAAGGTGATCGACCGGCTCGTGCGCTTGGCGCCGGGGGCGAGCGACTTGATGCTCGCCGCGCCGTCGAGGCGCAGGTCGGTGACGGACGAGCGCGGGTCGGTGTGGCTCGCCCTGCGCTCGGCGAGGCTCCCGGCGACGTCGGTGGTCAGGTAGACGCGGGTGGTGCTCGCACCGGCCTTGCGGCGGCCGCGGTTCTGGACGGTGTGCGTGACGGTGAGCTCGTCGCCCTCGACGACCGTGGTCTTGTCGACCGTCGCCTTCGTGACCTTCAGGTTCGCCTTGGCGGCTGCCTGGGCGGTGGCGGGCGGGGACACGAGCAGCGCCGCAACGAGGGCCGCCGGCACGGTGGTGAGTGCGGCGGCACGCAGGGCTCGGGTGTTCACGGGTGGAACCTTTCGGTGGGGGTCGGTGTGCCCACGCTCCCGCCCACCGCTTGGGTGCCACTTGAGGGCGACTTGAGTGCGGGCTCCGCGCCGATCTCCACCTACGCTTGCTGCCCATGGAGAGCTCGACCGTCGACGCGCTGCCGCAGGAGGCATGGGCGGCCGCCGCGGCTGCGCACGAGGAGCGCATCGACCGCTACGTCGCGCCGCACCTCGCGCGGCGCGCCGCAGGTCTCCAGCACCCGGTCTTCGACTTCCTCTTCACCTACTACTCGTTCCGGCCGGCGCAGCTGCGTCGATGGACACCCGGCTTCGGTGTCGATCCCGACGTGACCCCGGAGCACGTCGCGTCGCAGCGGCCCCTTGTCGAGGCGCTGCACCGGCTGCTCAGTGCGACCGCGCGGCGCGCCGGCAGCTTCGGCTGCTTCGGCCTCCACGAGTGGGCGATGGTCTACCGGCTCTCCGGCGACGAGACCCGCCACGCCGCGTGGCCGCTGCGCCTCGGGCCCGCCGGCACCGACGCCGTGGTCGAGGGCCACCGCATCGCCTGCTCGCACTTCGACGCCTACCGCTTCTTCACCACGCCGGCGCGCCCGCTCAACACCCTCTCCCCCGGCCGCGACGACCGGTCGTCGTACGAGCAGCCGGCGTGCCTGCACGCCGGCATGGACCTCTACAAGCACGCCTTCCGGCTCTGGCCGATGGTCTCCTCCGACCTCGTGGCCGACTGCTTCGAGCTCGCGTGGGACATCCGGGTGGTCGACATGAGGGCCGCGCCGTACGACCTCGCCGACCTCGGCCTCGACCCCATCCGCATCGAGACGCCTGACGGCAAGCAGGAGTACGTCGCCGCCCAGCGCGCCTTCGCCGAGCGCGGCGCGCCGCTCCGAGCGCGCTTGGTCGAGGAGTGCGCGCGCCTGCTCGAGGTCGCGACCAGCCTCACGACCTGATCGCGACGGTGCCGAGCCCCGCGACGAGGAACAGCAACAGCCCCGGGATCACGAGGAAGAGCACCATCCCCCAGAAGACACCCCACGCGATGGTGCTGACGGTGGTCGGCGGTGTCGGGAAGTAGGCCTGGTACTCGCCCGTCCACTTCTGGCCGTCCCAGAAGCCGATGGTGTTCACCAGGTCGGAGCACCGGTACCAGCCCGGCTTCATCGTCTGCGTCGACTGCGACTGCGTCATGGTCCGACGCTAGGGCCACCCGAGGCACCAGATGCGCCATTTGGCGCACCATCGAGGCGCGTTTCATGCCCGCACGGTGCCGGGCCTGGTGACGGTGCGGTGACGTCAGGCCGACACGGGCACCCGCACCTCCGCCGGAGCGGAGGTCGCGGTGGGCGCGGGTGCGGGCTTGCGGGCAGCGACCGCGGCGAAGGCGACCAGACCCAGGAAGGCGCTGGCGGCGACCTCGCCGGAGGTGACCCGGTCCCACTCACCGAGGAGGATCACGAAGCCGGGCACGGTGCACGTCGTGAACGCCTGGATCAGCGTGAGCCAGCCCGCGGCCGCGGTGAGACGGGCGACCCCGAGGGCGAGGACGACCCAGAAGACCGACCAGAGCACCGACCACTGCAGCCAGAGCAGGCCCGACGGGGTGTCGTCGAACCGCACGATGTTGACCACCCCGAAACCGGCGGCGACCACGGCGACCCAGAGGGAGTACCACCCGAGCCCGCTGGCGTCGTACCCCTTGAGGTTGCCGATGCCGACGTAGAGGTAGGTGAACCCGAAGAGGAAGATCCCGGCGGCGCTGAGGATCTGGTCCGGCGTGGTGGCGTGGCTGATCAGCCAGAACGGGATCGCCGTCTGGAGGCCGCCCACGAACAGGTTGAACACACCCGCGCTCTTGGGGTCGACCTTGCCGAGGAACAGCAGGCCGTTGACGAAGAGCACGGCGCCGACGAAGAGGAGTCCGACCGATGACATGTCCGTCCCCCGCTCAGAAGTAGGCGTTGGCCGGGAAGGCCACGCCGTCGACGACGTTGGCGCCGATGGCGGTCGCCTTGAGGAACGTCGGGTTGTGGGTGGAGATCGTGCGCACGTTGCGCCAGTGGCGGTCCAGGTTGTACGCCGCCTGGGTGGCCGACGTGCCGCCGACGTCGAACAGCTTCGCGGCCGTCGCGTAGGAGAACCGGTCGACCGCGACCTTGGCCTGGGCGGCGGCCAGCTGGGCGGCCTCGGCCGCCTCTGCCGTCGGCACGCCGTCCACGACCGAGTCGGCCGCCACCTGGAGCGCCTCGGCCGCCCGCAGCACGATCGCCTCCGCCGCGAACGCGTCGGCCGAGATCTCGCCGATCACCTGCAGCACCTGCGGGTCCTCGGTCGGCGCCTGCGGCGCGTTGGCGTGGCTGTAGCTGCGCGCCCGGCGCTTCACCAGGGCGACCGCGTCGTTGCGCACGCTGCGCAGGACCCCGGCCGTGACGGCCTGGAGGTAGAGCTGCAGGAACGCGCCCTGGTAGCCGGGCACCGGTTCGCCGTCGGGCTCGCCGAGGTCGAAGAACTCCCCCGCCTCCACGCGTACGTCGTCGAGCTGGGTCGTGCCGGTGCCGGTGAGCCGCTGACCGAACCCGTCCCAGTCGTCGAGGATCGTGACGCCCTCGCGGTCGACGGGGATCACCGCGCCCGCGATGCGATCGTCCGGAGCAGCCGCCCAGATCTGGGTGTAGTCGGAGTAGATGCTGCCGGTGGAGTAGAACTTCGTGCCGTTGAGCCGGTAGCCGCCGTCGGGCTCCGGCGTGAACGCCGTGTCGAAGTAGAGCCCTACCGGCTTCCTGCTCTGCTCGCTGAAGCCGTTGCCGACCAGCCGGTTGTCCACCGCGAGCGCGAGGCGGGCGCGGAACGACGGGTCGTCGATGCTCTGCAGGTGCTGCTCGACGAACCAGTAGTGCGTGCGCAGGATGTGCGCGGCGTTGGAGTCGGCCTCGGCGAGGTCGATGAGGGCGGCGAAGAACTGCGGCAGAGTGAGGCCGGCGCCGCCGTCCTCGACCGGGATGCGGAGCCGGCCGAGGCCGGCTTCCTTGATCCAGCCGATGACCTCGTGCGGGGCGACACGGTCGCGCTCGCGCTCGCCCGCCCCAGCGGCGATGCGCTCCAGGAGGGCGGTCCACGCGGGCGTGCCGGGGCGGACGACCTCCGTGGCTGCGGTGGTGGTGGCGGGAGGGGTCTGGACGGTCATGAGGGTTCTCCTTCGGTCGTTCACTCGTCGGACACCGGCGCGAGCTGCCCGGTGAGGTTGGGGTCGTCGTTGTCGGCCAGGTAGTCCTGGACGCGGGGGTCGAAGAAGATCTCCTTCAGCTTCTCGACCTGGGGGTCGTCGACGTACGCACTGCCGACGACGAGCTGGCCGGCGAACTCCTTGGGTGCGTCGGGCTCGTAGATGCGGTCCTCCTCAGGAGTCCCGGCGTCGACGAAGGACATGTTGTAGTCGATGACCGCGTCGACGGAGTCGAGCGTGCGCGGACCCGCGCCGTACTCCATGGAGGTGAACGTGTAGCCGCCGATGTTGTCGGCGATGTCGGCCTCGGTGGCCTCCCACGGGTTCACGCCGTCCTTGAAGGTCAGCTTGCCCGCCCGTTCGAGGATCCAGAGCGCCTGCGCGGTGTTGGCGGGGTCGTTGAGCAGCGCGATGTCGGCGCCCTGCGGCAGGTCGTCGATCGAGTCGTACTTCGACGAGTACATCGAGTAGGACCACTGGAAGACCGGGCCGAGCGCCGTCAGCCTCATGCCGGTCGAGTCCGTGACCTGCTGCAGCCAGTGGCTGTGCTGGTAGATGTTGGCGATGTAGTCGCCGTCGGCGGTGGCCTGGTCGAGCTGGTTGCCGTCCTCGATGCCGACCGGCTCGATCGTCACCCCGTGGTCGGGGGCGATCTCCTTGTCGAGGTACTCCAGGAAGGCCTGCTCGCTCGCGCTGGAGGCCTGGTACGCGATCTTGAAGTTGTTGCTGAAGTGGCTGCCGTCGACGGCTTCGGCATCGGCGCCTCCGCCGTACTTCAGCCACAGTCCGACAGCGACCGCGAGCACGATGACGACGACCCCGAACGGGACCAGCCAGCGGCCCGGACCGCGTCCGAGGTCGATGTCGTCGCGGTCGTCCGGCGCGCGGTGCTGGCCGCCTGCCTGTTGGTCGGGCTGGTGGGTGGTGGACATGCTCGTGCCTTTCCTTCGTGGATCTGGGGAGCTCGGGGGATCAGTGGGTGAGAGCGCGGACGAGTCGGTCGCCGCTGAACTGGATGGCCTGGACCATCGCGACGAGCACGACGATGCAGGCGACCATCACGTGGTCGTCGAAGCGGCGGTAGCCGTTGTTGACGGCGAGGTAGCCGATGCCACCCGCGCCGATGGCACCCGCGATGGCGGAGTACTCGACCATCGCGATGACGTTGAGGGTCAGACCTGCGGCGAGACCGGGGAGGGCCTCCCGGAGCTGGATCCCGCGCACGATCTGCCAGCGGGTCGCTCCGGTGGCGAGCCCGACGTCGAGCAGGTCGCGGGGCACCTCGCGCACCGCCGACTCGGTGAGCCGGGCGAAGAACGCGACACCCGCGATCGACATCGGGATCAGGGCGGCCTTGAAGCCGATCGTGGTCGAGAAGACCAGCTTGGTGACCGGGATGACGGCAGCCATCAGCACCAGGAACGGCAGCGACCGGCCCAGGTTGGCGACCCAGCTGATGGAGACGTTGACCACGCGGTGGGGCGTCAGTCCGAGAGGTGAGGTGTTGAAGATGAGCAGGCCGAGCGGTCCGCCGAGCAGCACCACGACCGTCATCACCAGCAGGACCATGCGGATCGTCTCGCCGACCGCGGGCAGCAGCAGGTCGTCGACGTCCGGCCACGGCGTCGAGAGCAGAGGGGTCACGCGGCGGACTCCGTCCGGTCGCCGGCGACCGCGTGCAGGGCGGTCACCGGCTCCGCCGCGACGCCGTACGTCGCCAGGACCTCGACCACGCGGCGCTCCTCCAGTCGCGGGTCGAGCCCCACGGTCAGGCGTCCGACGGAGGCCGCACCGGAGTCCTCGACGAGCGCGGCGAGGACCGCGACCTCACCCAGGTCTTGGGCGGCCCGGCTCAGCCACACCGGCGAGACCGCGTCGCGGTAGCGCAGCGTCCAGAGCCGCCGCCCGTCGACCGCCGACGCCGGCGGCATCGGCAGGAGGGCCCGCGAGAGCGGCGAGTCGCTGCGTCGTACGACGTCGGCGACCGCGCCCTCCTCCACGATCCGGCCGTGGTCCAGCTGGGCGACCTGGTCCGCGATGCCGCGGACGACGTCCATCTCGTGGGTGATCACCAGGATCGTCACGCCGAGGTCGTCGCGCAGCTCACGCAGGAGGTCGAGGATCGCCCGGGTGGCGTCGGGGTCGAGACCGGAGGTGGCCTCGTCCGAGAGCAGCACCGAGGGCTGCAGCGCCAGGCCTCGGGCGATCCCCACCCGCTGCCGCTGTCCTCCGGACAGCTGCGACGGGTAGTGGTTGGCCCGGTGGAGCATCCCGACGCGCTCCAGCAGGTCCCCCACCCGTCGCCGGACCTCGGCGTCGGGCAGTCCTTGGTGGCGCATCGGCAGGGCCACGTTCTGCGCGGCGGTGAGGCGACGCAGCAGGTTCGCCGACTGGAAGACCGTCCCTATCTGCTGGCGCGCGTGCCGCAGCCGCTTCCCGGACAGCGCGGTCAGCTCCTGTCCGCTCACGACGACACTGCCGCTCGTGGGTCGCTCGAGCAGGTTCACGCAGCGTGCCAGCGTGCTCTTGCCCGCGCCGCTGGGCCCCACCACGGCGGCGATCCGGCCGGCGTCCACGGTCAGGTCGATATCGTCGAGCACGCGCGTCGCGGCATAGTCCTTGGTGAGTCCGGAGATCTCGATCATCGTGTCCCTTGCGATCGACGTCCTGGAAGGTTTCCCCCAAACCTTTCTAACTCGACTAACTTTATAGACTTTGAGTGGCGGTGCGAGGGTCGCAGGTCACATTCCGCGATCGGTTCGACCGATCCCGCTATCGGCCCCGGTTATCCGTCGCCCCCTCGGGTACCGACGTCCGTCGGACGAGAGGAGCCGTCATGGCGACGACTGAAGAAGCACCATCCCGGGAAGTGCCCCACTCCGACAACAACCTCAAACGACACGTCGGCGTCGTGGGCCTTCTCTTCGCGAGCGTCGGCTCGATCATCGGATCGGGCTGGCTCTTCGGAGCGCTGAACGCATCGGTCGAGGCCGGACCGGCCGCGATCATCTCGTGGGCCCTCGGCGGCGTGCTGATCCTGCTGATCGCACTGGTCTACGCCGAGCTCGGCACGATGTACCCGCTGTCCGGAGGCGTCGTGCGCTACCCGCACATGTCCTTCGGGTCGTTCGCGAGCTACACCACGGCCTGGATCACCTGGGTCGCCGTCGCCACGACGGCCCCCATCGAGGTCGAGGCGGCGCTCCAGTACGGCACGAAGTACGCGCCCTTCACCCACGAGCACATCGTCGACGGCGAGCCGGTGCACACCCTGACGACGCTGGGCTACGGCAGCGCCGTGGTGCTGATGGCGATCTTCGTCGCGGTCAACTACTTCGGCGTGCGCTGGTTCGCGCGGATCAACAACGTGCTGGTCTGGTGGAAGCTCGCGATGATCGTGCTGGTCATCGGCGCCTTCATCTTCACCGCCTTCCACGCCGGCAACTTCACCGACCACGGCTTCAAGCCCAACGGCGTGCACGGCATCTTCACCGCGGTCGCGACCTCGGGGATCGTGTTCTCCTACCTCGGCTTCCGGCAGGGCATCGAGCTGGCCGGCGAGACCGACAACCCCCGCCGCAACGTGCCCCTCGCGGTCATCGGGTCGGTGCTCATCACCGGCGTCCTCTACATCGCGCTGCAGGTCGCCTTCATCGGAGCCCTCGACCCGAGCATCCTCGACAAGTCCGGCGGCTGGGCCAACCTGACCTTCGCCAACGACTTCGGTCCGCTCGCGGCCGTCGCGACGCTCCTGAGCCTCGGCTGGCTCGCGGTGCTGCTCTACGTCGACGCGATCGTCTCCCCCGGTGACACCGGACTGATCTACACGACGATCACGGCGCGGATCTCCTACGCGGCGGCCAAGAACGGCAACGCCCCGCAGAAGCTCGCCAGCACCACGGACCGCGGCGTGCCCCTGGTCAGCCTGGTGCTCGCCTTCGTCATCGGGCTGATCGTCTTCCTGCCCTTCCCGAGCTGGCAGCAGCTGGTCGGGTTCATCACGTCGGCGACCGTGCTCTCCTTCGCGTCGGGCCCGTTGGTGTTCGCCGCGCTGCGCAAGCAGGTGCCGGACGCCGAGCGACCGTTCCGCCTCCCCGGTGGGCACCTCATCCCGGTGCTGGCGTTCTTCGGCTCCAACCTGATCATCTACTGGTCGGGCTGGGACATCGTGTGGAAGCTGATGGTCTCGGTCCTCATCGGCTTTGCGCTGCTGGGCATCTTCGTGCTCACCGGCCAGGTCAAGCTCCCCGACCTCGACTTCCCGTCCGGCGCGGCCTGGTTGCTCCCCTGGCTGGGCGGCATCACGCTGCTGTCCTACCTCGGCAACTTCCCGGAGGAGCCGCGCAAGGGCAACCTCGGGTGGCTGAACTTCGAGACGTCGGTCGGGTTGATCTTCGTGTTCTCGATCGCCATCTACCTGATCGCCTACGCCGCACGCCTCTCCCCCGAGGCGGCCCAGGGCCACATCGACGCCGTCAGCGAGGAGGCTGCGGTGGAGGAGGAGGAGCTCGGCGCGAGCCACTAACCTGGCCCGCATGAGTCACGTCCACGACGCGGTCATCGTCGGCGCCGGTTTCGGCGGCATGGGCGCAGCGATCCAGCTGCGCCGGATGGGGTACGACGACCTGGTGGTCCTCGAGCGCGAGGACGACCTGGGCGGCACCTGGCACGTCAACCGCTATCCGGGCCTGGCCGTCGACATCCCGTCGTCGACGTACTCCTACTCCTTCGAGCCGAACCCGCACTGGTCGAGGCTCTTCGCACCCGGCGCGGAGCTGAAGGCCTATGCGAGCCACGTCGCCGACAAGTACGACATCCGTCGCCACATGCGCTTCGGCGCTGTGGCGACGGGTGCGCGCTGGGACGAGGAGGCATCCGTCTGGGTCGTGACGATGGTCGACGGCACCGAGGTGCGCGGGCGGTTCCTGCTGACGGCGACCGGCTTCCTCTCCCAGCCGAAGATGCCCGACATCGCGGGGATCGACGGGTTCGCCGGCGAGGTCGTCCACACGACCGCCTGGCGCGACGACGTGGAGCTGCGGGGCAGGCGGGTCGGGATCATCGGGACGGGCGCGACCGCCGTACAGCTCATCCCGAAGCTCGCGAAGGTGGCCGAGCACCTGACGGTCTACCAGCGCACGCCGATCTACGTGAGTCCGAAGATCGACGGCAAGGTCCCCGGGCCGGTGCGCGCGGCGTTCGCGAAGGTGCCGCTGACCCAGCGCGCCACGCGGCTGGTCGGCACCTCGATCCTCGAGGTGATGATGGTCGCGGGCGTGCTGCACTACCGGAACCTGCCCTGGGCCAACGCCATCGGCAAGGCCGCCTGCGAGCGGCACCTCCGGCGCCAGGTCAAGGACCCGGAGCTGCGGGCGAAGCTGACGCCCGACTACGACTTCGGCTGCAAGCGGCCGACCTTCTCCAACACCTACTACCCGACGCTCACCCGACCCCACGTCGACCTCGAGACCACGACGATCGACCATGTCGACGCCGCCGGCATCGTCACCACCGACGGCCGCCGCGCCGACCTCGACGTGCTCGTGCTCGCCACCGGCTTCAACCTCTGGGACGCGAACTTCCCGGCGATCCAGGTGGTCGGACGCGAGGGCCGCGACCTCGGGCAGTGGTGGCGCGACAACCGGTTCTGCGCCTACGAGGGCATCTCGGTGCCGAAGTTCCCCAACTTCTTGTCCCTCAACAGTCCCTACTCCTACTCGGGCCTGTCCTACTTCACCACCATCGAGACCCAGATGGCCCACATGGAGCGGCTGATCGGCGCGATGCAGGCAGAGGGCGCGGACGTGTTCGAGGTGACGGAGGAGGCCAACCAGGACTTCCTCGACCGGATGACGGCGCTCCTGGGCAACTCCGTCTTCAACGCCGGCAGCTGCGCAACCGCGCGCAGCTACTACTTCAACCAGCACGGCGAGGCCGTGCTGCTCCGGCCGACCTCGACCATCAGCGCCCACCGCGAGGCGGCGCGCTTCCCCCTGGACGACTACGAGCTGCGTCGCGCGCCCGTCCCTGCCTGAGCGGCTCCTAGCCGTTGAGGTTCGGGTCGCGCCACTGCCGCTCGAACGGCAGCCGCCACGCGTAGGGCGCGATGAGCTGGTGGATCTGGTTGGGTCCCCAGCTCCCCTGCCGGTAGGGCCGCACGACGGGCGGGTTGTCCAGCAGCGGGGTGGAGACCTCCCACAGGCGCTCGATGCCCTCGGCGGCCGAGAAGAGCGTCTGGTCGCCACGAGCGGCGTCGTAGATCAGCCGCTCGTAGGCCTCGAGGACCGAGCCGGCCCAGTCGGTGTCCTGCATCGCGAACTGCATGGAGAGCTTGTCGAGCCGCATCCCCGGTCCGGGTCGCTTGCCGTAGAAGGACAGCGACATCTTGGCGCGGTCGGCCAGGTCGAAGGTCAGGTGGTCGGGGCCGTGGTCGCCGACGCCGGAGTGCTTCGGGAACATCGAGCGCGGCGGCTCCTTGAAGGCGATCGAGATGATCCGCGCGCCCTCGGCCATCCGCTTGCCGGTGCGGAGGAAGAACGGCACGCCTGCCCAGCGCCAGTTGTCGATGAAGCACTTCAGGGCGATGAAGGTCTCGGTCTCGGAGTCGTGCGCGACGCCCTCGATGTCGCGGTAGCCCTGGTACTGCCCGCGCACCACGTTGGACGGGTCGATCGGCAGCAGCGAGCGGAAGACCTTGTTCTTCTCCTCGCGGATCGCGTCGGGCGACAGGGAGGTCGGCGGCTCGAGGGCGATGAAGGCGAGCACCTGGAACAGGTGGGTCACCACCATGTCCTTGTAGGCACCGGTGGACTCGTAGAAGGCGGCGCGCTGATCGATCCCGAGCTCCTCGGGCACGTCGATCTGGACGTGGTCGATGTGGTTGCGGTGCCAGATCGGCTCGAACAGCCCGTTGCCGAAGCGGAAGGCGAGGATGTTCTGGGCCGCCTCCTTGCCGAGGAAGTGGTCGATCCGGTAGATCTGCGACTCGTCGAAGACCTTGTGGAGCTTGTCGTTGAGGTCCTTGGCGGTCGCCAGGTCGACGCCGAACGGCTTCTCCATGATGATCCGCGCACCCTTGGCCAGATGGGCCTCCTCGAGCGTCTTCACCACCGCGAGGGCCGCCTTGGGCGGGACGCTGAGGTAGTGCAGCCGCACGTTGTCGCCGTGCCACTCGGTCTCGGCCTTCTCGACGGCCGCGCGCAACCCGGCGGGGCCCTCCTTGCCGGGTGCCCAGTGCAGGCGCTTGGAGAACTCCGGCCACGCATCCATGTCGCCGTCGTCGCCGGCGAACTCCTTCACCGCGTCGTGCGCGAGCTCCACGAACGACTCGGTCGTGTGCTCGTCGAGCGACGTGCCGACGACCTGGAGGTCCTTGAGCAGGCCACTCTCGAAGAGGTGGAGCAGCCCGGGGAGCAGCTTGCGCCGGGCCAGGTCGCCCGTCGCACCGAAGAGCACCACCGTCACCGGCTTCATCGACATGTCGTCCACGTGCCTAACGTACGAGCCGCGCGGTGAGGCCGTCGAGGACGATCTCGAGGCCGAGCGCGAAGTCGGCGTCGTCGTCGCCCACGTGGGCGAAGGCGAAGTGCAGCACCAGCCCGGCGCCGACCCGCGCCAGGTCGTCGTCGGCCCCGGCGCGCGCCAGGGCGGCCGCCATCCTGCGCACCGGCTCCTGCGCGCCCTCGCCGCGCGCGTGCACACCGGCGATCAGCTCGGCGGCGTCGCGGTGGGAGCGCATCGCGTCGCGCAGCTCGACGCAGACCAGCCTGAGCTCGGACTCCCAGGTGACGATCTCGACGGGCCGCCGCCCGCGCTCGAGCAGCTCGTCGGCCATCGCGGCGAGCAGCTCGTCCTTGCCGGCGAAGTGGTGGTAGAGCGCGCTCGGTTGGACCCCGAGGTCCGCGGCAAGTCGTCGCATCGACCAGTCGGCGAGCCCGTGCTCGTCGAGCACGTCGATCGCGCGGGCGACCACGTCAGCACGGCGGCGCCGTACGGGCTGTGACGTGGACGTCTTTGACGCACCCATGCGCGCCACCCTAACCTGAACAGTGTTCACCTATGCCTGAGGAGACCCATGAGCACCGCCTTCGACGACCTGGCGACCCGCATCCTCGACGGGGGTGCCGCGACGCCCGAGGACGCTCTCGCCGTGCTCCGCGCCGACGACTCCGAGCTGATGGCGGTCGTCGCCGCGGCGGGCCGGCTGCGCCGCGCTCACTTCGGCAACACGGTCAAGGTCAACTACCTGGTCAACCTCAAGTCCGGCCTGTGCCCGGAGAACTGCAACTACTGCAGCCAGGCCCTCGGCTCCCAGGCGCCGATCCTCAAGTACTCGTGGCTCTCCAAGGAGGACACGCTCGCCCAGGCCGGAGCCGGGCTGCGGGGCGGCGCGACCCGGGTGTGCATGGTGTCCTCGGGCCGCGGTCCCTCCGACCGCGACATCGACAAGGTCGTCGAGATGACCGAGGCCCTCAAGGACGAGTACGACGGCGTGGAGGTCTGCGCCTGCCTCGGCCTGCTCAAGGACGGCCAGGCCGAACGGCTCAAGGCGGCCGGCGTCGACGCCTACAACCACAACATCAACACCGCCGAGTCCCACCACGACAACATCGTCCAGACCCACACCTACGACGACCGGGTCGAGACGATCGGCAGGGCCAAGACGGCCGGCCTCTCCCCCTGCTCGGGCCTCATCGCCGGCCTCGGCGAGACCGACGAGCAGCTCGTCGAGGCGCTCTTCGCCCTCCGGGAGCTCGACGCCGACTCGATCCCGGTCAACTTCCTCATGCCCTTCGACGGCACGCCCTACGAGAACACCTGGGAGCTCTCGCCGATCCGCTGCGTGAAGATCCTGGCGGCGGCGCGGATCGTGTGCCCCGACAAGGAGGTCCGGATCGCGGGCGGCCGCGAGATGCACCTGCGCTCGATGCAGGCCACCGCGCTGCACGTCGCCAACTCGATCTTCCTCGGCGACTACCTCACCTCCGAGGGTCAGGACGCGCTGACCGACCTCGAGATGCTCCGCGACAACGGGTTCGTCATCCTCGGCATGGAGGAGACGGCGTTCGAGGAGATCCTCGCCGCCCACCAGGACGCGAAGGCCCACCGGGTCGGCGCGGTCACCGCCGCGACGTGCGGCTCCGCCGGCGGCTGCGGGGACGGCTGCGGTGGGGGTTGCTCCACCGCCTCCGACACCGCCGAGGGCACCGAGCGCAACCCGTCGATCCGCCGGCGCGGAGCGGGCACCGAGGTCCCCGCGAACGCGTAGCCGGCATGAGCACGGGACATCCAGTGGCCGAGGTGGCCGTCCGCGGCCCGCTCGAGACCCTCGCCTTCGACCGCGAGCACCTCTGGCACCCCTACACGTCGATGACCGAGCCGACCCCGGTGCGGCTGGTCACGGGTGCGGACGGTTGCGAGCTGACGCTCGGCGACGGCACGCGGGTGGTCGACGGCATGTCGTCGTGGTGGGCCGCCATCCACGGCTACGGGCACCCGGCCCTCGACCGTGCGGTCGTCGACCAGGTCGGCCGGTTCAGCCACGTGATGTTCGGCGGCCTGACCCATGCCCCGGCCGTCGAGCTGGGCCGGCGGCTGGTCGAGCTCACACCGGACGCCCTGGAGCGGGTGTTCCTGGCCGACTCGGGCTCGGTCTCGGTCGAGGTCGCGATGAAGATGGTGGTGCAGTACCAGCGCGGCGTCGGTCGCCCCGAGCGCACCCGGATGCTCACCGTCCTCGGCGGCTACCACGGCGACACCTTCGACTGCATGTCGGTGACCGATCCCGTGGGCGGGATGCACACGATGTGGGCCGGGCTGCTGCCCGAGCAGGTCTTCGGGCCGCAGCCGCCGCGCCACGACGCGGGCGACGCCGAGGTCGCCGCGTGGGCAGCCGCCTTCCGCGCGGTGGCGGAGCGCCACGCTCCGGAGCTGGCCGGCATCATCGTCGAGCCGCTGCTCCAGGGCGCCGGCGGCATGCACCCCTACCCCGCCGCCTGCCTGGAGGTGTTCCGCGAGGTCGCCGACGAGCACGGCCTGGTCCTGGTGTTCGACGAGATCGCGACCGGCTTCGGGCGCACGGGCCACCTGTTCGTCTCCGAGCTGGTCACGCCCGACATCCTCTGCCTCGGCAAGGCGCTGACCGGCGGCTACGTCTCCCTCGCCGCGGTGGTCACCACCGACGCCGTCGCGCGCGGCATCTCCGGCTCGGAGTCGGGCGTGGTCATGCACGGGCCGACGTTCATGGGCAACCCCCTGGCCTGTGCCGTGGCATCGGCGTCCATCGACCTGTTGCTCGCCGGCGAGTGGCGACGCGACGTCGCCCGCATCAACGCAGCCCTGACCGGCGGGCTCGCACCCCTGCGCCGGCGTCCCGGTGTCCGCGACGTGCGCACGATCGGCGCGGTCGGGGTCGTGCAGCTCGACCACCCCGTCGACGTGGTCGCCGCCACCGACGCCGCACTCGGGGCGGGCGTGTGGCTGCGGCCCTTCCGCGACCTGATCTACACCATGCCGCCGTACGTCATCGGCGACGCCGAGCTGGACCGCCTCGTCCACGGGATCACGGCGGCGGTGGCCTCGCAATGACGTGGAAGGACTGGCTGGCCGAGCAGGCCGCGCAGCGCGAGGAGGCCGGGCTCACCCGTCGGCTCCGCCCCCGGGCGGCCGACGACCCGACGATCGACCTCGCGGGCAACGACTACCTGGGCCTGTCCGGCCACCCGGACGTACGGCGGGCCGCGGCCGATGCCGCGCTCACCTGGGGCGGTGGCGCGGGCGCCTCACGGCTGGTGACCGGCACCCTCGACGTGCACGCCGAGCTGGAGCAGGAGCTCGCCCACTACCTGGGCCAGGAGTCCGCGCTCGTGTTCTCCTCTGGCTACGCCGCCAACCTCGCGGTCGTCACGGCGCTCGCCGACCGGACCGCGCACATCGTCTCCGACGCGCACATCCACGCCTCGCTGGTCGACGCGGCACGGCTCTCGCGTGCGCGGCTGACCGTGGTGCCGCACAGCGACGTCGACTCCGTGAGAGCTGCCCTGGAGGAAACGGTCGCTGGTCGAGGAGGTCGCCCCGGCGACCGTCACGAGACCCGGGGGACCCGCACCCTCGTGCTCGCCGAGTCGGTCTACTCCGTCCTCGGCGACGCCGCTCCGCTGGTCGACCTCGCCGAGGCCTGCGCCGAGCACGGCGCCCTCCTCGTGGTCGACGAGGCGCACGGACTCGGCGTGCACGGACCGGGCCTGGTCGCCACGACCGGCCTGGCCGGCCATCCCAACGTCGTCGTCACCGCGACGCTGTCCAAGTCGCTCGGCAGCCAGGGCGGCGCCGTGCTCGGCCCCGTCGCCCTGCGCGAGCACCTGGTCAACCGGGCCCGGCCGTTCATCTTCGACACCGCCCTCGCACCGGCACCGACGGCTGCTGCACTGGCCGCGCTCCGGGTGGTGCGTGCCCGGCCGGACCTGCCGGCGGTCGTGCACGACCGGGTGGCCTCGCTCGCGAGCGCGCTCGGCGTCGTACCCCCTGCGGGCGCGGTGCTCTCGATCCCGATGCCCTCGCCGCAGGCCGCGGTGGCCGCCCAGGCCGACGCCCTCGCCGAGGGCATCCGGGTCGGCTGCTTCCGCCCGCCCTCCGTGCCCGACGGCGTCTCGCGGCTGCGGGTGACCGCCAGCGCCGGCATCGAGCAGGACGACTGGGCCCGCGCCGTCGCGGCGCTGCTCCGGATCGTGGCGGCCCACTCGTGACCCGCCGCATCGTCGTGGTGACCGGCACCAACACCGGCGTGGGCAAGACCATCGCGACCGCGGCACTCGCCGCGACGTCCGTGGACGTCGTGGTCGTCAAGCCCGTGCAGACCGGGATCGTCGACGACGACCGGGACGCCGACACGGTGGCCCGGCTGACGGGCGTGCCGACCCAGGAGTGGACCTCCCTCGACGACCCCCTGGCCCCCGACACCGCGGCGCGCCGCCAGGGCGTGGCGATCCCCCGCGTCGAGGAGTACGCCGACCGCCTGGTCGCGCTCTGCGAGCACCACGGCACGGTGGTCGTCGAGGGTGCGGGCGGCCTGCTGGTGCGGCTCGACGCCGACGGCGGCACGCTGCTCGACCTGCTGTCCGCCCTGCGCGCCGTGAAGCCGGCCGACGTGCGCCTGGAGGTCGTGGTGGTCTGCTCGGCGGGCCTGGGCACCCTCAACCACACCGAGCTGACGTTGCACGCCCTGCGGGCCGCCTCCTTCGACGCCTCCGGCCTGGTCATCGGGTCGTGGCCCGAGTCGCCCGGCCTGGCCGAGGTCTGCAACCTGCAGGACCTCCCCCGGGTCGCCGGGGTCCCCCTGCTGGCGGTCGTCCCCGCCGGCGCCGGCACGCTCGACCGCGACCGGTTCCGCGACCAGGCGCCCGGCTGGTTCAGGTAGCGCGCTTAGTCGTTTGAACGGGCAGCGGTCCCGCGCCCCTTCCGCGCCCGCGGCGAGGGTGCCTAGCCTTGGAGAGTCCTCCCGGACAAACCCTCAAACGGCCCGCGTGGTGCTCACCTGGTGGGGGGTGAGCATCACGCCGGACGTGAGGAGCCCGCGGTCAGCCGGGCTCGACCTCGCCGCGCAGGATCGCGAAGGCGGCGTCCCGATCGGTCACCCGGAGCTTCTTCAGCGCCGACGACACGTGGACGCGAACGGTCGAGCGGGACAGGAAGAGCCGTCGCGCGACCTGGTCGGTCGTGAGGCCCGAGCCCAGCAGCTCCATCACCTGCCACTCGCGCGCCGTGAGCTTCGACGCGCCCGGCGAGGTCTGCACGTAGCGCGGCAGCGCGGGTGAGCGGAACTCCTCCGCCATCCGGCGCACGAGGTGGCGCGGGATCGCCGCCTCGCCGTTGAGCACGCCGCGCAGCGCGTCGCCGAGCCGGCTGGGGTCGGTGGTCTTCAGCAGGTAGCCGGACGCGCCGGCGCGCAGGGAGTCGAAGAGGTCGTCGTCGTCGGCGGAGGCGGCCCACATCACCAGCGCCGCGTTGGGCAGCCGCCGCGCGAGCTCGCGGGCCGCGGTCATGCCGTGGCCCGGCAGGTCGACGTCGATCAGCACGACGTCGGGACGCTCGGCGATCGCGATGTCGACGGCCTCGTCGGCCGAGCCCGACTGCCCGCACACCTCGCAGTCGTTGGCCTCGAGGGCGGCGACGATGGCGGCACGGGCGGTGTCGTCGGCGTCGGCCACGACGACGCGGACCCGGAGCGGGGGACTCACGCCGGACATGACACCACGAAGGCCCGCCGGATCACCACAGGGGTGGCCGCCTGTCGTGCCAGGAGCTGGCAGCCTCGACCTGGGCGGCGAGCGAGAGGAGGGTCTCCTCGTCGGCCGGACGGGCGGCCAGCATCACCCCGACAGGCAGTCCCTCGGACGTCCAGTGGAGCGGCAGGGAGATCGCCGGCATGCCGGTGACGTTCCACGCCGACGTCCACGGCGTGAAGCGCTTCTGCGCCTCGAAGTCCGCCGCCGGGTCCTCGTCGTCGCGGATCGCACCGACCGGGAGCGGCGGCGTGGCCAGCGTCGGCGTCAGCACGGCGTCGTACGGCGCCAGCCCGACGAGGGCGTCGGCGGCGTAGCGCCGCAGCGCCCCGATGGCCAGCCCGAAGTCCGGCGCACTGACGGCCGCGCCCCGCTCGCCCAGCCACTGCGTCAGCGGGCGCAGCAGCACCCGTTGGTCGGCGGACAGCGGCGTCACGGACTGGGCGGTGAGCACGGCCCAGCAGATCTCGAAGGTGCCGACAGCGTCCGGCGGCAGCGGCACCGGCACGTCCTCGATCACGTGCCCGAGGTCGGCGAGCAGGTGGGAGGCGTCGTCGTAGGCCTGCCGACAGGCCGGGTCGACCTCGACGTCGGCGATCACCGGCTGGACGAACCGCGCGATCCGCAACCGGCCGGGATCGCGTCGGGTCGCCTCGAGGAACGTGCCGGACGGCTCGGGCGCCCACGAGGGGTCGCTCACCCGCCGACCGGCCAGCACGTCGAGCAGCGCCGCCGCGTCGGCGACCGTGCGCGCGAGGGAGCCGCTGGTCGAGAGCCCGATGGGGTCGCCGTACATCGGGAAGCCGCTGATCCGGCCGCGCGTCGGCTTCAGACCGACCAGCCCGCAGCACGACGCGGGGATCCGGATCGAGCCGCCGCCGTCGGAGCCCTGCGCCACCGGCACCAGGCCCGCGGCGACCGCGGCCGCCGCGCCGCCGGAGGAGCCGCCCGCCATCCGGCTGGTGTCCCAGGGCGTCACCGCGGGGGGCCTGCCCTCGGGCTCGGTGTAGCAGGGCGAGCCGAACTCCGGGGTGCTCGTCTTGCCCACGCTCACCAGCCCGGCCGCCTCCATCGCCAGCGTCACGGCGTCGGAGACCTCGGGCACGAAGCCGCGGAAGGCCGGCGAGCCGAACTCCGTCGGCACGCCCGCGGTCAGGTTGAGGTCCTTGATCGCGGTCGGCACGCCCGCCAGCGGCGATGCACCCTCCCCGACCGGTCCGACTGCAGCGACCTCACGGGCCCGGGCGCGCGCCAGGTCGGGGTCGAGACGCGCGAACGCGCCGGCCACGAAGTCGTGATCGGCGCGTTCGATGCGGTCCAGGTAGTGGTCGGTCAGCTCGACCGAGCTGATCTTCCCCGACCGGAGGAGTGCTCCCTGCTCGAGGGCGCTGAGCTCGTGCAGGTCTGCCACACGAGCAACCTACCCGGCTCAGGCAGCCGCGGTCTCGATGTCGTACGACGCCAGCTCGCTCACCGCGGCGACGAACTTCTCGACGGTCTCGGCGTCGGCCGACGGGTCGGCGCCCCAGGCGTAGGCGTGGGACAGGACGACGTCCTCGACGACCGCCGCACCGGCGATGCGCGCCGACTTGCGGGTGTCCTCGTGGGCCCACTGGCCGCCGTACTGGCCGACCGCCGTGCCGACCACCGCGAGGGGCTTGTCCTTGATGGCGCCCTCGCCGAACGGGCGGGACGCCCAGTCGATCGCGTTGTTGAGCACGGCCGGCATGGTGCCGTTGTACTCCGGCGTGATGACGAGGAGGCGGTCGGCGGCGGCGACCTGCTCGCGGAGGCGGACGACGGCCTGCGGGGCGCTGTCGCCGTCGAGGTCCTCGTTGTAGAACGGGAGCTCGCCGAGGCCCTCGGCGATGTCGACGGTGACGCCGGCCGGAGCCTGGGCGCGGATCGCCTCGGCGATCTTGCGGTTGTGCGAGTCGGCGCGGAGGGAGCCGACGAGGACGAGGACGCGGGTGTCAGTCATGTGGGTCGAAACGGACCGTGGTCCGCATTCATTCCCGGACCGGGTGAAGTTTTTCCGGGACCGCGGTCGGCGACCCGCCCTAGAGTGACCGGCGATGTCGAAGCCGCTCCCCCTGCTCACGTCTCCCCCGCCCGAACGACGTGATGCGGCCCGCAACCGCGAGGCGCTGATGGAGGCTGCCCTCTGCCTCGTGGAGGAGCACGGCGTGCGCGGCGTGACCATGGACCAGCTGGCGGCGCGGGCGGGCGTCGGCAAGGGGACCGTCTTCCGGCGCTTCGGCAGTCGCGAGGGGCTGATGGGTGCCCTGCTCAACCATTCCGAGACCGAGTGGCAGGCCGCGGTCATGGGCGGACCTCCCCCGCTCGGCCCTGGCGCCGAGCCGCTCGACCGGCTGCTCGCGTTCGGCGAGTCCCGCATGCTGCTCAACATCAGGCACGCGGAGCTGATCCAGGCTGCCGGCAATCCCGGGGCGCGCAGCTTCGCCGCGCTGTCGTTCACGACGATGCACGTGCGCTACCTGCTCGGCCAGCTCGGCGTCCAGGGCGACCTGGGCTACCTGGCGACCGCGCTGGTGGCGCCCCTGGAGATCATCGTCCTGCGCGAGCAGGTCGACCGCGAGCGCGTCTCGATGGAACGGGTCACGGCCGGCTGGGCCGACCTGGTCAGACGCGTCGTCGCCTGATCACTCGACGTGGTGGCGCACCAGCCCGTAGGTCAGCCCGTCGACCAGAGCCCCCCACGACGCCTCGATCAGGTTGGCGCCCACCCCGACCGTGACCCACGACGACTCCCCGTCGCTGGTCTCGATGAGCACGCGCGTGATCGCGTCCGTGCCGTGCCCCTGGTCGAGGATGCGCACCTTGAAGTCGATGAGCTCGAACTTCGCGATCGCCGGGTAGGCCTGCACGATCGCCGTCCGCAGCGCCTGGTCGAGCGCGTTCACCGGGCCGTTGCCCTCGCCGGTGACGACGTAGCGCACGCCGGCGGCCCGGAGCTTGACCGTGGCCTCGGAGACCGCGTCCTCACCCGGCCGCGCGTGGGTGAGCGTCTCGGTGATGACGCGCCACGACTCGACGTCGAAGTACGACGGCCGCGCGCCCTCGACCTCCTCGAGCAGCAGCAGCTCGAAGGATGCGTCGGCGGCCTCGAAGGTGTAGCCGCGCGCCTCCAGGTCCTTGACCCGGGCGGTCACGCGGGTGACGACCTCGGGGTGCTCGGACAGGTCGATGCCGAGCTCCTTGCCCTTCAGCTCGATCGAGGCGCGGCCGGCCATCTCCGAGACGAGCAGGCGCATGTCGTTGCCGACGCCCGCCGGGTCCATATGCTGGTAGAGGTCCGGGTCGACCTTGATGGCGCTCGCGTGCAGGCCGGCCTTGTGCGCGAAGGCCGAGACGCCGACGTACGGCTGGCGCGAGGCGGGGGGCACGTTGGTGACCTCCGCGACGGCGTGCGCGATCCGGGTCGCCTCCGAGAGCAGGCCGGGCGGCAGCACCTGGCGGTCGAGCTTGAGCTCGAGGTTGGCCACGACGTTGACGAGGTCGGCGTTGCCGGTGCGCTCGCCGTAGCCGTTGATGCAGCCCTGCACGTGCGTCGCTCCGGCCTCGACGGCCGCGAGCGTGTTGGCGACCGCGCAGCCGGTGTCGTTGTGGCAGTGGATGCCCACCCGCACCCCGGTCGAGCTCACGACGTCGTGGACCACGTCGGCGACCCAGCCCGGCAGCATGCCGCCGTTGGTGTCGCACAACGCGACGACGTCGGCCCCGGCGTCGTACGCCGTCCGCAGCACCTCGAGCGCGTAGGAGCGGTCGAGGCGGTAGCCGTCGAAGAAGTGCTCGGCGTCGAGGAAGACCTGCTGACCCTCCGCCGTCAGGTGGCTGACGGTGTCGCGCACCATCGCGAGGTTCTCCTCCAGCGTGGTGCGCAGCGCCTTCTCCACGTGGCCGGCGTGCGACTTCGCGACCAGCGTCACCACGCCGGCTCCGCTGTCGCGCAAGGCGGCGACGAGCGGGTCGTCGGCCGCGACCGCGCCGGCGCGCCGGGTGGCACCGAACGCGGCCAGCCGCGCGTGCTGCAGGTAGAGCTCCTGCGTGGCGCGCCGGAAGAACTCCGTGTCCTTCGGGTTGGCGCCGGGCCAGCCGCCCTCGATGAAGCCGACGCCGAGCTCGTCGAGCTGGCGGGCGATGGTCAGCTTGTCCGCCACCGTCGGGTTGAGGCCCTCCTGCTGCATGCCGTCGCGCAGGGTCGTGTCGTAGACGTGGAACGCACCGTGCAGGTCCAGAGGCTGGTTCATCGATCTCATCTCTTCCAGGCAAAACAAAAGCCTCTCGAAGGGAACGAGAGGCTGGCGCGTCGGGCGGGATCGGTCCCGTTCGACGCGCTACGCAATGATGATCTGGTGCTGTCGCACCCGACCAGTGTGCCACAGCGCTCCGGCGCGTCGGCTCAGATACCGAACGGCGGACCGGACCCCGGCAGCCAGTGCACACCCTCGACGCTGACCACCAGACCGAGCAGCCCGGCGGCCAGGACGAGCACCGCGCAGAGCGGCAACCACCGCCGCCAGGTGCCCGTCATCGGGTAGAGCAGCTTGGAGACCGGCGAGCGGAACCGGCTCGCGCCCGGGCCCGACCACAGTGCGATGCCGAGAGCGGTGCCGGCGGCGAAGAGGGTCGTCGCGCCGTCGAGCGCGAGGGCGTAGCAGACCAGCCCGGCCGCGAGCGCGAGACCGAGGCTCCAGGTCACCAGCACGGCCGTGCCGGTGACGGCCCGCACCGAGTGCCACGGCGTGGAGAAGGCGGCCAGCGCGCCGTCGTACCAACGGGTGCCGCGCAGCGTGCGGCGGTCCGCGACCGCCGAGCCCGCCAGCGACCCGGTGCGAAGCAGCCAGACGCCGAGGACGACCGCCAGCAACGTGACGTACGGCGCCAGGGCGGTGAGGCTGCCGAGGACCAGTCCCCCGCAGGCGACCGCCAGGCCGCGGCGGATGCGCTCGGCGACGGGCACCCGGGGCGGCGGGGCGAGGAGCGCGGGGTCCCACGGGTAGCCCGGGGCCGGGTTGCCCGGGGCATCGGGCCCCCAGGCCGGAGCCCCGATCGTGGCCGGCGGGCCGGGTGGCGGGGACGGCAGGTCGGAGGTCAGCACCCGGGTCGCGTGCGCCGACGGTGGCGGTGGCGACCCGTGGGCGACGGGCGCGTAGGCACCGTTGGCCAGCGCCACCGGCAGCGTGAAGTCGTCGTCGATCCCGCTCCGCTCGACCGGCGGGGGCGCTGCCGGAGCCGACGGCTGGGTGCTGAGCGGGCGCAGCCAGGCGAGCAGCTCGGCCAGGGTGGGCCGCGCGAGCGGGTCGGGGTCGAGCGCGGCGTGGAGCACCGCGGCCAGCGGGCCCTCGATGCCGACCAGGTCGTGCTCGCCGCGCCGCGCGCGGTCCATGATCGCCATCGACGGTCCGCGTCCGAAGGGCGGCCGGCCCGTCGCGCCGTAGGCCACCGTGGCCGCCCAGGCGTAGATGTCGGCCGCGGGCGTCGGGTCGTCGCCGTACAGGATCTCCGGCGCGAGGTAGCCCGGTGTGCCAAGCAGCCAACCGGTCTGGGTCAGCCGTGGGTCGTCAGCGACCCGGGCGAGGCCGAAGTCGATGAGGATCGGGGTGCGTCCCTCCATCAGCACGTTGGACGGCTTGATGTCGCGGTGGAGCACGTCGGCGTGGTGGACGGCCGCGATGCCTTCGGCGAGGCACCCGGCGAGCCACAGCAGGTCGCGCCCGTCGACCGGCCCCTCGTCGAGCACGTGGTCGTGCAGCGACAACCCCGGCACGTAGCGGGTGACGACGTAGGGCACGTCGGCCCACGGGTCCGCGTCGAGGAACTCCGCGATCCACGGGCTGCGCACGAGGGTCAGCGTGTTGACCTCGCGCGCCAGCCGCTGGCGGGCCTCCTCGTCGCCGACGATGTGGGGCCGCAGCACCTTGAGTGCCACCCGGCGTCCGTCGTCGGCCCGTGCGAGGTGGACGATGCCCATGCCGCCCTCGCCGAGCCGGGTCAGCAGCGTGTAGTCGCCCACGCGTGGGGGCGACTCTCCCGCGGCGGGGCCGACTGCTGGGCTCGTCACGCGACGAGGCTACCCAGCGGGACCGCGTCCGAAGCTCAGGCACGGCGGGTTTGCGTTGCCCCGGATGGCTTCCGGGTACCTTGAGGTCAGCTGCACGACCACTCGGGGAAGGTACGGCACCTTGCAGGACATCTCGGACCCACTCGTCACGCGCGCCTTCGACGCGGCCTACCGCCACTGGTCGCACCTGCTGGCCGACCGCGCCCGCAAGCTCCCGAAGGAGCTCGTGGGCGAGCGCGTCGAACAGCGGTTCCGTCGGCTGTGCCTCGAGCTCGCGCCGACGCTCGCCCTCGAGGTCGGCGCGCACGAGGCGACGTTCAGCGCCTGGCTCAAGGCCGAGCTGCCCGCGACCCGCTGCGTCGCCTTCGAGGCCAACCCCTACGTCCACGAGAAGTACGCCGGCGAGCACGCCGACAGCGGCGTGGAGTACCACCACCTGGCGGTCTCGGAGGTCGACGGCACGGTCGAGCTGGGCATCCCCCGCCAGCTCCACAACACCCGCCGAGGGCGGCGCTTCGACAAGGACCGTGACAGCCGGATGGCCAGCCTCGCGCACCATCGCTACGCGGAGGAGACCGAGACGGTCGCCGTGCCGTCGGTGCCGCTCGACGACTTCGTCAGCGTCGCCGACGACGACGTGGTCGTCGCCTGGATCGACGTCGAGGGAGCGACCGGGCAGGTGCTGAGCTCGGGCCAGAAGGTCCTCGCCCGGGCTTCACTCGTCTACGTGGAGGTCGAGAGCGAGCAGGTCTGGGACGGCCAGTGGCTCGACACCGACGTGGCGCGCTTCCTCGCCGGCTGCGGACTGGTGCCGGTGATGCGCGACGTGCAGCGGGCCCACCAGTACAACGTGGTGTACGTCGACGCCGAGCTCGCTTCCCGGCGACGGATCGCGCGCCAGGTCAACGCGATCTACAGGCGGGCGCGCGCCTGAGGTCCGGGCGATCTCAGACGCTCTTGTGCATCCAGCCGAACGTGTCCTCGGCCCGACCGAACTGGATGTCGACCAGCGCGTCACGGATCGCCATCGTGAGCTCGGTGCTGGCGGGGGCGGGCGACTCGCCGTCCTTCGTCTTCAGGCTGCCCACGGGGGTCACGACCGCCGCGGTGCCGCAGGCGAAGATCTCGGTGATCCGGCCGCTGGTCACGCCCTCGATCCACTCGTCGATGCCGAACTTCCGCTCGGTCACCTGGTAGCCCATCTTCCCGGCGAGCTCGATGACCGAGGCCCGGGTGATGCCCTCGAGGATGGTGCCGGTCTCGGGCGTGACGATGGAACCGTCGTCGTAGACGTAGTACATGTTCATGCCGCCGAGCTCCTCGACGTACTTGCCCTCCTCGGCGTCGAGGAAGACCACCTGGTCGCAGCCGTGGGCGTAGGCCTCGCGCTGGGCGACCAGCGAGCTGGCGTAGTTGCCGCCGGTCTTCGCCGCGCCCATGCCGCCGCGGCCGGCGCGGGTGTACTCCTCGGTGAGCCAGAGGTTGACCGGCTTCGCGCCGCCCTTGAAGTAGGCACCGGCGGGGCTGGCGATCACCATGAAGGTGACGTGCTCGGCCGGCCGGACGCCGAGGAACTTCTCCGACGCGAACATGAACGGCCGGATGTAGAGGCTCTTCTCGCCCCCCTGGTCGTTGGCCGGCACCCAGCGCTGGTCGACCTCGACGAGCGCGTCGACGGCCTGGACGAAGTCCTCGACCGGGAGGGCGGGCAGCGCGAGGCGCTCGGTCGAGCGCACCATCCGCTCCGCGTTGGCCTCGGGACGGAACAGCCACACCGAGCCGTCGTCGTGGCGGTAGGCCTTCATCCCCTCGAAGATCTCCTGCGCGTAGTGCAGGACCGCGGCCGCGGGATCGAGCGTGATCGGCCCGTACGGCGTGATGCGCGCGTCGTGCCAGCCCTCGGCCGGCGTCCACTCGACCGTGAACATGTGGTCGGTGAAGTGCGTGCCGAAGCCGGGGTTGGCGAGGATCTCGGCCAAGCGCGCGTCGTCGGTCGGGGTCGGCGAGAGGGTGGTGCTGATCTGCATGGCAGCCAATTTAGTCGTACTTCCTAGTAGTTGGGATCGGCCGGGCAGCCGAATCGGCGACCGGGCCCTGGAACGGGAGCCGGTCGGGGCGATTCGGGGACCGGCTCAGCCAGCTACTCGGGCAGCGATGGCGTCGCCGACCTCGGGGGTCGAGCGCTTCTCGCCGGGCGCACGCGCGGCGAGGTCGTCGATGACGGCGGACTCGATGCGCGCCGCCGCCTCGGGGTGGCCGAGGTGGTCCAGGAGCAGCGCACCACTGAGGATCGCGGCCGTCGGGTCGGCGATCATCTGGCCGGCGATGTCGGGCGCCGAGCCGTGCACCGGCTCGAACATCGACGGCGCGGTGCGGTCGGGGTTGACGTTGCCGGAGGCGGCCAGCCCGATGCCGCCGGTGATCGCGGCGGCGAGGTCGGTGACGATGTCACCGAAGAGGTTGTCGGTGACGACCACGTCGAACCGCTGCGGGTCCGTCGCGAGGAAGATCATCACCGCGTCGATGTGGCAGTAGTCGGTCGTGACGTCGGGGAACTCGGTCGCGACCTCCTCGAACAGCCGCCACCACAGCGACCCCGCGTTGACGAGCACGTTGGTCTTGTGGACCAGGGTGAGCTTCTTGCGGGGCCGGCGCTGCGCACGGGCGAACGCGTCGCGGATGACCCGCTCGACGCCGTACGCCGTGTTCACCGAGACCTCGGTCGCGATCTCCGCCGGGGTGCCGGTCCGGAGTGCGCCACCGTTGCCGGTGTAGGGACCCTCGGTTCCCTCGCGGACCACCACGAAGTCGACCTCGCCCTTGCCGAGCACCTCGGTGGAGAGGGGCGAGACCGCTCCCGGGTAGATCCGGGAAGGCCGCAGGTTGACGTAGTGGTCGAGCTCGAACCGCAGCCGCAGGAGCAGGCCGCGCTCGAGGATGCCGGGAGGAAGGTTGGGGTCGTTGGGCTTGCCGCCCACCGCTCCGAGGAGGATCGCGTCGTGCTGCCGGATCTCGGCGAGCACGGAGTCGGGCAGCACCTCATGGGTGGCGAGGTACCGCTCTGCGCCCAGGTCGTAGCGGGTCTGCTCGAACTTCACGCCGTCGGGCGCCGCGACCTCGAGCACCTTGAGCGCCTCGGCCGTCACCTCGGGGCCGATGCCGTCACCGGGCACCACGGCGAGAGCCACGCTCCCCTCGACGGAGGCGGCCGGGCTGACGGACTGGTTGCTCTGGGAAGTCACGGTCGGAGACGTTAGTTGTCGTCAGGACGCAGGTCGTCCTCGTCTCGCAGGGCAGTACCGGTGGGCGTGTTGAACGCGGTCTGCAGCGCGTCGGAGCCGGCGCGGCGCAGCGGGTGGTCGGGGTCGTGCTTCGCAGGGCCCCAGTCCGGATACATCTCGTACATGACGGTCTCGCTTTCGTGCAGGGCTTCAGATCAGTGTGAGTGAGAAGCCATGCCGGCGAGGGGATGCACGCCGCAGCACACCGCGGCGAGGTGGCCTCTCTCAGGCCCCGCCGCGGCGCACGATAAGTACGTAGAAGTGCCGCATGGTGGGTCGAGCGTACGACGCCCGCGACCGCCTGTCCCACCAATTCCGCTCCTTGTTCGGATGTCGAGACACCGGTTACCGGGTGAAAGACTCCTTACATGAGCGCGCCCCCGGACCTGCCCGACGTGGTCAACCGCGCGTTCGACGTCTCCCGTCGCGCGGGCTACGTGGCCTTCTGCCGCAACGAGACCGGACGACTGCTGGCCACCCTCGCCGCCACCCGGAGCGGGATCATGGCCGAGTTCGGCACGGGCTGCGGCGTGGGCACCGCCTGGCTGCGATCGGGCGTGCGCGACAAGCAGGCCCGCATCCTCACCGCCGAGCTGGACCCGAAGCTCGCCCGCGCCGCCGCGGAGATCTTCGTCGACGACCCGCTGGTCGACGTGCTCACGGCCGACTGGTCGACCCTGATGGACAAGGGCCCCTACTCGCTGCTGTTCCTCGACTCCGAGCAGCCCAGCGAGGTCGGCGTCGACGCGCTGGCCGACCTCGTCGAGCCCGGGGGCATCGTGGTGCTCGACAACTTCTGGCCCTGCGAGCAGTGGCCGCCGATCTTCGCCGGGCGGGTCGACACGCTGCGCGAGGAGTGGCTGACCGACGAACGGTTCACCGCCGTCGAGATGATGGTCGCCGCCGACTCGTCGGTCGTGATCGCCACGCGCCGCTGACCTCACTGGGGCGGGTGGCCTAGTTTGGGGCCATGCCGGTCCTGCGCGTCATCGACCTCGACCGACGGAAGCCGGAGAGCTGCTACGTCCAGGCGGCACGGCGCAACGTCTACTCGCAGTTCGGCGAGGACGGCGTGATCGAGAAGATCTTCGAGGTCGTCGGGTCGACCAACCAGTGGTGCGTCGAGTTCGGCGCGTGGGACGGGGTCTACCTCAGCAACACCTGCCACCTGATCCGCGACCTCGGCTGGAGCGGCGTGCTGATCGAGGGCAGCGCGGCGAAGTTCGAGGAGCTCAGGGCCAACTACGCCGGCAACGAGCGGGTCCACCCGATCCTCGGGATCGTCGGTTTCGAGCGTGGCAAGGACTCCCTGGACGACCACCTCGCGACGACGCCGTGCCCACGGGACCTCGACCTGGTGAGCATCGACATCGACGGGGCCGACTACTTCGTGTGGCAGACGCTCAAGCGCTACCGGCCGCGCGTCGTGGTGATCGAGTTCAACCCCAGCATCCCCAACGACGTGGTGTTCATCCAGGACCAGGACATGTCGATCCACCAGGGTGCGTCGCTGGCTGCGATGGTCGAGCTCGGCAAGCGCAAGGGCTACGAGCTGGTCGCGACCACCAACGGCAACGGGTTCTTCGTCGAGGAGTCGCTTTTCCCGCTCTTCGGCATCGAGGACAACTCGATCGACGCGATGCGCGAGAACGTCATCGGGCGGATCTTCCACGGCTACGACGGCACCGTCTACACGAAGATGCGGCCGCTGCAGTGGGTCGGCCGCGGAGACTGGCGGCCGCCGATCGACGTCTTCCAGCTGCTCCCTCCCGAGCAGCGCAACTGGTACGACAAGCCCGACGAGGAGCCCGATGAGTGAGTCCCCGCGCGCCCGCCTGGTCCTCTTCGGCGGGCAGTCGAACATGCTCGGCCACCGGCTCGCGACCGGCGGCGCGAAACCGCGGTCTCCGCGGGTGCGCGCGTGGGACAACCGGGGCGCGGAAGGCCGGTGGCGCGTCGCCGAGCTCGGGCAGGCGCCGTTCAACGAGGTGGCCGGCCCCGAGGGCCGGGTCGCCAACAACCTCGCACTGCACTTCGCCGTACTCCTGGCGGAGCACCTCGACGAGGACGTCTACCTCGTCGGGCACGCGGTCAACGGCAGCACGATCCTCACCTGGGAGGGCGAGGTCGCCGAGAACCTCTCCCGCCTCGTCACCGAGACCAACTACGCGCTGCACAGCCCGGAGCTGGCGGAGCGTGGCGTCGACACGGTCGACACGATGCTGTGGCACCAGGGCGAGTCGGACGAGCCCGAGGCCACCATGGTGCCGACCCGCCTGCTGACGCTGGAGGACTACCGCGCCGCGTTCGAGCGGATGCGCGCCGCGCTGGCACGGCAGCCGTGGTGGACCGGGGAGACCCGCTTCATCGCCGGCGAGCTGGTGCGCGACGGCTGGCTCTCGGCACGCAACGACTTCTGGTCCGCCGGCGGCCTCGGCGGCCCGCGCGACGCCGTGGCCTCCTCCGAGGGCCTCGGTCACACCGGCGACGCCGCCCACTTCGACGGCGAGGCGCTGGCGACCCTGGGCCGCCGCATGTATGAGGCCCGGCTCCGCCTCCCCTGACCGCCGAGGCGGCTAGGTGAGCTCGCCGGGTGCGGGGCGGCGGATGACGATGCGGCTCCAGGCGCCGAGGTAGATCCGCTCGTCGGCGGCGACCTCGCGCTTCTCCCCCGGCGGGACCGGCTCGGTCGGCAGCGGGCCGAGCGGACCGCCGACGTAGGTGCCGTTGGACGAGCCGAGGTCCTCGACCCACCAGCGGGTGCCGTCGGTGGTCAGCTGGCAGTGGCGGCGGCTGATGCCGCTGTCGGTCGACAGGTCGATGTCGGGGTGGATGTTGCGGCTGCGCGAGGTGCGGCCGACGAGGATCGACGCCGTCCGCAGGGGTACGACGACGGGCACGCCTGCCGAGGGCAGCGGATCGGTCGAGTCCTGGTCGGCGTACCAGTCCGGGTCGATCCAGACCTCGGCCACCCACGCATCGGCCAGCGGGGGCGCGACGGACTTCGGGGTCTCCGCCGTCGGCGGATCGAGGTCGGTCGCCGTGGCCGTCGGGCTCGCCGCCGGCGTGGCGAGGTCGAGCGGCGACGGGGTCCGCGGCGCCTGCCCGGTCGTGAAGTCGTAGCCGCAGGCCTCGCAGAACAAGGCGTTGGCCGGGTTGACCGCCGAGCAGTTCGGACAGGTCGAGTCGCTCGGCGCCGGCGCCGCGGGAGGGGTCTCCGGGGCCGCCGGCGCGTCACCGGCGGGCATGGGGGCCGGTCCGCTGTCGGTGATGGGCAGCCCGCAGACGTCGCAGTAGTCGCTGGCTGCGGAGGTGTGGCCCGAGGGACAGGTAGGCAAGGTCAGCTCCCGGCCGGGCGGACCCGGGTCGTCTTCGTCGAAGCGGTGTCGAGAGCCATCTCATCAGCCTTCTCGACGGCTCGCTTGAGACGCACCGTGCCGTCGGCCTCGTTCTCGACGTCGACCACCTTCTTGAGCTTGGCCGTCGCCTCCTCGTTGCCGGTCGCCGCGGCGAGCTGCACGGCGCGGCCGAGCTTGGTGGTCGCGGTCGCGTCGTCGCCCGCCGCCCGGGCCGCGAGGCCCTCCTGGATCGCGGCGGCGAGCTCGGTCTGCCCGGTGTAGTGGGCGACCTGCTGGTCGATCTTCGCGGTCAGCTCCGAGTCGTTGGACCAGGTCGCCTTCACCAGGCCCTGGGTCACCACGTCGTCGCCCAGCGCCAGCTGCACCCGCGCCGCGAGCTGCTCCTGCCCGACCGCCTTCGCGGCCACGCGCACGGCGACGTGGTAGTCGCGCGACTCGTCGGCCCAGGCGCCGGTCGGGAAGTCACGGGTCAGCGGGTTGACCTGGGTGCCGCGGTCGGTGAGGTCCTCCAGCGTCGGCGCGACCTGGCGCACGAACAGCACCTGGGCGCCCTGCGGCGTCCAGATGCGCAGCTTCGCGTCGGCCACCCCGCGCGCCATCGAGGCCCGCATGATCTCCTGGAACTGCGCGCGCATCTGGTCGGGCCCGGGGATGAGGTCGACCGTGCCGAGGAGGGCGGTCGAGATGCGCCGCAGCTCGGCGACCTGCCAGTCGGTGCCGACGCCGCGGCAGTCGCACTGGAAGTAGCCGGTGGCGCGGTTGATCGCCTCGTCGAGCCGACCCGGCCGCTCCCGGTTCTCGCCGTCGGTCAGCAGCAGGGCGTGGCGCTGCGTCACCTGCGGCACCGACGCGAAGAGCTGCCCCGCCAGGTCGAGCCAGGTCGAGATCGCCGTGCCACCACTGCCGACGAACCGCTCGATAGCGGCGTTCGCGTCGCGTCGGGTGTCGTCGCTCATCTGGACGAGCGCGGGCCCGCTCGTCACCGGCGGGTAGGCCAGCATCGCCCGGTCGGCCCCGGCGATGACCGCGAACCAGGTGCCGTCGGCGATCTCCGCCAGGGCTGCCTGCGCGGCGTCCTTGGCCGCCTCCATGGTCGCGGGTCCCATCGAGCCGGAGGTGTCGACGATGACGATCTCGCCGGCGCCCCCCGAACCGGTCTGGCCCGCGGTGCCCGCCCCGGCGCAGGTGATCGTGACGATCGCGTTGACGTCCGTGCCCCCGTCGGGGAGGAACTCGTTCTGGTAGACGCTCGTGGTGAACTCAGCCATCGGTGGGCGCTCCCTCTCCTGCTGGTGCCTCGGTCGGTGCGGGCGGTGCGGTCGGTCCACCGGCATTCTGCACCGGGGGCGGTGACGGCGGAGCCGCGGGCGGGGGCGGCGGCGGGGGCGGGGGCGGGGGCGCAGCAGCCGCCGCCGGGGGCAGGTCGCCCACACGGGCGAGGGCGACGGTGATGTTGTCGTGTCCGCCGGAGGCGTTGGCGAAGTCGAGCAGGTGGCGCGCGAGGTCGTGGGGCTGCACCGGCCCGGCCGCCTGGACCTGCGCCTTCATCGCCCCCGCGTCGGAGGCGTAGTTCCACAGCCCGTCGGAGCAGGCCATCACCCACCCGGGACCGGTCACGTCGAGGCTGCCGACGCTCGGGACGATGTCCTGGGCGTCGCGACCGAGCCACTTGGTGATCGCGTGGGCCTGCTCGCTGTGCTCGGCGGTCTCGCGGTCGATGCCGGAGGCGATCTGCTGCTCGGCCACGGAGTCGTCGAGGGTGAGGGCGACCGCCTCGCCGTCGTCGGGCACCCAGTAGCACCGGGAGTCGCCGACGTTGGCGTGGCTGATCCGGCCGTCCTCCAGGACCGCGCAGGTGAACGTGGCCGAGGCCGGGTTCGGGGAGTCGGGGTCGGTCACCGCGATGATCGCGGTGTTGGCCGCCGCGACCGCGTCGGCGAAGACCTTCGCGACCGCAGCGTCGCGGCTCTGCGGGGTGCCCATCCCCGCGGGCAGCGGCGTGCGCAGCACCTCGCGGGCAGCATGGGCACCCGCGAGGGAGGCGACGTCGGAGTCGGTCGAGGAGGAGACGCCGTCGAGCACGATGAGCACGGCCCGCGACCCCGGGTTCGCGCCGGCAAGCAGCGCCATGGCGTCCTCGTTGCGGGCCTTGGTCACGCCCTTGTCGCAGACGCCGGACACCCACGTGGCCGGGTCCTCCTCGAAGTGGTCGCGCTCGCTCGGTGCCTTCGTGCCGCACTGCAGGCAGTAGAGGTCGGGGCCGACCTCTCCCCCGCAGTTCGCGCACGGGCGCCGGCCGCTGCCCTGCACCGGGTCGGGCAGGGCGTCGACCGGTCGTCGCGTCGGGGCGCTGATCGGCGCGTCGCCCAGCGGGTCGGACGATCCGTCGGCCGGCGCCATCGCGGGAGGCGCAGCGGCGGCGTCGCCGACCTGCGCACCGCACGACTCGCAGAAGCGCACGCCGGACGCGAGGTCGGCGCCGCACGACGGGCACACGGTGCCGGCCGGGGCGGCGGGAGGGGGCTGCTCGGTCATGTCAGGCTCCAGTTCCGCACGGCGTTGGCCTGGTTGACCAGGTCGACGCGCTCGTCGAGGTCGTTGGTGTCGCGGGCGAGCAGGCGCAGGGCGCCCTCGATGCCCGAGCGGATCTCGCGTTCGGAAGCCGGGACGGACCCGATCTTCACGCCGGCCCGGGGCGGGTTCTTCGCCACCGCGGGCAGGGCCTCCTTGAGGATGCGCACGGTGTAGTGCTGCCGGACCGAGGGACTGACCGACGATCCTTCGATGGTGCGCATCGCCTGGTCGAGCACGGCGAGGTCGCTGCCGCTTCCCGCGAGCAGCACCTCCGCGCGCTGCTGGCGGCTCTCGGTGTAGCCACGGCTGGTCGTCGGCACCAGGTCGAGGGCGGCGACGGCGCCCGGCGTGTCCCCCCGGGCCGCACGGACGCGCGCCATGCCGAAGGCCGCCGCGGCGACGTACGACGCATCGGTGCTCGCACACGTCTGGTAGAGCCCTTCGGCGACCTCGGGCTGCGCGCCCTTCTCGCACGCGAACGCCAGCGCCAGCTTCGGTGCGAGCTCCCCCGGCACCTGTTGGTAGACCGCGTTGAACGACGCCTTCGCCGTCTCCCAGTCCTCCTGCTGCACGGCGGCGAGCCCCTGCATCCACAGCGCCCGCCACTCCCACGGGTCGGCCGAGAGCAGGTTGCCGGCATAGCTGTTGGTCGCGGCCACCTCCTTCAGCGCGAGCGCGGCCTTGCAGCGGGCCAGCCACACCTCCGCGGAGTCCTCCGGCGCTGCGTCGAGCGCCTTGAGCCGCTGCCGCGGGTCGTCGTTGCCGATGGTCGACAGCCAGCCGTACTGCGAGTCGGTGGTGTCCTCCCGCAGCCGCGGCAGCTCGCTCCACTCGGTGATCGGGCGGGACACCTCGGGAGCCTCGAACAGCACGGAGGCGGCGGAGGTCAGCGCGGTTCCCTGGTGGGTGCGGGCGACGACCTCGCGCAGCACGCCGAGCATCTGCGTGCGCAGCTCGTCGGCCGAGGCGAACCGGTCGGCCGGGTCCTTGGCACAGCACTTGCCGATGAGCTGGTAGAGCGAGTCGTACTGCTGGAAGAGCGGCGTGGAGTCGACGGGCGGGAGGCTGGCCAGGTAGGTGCCCTGGTAGCCGCGGAACTCCATGCAGAGCACCAGCAGCGTGCGGCCGATCGTGTAGATGTCCGAGGCGATCGACGGACCGACCTGGGCCACCTCGGGCGCCTGGTAGCCGACCGTGCCGTAGATCGCCGACTCGTCGTCGTCGAGGCGCCGCACGCCACCCATGTCGATGAGCTTCATCGCGTCGCCGACCTGGATCATGTTGTCGGGCTTGAAGTCGCAGTAGACCAGCCCGAGGTCGTGGAGGTACTGGAAGGCCGGCAGCAGCTCGATGATGTAGGCGAGCGCCTGGTCCACCGGCAGCGGGTCGTAGGCCCCGCCGTTGGCACGCATCCGGTCCTTGAGGATCTCCTTGAGCGACTTCCCGCCGACGTACTCCATGACGATGTAGCCGGCACCTTCGTAGGTCACGAAGTTGTAGATCTCGACGATCGCCGGGTGCTCGACCTGCGCGAGGAACTGCTGCTCGGCGATCGCCGCCGCGAGCGCGTCGGGGTCGCCGGAGTTGAGCAGGCCCTTGAGCACGACCCAGCGGTTCGAGACGTTGCGGTCGCGGGCGAGGTAGATCCAGCCGAGCCCGCCGTGCGCCAGCGCGCCGGCGACCTCGTACTGGTTGGCGACCAGGTCGCCCTGCTTCAGCTTCGGCGTGAAGGAGAACGCCTGGCCGCAGTTGGGGCAGAAGCCCTCGCTGCGTCCGGGCCGGCCGTCGACGCTGCGTCCGACGGCGTTGCCGCACTTGGCGCAGCTGCGCTTGTCCTCGGGCACCTGCGGGTTGGCGAGGATCGCCTTCACCGGGTCGAGCGGCGGCGCCGGCGGGACCGAGGTGAGACCGGCGCCGATGCGGGCCGCGCGCATCCGCTGCGAACCGGTGCGCGTGCGCCGCGTCGCGCCGCTGCCGCTCCCGGCCCGCTTCGACCCGATCGCCGCGGACTGGATCCGGCTCGACGAGGTCGCCACCGACGCGTCGTTGCCGCCGACGGGCTGGGCCTCGAGCACCGGCGGCGCGTCGGCCGCCGACCCGCAGACGTCGCAGTAGCCGTCGAGGATCTTGCCGCTGCAGCCGGGCTGGGCGCACGGCGTGCCGTTGGGCACGGCCGACGCCGGCACGGTGCCGGTCGCGGGCGCGTCGACGGTGGCGGTCGGGATGCCGCTGGCGGCCGGGGCCGCGCCCGCGTCACCCGCCATGCCGCAGACGTCGCAGTAGCCGTCGACGATCGTGCCGGTGCATCCCGGCTGCGTGCACGCGCTGCCTGTGGTCATCGGGCGGTCTCCTTCTGAAGCCAGGTCTGGTAGGTCGCGACCATCTGCTGGGCGACGGATATCGGTGCGGGTCGCCGGGCGAGCACGGCGCGGGCCTGCTTCTCGCTCTCGACCAGGTCGGGACTTCCGGCGACGCCGTGCGCCGTGGCCTTGGCGACGTAGGCGTCGAGCAGCGCGACCAGGTCGCTGTGCTCGGCCAGGGCGTCGGCGTACTTGTGCTGGGCGAACTCCAGCGCCTGCGACACGCGGTCCAGCCTCGCGAGGTAGGCGTCGATCTCGTCGGGCGTCACCGGCACCGGGCCGAGCGCGTCGACGTCGGGTACGGCGAAGCGCGGTGCCGTGTCCACGGTGGCCACGCACTGGTCGGCCAGCTTCTGCAGCGCCTGCTCGCGGGCCTCGAGGTCGGCGCGGAGCTCCCGCGCGGAGAGCACCTTGTCGCGGGCGTCGCGACGACGCGCGTTGCCGACGATCAGGTCGCGCTCGAACGTGGTCGCCTCGACCTCGAGCGGGCCGAGCAGGCCGCCCACGTCGGCGCCCCGCTCCATCCGCTCGGAGACCGAGTCCAACCGCAGCATCAGGCCGGCCAGCGTGCGGGCGGCGTCGTCCTGCGTGACCGCCGGCTCGAGCCCGACCTGGTCGCGGATCCGCTCCAGCTGCGCACGCAGGTCGCGAACGCGCGCCGCCTGCGCGCCGGCGTCGGGCGCGAGCGCGAGCTTGGTCTTGAGCTGCCCGGTCATCGCGTCGTTGAGCCGGCACGCCTCGGGCAGCGACACGGCCAGGCCGCCCGGCATGTCGGTCGCCCCGTCGAGCCGGCCCCAGATGAGCGCGGAGATCTGTTCGCGCTGCTGCTGGAGCACCCGGCCGCCGTCCCAGGTCGCGAAGACCAGCTGGTAGCGGTCGTGGATCGCCTTCCACAGGGCCATCAGCAGCCCCATGTCGCCGGCGAGCTCCTGTCCGCGGCCCGCCGCGATCGCCGCCTGGTCGAGGTCGGCGAGCTCGTCCTGGCGCGTGCGGATCCACCCGTCGAGGTCGACGACGTAGCGCTGGATCAGCGCCGGTTCGATCGCCTCGCCGAGCCTGCCGGGAGCGTCAGGGGCTGTGGTCATGGAGAGTGCGGTCACTCCTAGCGGTAGGGGAGGTACGGAGGCGGCTGCGTTGCGCCGCTGCCCAGGTAAGTCGCGAGGTACTTGTTGTAGGCCACCTGCCAAGCGCCATTGCGCATGTTTTCCAGCACTGCGTTGACGTATCGCACCAGGTCGATGTCGTCGCCGTTCGCGCCGATGCCGTAAGGCTCAGGTTCCAAGGAGGTCTGACACGCCGTACCAGGCGCGATGGTCGGGTCATCGCACGAGGGCGGTACAACGGCGTAAGGGTCCTGTGCGGCCAGGCCAGCCAACACGGTGTCGTCACCCGTGATCGCATCGACTTCACCGCGCTGGAACTTCACCAGGCAGCCGGTGTGGGTGACGGCAGGCGAGAGAATCGGCGACGGATCCACACCCAGCTTGTCGGCTTGGGTCTGGATGTTGGTCAGGCTGGTCGATCCGATCGGAGCGCACACTCTCAAACCGGCGAGGCTCTGTAGCCCTTCATACTTCTCGGCGAGCGACGGCGTGACGAGGACCTTCTGGGTCGCCTCGTAGTAGATCTGCGAAAAGGCGATCTGCTGCCACCGGTCACACGTGACGGTGAAGTTGCGAATGACGAGGTCGACGACGCGGTTCTGGAGATCACCAATCCGATCACCGGCCGTGATGACCTTGAACTGGATGTTCTTCCCCAGCTCGAAGTCGGAGCCGAAGATCGCCTTGCCGATGGCCTTGGCGAACTCGATGTCGAACCCCTCGATCCGGTTGTCATTCTGCGGGTTCTCCGCGGCCATCTGGTAGGTGTCGGCGGAAACTCCCACGATGAGGCGTCCTCGCTTCTGGATGCGTTCGACGGCGCCACCCGCAACGACGTCACTGCTCGGCGCGTAGGACCGGTAGTCCGCATCCGTCGTCGTGCATGGCGGCTTCGACGGCGGCGAGGTCGGGGCCGCCTCCGGCGGCTTCGGCAACGGCGTGTCGTCGTAGCCGCAGGACGCCAGCAGCGCGGCGAGCGTGCCGAGGGCGGCCAGTCCGGCGGTCAGGCGGCGGTTCATGCGTACTCCTTCCGCCGGGCACCGATACCTCGGGCGATGGCGACGGCAGCGACGAAGCCGAGGACGAGCGTCAGGAGACTGCCGATGAGGGCGATGCCGCGACCGGCTCGCAGCTCGTCGGTCGTGGTCCTGCCATTGTCGTCGACGAGCTTCTGTGCGGCCTTGTCGAAGGCGTCGAAGGCGGTCGTGGACTCACCCGTCGCGCTCCGGATCGCGGGTTGGCGGATGTCTCGCTCGTCGTTGTCCACGATCTTGGCGTGGATGTCTGCATAGGTCCGCCAGTCGTCCAGGATCGAGTCGGCGGCTTTGCTCGTGACAACCTTTGCCGCCGCGATCCACGGATCCTCGTACTTCGCACCCGACCCGCGATTGAGCAGGCGGAGGCTCTCGTTGGCCTTGGCATCGTTGCCCGCAGTGCGTGCCGCGGCCTGGTCGACCGCCACCTTGAGCTGCTTGTTGAGGAGGTCGTCGTTCTGGTTGTCGCCGCGCCACGCGGCGATGGCCGCCACCAGCGTCACCAGGGCCACGATCGCCATGGCCACGGCCACGCCGACGTTGAGGTAGCGGCGGAACCGGCGCGCCAGCATCATGCTGATCCACACCAGGACGGTCAGGGCGACGATGCCGATCAGCAGCAGGTAGAACGGGTGCTGCCCGGCCATCGAGTCCTCGGCCCGCTGGGTGTTCGCGTCGACGAGATTGGTCAGGATCGGCACAGAGTCATCGCGGAGGGCCTGGCTGGCCTCACTGACGTACTCCTTGCCGATCGGGAAACCCTGCCGGATGTTCGCACGCGCCTGCGCGATCGCGGTCGCGTAGTCGTTGACCTGCACGTTGAGCGCGGCGAGCGCCTTCTCGTCGGCGGACTGCGCATCGGCCGCGGCGGCGATCTGCTCGAGGACGTCGGTCAGCGCGGCGTCGTACTGTGCCTCGCGAGCGTGGTCGCCCTCTCCGCCGATGAGCACCAGGTTGGTGGCGATCGCGTCGAGCTCGAGCAGGTTGGACTGGATCTCCTGGATCCGCACCAGCTGCTCCGTGTCGTCGGCCGCCCGGCCGTCGGACTGGTAGGACAGGAACTGCACGAGGCCGCTGAGGAGGCCGAAGAGCAGCACGGTCGCCATGCCGGCGATCTGCAGGCGGTTGAGCAGGCGCGGGGTGTCGGCGACACCGGCGCCCACCGGCTTCCCGGTGGGCGCGGGCCAGAACCGCTGCGAGGTGCGCGGCGCGGGCAGCTGCTCGGCGACCGCCGGTGGCGGGGGCGCTGCTGCGGACTGCGTCATGAGGTCTCCTCCTGCGGCTTCTCGACAGGTTCCTCGGCGGCGCCCGCGGCGGGCTCCTCCACCGGCTTCAACGGATCGACCACCCCAGGGGGTTCCGCGTCGGCGGGCGGGACCAGGGTGCCATCCGGTGCGATCGCCGGCTCGGCGGGCCGACCGGCCTCGCCGGTCTCGACCTCCTCCGGCGTCACGATGTCGGACGGTTCGAGCGAGCGCAGCTGCTCCACGGTCGGCTCGGCGACGTCACGCAACCGCCAGGCGTGCTGCCCGATCGCGGCCTCCAGGATGTTGCGCACGTAGCGGCCGTTGCCGAACGACGGCCCCCGCACCACCCCGCCGAGGATCTCGCGCAGCCGCGCGACCACGTCGTCTCCCGCGTCGTAGTCGGCGGCCGTGGCCATCTGGCTGAAGATCGAGACCAGCTCGTCGTCGGTGTAGTCGTTGAAGTCGATCGTGGTGCGGAAACGGCTCTCGAGACCGGGGTTCTCGGAGATGAAGACAGCCATCGGCAGCGGGTAGCCCGCCACGATCACGACCAGGTCGTTGCGCTTGTCCTCCATCTCCTTCACCAGGGTGTCGATGGCCTCCTTGCCGTACTGGTCGCCCGAGAGCGAGTAGGCCTCGTCGATGAAGAGCACCCCGCCCTCGGCGGACTTCACGACGTCGGCCGTCTTCTGCGCGGTCTGGCCCAGGTAGCCCGCCACGAGCTCCGACCGGTCGCACTCGACGAGCTGGCCCTTCGAGAGCAGCCCGAGCGCGCGGTAGATGCCGGCCACCAGCCGCGCGACGGTCGTCTTGCCGGTGCCCGGGTTGCCGTTGAAGACGAGGTGCCGGGTGATGGTCGGGCTCTCGAGGCCGGCCTTCTTCCGCAACCCCTCCACCCGGAGTACGGCGGCCTGTCGGTGGATCTCGTCCTTGACGTTCCGCAGCCCGATGAGGGCGTCGAGCTCGGCGAGCAGCTCCTCGACCGACTTGGTCGGCTCCTCGGGCTTCGGCTCCTCAGCGGCGGGCTCGTCGGGCTCCTGGGTCGCCGTCTGCGCGCCCGCCGCGGGTTCCTCGCTCGGGGTGGCCTCGACGCCCGGCATGGTCGGCGCGGCACCACCGAGCGCCTCGAGCTGGCTCTTCACCTGCTCGCCCATCCGCTTGACCTGGTCGAGCAGCTCGTCGCCGACCCCCGGCACCGGCTGGCGCACGGGCGGGAGGTCGAAGGAGCTGCCGCCGCCCACGGAGGTCGGGGCCGTCGTACCGGACTGGGCGGCGAGGATCGTCGCCGCCGCGCCGCGGGCGTCCGGACCCGGCTCGCCCAGCTCCTGGGCGGCGACGGCGACGTCGGTCAGCGCACCGGCGTAGTCGGCGGCGTGGTCGGACTTCTCCAGCAGCAGCTGGTGCAGCAACGGGGTGGGACCGCCGCGGAACCGGTTGCCCTGCTTGGCGGCGAGGAAGAACTCCTCCGCACCGCCGGGCCGCCCGGTCGCGGTGCCCCAGGCGAGGAACGCCCCCTTGGAGCGCTCGGCGATCGTCGCGGCGAGCGCCTCGCCCTCGGCACGGGCGGCGGCCTCGTCGACGCCGGCCGTGTGGGCGGCCGCCACGACGCCGTCGAGCGCTTCGGTGAGGGAGGTCATGGGGTCCCCAGGTTGAGGTCGGGGCCACCCGTGGAGGAGTGGCCGAACTTGGCTTCGAGGAACCTGCCGTGCGCGATCAGCGCCTGCGCGTCGGCGCGGTTGGCGGCGTCGAAGATCTTGTCCATCGTCACGCCGAGCAGCTCGAGCTGCTCGATGAGCACCATCAGGGAGGTCTTGTTGCCGTCGACCGGGCGGGTGTCGGCCCACTCCCGGGGCAGCCGCAGGTAGCCGCCGACGGCCTCGGGGAGGTACTCGGTCGCCGTCGCCATCAACGAGTAGCCGTCGTAGCTCCCGACGCCGAGCTCGGCCAGCCGCGGCAGCGTCTGGGCGATGGTGCGCGCGATCTTCACCACCCGCGAGATCACGACGGGCGGTGCGTTGCCCTCCTGCAACATCGCGTTGACGCGGTTGAGCGCCACCAGGATGTCCTTGTCGGTCGGCGGGGGCGGGGCGACGTACGTCGCCTCATCCTCCTTGCCGCGGGCCTTGCGGAGCCACGACCCCAGTCCCACGTGTCGTTCAGCCCGTGATGTCGAGGGTGCCGGCGGCGTTGCGCTGATCGTGCTGCTGGACGCGGTCGAGGTAGGCCTGCGACTTCTGGACCTCGGTCTCGAGCACGCCGATCGTCGTCGACATCGTGTCGAGGGCCTTCGACTTGAACTCGTCGATGGAGTCCATCGTCGCGTAGATGTTGGCGAAGGCCGCCTGCAGCTGCTCGATGCCGATGGTCGAGGAGGCCGCCTGCTCCTGGATCTTCGCGGAGTTCTCCTTGAGCATCTCCGAGGTCTTCTGGATCAGGTTGGACGTCGTCGTGTTGAGCGCCGTGATCTGGTCGAGCACCAGCTTCTGGTTGCTCAGCGCCTGGGCGACGATCACCGCGGTCCGCAGCGCGGAGATCGTGGTCGTGGTCGCCCGGTCGACGCCCTTGATGAGCTCGATGTTGTTCTTGATGATGATGTCGATCGCCAGGTAGGCCTGGATCGAGACCGCCAGCTGGGTGAGCAGGTCCTGGTGCTTCTGCCGGACGTAGAACAGCACGTCCTGCGACAGCGTCTTGGCGCCCTCGGGGTCGCTCAGCTCCATCTCCGCGATCTTCGCCGACAGCTTGGCGTCGAGCCGCTCGGAGACGTAGATGTACTGGTTGAGGCGCCCCATGACGGCCCAGAGGTTCGTCTTCTCGAGGTTGAGCGCAACGTTGTCCTTCGTCAGCTCGTCCTGGCCGCTGCGCAGGTGGTGCAGGATGCCGTTGAGCTGGCTCTGCGAGGACTGGTACTTGCGGAAGTAGTCCTCGATCTTGTCGTTGAAGGGCAGCTTGTCCCACCACTTCTTCGCACCCGTGGCCTGGCCCGGGTCGAGGTCCTCGATCGTGCGGCGCAGCTCCAGCAGCGTCTTGCCGACGTCGGAGCCCTGGGAGATGCCGCCCTCCTTGAGCGCGGTGACCGGCTTGTCGAGCATCCGGTTGGACGTCTCGGCCGCCTTGCGGATGTCGGCGTCGCCCATCGTGCGGACGTTCTCGGCCTGGGCGGCGAACCCCGGGCTGCCGGGCTTCTCCGTGCTCAGGGCGGTGAGGAAGGTGTCGACCTTGGCGTCGAGCTCGGGCACCATCTCGGCGGAGACCTGGGGTGCCATCTTGGGCGCCGCGGTCTCGGTGACCGGCGCGGGCGCCTCGGGCGCAGTGAGGGTGAGGACCGGCTCGGGCGGGGCGAGAGGGGCCGGCTCGGGCGCAGCGGCCGTGGAACCATCGGTGGTCATGGCCTGAGACTATCCAGCCGCACCACCGTCTATGCAGGGTTGGCCGGGGCAATTCCCTCGATCGGGCTAGCGGCCGCGCCGCCCGGGACGTCGATGTCGATCAGGCACATCGGGAGGAAGACCTGCGTGAGCGGCCCGATCGTCAGTGCATAGACGACCGTGCCCACGCCGAGAACCCCTCCGAGGGCGAGCCCGACCAGCACGACGACGACCTCCAGGGCCGTCCGCACGAGGCGGAGCGAGAGGCCGGTGCGGCGTGCGAGTCCCGTCATCAGGCCGTCGCGCGGGCCACGGCCGAGCTGGGCACCGATGTAGAGACCGGAGGCGATGCCGCAGAGGACGACGCCGCCCACCATCAGCGCGATCCGTGCGGCCATCGCGCTCGGTGCGTCGAGGAGGGCCAGCGTCGCGTCGGCGGAGAAGCCGACGACCAGCGCGTTGGCGATCGTCCCGATGCCCGGCTGCTCGCGCAGCGGGATCCACAGCACCAGCACGACGAAGCTCATCACGACGACCGCCTGGCCGAGCGTCAGCGGCACGTGGCGGATGAGGCCGGAGTGCAGCACGTCCCAGGGCGCGAGGCCGATGTTGCCGCGCACCATCAGGGCGAGGCTGACGCCGTAGAGGACCAGGCCGACCATCAGCTGCGGCAGCCGTCGGCCCAGCCGGCCGGCGCGGAGCTGGGCGAGGAAGCCCAGGTCGACGAGAGCGCGGGGCGGAGCGGTGACGGGTGCTGCGGTCATGCCCTCGATCGTCGCGCAGAGTGGTCTGGTTTCAAATAGCCACTTGTGATCTACTGGCCTGCATGTCGCAGTCCATTTCCGCCACGCGTCTGGCCACCCTGGCGGGCGACTTCGCACGCTCCCCCGCGTACGTCGGCCTGGCCGACGCCCTGCGCGAGCTGATCGGTGACGGTCGGATCGGCTACGACACCCGGCTGCCCAGCGAGCGCGACCTCACCGCGGCCCTCGGGGTCTCCCGCACGACGGTGACGCGCGCCTACGCCGTGCTCCGCGAGTCCGGCTTCGCCGAGGCCCGGCACGGCTCCGGCACGTTCACCCGCCTGCCCGGTGGCCCCACCCGCGCCTACGACCGAGCCCTGTGGCCGACCGACGTGACCCCTGGCGTCATCGACCTGGTCTGTGCGGCCGCGACCGCCCCGCCGGGCATCGCGGCCGCCTACGCGGAGGCCGCCACCGAGCTCCCCGCCTACCTCGGCGGCCACGGCTACTACCCCGCGGGGCTCCCGGACCTGCAGGCGGTCATCGCGTCGTCGTACGACGAACGCGGCCTGCCCACCGTCCCCGAGCAGATCATCGTCACCGCCGGTGCCCTCGCCGCGTCCGCCGTCGTCGGCTGCGCCCTGGCCGGGCCGCGCGACCGGGTGCTGATGGAGTCACCGACCTACCCCAACGCGGTGCAGGCGCTGCGCACCGGCGGCGGCCGCCTCGTGTCGATCCCGCTCGACCCCGAGGGCTGGGACCTCGATGCCGTCGCGGGCGTGCTCGCCAAGCGCCGGCCGCGACTGGTCCACCTGATGCCCGACCACCACAACCCGACGGGCCTGGTGATGTCCGACGAGGAGCGGGCGACCTACGCACGCCTCCTCGCCCGCCACGACGGCATCGCCGTGGTCGACGAGGCCCACCACTCGCTGCGGCTGGACGGGGGTGCCGCCGAGCGGCCGTTCGCGTCGTACTCCCCCGACGCCGTCACCGTCGGCAGCGCCAGCAAGAGCGTGTGGGGCGGCCTGCGGCTGGGCTGGATCCGTGCGCCGCGCGGCCTGGTCGACAGGCTCACGCGCGCCCGGATCGGGCTCGACCTCGGCGCCCCCGTCTTCGAGCAGCTGGTGCTCACCAAGCTGCTGGCCGGCGACTTCGACGCCGTGCTCACCGCGCACCGCGACCGGCTCCGGCAGCAGCGCGACGCCCTGGTCGCGGCGATGGAGGCGCAGCTCCCCGACTGGACGTTCCGCCGGCCCAGCGGCGGGATGGCCCTGTGGTGCCGACTGCCCGCCACCGGCGCGACCGCCCTCGTCGACGAGGTCGAGCGACGCGGGGTGCTGATGGCACCGGGCCCGTCGTTCGCCCCCGAGGGCGGCCTCGACCGCTACCTGCGCTTCCCCTACACCGTGCCCGTCCCGCAGCTCGAGGAGGCGGTCACCCGCCTCGCCGAGGCCTGGGCCGTCGTCCGCTCCGGCACGACCACGCCGCCCGGACGTGAACGTCAGGGCGGCGTGCTGGTCGCGTGAACCGGCTCAGACGAGGTCGACCGCGCGGATCGAGGTCGCGGAGATGGCGCCCTCGATCTCGGTGAGCGCCTCGGCGGGGATCGCGGAGTCGACCGAGAGCGCGACGAGCGCCTGGCCGCCCTTGGCGTCGCGGGCGACCTGCATGCCCGCGATGTTGACGTTCGCGTCGCCGAGGATCTGGCCGACGGTGCCGACCATGCCCGGGCGGTCGTCGTAGGTGAAGAACGCCAGGTGGTCGGTCGGCTCGATGTCGATGTCGTAGCCGTTGACCTCGACCAGGCGCTCGCGCTGGTGGATGCCGACGAGGGTGCCGCTGACCGAGACCTGCGAGCCGTCGGCCAGGGTGCCGCGGAGGGTGATCAGGTTGCGGTGGTCGGTGCTCTCCGGGTCGGTGACGAGGCGTACGGCGACGCCCCGCTCGGCCGCGAGGAGCGGCGCGTTGACGTAGGACACCTGGTCCTCGACGACGCTGCTGAAGACGCCCTTGAGCGCGGCGAGCTCGAGCACCTTGACGTCGTGGTCGGCGATCTCGCCGCGGACCTCGACGTCGAGCTGCTGGGCGACCTCGCCGGCGACGCCGGTGAAGACCTGGCCGAGCTTCTCGGTGAGCGGGATGCCGGGTCGTACGTCCTCGGCGATCACGCCGCCCTGGACGTTGACCGCGTCGGGCACGAGCTCACCGGCGAGCGCGAGGCGCACGGACTTGGCGACCGCGATGCCGGCCTTCTCCTGGGCCTCGTCGGTCGAGGCGCCGAGGTGCGGGGTGGCGACGACGTTCTCCAGCTCGAAGAGCGGGCTGTCCGTGCACGGCTCCTTCGCGAACACGTCGAGACCCGCGGCCGCGATGCGGCCGGTCTTGAGGGCGTCGTAGAGCGCCTCCTCGTCGACGATGCCACCGCGCGCGGCGTTGACGAGCACCAGCGACGTCTTCGCCCTGGCCAGCGCGTCCGCGCCGATGAGGCCCACGGTCTCGGGGGTCTTGGGCAGGTGGACCGAGATGAAGTCGGCCTCGGCCATCAACGTGTCGAGGTCGACGAGGCGCACGCCCATCTGCGCGGCGCGGCCGGCCTGCACGTAGGGGTCGTAGGCGATGACGTTCATGCCGAAGGCGGCCAGGCGCTGCGCGACGAGCACGCCGATGCGGCCCAGGCCGACGATGCCGACGGTCTTCTCGAAGAGCTCGATGCCGCCGAACTTCGACCGCTTCCACTCCCCGTCCTTCAACGCCGCGTGGGCGGGCGAGACGTTGCGGGCCGCGGCCAGCATCAGCGCGACGGCGAGCTCGGCGGCGGAGACGATGTTGGAGGTCGGGGCGTTCACGACCATGACGCCGGCCTGGGTCGCGGCCTTGACGTCGACGTTGTCGAGGCCGACACCGGCCCGCGCGACGACCTTGAGCCGCTTGGCGGCAGCGAGCGCCTCGGCGTCGACCTTGGTCGCGGAGCGCACCAGGATCGCGTCGACGTCGGCGATCGCCGGCAGCAGCGCGGCACGGTCGGCGCCGTCGCACTGCCGGATCTCGAAGTCCGGGCCCAGGGCCTCGACGGTCGCGGGGCTGAGCTCTTCGGCGATGAGTACGACGGGACGGTCAGTCACAGCAGGGTGTCCTTCGCTGAGGATCGTGCGGGTGTGGGGTGCACGACGCTGTGCCGCTCCTCACGGTACCGGACCCGGGCCCGTGTGCCTGACTCGTGGACACCCACCGGGACGGCGCCGCGGTCAGCCGAACAGGGCCTCGCCGAGGTAGTGACCCCGACGTGGGGCGGGCGGGGCGACGAAGAGCGCGGACCCGATGTGCGAGATGTACTCGTTGAGCCGGTCGGACGTGCCAAGCCGGGTCTGCAGCTTGATGAAGCTCGCCGGGTCGTTGCAGAAGCCGACGAACAGCAGGCCGGCGTCGAGCTGGGCGAGCTCGTTGATGCCGTCGGTGTAGTTGTAGCCGCGCCGGAGGATCCGCGTGCCGCCGTTGTTCTCCGGGGCCGCGAGCGCCACGTGGGAGGTCGGCGGGATGACGGGCGCACCGTCCTTCGTGGCCGAGAAGTCGGGCTCGTCGTGCTCCACGCGGCCCGACAGCGGCGCGCCCTCGACCTTGGTCCGGCCGAACACCTGCTGCTGGTCGGCGACGTCGTCGGCGTCCCAGGTCTCGATGTTCATCTGGATCTTGCGGACGACCCAGTAGGTGCCTCCGGCCCACGCGGGGTCGTCGTCGATCCACACGTGCTCGTCGAGGTCGGCGGTCTCCTCGATGTTGCGGGTGCCGTCCTTGAACCCCATCAGGTTGCGCGGCGTCGACTGGCCGGCGCCGGCGGAGGCTCGACCGAACCCCATCACCGTCCAGCCGGTGTCGACCACGCCCTTCCCCATCCGGGCGAGGTCACGGATGGCGTGGTAGGCGACCTGCGGGTCGTCCGCGCAGGCCTGGAGCGCCAGGTCGCCGCCGGTCGTGCCCGGCCGGAGCTGGTCGCTCGGCAGCGCGGGCAGGTCCTCGAGCAGCTTCGGGCGCTTCGAGGCGAGCCCGAAGCGGTCGTCGAACAGTCCCGGGCCGAGCCCGAGCGTCACCGTGAGCGAGGCGGGCGCGAGGTCCAGCGCCTCCCCCGTGTCCGTGCCGACGGCGCCCGAGCGGACGGGCTCGACCTGACCCACCGGCTCGCCGGCCATCAGCTGGGCGATCGCCGCCGACCACCGCGCCAGGAGCACCTGGAGGTCGGCGGCGGAGACGCCGTCGACCATGTCGAAGGTCATGAAGATGCAGTGGCGCTGCGGTGGCGTGGCGATGCCGGCCTGGTGGTCGCCGGTGTAGAAGTCGTAGCTCCGCGTCAGGTCGACGGCGTCACGGGCGGCGGTGGTGTCGTCGCCGACGGCGTGGGCGGCGCCGAAGCCGGCCGCCGCGCCGAGGGCGAGACCGCCCCCGGCGCCGGCGAACAGGTTGCGTCGGGAGACCCGGGTCATGCAGTGGCCACCTTCTCCGCCAGCCCGGCCAGCGCCTCGGCGAGCGCCTGCACGCGGCGGCTCATCTCGGGAGCGTCGCTCTTGCGCAGCGCTGCCGTGTAGGGCCGGTAGCCGCCGAGCGCGCTCGGATCCTTGTAGCGCTCGAGGAGCTGGTTGACCTCGTCAAAGCGGTCGGAGATCGTCGCGACCCGGTCGGGGTCGATCTCCTGCAGGCCCGGGCGCAGTGCCTCGAACGCCTGCTCGGCACCCTCCACGTTGCCGGCGAAGTCGAGGATGTCGAGGTGGGAGAACTGCTCCTCCTCGCCGCTGATCTTCCCCGACTGGACCTCCTCCAGGAGGCCGGCGGCGCCGTTGGCGAGGTCCTCGGCGCGGAAGGTCAGGCCCTTCGCCACGTCGGCCAGTGCGGTCACGTTGGTGACGAGGTCGACGGCGTACTGCCGCGTCCGGTCGGTGATCCTCTGACGCCCGAAGAGGTCGCGCTCGACCGCGTGGAAGCCGCTCCAGCCCACGGCCGGGTCGAGGCTGGAGGCGCGCATGTCGATGAGGTAGTCGAGGTTGCCCGAGTTCTCCGTCGGGTCGGCGTCGGGCAGCAGGAAGCCCTCGATGTCGGACTCGACCTTCTCGTAGAAGGGGCGCGCCTCGGCGTAGGCCTGCTGCGCCGCGGCGAGGTCACCGGAGTCGACCGCGTCGCTCAGCGCCTGCACGCCGACGACCATGCCGTCCACCTGGGTCTGGACGTACGCCGCGTAGTCGGTCGCGCCGTCGGCCAGCAGCTTGGCCGGGCCGCCCGTCGGTGCCGGCGCGGCGTCACCGGTCACGGTGAAGGGGATCTTCTCCTCCACGGCCGAGGGGCAGTAGATCTCGTAGTCGCCGCCGCCGAGCGTGACGGTGAAGGTCACCTCGGGCAGGCCCGGGACGACGTTCTCCTTCTCGGCGACGATCCGCGCGCCCGACAGGAGCTCGACCTCGGTGATGCCGGGGGCGTCCTCGTTCGCGACCGTGAAGGTCACCGGGCCGGCGCCGACGCTGGTCGTGTCGACCTGGCACTCGTCGCCGTCGTCGCCGGAGACCGCGGTGATCGCCACCTGGGTCGCGCCGCCGGCACTGCCTTCGTCCTTCCCACCCTCGTTCGCGTCGTCGCCGCAGCCGGCGAGCGCGACCACGGCGAGGGCGGAGACGGAGAGGAGGGCGGCACTACGCCTGGGCTGCAACATGGTGACCTTTCGGGACGACCGGAGGAGGGGGGTCCGAGGGCGGAGCGCCCGCGGACCGGCGGCGCCGCGCGTACTGCCCGAGCAGACCTGCGGCCACGATGGTCAGGAAGGCCGGGAACCAGGCGCGCCACAGCGGCACGTCCCGACCCGGGTCGGTGGGAGCGGGAGCGGCGACCTGCACGGTGAAGGTCCGCGGGACCTGCAGGCCCCCGTCGCTGATCGTCAGGACGTACGACGTCCCGTGCTCGCGCCACACGGCGTCGTAGGGCCCCGGGGCGCTCTTCACGTCCAGTCCGACGGGCACCCGGTCGCCGGTGTAGGTGAGCAGGGTCGTGACGTCCACCTGGTCGGGCAGGTCGCGCGACGGCGTGCGGGCGGCCGGGACGAGCACCGCGAGCGCTACCGCGGCGACGCACAGCACACCGGCGCCGCCGACACGGAGGCGCTGCGCGAGCGACGGCCCGGGCACGAGCCGCGCCGGGAGATGGAGGAGGAGCAGCAGCGGCACCAGGTAGCAGGCCCAGGCCAGCAGCTCGACGAGGCGGGGATCGGCCGGCATGCCGAGGACGCCGGTGACGATCGCGGCACGCACCGACCCCGCGGGCGCCAACCAGGAGAGGTCCACCGTGGTGCCCTGGCCGACGTTGACCCAGCCGGCCTCGTGGGCGGTGCGGAACGCCGAGAGCACCAACCCGGCGGCGACGAGGACGAGGAAGACGCCGGTCCAGCTGAAGAACCGCCGCAGGTCGAGGCGCAGCCCGCCGGCGTAGATCGCCCCACCGAGGCCGATCGCCACGGCGATGCCGAGCACGGCGCCGCTCACGGCCGCGGGAGCGCTGGTGGCGTGCTCGAAGGTGGCCAGCAGGAAGACCGAGGTCTCGAATCCCTCCCGCACGACCGCGAGGAAGGCCATCACCGCCAGGGCGGTCGTCGTGCCCGACGCGATCGCGTCGGCCGCGGCGGTCTCGAGGTCGGACTTGAGGTGCCGCGCGTGGGTGCGCATCCACAGCACCATGCCGGTGACGAAGACGACGGCGACCACCCCGATCACCGTCTCCAGCCCCTCCTGCTGGGCCTGCGGGAGGCTCCGCTCGAGGAGGTCGAGCGCCACGCCGACCGCGATGCTGACCAGCACCCCCGCGCCGACGCCCGCCCACATGCCGCGCAGCGAGGCCCCGTTGCGGCGCAGGAAGGTCGCGATGATCGACACGATCAGGGCAGCCTCGAGCCCCTCACGGAGACCGATGACGAAGGTGGGAAGCACGGCGGGTTTCATTCCGGGTCGACGACACAGCAGGACAAGTTAGGTCTGCCATACTAAGGGCAGCCTTGCCTGTTGTTCGAACCCGGGTCCAGGTCGTAGGACGACCCGTCACCTGCAACCGGTCAGACGGCGCAACCGTCCGGACCGCACGCCTCCGCGCCAGCCGCGCCCGGGACGGCCTGGAGCACCCGGTGCGACTCGGCCCACGCCTGGTCGAGCAGCCGTGCGAACAGCTCGGCGGGCTGGGCGCCCGAGACGCCGTACTTCTCGTCGACGACGAAGAAGGGAACCCCGTTGGCGCCGTACGCCCGGGCCTGCGCCACGTCCGCGATCACGGCGTCGCCGTACTCCTCCCCCGCGAGCACCTCGTCGACGCGGCCCGCGTCGAGGCCGGCGCCCAGCGCCACCTCGCGCAGGACGGTGTGGTCCGCGACGTTGGCGGCCTCGCCGAAGTAGGCGTGCAGCAGGGCGTCCTTGAGCCTCGACTGCTGCGCAGGGCCGCCCTCGGCGAGAGCCAGGTGCAGCAGCCGGTGCGCATCGGCCGTGCCGACGTGCGGCGAGTCCGCGTGCCGGCTCCAGTCCATGCCCTCCTCGGCGGCGACGGCGATGACCGCCTCCTGCTTCGCCGCGGCGTCCTCGAGAGCGAGGCCGTACTTGCGCGACAGGTTCTCCCGCGCGGTCCGCACGGGCTCCGCTGGGGCATCCGGGTCGAGCTGGAACGAGTGGTAGACCACCTCGACCTCGTCGCGGTGGGGGAAGGCGGCCAGGGCCTGCTCGAGGCGTCGCTTCCCGATGGAGCACCAGGGGCAGACGACGTCGGACCAGATGTCGATACGCACGACCCGTCCAACGCCGCCTGCCCGCGTGGTGTTCCCGTCAGCAGCGGCCGATGTCGTCGACGGCGAGCTCGCCGCCGCCGCCTGCCTGGTCGCCGTACTCCGTCATCATCAGCGCCCAGGTGGCGCCCCTCGGCATGGTGAACGAACCCACGCCGGAGACGTCGCCCTTGTGGACCCAACCGCTGTCCCAGTCGCGCGTCGTCGGCTCGCCGTTGCGCGTGGCGGTCAGGGTGGCCCGGACCCGCCGCGCGTCGGCCTGACGAGCGTCGAGGCGGTTGTAGATCTTCCAGGCGGTCCCGTCGTTGGCCGGGACCTTGCAGGCCTGCTGCTTGGCGTTGAGGACGGCCTCGATCTTCGTCCAGTCCTTGCCGGCGGCGCGAGGGGCTGCGGTCGCCGAGACGGCGCTGGCGGGTGCGACGAGGGCGGCAGCCACGAAGGCGCCCACCGCCATCCGGGTGAGCAGTTTCATGGATGCCGTTCTGTTGGTCGTCGGCCACGGTGGCCGACGCTCTTTACCTTACGGTCGCCCGGAGCAGCGCGTCGGCGAACCCGCGAACCGACCCCGGTCCGGGTCCACCCTGACCCGTTCCCAGGGTCGGGTCAGGGGCTCTTCCGGGGGTCTGCCCGACGCGCGCGGGGCCTCCGGGGCGCGAGGCTCTGCTCCATGATCACCATCGACTCCCTGACCAAGAAGTACGGCGGCTTCACCGCCGTCGACGAGGTGTCCTTCACCGCACAGCCCGGTCGGGTGACCGGGTTCCTCGGTCCCAACGGCGCCGGCAAGTCCACGACCATGCGCGTGATGGTCGGCCTCACCGAGCCGACCTCCGGGCACGTCCACGTGCTCGGGCGGCCGTTCGCCGCACTGCCCAACCCGGGCCGCGAGGTCGGGGTGCTCCTCGACGCGTCCGCCCAGCACGCCGGGCGCACCGGCCGGGAGATCCTCGCGATCGCGGCCCACACCATGGGCCTGCCGAAGGCGCGGGTCGACGAGATGGTCCACCGCGTCAGCCTCACCGACGAGGAGGCCGGGCGCCGCGTCCGCAACTACTCGCTCGGGATGCGCCAGCGGCTCGGCATCGCGACCGCGCTGCTCGGCGACCCCGAGGTGCTGATCCTCGACGAGCCCGCCAACGGTCTCGACCCGGCGGGCATCCGCTGGATGCGCGACCTGCTGCGTGAGTTCGCCGACCAGGGCGGGACCGTCCTCCTCTCCAGCCACCTGCTGCACGAGATCGAGGTCATCGCCGACGACATCGTCGTGATCGGCAACGGCCGGATCGTCGCGGGCGGCACCAAGCAGGAGCTGCTCGCCTCGACCGGCACCCTCGCCCGCGCCATCGACCCGGCCGTGCTCGCCCGCGCGCTCGAGGCGGCCGGCATGGTCACCTCCGTCGCCGACGGCGCGGTCTTCACCGACGCCGACCTCGCGTCGGTCGGCCGGACGGCCTTCGCCGCCGGCATCCCCCTCACCGAGCTCCGGACGGCCGATGGCGCCGGACTGGAGGAGATGTTCCTCGAGCTGACCGCCGAGAGTCAGCGCGACGCCCACACCTACACCGAAGGAGCCGCGGCATGAGCACCGCGACCGTGACCCCGACCCCCGCCGCCACCGCGGTGGGAGGCACCGCCCGCGAGCGGGCCGTGCCCGCACCGATCCCGTTCACCCGCATCCTCAGCGTCGAGGCGCGGAAGATGTTCGACACCCGCTCGGGCTTCTGGTTGATGGCCGGCATCGTGATCGCCGCCGTCATCGCCACCGCGCTGACGATCATCCTCGGCGACCGGTCCGACCTGACCTTCGACTCCTTCGCCGCGGCCGTCGGCATCCCGATGTCGGTGCTGCTGCCGATCATCGGCGTCCTCGCCGTCACCAGCGAGTGGAGCCAGCGCAACGCGCTGACCACCTTCACCCTGGTGCCGAGCCGCAGCCGCGTCATCGCGGCCAAGCTGACCAACACCCTGATCATCGGCGCCGTGTCCATGGTGATCGCTCTCGGGGTCGGCGCGCTCGGCAACCTGGTCGTCGCAGGCACCCAGGGCTTCGACGCGGTCTGGGACATCCCGGGCTGGCAGTTCGCGCAGATCGTGCTCGCCAACGAGCTCGGCATGCTGCTCGGCTTCGTGCTCGGACTTCTCTTCCGCAGCTCCCCCGCCGCGATCGTCGGCTACTTCGTCCTCGACTTCGTCCTGCCGAACCTGTCCGAGGCGCTGGCGAGCGTGCAGCACTGGTGGGCCGACAACGCCGCCTGGTTCGACTTCAACCAGACCCGCTTCCTGCTGTTCGACACCTCGCTGAGCGGCCAGGAGTGGCTGCAGCTGGGCCTCACGACGGCGATCTGGATCGCGCTGCCGCTCCTGATCGGTCTGCGCCTGGTGCTGCGTTCCGAGGTCAAGTAGCCCGCGACCGCGCCCATCCGTGCCGTAGCCCCTGCGATCCACGTCGTCTGGTCCTTTCGGACCAGACGACGTGGATCAACGCTCGATGTGCCGGAGGTTTCCCTCCGCGAGAGTGGGGTACAGGATCCACAAGACGAAACGAGGAGTCCCCCCGATGCTCGCGACCGTTCCCACCTTCCCGGCGACCCGCCCCGGCGTCCGCCGCGACGCCCGGCCCACGTCAGGTGAGGCGCTGGCGACGTGGACGGCCATCGTGCTCGTGCTCCTCGCGTTCTGGTACGGCGTCGGCGTGGGTGTTGCCGCTCTGTGGGGCCACTTCGCCGCCTGACCTCGAAAAACACACCGACCCGTCGCCTACGCGACGGGTCGGTGTGCGTTCGGGGGTCAGCGCGCGGCCGAGCCCTCCGTGTAGTCCGCGTCCTGCTGCTTCCAGGCGAAGTGCGAGCGCAGCAGCTTGCCGGTCGCCTCGATTGGGTGGGCGGCCTCCTGCTCGCGCAGCGAGAGGAACTCCTTCCCGCCGTTGTCCTGGTCGCCGATGAACCGCTCGGCGAAGGACCCGTCGCGGATGTCGGAGAGGATGCCCTCCATCGACTTCTTCACGTCCGCGCCGATGACCCGGGGACCGGAGACGTAGTCGCCGTACTCCGCGGTGTCGGAGACCGACCACCGCTGCTTGGCGATGCCGCCCTCCCACATGAGGTCGACGATGAGCTTGAGCTCGTGGAGCACCTCGAAGTAGGCGATCTCCGGCTGGTAGCCGGCCTCGGTCAGCACCTCGAAGCCCGCCTGGACCAGGTGGGAGACGCCACCGCAGAGGACGGCCTGCTCACCGAACAGGTCCGTCTCGGTCTCCTCGGTGAAGGTGGTCTTGATGACGCCGGCGCGGGTGCCGCCGATCGCCTTCGCGTAGGACTTGGCGAGGTCCCACGCGGTGCCCGAGGCGTCCTGCTCCACGGCGATGATGTCCGGGATGCCGCGCCCGGCGACGTACTCGCGCCGCACCGTGTGGCCCGGAGCCTTCGGCGCGACCATGATCACGTCGACGCCCTCGGGGGCCTTGATGTAGCCGAAGCGCACGTTGAAGCCGTGGCCGAACACCAGGGTGTCGCCGGCGGCGATGTGCGGGGCGATCTCCTCGGCGTAGATGGTGCGCTGGTACTGGTCGGGGGCGAGGATGACGATGACGTCGGCCTCCTCCACGGCCTCGGCGACGGGGAGCACCTTGAGGCCCTGCTCCTCCGCCTTCGCGGTGCTCGGTGAGCCCGGCCGCAGGCCGACGCGGACGTCGACACCGGAGTCGCGCAGGTTCAGCGCGTGCGCGTGGCCCTGGCTGCCGTAGCCGATGACCGCCACGTTCTTGCCCTGGATGAGCGAGAGGTCGGCGTCGTCGTCGTAGTAGATCTCAGCCACTGGGGGCTTCTCCTTCTTGTTGGTGGTTGAGGTCCGAGTGCTGCGAGCCTCGGACCTCGTGGGGTCTGTCAGGCGTTGGCCGCGGGCGGCACGGGTACGGCGATCGGCTTGCCGCGCTCGGAGATCGACCGGGGTCCTCGGCCGATGGCGATGGCACCGGACTGCACGAGCTCACGGATGCCGAAGGGCTCCACGACGCGGAGGAAGTCGGCGATCTTGCCTGTGTTGCCGATCGCCTGGATGGTGATCGCGTCGACGGCGACGTCGACCACCTTCGCGCGGAAGAGGGCGACCGCGTCGAGCACCTGCCCGCGGGTCTCCGGTGTGGCGCCGACCTTGACGAGCACCAGCTCGCGCTGGACGGCCGCGGCGCCGTCGAGCTCGACGATCTTGATGACCTCGACCAGCTTGTTGAGCTGCTTGGTCACCTGCTCCAGCGGGCTGCCCTCGACGTTGACGACGATGGTCATCCGCGAGATCTCGGGGTGCTCGGTCGGGCCGACCGCGAGGGACTCGATGTTGAAGCCGCGGCGGCTGAAGAGTGCCGAGATGCGCGCCAGGACGCCGGGCTTGTTCTCGACGAGGACCGACAGGGTGTGGTTGGCCATGACTAGAGCTCATCCTCGTCGAACTGGGGAGCCAGGTCCCGCGCGTACTTGATGTCGTCGTTGCTGGTGCCGGCGGCGACCATGGGCCACACCATCGCGTCGCGGTGGACGCGGAAGTCGACCACCACGGGGACGTCGTTGATCTCCATCGCCTTCTGGATGGTCGCGTCGACGTCGTCGGGCGACTCGCACGACAGGCCCACGCAGCCGTAGGCGTCGGCCAGCTTCACGAAGTCGGGGATCCGCTTCGAGTGCAGGTCCGTGTTGGAGTAGCGGGAGTTGTAGAACAGCGTCTGCCACTGCCGCACCATGCCGAGCGACTCGTTGTTGATGATCGCGACCTTGATCGGGATGTCGTTGATCGCGCAGGTGGCGAGCTCCTGGTTGGTCATCTGGAAGCAACCGTCGCCGTCCACCGCCCACACGACCGAGTCGGGCATCGCGACCTTCGCGCCCATCGCCGCGGGCACCGAGAAGCCCATGGTGCCGAGGCCACCGGAGTTGATCCACGTGTTGGGGCGCTCGTAGGAGACGAAGTGCGCCGCCCACATCTGGTGCTGGCCGACACCGGCGGTGACGATCGTCTCGGGACCGGAGATCGCGCCGAGCCGCTCCAGGACGTACTGCGGCGCGAGGCCGCCGTCGGCCGGCTTGTCGTAGCCCACCGGGTACTTCGCCTTCACGCCGGACAGGAACTGCACCCAGCCCTCGTAGTCACCGGTGTGACCGGCGTCGGCCTCGGTGCGCAGGGTGGTGATCAGGTCGATGAGCACCTCGCGCACGTCGCCCACGATGGGGACGTCGGCGTGGCGGTTCTTGCCGATCTCGGCGGGGTCGATGTCGGCGTGGATCACCTTGGCGCCGGGCGCGAACGAGTCGAGGGCACCGGTGACCCGATCGTCGAAGCGCGCGCCGAGGCTGATGATCAGGTCGCTCTTCTGCAGGCCGGCCACCGCGGCGACGGTGCCGTGCATGCCGGGCATGCCGAGGTGCTGCGGGTGGCTGTCGGGGAACGCCCCGCGCGCCATCAGCGTGGTGACCACCGGCATGCCGGTCAGCTCGGCGAGGGTCAGCAGCTCCTTGGAGGCGCCGGAGCGGATGGTGCCGCCGCCGACGTACAGCACCGGACGGCGCGACTCGAGGATCAGCTTCGAGGCCTCGCGGATCTGCTTGGCGTGCGGCCGGGTCACGGGGCGATAACCGGGGAGGTGGATCTCGGTCGGCCAGTCGAAGGTCGTGGCGGCCTGCAGCGCGGACTTCGCGACGTCGACCAGGACCGGACCGGGGCGACCGGTCGAGGCGATGTGGAAGGCCTCGGCGACGGTGCGCGGGATCTCGGCGGGGTCGGTGACGAGGAAGTTGTGCTTGGTGATCGGCATCGTGATGCCGCGGATGTCGGCCTCCTGGAAGGCGTCGGTGCCGATCATCGAGGCGCCGACCTGGCCGGTGACGGCCACCATCGGCACCGAGTCCATGTGGGCGTCGGCCAGCGGGGTGACCAGGTTGGTCGCACCCGGTCCCGACGTCGCCATGCAGACGCCGACCCGGCCCGACGCGGCGGCGTAGCCCTGTGCTGCGTGGCCCGCACCCTGCTCGTGACGCACCAGGATGTGGCGGATGGGGCTGTCCATCAGCGGGTCGTAGGCGGGCAGGATCGCGCCGCCGGGGATGCCGAAGATGTCGGTCACGCCCGCGGCCTCCAGAGACCTCACCAGGCTCTCGGCACCGGTGACGGTGCCGCTCCCCGCCCCACCCTGCTGCTGCTCACTCATCCGACTGGTTCCTTCACTTCTCGTGCTCGCCGTACTCAACAAAAAACCCCTCGGTTGCGAGGCAACGAGGGGCGGACGCGCAGGGCTGGGTCAGCCGGCGCGTCCGGTGCGTACGAGAATCAGGTCCTGGCACATGGCGACAGACTACGCCGTCGCACCCGCCGTCGCGCGGTCACCCTCCCCCGCGTCCCGAATCCCGAGACGCCCGTCTCACGAATGACGACGAGCGAAGGGGTGGCCGCCGCCCGAGAGCGACGGCCACCCCTTCGTGGAGCGAGGCCGGTCAGGTCACTCCGAGACCGACGCCTTGAAGGCGCCCGAGCCGCTGTAGGCGGTCACGCGCAGCCGGTAGGTGCCGGCGGTGTTGCTGTAGGTGAACGACTCGTCCGCCGACGAGCTGATGCCCTGGGCGACCGTCGTCCAGCCGAACGTGCCCTGCTTCTGCAGGTAGACGTCGAAGTCGGCTCCCGTCGGCCCGTCGAGGCAGACCTTCAGCACACCCGCGTCGGAGTCGGTGAAGGACGCCAGGTTCGTCGTCTGCCCCGAGCTCAGCGTGCCGCTGTAGTTCAGCGCGCCGTTGCAGGTGCCCCCGCCTCCGGACGGGTTCACCGTCCAGGTGAAGGACGCGCTGCCGGTCTTCGCGGCGGCGTCCTTCGCCGTCACGGTCACCGAGAACGTGCCCGCCGTGGTCGGCGTGCCGGAGATGACCCCGGCGCTGCTCACGGTCAGGCCGCCCGGCAGGCCCGTCGCCGTCCAGGTGTACGGCGACGTGCCTCCCGTGGCGCTGAGCGTCACGTTGGAGATGGCGGTGCCGACCGTGCTCGTCCTGCTGCCCGGGTTGGTCACCGTCGGGCCGCCCGTCTGGCCGCCCGAGCAGGTGGCCGTGCCGGCCGCGACCGCGATGGCGGAGAAGGCGGCAGCGATGCCCTGGCACACCGACGGGTCGCTCGCATAGAGGTCGTTGGCGGCCTTGATCGCCGCGTTGCGCGCCGCGGCGTAGTTGCTGGTGGAGGTCAGGTAGACCGACAGCGCGCGGTACCAGACCTTCTCGACCTTGTCCCGGCCGACGCCGGTGACCGTCGAGCCGTTGCAGGTCGGGCTGTTGTAGGAGACGCCGTTGATGGTCTTGGCTCCGGAGCCCTCGGAGGCCAGGTAGAACCAGTGGTTCAGCGGCCCCGAGGAGTAGTGGGGGTTGAGCGAGCCGAGGGTCGAGGACCAGCAGTCCCTGGACAGACCGTCCTTCGACGGCTTGTCCATGTAGCGCAACGGCGTGCCGTTGCCGTTGATGTCGATCTCCTCGCCGATCAGGTAGTCCGGCACGTCGGAGGGGTTGTTCGTGTAGAACTCCACCGCGGTGCCGAAGATGTCCGAGGTCGCCTCGTTGAGACCGCCCGCGTCACCGCTGTAGGCGAGGCCGGCCGTGTTCTCCGTGACGCCGTGCGACATCTCGTGGCCGGCCACGTCGAGCTCGACCAGCGGGGCGTTGTTGCCCGCACCGTCGCCGTACGACATCTGCGTGCCGTCCCAGAAGGCGTTCACCATGCCGTTGGCGAAGTGGACGCGCGACCGGGCGCCGGTGCCGTTGTCCCAGATGCCGGCGCGACCGAGGACGTTGTTGTAGAAGTCGTAGGTCTTCTCGGCGCCGTACTGCGCGTCGACGGCGGCCGAGGCCCGGTCGGAGTTGGAGCCGTTGCCCCACACGTCGTCGCTGTCGACGAAGATGTCGCCGTCGGGGCCGACGCCGGTGTCGGGGTCGCCCTGGTTGTGCACGTCGGTCGCGTAGTTGCCGCGGGCGTCGCGGATCTCGTAGCCGCCGCCGCTGTGGGCCTGGGTGCCGATCGCGACGTCGCCGACGAAGATGCCGTGGCCGTCACCAGTCTGGATCTCGTCGTACGACGACAGCACCGTGCCCGTCCGGGCGTCGACCAGCGTGTGGAGCCGCGAGGGCACCTTGTCGTCGCGCACGCCCTCGGTGAGCACGTCGTAGGCGAGTACCGGCTTGCCGCCGGCCGAGAAGATCACCAGCCGGCTGCTCTGCCCGCTCTTGTCGGCCTCCTGCCGCTTGAAGTCGCTCGTAGCGCGGCTCGCGGCCTTCGAGCGCGAGATCGAGGGCTGCAGCGAGCGCACCTTGATGGTCTTGCGACCGTTCCAGGTGGTGCTGGACCTCTCGCCGCTGGGGCTGAAGTGGACGACCAGGTCGCCACCGATGACCGGCAGCCCGCGGTAGGTCCGGTTGTAGCGCACGTGCGTGGCCCCGTCGCGGTCGCGGACCACGTCCTTGACGACCAGCTTCTGGACCGAGGAGAGACCGAGCGCGGAACGGACCGCGTCGGCGTGCTCCCGCGCCTGGGCGAGCTGGTGGGCCCGCTCCTTCGCCGGCGAGGTGTGCGGCTTGGCGCTGAGGACGGTGCCCTGGGTGTGGGCGCCGGCCCCGACCGCGTCGGCCGTGGACTGAAGGGCTCCGACTGCTGTCGAGGCGGCGAGTACGGCGGCGACGAGACCACCGACGGCATGACGATTCACGAGGGGTTTTCCTCCCTGTCGTTGGAGGCACCGTTGCCTCCTCTGACCTCCCGAGAACGAGAGGGCACGCCGATCGTCGTCCGGGCGTTCACGACGGGTCAATCAGGATCGATGACCGGATCCCGACACTGTCTGGAACTGGTCGCCACGCCCCGCGTGCGGTCAGAGCCAGCCGTGGCGGGCGGCCTGCAGCCCGAGCTGGAAACGGCTCGAGGCCCCGAGGACCTCCTCCAGGCGGGCGACCCGGCGGCCGACCGTGCGCTCGCTCACGCCCAGCTCGCGGGCGATCGCGTCGTCGGTCAGGCCCGCGGCGAGGAGCCCGAGCAGCTCGCGGCATCCCTGGTAGGGCTCGCCGTCCAGCGAGGCGGCAGCGGTGAGCGGGGTCGCGGTGCGCCAGTAGGAGCCGAAGATGGTGAGGAGCACCTCGAGCAGGCCGGACGGGCGGACCACGATCATGTCGCGCCGCCGCTGCTGCCCGCCGGGCACCGACACCAGGGCGAGCCGGCGGTCGGCGATCGTGAGGTTGACCGGCACGTCGGGGCAGACGCGGGCCTGCTCGCCGGCCTCGATGCAGAGGCGGGCCGCGGCGAGCGCCTCGGGCTCACGGAGCACCGCGCCGCCGTACACCACCTGGTAGCGCACCCCGCGGTCGATGGACTCGAAGAACCCGTGCATCACGGTCGGGCGCGGTCGCGCGGCGGCCTCCCCTACCGGGCCGATGCTCAACGCGCAGACCTCCTCGACCGCGCCGTCGATCAGCGCCTTCTGCGCGGCTTCGCACTCCTCCTCGGTCTGCAGCACCTCCAGGTAGGTGCCGGTGCCGGTGCGCGCGCTCCAGAGCTCGGAGAGCGACTGCGCCAGGTCGCGGGCGGCGGCGGCCTCGCGGGCCCGGGTCGTCGCGATCGCCTCGAGCGCCGCGAACGGCGGTCGCGGCACTGCGCGGCCGTCCGTCCAGTCGACCAGCCCGACCTCCTCGAGCGCCTGGACCGCGGCCTTCACGTCGACGTCCGCGCAGGCGGGGCTGCCGGCCAGCTCCTCCGGCGCGAGCGGCCCGCAGCCGACCAACGTGCGATAGACCACTTCCGCGGCAGGAGGAAGACACGATCCCGAGTTCGTCACTCCGTGATTGTGCACCCGGTGGGGGTCGGTCGGGGAGTGCCAGTTCTTGGGAATCGGCAGCCGCAGCCCCCGACGCATCCGACGCTCGGCTCAGCCCGCGACCTCGGCCGTGAGGGCACCTGACGTGACCTCGGCCAGCTTGTCAGCGAATCGGAGCTTCTCGGCTTCCTTCCGGCTCACCGCCACCGTCAGCAGGCCAACGGTCCCCTGGGCCAAACGAGTCTCTCCCGCGGCGAGGACGAGGATGTCGCGCGGCAGCACGTCCCGCGTGCTGCCAGGCTTGACGATGCGCAGCCGCACGAGTGCTCCCGGCATCACGGCCCCCAGCGGACGCGCGACCTCGATGGTGATCGCAATCCTCCCGGGAGGAATCGGCAGGGTTGCGACGGCTGGGTCGTCATTCACTCCCTCGGGAGTGATCTGCTCACCCTGCCCGATCGGCTCGACGACGACAGCGCCCCTGAACGCGTCGGGATCGTCGCTCGCACCCTCCTGTACCTCGCTTGCGGGCACGGCAGCCAGCATGATGTCCCCGTTCTCGAGCGCACGATCGAAGGCGGTCCCGGCCGCGAGGTCGTGAGCAGCGATCAAGACCTGGACCTGATCCAGGTCCACCGTCGGCGACGTCGAGGAATCAGCAGATCCACTCATACCCTCGTCGCCGCCGCAACCGGAGAGGGCGAGCGCGACGCCGCAGACAGCAGCCGTCGCCGCACGGAGCACTCTCTGTTCGGGGCGCACGGACGGCACGCTACGGCCCCGCCCGGTGAAGTGGCTGGAGAAGTGGGAATTGCAGGGCGTTGCGCCGGTTAGCCACGCAATGTCGGACGGGGATGTTGGAATCCCTCCATGACACGGCACCGAACAGCTCCTCGCTCCAGTGCGCTGCGCCGGGGGTGGATCCCGCTCGTCGCACTTCTGGGACTCCTCGGAGGTGTCCTCGCGCTTGCCCCGGCGACGGCGACCATCGACGGCTCCGACCTTCCCGCCAAGACGGCGGTCCGGTCCGCCCTCGACGGGACCGGCCGCTGGTGGGCCTCGACCGGAAGGGTCACGAGGACGATCGGCGGCCGTCCCCGGCAGTGCCGCTCGGACCGCCAGATGCTCTCGTACGAGGAGGCCAAGCAGCGCGGCTACTTCGGCCGCGAGCGCGGCCTGCCGAGGTCGGTCACCGCAGTCGTGGAGATAGCGGTCTTCCACTACGCCAGCGTCGACGGGGCGCGCGAGGCGGTCGAGCGCAACGTCTCCTACCCGCGACGGTGCCCACGGGTGACCGAGTGGACGTGCACCGATTGCGACGGCATCTCCACCACGCGCCGCGAGCGGGTCAGGGCGCGACGCGTCGGCGAGCAGAGCGTTGCGTGGACCTACCGGCAGGTCGACAACCTCAAGGGGTCCGGATACGCCGTTGTCGCCCGCAAGGGCTCCGTGGTCATCAGGGCGGAGGTGGGCCGGATCCGCGACCCGTTCCCCCGCTTCGTGTACCCGCCACTCATCAAGAAGGCCGAGGCCCTCGCGATCGCTCGCCTCGCCCTGCGACAGGCCACCTGACGCACGTCCTCGGGCGACGACGCACTGGGAGCCGAGCGGTCACGCGAGCCCAGCGCGAGACGATCGCCCCGCAGAACCTGCCCGTGGCCGCCCACGTCGCCCGAAGGCTCGATCGCGGCGCGAGCGTCAGGTTCCTTCCACCATGCGGAGTTCAGGCTTTGTTGGCCCTGTTCATTCGCGCCGTCTGGTCGAAGATCATCAGCGAGAGAATGCCGTGCAACTTCTCAGCTATCACGATCTCACCCGTCGTCATTCCGGCCTGCTGGACGAAGGTCTGGTGGGCCTTGATCGCTTGGTTGAAGAAGAGCATTGTCGCGTCGTCGGTCATCGACCACTTGTAGCACAGCGCCGGAGGATCGCCATGGAAAGCACCGGGAGCGAATTCAAGGTGCCCTTCTACCTCAATCAGTGGTTCATCATCGCTGTGCTCGCTCTGCCGGCCGTACTGGGCTTCCTCGCCTGCCAGGTCTACAACAGCTCGCTCCTCCCACTGAGGGACGGCGACTACTCATGCATCGATTCCGACGAAGCCGCCCGAATCGACAACGGCGTCACATTGCCGACCCTCCACGCCGAGGACTTCGCAGCAACCGTCGAGGGGGGCGAGGTCGAGTCGGTGTGGACGTTCAGGATCGTGTCTCCCGACGGGAACCCCCGCGGCCGGAAGGTGGACGTGGCGTACGAGAACCTCAAGCAGGTGAAGATCAACCGATTCACGGTCACCGCGACGTCACCCATCGGCCGTGAGCGCAAGAGCTACGTGTGCAAGAAGGGTCACTGGTCCGACTAGGGCGGCGTGGGACACGAAGGCACCCGCAGGCCCGCCGACCTACGGGTCGGCGTCAGTCCGGCAGCACGAGCCGCCCGATGTCGCCGGGGTTGTAGGCGACCTCCCAGCGGTAGCCGTCGGGATCGCCGAAGTAGCCCGTGTAGCCACCCCAGTCGCGCTGGACGGCGTCGGAGACCGGGTCGGCACCGGCCTCCCGGGCGAGCGCGAGCACTCCGTCGACCTCCTCCTTCGTCGCCAGGTTGTGGGCGAGGGTGATCGGGGCGATGCCGGTCATCGTGGGCTCGCCGACCTCCTCGGCGAAGTGGTCGCGGTCCCACAGCGAGAGGACGAGGTGTTCCCCCGTCCGGAACATCAGCACCTCCCCCGGGACGTCGAGCTCGGGGTGCCAGCCCAGGCCGTCGACGTAGAACCGCCGCGTCGCGTCGAGGTCCGTCACGGCGAGGGTCACGAAGCTGATCCGCTGGTCCATCACCCCACCTTGGCACCACCCGCCGACGCCCGCGCCCGCGGTCGGCCCGGCGCGCGGATGGTTAAACCTTCACCTTCGAAGGTTTCGATTCGGCCGACTCGAAGAAAACTCGAAGCGTGTCCATCACCCTGGGGCCCGTGGGCTCCTTGCAGCACCTCACGACTCGCCGCGCGGCCGATGCCGCGGTGCCGGCGACCCTCGCCAACCTCGCGAACACCGTGGACGAGCGGCGCTACGTCTGCCCCGACGCGCTCTCGCGGCGCCTCGACCAGCTGCTCGACGACACGACGGACATCCGGCTCCTGCTGCTGAGCGGAGGCGGCGGCTCCGGGAAGAGCGCGGCGCTGCGCGAGGCGGCGCGCCGCGGCGAGCGCGGCGGCTACCACGTGGTCGCACTGGACGGACGCCAGATGACCGCGGCCGGCGCTCGGCTGACCGACATCCTCGGCGACCTGCCCGCCGGGGGCCTCCTGATCATCATCGACGAGCTCGGGCACCTCGGCGCCCGCGCGCAGGCGCTCGGACGGGTGCTCGCCTCCCTGCCCGGGGAGACCCGGGTCGTCGCGGCGGCCCCGACCCACCCCGAGGGCTGGGTGCCCGCCGACCTGGCCCCGCTCGTGGCGACGCTGCGGATGCCGGCGCTCGACGCCGGCCAGTCCGACGAGCTCCTCCGCCGGCACGGCGTGACCGAGGCGGCGGCACGCACGGTCGTGACCGAGTGGGCCTGCGGACTCCCGTTGGCGCTCGTGCTCGGCGCGGCCGCGTGGGTCGAGCACGGTGCGGCGGCGATCGAGCCGGGCGGGGCGGTCCTCGCCGCGACCGCGGGCGACCTCGTCGGCCAGGTCTCCGGGCTCGCCCTCGACCAGCTCGACAGCGAGCTGCTCGAGGTCGCCGCCGTCGCCGGGTGGGTCGACGAGGCCATGCTCGCCGACGTGCTCCCCGAGCGCGACGGCCAGGCGTCGCTGGCCCTGTTGTCGTCGTACTCCTTCGTCGAGCGCAGCGGCGCCGGCCTCACCCTGCACCCGCTCGTCGCGCACGCGGTGGCCGAGCGGGTCCGCCACGACGGCATGCAGGTGCCGGGCCTGGTGCTCCGCATCGCCTCGCACCTGCGCGACCGGGCGCGCGCCGGCGACACCCGCGCCCTGCACCAGCTCGCCGGGCTCAGCGAGGACCCGCGGCTGCGCGCCGGCATGGCGCCCGCACCGACGGCGACGTTGTACGGCGACGACGTGCGCCCCGGCGAGGCCGACGAGATCGGCAGCTGGTTGCCCGAGGGGCTTGCGGCCGCCGTACGCCCCTGGGTGGACCCGCCCACGCCGGAGACCTGGCGTCCGCCCGCCCAGGTCGTGCGGCACACCGACGGCCGACTGCTGGCGATCGCCCTCGCGCTGCCGCTGAGCGACGCCGTGTCGCTGGTGCGGACCGAGGACCCCCGGGCCGAGCTCGTCGCACCGCTGATCGACTACGCCGAGCGGCACGGCATCAGCGACCGCGCCGTCGTCAGCCCCTTCCAGCTGCTCGCACCGGGCGCGGCGGAGGAGGACCCGAACGTCGTCCCGCTGCGCAACGGCAACGCCCTGCGCCGCTGCCGCGTGCCCAACCCGCGCTACGACCTGGTCAACGAGTTCGGCTGGACCGACGGCGACCGCACGATCATGACCGACTGCGGCTACGTCGAGGTCCCCGAGCTGCGGCGGCTCGTCGGCGGCGAGGAGGTGCGGTCGTGGGTCGCGGACGTCGGACCCTGCGGACTGGTCGGGCTGCTCTTCCGCAGCGTCGCCGCCGAGCACGGCATCGACCTGCCGGAGCCGCGGACGCAGGGCGAGCTGGTGCTCGCCGCCCTCGACGACTTCCACGACGACGCCGCCCTCGCCACGCTGCCCTGTGCTCCGCTCGGGCACGAGACCGAGCACGCGGCCGACCGGGTGCGGACCTGGGTGCGCCGCACGATCCTGGCGGCGCTGCACGACCAGCCCGACCTGGCCGCGCTGATCGAGCAGCGCTACCTCGAGCCGGCGGCCACCCACGACCAGGTGATGCGCTCGACGTTCCTCAGCCGGGCGACGTACTTCCGCCGGATCCGCACGGCGCGCGAGGTCGTGGCGACGACCGCGGACCGCGTCAGCGCGCCGGTGTGAGGCTCGACAACGCGCTCAGCTGACGGCCGTGGGCGTCGAAGTTGGCGGGGTCCAGCCACGCCTCGTGGGCGGCGCGGACGGCCGGCCACTCGCCGTCGGTGACGGAGTACCAGTCGGTGTCGCGGTTGCGGCCCTGGGTGACCATGTGGTTGCGGAACCGGCCCTCGTGGACGAAGCCGAGCCGCGTGGCCGCGCGGCGCGACGGCTCGTTGAGGCTGTCGCACTTCCACTCGAACCGCCGGTAGCCGAGGTCGTCGAAGGCGTGCCTCATGAGCAGGTGGATCGCCTCGGTGGCCGCACGGGTGCGCTGCAGCACCTCCGAGAAGAGGACGCCGGCGACCTCGACCTGCCCGGTGCGAGGATCCACCCGCATGTACGACGCGATCCCGCTCGCGCTCCCGGCCCGCTCGCCCTCGGCAGGGATGAGCGCGAAGGTCAGCTCGGAGTCGACCAGCTCGGCCAGGTGCATCCACAGCGTCGGCAGCGACGCGGGCTTCGCGATCGGGCGGTAGGTCCACAGCCGGTCGTCATCGGGACCGCACACCGCGGCGAACAGGTCCGCGTAGTGCGCCGACGTCAGCGGTACGACGGCGACGTAGCGCCCCTCCAGCACGACGGGCTCCGGGGCGGGCCGCGGCGTCCAGCCGGGGACCTCGTCCCCGACGGGCTGGTCGAAGGCGTTCAGCTCGGGCACGACGAGGATCGTAGGCCCAACGGCGATCAGCCGGTGACCGCTCCGACCGCCGCCGACTGGACGATCTTGGCGTACTTGCCGAGCACACCGCGGGTGTACTTCGGCGGCAACGGCTCCCAGCCCTCCTTGCGGCGCTCGAGCTCATCGGCATCGACGCCGAGCTCGAGGGTCCGGTTGGCGACGTCGAGGGTGATCGGGTCGCCGTCCCGCACGAAGGCGATCGGGCCGGCATCGACCGCCTCGGGGGCGATGTGGCCGACACACAGGCCGGTCGTGCCGCCGGAGAAGCGGCCGTCGGTCACCAGCAGCACGTCCTTGCCGAGCCCGGCGCCCTTGATGGCACCGGTGATCGCGAGCATCTCGCGCATGCCGGGGCCGCCCTTCGGGCCCTCGTAGCGGATCACCACGACGTCGCGTGGCTGGATCTTGCCCTCGCCGAGCGCGTCGAGCGCGGCCCGCTCACCGTCGAAGACCCGAGCCGTGCCGGTGAAGACGGACTCGTCGAAGCCGGCACTCTTCACCACGGCACCCTCCGGGGCCAGCGTCCCCTTGAGGATCGTGAGGCCGCCGGTCTTGTGGATCGGCTTGTCGAGCGCGCGGATGATCTCGCCGTCGACGTCGGGCGGCGCGATCTCGGCGAGGTTCTCGGCCATCGTCCGGCCGGTCACGGTGAGGCAGTCACCGTGCAGCAGGCCGGCGTCGAGCAGCGCGCGCATGACGACGGGGATGCCGCCGATCTTGTCGACGTCGTTCATCACGAACCGGCCGAACGGCTTGAGGTCGCCGAGGTGCGGCACCTTGTCGCCGATGCGGTTGAAGTCGTCGAGGTCGAGCTCGACCTCGGCCTCGCGGGCGATGGCCAGCAGGTGCAGCACCGCGTTGGTGGAGCCGCCGAGCGCCATGGTCACGGCGATCGCGTTCTCGAACGCCTCGCGCGTCATGATCTGGCGCGCGGTGATGCCGCGGCGGAGCATCCCGACGACGGCCTCGCCGGACCTGTGGGCGAAGCCGTCACGTCGGCGGTCGACGGCCGGCGGGGCCGCCGAGCCGGGCAGGGACATGCCGAGCGCCTCGCCGATCGAGGCCATGGTGTTGGCCGTGTACATGCCGCCGCACGCGCCCTCTCCCGGGCAGATCGCCCGCTCGATGCGGTCGACCTCCTCGCGGGTGATCTTGCCCGCGAGGCACGCGCCGACCGCCTCGAAGGCGTCGATGATCGTCACGTCACGGCCGTCGACGTTGCCGGGCATGATCGAGCCGGCGTACAGGAAGACGCTGGCGAGGTCGAGTCGGGCAGCGGCCATCAGCATGCCGGGCAACGACTTGTCGCAACCAGCCAGCAGCACCGAGCCGTCGAGACGCTCCGCCATCATCACCGTCTCGACGGAGTCGGCGATGACCTCGCGCGAGACCAGGGAGAAGTGCATCCCCTCGTGGCCCATCGAGATGCCGTCGGACACCGAGATCGTGCCGAACTCCAGCGGGTAGCCGCCGGCGGCGTGCACGCCGTTCTTGACCGCCTTCGCGAGCCGGTCGAGCGACAGGTTGCAGGGCGTGATCTCGTTCCAGCTCGAGGCGACGCCGATCTGCGGCTTCGCGAAGTCCTCGTCCCCCATGCCCACCGCGCGCAGCATGCCTCGGGCGGCGGCCCTCTCGAGGCCGTCCGTGACGTCGCGCGAACGGGGCTTGATGTCGGGGGCGTCGGTCATGCCTGCAATTTAGTCGGGCGGCACCGGACCGACGGCGGCGAGCCCGCTCCGTGGATCCGCGCCCGCTCCCGCCCGCCACTCCTGGGCGATGTGGTCGCGCAGCCGGACGACGATGTGGAGGGCGCCGAGCGCGGTCACCAGCCCCACCACCGCGAAGATCACCCGGTAGTCCCAGACCACGACCAGGAGCGACCCGAGCGCGAGCGAGATCGCCTGCGGCGTGGCCATCATGACCTCGGCCGCGGTCGAGGCCCGGCCCATCACGGCCTGCGGCGTACGACGCTGCAGCAGCGTGAGGTAGCCGATGATCATCAGGGGCAGGCCGGCCCCGGCCACGGCGGCGAAGACCAGGACCACGGTCATCGTGGGCGCCGCGGCGATGCCCGCGGAGGCGGCGGCGAAGAGCAGCAGGCCGGCGACGATGCCGGTCACCTCCCCGGCGCGGCGGACAGCACGCGAGGCGACCACCCCGGCGGCGATCGCCCCGACGCCCATCGCGGTGACGAAGACGCCCGCATAGGTGGCCGGGCGGTCGAACGCGTCGAGCAGTGCGTAGATCGTGGACTCGGTGAACCCGATCACCAGCATGGTGAGCGCGACGCCGATCAGGGTGTGGCCGAGCACCCGGTCGCCGACGAGGTGGCGCACGCCCGCGCCGATCTGCCGCAGCACGGGCTCCTCGCTGCGCTCAGGCACCTCCTCGGCGACCCGGACCGAGGCGATGGCCAGCGCCGCGACGACGAAGGACGCCGCGTCGACGAGCGCCACGGACCATCCGCCGAGCCAGGCGAACAGAGCGGCACCCAGCAACGGCCCGAAGAGCCGGTAGGACTCCTTCGTCGTCTGCACCGCGGCGTTGGCCTCGACGAGCAGCTCGTCGGGCACCAGCTCCTTGAGCAGCCCGTTGAGCGCCGCCGGGAGCACGACGAAGCTGATCCCGTAGCCGAAGGCGACGAGCCAGATGATCCACACGTCGCCGGCGTCGCGGACCAGCACCAGCGGCAGCACGACGAGCGCGGAGGCGAGGTTGCCCGCGACGAGCAACGGGCGGCGGCGCACCCGGTCGATGAGTACGCCGGCGAGCGGCGCGAAGATCGACGGGACCACCATGAAGACGAACGTCAGCCCGGCGAGCGCGTTGGAGCCGGTCAGCGTCTTCACCCAGATGCTCAGCACCAGGAGCATCACCGAGTCGCCGAGCATCGAGGCGGCCAGGCCGCCGTACAGACGGGCGAAGCCGCTCTGGCGGAAGGCGCCCCTCACGACGCCGGCTCCCCGAAGGTCACCGGGACGCCCCACGCGACGAACTCGCACAGGCGGGCACCCTCGGGGCGCTTCGACGGGTCGGTGAGGCGGTCGAGGTCACGCATGAGGATCGCGTTGATCTCCTCGTTGCGCGCCGCGAGCTCCTCGTCGGTGAGCCAGCTCGCGGAGGTCGTGACATCCATCGCCGAACGCCACTCCGGCGGCTCCTCGGGTGCCCGCAGCCGGGCCGCGTGGAGGCGGTCGAGGTTCCGCTCGAGCATCATCTCCGACAGGCTCACCGACAGCTGGTGGTCGGCCAGGGTGGGGGCCGCCTCGGAGTCCCAGCTGAGCCCCAGCTCCGTCACCCGCCACGGCCGGCGACGGCCGTGGCCGTCACCCGTCTCCTGCACGAAGTCGTGCTCGGCGAGCTTGCGGAGGTGCCAGCTGCAGTTGGCGGGCGACTCCCCCAGGCGCTCCGCGAGCTCGGTGGCCGTCTGGGCGCCCTCGAGGGACAGCAGCTCCAGGATCCCGATCCGGACCGGGTGGGCGAGCGCAGCGAGCTCGCGGGGGTCGGTGAGTCGGCGCATGCATGGAAAGTACTCTTTCGAAAGAACTCTTTCAATACCTTGAACAAGTTGAATGTTGTATCCGTACCGACCACGGATGTACGGCGCCGGGCCGCGCGGCAGGGTGGAGGCACCAGGCAGCAACGCAACAGAATCTCGGCCAGACCGCGGGGGGCGCGACCGTGACCACACTCCTCATCAGCCTCGATCTCGACCCGACCCGGGCGGAGGAGGTCGCCGGGCTGCTCCGCGGCGAGATGGCGCCCTGGATGCGCCAGCAGGCGGGCTACCTCACGAGCCACTGGTTCCTCGCCGACGACCGCCGCCACTGCACGATCACCGTCGAGTTCGAGGACCGGGCCCAGGCCTCCGACGTCGCGCGGGCCACGCTCGAGCTCCCCGCCAACACCGCTCGGAGCTGGAACGTCGACCGCGTCGAGATCGTCGATGACCTCGGCCTCGCCCCGCGGCCGGGCCTCCACCTGGGGGGATAGTCCCCCACGTTCGGCACCTGATTTCAGCGAATTGAGGTGCCGAACGTGGGGGACTATCCCGATTTCAGCCGGTGAGGTGCGCGGCGAGCTCACCGCGGTCGGCCGCGCCCGTGCGCTGGAGCAGACGGGCGACATGGGTCTCGACCGTGCGGACCGAGAGGAACAGCCGGTCCGCGATCGCCTTGTTGGGCATCCCGGAGACGACGAGCTCGAGGACGTCGTACTCGCGGGCGGTGACGCCGAGCGCCTGCAGGTGCGGCGGGACGCGGTCGCTGCCGACGGCACGACGGGGTACGGCGATGCCCGCCTCGCGCATGGCGACCCGGCAGGCCGAGGCCGCCTCGGTCTGGCCGTAGTCGACGAACCCGTCGAGCGCCTGCCGGAACCACTGGTCCGGAGCCCCCCAACCGGACGCCGCCGCTGCGCGGGCGACCAGCGCCCGCGCGTGCAGCTCCATCCAGGGCTCGCGACCGCCGAAGGGCCACTCGGCGTCGGCGAAGACCTGCTCGGCCTGCTGGCGCTCCCCCGCCCGCCCGAGCGCGACGGCATCGGCGCAGCGCAGCACGAACCGGTTGTACGGCGCGTTGGCCTGCGGTCCGTTGCGAATCGCCTCGCGCGCCGCTGCGCCGCCGTCCCCGCCGGAGTCGAGCACCGTCTCGAGCAGGGCCCAGAGCCCGCGTGCGGAGAACGGGAGCGAGGGGTAGCGGTCGGCGGCGGCGACGGCCGCGGCCCAGTGGGTGAGGGCCTCGTCGTACTTGCCGCGCGTCAGCGACACCGGGCCCAGCACGTGGCCGGGGACGCCGACGTCGAGCAGGGCGGGGTCGTGGGGCACCTCCCGGGCGCGGGCGAGGTCGGCGGTCATCGCGTCGTCGTCGCCCTTGAGCCCATGGGTGAGGGCGCGGACGAGGTAGGCGATCGACAGGTCCGGCAGCCGGAGCCGGCTCATCATCTCGATCGCGTTCTCGATCGCGGCCATCGCCTCGTCGAGCTCGTAGTAGCGGGTGCGGAGCATGTTGATGTCGAGCTCCACGCGCGCCGCCGTGGCGATCGCACCGGCCGCGAGCGCGGCCGAGCGGGCCGCGACGAGCCGCTCGCCCGTCGGTCGCCGGCCGATGATGTCGAGGGCGCCGAGCTGAGCGAGCAACCGGCAGCGCCACAGCACCAAGCCGCTGCCATCGGCGATGCGGAAGCCCTCCTCGAAGGCCTCCTCCGCCTGGATGACGTCGCGCCCGCGCGCGGCACGTCCCACGACCTCCCAGGCCTCGCAGGCCACCTCCGGCCGGTCGTCGCCGACCGCCGCGAGCGCCGCTCGCGCCTGCTCGACCGCGAGGTCCTCCTGCTCGCGGCCGAGCGCGAGCCGTGCGGCGAGCACGTGGCCGAGGCCCGGATCGCCGTCGGCGCTCGTCAGCGCCGCCTCCGCCTCGTCCCACAGCCCGCCGGCGAGCAGGGCCCGGGCCAGCCGGTAGCGCAGCCGGACCAGCCGCTCCCCCTCGTCGGAGCGCCCGCTCAGCTCCTCGATCAGCTCGTCGGCCGTCGCGACTGCCTGCGGCAGGTCGCCGGCGAGCGCATGGACCTCGAGCCGCGCCTCGCGGACCTCGAGGTCGAGCTCGCCGCCGGCCTCGCTCAGCGCGGCGGCCCGGTCGAGGGCGTCGAGTGCGCTGGTCAGGGCACCGCGCGCGAGGGCGGCCCGCCCGGCCGCCAGCCAGTGCTGGGCGGCCCGGCCGTCGTCGCCGGCGGTCTCGAAGAGCTCGGCCAGCGCCTGCTCGCTCCCCGTCCCCGCGACCGCACCGTCCGCCGCCCCGGCCTCGACCGCGGCCGCCAGCGCCCCGGCCAACCGACGTCGGTCGGGCGGGAGCAGAGTGGCGAGCACGGCCTCGCGCGTCAGCGCGTGGCGGATCGCGAAACCGTCGCCCGAGGGCACGACCAGCCGCTCGTCGCGCAGCTCGCGGATCGCCCCGGCGAGGGCGCGGTCGTCGATCGCGAGCGCCGCTCCCACCACCTCCCAGTCGAAGTCCGTGCCGAGCAGCGCCGAGGCCTCCATCACCTCACGCGCCACGGACCCCAGCGCGGCCAGGCGGGCCTCGACCGAGCGCGCGAACGACGGCGGCACGGTGGCCTCGAGCCCGGTGGCCACCCGCCAGCGCTCGCCCTCGAGCATCAAGGCCCCCGAGGACTGGAGGTCCGCCAGCACCTCCTCGACCAGCAGCGGGAACCCGGCGGAGAAGCGCAGCACCCAGTCGACCAGCCCGTCGGGCACCGGCCCGTCGAGGCAGGCGCCGAGCATCGCGGCCACGTCGTCGGCGTCGAGCGGCTCGAGGCCCACCACCCGCGCTGCACCGCGCGCCTGCAGCGAGTCGAGCAGCTCGGTGACGACCGGCGCCTCGTGCGGCCGGGTGGTCGCGACGACGGCCAGCGGCACGTCGCGGACGTTGTCGGCGACGTACTCCAGGACACCGAGGGTCTCGGGGTCGGCCCAGTGGAGGTCCTCGACCACCAGCAGCACGCCGGCGCCCCCGATGGCAGCGGCGAGCCGCAGCAGCGCCTCGCCCACGAGCATCACGGACGACCCGCCGTCGTCAGGGGCCGTGCCGAGCTGGGGTGCGAGCCGTCCGAGGGCGGGGAGGTACGGCGCCAGGCGGCTGTCGTCCGGCACGGTGCCGGTGCGCAGCCAGGCCAGCAGCGCCTCGCCGAGGGGCCGCATCGGCATCGGCGCCGACGAGCGGACCGCGCGGCCGGCGAGCACCGCCAGCCCGGCCTGCTCCGCCTCGGCCACCACGCTCGCCGCGAGCCGCGACTTCCCCACGCCGGGCTCGCCGCGCAGCACCCACACCCCGCCGTGGCCGGCGGAGGGCCGAGCGAGTGCGTCCCGGAGCTGTGCCGTCTCGGCGGTCCGGGACACCAGGACCGGACATCGCACGCTGGTGATCGTAGGGGGCACCACCGGTTCGGCGCGGCAGGTCTCCGAGATCACTACGTAGTCGACCGCCTTGGATGCGTGGTCATCGCGGATGTGGCGGACACCTGTCACCGACGAACGTTGACCTCACCTCCACCAGGGCAGACCGCCCGCCACGAAAGGCAAGACCATGCGCAAGCAGATCCTCGGTGCGACCGCCGCCATCCTCAGTGCGGGCGCCCTCTCGACGGCACTTCCGGCCACGCCCACCTACGCCGCCTCCTGGAAGTCCACGACCGCCCTCCCCCTCCCCGCCGGCACCGTGACCGACGTCGACGTCGTGTCGACCGGCCCGGGTGGCGCCGTCGCGGCCGCCATCATCAACGGCGTCGTGTGGACCGCGACCGCCACGAACGGCGTGTGGGGCACGGTGGCCCAGGTGAGCAACGCCGTCGACGCGACCGGGCTCGTCATCGCCGCCAACGACAAGAACGACGTCGTCGTCGGCTGGGTCGAGGACGTGTCGGGCGACCTCCGGCTCCGGGTCAGCCGCAAGTTCACCAGCGACTACTACTACGGCCAGAAGCTGGTCACACCGGCAGGCACCGACGTCGTGGGCAAGCCCGACATCGGCATCGCCGACAACGGCCTGGTGATCGCGACCGCCGCGGTCGACAGCGCTGACGCCGACAACGAGCTGGTCGTCACCGAGTGGCCCGAGGGTGCCGAGCCCGGCACGTCGAAGGTGCTCGCCCCCGCCAAGGCGTGGAACCCCTCCCTCGACGTCAGCTCCAAGGGCGCCGCGGTGATCGCCTTCACCTACACCGGCCTCGTCGACAGCATCGTCGACGTCACCCGGCGCACCCCGGGCCAGGGCTGGAGCCTTCCGGCCAGCACCAAGCCGGCCGGCCCCATCGCGGCCCAGCCCGATGCGGCCATCAGCGACAACGGGCAGGGCCAGGTCATCTTCGCCTCGGTCGTCAACGGCTTCTACGTGGCGGAGACCAGCCGGGTGCTCCCCGACGGCACCGTCCAGGCGGCCGACGCGGTCTCGCCCCTCGACGAGTACGCCTACGCGCCGAGCGTCGACATCAACGCCGACGGGTCCGCCCTCTTCGCCTGGGTCGCCAAGTCCAACGGGCTGGCCCGCGTGCGCTACGCCTCAGCGGCCGACGCCTCGTCCCCCGGGACCTCCTCGCTGTTGCCGGGGCAGTCGTCCGACATCACCGACGTGGTCGCCCGGGTCAGCGACGACGGGCTCCGGGCCCTCCAGGTCTCCAGCGGCTCGTTCGTCACGACGTCCTACCGGAGCACCGCCGTGCAGCCGTTCGTCTCCTCCTCGACGACCAGTGGCTTCGCCGCCGACCAGGCGCTCGACGTCGACAGCGAGGGCAACGCCGTGTCGGTCGTCTTCAAGGCCTCAGGCGCCCAGGGTCGCTTCCTCGACGCCTCCGGGCCTGTCGTCGCGCTCGACCCGCTGCCCGCCGACATGCTGACGAACCCGCCCCTCCCGATGACGATCTTCCCGATCTCCTGGACGATGTCCGACACCCTGTCCAGCATCACTGGCAGCGATGTCTACGCGACGACGGCGAAGTGGAACGAGGCCGGTCACTCGGCGCCGTACGTCATCCGCGACAACGTGCCCGGCAGCAAGGCCGACATCCCGTGGATCCTCGGCACCAGCTACTGCTTCCAGGTGCGCCCGACCGACACGGCCGGCAACTCGACCACCAGCGAGAAGCAGTGCACCACCATCCCGCTGGACGACCGCTCCCTGGTCGGCGACGGCTGGAACGAGATCACCCACACCGGCAACTTCCGCAACACCCTCGTCACCACGACCCACCACGGCCGCACGCTCACCCGGACCGGGGTGAGGGCGAAGCGCCTCGCGCTCGTCGTCCGCAAGGTGGCCGACGGCGGATCGGTGAAGGTGACGTTCGCGGGCACCGTCCTGGGGACCTACAGCCTCAAGGGCACCGGCCAGAAGAAGGTGATCCCCCTCGCGACCTACGCCAACGTGCGGACGGGCACGCTGAAGATCCAGGTCACCAGCGCCGAGGGCAAGCTGGTCAGCATCGACGGCCTGGTGGTCGCCAAGTAGCCGAGGCACCCGAGCACCCGTGCGGCCGGCCTGTGGCCGGCCGCACGGTCGTCGTCCGGTCCCGCCCGCGAGATCAGCCCTCCCAGGTGCCGGCCTTGACCGACAGCACGTCGGGCAGGTTGCGGGCGATCTCCTGCCAGTGCTCCCCGTCGTCGGCCGAGGCCCACACCGAGCCGTTGCGAGCCCCGAAGTAGATGCCGGCCGGGTCGTGACCGTCGGCGCACATGGCGTCGCGCATCACCCCGACGTAGAAGGCGTCCGGCAGGCCGTCGCCGTACGGCGTCCAGGACTCGCCCGCGTCGTCGGAGCGCCACACCCGCGGCACCGCGTCGGGCGGGTAGCGCCCGTCGCCGCCGCCGAGCGGGAAGACGTAGATCGTGTCGGGCCGGTGCGGGTGGACGACGATCGGGAAGCCGAAGTCGCTCGGCAGCTCGTCACCGATCGAGGTCCACGAGCCGCCCTCGTCGTCGGAGCGGTAGACGCCGCCGTGGTTCTGCGCGAAGAGGCGCTCGGGACGGCTGGGGTGGCGGGCCACCTTGTGCACGCACTGGCCGAACTCGGGGTAGCGCTGGTCCTCGGGAAGGAAGTCGGCGCGGATCCCCTGGTTGCGGGCGGTCCACGAGCCGCCCCCGTCGGTGGTCTGGTAGACCCCGCCGGTCGAGATCGCCACGGTGATGGACTGCGGGTCGGTGGGGTGTGGGAGCACTGTGTGGAAGGCCTGGCCGCCGAAACCGGCGCCCCAGTCGGGCTTCTGGGGGTGGCGCCACAGGGCTTCCTCCAGGCGGAAGCTCTCGCCGCCGTCGTCGGAGGTCCAGACCGCGCCGGGCTCGGTGCCGGCGTGGAGCACGCCCTCACCCGTGCCGGGCACGATCTGCCACACGCGCTCGACGGTGGCACCGGCGCCCTCCGGGAAGCGGATCGCGCCGCCCGGCGTCTCCTGCCACGTGGCGCCGAAGTCGTCGGACCACCGCACCTGCGGGCCCAGCCAGCTCGACGACGCGCCCGCGAACAGCCGGGGCGAGGACCCACGGGTGTCGACCAGGCAGGAGTAGACCTCCTCCATGTCGTGGTGGGGACCGCTCCACGACCACTCCGCGCGGCGATCGTCCGACCGACCCACCCACAGTCCCTTGCGCGTGCCGACCATCAAGATGGTGCCCATGCCTGTCTCCGATCCGTCTCGCGAGTCCCTGCCTGCTCCTACATTGACCGAGTGACGCCCACGATGTCATCGGTCGCCGACACCCGGATGTCCTCGCGGAGCAGCGCGATCGGCCTGGTGCTCGTCGGCATCGCCTCGGTGCAGCTCGGGGCGGGGGTCGCGAAGAACCTCTTCGACGAGGTCTCCCCCACCGGGATGGTGTGGCTGCGGCTGGCGTCGAGCTCGTTGATCCTCCTGGTCATCGCACGGCCCCGGGTCCGCGGCCGGGGGCGCCGGGACTGGCTGGTCGTCCTCGGGTTCGGCGCGACGCTGGGGCTGATGAACTGGGCGATCTACCAGTCCTTCAGCCGGATCCCGATCGGCATCGCGGTGACGATCGAGTTCACCGGACCGCTCGCGGTGGCCGTCCTCGGGTCCCGTCGCGCGCGCGACCTGGCGTGGGTCGGGCTGGCGGCGGCGGGGGTGCTGCTGCTCGGGCTCGAGCGGACCGACCTCGACGGGATCGGCGTGGCCTGCGCGTTCCTGGCCGCCGCCTCGTGGGCGGCCTACATCCTGCTCAGCGCCGGCACCGGACGGCGCTGGGAGGGACTGGACGGGCTCGCGGTGGCGAGCGTCGTCGCCGTGCTCCTGCTGACACCGTCGCTCGCGGCCATCGACCGGGACCCGCTGACCGACGGGCGGATCCTCCTGCTGGGTGCGGCGGTCGGCCTGCTCGGCTCGGTGATCCCCTACAGCTGCGAGCTGGTGGCCCTGCGCCGGCTGCGGCCGGCGCTCTTCGGGGTGCTGATGAGCCTGGAGCCCGCGGCAGCGGCGCTCGCCGGCCTCCTCGTCGTCGGCGAGCGCCTGAGCGTCGTGCAGTGGCTGGCCATCGCGTGCGTCGTCGGGGCGAGCGTCGGGGCCACGCGGACGGGTGCGCCCGACGAACCGACCGGGTCGGTCGACCCGCAACCGGTCGGCTGATCGGCCGGCCCGCGCACTCAGGATCAATTAACCGAAGTGTCACGTTCCTCTGCTGCGCCGGACAGGTCGGCGGGGCTACGTTGGGCGGTATCCCCGAACCCCCCATCGGAGTCCTCATGTTCTCGCCCGTGCACCAGCTGGTCCGCCTCGGACAGACCGTCTCCGGGTGGCCCGTCGCCTCTCAGCAGCAGGCCCGACGCAACGCGATGGTCGCCCTGACCGCCTGCGCCCGACGACGCGCCGAGCGCGAGGAGGTCGCCTCCTACCTCGCCGAGCGGGCCGCCCCCGCCGCCTCGACCGACGTGAGCCCCACCACCACGCCCGGGGTGGCCGCGCACGCCTGACCGTCCGTGTGCGGCAGGGCACACCCCACGGGCCCGAGCGCTCAGGCACAATCCCCGCATGCCCATTTCCGCGCGCGACGCCGCCGAGACCGAGCTGGTGTCCTTCCACGACATCCTCTCCGACGACGGGACCCACGTCCGTGCGTGGACCAACGACCCCGAGGGGCTGATCGACGGTCCGACGGTCGTGCTCTGCAACGGCCTCGGCACCAACGCCTACATGTGGCCGGCCCTGCTCGATCCCGACTGCGGCGTCCGCGTCGTCTCGTGGAACCACCGCGGGGTCAGCGGGTCCGAGCGACCGGCCGACCGCAGCCACGTCGAGATCGAGCACTTCGTCGAGGACGGGCTCTCGGTCATGGACCACTTCGGCATCGACCGCGCGGTCCTCATGGGTTGGTCGATGGGCGTCAACACGATGTTCGAGCTGGCCGTGCGCCACCCGGAGCGGGTCGCGGGCCTCTTCGCGGTCGCCGGGGTGCCCGGCGACACCTTCCGCACGATGCTCGCGCCCCTCCGCCTGCCCCACCAGGTGGCGCGACTGCTCACCATCAGCGCCTGCCGGGTGGCGAAGCTGACGGGGTGGGCGGTGAGCCCGATCACCACGCGGATCCCGATCGGCACCAAGGCCATCGCGGTGATCTCGCACAGCGGCTTCATGCTGCCCGTCGCCGATCCCGAGCTCGCCGCCGTCGCGATCGAGGAGTTCATCAGCACGCCGGTGCAGTGGTACGCCCACCTCGCGCTCGGCACCTCCAAGCACGCCCGCGTCCGGCTGAGCGGCATCGAGGTGCCGGCCCGGTTCGTCGCGGCGTCGTACGACCTGCTCGCGGGGGCGCGCGACATGGCCTCGGCCGCCGAGCGGCTCGCCGACGCCGACTACATCGAGCTGCGCGGCTCCCACTTCATCCAGCTCGAGCAGCCCGAGGCGGTGCACGAGCTGCTGCTGGAGTTCCTGGCCAAGGTCGGCGTGACGGCTTCGGAGAACCCGGCCGTCTGAGGCTGGTTACGCTCGAGCGCATGGGCGCCCGTCGTACGGCTGCCGCACTGCTCGCCACTGCGGCCCTCCTGTCCGCGTGCAGCGACGACACCCCCTCCGACAGCAGTACGACGACGCCGACCGACCCGTCGAGCCGCACCGCCGGGCAGGGTGCTGGCCCTCAGGTCGTCGCGACCGTGGCGAGCGGCCTGGCGGTGCCGTGGGGACTGGACTTCCTGCCCGACGGCCGCGCGGTCGTCACCGAGCGTGACTCCGCACGGGTGCTCCTGATCGAGCCGCCGGCGGGTGACGGCGAGGGCACGGTCAGCGAGGTCGGCAGGGTGCCCGAGACCGCGGCGGAGGGCGAGGCCGGCCTGCTCGGCGTCGCCGTGTCCCCCGACTTCGACGCCGACCACCTCCTGTACTTCTACGTGTGCACCGACGACGACAACCAGGTCGTCCGCGCCACGCTCGACGGCAACCGCCTCGGCCCCACCGAGCCGGTGCTGACCGGCATCCCCAACGGCTACGTCCACGACGGCGGCCGGCTCGCGTTCGGTCCCGACGGCTACCTCTACGTCACGACCGGCGAGACCGGCCGCGACGAGCTGGCACGCGACCGCGCCGGGTTCGCGGGGAAGATCCTGCGGATCACGCCCGACGGTGCGCCCGCGCCCGGCAACCCGTTCGGTGACGAGGTCTGGTCGTGGGGGCACCGCAACGTGCAGGGGCTGGCGTTCGACGACGCCGGACGGCTGTGGGCCAGCGAGTTCGGCAAGGACACCTACGACGAGCTCAACCTGATCGTCGCCGGCGACGACTACGGCTGGCCGGTCGTGGAGGGTGCGGGCGGCGAGCCGGCGTACCACGACCCGGAGCTCACCTGGCCCACCGACCAGGCCTCCCCGTCGGGCCTCGCCTACCGCGACGGCGATCTCTGGATGGCCGGCCTCCGCGGCGCGCGGCTGTGGCGGATCCCGCTCGACGGTGCGCACGCCGGTGAGCCGACCGCCTACTTCGAGGGCGCCTACGGCCGGCTCCGCACGGTCGCCGTCGCTCCGGACGGGCGGCTGTGGGTGACGACCAGCAACACGGACGGCCGCGGCGACCCGGCCGCCGACGACGACCGGATCCTGGTCGTCGAGCCCTAGCCCTGACGCCTAGCCGGCCGGCGGCAGGTTGAAGTCGGAGTCCTTGCGGCTGAGGATCTCGCGGCGCTCCTCGGGGGTCAGCGCGTCCAGTGGCTCGCGCAGGTCCGAGGACTGCCCGCTCACCTCGGGCGCCTCGTGCAGCGGGACGACCGTGTGCACGATGCGGTCGTCGTAGACGTGGACTGTGTTGAACGCCTGGTGGCCGTCGACCCCGGAGATGAGCCGGTCGACCGGGGCGGGGTCGGTCGTGTAGCAGCTCGCCGAGGCCACGGACACCGGCACGCCCGCGAACGTCGAGTGCGAGGAGTAGTGGAAGTGCCCGCCGAGCACCTGGCGCACGTCGCTGCCGCGGACCACGGCCGCGAGCCGCTCCTGGTCGAGCAGCTCGAGGATCGCGCCGGGCTCGATGGTCGGCACCGGGATCGGCGGGTGGTGCATCGCGAGGATCGTGCCGTGCTCGGCGGGCGTGCGGAGCAGGTCGCGCAGCCAGTCGAGCTGGTCGTCGGTGAGGTCGCCGTGGTGGTAGCCCGGCACCGTGGTGTCGAGCGCGACGACGCGCAGCCCGCCGATGTCGTGCACCCGGTCCTGAGGCCCGTCGTCGTCGGCGTCGAAGAGACCGCGGGCGTACGGCGCGCGCTCGTCGTGGTTGCCCATCACCCAGACGACCTCGGCGCCCATGGCGGCCGCAGCGGGCTCGACCAGCTCGCGCAGCCGCGCGTACGCCTCGGGCTCGGCCCGGTCGGCGAGGTCGCCGGTGAACACCAGCCCCTGCGGCACCGGGTCGAGCCGGCGCAGCCGCTCGAGGGCGAGCACGAGGCCCGCCTCGGGCACGACGGCGCCGTACTGCAGGGCGTCGTGGGCGAGCAGGTGCGGGTCGCTGAGGTGGGCAAGGGTGAACCGCGGAGCGGGATGCTGGCCGTACTGCACGACCAGAACCTAACGCCGGTCCACCCGCGCCCGTCGCGCCGCGCGGCGCAGGGTCGTCAGCACGGCCGGGCCGAGCAGCGCGATGGCGAGCGCGTTGGTGATCGCCCGGCCCGTGTCCCAGCCGCCCGTGGAGGTCAGCAGCGTGTAGACCACGAACCGGTGCAGGTTGTCGAGCAGAGGTGCACCCGGCACGTAGGACAGGTCGGTGGAGTCCTGTCCGGGGACCTCGATGCCGAGGAGGAACGGCCAGCCCCAGAGGTTCATCAGCAGCCCGTAGGCATAGGCCGCGAGGACGCCGTAGACCACCAGCATCGCGATCTCCCCGCGGCCCGTGACGCGCCGCGGCAGCAGGCCCGCGCCCATCCCCACCCAGCCCGCGACGAGCATCTGGAAGGGCAGCCACGGGCCGACGCCCGCGGTCATCAGCGCTGATGCGAAGAGGGAGGTGCAGCCGAGCACGAAGCCGAAACCCGGCCCGAAGACCCGGCCGCCGAGGATCAGCAGGAAGAAGACCAGCTCCAGGCCGGCGGTGCCCGCGCTCACGCCGCGCAGCACCGCGTTGACCGCGCTCAGCACGCCGAGGATCGCCAGGACCCGCGCATCCATGCCGCCCTCGCTGATCTCGGCGAGCACGACCGCGAGGATCACCGGGAGCAGGCCGAGGAACACGAACGGCGGGTCGACCCGCTGGCCCGGGTCCGCCTGCAGCAACAGCGGCCATCCCAGCATCGCCAGGCCGATCAGCGAGGCCAGCCCGAGCACCAGGGCCGACCGCAACCGCAGGGGTACGGCGGCCTGCCGGCCCACCTCGACGACGCTCATCGCGGCACCTCCGCCGCGGTGGAGGCGAGGGCGGCGGCGACCTCGTCGACCCGCAGCCACGGCGGGCCGAGCACCTTGGTCACCTGCGGCGCGAACGCCGGCGACTCGGCGACCACGTCACGTACCGGTCCGCTCGACACCACCTCGCCCTCGGCGAGCACGACCACCCGATCGGCCACCTGCGCGACGAACTCGACGTCGTGGGTGGCGACGAGGATCGCGCGGCCCTCCGCCGCGAGGTCGCGCAGCACCTCCGCGAGCGCGTGCTTGCCGGGGTAGTCCAGGCCGCGGGTCGGCTCGTCGAGCAGCAGGACCGGCGGGCCGGCCGTGAGCACGATCGCCACCGCGAGCGCGAGCCGCTGACCCTCGGAGAGGTCCCGGGGGTGTCCGCCCTCGCCGATACCGGGAGTCAGCCGGTCCAGGATCGCCTTGCAGGTCCCGGGCGGTGCGGCCGCCGTACGGTCTGCGGCGGAGCACTCCTCGGCGACCGTCTCCAGGTAGAGGAGGTCGGCCGGGCTCTGCGGCACCAACCCGGTGTGCTGCCGGCGCCGGTCGGGCTTGAGCCGGTGCGGCTCCGCGCCGTCGATGCGCACCGTGCCGCGGGTGGGCGAGTGCCGGCCTTGGAGCGCCCACAGGAGGGTCGACTTCCCGGCACCGTTGCGGCCCATCAGCGCGGTGACGCTGCCCGTCCCCAGCGTGAGGTCGACCTCGCGCAGCGCCGCGACCGGCCCGTGCTGGACGGACAGGCCGCGCACCTCGACCGCGGTCTCGCGTCGTCCTCGCGCCTCGGGCTCCTCCTCGGGCGGTTCGAGGGCCGAGAGCTCGGGGGCGCGCGCGGCGCGGCGGCGGGCGTCGCGCACGGTCAGCGGGAGCGGTGACCAACCGGCGACCCGCCCGAGCTCGACGAGGGGCGGTGCGATCGGAGCGTCCACGAGCAGCTCGGCGGGATCGCCGACCCGCACCCGCCCGCCGACACCGAGGAGGCAGAGCCGATCGGCGAAGGGCACCACGCGCTCGAGGCGGTGCTCGGCGACGAGCACCGAGACACCGAGGTCGTGGACCAGTCGGGTGAGGGTGGCGAGCACGTCCTCGGCCGCGGTCGGGTCGAGCGCGGAGGTCGGTTCGTCGAGCACCAGGAGCCGCGGGTGGGTGGTGAGCACGGACCCGATCGCGACCCGCTGCTGCTGCCCGCCGGAGAGCGTGCGCAGGTCGCGGTGGCGCAGGTCGGCGATGCCCAGCAGGTCGAGCGTCTCCTCGACCCGCCTCCGCATGGTCGGCGCGGCCAGGCCGAGCTGCTCCATCCCGAAGGCGAGCTCCTCCTCGACCGTGTCGGTGACGAACCAGGCGGGCGGGTTCTGGCCGACGTAGCCGACGAGGTGCGCGCGCTCGCGGGCCGGCGACTCGAGCACGCTCACGCCGTCGATCAGCACGTCGCCGGTCAGCGTGCCGCCGGTGAAGGCCGGCACCAGCCCGGCCGTGACCCCGAGGAGCGTCGACTTGCCGACTCCCGTCGGGCCGGCGAGCAGCACCAGCTCGCCGTGGTCGATGGCGAGGTCGACCCGGTCGAGGACCGGCCCGTCGCTGTACGTGAAGGTGACGTCGCGCAGCTCGAGCATCACGCCACCCCTACGCCGAGGCGGTTCTGCGCCGTGAGCGGCGGCGGCGCCACGAAGACCGGCGCCACCCCGGCGAGCACCGCGAGGACGGCGCCCACGCTGAGCGTCGGTACGACGGCCACGCCCGGGTAGGCGACCGACGGCTCCCAGTGCTGCGCCGCCCACAGCCCCGCGCCGACGACGGCGCCGGACAACGCGACCAGCACCTCCGCCCCACGCCAGCGCTCGGGCCGGTAGCGGGTGCGCTCGACCCGGCGCCCGGCGAGCACGAACCCGCCGAGCGCGGCGAGCACGCCCAGCGCCAGCATCGGCCACGCGAGGACCCTCGGCGCGGTCGCGTCGAGGAAGGCGTAGACCCCGACGAGGATCCCGAGCAGGCCGAGGAGCATGAGCCCACCCGTGCGGCGGCGCTCGCCCGGGCTCGCGGATCCGCTGCGGCCGTAGCCGCGGGCATCCATCCCCGCGGCCAGCGCGAGCGAGCGCTCGAAGGCGTCCTCGAGCACGGGGACGAGCAGGCGGCGCAGGCTGCTCACCCGGGGCACCCGCCCCCGCTCCCCGCCGCGCAGCTGCTGGGCGGCGCGCACCCGGCGGGCGCTGTCGGCGAGCTGCGGGACGACGGTGATCGCCACGACCATCGCCGTACCGACCTCGTAGAGCGCGGGCGGCAGTGACCGCATCAGCCGCTTCGGGTTGGCCAGGGCGTTGGCCGCACCGACCGCGATCAGCAAGGTGGCGAGCCGCAGGCCCTCGTAGAGGGCGGCGAGCAGCTCCTCGCGGCTGAACGGCCCGAGCAGGTCGACGCCCGCGGCCCAGTCGGGCAACGGGATCTCCGGGAGCGCGACGAGCACCGTCCCGGCGTCGGCACCGCCGACGAGCACCCGGAAGACGACGCGCACGACGATGACGACCACCCCGAGCCAGAGGTAGAGCCGGAAGGACCGCGCCCAGGGCTGGTCGCCGCGGCAGGCCAGCACCGTGGTCGTCGCGACGGCGACCAGGAGCAGCAGGAGGTACGGGTTGGTCGTGCAGGAGGCGCCGACCGCGAGGCCGACCGCCCAGCACCACCAGGCGACCGGGTGCAGGTCGCGCGCCGGCGTCATGCCGGCGGACCGCCCCGCTCGCGTCGGCGGAGCGCGACGACGACGCCCGCGGCGCCGAGCACGACGGCCGCCAGCCCCAGCCCGATCCACGTCGGCAGCGTCCCCCCGTCGTCGGCGGACGACTCGGTGCTCACGGTGCCCGGCGGGTCGGCCGTGATCTCGGCGGCCCCGGGCACGGTGCTGCTGCCGGTCTCCGTGGCCTCGGTGGCCTCGCTCCCGGGCTTGTCCGATGCCGGTGTGCTCGCCTTCGTGGGAGAGGCGGGAGCCGACGACGTCGCCGTGGAGGTCGGCGCGGAGGCCTGGGTGGGCGCCGTGGTGGGCGCTCCGTCCGTGGCGCCGCCCGTCGGGCCGCCCTGGTGGCCCCCGCCGGTGTGCGTCGGCTGCTGGCTCGGTGTCGGAGTGCTCTCGCGCGGGGTCGGTACGGCGTCCGGAGCCTGCGCCCGGCCGTCGCCCTGGTGCCAGGAGAAGCCGAGGTAGCCGCCTTCGGGCACCTCGAGGCCGTTGGCCCCGCTCGTCGCGTAGGTCCAGCGACCCGACTCGCCGTCGGACCACCACAGGCTCCAGTAGGCCGTCGTCGGCGGGGTCCGCACGCAGGGGTTGTCGGCCGGCTTGCCCGACACCCGGCACACGAACCCGGGGTCGGACTGCACGTAGGTGAGCTCGTAGCCGGCGTGCTCGAAGACCTGGGTCGCCGACTCGCCGGCGCCGTCGGGGTCGCAGCCCGCGGTGATGCCGCCGCCGAGCTCGTTGAAGTCGACGACGACGGTGATGCCCGTCGTACCGCTGCAGGCGGTGGCCTCGGCGGGCGCCGGGGTCGCGACGACGCCGGTCACCGCAGCCGCGAGGACTGCGGCGACCGCTGCCAGCGCCGAGGCCGCCGTACGCCTCATCGGACCTGGTACGACGCCTGGCCGGCGCGGTCGCGGAACTGGCCTCGTGCCTTCACGACGTGCTTGCCGTGGGCGCGCGGGGCCGGGAAGGTCGCGGTGAAGCGGCCACGCGTGGTCGCGGTGCCGCGGGCCACGACGTCACCGTCCTGTCGTACGACGACGTGCTCGCCGGACGCCAGTCCGCGCACCACGACGCGCTGGTCACCGCGCGGCGCGACGCTGTCGCGCAGGCCGACCGGCAGCTTGGCAGCAGCGAGGGCGAGGTCCTCGATGCCGGCGGAGTTGTCGGAGGTGTCGACCACGACCGGCACGTCACCGGTGCGGTCGGGCACCTTCACCTTGGCGACGGCCTTGCCCGCCGCGTCGGGCAGGACGCGCTGGATGAACCTGCCGACGCCCACGCAGGCCGCCTCGCCCGGCGCGAGGCCGGAGACCTTGATCCTCGCCTTGCCGCCGCCGTCGAGGAAGGCGGGTGCCTTGAAGGTCAGGGTGGTCGCGCTCTCCGGGGCCGCGAGGAGGGCCGGGATGGCCTGCGACGTGGCCCGGGCGAACTTCGCCCGGTCGGCGATGCCGCCGGCCAGGGCCTCGCGCAGCGACGCGCCGTCGTAGGCGACGCCACCGATGTCGGCCTTGGCGGCGCCGTCGCAGCGCGTGCCGCTCAGCTGGAGGCTGCGCAGCCAGCCGGCCGCCTTCTCCGCCGCCTCGTGCCGGCCCGAGGTGATCAGGGCGTTGCCCGCGAGGCCGGTGCTGTTGGCGTTGGGGCCGATCAGGTCGCCGTCGTCGAAGGAGCCGTTGGCGCGCTGGTCGGTCACCAGCCAGTCGCTCGCCGCGGTGAGCGCGTCGGCGATCGCGGGGTCGGTCGCTGCCAGTGGCTTCAGCACGACGATCGCCAGGGCGGTCGCGTCCACGCTCGGGGCCGAGGTCGCGTCGTCGCAGCCGTCGTCGGTCGCCGGGTCGGAGGTGTTGACGTCGCCGTCAGAGACGCGGGTGAAGTCGAGGCGGAAGAACCCCGCGCTGCACTGCTGGTCGAGGAGGAAGCCGGTCACCGCGCCCGCCTGGGCGCTGTCGGCGTCGGTGAGGGCGCGTGCGGCGAAGGTCTGGCCGAAGACGTTCGCGTAGTCGCCGAAGCCGGAGACGTCCTGGACGCGTCCGGACTCCTGCACCGTCCCCTCGACCCGACCGACGAGGTCCTGCCCGCCGAAGGCGGTCGGGTCGTCGCCGACCTGGCCGGCGAAGTAGGCAGCCTTGGCCGCCGGGCCGGCGTAGGTGCTGTCGGGGTCGAATGCTCCGCCCGTGATGTAGTCGAGGACGTGGTCGCCGAGCGCGGTGGTGATGTCGTCGACGCGGTCGGCATAGCCGCCGGCCGCCTTCAGCGCCAGCGCGACGTCGATCGAGGCGCCCCAGCCGAAGCCGCCGAAGCCGCCGAGGGCCGCGTCCTCGCCGCTGAGCCAGTCGGCCGCGATCGCGGCGGGCGTCGGGTCCGCGTCGTCGTGGGCGTGGGACGCCGGGGCGGGACCGCCGACGACGAGCCCGGCCGCGAGCAGCGAGCCGCCGAGGGCGGCGACGCCGAGCCGGGCGAGGATGGTGGTGGGCATGGTGTTCCTTCCCGCTGCAACAGAGGGAAGGGACCGTGGGCGGCCCGACCCGCTGCTCTCCGCGACAGCGTGCACGTCAGGACGCTCCGCGACAGGTGCTCCGGCTCGCCGCGCTCCCGGGAGAGCGCGGCCCACGGTTGCGGGTCAGCGCCGGACTTCGACCGGCTTCCCCCACCACGGGCGTGTTGGTTGGATCTCCCAGCAGCCTAATCGCGTGGAGCGCTCCTGGCACCATCGGGCCGGTGGCCGGACGGACCGGTCGGAGGTCAGCCGAGCTTCTCCAGGATCAGCTCGCGCACCCGCCCGGCGTCGGCCTGGCCGCGCATCTCCTTCATGACCGCGCCGATGAGGGCGCCGGCGGCGGCGACCTTGCCGTCACGGATCTTGTCGGCCACCTCGGGGTTGGCGGCGATCGCGTTGTCGACGGCGGTCGAGAGGGCGCCCTCGTCGGAGACCACGGCCAGTCCGCGCTTCTCGACGATCTCGGCGGGCGATCCCTCGCCGGCGTACAGACCCTCGAAGACCTTGCGCGCCAGCTTGTCGTTGATCGTGCCGGCGTCGACCAGCGCCTGGACGGCGGCCACGTCGGCCGGGGTCACGCCCAGGCCGTCGATCGCGGTGTCGGTGTCGTTGGCGCGGCGGGCGAGCTCACCGAGCCACCACTTGCGCGCGGTCTGCGGCGACGCCCCGGCGGCCACGGTCTCCTCCACCAGGCCGAGCGCGCCGGCTCCGACGGTGTCGCGCATCTCGAGGTCGGTGAAGCCCCACTCCGACTGCAGGCGGGCCCGCTTCGCCGTGGGGTTCTCGGGCAGCGTGGCGCGCAGCTCCTCGACCCACTCCCGCGACGGCGCGACCGGCACCAGGTCGGGCTCGGGGAAGTAGCGGTAGTCCTCGGCGTCGGACTTCTCACGGCCCGACGTCGTGACGCCGGTGTCCTCGTGCCAGTGACGGGTCTCCTGGAGGATCGACTCCCCCGCGTCGAGGACGGCCGCGTGGCGCGACATCTCGTAGCGGACGGCACGCTCGACCGAGCGCAGCGAGTTGACGTTCTTCGTCTCCGTCCGCGTGCCCAGGACGCCCGACCCGGCGGGCGAGAGCGACAGGTTCACGTCGGCGCGGATCGAGCCCTGCTCCATCCGCGCGTCGGACACCCCGAGGGCGAGGATCAGCTCGCGCAGCTGGCCGACGTAGGCCCGCGCCACGTCGGGCGCCTTCGCACCCGCACCGACGATCGGCTTGGTGACGATCTCGATGAGGGGGATGCCGGCGCGGTTGTAGTCGACGAGCGAGTAGTCGGCGCCGTGGATGCGACCGGTCGCGCCACCGATGTGGGTGGACTTGCCGGTGTCCTCCTCCATGTGCGCACGCTCGATCTCGACGCGGAACGTCTCGCCGTCGCCATCCTCGGTCGGCAGAGTGACGTCCATGTAGCCGTCGAAGGCGATCGGCTCGTCGTACTGCGACGTCTGGAAGTTCTTCGGCATGTCCGGGTAGAAGTAGTTCTTCCGCGCGAAGCGACACCACTCGGCGATCTCGCAGTTGAGCGCGAGGCCGATGCGGATGGCCGACTCGACCGCCTTGCCGTTGACGACCGGCATCGCCCCCGGCAGGCCGAGGCAGGTCGGGCAGACCTGGGTGTTGGGGGCCGCACCGAACTCCGTCGGGCAGCCGCAGAACATCTTGGTGACGGTGTTGAGCTCGACGTGCACCTCGAGCCCGAGGGCAGGGTCGTACGACGCCAGCACGTCGTCGAACGGGACGAGGGTGTCGGTCATCGGACCACTCCTTCGAGAGCCGGTGCCTTGTCGAGCAGCGGACCGCCCCACTCGGCCGTGAGCAGCGCCTCCAGCGCCGCGCCGACCCGGTAGCACCGGTCGTCGGCGAGCGCCGGCGCGAGGACCTGGAAGCCCACCGGCAGCCCGTCCTCCTCGGCGAGGCCGGCCGGGACCGAGATGCCGGGCACGCCCGCGAGGTTGGCGGGGATGGTGGCGAGGTCGTTGAGGTACATCGCCAGCGGGTCCCCGAGCTTCTCCCCCAGCTCGAAGGCGGTCGTCGGCGCGGTCGGCGAGACCAGCACGTCGACCTGCTCGAACGCGGCCTCGAAGTCGCGGCTGATCAGCGTGCGCACCTTCTGCGCCTGGCCGTAGTAGGCGTCGTAGTAGCCGCTCGACAGCGCGTAGGTACCGATGATGATGCGGCGCTTCACCTCGTCGCCGAAGCCGGCGTCACGGGTCGCCTTCATGACGTCCTCGGCGCTCGGCAGTCCCCCATTTTTGCCAGCCTCGGGGGTGACCCGCAGCCCGTAGCGCATGGCGTCGAACTTCGCGAGGTTGGAGGAGCACTCCGCCGGCAGGATCAGGTAGTAGGTCGCCAGCGCGTGCACGAAGGTCGGGCACGACACCTCGACCACCTCGGCGCCGGCCTTGACCAGCAGGTCGACCGACTCCTGGAAGCGCGCCATGACGCCGGGCTGCCAGCCGTCGCCGGAGAGCTCCTTGATGACGCCGATCCGCACACCGGACAGGTCGCCGCCGGCGCCGGAGCGCGCGGCGTCGACCAGCGAGGGCAGCTCCTGGTCGACCGAGGTCGAGTCGAGCGGGTCGTGCCCGCCGATGACCTCCTGCAGGAGCGCTGCGTCGAGGACGGTCCGGGTGACCGGTCCCGCCTGGTCGAGGCTGTTGGCCAGCGCGACCAGGCCGTAGCGCGACACGGCGCCGTACGTCGGCTTCACGCCGACCGTGCCGGTGACCGCGCCGGGCTGGCGGATCGAGCCGCCGGTGTCGGTGCCGACCGCGAGCGGCGCCTCGAACGCGGCGACCGCAGCGGCGGAGCCGCCGCCGGAGCCGCCGGGGATCCGGGTCTGGTCCCACGGGTTGCGGGTCGGGCCGTAGGCGCTGTGCTCGGTGGAGGAGCCCATCGCGAACTCGTCCATGTTGGTCTTGCCGAGGATCGGCAGACCGGCGGCCCGGATGCGGCGCACGACAGTGGCGTCGTACGGCGGCACCCAGCCCTCGAGGATCTTCGAACCGCACGTCGTGGGCAGGCCCTCGGTGGCGAGCACGTCCTTGACCGCGATCGGCACGCCGTCGAGCGCGTGCAGCGGAGTGCCCGCGGCCCGGCGCTCGTCCGACGCACGAGCGGCCGCGAGTGCACCCTCGGTGTCGACGTGCAGGAACGCGTGCACCCCGGCGGTCGCGTCGCCGTCGACGGCGAGGATCCGGTCGAGGTGCGCCTGGGTGAGCTCCACGGAGGTCACCTCGCCGGCGGCGAGGGCGTCGGCGAGCTCGGCCGCCGTCCTCCTGGTCCAGTCCGTGCCGCTCACTGCTCGTCCCCCAGGATCCGCGGCACGCTGAAGCGCTGGTCCTCGCTCGCCGGCGCGCCCGACAGCGCCTGCTCGGCGGTCAGGCACGGGACCGCGACGTCGTCGCGGAACACGTTGGTGAGCGGGATCGGGTGGGACGTCGGCGGGACGTCGTCACCGGCCACCCCTCGGATGGACGCGACCGACTCGAGGATCACGTTGAGCTGGGGGGCCAGGTGGTCCAGCTCAGCGTCATCGAGGTCGATCCGGGCGAGATCGGCCAGGTGGGCCACCTCGTCGCGGGAGATCTCGGGCATGGGGTCAGTCTAGGGAGCGCTCACTCTGCCGCCCGAATCGCTCACCCCGCCGGGACATCGACCGGTGCGCCCCTAGGGCGCGTCGACCGTGAACCGGCGGACGACCGGGGTCGGGTCGACCCCCGACGCACCGAGCGTGCGCACCTGGAAGGTGTAGAGCCCGTCCGCGAGCGGCGCGGCGGTGAACGTCCCGGAGTCGCACGCGGTGAACACGCCCGACGCGGGGATGCCGGGGAAGATGCGGCACTGGAACCGGGCGCCGGTCGGCTCGCTGGACGCGAAGGTGAAGGTGGGCGTCGAGTCCGCGGTCGTGCTGTTGTGCGCCGGGCCCGAGGTGATGCTCGTCTCCGGCGGGGCGGTCATGACCACGGTGTCGATGGCGTCGGTGTCGGCGCCGGTGCGGAACTCCGCCCGGATCCTCAGCGAGGTGATCGACGCGAGCACGGTCTTGACCTCCGCCACGCTCGGCCGGGGCCCGGCCAGCGTCGCCTTGTGCCAGCCCACCGGGGTCAACGGCACGGAGTAGCGCGTGAAGGTGGTGCCCGGGTTGGCGGCGGTGTCGTAGACGAGGGTCAGGCCGCCGCCCTCGACCACGACGTCGTCGGCGTCGAACTGGCTCGAGAGGTCGGACTGCCGCAGGTCGAAGCGCAGCCGTCCGCTGTAGGCCGCCGACTGGTCGCCGAGGAGCTTCGCCGGCGCGACCCAGTACATGACACCGCCCGACACCGTGTCGTCCACCTGGATGAAGCCACCCGGGTGGCCACCCGAGGAGACCCACGTCGCGGGCGCGGCGGAGTCACCGAGGACCGACCACCCGTCGGCGTTCGCGGTGAACGTGCTGGCCACCAGGGTCGCCGCCGAGGCGGCGCCGAGGGGTCCCAGCACGGCCCCGATCACGGTCAGGGCGGCGACTGCCGCCCGGCGCTTGGTCCCCATGAGACCTCCTTGGCTCGTGCCGCTACCCGACCCCTGGGACGCTACTTCCCGAACGCGCCCGTCGGCAGCGGTTTCGGCAGAGTCGACCCCCCTCCGGCGACCCGCCGAGGGGTGGCGCAACTACCTGTCTCCGACCTGTTCGCGCAGGTCAGAGGGGGGTGAAAAGAAATTCCGGTGGCGCAACCGGAAGGGACTAACACTAATCTCTAGTGACTTACTAGGGTTAGTGTCATGACCTCCCTCCCACCCTCCGCCGACCTCCCCCGGCGGCGCGCCGACCGGGCCCGGCAGGTGGCCGATGTCCTGCGGCGCCAGGTCCTCAGCGGTCAGTACGACGACGGGCTGCCCTCGGAGGCGGACCTGCTTGTCGAGTTCTCCACCACCCGCAACACGGTGCGCGCCGCTCTCGACCTGCTGCGCGCCGAAGGACTGGTCGACCGGTGCCCCGGCGTCGGCACGACCGTGGTCGGCCAGAAGCACCCGCACGGGCTCGACAGGCTCCAGGGCCTGGCCGAGGTGTTCGACGGCCGGGGCACGGTGCACAACGAGGTGCGGGCCCTGGCGATGACGCGCCCGCCCGCCGCCGTACGTCAGCGCCTGGAGCTCGCGCCCGACGACGACGTGCTGTACATCGAGCGGCTGCGCCACCTCGACGGCGTGCCGCTGTCGTTGGACCTCACCTACCTGGTGCCCGACCTCGGCAGCCTGCTGCTCGGTCGCGACCTCGCCGGCAACGACGTCTTCGCGCTGCTCGAGGAGGTGTCCGGGCGATCGCTCGGCCACGCCGACCTCGTCATGGAGGCGGTCGCGGCCGACCCCCACAGCGCGGCGGTCCTCGGCACGCCCCGCCACGCCCCGCTGCTCATGGTCGAGCGGCTCACCCACCTCGACGACGGCCGGCCCGTCGACTTCGAGTTCATCCGCTTCCGCGGCGACCGCCTCACCCTTCGCGGCACCACCCACCGGGCCAGCCGCCTCCACCCCCAGGAGATCTCGTGACCACCTCCCGCAAGGCCTCGTGCTCCGACGGCTCCCCGTCGACGACGCAGACGCTTCCCCAGCCGATCCCGCTCGTCGACGCCCGGGCCCAGGTCCCGGTGTCGGTCGACCAGTCGCTCTGCATCGAGGGCTGCAACCTGTGCGTCCAGGTCTGCCCTCTCGACGCGCTCGCCATCGACCCGGAGACCAACAAGGCCTACATGCACGTCGACGAGTGCTGGTACTGCGGCCCGTGCGCGGACCGCTGCCCGACCGGCGCCGTGACCGTCAACATCCCCTACCTCCTGCGCTGACCCGCGCCCACCCACCCAGGAGAACCCAGTGAGACGATCCACCACCCTGCTCGCCGGCGCACTGTCGGCCGTGCTCGCGGCGAGCGCGCTGACCGCCTGCTCCGTCGCGGGTGCCGGCGAGTCCGAGGACGTCATCGTCATCGGCTACCAGTCCAAGACCATCAACACCGTCACCGCCGGCACCCTGCTGCGCGACCTCGGCTACTTCGAGGACAAGCTCGAGGAGATCGACCCCGAGCTGAAGGTCGAGTGGCAGGACTACGACACCGGCGCGCCGATCACGACCCAGATGCTCGCCGGCAAGATCGACATCGGCTCGATGGGCGACTACCCGCTCCTCATCAACGGCTCGCGCGCCGGCACCGGTGACGACGGCACGTCGATGCTGTCGATCACCGGCTACAACCCCCATGGAGCGCTCAACGGCGTCGTCGTCGACAAGGACTCCGACGTCCAGCGGCTCAGCGACCTGAAGGGCGCGGACATCTCCACGAGCGTCGGCTCGGCGGGCCACGGCACCCTGGTGCAGGCGCTGGACGAGATCGGCATCGACCCGACCAAGGACGTCTCGATCGAGAACCAGGACCCGCCGGTCGGCGCCTCGTCCCTCGAGGGCGGCTCCGTCGACGCGTTCGCCCAGTTCGTCGCCTGGCCCGGCCTGTTGGCGTTCCGCGACGACGCCCGCCTGGTCTACGACGGCGGTGAGCTGGACCTGCCCACCCTGCACGGCACCGTGATCCGCAACGAGTTCCTGGACGAGCACCCCGAGATCGCCCAGGCCTTCATCGAGGCGCAGATCGAGGCGACCGACTACCTCCACGAGCACCCGGTCGAGGCGGCCGAGAAGGTCGCCGACGTGACCGGCCTCCCGCCCGAGGTCGTCTACCTCTACAACGGCCGCAACGGCGTCTCCACCTTCGACACCACCATCAAGGACGACGAGGTCGCCGCGCTGAAGCACGACGTGCCGTTCCTGGAGTCGATCGGCGTCATCAGCGACCCGCTCGACGTCGACTCGTTCGTCGACGACAGCGTCGTCCAGAAGGCGTACGGCGACGGCTACGACGCGGCCACCACGAGCCAGACCAACGCCGCCGCCATCACCGGCACCGACGCGGTCTGCAAGACCAAGGTGAAGGACCCCGACACGGCGGGCGAGGTCTGGGTCCAGGGCGAGGCCGAGCCGCGCCCGGTCGCGGACCCGACCTGCCTGCTGCGCAACGTGGCCGCGGTCGAGGCCGACGGCGGTTCGGTGCGGGCGTCGTACCTCCCCGACGCGGTGACCCACACCCGCTGGTTCGCCGACAAGATGCTGTGGGCGAAGGACGGCACGGACCTGGTCGCGTTCGCGACCGAGGAGTCTCGTGGGGGCTACCTCTCCGACCACCAGGGCGCGCAGCCGCTCACCTACGCCGACGCACTGGACAGCGTCCGATGACCGCGCCGGTGCAGACCCCGACCCCGGCGGCACCCGCAACCGCTCCGCCGGCGGAGCCGGTCCCGGTCCGCTCGCGTCCGGTAGCGCGACGGTCCGGGACCGGGAACCGGCTGCGCTGGGTCGTGCGGTTCGCATCGGTCGCCGCCGCCGTGCTCGTCTGGCACCTGCTCAGCGCCAACGACGTGACGTTCTGGCTGCGCTTCAACCGGCTCCCGGGTCCGGTCGAGGTCTTCGAGGCGTTCCGCACCCAGCTCGCGACGCCCCGCTACTACCAGGACGTCACGCAGAGCCTGGTGCGCATCCTCAGCGGCTTCGCCCTCGCCTCGGTGCTCGGCATCGGTCTCGGCGTCGTCCTCGCCCGGTCGCACTGGGCCTCCGACGTGCTCAAGCCGCTGCTGGAGATCGCGCGGCCGATCCCGGCGATCGCGCTCGTGCCGGTGGCGATCCTGCTCTTCCCCACCAACGAGCAGGGCATCGTCTTCATCACGGCGACCGCGGCGTTCTTCCCGATCCTGGTGAGCACCCGGCACGCCGTGCGGGCCCTGCCCACGGTGTGGGAGGACGCCCTGCTCACCATGGGCGCCTCGCGACTGCGCGTGATGCGGTCCGTGGTGCTGCCCGGCATCGTGCCCGGCGTCTTCGGCGGCCTGTCGGTCGGCATGGGCGTCGCGTGGATCTGCGTCATCTCCGCGGAGATGATCTCCGGCGACTTCGGCCTGGGATACCGCACGTGGCAGGCCTACACGATCGTCGACTACCCCAACGTGCTGGTCGGGATGCTCTCGATCGGCGCCATCGGCTGGCTGACCTCCGGCTGCGTCGAGCTGGTCGGACGCCGCCTCACCGGCTGGCTTTCTTCGGAGCAGAGGAGCGCGTCATGACCACCCCGAGCAGCACCGTCCACCCCGCCGCCATCAGGGCCTCCGACCTCACACTGGGCTACGCCGGCGAGCCCGTCGTCGACGGCATCGACCTCGACGTCGAGCCGGGCGAGATCCTCGTCGTGCTGGGCCACTCCGGTTGCGGCAAGTCCACGCTCCTGCGCGCGATCGCCGGGCTGGTCCGGCCGATCGACGGCGACCTGCTGGCCAACGGCCGCACGGTCGAGGGCACCAGCGGCGACCGGACGCTGGTCTTCCAGGAGGACGCGCTCCTCCCCTGGCGCTCGGCGCGGCGCAACGTCGAGCTCGCGCTCGAGGTTCAGGGAGTCGGCCGGGCGGAGCGCCGCCGGCGCGCCGCCGAGTGGCTCGACCGGGTCGGGCTCTCGCGCTTCGCCGACCGGCTGCCCGGCCAGCTCTCCGGCGGCATGCGCCAGCGGGTGCAGCTGGCCCGCGCACTCGCCACCGGCCCCGGCGTCATCTGCATGGACGAGCCGTTCGGTGCGCTCGACGCCCAGACCCGGGCATCCATGCAGCGCCTGCTCGTCGAGGCCTGGCAGGCGTCGGGCTGCACGGTCGTCTTCGTCACCCACGACGTCGACGAGGCGCTCGTGCTCGGCGACCGGATCGTCGTGCTCGGTCGGCACGGGATCGTCTCCGAGCACCGGATCGACCAGCCCCGCGACCCGGCCCGGCCGCCCGGTCCCGACGTCCGCGCCGAGGTGCTCGCCCACCTCGCCACCACCCAGTCCCTGGCGCCGATCCCGGACGCCCCGAGCGAGAGGTCCGTCGCGTGACTGCCGTGCAGGACACCCCCACCACCCCCACCACCCTGTCGATCCCGCCGGTCACCGAGCGGCGCGAGCTGACCTGCGACGTGCTCGTCGTCGGCGGCGGCACGGCCGGCACGATGGCGGCCATCACCGCCGCCGAGGCAGGTGCGTCCGTCGTGCTCCTGGAGAAGGCGCACGTGCGCCACTCCGGGTCGCTCGCCATGGGCATGGACGGCGTCAACAACGCGGTCATCCCGGGCAAGGCGACGCCGGAGGACTACGTCGCCGAGATCACCCGCGCCAACGACGGCATCGTCAACCAGAGGACGCTGTGGCAGACCGCCAGCCGCGGCTTCGACATGGTGAAGCGGCTCGAGCGCTACGGCGTGAAGTTCGAGAAGGACGAGCACAACGAGTACGCCGTCCGCCAGGTCCACCGCTCCGGCAAGTACGTCCTGCCGATGCCCGAGGGCAAGGACGTCAAGAAGGTGCTCTACCGCGTGCTGCGCCAACGGCACATCCGCGAGCTGGTGCAAATCGAGAACCGGGTCATGCCGGTGCGCGTGCTCACCGACCCCGAGGACGGCCGCGCTGTGGGGGCGGTCGGCTTCGACACCCGGTCGGGCGAGTTCGTGACCGTCGCCGCCGGCGCTGTCGTGCTCGCGACCGGCGCCTGCGGCCGGCTCGGGCTGCCGGCCAGCGGCTACCTCTACGGCACCTACGAGAACCCGACCAACGCCGGCGACGGCTACGCGATGGCCTACCACGCCGGCGCGGAGCTCAGCGGCATCGAGTGCTTCCAGATCAACCCGTTGATCAAGGACTACAACGGCCCCGCGTGCGCCTACGTCGCCAACCCGTTCGGCGGCTACCAGGTCAACGCGGAAGGCGAGCGCTTCGTCGACTCCGACTACTGGTCGGGCCAGATGATGTCGGAGGTGAAGCGCGAGATCGACTCCGCCCGCGGCCCGATCTACCTCAAGCTCAGCCACCTCCCCGACGAGACGCTGACCACGCTGGAGGGGATCCTCCACCACACCGAGCGGCCCACGCGCGGCACGTTCCACGAGGGCCGGGGCCACGACTACCGGACCCACGACGTGGAGATGCACATCTCCGAGATCGGGCTCTGCGGCGGGCACTCCTCCTCCGGCGTGTGGGTCGACGAGGACGCGCAGACCACGGTCCGCGGCCTCTACGCGGCGGGCGACCTCGCGTGCGTGCCGCACAACTACATGATCGGCGCGTTCGTCTTCGGCGACCTCGCCGGCGGTCACGCGGCCCAGCACGGCATCGTCCCGGAGACGCTGCCCGAGGACCAGATCACCGCCGCGCACGAGCTGATCTACGCGCCGCTGCGCCGGCCGGACGGCCCGCCGCAGCCGCAGGTGGAGTACAAGCTGCGCCGCTTCGTCAACGACTACGTCGCGCCGCCGAAGACCGCGAAGAAGCTCGAGATCGCCATCGAGTCGTTCACCCGGATGGAGGCCGACCTCGACGAGATGGGCGCGCGCACGGCGCACGAGCTGATGCGTTGCGTCGAGGTGTCCTTCATCCGCGACTGTGCCGAGCTGGCGGCACGCGCGTCGCTGGTGCGCGAGGAGAGCCGCTGGGGGCTCTACCACGAGCGGGCCGACATCCCGCAGCGCGACGACGCGAACTGGTTCTTCCACCTCAACGTGCGTCGCCGTGGTGACGGCGCGATGGAGTTCATCTCGCGGCCGGTCAACGACTACGTCGTACCGGTGCCGGACATCGAGGTCCCCGCCCCCGTCGAGGGCGGCGTGCTCGCCGTGGTGACCAACCGGTCGTCGAGCAGGAGCGGGCGCAGCGAGCGACGTATCGAGACGCAGCCCGTGGGGACGCGGCCCCTCGACAACCCACGGATCCTCGAGCTGCTCGAGCTCGCGGAGAACGGCCCGTCGGCGGGCGAGCTCGAGCCGTTCCTCACCGACCCCGATGCAGAGGTACGGCGGACGGCGGTCGCCACGGTGACCGAGGTCGTGCCCGCGGGCACCGGACGGCTGCTCGCCCGCGCGCTCGGCGACGACGACGGCGCGGTGCGTTCGGCCGCGGCGGTGGCGCTCCGCGAGCTGGTCGAGGTGCTGCCCGCGGAGCAGGCGCTCGCCGACGCGCTGGCACCGACCGCGACGAGCCCCGACCCCGTGGTCAGGGCGGCCGTGCTCGACGTGCTCCGCGCGCTCTCGCTGGGCTCGGCGGAGCTCTACCGGTCCGCGCTCGCCGACGGTGACGCTCGCGTCCGGGTCCAGGCCGTGCGCGGGCTGGTGAGCCACGACGACGTGGCCGGTCTGGTCGCGGCGGCCGCGGACGCCGAGCGCGAGATCCGCGTCGCGGCAGCGCTGGGGCTCGGCGGTCTGGGACCGGTGGCGGTCGAGGCCGCTCCCACCCTGGTGGTGCTCGCGGGCGACACCGAGCTGCTGGTGCGGGCGGCCGCGCTCGAGGCCGCTGCCGGGGTCGGCGGCACCGACGGGCTCGACGCGCTCTGCGTCGCCGGACTCGCCGACGCCGCCTGGCAGGTCCGCACCGGGGCGGCCAAGGGCCTCGGTGGCTGCGCGGAGGACCTCGCCGTACCGGCCCTGGTCGGCGCGACGGGCGACCCGCACCTCGACGTGCGCAAGGCGGCGGTGATCGCCCTCGCGCGCTGGACCGGACGCCCCGACGTCCGCGACGCACTGGAGGTGGCGACCAAGGACACCGACGCCGACGTCCGCGGCTACGCCCGGCGGCAGCTGACCCGCACCCGCTGATGAGCGGCTGTCCGCGGGTCGCCGTCGTCGGTGCCGGAGCGGCCGGCACCCTGAGCGCCCTGCACCTGCTGCGGACCGCGGTCGCCACGCGCACCCGCCTCGACGTGGTGCTGGTCGACCCGGCGGTGCGCTGGGCACGTGGCGCGGCGTTCGGCACCGCCGACCCGCGCCACCTGCTCAACGTGCCGGCCCGCGGCATGAGCGCCCTCCCGGAGCAGCCCGACGACTTCGTGGTCTGGCGGCAGCGAATGGGGCTGGGCGGCGACGGCGACACGTTCGCACCGCGCATGGAGTGGTCGCGCTACCTGGCCGACCTCGTCTACACCGCACGTCGCGACGCGTCCGGTACGGCGACGATGACCCACCGTCGCGCCCGCGCGCTCGAGGTCCGGCGGACCGAGGACGGCCTCGTCGTCGGCACCGACGAGGGCAACCAGGTGGCGGCCGACGCGGTCGTGGTCGCGACCGGGCTGCCGAGTGCGGGCGACCATTGGGCGCCCGCGGCAGTGCGGGCGTCGCCCCGGTTCGTGGCCGATCCGCTCGAGGCCGGCGTGCTGGCCGAGGTACGCGGCAATGGCGGCGACGCCCTCCTGGTCGGCACCGGCCTCACCATGGTCGACGTCGTGCTGACGCTGTCGTCCTCCCCCGCGGTCGGACGGTTGCTCGCGGTCTCGCGCAGCGGCGCCCTGCCCGCCGGTCACCTGGCCCGGCGGCTGCCGCCGGTGCTGCCGGACGTGTCCGACTGGGGTTCCTCGCTCGAGCACATCCGCGAGCGCGCGGCGCGGCACGTGGCCGCTGTCCGGGCCGAGACCGGCGACTGGCGGCCGGGGGTCGACGGCGTGCGCCACCGGGTGGCCGAGCTCTGGCAGCGGCTGGACGAGGCCGACCGGGCGACCTTCGTCGCGCGCGACGCCGGACCCTGGAACCTCCTCCGGCACCGGATGCCGCCGTCCTCGACGGCGACGCTCGCCTCCCTGCGCGGCGAGGGTCGGCTCGAGATCCGGGCCGGTGAGATCGCCGACGTCGCGCCCGCGCCGCGCGGGGCCCTACGGGTCGAGCTCACCGACGGGTCCGTGCGCGAGGTCGGGTGGGTGGTCAACTGCACCGGTCCGCGCAGCGACGTCCGCACCCTCGGGAACCCGCTCCTGGAGGACCTGCTGCGCCCCCGCCCCGACGGGGTGCTCGCCACGGTGTCGACCGGCGGCATGGGGTTCCGCACCGACCGCGGGCGGGTGGTCGACGGCGCCGGATCGACCGCGACGCCGCTGTGGACCCTCGGCGCCCTGCGCCGCGGCGAGCTGTGGGAGTCGACGGCCGTGCCGGAGATCCGCGAGCAGGCAGTTGCCGTCGCGGCCGACGTGGTGGCCGCGGTCACGGAGGTCCGCGGTCCCTCCACCGCTCGGGCCGTCGCGGCGGCCTCGGTCAGCTGAGCGGCGCCGGGGCGAGGGTGCTCGACATGAGGAAGCGTCCGACCTCGATGCGGACCGCGACCCGCGTCGGGTTCGGCCGCGGCACCCGGTAGCGCCCGGCGTAGCACTCCTCGGCCCGCCGTACGGCGTCGGGCGCGTCGAGGACGACCGCGCGACCCTCGAGCGTCGACCACCGTGGACCGTCGACCTGGCAGGCCGCCACGGGCACGCCGTCCGCCGGACCGGAGGCGATCGTGCGCGCCTTGCGCGAGTCGCGGTCGGTGATCACCCACGCGCAGCGCTGGTCGTGGTCGAGCACGACGCCCACCGGCACGACGTGCGGGCGACCGTCCGCCCGCATGCTGCTGAGGGTGCACAGGTGCCGCTCGGTCCAGAAGTCCAGCAGCGCGGGCGGGAACGCGTCCCAGCCGGGGGTCCACGAGGTCATGCCCGCATCCTCCCGGATCGGCGGTCGCGGCGATCCGGTGCCCGGTCCCGCCCAACCCCTTCGTGAGCCCGTCGCATCTGTCAGGGTGACCGAAGAGGAAGGGTGAGTGGATGACACGACCACCGACCGACGAGGAATTCGCCGAGCTCGTGCACGCGTGCTGGGCGAACCTCTACCGCACCGCCTACCTGATGCTCGGCGACCGTGCCGACGCGGAGGACCTGGTGCAGACGGCGCTGGCCAAGACCTACGCCAACTGGCGTCGCGTGCAGAACGTGGACGCCGCACCGGGTTACGCGCGGACCACGCTGGTGAACACCGCCGCGTCGTGGTTCCGCAAGAAGGGCTGGCGCAACGAGCGCCCCACGGAGGAGCTCCCCGAGCCCGCGCACGGGCCCGGCCACGAGACCGACCCGAGCGACCGTCGGAGCGTCATCGACGCGCTCGCGACCCTGCCACCCCGGCAGCGCGCGGTCGTCGTGCTCCGCTACTACGAGGACCTGAGCGTCGCCCAGGTCGCCCACGCCCTCGGCATCACCGAGGGCACCGTGAAGTCCCAGACGTCCGAAGCGCTGAGCAAGCTCCGAGTCCTGCTCGGCGACAGCGTGATCCCTGCAGGAGCCCACCATGACTGAGCGCCTTTCCCAGCTGCTCGCCGGCGAGGCCGACGGGCTCGACGTGCCGCCGCCCACCCCGGGCGCGGTCATCCGTGAGGGCCGCGGCATGCGCCGTCGCCACCGCATGGTCGTCGGCGCCTGCGGCGTCGCCGCCGCGCTCGTCGTCGGCGGCAGCGTCGCCGCGCTCGCCGGTGGCGGCAACGACACCGCAGCGCCCGACCCCGCCGGCTCGCCCGGCTCCGCCGCGCCCGTCTTCTCCTACGGCAACCAGGTCTTCTACGACGGCCCGGCGCAGAGCGCCCCTGTCGAGGACAAGGCCGTGAAGTCGCTGTTCTACAGCTCGGCGGGCGTGGTTGTCCGCGCCGGCGACAACTCGTGGAGCGACGGCGGGGGCGAGCAGCGGTTCTCGCTGATCACGCCCGACGGCGACGTGCGCCGGTTGTCGCTGGTGACCGAGGAGACCGTCCACGCCAGCGACCCGGACCAGCCCTACGTCGTCTACGGCGAGGAGGTCGGCGGCAACCTCGAGGTGGTCGTGTACGACGTCCAGGCCGATGCCGAGGCCGCGCGGGTGACCGTCGCCCCGACCGAGGACCACTGGTTCCCGGTCTCGATCGACGGCGACACGGTCTACGTCCAGAACGGCTACGACAACGGGGTCTACGCGGTCGACTGGAGGTCCGGGAAGGTCCAGGAGTCCGATCTCTCGTCCGTGTGGGAGGTCGCCGGTGGGCACGCGGGCGTGACCGTCGCCGGGAAGGCGGCCGTGGTCGACACCGCCACCGGTGACGTGCTTCTCACGGCCGACGGTCCGGGCTACTTCGACCTGTCCCCCGACGGCCGCTACGCGCAGCTCGTGTCGGAGGACCAGCAGGGGTCGCCCACCTCGAAGGTCTACGCCGTCGCGAGCGGATCGTCCATCACCGTGGACGGGGACCCCTTCAGCTGGGGCTGGACCGCCGACGGCGACCTCTTCACCGTGGAGGACTCCGACGTCCGCACCTGCGACGTCGCCACCGGCGACTGCAGCACGGCTCCCTTCGACGCGCCCGGCACCCCGGGCTCGGACAAGGAGGCACCCGAGCTCCGGCTCGGCGGGCGGGCCTACGAGTCCTGACGCCTCAACGGAGCTGATCGGCGAGGAACCGCTCGCTGCGCTCCATCGAGGAGTCGAACCGCGCACCGAAGGAGTGGCCCTCGCCGGGATAGACGGCGAGGGTCGCTCTGTCCCCGGCCTCGTGGAGCAGTCGCGCGGTCTCGCGGCTCCACCGCAGCGGACAGGTCTCGTCGGCCGTGCCGTGGTTGATCAGGACCGGTTCGGTGACGCGGTCGAAGTAGGTGCGTGGGCTGATCCCGCGCCAGAAGTCCGGGTTGTCGCGGGGCGAGCCGTAGAGCAGGTCGATCCCGTCGCGCAGGTCCGCGCGTCCCGGGTCACCCGCCAGGAAGTGGCGGTAGAGGTCGCCGAGGTCGGAGCTGACCGGCGCCCAGACGACCGCCGCATCGGTCAGGCCGGGATCGGCGACGAGGGCGTCGAGCACGACCCCGCCGCCCAGCGACCGGCCGACCAACGCGACCCGGTCGTCGTCGACGGGTCCGTCCCAGGCGCGCAGCGCGAGCACGGCGTTGATCACGTCGGTCGCGTAGCCGATGCCGAGGTCCGCCCCGGGGATCCCCCGGCCGTCGGAGCTGCCGTAGCCGCGGTAGTCCACGTGCAGCGCGACGTAGCCGTGGTCGGCGAACCACTCCCGCTCGCGCGTCATGCCCTGACCGGTCGTGTAGTCGCCCGGGTCGATGAACCCGTGCGCCAGCACGACGGCCGGGAACGGGCCGGGCCCCTCCGGCACGGCGATCCGCCCCGAGATCGTCAGGCCGTCGCCGCGGTAGGTGATGTCGTACTGGCGCTGGGTGGCCGTGTGCTCGACCTCCTTGCCGAGGCGCAGCCGGCCGCCGTCGTACTCCTTGTCGAAGAGGCTGGGCAGCGAGACCGTGCTGGAGGGTGCGACGCTGCCGCTCGGTGAGCCCTGCTCCGTCGGGGAGGGCGCCGGGTTGGGCGTGACCTCCACCGGGCGCTCGTCGGGCCGGGTGCAGCCCGTGGCCGCGCCGAGGAGGACCAGGCAGGCCAGGGACGCCACGAGCCGCTTCACGGGTCCAGTCTGCAGGCCGCGAAGAATTTTCCCGCGGGCTGTCGATTTCGCCGGGCGGCCGGCGACGGAGGGGTGAAGGATCCACACCACGTCGAAAGGACCCGAGATGAAGTACGTGCTGATGTTCACCAGCGACCCGGCCCAGCTCGCCAGCGTGAGCGAGGATGACGCCCAGGCCGTCTACGGCAGGATCTACGCCTGGTTCCAGGAGAACGCCGCCTCGATCGCCGACTCCGGCGCCGAGCTGCAGCCGGTCGAGACCGCGACCACCGTCAAGCACGGCGGCGTCGTCGTCGACGGGCCGTTCAACGAGGCCAAGGAGGTCGTCGGCGGCTTCAGCGTGATCGACGTGGCCGACATGGATGCCGCGATCGCGCTCGCGAGGACCTGGCCGCACCTGGAGCTCCCGGGCGTGGCGGTCGAGATCCGGCCGATGGTCGAGGACTACAGCCAGTTCGAGTGACGCACCCTTGACCGCAAGCGACGCGCTGCTGGCGACCACGATCCGCGAGGAGTCGGGCCGCCTGGTCGCCGCCCTGTCCCGCCGCTTCGGCGACTTCGACGTCGCCGAGGAGGCGGTGCAGGGTGCGGTCGTCGAGGCCGTCCGGTCCTGGCGCCGCGACGGCGCCCCGCGCAACCCCGCCGCCTGGCTCACGACCGCGGCCCAGCGCAATGCCCTCGACCTGCTGCGCGCCCGCGGACGCCAGACCCGCGCGGCGGACCGCCTCGCCGCGAGCGGGTCCTCTCCCGTCGGGAACGCGATCGACGACCGGATCCCCCTCCTCTTCGCGTGCTGCCACCCCGCACTCGCCCCGGAGGCGCGGCTCGCGCTCACCCTCCGCGCCGTCATCGGTCTCACCACCCCCCAGATCGCCCGCGCGTTCCTCGTCAACGAGCAGACCCTCGCCCAGCGGATCGTCCGGGCCAAGCGCAAGATCGTCGCGACCGGGATCCGCCTGAAGGTCCCCGACGACCTCGACGACCGGCTGCCCGACGTGCTCGCCGTCGTCTACCTGGCCTACAACGAGGCTTTCGTCGCCTCCAGCGGTGGCACCCACGACCGCGACCTCGGCGCCGACGCGGCCTGGCTCGCCGAGGTGGTCGCGGCCAGCCTTCCCGCGCAGGCGGAGGCATGGGGCCTCGCCGCCCTGCTCCGGATCCAGCACGGCCGGGCGGCCGCGCGCTTCACGGCGTACGGCGACCTGGTGCTCCTTCGCGACCAGGACCGCTCGCTCTGGGACGCCGGTGCGATCAAGCGGGCCGGCGAGCACCTGGAGCGCGCGGCCTCCCTGCACTCCCCCGGCCGCTACCAGCTGCAGGCCGCGATCGCGATGTGTCACGCGGAGGCGCCGTCGTGGGAGGAGACCGACTGGTTGCAGATCGTCACCCTCTACGGGTTCCTGATCGTCGAGGACCCCTCGCCCGTCGTACGCCTCAACGGCGCCATCGCACTCGCCCAGCTCGGGCCCGACCAGGCGGGGGTCGCCCTCGCCGACATCGAGCGTCTCGCGCCCGACCTCGACGGCTACCACCTCTGGCACGCCACGCGCGCCGAGCTGCTCCGCCTCCTCGGTCGCGACGCCGAGGCCGCCGCCGCCGACCAGCGCGCGCTGGCCCTCACCGCCAACGAGGCCGAGCGCCGCCTCATCCAGACCCGGCTGCGCAAGCACCCGCTGATCGACGGCTCCTAACCGCAGCGCAGGTAGTCGAACGCGGTGTCGGAGCCCAGGCCGCTGCCGGTGCCGACCACGTCGATGCGGACGACGTGCCGTGCGTCGGTGAGGGGCGCGGAGTCGTAGATGAGTGCCCGGTACTGAAGGGGCGCACGCAGGTCGGCGATGGTCTTGAGCACGTTGTCGACGTAGACCGCCACCTTGCCCGAGTCCGGCGTCGTGGCGGCGTAGACCTTGAGGTCGGTGCCCCGGCAGGTCGTCCTGTACGCCGGCCGCGCACCGGTGTCGCCCGTGGTGGCGTGCCAGCCGTCCTCCAGGGAGCGGCCGTAGGGTCCCGCACCGCCGGCGTCACGGGTGAAGTAGTCCCGCACCCGGGTGCTGTTCTCCTCGAAGGTCGCCGCACCGACCTTGAAGGCGTCGACGTTGACCCACGTGTCCGTCGACGCCGCGGACTTCGTGCCGCGGACCCGGAGCTCGAGGGTGTGGGCGGTGTTGGTCAGGCCGGTCCTGGAGAAGACGGCCACCTGGTCGTGGCGTGTCGCGGCGTAGAAGTTCGCAGCACCGACGCTGACCCCGTCGAGGAGCACCGTCGCGAGACCGCCGTCCGGGGCGCGCGTGCCGAGCACGGTGACGTTGGTGCCGGTGAACCGGAGCGCGACCTTGTAGCCGGTCTGGTTGGCGGCTGAGTAGAAGCCACCGCTCGCGCCGGCGGCGGCGTCGCGGTCCCAGACGTCGACGAGTGCGGGTGAGCTGTTGTCGACGACCACAGACGTGCGGATCGTCCAGGTCGTCGGCGCCACCGGGTTGCCGTCCACGTCCTTGATCCCGGCCAGCAGGCTGGCGGTGTAGTGCTCCCCCGGGATCAGGGGCGTCGTCGGGGTGAAGGTCGCCGACGTCGCCGTCCTCGTCACGGTCCCCGGCACCGCCGCGCCACCGACGGTCACCTTGAACGTCGCCGCGCTGATGCCGGTCACGGTCTCGGAGAAGGTCGCCTTGAAGACCGAGGTGACCGGCGCTCCGTTGGAGGGGGTGGTCGAGGTCACCGTCGGCGTCGCACCGGCGCTCTGCCGCTCGTAGGCACCGATGTCGACGGTGCCGGACACGATCCTCGGGTGCCCCGCGACGTCGGTGGTCACCCCGGCGGGCAGGTCGGCGTTGTTGCCCGCGTCGACCGTGGGCGAACCGGCCTGCGGGAGGAGGTTGCCACCGGTGGACGGGGCGGACGGCACCGCGGTGGTGAACATCGGGTCGGTGAAGACGTTTCCGGCCCCCGGCACCGCTCCCTCCCCCTGGATGATGCTGTGCTGCATGTCCCAGGTGAGCGCCCCGTTCGTGGAGTAGGAGTCGCCGTTGCCCCACAGGATGCTGTTGCGGATGACCGGGGTGACCCCCTCGTTGCGGATGCCGCCGGCTCCCGGGGAGGTGTTGCCCGCGATGGTGGTGTTGGTGAGGGTCATGTCGCCGCGGTTGAACACCGCGCCGGCCTCGAGCGCGGCCTTGTTGCCGGAGAGCACGACGTCGGTCAGCTTCGACTTCCCGAAGTCGATGTAGACGCCGCCGCCCACCCCCTGCCACCAGCCGTTGATCGCCTTGTTGCCCTTGATCGCCACGTTGGCGAGGTCGAGCACGTAGGTGTTCGCGAAGTCCTTGTAGTAGATGGCGCCTCCGACGCCACCGATGCTGTTGCCGGAGAGGGTGGTGTCACGGACGGTCAGGCTGCCGTTCTCGGCGTAGATCCCGCCGCCGCCGTTGGTGGTGATCTGGCCCTCGCCGTTGGCCGTGTTGCCGGTGATGGTCGACCCGGTGATCGTCACCTCGGTGCCCCCCGCGACGATCGCGCCCCCGCTGTAGAGCGAGCTGTTGCCCGACATCGTGACCCGGTCCATGGTCAGGCTCCCGCCCGAGATCCAGATGCCGCCGGCGTCCTTGCCGGCGTGGTTGCCGGACATCGTCACGTCGGTCAGGTGCGGGTTGCTGTCCAGCGCCCACAACCCGGCCCCCACCACGGCTTGGTTGTCGATGATGGAGAGGTTCGACAGCCGTGCGTCGCTGTTGTCAAGGTAGATCCCGGCGCCTCGCTCTTCGGGGGTGTTGAAGGCACCGGCGTAGCCGTTCTCGATCGTGAACCCGTCGAGGATCGCCGTGTCGTCCGTGTCGGTCCCGATCACCACGTGGGAGGAGTTCGACATCTCGGTGCCGTCACCATCGACGTCGCCGTTGAGGACCGTGACGTTGGCGGCCGGGTCGCGCTGCGCTCGGCTGGTCTCGGTGCCGTCGAAGCCGCCGTAGATCGCCACGCCGGACTTCAGCTGGAAGTGGGCGCCGAGGCCCAGGTCGCCCGGGACGTGGTTGCCTGCCTTGACCCACAGCTCCTGACCGGCGACCGCATCCGCGGTCGCCTGGAACAGCTGCTTGCCGTTCGCCCAGCTCGAGCCGTCCTGGGTCCCGGCGCCGCCCTCGACGACGTACACGATGGTCGGCACGGCACTGGCCGGCGGCGCAGCGACGAGAGGTACCACGAGACCCGCAGTCGCGAGGAGGACGGCGACCGTCAGCCGCCCGAGAAGGAAGTTGGCGCGCATAGGGGAGCTCCTGTTGCCCGGCCCCCAGATGACAGCAGTAGAGCGGAGAGTTCCTCCGCCCGCAGCAGAATGCCGGATTTCGTCGGCGGCTCAGCCGAGCGCGGCCGGGCCACCCACGAGCAGGGCCTTGAAGCCGTCCTCGTCGAGCGTGGGGACGCCGAGCTGCTCGGCCTTGTCGGCCTTGGAGCCGGCGTTGTCCCCGATCACGACGTAGTCGGTCTTCTTGGACACCGACCCGGCTGCCTTGCCCCCGCGGCCGATGATCGCCTCCTTGGCGGAGTCGCGGCTGAAGTCGACCAGCGAGCCGGTGACGACGATGGTGAGGCCCTCGAGGGTGCGCGCCACCGAGGTGTCGCGGTGGTCCTCGAGACGTACGCCGGCGTGGGCCCACTTCTCCACGATCTCCTGGTGCCAGTCGACCTCGAACCACTCGATCACGGCATCCGCGATGGTGGGCCCCACGCCCTCGGCGTCGGCGAGCTGCTCGCGGGTCGCCTCCCGGATCCGGTCGATCGATCCGAACTCCGTGGCGAGCGCTCGCGCGGCGGTCGGGCCGACGTGACGGATGGACAGCGCGACGAGCACCCGCCAGAGCGGGACCTTCTTGCGCGACTCGAGGTTGGCGAGCAGCGCGACCGCGTTGGCGCTCAGCTGCGGCCCCTCCTCGCCCTTCTTGGGCGCACGGGTGAAGAGCGGCGCGCGCAGCAGCTTCTCCGGGGTCAGGTCGAAGACGTCGCCCTCGTTGTCCACGACCCCGGCCTCGACCAGCGCGAAGGCGGCCTCCGAGCCCAGCCCCTCGATGTCGAAGGCCCCGCGGCTGGCCACGTGGTAGACGCGCTCGAGCACCTGCGCCCGGCACGAGCGGTGGTTGGGGCACCGCAGGTCCTTGTCGCCCTCCTTCTGCTCGGCGAGCGTCGTGCCGCAGGACGGGCACTCGGTCGGCATCTCCCACTCCGGCAGCCCCTCGGGCCGCAGCGCGAGCACGGGGCCGAGGATCTCCGGGATCACGTCGCCCGCCTTGCGCAGGATGACCGTGTCGCCCGGCCGCACGTCCTTGCGCTTGACCTCGTAGGCGTTGTGCAGGGTCGCCCGCTCGACGGTCGACCCGGCGACCTTGGTGGGCTCCATGACGCCGTACGGCGTCACCCGGCCCGTCCGGCCGACGTTGACCCGGACATCGAGGAGCCGTGCGTTGACCTCCTCCGGCGGGTACTTGTAGGCGATCGCCCAGCGGGGCGCCCGGCTCGTCGAGCCGAGCCGCCGCTGCAGGGCGACGTCGTCGACCTTGATCACCACGCCGTCGATCTCGTGCTCGGTGACGTCGTGGCGGTGCTCGCCGTAGTGGGCGACGAACTCCTCGACCTCGGCCATCGTCGGCAGCACCCGCACCCGATCGCTCGTCGGCAGGCCCCACGCGCGCAGCGCCTCGTAGGCCTGCGACTGCGCGGCCGGCTCGAATCCCTCGCGCGCCCCGATGCCGTGGCAGACCATGCCGAGGGCGCGGCTGGCGGTGACCCGCGGGTCCTTCTGCCGCAGCGATCCGGCCGCGGAGTTGCGGGGGTTGGCGAACATGGGCTTGCCCGCCTCGACCAGGGAGGCGTTGAGCTTGTCGAAGGCCGCCACCGACAAGAACACCTCGCCGCGCACCTCCAGCAGGTCGGGCACGGGGTAGTCGTCGGTCGCGGTCAGCTGGTCCGGCACGGCGTCGATCGTGCGCACGTTGGGCGTCACGTCCTCGCCCGTGCGGCCGTCGCCGCGGGTGAGCGCGCGGACCAGGCGGCCCTTCTCGTAGAGCAGGTTGATCGCCAGCCCGTCGACCTTCAGCTCGCAGAGCATCGCGGCCTCGCCCGCGCCGTCACGGGCGATCCGGGCGTGCCACGACTCCAGCTCCTCGAACGAGAATGCGTTGTCGAGGCTCTCCATGCGCTGCAGGTGGTCGACCGCGGTGAACTCCGTCGACACCGCGCCGCCGACCTTCTGGGTCGGGCTGTCGGGCGTGCGCAGCTCGGGATATTCCTCCTCGAGGGCTTCGAGCCGACGCATCCGCTGGTCGAAGTCGGCGTCGGACAGCGTCGGGTCGTCGAGCACGTAGTAGCGCCAGCGGGCGTCCTCGATCTCCTCGGACAGGCGCTTGTGCTCGTCACGGGCATCGTCGGGCGGACTGGTCACGGCTGCCGCGGCGTCGCTCATGAGGACATCCTGCCGCCTGCCTCCGACACCCATCCGACCGGCCGCGCGCTACGAATGGGTACGAACGGTTCCCGCGAGCGAAGAGGAAGGCAGGTGCGGATGGGACAGCCGAGCATCTCCCGGATCGATGCCCAGGGCACGGCGCGCGCCGCCGTGCTCGTGCTGCACGGCGGCACGCCGCGCTCGGTCGCACCCGTCACGGGCACCAACCTCTCGTGGCGCCGCGCGGGCGCCCTCCAGCGCGCCTTGGCCGGCCAGCTGCGGCGCGAGGGCATCGCGGTCTGGCTGCTGCGCTACGCGCGTCGCGGCTGGAACGACCCCGGCGCCCCGGCGCCCGTGCAGGACGCGCGGTGGGCGCTCGACCGGGTCCGCGAGCACGACGACCTGCCGATCGTCCTCGTCGGCCACTCGATGGGCGCGCGCACCGGCGCCCGGGTCGCCGACGACCCGTCGGTGCTCGGCCTCGTCGGTCTCGCGCCGTGGTTCCCGCCCGGCGAGCCCGTCGGCGCCCTCCGGGGCAAGGACCTCGTCGTCGCGCACGGCCGCCGTGACCGGATCACCTCCTTCGCCGCCTCCCAGGACTTCGTCCGGCGCGCCGGCTCGGTCGCGCGGAGCACGGAGTTCCACGACATGGGGATGGTGGGGCACTACCTGCTCCGCGAGATCGGGGCCTGGAACGGCCTGGCCGCCGGCAGCGTGCGCGGGATGCTCGTGCACGACCGCGCCTGAGGTCGCTCGACCGGGGCCCGGCGCCCGGACCGTCACACCGGGACTGTGGGCGGTGTCTCATGGGCGACACCGACGGACGGGCTTGCATGAAACGAAACTGTTCCGTACTGTCTGACGAAACGAAACCGTTCCGTTCCATCCAAACCGTTTCCCGAGGTGCCCGATGTCCCCCACCGCAGCCGCACACGAGGCGCAGACGCGTCCTCGCGTCGAGGGCGAGCGCGAGCAGGAGATCCTCGACTCGACCATCGACATCCTCTCCGAGGTCGGCTACGACCGGCTCACCATGGATGCCGTCGCCACCCGGGCGAAGGCGTCCAAGGCGACGCTCTACCGCCGGTGGAACGGCAAGGCCCAGCTCGTCATCGACGCGCTCATCTCCCAGAAGGAGCCGCACGCGCTCCCCGACACGGGCTCGCTCCGCGAGGACATGATCGGGGCCTTCTGCGGGATGGGCGGCCTCACCGACAGCCACCAGCTCGCGATCCTCGGCAGCGTCATCACCGCGATCGCACGGGACGCCGAGTTCGCCGAGGCGTTCCGCCGCGACTTCATCGGCCCGAAGAAGGCGATGTCCGCGGAGATGTTCCGCCGTGCCCAGGAGCGGGGCGAGATCCGCGACGACCTCGACCTCGACCTGATCGCGGGAGCACTTCCCGGGATCGTCCTCCACCGCGCCTTCCTGATGGGCGACCCGCCCACCGACGAGCTGATCGCCACGGTGGTCGACCAGCTCATCCTCCCTGCCGTGACCCGCGGCTGATCACCCTTCCCACATCCAAGGAAATCCACATGACCGACACCCAGGCATCCGACCTGCCGGGCGAGCTCGGGGCCGATGCGCCCTCGGCGGCGCTCGACGTGGCGGAGGCACCTTCCGCCCCGGGCCACGCGGGATGGGCACTCGTCCTCATCTGCATGGCGCAGCTGATGGTCGTGCTCGACAGCACCATCGCCAACATCGCACTGCCCTACATCGGGGCCGACCTCAAGATCGACCAGGCCAACCTGTCGTGGATCGTCACCGGCTACGCCCTGGCGTTCGGCGGGCTGCTGCTCCTCGGCGGCCGCCTCGGTGACCTCTTCGGCCGCCGCCGCGTCTTCATGATCGGCGTCGCGCTCTTCGCGGTGGCCTCCGCGCTCGGCGGCATCGCCCAGACGGAGTGGATGCTCCTCGGATCCCGTGGCCTGCAGGGCCTCGGTGCGGCGCTCGCCTCGCCGACGGCGCTCGCCCTGATCACGACGACCTTCCCGGCCGGCCCCCTGCGCAACCGCGCGTTCTCGGTGTTCGCGGCCATGTCGGGCATCGGTGCGGCCGTGGGCCTGATCCTCGGCGGCTGGCTCACCGACCTCGACCCCTCGTGGGGCTGGCGGCTCACCTTCTTGATCAACGTCCCGATCGGTCTCGCGGCGGCGTACTTCGCCCCGAAGCTGCTTCCCGACACCAACCACCACGCCGGCCGTCTGGACCTCCCCGGCGCCGTCCTCGGCACCGGCGGCCTGCTCGCCCTCGTCTACGGCATCACGCGCACCAGCAACGTCGACCCCGACACCATCTCGAAGCTCCAGCCGCGCGGCGTCAGCTACGGCTGGGGCGACCCGGTCGCCCTCACGGCGATCATCATCGGCGTCGTCGCCCTGGTGGCCTTCGTCCTGTTCGAGAGCCGCGCGAAGCAGCCGCTGATGCCCCTGTCGATCTTCGCCAGCCGCACCCGCGCCGTCGCATTCGTGGCGATGATGATCACCCCGGCCGCGATGTTCGCGATGTTCTTCTTCCTGTCGCTCTACATCCAGAACATCATGGGCTACAGCCCGCTGAAGGCCGGCTTCGCGTTCCTGCCCTTCACGTTCGGCATGGTCTTCGGCGCGACGGTCTCCTCGAAGCTCATCGCCAGGATGGACCCGCGGTTCCTCTCGGGCACCGGCACGATCCTCGCCGGCATCGCGCTGTTCGCCTTCAGCCGGCTGGAGTTCGGCGCCGAGAACTACTGGACCGACATCATGCCGTTCATCGTGCTGATGTCCGTCGGCATGGGCCTGACCTTCGTGCCGATGACGCTGGTCGCCGTGCACGGTGTCCGCACCCAGGACGCCGGCATCGGCTCGGGCGTGCTCAACACGATGCAGCAGGTCGGCGGTGCCCTCGGGCTCGCCACCCTCTCCGCGGTGGCGTCGCACTACACGACGTCGAAGGCCGCCGACCTGGTCGCCTCCGGCGGCGGTGTGGGTGACCGGCTGCTGGGGCTCCACGCGTTCGCCGACGGTGCGACGCACGCCTTCCTGGTGGGCGCGTTCATGATCTGGACCGCGTCGCTCATCGTCTGGCTTCTGCTCAACGTGAAGCACGCCGAGCTCGGGACCGAGGCGCCCGAGGGCGTGCACGTGGGCTGACCGCCCGCCGGCTCGCGACGGCCCACCGTGACGGCCCGCACCCCGACCAGGGGCGCGGGCCGTCACCGTCTCCGGGGCCTGCTCGGCAGGTTGCTTCCCGACAGCCCGGGTACCGCCCAGGTCCAAGGAGCCTGCCTGAGGAGGCGCGTCACGATGGTGAACCTCATCCACCGCCACGAGACCGAGCACGTGGGAGACCACGTCGACGAGGAAGTGGTCGCCACGGACCACGACCGCGCCCACGAGAAGTTCGGAGGCGCGAACCTCGGCGCCGCGTTCTTCGGCTGGCTGGTCGCCGTCGCACTGACCGTGCTGCTCAGCAGCATCGCGGGCGCCATCGCATCAGGAGTCGGCAACGCCAACGACGTGACGCAGAGCGAGGCGCAGCGGCACGCCGGGGCGATCGGGCTCGGAGCCGCGATCGCGATCGTCGTGATCATGATGCTGGCCTACTACTTCGGCGGCTACGTCGCCGGCCGGATGTCCCGTTTCGACGGTGCCCGCCAGGGCGTCGCCGTCTGGCTGATCGGCCTCGTCGTCACCGTCATCGCGGTGGTCCTCGGGCTGGTCTTCGGCGACCAGTACAACGTGCTCGACCGGGTCGACCTGCCGCGCATCCCGATCCCCAACGACACCGCCACCTGGGGCGGCATCATCACCGGCCTCGCGCTCCTGGTCCTGACCTTCCTCGCCGCCGTGGTCGGCGGCAAGATCGGCCACCGCTACCACGACCGCGTGGACCGGCTGGCCTACCGCTGACCCGGCCTACCGCTGACCCGGCCTACCGCTCACCGAGCGCCTTCTCGATCTCGGCCACGAAGGCAGGGATGTCGTCGGGGTTGCGGCTGGTGATCAGCCCGCGATCCACGACGACCTCCTCGTCGACCCAGTTGCCGCCGGCGTTGCGGATGTCGTCGGCGAGGCTGGGCCAGCTCGTCAGCCGGCGACCCTCGACGAGACCGGCCGAGACGAGCAGCCAAGGCCCGTGGCAGATCGCAGCCAGCGGCTTGCCGGCCCCGGCCACCTGACGCACCAGGGTCTGGGCACGCTCGTCCGTCCGGATGTGGTCGGCGTTGACGGTGCCTCCCGGCACGATGAGGAGGTCGATCTCGGCGACGTCGAGGTCCTCGAGGCTGCCGTCGACCTCCACCTTCTCCGTGGGGTTCACGTCGCCCTCCGCCGCCTGGATCGGCTCGCCCCCGCGCGAGTAGACCCGCACGGTGGCTCCCGCCTCGCGCAGGCTGTCCCGGGGCTCGACGAGCTCGGGCTCCTCGACGTAGTCGGTGGCGATGATGGCGACGGTCTTGCCGGCGAGACGGGTCACGGGTGCTCCTCGGGGGACGGTGGACGGTACCTCCCCCAGGTACCCGGCCCGCCCTGCGGCAACCCGCTCAGGTCAGGCTGTCGGCCACCGACCGCGCGAGCTCGAGCGCGCGCCGCGCCCACTGCGGGTCGGCACCCGCGAGGCCGCACGCGGGCGACACGACCAGCCGGCCGGCGTACTCCTGCGGGTCGAGACCCACCAGGTCGAGCCAGCGCAGCACCTGCTCGACGAGCGTCTTGGCCGTGGGCGGGTCGGCAGGAGCCAGGGACGGTACGACGCCCAGCGCGACGGTCTCCCCCGCCTCGAGCGCTGCGGCCAGCTCGTCGTGGCCGTCGGCGCCGACGAGCGCGAGGTCGACGGCGAGCCCGGCCGCGCCGGCTCCGCGCAGCAGCGCGAGCGGGGCGTCGGCGGCGCAGCAGTGCACCCACGGCTCGGCTCCGGCGTCGCGCACGGCCTCGAGGACCCAGGCGAGCGTCTCGCTGGCCTCCGGCGGGTGCACGACCCGGTGCCTCCCGAAGCCCGAAGCCGTGGACACCGAGCCCGCCAGCACGGCCGGCAGCGCCGGCTCGTCGACCTGCACGACGAGGCGGTCGGCACCCGGCATCCGGCGGCGTACGTCGGCGACGTGCTCGCCCACCGCCACGGCCAGCGCCTGGGCGAGCTCGCGGCGAGCGCCGTGGTCGGCGAGCACCTTGTCGCCGCGGGGCCGCTCCACGGTGGCCGCGAGCGTCCACGGCCCGGTCAGCTGCACCTTGAACGGGCCGCTGTCGCCGGCGGCCTGGTCCTCCAGCGTGTCGAGGTCCTGGGCGAGCAGCGACCGCGCTCTCCGCTGGTCGACGGCCGGCGACCCCGAGGTGCCGGTCAGCCGCCAGCCCGCCGGCTGGAGGTCGACGTCGAGCTCCCCGACGATGCCGAGCGTGCGCCCCACCATCCCGGCGGTCACGCCGCGTCCGGGCACCTCGGGCAGGTGCGGCAGGGTGAGCTCTCCGCGCACGACGCGCAGGGCCTCGTCGAGGTCCCGCTGGTCGGACCCCGGGTAGGAGCCGACGCCGGTGGCCAGGGTCATCGCGCGGTCACGCGGGGACCCGCTCGGTGGCGGTGATCGTGGCCGAGCCGACGACCCGGCTGCCCTGGTAGAGCACGGCCGCCTGCCCGGGCGCGATGCCGAAGGCCGGGTCGGTCAACCGGATCTCGACCACGTCGCCAGCGACGTCCACCCTCACCTCGCCGCGGTGCTCGTCGCCGTGGGCCCGCAGCTGCACGGTCACCTCGGCGCTCGACCCGGGCGCGAGGGGCGTGCCGCACCAGCGGGGGCGGTCCGCCCGGATCCGCTCGACGGCGAGCCGCTCGCGGGGTCCGACCGTGACGGTGCCGGAGACCGGCTCGATGTCGAGCACGAAGCGCGGCTTGCCGTCGGCAGCCGGCTTGCCGAGCCGCAGCCCCTTGCGCTGGCCGATCGTGAAGCCGTAGGTGCCCTCGTGCTCGCCGAGCACCTCGCCGGTCTCGTCGACGATCGAGCCGCCGTGGTTGGGGGCCCGGTCGCCCAGCTTCTCGCGCAGCCAGCCCGCGCTGTCGCCGTCGGCGACGAAGCAGATGTCGTGGCTGTCGGGCTTGTCGGCGACCAGCAGCCCCCGCGCGGCCGCCTCGCGCCGTACGTCGGCCTTCGGGGTGTCCCCCAGCGGGAACAGCGAGTGGCGCAGCTGGCGCTCGTCGAGCACGCCCAGGACGTAGGACTGGTCCTTGCCGTGGTCGACGGCCCGGTGCAGCTCGACTCCCCCGTCGGCGGCCGGCTCCAGGCGCGCGTAGTGACCGGTCGCGACGGCGTCGAAGCCGAGAGCGAGGGCGCGGTCGAGGACGGCGGCGAACTTGATCTTCTCGTTGCAGCGCAGGCAGGGGTTCGGGGTCTGCCCGGCCGCGTAGGTGTCCATGAAGTCGACGACCACGTCCTCGTGGAAGCGCTCGGAGAGGTCCCACACGTAGAACGGGATGCCGATGACGTCGGCCGCGCGCCGAGCGTCGTTGCTGTCCTCGATCGTGCAGCAGCCGCGGGCGCCGGACCGGTAGGACTGCGGGTTGCGGGAGAGCGCCAGGTGGATGCCGGTGACGTCGTGGCCGGCCTCGACGGCGCGGGCGGCCGCGACGGCGGAGTCCACCCCGCCCGACATGGCGGCGACGACCTTCACCGGTGACCCGACCTCACGCGCGCGCCGCGCGGGCACGCTCGACGCAGGGGGCGAGTGCCTCGGCGACGGCGTCGACGTCGGCCTCGGTGCTGGTGTGGCCGAGCGAGAAGCGCAGCGAGCTCCGCGCCGTCTCGTCGTCGCGTCCCATCGCCAGGAGCACGTGGGAGGGCTGGGGCACGCCGGCCGAGCAGGCCGAGCCGGTCGAGCACTCGATGCCGCGGGCGTCGAGGAGCATCAGGAGCGAGTCGCCCTCGCAGCCGGGGAAGCTGAAGTGCACGATGCCCGGCAGTCGCTCGCCGTCGCCGGTGTCCGGCTCGGGACCGTTGAGGACGGCGTCGGGCACGGCCCGTCGTACGCCGGCGACCAGCCGCCGCTGCAGGGCGGAGAGCCGCGCCGCGTGCTCGGCCTGCTCCTTGACCGCGATCTCGACGGCCGCGGCGAAACCGGCTACCGCCGGCACGTCGAGGGTCCCGCTGCGCACGTCGCGCTCCTGACCGCCGCCGTGCACCAGGGCGGTGAGCTCGACCTCCCGCCGCAGGACGAGCGCACCCACGCCGAGCGGCCCGCCGACCTTGTGGCCGGAGACCGACATGGCGTCGACGCCGGCGGCCGCGAAGTCGACGGGCACCGCGCCCAGCGCCTGGACGGCGTCGGTGTGCACCGGGATGCCGTGCGCGCCGGCGAGGGCGACGAGCTCGGCGATCGGCTGGATGGTGCCGACCTCGTTGTTGGCCCACATCACGCTGACCAACGCGACGGACGCCGGGTCGCGCTCGATCGTCGCCGTCAGGGCGGGAAGGTCGACCCGGCCCAGCGCATCGACGGCGAGCAGCTCGAGGTCGGCGTCCTCGTGCTCGGCCAGCCAGTGCATCGGGTCGAGCACCGCGTGGTGCTCGATGGCGCTGGTGAGCGCACGCCGGCGCGCCGGGTCGGCCGCGTGCCGCGACCAGTAGAGGCCCTTGACGGCGAGGTTGTCGGCCTCGGTGCCGCCGGAGGTGAAGACGACCTCGCCCGGACGGCACCCCAGCGCCTGGGCGATCGTCTCCCGCGACTCCTCCACGACCCGTCGGGCGCGGCGGCCCGACGCGTGCAGCGAGCTCGCGTTGCCGACGCCGACCAGCTGCGCCGTCATCGCCTCGACCGCCGCGGGGACCATCGGCGTGGTCGCGGCGTGGTCGAGGTAGACCGTGGGGGCGTCGTTCATGGCGCCTCAAGCGTACGGCGCCCGCGGACCGGGTGCCGCACCAGAGCCGTCGTCGTGGTCGGCGCCCGGGTCAGGTCAGCGGATGACCTCGACCGAGGCGAGCCTGCGGGACTGGCCGTGGCGGACGTTGCAGGTCAGAGCAGCCGAGCCGCCGTCGAAGACACCACCGTGGATGGTGGCCGTCGCGGTCAGGCTCCTGGTGACCTTCACGGCATAGGTGCCGGGCTGGTTGATCGCGAACTCCGCCGTGCGTCCGGAGCCCCGCAGGGTCATGCCACCGCTCGCGGGCACCTTGGTGTCGGGGGAGCCGGAGGTGCCGGATCGGTCGCTTCAGCGAGCCGACGGTGAAGTGGGCCCTGCCGTGGGCGGAGATCGAGTCGACGTGGTACTGCCGCAGGGCGTCGACCAGCGCCGAGGGCACCTTGATGCTGAACCGCACCTTCGCCGGGTCGACCGTGTGTCCCTGGGCGATCCGGTCGGGGATCGACACCCGGACCCGCACGGAGGTGTTGCCGCCACCGCCCACGTCGGAGGTGCAGTGGTAGCCGATCGAGCGGTCCACCTCGGTGGCGTGGGCCGGCGCCGTGCCCGCGAACAGCGCCGCGACGACGGACAGCAGGACGGAGAGGACGACGAGACCGGTCGTGCGCTGACGAGACATGCTGGGAAGGGTACGACGCCGGTCCAGCGGCGGCGTAACGTCGCTCCCATGCTCCCCCGGACGCGTCTCGCCCTCCTGTCCCTCGCCCTGGGCGCCCTCGCGCTCGTCGTGCCGGCCGCCTCGCTCGCGTCCACGCACGGCGCCGACGGCGGCGCCGACCGCACGGTGACGAAGCGCTGGATCCAGATCTCCCGGATCGATGGCGGGTTCCGCTACCAGGCCTCGCTCCACGACAACGACCTGACGATCACCCGCACCGGGGGCCGGGTGCTCTTCGCCGACCGCGCGGCCCGCGTCGTGCGCACGCTGCCGCACGGCTGTCGGCGGGTGGCCGTCGAGACGGGCCGCGCCGTGAGCTGCCGGATCCCTGCGACGACCTCCGTCGCACAGCCGCTCCAGCTCCGCATCGAGCCGCAGCGCGGCGACGACCGGGTCGACGGGTCGGCCCTCACCGCCGAGATGCAGCTGACGCTGCTCGGCGCGCAGGGCGACGACGAGCTGCTCGGCGGCGCCGCGGCCGACTTCGTCAACGGCGCGGCCGGCGTCGATCAGGTCCACGGCGGACCCGGCAACGACACGATCCGCACCGGTGACGGCGACGACGTCGCCGACGGCGGCGTGGGCGACGACCACGTGATCGGCACGGCGGGCGACGACCAGCTCGCCGGCAGCGTCGGCGACGACGTGCTCGAGGGCGGCGACGGCAACGACCTGCTGCTCGGCGGGCCCGGTGAGGACTCCCTGCTCTGCGGCGACGGCGACGACACCACCGACGACGACGGCGAGCTCGACCTGGTCCGCCACTGCGAGCACACCGTCGCCTGACCCGGGTGGAGCCTCCTCTCGTCATCGCCGGCGCGGGCATCGCCGGTCTCGCGTTCGCAGCAGGGCTGGAGCGGTCGGCCGACCCGCCGCCGTACGTCCTCCTCGACGAACGGCCCGCGCTCGGCAGCACCGGAGGGGCGATCACCCTGTGGCCCAACGCCCTGGCGGCGCTCGACGAGATCGGCGCGGGTGACGCCGTCCGTCGCGCGGGCCGCGCGGTCGGCACCGGGCGGGTGCTGACGGCGCGCGGTCGCGTGGTGCGCTCCCTCGACCTCGAGCGCTCGTCGGCTGCCCTCGGCGGACCGCTGGTGGCCGTACGGCGGGGCGCGCTCGTCGAGATCCTGCACGCCCTCGTCCGCGACGACTCGGTGCGTCTCGGCGTGGCCGTGCGGGGGTACGACGGCGACGACTCCGGCGTCCGGGTGCGGACCGACGGCGAGCCGGTGGCCGCGCGTGCGCTCGTCGGCGCCGACGGCTACCGCTCCGAGGTGGCGCGCGCACTCGACCCGGGGATGACCGAGACCTACGCCGGCTACCCGGCGTGGCGCGGCATCGCCGGGGTCGGCGGCCTCGAGCCGATGCAGGTGTGGGGCGGGCACAGCGAGTTCGGGATCGTGCCTCTCGACGACGACGCGAGCTACTGGTTCGCGACCGTGCGCGAGCCCGCGGGCGGTGGCGCGGGTGACGAGCTGGGCCACCTGTCCGCGGCGTTCGCGGGCTGGCCCGACGCCGTCCACCAGGTCCTCGCCGCGACCGCTCCCGGCGACGTGACCCGCAACGACGTGATGGACCGAGCGATGCCGCGACGGTGGGTCGACGGCCGCGTGGTCGTGATCGGCGACGCGGCGCACGCGATGCGCCCCCACCTCGGCCAGGGCGGCTGCCAGGCGCTCGTCGACGCCGTCGTGCTCGCCCGGCTGGTGGGCGGCTCGACCTCGCTGGCTGAGGCGTTCGCCGCGTTCGAGCAGCTCCGACGGCGGCAGGCGCGCCGCGTCGTACGCCTGTCCCGCAACGCCGGCCGCGCCGTCAACGCCCCCGCTCCGCTCCACCACCTGACCAGGCTGGTGCCCGACGCGGTCCTCCTCCGCACGCTCGCCCGGATCGCGGGGGCCGGCGCCGGCTGAGCCGCGGCGGAGCCTCGGCGCGCTCCCGACACCGCCCGGATCGCCGACGACATCGGGGGTACCACCCCGCCATGGCTCTCATCGGTTTCCTCGTCTTCGGTCTCGTCGTCGGAGTGCTCGCGCGGCTCCTCAAGCCCGGTCGTCAGCACCTCGGCATCGCGGGCACCCTGCTGCTCGGCGTCATCGGGTCCGTGATCGGAGGGGTCATCGCCTCCGCGCTCGGCACCGGTGACATCTGGGAGCTCAACTTCCTCGGCGCCGTCGTCGCCGTGATCGCCGCCGTGCTCCTGATCGGCGTCGTCGAGGCCGTCATGGGCAAGAACGACCACGGCCGCAGGCACGCCCTCCAGCGGTAGCCGCTCGGGCGCTCGGCGCCGTCAGAGCAGGACCAGGTCGTCGCGGTGGACGACCTCGCGCTCGTAGGCCGCGCCGAGCTCCCGCTTGAGCTCCTTCGTGGAGCGGCCGAGCAGGGAGGGGAGCTCCCGGGCGTCGAAGTTGACCAACCCGCGCGCGACCACGCTGCCGTCGGGGGCGAGCAGGTCGATCGGGTCGCCTGCGACGAAGTCCCCGTGGACGCCGGTGATGCCGGCGGCCAGCAGCGAGGCGTCGCGCTCGACCACGGCCCGCACCGCGCCCGCGTCGAGGCAGACGCTGCCCTTGGCCTCCGTGGCGTGGCGCAGCCACAGCTGGCGGGTCGGGCGGCGCCGGCCGCTCGCGTGGAAGAGGGTGCCGACCGGCTCCCCCGCGAGCGCTGCTGCGGCGCGGTCGGAGGAGGTGAGCACGACCGGGATGCCGGACCCGGTGGCGATGCTCGCCGCGTCGATCTTCGTCGCCATCCCACCCGTACCGACGCCCGCGACGCCGGCCGCGCCCACAGCCACGCCCTCGAGGTCGGCCGCCGATCGCACCTCGGGGATCAGTGCCGCGCCGGGTCGGTGCGGCGGACCGTCGTACAGCCCGTCGACGTCGCTGAGCAGCACCAGGAGGTCGGCGTGCACCAGGTGCGCGACCAGCGCGGCCAGACGGTCGTTGTCGCCGAAGCGGATCTCGGTCGTCGCGACGGTGTCGTTCTCGTTGACGATCGGGATCACACCGAGCTCGAGCAGCTTGGTGAAGGTCTGGTGGGCGTTGCGGTAGTGCGAGCGGCGGGTGACGTCGTCGAGGGTGAGCAGCACCTGCCCGGCGGTCAAGCCGTGCCGGGCCAGCTCCTCGGTGTAGCGGTGCACCAGCAGCCCCTGGCCGACCGAGGCGGCGGCCTGCTGGGCGGCCAGGCCGCGGGGCCGCTTCTTCAGGCCCAGCGGGGCCAGGCCGGCGGCGATCGCTCCGGAGGAGACCAGGACGACCTCGGCGCCGCCGGCGCGGACGGAGGCGAGCACGTCGACCAGCGCGCTCACCCGCGCCGGGTCGATGCCGCCCGCGGCGGTCGTCAGCGAGGAGGAGCCGACCTTGACGACGACGCGACGAGCGCCGGTCACGGCCGCTCGGTCACTCACCCGGGTCCTCCTCCAGCCATGCTTCCTCGTCGCTCGTGGCCGCAGTGGCGGCGTCGGGGTCGTCGTCGGAGCCGATCTCGTAGGACAGCGGTCCGTACTCGTCGGGCCGGTCCAGGCGGCGCGCCACGTCGGCGCGGGTCTCGGTCTCGGCACGGTCGGCCATGCTCTCCTGGATGTCGCGGCGCCGCTGCGCGGCCGGCCGGTCCTCCTGGAAGCGCTCGTCCTGGCCGCGGCGGGACAGGTTCTCGGCGCCGGCGTCGATCCCGGGCTTGAAGTCGAAGACGACGGAGTCGTCCGGGTGCCCGATGAGGACGGCGTCGCCCTCCTCGGCACCGAGCTGGAGCAGCTTCGTCTCCACACCGAGGCGGTTGAGGCGGTCGGCGAGGAAGCCGACGGCCTCGTCGTTGCTGAAGTCGGTCTGGCGCACCCAACGCTCGGGCTTGACGCCGCGCACCCGCCACCCCGCCCCGGTCTTGCGCACGGTGAACTCGTCCTCGTCGATGCCCTTGGGGCGCAGCACGATGCGCTCGACGATCTCGGTGGCCTTCTCGGCACGGGCCGCCAGCACGATCTCGGCCATCGCGAAGACCAGCTCGCGGGTGCCCTCGCCGGACATCGCGGAGATCTCGAAGACGCGCAGGCCGCGGGCGCGCAGCTCGTCGAGCACCATCGAGGAGATGTCGCGTCCGTCGGGCACGTCGACCTTGTTGAGGGCGACGAGGCGCGGACGGTCCTCCAGGCCGCCGTAGCGGCGCAGCTCGTCCTCGATGACGTCGAGGTCGTCGACGGGGTTGCGGCCCGGCTCGAGGGTGGCGGTGTCGAGGACGTGCACCAGAGCAGCGCAGCGCTCGATGTGGCGCAGGAAGTCGTGGCCGAGGCCGCGGCCCTCGGCGGCGCCCTCGATCAGCCCCGGCACGTCGGCGACGGTGAAGGTCGTCTCGCCCGCCGTGACCACGCCCAGGTTGGGCACCAGCGTGGTGAACGGGTAGTCGGCGATCTTGGGCCGCGCCCGCGAGATCGCGGCGATCAGGCTGGACTTGCCGGCGCTCGGGTATCCGACGAGTCCCACGTCGGCCACCACCTTGAGCTCGAGGACGATCTCGAGCTCGTCGCCAGGCTCGCCGAGCAGCGCGAACCCCGGAGCCTTGCGGGCCTTCGACGCGAGCGAGGCGTTGCCGAGGCCGCCCTTGCCGCCCTGGGCGATCACGAGCTCGGTGCCGGGGCCGACCAGGTCGGCGATGACCTCCCCGTTGGGCAGGCCGACGACCGTGCCCGCGGGGACGGGCAGGACGAGGTCGGCACCGTGGGCGCCGTTCTTGTGGTCCCCGGCGCCGTGGCCGCCGTTCTCCGCCTTGCGCTTGGGGCTGTGGTGGTAGTCGAGGAGGGTCGTGACGTCGGGATCGACGCGCAGGATGATCGAGCCGCCCGGTCCGCCGTTGCCGCCGTCGGGGCCACCGAGGGGCTTGAACTTCTCGCGGTGCACCGACGCGACGCCGTTGCCACCACGCCCGGCGGCGACGTGGAGCATCACCCGGTCGACGAACGTGGGCACGGCCATGGGATCAGTCTTTCGTAGTGCGGTCGGGAAAATGACGAAGGGCGCCCCGTACGGGACGCCCTGGGTCAGAAGTCTTCGTCAGACTGAGCGTCACTCAGCCGACGGGACGATGTTGACGACCTTCCGGCCGCGGCGGGTGCCGAACTCGACGGCTCCGGCCTCCAGCGCGAACAGGGTGTCGTCGCCACCGCGACCCACGTTGGAGCCCGGGTGGAAGTGCGTGCCGCGCTGGCGCACGATGATCTCGCCCGCGTTGACGAGCTGGCCGCCGTAGCGCTTCACGCCGAGGCGCTGGGCGTTGGAGTCGCGGCCGTTCTTGGTGGACGCGGCGCCCTTCTTGTGTGCCATCTGTTCAGTCCTTCAGAGACGAGAGTCGAGTGCAGACTCAGAGCTTGATGTCGGTGACCTTGACCTGGGTGTACTTCTGGCGGTGACCCTGCCGCTTCTTGTAACCGGTCTTGTTCTTGTACTTCTGGATGACGATCTTCGGGCCCTTGGCGGCGCCGAGGACCTCGACGGTCACCGCAGCCTTGTCGAGACCGGTGACGGTGACGGACTCACCGTCGACCGCCATGACGACGGGCAGCGTCAGGGTGTCGCCGACGGCCGTGGAGACCTTGTCGATCTCGATGACGTCGCCGACAGCGACCTTCTGCTGCTTCGCGCCTGCGCGCACGATCGCGTACACCGCGGTCTCCTTCGTCTTCTCTCGTCTGGGTCTGCGGCACGCCACGGCCCCGGTCGGACTGGGGGTAGATGCCAAGCAGAGAGGCACGCGAGGCGCGCCGACGTTCAATACTACGGATCTGCGGAGGTCTCGGCAAAACGCCGGGGCCGCCGTCAGCTCACCGCTTCCGCGTGCCCTTCCGCTTGATCGGCACGTGCTCCACGTGCGGCTCGTCGGTGGACGCGTCCCCGGTGGGCTCCTCCGGTACGGCGTCGGCCGAGCCGTCCTCGCTCGGGCGCTCGTCGACGGGCCCGTCCTGGGTCGGTGCGGTCACCGGGGGGCCGGCCGGACGGGTCGCCGCCCGCCGGCGCGTCCGGGTCACGACCTTGGGCGGCGCTGCCGGCTCCGGCATCGCGTCCGCCGAGGGTGCGCTGTCCTCGGTCGAGGGCACGCTCTCCTCGGTCGGAGGCACGCTGTCCTCGGTCGAAGGCGCGCTCTCCTCGGTCGAAGGCGCGCTGTCCTCGGTCGAAGGCGCAGCGTCGGGTTCCGGTGCGACCTCGTCAGCCAGGGGCGCGCTCTCGTCGAGCGACACGGCGACCTCGTCGAGCGACACCGCGCTCTCGTCGGCAGAGACCGCGTCCTCGTCGAGCGGGACCGCATCCTCGTCCGAGGGCGGCTTGGCCATCGCGGCGACGTCCTTCGGGGACGGCACGACGGTCTTGGCGGGCTCGTCGGCCTGGTTGCCGCCGCCCTTGCCACGGCGTCGCCGGCTCCCCCGCGAGCCGCCCTCGTCGCCGCTGCCGGCGTTGCCGCCGCCACCGTTGCCGCCGTTGCCGCCGCGGCGGGACTCGACGGGAAGGTCGTGGACGATCAGGCCGCGGCCCTGGCAGTGGTCGCAGGTCTCGCTGAAGGCCTCGAGCAGGCCGGTGCCGATCCGCTTGCGGGTCATCTGGACCAGGCCGAGCGAGGTCACCTCCGCCACCTGGTGGCGGGTGCGGTCACGGCCCAGGCACTCGACCAGGCGGCGCAGCACGAGGTCGCGGTTGGACTCCAGGACCATGTCGATGAAGTCGACGACGATGATGCCGCCGATGTCGCGGAGCCGGAGCTGCCGGACGATCTCCTCGGCGGCCTCGAGGTTGTTCTTCGTGACCGTCTCCTCGAGGTTGCCGCCCGACCCGGTGAACTTCCCGGTGTTGACGTCGACGACGGTCATCGCCTCGGTCCGGTCGATGACGAGCGAGCCGCCGGAGGGCAGCCAGACCTTGCGGTCCAGGCCCTTGGCGATCTGCTCGTCGATGCGGTAGGTCGCGAAGACGTCGGGGCGGTGCTCGCCGTCGACGACGTTCTCGTAGTGCTCGAGCCGGTCGGCGAGGTCGGGAGCGACGTGGTCGACGTAGTCGCGCACGGTCTCCCAGGCCTCGTCGCCCTGGACGACGAGCTTCGAGAAGTCCTCGGTGAACAGGTCGCGGACGACCTTGAGGGTGAGGTCGGGCTCGCCGTAGAGCAGCTGCGGCGCGTTGCCCTTGGCGACCTTCGCCTCGACGTCCTCCCAGCGTGCCTTGAGCCGCTCGACGTCGCGGGTCAGCTCGTCCTCGGAGGCGCCCTCGGCCGCCGTGCGCACGATGACGCCGGCCGACTCGGGGACGATCTCCTTCAGGAGCGTCTTGAGCCGACCACGCTCGGTGTCCGGCAGCTTGCGGGAGATGCCGGAGGTGGTGCCGTCGGGCACGTAGACGAGGAAGCGGCCGGCGAGGCTGACCTGGCTGGTGAGCCGGGCCCCCTTGTGGCCGATCGGGTCCTTCGTCACCTGGACGAGCACGGGCTGCCCGGACTGCAGCACCGACTCGATCTTGCGCGGGCTGCCCTCCTTGTGGCCGAGCGCCGACCAGTTCACCTCGCCGGCGTAGAGCACCGCGTTGCGGCCCTTGCCGATGTCGATGAAGGCGGCCTCCATGGAGGGCAGGACGTTCTGCACGCGCCCGAGGTAGACGTTGCCGATCAGGGAGGTCTGCGACTCGCGGGCGACGTAGTGCTCGACGAGGACCTTGTCCTCGATCACGCCGATCTGCGTGACGTCCTTGCGCTGGCGCACGACCATCACGCGCTCGACCGACTCGCGACGAGCGAGGAACTCGGCCTCGCTCACGATCGGTGCTCGGCGGCGACCCGCCTCGCGGCCCTCGCGGCGGCGCTGCTTCTTCGCCTCGAGCCGCGTCGATCCGGAGACCGCCGTGATCTCGTCCTCGGCCGAGCGGGGCTTGCGGACGCGCGTGACGGTGTTCGGGTCGTCGTGGGCGTCCGAACCGGCCTCGCCCTCGCGGCGGCGCTGCCGACGGCGGCGCGAGGACGAGGAACCGCCCCCGCCCTGCTCGCCGGAGTCGTCTCCGTCGCCCTTGCCCTCGGGCCTGCCGCCGGACTTGCCGCCGGACTTCGCGCCGGGCTTGTCGCCGGGCTTGTCATCGGACTTCTTCGCCTCGGCGGCGCCCTTGGCCTCGCCGTCGTCCTGGGCGGAGTCCTCGTCGGAGTCGTCGTCACCCTCGCCGGAGGCCTCGTCGCCGCCGGTCCCTGAGGGCTTGCGCCGGCGACGGCCGCCGCGGCGACGGCGACGGCGGGCCGCCGTACCGGTGCCGCCCTCGCCCTCGGTCTCGCCGTCGGTCTCGCCCTCGGTGTCGCCCTCGGTGTCGTCGCTCGCGTCGGGCTCGGTCGAACCCGACGCGGCCGGCTCCGCGGCGAGCGGTGCTGCGGCCTCGGTCTCCTCGTCGGCCTCGTCCTCGTCGACCTTCGGGGCCGGCTTGGGCTGGGAGCGCTTGCGGGTCGTCTTGGTGACCTTCGGCGCCTGGAAGAGCACGGCGGCGCCCGCGCCACCCTCCTCCGCAGCCGGGTCCGCCGTCCCGTCGGCGTCGGCCGCGGCGGGCTCGACGTCGGCCTTGGGCGCGGCAGCCTTCTTCGCCGGGGCCTTCTTGGCCGCCGCCTTCTTCGCCGCCGCCTTCTTGGCCGGCGCCTTCTTGGCGGGCTCCGCGGCCGGGGTCTCACCGGACTCGTCGGGAGGCGCCGCGGCAGCCTTCTTCGCCGGGGCCTTCTTGGCCGCGGTCTTCTTCGCGGCCGCCTTCTTGGCGGGGGCCTTCTTGGCCGCCGCCTTCTTCGTCGGCTTCTCCTCCGGAGTGCCGTCGGCGGTGGTCGCGTTGTCGTCGACGTTGTCGACAGGGGTGTCAGCCATGCGCTGCTCCTCTGCCGGCCCGCCGCGCGGGCGGACCGGACATGTCATCGCCGCGTGGACCCGGATCACCGGACCGGCGGCGCCGCCTTCGGTAGGACGACACCCTCCGCGGAGCGTCACTGGTGGTCGTGGCCTGCCTGCCGCGGTCGTAGGCCCGGATGGGGATCCGGAGCCGGATCGCTGTCACCGATCCGACACACCCGCGTCGCGGTCTGGCGAGGTCATGACCTCCACCGTGCCGGCGCCGTCTGACTGCTACGGCAACCGGCGAGAACGTCGTCGAACGGTCATGCGGCTCTCTCGTGGTGAGGGGGCCGTCGGGGCCGATCTGTGGCGAGTATCGCACACAGCGGGTGAACAGCCGGTATCCCGACCCGCCGGCCAGGTCCGGTCCCGGTCAGGCCAGCGGGTCGCCGACGAGCCCGGTCGCCTCGTCCAGCGGCCCCTGACCGAGGCGGGTGAGCAGGGCAGTGGGAGCCGCGGCGAAGCCGGCGACCTCGGCCAGCCCGGAGAGCACGTCGTCGGGCCTGACGGCCGGCACGGTGTGTCGCAGCACGAGACGCAACGCGGGCTCGCCCGCCGCCTCGACGGCCTCGAGGGAGACCACGGCCGTCCGGCAGTCGAAGCTGCGCAGACCCTTCTTGGTCATCCGCTCGACGAGCACCGACTCCGTGCTGAGGAACGTCGCGACGGCCTCCTCGACCTTCGCGCGGTCGCTCCCCCGCAGCTCCACCAGCCACGAGCTCGCGGTCAGCAGGTCGGCAAGGGCTCCCCCCGGCGACTCCATCACCGCCACGACGTCGACGCCGTCGGGGAGCGCCTCGTCGAGCGCTCGGGCCACCTCGGCGGGATCGCACCGCTCGGCGAGGGCGAGCTCGAGGTACTCCGCCTCGCTCGCCGCCCCGGTGGGCGACGCCCCGGCGTAGGAGATCCGCGGGTGGGGGTGGAAGCCGGAGCTGTAGGCCATCGGGATCTGCGCCCGGAACACCGCACGCTCGACCGCGCGGCTGACGTCGCGGTGGCTGGTGAACCGCAGCCGGCCACGCTTGGCGTAGCGGATCCGCAGCCGCTGGACGGGCGGGGCCTGCTGCTCCGGCTGCTGACGACTCACGGAGGGCGATCCTAGGTCAGGTCAGGCGGGCTCCCTTCATCTGCGGGGAGGCGTAGACGTTGGTGATGCGCACGCCGTCGAGCCACCTCGTCAGCCGGTCGGCCTCGCCCTCGAGCGCGGCCTGCGCCTCCGACCCGACCTCGTGACGCAGCACGAGGCGGACGACCGCATCGTCGTCCTGCACCCAGCAGCCGACGACCCGGCCGTCCCACCAGGCGGTGTTGCCGGCGTTGCCGTTGCGGTCGAAGAGGTACGGCGTGTCGTCGGCGTCGAGGTAGAACGACCGTTCCTTCCAGCCCATCACGGTCGGGTCGAGGGTGGGCAGGAGCGCGGCCCACGGCTCGGCCTCGGGGGCCTCGTCGACGTCGTCGGGGAGCACCCAGCCCGAGCCGCCCCCGTCGAGCCCCACCTCGACCGCGCCCACGTCGGCGAGCGCGCGCCGCACGGCCCCCTTGGTCGCACCGAGCCACCACACGATGTCGGTCTCGGTGCCGGGCCCGAACGTCGCCAGCCAGCGCCGCACCAGCTCGGCGTAGCCCGCGTCCTCGGGCCACGGCTCCGGCGGGCCGCCGAGCCACCGGTCGGTGCGGACCCAGGACGGCTTGTTGAGGCGCCAGTGACCCGCGTTGGCGCCGCGGACCACCCGCCCCTCCGCGCCCAGCATCGTCATCACCCACGCACCCACCGGGACCTCGGCGCTCCACCTGGTCGCGCGGGTGCCGATCGTGACCCGGCCCTCCAGCGCCGGCACCAGCGCCCGCAGCTCCTTGGTCGTGCGCGCGACGCCGTCGGCCAGGACGTCCAGCACGTCACCGGCGACCGCGTCGATCCAGGGCCCGGGGTCGTCGGCGATGCCGGCCTCGGTCACCCACCTGGCCACCTGCTTGCGCTGCTGCACCGCCACCCGGGCGGCCGCGCTCCCCCACGTCGCCGGCAGCAGGTCGCGCGGGAGGACGAAGAGCGTGCGGCGCATCGCCAGCTGCTTCACGACGGAGCGGTCGTCGTAGAGCGCCTGCTCGACGTCGCCCACGCTCACGCCCGGGACGCGCGCCCACAGCGCGAGGTGAACGGTCGCCGCCTCGGTGGCGTGCAGCACGGTCATCGCCCGGGTAGCGCTCTCCACGTCGGGCAGGCCCCCCACCAGACCATGCCTCGTGGCGAGTCGCGCGCGTCGCTCCCGGTCGTCGATGTGCCGCATGCGGATATGGTCGCCGACACCTCCGACACGCCGTACTCTCCTCCCGTGAGCAACCCCTACGGCAACGATCCCTACGGCCAGCAGCAGCCGAACCCGTACGGCCAGCAGCCCCAGAACCCGTACGGCGGCGGTGCCGGGGGCGGCTCGTCGTACCCCCCGCCTCCCGGCGGTGGCGGCTTCGAGCAGCCGAAGACGGACGGCGTCTCCGTCGCCGCGCTGGTCACCGGCATCCTGTGCTGCACCGTCGGCCTGATCCCGATCATCCTCGGCTTCATCGGGCTCAGTCGCACCAAGGGCGGCCAGCGCAAGGGGCGCGGCTTCGCGATCGCCGGCATCATCCTCGGCATCGTCGGCCTGATCGGCACGGCCGCGGTGATCGTCATCGCGGTGGCCACCGACGTCCAGGACATCCGCTCGATCGACGACCTCGAGAAGGGTCAGTGCATCAACGCCTCGGGCCTGAAGTCCGACGAGAAGCACGAGGTCGGCATCATCAAGGAGGTCGACTGCACGGACAAGCACGACGGCCAGGTCATCGCCACGAAGACGCTGAGCGCCGACGAGGCGGACAACTACGACTTCGAGGACGAGAGCCAGGTCGGCGAGCAGTGCGGCTCGATGATCGACCCCTCGCTGGCGGCGACGCTGCTCGACCCCAAGTACTTCCTGCTCGCCTTGACCCAGTCCAAGTCGCCCGACGAGGGTGACCAGGTCGTCTGCATCGTCTCCCTCGCCAACGGCGACGACCTCACCGAGGACCTGCTCTGACCGAGGACCCCGACCAGCAGCCCGCGCAGCCCGAGCAGCCGGAGCAGCGCCCCCAGGGCGGCCTCCCGGTCGACGAGTGGATCGCTGCGCAGGCCCGGACACCCGCGCGACCGGCAGGGTCGCCGTACTCCGCACCGCCCGTCGCACCGTCCGTCGCACCGCCGTGGCGCCCGTTCGACCGCACCGGCCTGCTCGGGACGGTCTGCGCCCTGACCGTCGTGGCGGCGCCGGTGGGCGTGGTCCTCGGGATCATCGGCCTGCGCCGCACGGCCGACGGCGTCAAGAAGGGCCGCTGGGCCGCGGTACTGGCGGTCGTCGGTGGCGTCCTGGCCACCTTGGCGCTCGTCGGCGGCGTGTTCGGCGTCCACTACCTCCGCGACCACCTCAGGGCCCTCGACCGGGCCGAGGCCGGGATGTGCGCCGACCTCGACGAGTCGGAGGACGGCATCGGCTTCATCGCCCGGTCCTGCTCGGAGCCCCACACGCTCGAGGTCGTCGCGGCAGGCGACTTCGGCGACCGCGAGGAGGCGCTGCAGCTCAACAGCCCGCCCGCGAAGTTCTGCGCGAGGCTCGCCGCCGAGCACTACCGCCAGGCGGCGAGCAGCGGCGACTACCTGGTGACGCTCGTCGTCGGCAGCCCCCTGCCCACCGACCCCGAGCCGGGCGACTCCTACGCCTGCTACTTCACCCGCGCCGACGGTGCCGACCTCACCGAGCCCATCCTGGCCCCGCCCGACCGCACCGGGGACAACGCATGAGCGACTGGCGGGAGCACCGACCCCGCGACGTCCACCCGGACCAGTCCCAGGCGATCTGGGCGCTGGTGCTGTCGATCTTCGGCGGCTGCTGCCTCTACATCCCGACCATCGCAGCGATCGTGATGGGGTTCCGCGTCCTGAAGCGCAGTGACGAGGACCGCGTCGACCACGGCCGCGGCCTCGCGATCGCCGCGGTCCTCGTCGCCAGCACGTACGTCGGCCTGGCCCTCGCCACGTTGAGCGCGTTCCTCGGCGCCGACGCGTTCGACCTGGCCAGCGGGCACCGCGCCGGGCGCCCGATGCTCGCCGACGCCAGCCGGGTCGAGATCTCCGACCTCGTGCCGCGGGACTGCTTCACCGACCCGCGGCTGCACGGCGGACGCCGGGACCTCACGCGCGAGGTCGACTGCGACCGCCCGCACGACGCCGAGGTCATCGACCTCCTGCCGGTCGCGTCGCTGGACTACCCCGGCCGACCCGCGTTCCGCCACCAGGCGCGCAAGTGCGACGAGTCCTTCGAGGGCTACGTCGGCGTGCCCCTGGCCGAGTCGGAGCTGGCGACGTCGTACTTCTACCCGACGCCGAGCTCCTGGTCGGAGCCGTCGACGCACATGATCACCTGCGTCGCGGTCGATCCCACGGGACGCCTCCGCGGCTCGGTCTGGCGCTCCGAGCGCTGACCACGATTTTCCTGTCCCGGACGCCGGCCAAGCCCTACGCTGCGGGTCGTGGGACAGGACCCGTACGGCGGCGGCGGCGACTTCACGCCGTACCGACCGGGCGATGCGCCGGGCGAGCCGGAACAGGGTGAGGGCACGCCGCGCGAGGTGCCGTACGGCGGCGCGACCGACCCCGCCCCCACCCCGGCCGCCCCCGCCACGAAGCAGGTCTGGCCGTGGATCGTCGTCACGGCGGTGGTGCTCGGCGTCGTCGGGAGCTGCTTCGCGGGCATCGTGAGCGTCCTCGGCAGCGACGACTCCCCCGGCTCGTCCTCGTCCTCCGGCGGCCTCGGGGCCAACGACCTCTCGCCGGGGCAGTGCCTCGTCGGCACCGGCCTCGAGCCGGGTGAGGAGTCCGTGGGCGCGCTCAAGGACGTCAGCTGCACCTCCCCGCACGACGCGGAGGTGGTGGCCGTCAACCCGCTCGACGCCGACGAGGCGGCCGCCTACGACTTCGAGGACGCCGACGGCGCGTTCGAGAGCTGCGAGCCCTACTTCAGCGACCGGGCCAAGAGGCTGCTCGAGCGCGAGGACCTCTATCTGATCGCGCTGACCCAGAGCGCCACGCCGTCGGTCGACGACCAGGTCGCCTGCCTGCTCGTGCACGAGGACGGGAGCCCGCTCGACGGCCCCGTGATCGACCTCGTCCCGGAATCGGTGATGCCGTCGCCGACGGTGTGACGGCACCGGATCGCTGACGCCGCATCGGGTAACAGAGGTCCATGAGTGACGACAGGATGCAAGCGATCCAGGCCGTGGTCGACCGGGTGACGTCCTGGCAGGACGGCGCCCCCGAGGGCACGGTCGCCGACGAGCTCCGGCGCGGTGCCGACGAGGTCGGGGTCGACCTGAGCGACGACGAGGTGGCGAAGCTGGCCGACGTCATCGAGGACCGGCACGCGGCGGTCGACGCCGCCGAGGTGCTGAGCGCGTAGCCGCCAGCCTCTACGCTGCGGTCCGTGCCGGACCAGCCTGAGAGCCGTTTCGCCCACTGGAAGGACGTCGACCCCGGTCGCCCGTCCCGACGGTGGGTCACGCTCGCCGTCGGCGTGCTCGCCGTCGGCGCCCTCGTGTACGGCGGCGTGCGACTGCTCGACTACTGGATCGACACGCCCGAACCGCCGGTCGACCCCCCGCGCGCCGAGGTGGGCTACTTCCGCCAGGACCTGCTCCGCCCGGGCGACTGCTTCAGCGACGCCGACCTCGAACGGGCCTCACGCGTCGGCTCCGACGACGCCGTGGGCACGGTTCCGGCGGTCCAGGTCGTCCGGTGCGACCGGCCGCACACCGCCGAGGTCTACGCCCGGTTCGACATCCCCGAGAGCGGGGACTACCCCGGCAGCACGGTCATCGGCCAGGCCGGGGCCGGCTGCGACGACGCACTTGCCGAGTACGCGGGGGCCAGCGGGGACGACCTCACCATCTGGCTGCTCCCGCCGACGCTCGCCGCGTGGGAGCGCGGGCAGGGCCACGGGCTCTGCGTCGCGGTGAGCGCCCGTCGGCGCCGGGGCTCGCTGAACGCCGCCGGGGCCTGACGATCATCCGTCCGGCGCTGGCTCCCGCCACCCACGGTCCCTTAGTGTCGACCTGTCAGAGCACCGCACCCCCGAAGGAGATCTCGTGGCGATCAGGGTTGTCCAGACCGACGGCAAGACCTCGACCCACAAGGACGCCGAGACGCTCTCGGTGACCGACGGCCACCTCTTCGTGACCGATGGCGGTGGGCAGGACGTCGCCGTCTACGCCCCGGGGCAGTGGACGACGGCCAGCAAGGCCCCCGCCGGCAAGGGACCGAACGCGTAGGTCCGCGCGCGGGCGGTCTCTGCGGAGGTCAGACCACCGAGAGCGGGAGCAGCTGCCGACCGGTCGGGCCGATCTGGATCTCGGTGCCCATCTCGGGGCACACGCCGCAGTCGTAGCAGGGCGTCCAGCGGCAGTCCTCGACCTCGACGTCCGCCTCGCCGGAGGCGACGGCGAGAGCGTCCTCCCAGTCCGACCACAGCCAGTCCTTGTCGAGTCCGGAGTCGAGGTGGTCCCAGGGCAGGATCTCGTCGTACTCACGGTCGCGGGTGGTGTACCAGTCGAGGTCGACCCCCGTGCCCTCCAGTGCGGTCTCCGCAGCGCCGATCCAGCGGTCGTAGGAGAAGTGCTCGCTCCAGCCGTCGAAACGACCGCCCTCGCGCCATACGGTCTCGATGATCCGGCCGACCCGGCGGTCTCCGCGGGACAGCAGCCCTTCGACGATGCCGGGCTTGCCGTCGTGGTAGCGGAAGCCGATCGCGCGCCCGTAGCGCTTGTCGGTGCGCACCACCTCGCGCAGCTGGCGGAGCCGCTCGTCCGTGGTCTCGTGGTCGAGCTGGGCGGCCCACTGGAACGGCGTGTGCGGCTTCGGCACGAAGCCGCCGATCGACACGGTGCAGCGGATGTCGTTGCGCCCTGAGACCTCACGACCCTTGGCGATCACCTTCTTCGCGAGCTCCGCGATCTGCAGCACGTCCTCGTCGGTCTCCGTCGGCAGGCCGCACATGAAGTAGAGCTTCACCTGGCGCCAGCCGTGGGAGTAGGCCGTCGCGACGGTCCGGATCAGGTCGTCCTCGGTGACCATCTTGTTGATGACCTTGCGCATCCGCTCGCTGCCGCCCTCGGGGGCGAAGGTCAGGCCGGAGCGGCGGCCGTTGCGGGAGAACTCGTTGGCCAGCGTGATGTTGAACGCGTCGACGCGGGTCGAGGGCAGCGACAGCGACACGTTGGAGCCGTCGTAGCGGTCGGCCAGCCCCTTGGCCACCTCGCCGATCTCGGTGTGGTCGGCCGAGCTCAGCGAGAGCAGGCCGACCTCCTCGAAACCGGTCTTGCGCACGCCGTTGTCGACCATCGCGCCGATCGTCTCGATCGAGCGCTCGCGCACGGGACGGGTGATCATGCCGGCCTGGCAGAACCGGCAGCCGCGCGTGCAGCCGCGGAAGATCTCCACGGAGAACCGCTCGTGCACCGTCTCGGCCAGGGGCACCAGCGGGTTGGCCGGGTAGGGCCAGGCGTCGAGGTCCATCAGGGTGTGCTTGCGCACCCGGTCCGGCGCCCACGGCCGGTTGGGGAGCACGGCGGAGATGTGGCCGTCCGCGTCGTAGCTGACGTCGTAGAACTTCGGCACGTAGACGTTGCCGCTGACGGCGAGCCTGCGGAGCAGCTCGTCCCGGCCGCCCGTCCGGCCCTCCTGCTTCCACTCACGCACGACCTCGGAGATCGCGAGCACGACCTCCTCGCCGTCCCCGAGCACCGCGGCGTCGACGAAGTCGGCGATCGGCTCGGGGTTGAACGCGGCGTGGCCGCCGGCGAGCACGACCGGGTCGTCGTCACCGCGGTCGACCGCGTGCAGCGGGATGCCGGCCAGGTCGAGGGCGTTGAGCAGGTTCGTGTAGCCGAGCTCGGTGGAGAAGCTGACGCCGAAGACGTCGAACGCGCCGACGGGACGATGGGCGTCGACGGTGAACTGGGGGATCCCGTGCTCGCGCATCACGGCCTCCATGTCCGGCCACACCGCGTAGGTGCGCTCGGCCAGGATCCAGGGCCGCTCGTTGAGCACCTCGTAGAGGATCTGCACGCCCTGGTTGGGGAGGCCCACCTCGTACGCGTCCGGGTACATCAACGCCCAGCGGACGTCCACGGAGCCCCACTCCTTGTTCACGGAGTTGAGCTCGCCGCCGACGTACTGGATCGGCTTGGAGACCGACAGCAGGTGCGGCTCGAGGAGGGGGAAGAGCGACTCAGCCATAGGGGCCGATCCTACGAGCCGGGGGGCGTCCAGCCCGATTCGCGGCCGAACCGCGCGAGCAGGTCGTGCTGCGCGTCACCGGTGAGCGCGCCGCGATCGCCGATGATCCCCGCGCCGCGGTAGAGCTCCTCGTGGGGCGTGAACCACTCGTCGAGCGCGACGACGAGGTCGGCGGGGAGCTCGGTGCCGGCGCCGACGGCCGCTGCCAGGTCCCAGCCGTGGACCAGGTGGTCGGCCGCCAGCTGCCACACGTACTCCTCGGGCCGCTCGTCGCCGTAGGACAGGTGCACGGCGGGACACTGCTCCATCAGGTCGCCGACCGCGGTCACCGCGGCGCTCGCCGCCGCCTGCGCCGCGGCCACCGGCGAGTCGCCGAGGAGGTCGCCGTCGAAGCGGTCGCCGACCTCCTCGATCGTGCTGCCCTCGAGGAGGGGCACGGTCCAGAGGTCCTCGCCCGCGACGTGGTTCACCAGCGCGCGGACGTCCCAGTCGGTGCACGGCGTCGGCAGGCCCCACTGCTCGTCGCCGACCGCGGCGAGCCGCGACGTCCACCAGTCCACGGTGCGGCGGTGCATCTGTGCTGCGTCCATCGCTCCATGGTGGTCTCGTCCGGAGGGCTTGTCGAGGTACCTCCTACACTCGGCCGCGACATGAGTACGACGACCGCGGGCCGCTTCTCCTGGGCGCTCGTGAGCCCGCCCATCGCGGCGGCGGTGCTGGCGGTCACGTGGGGCACCCACCCCGGTACCCTCGGCAACGTCGTCGTCGGCGTCGCGATCGTCGCCGCGGTGCTCGCCGCCGTCCACCACGCCGAGGTCGTCGCCCACCGGGTCGGCGAGCCGTTCGGCTCCCTGCTCCTCGCCGTCGCGGTGACGATCATCGAGGTCGGCCTGATCGTGACCCTGATGGTCGGCGGCAAGGGCGACACGTCGACCCTTGCGCGCGACACGGTCTTCGCAGCGGTGATGATCACCGTGAACGGGATCGCCGGCCTGGCGATCGTCGTCGGCGCGCTGCGCCACCACCTCGCGGTCTTCAACCCCGAGGGCACCGGATCCGCGCTGGCGACGGTCGTGGCGCTCGCGGGACTGACGCTCGTCGTGCCCGGCTTCACCACCAGCGCCGACGGGCCGGTCTTCACCGGCTCGCAGCTCGCCTTCGCGGCGATCGCCTCCCTCTCCCTCTACGCGATGTTCGTCGTCACCCAGACCGTCCGCCACCGCGACTTCTTCCTGCCGGTCGCACGCGACGGGCAACGCGGGCCCGTCGACGCCGACGGCGACGGCCACGCCGACCCGCCGACCGGACGCGAGGCGCTGATCAGCCTCGGGCTGCTCGCGGTCGCCCTGGTCGGGGTGGTCGGACTCGCCAAGGTCGAGTCGCACGCCATCGAGTCGGCCGTGCACTCCCTCGGGCTGCCGGCGGCCGTCGTCGGCGTCGTCATCGCGCTCCTCGTGCTGCTCCCGGAGTCGATCGCGGCGGTCCGCGCCGCCCTGCGCGACGACGCGCAGACCAGCTTCAACCTCGCCTACGGATCGGCGATGGCCTCGATCGGCCTCACGATCCCGTCGATCGCGGTGGCCTCGATCTGGCTCGACGGTCCGCTCGCCCTCGGCATCGACCCGCTCCAGCTCGTGCTCCTCGTCCTCTCGGTGCTGGTCGCCGTGCTCACGGTCGTGCCGGGTCGGGCGAAGCCGCTGGCCGGCGGGGTGCACCTGATCCTCTTCGCGGCCTTCCTGTTCCTGTCGGCGGCGCCGTGAGAGCCCGCGCCTCCGGGCCGGCAGCGTTGGCGTCGCTCGCGCTCCTCGCGCTCCTCGCTGCCTGCGGCGGCGGCGAGGCGCCGGGCGACGAGCCGGAGCGACTCGTCCTCAACCCGCCGACGGCCGGGACCCCGCACACGCACGGCACCGGGACCTACCGCATCGTCGACCTCCGCCTCCCGACCGCGACCGACGGCCCCGGCCGGCTCTCCTTCCGCGTCGCCGACATCTACGGGAAGTCGCTCACCGGCTACGAGGTCCAGCAGACGAAGCGGATGCACCTCTACGTCGTACGCACGGACCTGGCGGTCTACCGGCACCTCCACCCGACGCTCCACCGCGGCACGTGGTCAGCACCGGTGGACATCGGCGAGCCCGGCGACTACCGGGTGGTCGCCGACTTCGTGCCCACGGGCGAGCCGGGCTCGATCGTGCTCCGTGCGGACGGAGTCGTGCCCGGCCGGTGGCGTCCGGCCCCGGTGCCACCCGCCGAGGAGGGCGACGACGGTGTCGTGCGGGTGCGGCCCGACGGCACCGGGTCCGTCGGCGACCAGGGCCGGTTGCGCTTCGTCGTCAGCACCCTCGACGGCGAGCCGGTGCAGCTCGGCAGCTACCTGGGCGCCACCGCCCACGTCTCCGGCTTCCGCATCGCGGCGGAGCCTGCCGAGCAGGACTTCGTGCACGTGCACCCCTATGGGGAGCCGGAGCCGAGCGACGACGGCACGGTGCTGACCTTCCACACCACCTTCGAGAAGCCCGGTGACTACCGGTTCTTCGTGCAGGTGCGGGTCGACGGCGTGGTCCACACCGTGCCGGCGCGTGCGACCGTCAGTCCACGCTGACCTGGAGCGACGTCACCGGGTTGTCGAACTCGTCGACCTTCAGGCTCACCTGCACCGTCCAGTCCCCCGGCGCCGGGAAGGTGATCACGGCGCGGTACGTGCCGGCGGCGGTCGGCTCCACCGGCACCGCGCCGAGATCGACGTCGCCGTTGCTCACCGAGACCACCGGCCGCCCGCGCAGGTCGACGGGCTCGCCGAACGCGTCCTGCACCTGGACGGTCAGCCCGCGCCGGCGCGCGTCGGTGTCGTCGAGCACGGCCAGCACCTGCAGGTCGTCGACCGCGGCCCGAGCGACGCGCCCCGACGAGGCGGGAGCTGCGGTGGAGCCCTCGGCCCGGGGTGGCTGCTCCACGAGGAATCCGGTCACCGCGAGCACCCCCACCAGGAGGACCGCCTCGGCCAGCACCGTCGTCCGCACCCGCTGGGTCGTCCGCCGCCTCGCCTGGTGCGTGCCGTCGTCGACGCGGGGCAGCAGCACGAACCGGTTCCACCCCGCGATCGCCACGACCACGAGCGCCAGGCCGATCTTCACCAGGAGCAGCCGGCCGTAGGTGGTGTCGACGAGCGCGCCCCACGAGCCGAGGATCCGCCAGGCCATCAGGGTGCCCGCCCCGACCAGCACGGCGAGCAGACCCGCGGCGACGGTCGAGAACCTGCTCAGCAGCAGCGCGCCCTCACGCTCGCGACTCGCGAGCGACGGCAGCGCGAGGGCCAGGCCGACGAGGCCACCGAGCCAGACCGCGCCGGCCGAGAGGTGCAGGGCGTCGGTGAGGACCAGCAACGACTCCGGCCGGTAGGCCCGGGTGTGCCCGACGAGGGCCGGCGACCACACCGCCAGGCCGGCTCCGATGTCGCCGGCCAGCGATGGGGTGGCGCGGCCGGACAGGGCCGCGGCCAGGCCGAGACCCACGGCCTGCAGGAGCAGCACGGTGAGGTCGTGGCGCACGAGGTCCGGGTCGACCGAGGCCGCATCGAGGAGGCCGCCGAGACCGGCCCCGCGCTGGTACGCACCCGACAGCGGTACGCCGACCGCGGCCACCGCGACCGCCACGAGCGCCGCCGCGCGCAGCGTGCGGAGCAGCCGCCGCCGTACCTCCTCGCGGAGGCGGACGCCACGCGCCGTCCAGGACAGGAAGATCGTGAGGCCGCCGGCGACCAGCAGGCTCACGTAGGACAGCGCCTGCACGGAGCCGACGACGGAGCGCATCGTGGCGTCGTCGGTGACGGACGGCTCGTGCGGTGGTCGGACCGACGGGCTCGGCGCCCCGATGTGGAAGGTGAGCGAGCCCGCGACCGGGTGGCCGTCGTCGGAGATCACCCGCCACACCACGACGTAGCTCCCGTCGGCGAGGTCGGAGGGCAGGTCCGCGGTGACGGCCTCGTCGCGGGCGGCGGCGTCGACGCCGAGCGGCTCCCCCGTCGCGTCGTAGACCTCCACCCCGTCGTCGACGACCCTGACCGGCTCGTCGAAGGTCAGGGTCACCTCCTCGGGCGCCTGTTGCAGGACCTGGCCGTCGGCCGGGTCGGTGGAGACCAGCGAGGCGTGCGCCGACGCCGGCGCCGTCGCCAGGACCAGCAGGGTCCCGGCGAGGATCACCGCCGCGAGCGCACGCCTCACGTTGCTCATCGCAGGGCTCAGCCCTTCCGGGTCCGGGCCAGCGCGAGACCGCCGACCACGATGCCCAGGATGCCCGTGCCGAGGCCGGCGAGGGCGAGACCGTTGCCGTCCCCGCCGTCGTCGCCGTCGTCGTCGTCACTCCCGGGGTCAGCGTTGACCTCGGCGGCATCGGCCGCCGTGATCGTCACCAGCGGCGCGGGGTGCTCGAGCTCCTCGGGGTCCTGGCCGTCGGCGGCCTGCTCGGTCCAGCCCGTCTCACCCTCCTGGCAGGTCTGGACGACGGGGAAGGCCAGCGTCGTGCCCTCCTCCTCCGGCAGCTGCAGCGAGAGCTCGAAGATGTCGCGCTGCCCGTCGGGCAGGGGCTTCCGGGCCGTGTAGACGACCTGGTCGACGCGCTCGGTGAGCTCGTTGCCGTGGGCGTCGGTGACCGGCTGGTCGAGGGTCACCATCTTCTTCGCCACGTCCCAGTACGGGTTGCGGGTGGGCGTGACGGAGTTGATCTCCTCGGGCATCTTGACCGCGATGCGGGTCGTCGCGGAGCCGTCGCAGCCGTGCGGCACGCTGACGGTGAGCACGGCGTAGGCACCGGCCGCCGTCGTGTCGGGCGAGATCGTGACGTGGGCCGACGCGGGAGCGGCGACCAGAGCGAGCGCGCCGGCGGCCGCGGCCGCGGGCACGACGGATCGTCGGATGTGCATGTTCGGTGTTCCTGTCGTGAGGAGGGTCGAAGGGCAGGACGGCGCAGCCGACCCGCCGGTCCCCTCGAGGAACGGTCAGGCGGCCGCGCCCAGCCCCTGCGGCGGGCCACGTGTGGGGTGCGCCGTGGCCGGACGGCTCGCAGGCCGTCGTACGACCGAGGAGGGGGTGGTCCGCGCCCGGAGCGGGACCGCCGGCGCGACCGCGCCGGCCCAGCCGAGGACGACCTCGACGACCCGGCGGCGCAGCGCCCACGCGAGCGCGGCGGCGACGCCCGCGGCCGCGTGCGCGGCGAGCATCGGCCAGCTGAGGCCGAGCAACGCCTCCGATCCACCGTCGTGGACGTGCCCCGTGCCGCCGGACAACGCCACCAGCCAGGCGTGCAGCACCAGCTGGAGCCCGACGAGCGCGGGCAGGGCGACCCGCATCGGGGTGTGCCGGCGCAGCACGAGCAGGCCGGCGCCGTACGACGTCGCGACGATCACGCCCAGCGCGGCTGCCGACGGCAGCTCCCCACCGGCAGCGCCGTGCGCGATCGCCAGCGCGGCGGTGGTCTCCGCGGCGGCCAGTCCGGCGGACAGGCGCACCCCCTTGCGGGGCACCTCGCGCAGGACCAGCACGAAGGACATCCTGCCCTAACCTGCTCGACCGGCTCAGCCGACCTCTTGCTCGGCCTGGTCGATGATCGGCTTGACGGGGTCGATGGCCCGGATCCGTCCACTGGTCACCGGCGTCCCGCTCGGGTCGAACTCCAGGGCGGTGGGCAACCCGATGAGCCGGCCTTCGTTGTCGACGGCCATGCCGCCGGAGTTGCCGGGCGCGATGCGCGCGTCGGTGTCGAACTCCGAGTGGGGGCCGAGCTCGGGGTCGCTCAGCACGGTCGAGATCGCGCCGGTGGTCACGGTGATCGAGTCGCCCGAACCGGCCACCGCGGGGAAGCCGAGGACGGTGACGTCGTCCCCCGCGCGGACGTCCTCCGAAGAGCCGATCGGCACCGTCGGGAGCGACACCGGGCCGTCGAGGTCCGAGCCGTCCGCCTTGGCGTAGATCTGGATCACCGCCACGTCCAGGTGCCCGTCGGCGGCGACCAGCCGCGCGCGGTACTCCGCCGGTGACGTGGTGTCGGTCAGGCCGTCGGTGACGGAGATCAGCAGGTACTCGGGGTTGGCGATCGCGGCGTCGGAGCCGTACTGCTCGACCACCCCCGGTGCCTCGGGTGCCGCCACGTGCGCGTTGGTGAGGATCAGCCCGTCGGAGCGGATGATCGAGCCCGACCCGGCGTAGGTGACCTCCTGGCCGCTGGAGATCTCGTGGGACTCGCCGACGATCTTCACCGTGGCGGCCTTGGCGGCGTCCAGCGCCTCCTCGCTGATCGTCGAGCTGCCCGGGTCGTTCGATGCCGAGTGGTCGGCCTCGTCCCGCCCCAGGAGCACAGCGACGGCGACGATGCCGACGATGAGCAGCAGCGCACCGAGCGCGGTGCCGGCGACGAGCAGGCCGCGAGCAAGGCGACGGCGGGCGATCCGCTTCTCCTCCTCCGCGGCCGACAGGATCGGGACGAGCACCACCTCGGGTCCCGCGACAGGGTGCCCGAGCCTGACCTCCAGACGTTCGGCGAACTGCTTCGACCCGACCCGGCGGCCGTTGAGGTAGGTGCCCTCGTTGGACTGGTTGGTGTAGGTCCACCCGCCGGGCTGGGCGGACACGATGCCGTGCGAGCGAGAGGCGGCAGGGTCGCGAAGCACGACCGTGCACTCGGGCAGCCGCCCGATCGTGATCTGCGCGGGGTGGCGGAAGCGGTGCTCGCGGCCCTCCGCGACGATCAGCAGGTCAGGACCGGTGCGGACCGGTGGCGGGGCGCCCGGCGTGGCCGGCGGCCCGGGCTGGGCCGCGAGGACCTGGGTCTGGTCGAAGCCCGACGGGGCTGGCGGTGCGGGCGGTGCGGGCGATGCGGAGGGGTCGGACGGAGGCGGCACCGCGGCGCCCGAGGGCCGCGCCACGACGGTGCCGGACGGGCCTGCCGGCGGGGGCGGCGCGAACCGCGACGCCACCGGTCGCTCGCCCGGCGCGGGCGGCTTCGTCGGGGTGTCGAACGACTCCGACGGGGCCGGCGGGGGCGGCGCGACCGGCCCGGTGTCGGTCGCGCCGGAGTTGACGGGCGTGATGACGAAGTCGGCACCCGCGGCCGGCGGCCCGCAGCGGACCTGGGTCCGTCCGGTGATCGTGCGCTCGGAGACGCGGTCGCCGTCGACGTACGTCCCGAACTGGCTGCCGGTGTCGACCAGCACCCATCGGCCGTCGACCGGCCGCAGCTCGGCGTGCTGCCGGGAGACGGATCCCGCGGTCAGCACGATCTCCGCGTCGATCGCGCGGCCGATCCGGATGACGGACTTCCCCTCGAGGCGGAGGACACGCCCGTCCACCTCGACGACCAGTGGAGACATCGAGGTCGCCTACGCCGGTGCGCCCGGCGGCGGGGTGGAGGGCTGACGTACCTGCACCGTGGCGTTGCGGATCTGGATCCGGGCGCCGTCGACGAGCTCGATGGTGCGGTCGGGGTCGAGCGTGAAGGACTGGCCGCCGGGATAGGCGACCGGCCAGGGGAAGTCGGAGGCGTTGTGCAGCCCCCACCGCGCGGGCTCCTGAGGGTGCTGGCGCAGGTCGCCGAGCACGACGGGGTGGTCGACCCCCGAGGCGAGGTGGTCGGAGCGGATCGCCGCCTGCGGCCCGACGGCGACGGTGCGGCGCCCGACCTGGAGGAGGTACGGCGGCCGCACCAGCGTGCCGTCCTGCCAGCACACCGGGTCGGGGTCGGTGCTGCTCCAGAAGTTCGTGGTCCCGCAGCTGGGGCACGCGAGCAGGCCGTCACGCAGGCGGTCCATCGCCTTGATCCACTGGCCCTCGGTGACCCGCGCTCCTGGCCGGCCCATCCCGTCGACGAACGCCTGGACGAACAGGTCGCGGAGGAACTGCGGGTAGATGTTCCAGTACTGCTGCACGATCTCCGCCGGCCGGTTGGAGTCGTCGGTGGGGTGCATGCAGAAGAGCGGGTCGGTGCCGAAGTGCGTCATCAGCCAGTGCGCGTCGCGGACGCCGGCGTCGGTCCGCCTCCCCTCGAGGGGATGGCCCAGGAAGAGCGCGTAGAACAGCAGGACCGCGAGCGAGTGCCGGTCGGTGTCGGTGTTGGGCAGCGTCCGGTACGTCGTGTCGCGCACCACCTCCGGTGCCATGAAGTACGGCGTCCCGAGGACCCGTCCCGTGCCGTTGTCGATGCCGACGTTGTCGTTGTCGCAGATCAGCACGTCTCCGTTGCTCGGGTCGAAGAAGACGTTGCCGAAGGAGATGTCGCGGTAGCACAGCCCCCGGGCGTGGAGGCGCAGGAAGCTGTAGCTCAGCTGGCGGCACAGCTCGATGATCGAGGAGAACGAGACGTCGAGCGGCTTGCCGTCGCGGTCGGCGTTGAGCAGCAGGAAGCTCAGCTCGAGGAAGCGCGCGTCGCGCAGGTGCATGACGTAGCCGAAGCTGGGCTGGCTCTGGACGCGGGCCATGCTGAGCGGCCACAGGAAGCGGGTGTGCGGCGAGCCGATCTCGACCAGCTGCTGCATCTCCTGGTACTGCTCGGTCGTCGCGCTCTCCGGCTTGTACCACTTCAGGGCGAGCGGCTCGCCGGTGTCACGGCGCACCTCGAACACGTAGCCCTGGCCACCCTGCCCCAGGAGGGAGGTGACCCGGGCCCGGCCCAGTGGCCCGAGGTCGACCTCGACGCCCTCTGCCAGCACCATGGGTGTAGCCGACCTCCGTGCGTGATGTTCCGCCTCCGGAACCGTTGCCAGTGTGTGACAATCTATAGCCTGGTCAGAGACGGCGGCGTCCAAACCCCGGTAACAGGAGATGGCCATGAGTGACCGCTTGGGCGGCGCCCTCGCGCGCAAGCCCCTCCACTTCATTTTCGTGCTGGACGTGTCCGGCTCGATGATGCGAGGTGGACGCATCCAGGCGCTCAACAACGCCATCTCCGAGGTGCTCCCGCACCTGCGCGACGAGGCGCGTGCCAACCCGCACGCCGAGCTGTTGATCCGCGTGCTCGCCTTCGCCAACGAGCCGCGCTGGGTGATCGAGGAGCCGACGTCCGTGGAGGACATCCACTGGGAGCGGCTCGAGGCCGTGCCGCGCGGCTTCACCGAGCTCGGCAGCGCCCTGCTGACCCTCACCGACGCCCTCTCCCACCTCGACGAGAGCTCCAGCGCCTATCCCCCGGCGATCATCCTGGTCTCCGACGGTCGTCCCACGCAGAGCAGCGGGACGACCTTCGCCGAGGGGCTCCAGGCCCTGCTCAACAACCGCTGGGGCGCGACCGCCGTCCGGCTGGCGCTCGGCGTCGGTCGCGACGCCGACATGCACTCCCTGCGCCGCTTCATCGGCGACGAGGACGTGCCGTTGCTGCGCGCGGACAACCCCGAGCAGCTGGTCGAGTACATCGTCTGGGCCTCCAAGGCCGCCAGCAAGGTCGCGTCGCGTCCGGTCGTCGGTGGTGGAGGCCTGTCCGCCGTGCCGCCGAGCCCGATCGGCGACCCGATCTGGAGCACCCTCGGGTGACGACCGAGCAGCACCAGCCCGGCTGGCGGGTCCTTTCCGCCTCCCAGATCGGCTCCGTGCACCTCCGCGACCACCTGCCGCTGCAGGACTCCGTCCACACCTGGACCAACGGCACCCAGGCGATCGCCGCCGTCGCCGACGGGCACGGCCACAGGGCGCACTTCCGCAGCGACACCGGCGCGGCGCTCGCCACGGTGTGCGCCGTCGAGGAGCTGCGTCGCGTGCTAGGCGACCTCGACGACCCCGAGACCGCCGGCGACGTGGTCACCTCCGCGGCCGCGGCGCTGGTCGACAGCTGGGTGGCGAAGGTGCAGCACCACATCGAGGCCAACCCCTACGACGCGACCGACGAACGCCAGGCCGCGGCGATCAGCGACCCGTTGCGGCCCTACGGCACCACGATCCTGGCGGCCGCCGTCTCCGGCGACCTCCTCGTCGTGTTGCAGATCGGCGACGGCGACTCGGTGATCGTCACCGACCAGGGCGAGGCCCTCCGCGCCGTGGCCGACGACCCGCAGCTCGACGGCCTCCACACCAGCTCACTCTGCGAGCCCGACCCGCTCAGCGCCCTGCGCACCTCCGTCCTCGACGCGCGGGTCGACGACATCGCCCTGCTCTTCCTCTGCACCGACGGCTTCGGCACCAACCGCGTCGACGCCGAGGGCTGGTGGCGCCAGACCGGCGAGCAGCTCGTCGACTTCGGTCGCACCCGCGGCCTCGACTGGATGCGCGACCAGCTGCCCGGGTGGCTGGAGGAGCCGGCCCGGATCGGCGGCGACGACACCACCATGGCCATCGTCGTCCGCGCCGACCTCGGCGCCGCAGCCGTCACCCGCCCGGTCCCCACGGAGCCGACGCCCCTCCCCGAGCTGGTCAACACCCTCGACCGCCCTTAGCGCCTCGCCCGCGAGGCGCGCTGCGCTCGCTAGAAGATGAGCTTGTAGAGCTTCTCCGGGTCGCCCTGGCCCTTGTCGTACATCTGCAGGTAGCAGCGGCAGTCGAGGTCGTCGATGTAGAGGACGCCGTAGCTGGAGCCGCCGTCCTGTTCCTCGACGTAGCCGTAGATCTTGCCCTGCTCGGGCTCGTCGTCGTCCTGCTGGCCGTTGCTGTTGTCGTCGTTGTACCAGTAGTCCACGACGAGCTGGCCGTCCTGGTTGGTCAGCGTCTTGGCGTTGGTGCGGTAGCGACGCAGGTCGTTGGCCTTGTCGAACTTGCCGACCCAGGTACGGCGGCCCGACCGGCGGCACTCGCTCTCCTCGGACTCCCCGCTGGTCTCGGTGGGGATGCGCTGGCAGTTGATGATGCCGAACGTGTCGTTGAAGTCCTTGACGTCCTGCGCGCTGATGCCGTCGGGCGGGGTCACGGTCGCGGTGACGGCCTTGAAGGTGCCGTCGAGCTGGTCGGCGGAGACCGAGGCGTTGCCGGTGATCTCGGCCGACTGCTTGCCGGCGGCGCTGTCCCAGTAGATGACCGGCGCGGCAGTGCTCGTCGAGTCGGCGGTCTTCGGGTCGAAGCGGTAGTAGGCGCCGGACTGGAGGTCGGAGACGATCGTGCCCTCTGCGTTGTTGAGGTGGCGGCGGCGGGCCGCGGTGAGCTCGGCGTCGGTGGTGTACGTCGTGAGCACCATCGTGCCCTGACCGAACGTGCACTCGATCCGCTCGGACTGACCGGACTGCGCGGCGCCTGCGACACAGGTGTCCATGCCGGAGGTGACCATCGTCGCGAGGCTCTGGTAGCGCTCGTTGAGGGCGTCGAAGCTCACGTCGGGGCCGGGCGTCCCGGTGTCGGTCGTCTCGCTCTTCTTCGCATCGGTCTTCTTGTCGTCGTCGCCGCCGCTGTTGAGCGCGAAGATGCCACCGACGACGACGGCCGCCACGAGCACGAGCACCCCGACGATGGCGCCGATCAGCACGCCGGTGCGCTTCTTCTTCGGCGCGGCGTGCCCGTAGGTGCTGAACGACTGGGTCGAGGGCGGCGGGGCGCCGTAGGACCCCACGCCGACGGGGCCGGGCGTCCCGGCCGAGGACGGACCTGCCGGGCCGCCGCCCGAGCTGGGCCACACAGCCGCGGTCGGAGCGGGCGCCGAGCCACCCGGGCCGGGCGGCACCGGCGCGGCCGGCGAGCCTGGCGGCGCGGGCGGCGGGCTCATCGGGGGCTGGGCCGCAGGCGGCTGCCCCGTGGGCGGCAGCATCGTGGCGGGTCCGGCGGGCGGGGGCGTCGGGGCCGACGCGTGCTGGGTGCGGTAGCGCCGTACCTGCTGGTCGGAGACCTTCCCGATCGCGTAGCCGAGCACGGCGAGCGCCCACATCGCACCGCCGACGTCGGCGCTGCCGCGGTCACGCGCGAGCCGCGCGCCGGCCTCGCTGACGGCGCGGTCGGAGTCGGCCCCGCTGTCGAGCATCGTCGTCATCGCCTGGAAGGCGCCGAGCCGGACCGCGTCGACGAGCAGGTTGATGTCGCCGGTGGAGGCGCTGTCCTCGTCGAGGTAGTCGTCGAGCGCACCGCGGAAGCTGTCGGCGTCGTTGAACAGCTCCCGGCCCTGGCTCCGGCCCAGGGCGTACAGGCTCTCGTGCAGTTCCATGGATCTCCCCGTCGGTGGTTCTCGTCGCGGACCGGCCCGCGAATCCTACGGTCGCGGCAGCCCGTGGTGCGTCACCGCACCCCTACTGTCGTCAGACGCCTGCCCCGAGGGCGGCGGCGATCCCGGAGGCCTTCTCCGCGACCTCCGCAGCCGTCCGGGGACGGGCGGTCACGTCGGTGGCCAGGCAGGCGCCGATGAGCTCGGCGGCGGCCGGCGGCAGGTCGGGCGCCAGGCTCGGCTGCGAGGCCAGGATCGAGCGCACGAGCAGGAGCGGCTCGGTGCTGCGCAGGTCGCCGTACACCCCTCGTCCGGTCAGCGCGAAGTGGAGGCACGCCCCCAAGGACCAGATGTCGCTGGCCCGCGACGCGGCGGCGCCGAGCATGATCGCCGGGTCGGTGAACTCGAGGCCGATCTGGCCCAGGCCGGTCATCACCATGCCCGGCGAGAGCAGCTGCGAGAGACCGAGGTCGGAGAGCCGCCCGCCGTCCTCGGCGATGAGGATGTTGGCCGGCTTGATGTCGCGATGGGCGATGCCCCGCTCGTGCAGCGCGTGGGCGGCGAGCGCCGCGTCGCGTACGGCGGCGACGGCCCGCCCCTTGTCGAGGGTCGTGTTCGGCTGCTCCAGCGAGCCGAGGGGCAGGTACTCCATCGCGTAGTAGAACGCGCCGCCGTGGCGGCCGGCGTCGTAGACCGCGACGAGGCGGTCGGAGTCGGCGACGCTGAAGTGCTTCAGCTCCCGCGTGGCGCGGCGGAAGGCGTCGTCGGACGTGGGTCCCGCGATGACCTTGACGACCACCTCGCTCGCCGCGATCCCGAGGCGGGCAGGCGCGTTGGCCAAGTAGTTGGTGCCGTAGTTCGACTCCCCCAGCGGCCTGATGAACTCATAGTCCGCGATGCCCTGCACGCGCGCCTCCGTTGCTGTCGCGGGTGCCCTCACCACTCTGGCGCCCTGCCGGTCCTCAGCATGTCATGTGCCACGGATCCGGCTCACCAAAACCGCCAGGACGCTTCAGGATTCGACCGCGCGTCAGCGGGTAGCCGGTGTAGCGTTCCGGACGCACCGAGGCGGAACTCCCCCCGAACAAGGAGGCGCGTTGATCGAGCCCACTGCAGCGTCGGTGGTGCCGACCACCGACCCCAGCACGTACCTGCCCGCCCAGCCCATGCCGGTGGGCGACCTCACCGAGCAGATGCTCGCCACCGACTTCTGGACCGACGAGCTGGTGGCGGCCGCGGGCATCCCGATCGTGGACGTGCCCTTCGTGACCGTGGGCTCGGGCATCGGCAGCTTCGTCACCGTGGACTACCTGCGGATCGCGGGCGTGCCGACCTCGCAGATGCGCGTCCTCGGCACCCTCGACCACCCGTGGCAGACCTACGAGTACCTCACCCGCGTCTCCCAGATCCCCCGCACCGAGCGGCTCCGCTCCGACTCGGCGTCGCGCCCGGACAACATCTGGGGATTCCCGTCGTACGGCCTGGCCGAAGGCATCCGCCACTTCGACCTCAAGGTGCTGTGGGGCCTGTTCACCGAGCCGATCTTCTCCGACTACTACACCCCCAAGGCCGGCGCGGCCTTCGAGGGCATGGAGCGCGAGAAGAACCGCATCGGCTACGACGAGATGCTGGTCAAGGGCCTGGTCCGCATCGTGCGACGCCGGTACGGCGGCGGCTACTTCACGATCCTGACGCCGCCGGAGGGCGCGTCGGCCACCAAGCGGGTGGCGTTCCGCTCGCAGTACGTGCACCTCGCCGTCGGCTACCCGGGCCTGAAGTTCCTGCCCGAGCTGCAGCGCTACCGCACCGAGCACAACGACTACCGCCACATCGTCAACGCCTACGAGTCCCACGAGCACGTCTACGAGCGGCTCATGCAGCAGCCCAGCACCGTCATGGTGCGCGGTGGTGGCATCGTCGCCGCCCGCGTGCTGCAGCGGCTGATGGACGACCGCCTGCTGCGCGGGGCGCAGACCAACATCGTGCACCTGTTCCGCACCTACTACCACGGCCCCAACGACGGCTACGGCAACGACGAGGACCCGCGCCCCGGCGGCGGGAAGACCCGCATCTTCATGCGTCGTCGCGGCGAGAACGGCTGGGCATACCAAGGCTTCAACTATCCGAAGTCGGTGTGGGGCGGTCAGCTGAAGAAGCAGGTGCGCGGGCTCGAGGGCGAGCAGCGCGCCGAGCTCTACAAGCGCATGGGCGGCACCAACACCCCCTGGCGCAAGCTGTGGCAGAAGCAGATGAACCAGGGCCGCCGCGAGGGCTGGTACCGCTGTGTCGTCGGCACCGTCGATGACATGCAGCCCAACGGTGAGCGGATCGTCAACCACGTCAGGACCGCGCAGGGCGTGGTGCCGATCGAGGTCGACTTCGTGATCGACTGCACCGGCCTCGAGGCCGACATCGCCGAGCACCGGCTGCTCAAGGACCTCCTCGAGCACGGAGGCGCGAGCCGCAACCCCAGCGGCCGGCTCAACGTCGACCGCAACTTCGAGCTGATCGGCACCCGCTCGGGCAACGGCGCGATGTACGCGTCCGGGGCGACCACCCTCGGCGGCTACTTCCCCGGGGTGGACACCTTCCTGGGACTGCAGGTCGCCGCCCAGGAGATCTACCTCGACCTCAACAAGCGGAAGTTCTGCAAGCGGATCGGGCCGGTGCGCTCGACGATCCAGTGGTGGAAGTGGCTCTTCGGGAGCAAGCCGTGACCGTCCCGTCGACCTCTCGAGGAGTCATCTGATGCTGCCCACCCTCAACGGGCGCCTCCAGACCCGGATCTTCATGCTCGTCGTGTTCGGCGGGATCATCACCTTCCTGATCACGCCGGTGCTGCCCGACGGCGCGCCGGGAGTGCCCGGCTTCGACGGGACGTTCTACCGGATCACCTACGTCATCCTGGCGACCGTGCTGGTGCTCGGCATCCTCTGGGAGCTGCTCTACCACCTGATCCAGCAGTTCCGCTGGGAGAAGGACTGGCCGACGATGTTCGGCCTCATCACGATCCTCAACGAGGGCGCGCTCGTCTGGCTGCTCCTCGAGCTGGGCCTGGTCCCGGGGATGCCGGACGGGTTTTACGACTACGACCTGCCGTCCAGCTTCTTCTGGGCGTTCTTCGTCGACTTCACGGTGATCTGGATCGTGATCTGGCTCTGGACCAACGGGCCGATGCGGGTGCCGCTCGTGAAGTGGCGCTTCTTCGGCGGAAGGATCGTGTGACGTGAAGCAGTCAGCTGAGGACTGGGCCCGAGCGACGGTCGTCCCCGGATCCGGGGAGGGCACGCTGGCCCGGGTGGGACCGGTCGTCCTCCTCGTCGGCTCGACGGACCCCGAGGTGGTCCGTCCCTACGTCGACCACGCGCAGATGGTGGCGGCCAACGGCGGCCAGGGTCGCCAGCTCGTCCGCGGCTACGCCCTGATGCTGTCGACGGGCGAGCAGTCGCCCGGCTTCGCCGCCCTCGCGCCCCACTCCACCGGACTGGCGGTCTTCGTCGACGGCGACGTCGTGGTGACCGTCGGCGACCAGCGGATCTCCGGCGCCGACTCCCTCGCGTGGGTCGAGAAGCTCGTGCCGTGGCCCGTCGACGAGGTGAGCGTCACGCTGCCGGGCGCGAGCGCGGCCGATGCGTCGTCGTCGTACCGCCTCGACGGCGGGGTCATCCAGGCCGGTGCGCTCGTCGTCCCGGCCGGCGCCCCGGCCGGCGACAGCATGATGGTCGCACCGCCGCTCGGCGGCACCATGGGCGTGCCGTCGGAGGAGGTGCTCAAGGACGACACCGCCGACGACCTCGTGCCCGTGCCGGCCGAGGACGCCGCGGTCGCCCCCGTCACGCCGGTGATGCCGGTCGACCCGGTCTGGCCCGAGACGCCCGCGGCTCCGCCCGTGGCGGCGACTCCGCCCGCGCCGCCCGCTCCCCCGGCCGCCCCGGAGCCCGTGGCACCCCACGACCACGCCGCGCACGCCCACCCGCACGCGGCTCCTGCCGCGCCGGCAGGGCGACCGTTGCCGCCGCCGCAGGCCGACGAGCGCGTCGAGTTCCAGTCGGTGCTCATCGGCGACCTCGACGACGACGACTTCGAGCCGTTGCCGATCGTCGACGACCCCAGCGTGATCGAGGCCGCGCCCGGCGCGCCGCGCGAGGAGGTGCGCGGCGTCTACTGCAAGAACCGCCACTTCAACGACCCGCGCCAGCTCTTCTGCGCGATCTGCGGCATCAACATGGTCCAGCAGACGCCGGTGCTGGTGAACGGCATCCGTCCGCCGCTGGGCGTGGTGGTGCTCGACGACGGCTCGGTCTTCCAGCTCGACACGCCGTACCTACTCGGTCGCGACCCGAGCGCCGACGAGCGCGTCCAGTCCGGCGAGTTCCGCGGGCTGCCGATCATCGACCAGTCCAACCAGGTCTCCCGCGTCCACGCACGGCTGGAGCTGCGCGGCTGGGACGTCGTGCTGATCGACAACAACTCGACCAACGGCACCTTCATCCACGTGCCCAAGACGCCGGACTGGCAACGACTCCCGTCGGGCGCCGAGCACATCCTGGTGCAGGGCTCACGGATCCGGATCGGTCACCGCACGCTCGCGTTCAACACCCACGCCGGCGGGGCCTGAGCTAGGCGTCGGCCGTCGCACCCAGCTCGACGGACGCGAAGTCCACGGGTACGGCGGCAGGCTCGGCCTTCACGCCGACGGTCCCCCCGCTGCCGAGTCCTGCGAGCGCTCCGACGGCGACGACGGCCGGGGTGAGACCGGTGTCGGGGTCGGGCGTGGCCGGGTCGGTCACGCGGACGCCGCGAGCCTCGAGCGCCGCCCGGATCGCACCTGCGCGCTTGGCGTCGGCGGCCAGCTGCAGCGCGACGCCACGCGCGACGGCCAGACGCGCGGCGAGCACGACCGCCGACTCACCGTCGGAGTCACCGGAGAAGCTCACCGCGACGGCAGCGCCCTCGGGGAAGGGCTCGGTGCCCTCGGCGAGCACCGCGGCCGGACAGTCGACGACGCCGAGGACGGCGTCGCAGGACGGGTCGTCGGACCACACGACGACGCCCTGCGGGAGCAGCACCTGGACCAGCTCGACCAGGTCTCCCTGGACGTCGGCGCTCGGGTGCGCGATGACCCGCACCGGCACCCCGGCCCGGTCACCCCAGCGCACCAGCTCCTGCTGGCGCTCCATCGCGGCCGCCATCTCGGCCAGCTCGCCCGACAGCCCGCTGCCGACCTCGAGCGGCCGGCCCTGCGGCTGGATGTCGGCGATGACGATCTCGGCCGGTCGTGCGCCGGCGAGCATCGCCACGGCGAGGTCGAGCGGCACCGTGTTGGCCGCCCCGGGCCGGCTCACCACCAGGATGCGGTCGACGGCTTCCGCCCCGAGCGCAGCGCGCTCGGCCTCGGCGATGTCGCGCGCCACCCGGCGCTTGGGGTAGGCGAAGTTCAGCAGCGGGCCCGTCATGATCGTGGTGACGAGAGCCATCACGACCATCATCGTGAAGAGGTCCTCCCCGAGCAGGCCGAGGTCCTTGCCGACCTTCAGGATCACCAGCTCGGTGAGGCCGCGGGTGTTCATCAGGACGCCCAGTGCGTTGGCCTGCCAGTGCGGCACACCGGCGGAGCGCGCGCCGAGGTAGGCGCCGACGTACTTGCCGATGATCGCCACGGCGAGGATCGCCAGCAGCTGGAGGAGGTTCTCCCCACTCAGCCCGCGGATGTTGACGCCGAGGCCCGCGACGAGGAAGAAGACCGGGAGCAGCAGCAGGACCGAGAGCTGCTCGAGGCGGATCAGGATCTCGTGGCGCAGGGCGGCGGCGTTCTCGTGCGGGATGATCGCGCCGAAGAGGAACGCGCCGAAGATGTAGTGGACGCCGAGGTACTCGGTCGCGGCCGAGAAGAGCAGCAGGCCCACCAGCACGATCGACATGATCGTCGGGGTCAGCTCGCCCTTGCTCTGGTACATCCGCGTGAGCACCGTCAGCGCGGGCCGCACGACGAAGATCGCGAACAGCGCGAAGGGCACGGCCAGGTAGATCACCCAGCCGGGGCCGTGACCGTGGCCCTCCCCGCCGGCGATGCCGATGACCACCGCGAGGATCGTCCAGGCCAGCACGTCGTCGACGGCGGCGCACGCGAGCGCGATGCCCCCCGTCTCGGTGCGGTGCATCCGGCGGTCGGTCAGGATGCGGGCGAGGACCGGGAAGGCCGTGATCGACATGGCCGCGCCCATGAACAGGGCGAACGGCAGGAAGTCCTTGCCCTCGGGACGCAGGTCGTCGAGGAAGTGCGCGAGCAGGATGCCCATGCTGAAGGGCAGCAGGATGGAGACCACCGAGACCGACCCCGCGACCCTCCCCCGGCCCTTGACCAGCGACACGTCCAGCTCGAGACCGACGACGAACATGAACAGCACCAGGCCGATGCTGGCGAGGAGCTGCAGGAACGGTCGGCTGTCGAGCGGGAAGAGGTGGTCGCTGATGGCCGGCCCGAGCAGGCTGGGACCGAGCAGCACGCCCGCGAAGATCTCGCCGACGACCGGCGGGATGCCGATCCGCCCGGCGACCATCCCGGCCAGCCGTGCGACGACGATGATCAACGCCAGCTGGGACAAGATGACGGTGATGTCGTACAACGCGGTCTCCTCGCTTCCGGTGCCCGCGTCAGCCTAGGGGCTGGACCCGAGCCCGTGGCGCGTTATCGCGACGGCCGTGCCGGCCGATGCTCAGGCGGTGTCCCAGCGGAACAGCTTCGCCGCGATCGCCGTCACCACGACCGCGAACCCGGCCAGCACGAGGAGCGGAGCGAGCGCGGCACCCGGCCCCTGCCCCCGCACGAGGACGTCGAGCATGCCCTGGTTGAGGTGGCGCAGGGGCAGCACGTCGCCGATGCGCCGTAGCCAGGCCGGCGAGCCGTCGAGCGAGAAGAACGAGCCGCTGAGGAAGGCCATGGGGAGCACGAAGAAGTTGGCCATGTTGACCGCACCTTCCGCGGTCTTCGTGACCGCTCCGGCGAGCAGGCCGACGGCCATGAAGCACAACGTGCCGACCAGGACGAGTGGGATGCTCATCCACCACCAGCCGGTCAGGGTGAGCCCGAACGCGGCAGCGCCGAGCCCGAGGAAGATCGCGGTCTGGCCGAGGGCGATCGCGAGCGTGACGGCGACGCGGGCACCGACGATCGTGCCGGTCGAGACCGGCGCGAGCTGGAGGCGGCGCAGCAGCTTCGTCTGCCGCCAGCCCTGGAGGGTCGCAGCGGCGCCGAAGGAGGCGCTCATGGCGATCGCCCAGCCGAGGAGACCCGGCGTGACGAACTGGATGGTGGTCAGCGAGTCGTCCTCCACCCGCTGGGCGTCGAGGGCGAACCGCGGGGGCTCGCCGCTGGCGGCCACGTTGGCGCCGTCGACCAGCGCGGTCAGGGTGCCCCGCGTGATCGCCGCCTTCACCTGGTCGGTCTGGGTGTAGTGCGCCACGAGGGTGTCGCCGCGCTGCTCGAGGACCACGTCGGCGTCGCCCTTCTCGACCTCCTCGAGGGCGGCGTCGCGGTCGTCGTACGCCTCGACGTCGAACGTCGCGGCGAAGGACTGCGCCGCGTCGTCGGGCAGGTCGTCGAGCAGCGGTACGTCGCCGACCGTGATCAGGTGGATCTCGGACTCGTCCTGGTTGGCGAGCAGCACACCGAAGAGCACGAGGAACATCAGCGGGAAGACGATCGAGAAGAAGAGGGCGGACCGGTCGCGGACGAAACCACGCAGGATGGCGACCGAGAGGGCGCCGAAGGGAGTGCGGAGGAGCCGTCTCATGCGCGGTACTCCCGTCCGGTCAGCGCGAGGAAGACGTCCTCGAGGTTGCCGGTGGCGGCGTGCTCCGCGACGAGGGCTCCCGGGGCGTCGTACTGCAGGAGCCGACCGCGGTCGATGATCGCCACCCGGTCGCAGAGCGTCTCGGCCTCGTCCATGTGGTGCGTCGTCAGCACCACCGTGCGGCCGTCGCCGTTGATGCCGCGCAGCAGGTCCCAGAGGTTGCGACGCGCCTGCGGGTCGAGGGCGGCCGTCGGCTCGTCGAGGAACACCACCTCCGGGTCGTGCACGAGCGCGCAGGCGATCGACAGGCGCTGCGCCTGGCCGCCCGACAGGTCCTCGACCCGGGTCCGCGCCTTGTCGGCGAGTCCCACCTGCTCGAGCCACGCGGCGGAGGCGCTGCCGGGCACCCGGTAGAGGGCGGCGAAGGTCTCGATCTGCTCGCGGACCGTGAGCCGCTCGAAGAAGGCCGACGCCTGCAGCTGGACGCCGATCCGCGGCTGCAGCCGGGGGTTGCGTGGCCAGGCCCGCTCACCCAGCACCGTCACCTCGCCGGCATCCGGCTTGCGGAGGCCCTCGACCATCTCCAGCAGCGTGGTCTTGCCCGCACCGTTGGGACCGAGCACCCCGACAAACTCGCCCTCCTCGACCGACAGGTCGACGGCGTCGACGGCTGTCAGGTCGCCGTAGCGCTTGGTGAGTCCGACCACCGAGATCGCTGTCACGCAGCGACTCTATGGCCTCAGGCGAGCGACTCGAGCCAGGCCTGGTGCAGGTCGGAGAAGTGTCCCTCTCCCCCGTCGACCAGGTCCTGCGGAGCGCCGTCCTCGACGATCCGGCCGTGCTCCATGACGATCACCCGGTCGGCGATCTCGACCGTCGAGAGCCGGTGGGCGATGATCACGGCCGTGCGGCCGGCGAGCACGGTGCGCAGTGCCTGCTGGACGAGCCGCTCGGACGGTACGTCGAGCGACGACGTCGCCTCGTCGAGGATGAGCACCGCGGGGTCGGCCAGGAAGGCCCGCGCGAACGCGACGAGCTGGCGCTGGCCCGCGCTCAACCGTCCGCCCTGGTTGGCGACCTGGGTCTCGTAGCCCTCGGGCAGCGCAGCGATGAAGTCGTGGGCGCCGAGCGCCCGCGTCGCCGCCTCGACGTCGGCCATCGACGCGCCCGGCCGACCGAACCGGATGTTGTCGGCGATGCTGCCGGAGAAGAGGTAGTTCTCCTGCGTCACCATCACGACCGCGCGGCGCAGGGCGTCGGAGGTCAGGTCGCGCAGGTCGACCCCGTCGAGCCGCACCTCGCCCTTGGTCGGGTCGTAGAAGCGGGTCGCGAGCTTGGCGACCGTCGTCTTGCCGGCGCCGGTCGTGCCGACCACCGCGAGCGTCTGCCCCGCGGGCACGAGCAGGTCGAGGTCGTCGAGGACGAGCCGGTCGTCGACGTAGGCGAAGTCGACGCCGTCGAAGTGCACCTCGCCGCGCGCCGCGACCAGCGGCGTCGGGTCGGCCGGCTCCGGGACGCTCGGCTGCTCGCGCAGCACGCCCGCGAGCTTGTCGAGCGCCGCCGACGCCGACTGGAAGGTGTTGTAGAACTGCGAGATCTCCATCATCGGCTCGAAGAACTGACGCAGGTAGAGCAGGAACGCGGCCAGCACACCGACCGTGACCTCGCCGTGGAAGGCGAGGTAGCCGCCGTAGAGCAGGACCACGGCGATCGTGACGTTGCCGATCAGCCGGATCCCGGGCATGAACCACGCGACCAGCCGGAACGCGACCAGGTTGGCGCGGCGGTACTGGTCGTTGACGTCGTCGAAGATCTCCTGGTTGCGCGGCTCCCGACGGAAGGCCTGGACCGCCCGGATGCCGCCCATCGACTCCACGAAGTGGACGATGACGAGCGCGACCTTCTCGCGGGTCACCTGGTAGCTCTTGGCCGACGACTTCCGGAACCAATTGGTGAGCCACCACAGGAACGGCCCGCAGCACAGCGCCACCAGGCCGAGCTTCACGTCGAGGAAGAGCAGCAGGCCTGCCGTGCCGACCAGGGTGAGCGCCGCCGTCACCAGGCCGTCGAACCCGGTCTCGAGCATCTCGTAGATGGCGTCCACGTCGGAGGTCTGGCGGGAGATGACACGGCCGGAGGTGTACTCGTCGTGGAAGGCCGGGCTCAGGGCCTGGAAGTGGCGGAACACCCGGCGTCGTACCTCGAAGAGCACGTCCTGGCCGACCTTGCCGGAGCGCACCAGGAACAGGTTGCGCGCGACCGCCTGGGTGATGGTCGCGCCGAGCACGATGCCGACGATGACGAGCAGGGGCTGCAGGTCGTTGTGGGCCGCGATCGGCGGGATGCCCTTGTCGATGCCCTCCTTGACGAGGTAGGGGATCGAGAGACGCGCGGCGTTCTCGACGAGCACGATCGCCACCAGCGCCCAGATCGCCCACTTGTAGGGCTGGAGCAGCTCCTTGAGGAGGGTGGCCGAGCCGCCCTCGAACCGCCGCTCGATCCGCTCGTTGGCCTCGTCCTCGTCGACCTTGGCGATGCCGCGCCACGTGGTGCTCATCGCACGGCCTCCTCGAGGGACGGATCGGCCGCGAGCAGCTCACGGTAGGCCGGCACCGTCGCCAGCAGGTCGCGGTGGTCGCCGACGTGGGTGATCGTGCCGTCCTGCAGCAGGGCGACCTTGTCGGCCAGCAGCACCGTCGACGCGCGGTGGGCCACGATCACGCCCGTGGTGTCGGCCAGCACCCGGCGCAGGGCCTCCTCGACGAGCGCCTCGGTGTGCACGTCGAGGGCGGACAGGGTGTCGTCGAGCACGAGCACGGCGGGCCGGGCGAGCACCGCGCGGGCCAGGGCCAGCCGCTGGCGCTGGCCGCCGGAGAGCGCCATGCCCTGCTCGCCGATGCGGGTGTCGAGGCCCCACGGCAGGTCGCGGGCGAAGCCGGCCTGGGCGACGTCGAGGGCCTCCTCGACGTCCTCGTCGGAGGCGTCGGCGCGGCCCAGCGTCAGGTTCTCCCGCGCGCTCATCGAGAACAGGGTCGGGTCCTCGAACGCGGTCGCGACCAGCTGACGCAGGTGCACCAGGTCGAGGTCGCGCACGTCGATGCCGTCGATCGTCACGGCACCGGCCGTCACGTCGTAGAGACGGGGCACCAGGGCCGTGAGCGCGGTCTTGCCGGACCCGGTGGCGCCCACGACGGCGACGGTCTCCCCCGGGCGGACGTCGAGGTTGACGTCGCGCAGCACCGGCTCGTCGGGCGCGTCGGGGAAGGCGAAGTCGACGTGCTCGAAGCGCAGGTGGCCCCGCGGCTGCACGACGATCCGGTCACCACCCACGACGTCGGACTCGGTGTCGAAGATCTCCAGGATGCGGGCCGCCGAGGTCATCGCCTCCTGGGCCATTGCGAGGATCACGCCGAGCGACGCCACCGGCCACACCAGGGACAGCATCAGCGTGATGAAGGCGACCAGCTCACCCGGCGTGAGCGCGCCCTTGCCCACCCCGATCGCGCCGAGCAGCAGCACCAGCACCACCGCGCAGTTGGGGATGACCTCCAGGAAGGTCCAGAACCGCGCCGAGAGCCGCACCTTCTCCATGGAGGTGGCGTGCAGCTGGCGGGCTGCCGTCTCGTACTGCTCGCTGATGTAGCTGCTGCGGCCGAAGGACTTGATCACGCGGATCGCGACCGCGGCCTCCTCGGCCCGCGTCGCCAGGTCGCCCTGCTCGTCCTGCACGCGCCGGGAGACGAGGACGTACTCCTTCTCGAAGCGCATCGAGAGCCACACGATCGGCGCGGCCGTGCAGGCGACCACCAGACCGAGCGGCCAGTACATCGCCAGGAGCACCCCGGTCACGGCCATGACCTGGAGGATGTTGATCAGCAGGAAGAGCATGCCGAAGCCGAAGAACCGGCGGATCGCCGACAGGTCGGTGGTCGCGCGCGAGAGCAGCTGGCCCGACTGCCACCTGCTGTGGAAGCTCATCGGCAGCGCCTGCAGGTGGGCGTAGAGGTCGCCGCGCATGGCCGTCTCGACGTTGAGCACCGCGTTGGACTGCACCCAGCGCCGCCACCAGGTGAGAAAGGCCTCGAGCACGCCCAGCGCGAGCACCGCCAGGCCGAGCGGCAGGACCGGGTCGAGCTCGCCGTCGGTGATCGGCCCGTCGATGAGGGCCTTGATCACCAGCGGGATCGCGATCGCCACGACGATGCCGAGCAGCGCCGTGGACAGCATCACCGCGAGGGCGCGCCGGTGCGGGCGGAGGTAGGAGCGCAGGCGCCACAAGGAGTGGACGCCTGCGGGAGGCGGGCGGTCCGGATCAGGCCCGAGCGGGTCGCGCTCCGACCGACCAGGACGCTGGTGCGTGGAGGTCGTCATCGGTATCCCCGACATTAGGTCGTGACACCGACAGACCGCGAATCAATATGGGCCGGCGGTGCCGACCAGCCTCGTCAGGCGAGGAGCCCACGCACCACCCGGAGGGCGACGGAGACGCGCGCGAGGTCGGTGTCCTCGTCGGCGCAGATCGCGCCCAGCGTCTCCTCCGCCCGGGCGACCACCCCACCCGTGGACGACTCCCAGGCCTCCACCCGACGAGCGGCGTCGGCGCGCAGCTCCTCGGCGTCGGCTCCGGACGTGCCGTCGCCGGCCCCGGTGGTGGCGAGCACCTCGGCGGTGAGCTGGGCGTGGACGGAGTGCAGGTCGTCGCGGAGGGCGGCGCGCGCCATCGTCTGCCACTGGTCGGCGCGGGGCAGGGCGACGATCCGCTGCTGCAGCACGGAGAGGCCCAGCCGCTCGCCGAGGGCGAAGTGCACGCGTGCCACGTCGCGCGGCGGCAGGTCGTCGCGCTCCGCGATGTCGACCACGTTGAGCAGGGCGTAGGCCACGTCGAACGACGCCACCCGTGCCGCGAGCTCCTCGGGCACCCCCTGCTGGACGAGCGCGGAGCGACGGGCGTCGTAGGCCGCCAGCTCCCGCCCGGTCAGCAGCTCCGGCAGCTCCAGCATCGTCGCCTGCACCGGCGCGGCGAACAGGTCCACCGTCCCCTGGCTGTCGAGCGGGGGCCGCCGGTTGGTGATCAGCCAGCGCGACGCCCGCTCCACCAGCGTGCGCATGTCGACGCGCATCCGGGTCTGCAGCGCGGCGTCGATCTTGTTGTCGTACGTCGCCAGCTCCTCGCGCAGCGGCAGCGACCCGAAGATCTCCCGCGCCACGAAGTTGGCGCGGGTGAGCTCGGCGGCCGAGGCACCCGTCTCGCCCGCGAGACGGAGCCAGTAGGTCATGCCGGCGCCGTTGACCAGGTCGTTGACCACCTGGGTGACGATGATCTCGCGGCGCAGCGGGTGCTCCTCCACCGCGGCCGAGAAGCCGTCCCGGACAGCGGGCGGGAAGTACGACACGAGGTCCAGCACGCAGTAGGGGTCCTCGGGCAGGTCGGACTCGAGCAGCTCCTCGGCCAGCACGATCTTCGTGTAGGCCATCAGCACCGAGAGCTCGGGCTGGGTCAGCGCGCCGCCGGCCTCGAGACGCCGCTTGACCTCCGCGGTCGGCGGGAGCGCCTCCAGGTCGCGGTCGAGGCGGCCCTCGGTCTCGAGCTGGTGCATCCACTGCTCGTGGACGTGCAGCAGCGACGGCGCGTTCTTCGCGGCGTTGGCGAGCGCCAGGTTCTGCTCGTAGTTGTCACGCAGCACCAGCTCGGCGACGTCGTCGGTCATCGACGCCAGCAACGCGTTGCGCTGCTTCTCGGTCAGGTCGCCGTCGGCCACCACCCGGTCGAGCAGGATCTTGAGGTTGACCTCGCGGTCGGAGGTGTCGACGCCGGCGGAGTTGTCGATGAAGTCGGTGTTGATCCGACCGCCGTCGCGGGCGTACTCGATGCGGCCGCGCTGGGTGCAGCCGAGGTTGCCGCCCTCCCCCACCACGCGCACGCGCAGCTCCGTGCCGTCGACGCGGATCGCGTCGTTGGCCTTGTCACCCGCGTCGGCGTTGGTCTCGGTCGAGGCCTTCACGTAGGTGCCGATGCCGCCGTTCCACAGCAGGTCGACCGGCGCCAGCAGGATCGCCTTCATCAGCTCGGCCGGCGTCATCGTGTCGACATGGCGCACGATGCCCAGCGCGGCCCGGATCTCCGGGGTGACCGGGATCTTCTTGGCCGAGCGCGGGAAGACCCCGCCGCCCTGGGAGATCAGCGACCGGTCGTAGTCCTGCCAGCTCGAGCGCGGCAGGTCGAAGAGCCGCTGGCGCTCGGCGAACGACGTCGCGGCGTCGGGCTCGGGATCGATGAAGATGTCGCGGTGGTCGAACGCGGCGACCAGCCGGATGTGCTCCGAGCACAGCATCCCGTTGCCGAACACGTCGCCGGACATGTCGCCCACCCCGACCACGGTGATGTCCTCGGTCTGGCAGTCGGTGCCCAGCTCGCGGAAGTGCCGTCGTACGGACACCCAGGCGCCCTTGGCCGTGATGCCCATCGCCTTGTGGTCGTAGCCCACGGACCCGCCGCTGGCGAAGGCGTCGCCGAGCCAGAAGCCGTAGTCCTTCGAGACGCCGTTGGCGATGTCGGAGAAGGTCGCCGTGCCCTTGTCGGCGGCGACGACGAGGTAGGAGTCGTTGCCGTCGCGCCGGACGACGCGCGGCGGCACCACCGTCTCGCCCCCGACCAGGTTGTCGGTCACGTCGAGCAGGCCGCGGATGAAGGTCTTGTAGCACTCGATGCCCTCGGCGAACCAGGCGTCGCGGCCGCCCTCACCGGCAGGGTCCGGCAGGTGCTTTGCGTAGAAGCCGCCCTTCGCGCCCACCGGCACGATGACCGTGTTCTTGACCATCTGCGCCTTGACCAGGCCGAGGATCTCGGTGCGGAAGTCGTCGCGGCGGTCGGACCAGCGCAGGCCCCCGCGGGCGACCGCGCCGAAGCGCAGGTGCACGCCCTCGACACGCGGCGAGTAGACGAAGATCTCGTACTTCGGCCGCGGCTCGGGCAGGTCGGGGATGGCCGACGGCTCGAGCTTGAGCGAGAGATAGGTCTTCGGCCGCTTGGAGTCGCCGTCGTGCTGGAAGTAGTTGGTGCGCAGGGTCGCCCTGATGTGGGTCAGGTAGGAGCGCAGGATCCGGTCGTGGTCGAGGCTGACCACGTCGTCGAGCGCCGCCTTGATGCTCTCCTCCAGACCGGCCGCACGCTGCTCGCGGGTGGGGTCGTCGAGGTCGGGGTCGAAGTTGGTCTCGAAGAGCGTCACCAGCATCCGCGCGAGGTCGACGTTGTCGGCCAGCGCGCCCTCGATCGAGTCGATCGCGAAGGGCGAGTTGCCCTGCCGCATGTACTTCGCGTAGGCGCGCAGCAGCATCGCCTGCCGCCAGGTCAGGGACGCCCGGAGAACGAGGGCGTTGAACCCGTCGATCTCCGTGAAGCCGTCCCAGATCGCGCGGAGGGCGTCGGCGAACAGCTCACGCGCCTGCTCGGGCAGCGCCCTGCTGTAGCGCAGGCCGAAGTCGTAGACGTGCGAGACCCGCTCCAGCCCCACCAGGCCGTAGGGCCGCTCGTCGACGACCTCCACGCCCATCGAGGACAGCATCGGGAGCACCTCGGACAGCGACAGCGGCGGACCGACGCGGAAGACCTTCAGCCGAGCCTCGCCGTCGGCGGCGTCGAGCTCGGAGTAGAGGGCCTGGTCGATGCCGGCCTCGCCCTGGATCGCCTCGAGGCGACCGAGGTCGACGGCCGCCGTGCGCGCCGGGAAGTCCTCCTTGTAGGCCTCGGGGAAGGCGTCCGCGTAGCGCCGGCCCAGGATCGCGCCGACCTCCTCGCCGTACTCCGCCGAGACCGCGTGCAGGAAGTCCTCGTGCCACGAGCGCGACGCGTCGATGAGCCGCCGCTCGAGGTCGGCGGTGTCGATGTCGGGGATCGTCTCCCCCGCCGGCATCCGCACCACGAAGTGCACGCGCGCCGTGGTCGACTCGCTGATGCTCACGTTGAACTCGATCGAGTCCGGGTCGATCCGGCCCTCGCCGATCACCTGCGCCAGGATCCGCACGAACTTCTGCCGGACGCTGGTGTTGTAGCGGTCGCGCGGCAGGTAGATCAGCACCGAGAGGTAGCGGTCGTAGGTGTCGCGCCGGATGAGAAGGCGTACGGCGCGCCGCTCGCGCGCCTGCATCGCGGCCTCGGCGATCGGGGCGAGCTCCTCGACCGGCGTGTGGAACAGCTCGTCGCGCGGGTAGGTCTCCAGGGTGTCGAGCAGCGCGTTGCCGTCGTGGCTTCGCGGGTCGAGGCCCGTGCGCTCCAGCACCTCGGCGACCTTGCGCCGCAGCAGCGGCACGCGGAGCACCGACTCGGTGTAGGCCGCGCTCGACAGCAGGCCGAGGAAGCGCCGCTCACCGACGACCTCGCCCTCGGCGTTGAACGTCTTCACCCCGACGTAGTCGAGGTAGGCCGGCCGGTGCACCGTGGCCCGGGAGTTCGCCTTCGCGAGCACCAGGAGGTTCTTCTCGCGGGCCTTGGCCTTCACCTGGCCCGAGAGCCGGCCGAACGCCGCCGACCTGCGGTCCTGCGCCGAGCCGTCGCGGAGGATGCCCAGGCCGCTGCCCGGCACCGGCCGGAGGACGTCGTCGGTGCCTGACTGCTCGCTGTCTCCGCCGTCGCCGCCGGCCACCTGCTCGAGCCGGTACTCCCGGTAGCCGAGGAACGTGAAGTGCTCGTCAGCGAGCCACTCGAGGAGCTGGCGCCCCTCCTCGATCTCCGCCTCGGGCAGCGCGGGCGGGCGCTCGTCGAGGTCGTCGACGATCGTGTGCACCTGCTCCTGCATGGCCGACCAGTCCTCGACCGCGGCCCGGACGTCGCCGAGCACCCGCCGTACGTCCTCGGCAAGGCGGTCGGCCTCGCCGGAGTCCTCGGCGAGGCGGTCGATCTCCACGTGCATCCACGACTCGCGCACCGCGCCGGACGACGGGGCCGCCGAGCCGGCCGAGACCGGGCGCAGCGACAGCAGCCGGCCGTCGGCGTCGCGCTCGACGTCGATGGTCGGGTGCAGGACCAGCCGTGCGTCGCGGTGCTGCCGCGCGAGCTCCATGGTCAGCGAGTCGACGAGGAACGACATGTCGTCGCTCACGACCTCCACCACCGAGTGACCGCCCGCCGACCAGCCGTGCTCGGCGACGGTCGGGGTGTAGACCCGGACCTTCGTCGTGCCGGCCGTCCGCTCGGCCGCGAGGTGGTGGTGGGACGCGAACGCGCCGTAGACGTCGACGTCGCTGCGGTCGGCGAGCTCGTCGGTGCTCACGTGCCGGTAATAGGCCACCAGCAGGGGCACGATCGCCCCGTCAGGGGGCGCGACGGCTCCCTTGCCGTGGCGGGCCACCTCGGCGGCCTGGTCGAAGATCTGGTCGCGGTCGCTGTGCGTCGTCGTTGACACAACGCCACAGTATCGCCGGTGCTCAGCGGATGCAGCGGGAGGATCTACGGACGCGGCAGGGGATTTCGTCGCGTCGTACGAACACCGCTCCGCGAGGCCTCTCCTCCGGCGTTGCGCGATGCGCGAAGATGTCCCGCATGAGGTTCCAGCACACGTCCTCCTACGACGCCACCGTGGAGCAGGTCCACGCGATGCTCACCAACCCGGACTGGCGCCGGCGCGTCGGCGAGGCGCAGGGGGTGGTGTCGTCCGACGTGACGGTCACCCCGCAAGGAGAGGGCTGCCGGATCGTGATCGACCAGGTCCAGAACACGGCCGGACTGCCCGCGATCGCCAAGAAGATCGCCGGTGACACCACCCGTGCGGTGGTCACCGAGGTATGGACCTCCCCGACTTCGGGCACTCTCGAGATCCTCGCGCCGGGCAAGCCCACCAGGGCGGTCGGCACGGTGTCGCTGGTCGCCGACGGTGACCGCACGCGGCACGTCACCGACCTGGAGGTCACCGTGAAGGTGCCCCTGGTCGGCGGCAGGCTGGAGAACGTGATGGCCGACAACATCGGCCGGGGACTCGAGGTCGAGCAGGCCGTCGGCGTCGCCTGGCTGGAAGGAGAGCGCTCATGAGCACCCGGATCGTCCAGGAGCTGCAGTACGACGCCCCGCTCGCCGACGTGGCGGCGATGCTCGCCGACCCCGCCTTCCGCGAGGCCGTCTGCGTCGCGACCAGTGCGACTCGCTACGAGGTGTCGGTCAAGGGGGTCCAGGGCGACCCGATGGACGTCGTGATCGAGTACGCCCAGCCCACCGACCGGGTGCCGGGCTTCGCCAAGAAGTTCGTCGGGTCCGAGGTCGACATCCGTCAGTCCGAGAGCTGGACCAGCCTCGAGCACGGCGACATCCACGTGACGATCCCTGGCAAGCCGGGCGAGATGAAGGGCACCGCGGTGCTGTCCGAGAAGGACGGCGTCACGACCGAGACCGTGACGCTCGACATCACGGTCAGGATCCCGCTCGTCGCCGGCAAGATCGAGGGCCTGATCGGCAAGATCCTCGGCTCCGCGCTGCGCGCCGAGAACCGCACCGGCATCACCTGGCTGGCGCGCTAGTCACCCTCGGGCGGCGTCACGCGGTCCGTCTCGCGCGCGGCCGCGGCCTCCTCGGCCTCCTCGCGCGCGTCCTTGCGGCGCTGGATCACGATCACGATGCCGAGCAGGATGAACGGGCCGAACGCGAGCACGATCGTCAGGACCTGCTCGAACGGGTGCAGGGTGCCGAGGTGCCAGGGGATCACGTGACCCAGTCTCTCAGGGGTGCCGACCCTCACTGATCGCGCACCTCACCGCCGAGATGCTCAGCCCATGTAGGGGTACGCGTGGTCCGTCGGGGGGTTGAGGGTCTCCTTGATGGAGCGCGGCGAGGTCCAGCGCAGGAGGTTGACGGCCGCACCGGCCTTGTCGTTGGTGCCGGAAGCGCGCCCGCCGCCGAAGGGCTGCTGCCCGACCACGGCACCGGTCGGCTTGTCGTTGATGTAGAAGTTGCCCGCGGCGAAGCGCAGCGTCATCCGCGCCCACCGGATCGCGGCCCGGTCCTGGGCGATGATCGCACCCGTCAGGGCGTACGGCGCCGCCGACTCCGCCTGCAGCACGACCTTCTCGAAGTCGGCGTCGTCGTAGACGTGGACGACGAGGATGGGCCCGAAGTACTCGGTGGAGAACATCTCGTCGGTCGGGTCGTCGGCGACCACGATCGTGGGCCGCACGAAGTAGCCCACGCTGTCGTCGGTGGTGCCGCCCGCCACGACCTGCAGGCCCGGGGTCGCCTTGGCCCGCTCGATCGCCTGGGTGTGCTTGGCGAAGGCGCGGTCGTCGATGACCGCGCCGAGGAAGTGGGAGAAGTCCGTCGGGTCGCCCATCGAGAGCGCCTCGGTCTTGGCGACGAGGTCGTCGCCCATCCGCTCCCACACCGAGCGCGGGACGTAGGCGCGCGAGGCCGCCGAGCACTTCTGGCCCGAGAACTCGAAGGAGCCCCGGATCAGCGCCGTGGTCAGCACGGCCGGGTCGGCGCTCGGGTGGGCGATGACGAAGTCCTTGCCACCGGTCTCCCCCACCAGGCGGGGATAGGTCCGGTAGCGCGGCAGGTTGGCGCCCACGGACTGCCACAGCCGCTGGAAGGTCGGCGTCGAGCCGGTGAAGTGGATGCCGGCCAGGTCGGGGTGGGCCAGCGCGACCTCGGAGACCTCCAGGCCGTCGCCGGGGAGCATGTTGATCACGCCCGGCGGCATGCCGGCCTCGATCAGCAGCTCCATCGTCAGCGACGCGGCGTGCTGCTGGGTGGGGCTGGGCTTCCAGATGACGGTGTTGCCCATCAGCGCAGGTGCGGTCGGCAGGTTGCCGGCGATCGCGGTGAAGTTGAACGGCGTGATCGCGTAGACGAAACCCTCGAGCGGGCGGTGGTCGGTGCGGTTCCAGATGCCCGGGCTGTTGGCGATCGGCTGGTCGGTGAGGATCTGCTTCGCGTAGTGCACGTTGAAGCGCCAGAAGTCGATGAGCTCGCACGCAGCGTCGATCTCGGCCTGGAAGGCCGTCTTCGACTGGCCCAGCACGGTCGCGGCGTTGAGCCGCTGGCGCCACGGCCCGGCCAGCAGCTCCGCGGCCTTGAGCAGGATCGCGCAGCGCTCGTCGAAGGGCATCCCCCGCCACGCGGGCGCGGCCTCGGTCGCCGCGTCGACCGCACGCTGGGCGTCGGCGGCCGTCGAGTTCTTCAGCACGCCGAGTACGTGGGCGTGGTCGTGCGGCTGCACGACCTGGATCTCGGCCCCGCCGCCGGCGACCCACTCCCCGCCGATGTAGGCGTCCATCCGGTGCTCGGTCGCCTCCTGACGCTCGATCTCCGCGGCGAGCGCGTCGCGCTCGGCACTGCCGGGGGCGTAGGTCAGGTTCGGCTCGTTGACAGGGGTCGGCGGGAACGTGATCGCGTCCATGCTCCCGATGTTGTCAGACAAAAGGGGGAGGACCCAACCCGCGCGGCTACCGCCCGGTCACCTCGAGGATCAGCGCTTCGGCTTGGGCTGGCCCGACGTCGTACGACGTCCGCGCGGAGCGCGCTGCCGGCCCGTCGACGACACGTCGAGCAGCTCGTCGAGGGCCTCGCGCAGGCACAGGCCGAGCAGGTCCGCGTCGGGCACCAGGTCGCGGTCGGCGGTGATGCCGTAGAACACCCCGCCGTTGTACGACGTCACGCTCAGCACGAGCGGGTGCCCCTGTACGAGCGGGGCGACCGGGTAGCTCGCGAGCATCTCCGCACCGGCGGCGTAGAGCGGGGTCTGCGGGCCGGGGACGTTGGTCACCGAGAGCTGGTAGCCGCGGCGCAGCTCGTCGGCGGCGACCCGCGAGCCGATCGCGTGGAAGGTGGTGGGCGCGAACCCCGCGACGCCGGCGAGCCGGTTGGCTGCCACGCTGCGCCCGGTCTCCTTGTGGGCCTGGAAGGAGTAGGAGACCTGGTGCAGCCGCACCACGGGACTGGCCTCGCCGACCGGGAGGTCGACGAAGTGGGCCGCGATCTGGCTCCCCAGCGAGGTCGCCTCGAGCTCCTCGTCGATGACGGAGACCGGCACGACGGCCCGCACCTGTCGGATGCCGCCCATGGACTCGGCGCGGGTCATCAGCCAGGCCCGCAGACCGCCGGTCACGGTCGCGAGGATCACGTCGTTGACCGTGCCGCCGTGGGCCTGCCGCACCTTCCGGTAGTCGCTGAGGCGGGTCTGGACCGTGACCACCCGGCGCTGCTGGGACAGCTCGCCGCTGATCACGCCGCGCGACTTGGGCCGCCGTCCCATCAGCGCCCCCGCGACGTTGCGCGCCCGCTTCGTGCGGGTCTCGACGGCGCGGCTCACCGCACGCGAGGTGCCGCGCACCGTGTTGACGACCGTCTGCCCGTCGGTGAGCGCGTCGCGCACCGCACCCGCCACGAGTGCGCCGGGCGCCGGGGCGTGCCGGGGCTGCCAGTCATCGGGCTCGAACTCCCGCGGCGTCGGCTGGGTGTCGAGCAGCAGCTGACCCAGGTCGACGGTGTGGACGCCGTCGACGAGCGCCTGGTGGGTCTTGGAGAGCACCGCGACGCGGCCCTCCTCGAGACCCTCGACGAAGTAGATCTCCCACAGCGGCCGGTTGCGGTCGAGCGGGCGCGACACGATCCGCGACGCGAGCTCCAGCAGCTGGGCCGACGTACCGGGCCGTGGCAGCGCCGAGCGCCGCACGTGGAAGCCGAGGTCGAAGTTCTCGTCGTCCACCCAGAGCGGCGCGGCGATGTGGCCGGGCACTACCTGGACGCGCTGGCGGTAGCGCGGGACGAAGGCGATCCGGTCACGGATCAGCTCGACGAGGCGGCTGTAGTCGAACCCCGAGTCACCCGGGTCGAAGATCTCGATCGTGGCGTTGTGGAGCGGCGTCTGCGGCGTCTCGGCCGTCAGGAAGGCGAGGTCGCGCGTCGTCACCCGATCGACCACGGCCGTAACCCCACTTTCCGCTGGTGACCCCCTCAAGTCCCCCGACTTGTTTGCGTGAGAGATTCTGTCAGAGGACAGGAGCCAGGACGGCATCCGTCCGCGTGCGGCGCACGCTGACCTGACATCAGGAGGAGCACGATGAGGGCTACGACGGCGCGGTGGATCGCACTCGCGGTCATCACGGGAGCAGGCCTGACGGCGTGCAGCACCGATGACGGTGGGAAGAAGGACACCGGCGGCTCCGACGAGAAGCCCGTCGTCGTCGACATCACCTTCAAGGACGGCGACGTGACGCCGAGCGGCGACCGCGTCGACGTCTCGCCCGGCCAGCCGATCGACCTGAAGGTGACCGCCGACGAGCCCGGCGAGATCCACGTGCACTCCGACCCCGAGCACGAGTTCGAGTACGACGCCGGCACGACCGACCTCCCGGAGTTCCAGATCGACCGGCCGGGCATCGTCGTCGTCGAGTCGCACACCCTGGACAAGGTGATCGTCCAGCTCGAGGTGAAGTGACCCCCGGGGTGATCGAGGCCCACGGCATCGGCGGTCAGGCCGACCTGCCGATCTCGCTCGGGCTGGCGATCTCGGGTGCCGTCGCTGCGCTCGTCGTCTCGTTCACCGTCCTGGTGGTGGCGTGGCGCACGCCCCGCTACGCCACCGGCCTCGAGGCGGCCACCGACCCCGGCTCGGGCGAGGTCGTCGAGTCCCCCCACCGGCGGCCCACGCCGGTCACCTTCGGCCTGGTCGCCCTGCGCCTGGTCGGGATGATCGGGTTCCTCTACGCCGCGTTCACCGCCGTCTTCGGCCAGAACCAGCTCACGAACCCGTTCTTCGGCGTCGTCTACGTGTGGCTGTGGGTCGGCGTCATGTTCGCCTCCCTCCTCTTCGGCCCGGTCTACCGCGCGATCAGCCCGGTCCGCACCATCAACGCCGCTCTCGCGAGGATCTCCGGCGGCGACCCCGAGCTCGGCGTCCGTGACTACCCGGTCCGCCTCGGCTACTGGCCGGCGGCGGTCGGCCTCTACGCGTTCGTGTGGATGGAGCTGGTCGACAAGACCCCCACCGACCTCGGCACGGTGCGGCTGTGGTGCGCGATCTACGTCGCGGTCATGCTCATCGGCGGCGCCGTCTTCGGCTCCCGGTTCTACGAGCACGCCGACCCCTTCGAGGTGTTCTCATCGCTCGTCGGGTCGCTGTCGGTGCTCGGCCGTGACCCCGAGGGGCGCTTCATCTTCCGGAGCCCGCTGGCCGGCGTGGCGCAGATCCCCTCCAAGCCCGGCCTGGTCGGGGTGGTCGCCGTGCTGTTCGGCAGCACGGCGTTCGACTCGTTCCGCGAGTCGACCTTCTGGATCGGCCGGATCCAGGCGGCGTCGATCACCGGCTTCACCATCAACAACTTCGGCCTGCTCGCCTTCGTCCTCACCGCGGGACTGATCTTCGCGCTCGGCAGCATGTGCGCAGGCATCGCGCTCCACGCCGACCGGCGGCCGTGGCGTTGGGTCCGGCTCGAGCCCTTGGCCCACCCACGCTCCGAGCTCCCCCGCCGCCTCGCGCACTCGATCGTCCCGATCGTGGCGGCCTACGTGATCGCCCACTACCTGACGCTCTTCATCGACGTCGGCACCCAGACGCTCGCCCGGGCCAGCGACCCGCTCGGCAAGGGGTGGGACATCCTCGGCACGGCCAGCCTGCAGCCGACGTACTGGTTCTCCTACCACCCGAGCCTGCTCGCGACCATCAAGGTGGGCGCGGTGGTGGTCGGCCACGTGGCGGCCGCGGTGGTCGCGCACGACCGGGCGATCGCACTGTTGCCGAGGAGGCACCAGATCACCGGCCAGCTGCCGCTCCTGGCGGCGATGGTCGCCTTCACGGCCGGCGGGCTCTACCTGCTGTTCAGCGCCTGACCGGGCTCCCGGCCATCGCGTCGAGCAGGGCGCCGACGGCCCGGGTGAGGGGCGACTCCCCCGACTCGACCAGCGTGCGGCCGGCGACCAGGGCCCGGTCGACGGCCGGCTGGTCGTCGGGCAGGAAGTGCACGCCGGCCGTCGCGCCGAAGCCGGCCAGCATGGCGGTGACGTCGGCCTCGCGCCAGCCGAGGGAGGGTCGCATCCGGTTGACCACGACCCGGGGGACGAGGGCCGGGAGCACCTCGCGGAGCTCGGTCATCCCCCGTGCCAGCCGTGCGAGGCCGACGGGATCGGCCGCACCCACGAGCAGGACGTCGTCGGCGGCCTCAAGCGCCTCGACGGTCAGGCCGTTGCGCTCCGGACGTGCGGCCAGGTCGGCGGTCGGGTCGCGCTCGAGGCTGAACCCGGTGTCGATGACGACCTGTGCGCCGTCGCGTGCCCGCTCCACGACGGCGGTCAACGCGCCCGGCCGGACCTCGGGCCAGCGGTCGGGACGGGGCAGACCGGTGATCACGGTGAGGTCGGCGGAGAGCCGGCGCTGCACGGTCGCGATCCGTTCGGGCAGCGTGCCTGCGGTCACCAGCCGGGCAGCGGCCAGCAGCCCCGACACCTCGTCGAGCACACCGAGCTGCTGCGCGACCGCGCCGCCGTAGGGGTCGGCGTCGACGAGCACGGTGGCGAGGTGCCGGCGGGCCAGCTCGGCAGCCAGCGCGCTGGCGAGCGTCGTGCGTCCGGGGGCGCCGCCGGGACCCCAGACCGCGATCACCCGGCCGCAGCCGGCGCCTCCACCCGGCGACGGCGGCGGTGGCGGGCCCGTCGGCTCGGCGAGCAGGGCCGGTCGCGGCTCGGTGAGCACCGCGTCGGGCAGCTCGTCCACCCGGTCGGCGGCCACGACGCCGTCGATCCCGATGCGGTGCGCGTGGGCGGGGGCCACATCGGCATCGGCCGTCACGGCGACGACCCGGACACCGTAGGTCCGCAGCTGGTCGACGACCGGGGCGTCCAGCCCGGCGAGCTCGGCGCCGAGGACCGCGACCTGCGCCTGGCCGGCGCTGGCGGCGGCCAGGAGGTCGTCGACGTCGACGCAGCGCTTGAGCACCACGATGCCCGGGTGGGCACTGAGCGCGCCGAGCGCGGCGGCCTCCCACTCGGCCCCCGTCGACACCAGCAGGGTCACGATCACGACCGCGACCTCACGAACGCTGGACGACCCGGACCACGGGCTGGTCGAGGTGGTCGAGGACGGACAGGAAGGGTGCCACGGCGTCGTCGTCGACGGCGAGCACCAGCTGGCGGGTGCCGGTGACCGCGAAGCTCTCCTCCGCCGGCGGCGCGGCGACCACCGTGACGGCGGACAGCACGGGCCCGGGGCCGGTGCCGCGCCTCGACGTGCCGCCGACGTACACGTCGACGACCGACCCCGGCGCCACCGACGGAGGCACCCGGGTCGGCTCGAGGTCGAGCGGCACCCGCACGGTCGTGACGTCGTCGCTGGAGCCGACGGCGGCCGCGGGCAGCAGCTCGCCACCGCCGACGCCGCGGGTCAGCACGATGCCGTCGGGCAGCGGATCGTCGGCGGTCACGTAGCGGTCGAGGTCACCCCCGCCGCTGAAGCGCACCCGCACGGCCACCACGTCGTCGCCGCCGAGCGTCGACCCGGCGCCGTGGTCGTCGACCACCTCCCACACCGACACCGTGTCGTCGGCGGCCGCCATCACGCGTGCGCCGAGGACCACCGAGCCGGCCACGATGAGCAGGCCGATCCACAACCGCGGGTCACGCCACCCTGCTCGCGTCGCGCGGACGGCGACGGCAGGAGCGGACGTGCCCGGTTTCCCGAGACTGGACACGAGCACATGATGCAGGGGGACACCAAGGATCGCCACCCTGCCGTCCACAGCTCCTGCGGGGCGGTGCTGCGTAGCGTCGGGGGCGGGTGCGACGATGGTGGGCATGGCCGCGACCCCGCGCTTCCTCACCCTCGCCGACGTGGCCGAGGTGCTCAACACCTCGAGCGCCCAGGTCTACGCGATGGTGCGGCGCGGCGAGCTCCCCGCGATCAAGATCGGCGGCCGCGGCCAGTGGCGGGTCGAGGCCGACCGGCTCGAGGACTACATCGCGGGCGCCTACAAGCAGACGCAGGAATACGTCGAGACGCACCCCTTCGTCGACTCCGACCTGTCCGACTGACCCGCCGGGAGGGCAGGCGTCAGCCGACCTCGCCGTCGAGGGTGACGTCGAGCTTCCTCTCCGAGCCGTCCCGCTCGACCGTGAACTCGATCGTGTCGCCGGGCTGGTGGGTGCGGATCGCGACGATGAGCGCGATGCCGTCGGTGACCCGGGCGCCGTTGACGGCCGTGATGAGGTCGCCGTTCTTGAGCCCGGCGTCCTGGGCGGGCGAGTCCTTCAGCACCTCGTCGACGGTGGCGCCGTCGTACTGCGCCGGGCCGCCGGTCTGCACCCGCGCGCCGATGACGGGGTACTTCGCCTCGCCGGTCTTGAGGATCTGCTCGGCCGTCACCACGACCTGCTCCACCGGGATGGCGAACCCGACGCCGATGTTGCCGGCCTCCTCGTCGAAGCTGCCGCCGCCGTTGGTCGCGATCGCGGAGTTCACCCCGACCACCTGACCCTGCAGGTTGACGAGCGGTCCGCCCGAGTTGCCGGGGTTGATGGCCGCGTCGGTCTGCACCGCGTTGATGTACGACGAGTCGTCGGCCGTGCTCCCGGTCGTGACCGGGCGGTTCAGCGCGCTCACGATGCCGGAGGTGACCGTCGAGCTGAGGCCGAGCGGGGCACCGATCGCGACGACCGGCTCACCCACGCGGAGGTTCTGCGAACGTCCGAGGGACGCCGGCTTCAGCGCCGAGGAGTCGGCCACGTGGAGCACGGCGATGTCGTAGACCGGGCTCCGGCCGACGACCGTCGCGTCGTGCTCGTTGCCGTCCTGGTCGACCACCTGGATCGGACCGTCGTTCTCGGCCGCGTCGGCCACCACGTGGTTGTTGGTGACCACGTTTCCCTTGTCGTCGAGCACGAACCCGGAGCCGGTGGCGCCGGCCTCGACGCCCTCGTACTCCGCCAGGATCTGCACCGTGCTCGGCAGCACCTCCTGCGCCACACGGGCGACCGAGCCCGGCTTCTGGAGCGGCGGGGCGGTGGTGAGGTCGGCGTCGTCGAAGCCGACCGTGGTGGTGCCGCCCGACGAGGAGGTGTCGTCGTCGTGCCAGTGCGCGTAGCCGACGCCGCCGGCGACCCCGCCCATGACACCGACGACGAGCGCGACGACGGCGACGAGCGGCCAGACCCAGCCGGACGTGCGGGCCCGCTCGGGACGCGCTTGCGGCGAGGGCGCAGCGGGGCCCGGCGGCGGGACCGCGACCGGCTCGAACGACTGCGTCTCGAACGGTGCGGACGACGGCGGCGGAGGCGGGGGCGGCGGGTAGGCCGCCGGGACAGGGTCGGGTGTGGCGTCGGGGGCCGAGGCGGGGACCGACGCCGACGCGTCGCCGCTCGGCGGCGCCCAGCGTCCGTCGTCGGGGTCCTGGTCGGGTCGGTCGTTCACGGGACCATCATCGCCGATGCACCCTGAGCCTCGGACGAGGTGTCTACGGCATCCAGTGCTGGACCCACGCGGGCACGGCCGCGGCGACCGGCTGGCTGTGACCGCTCAGGTCGTCGAGCACCGCGGCGGGGTTGCTCGCGCGCAGCGGCACGATGCCCTGTCTCGGGTCGCGCAGGTCGCCCGCGTCGTCGGCGCCGTCACTCACCGCCGGTGTCTCGATGCGGGACGACGGCGGCCGGTTGACCGGCGGTGCGCCGGTGAGCCCGAAGGCGAGCACGCCGACCATCGCCGCGCCCAGCGCCCCGCCACCGAGCACGGCGACACCGACGCCGCGGCGCACGGTGCTGCCGCCGTGGTTCGCCTCGGCGAGGATGCGCTCACCCGGAGTCAGGTTGAGCAGGGATCCCTTGAGGTCGGCCGAGGCCGACCGCTCACCGCACGACAGCCCGGCGAGGCGGGTCTTGATCCAGCCCTCGCGCTCGACGAGGTCGCGGCAGGCGTGGCAGGAGTAGACGTGCTCCCACGCCTCCTCCGCCTCCGCGGCCGACAGCTGTCCGTCGAGGAGTGCGCTCACCCGCGCACCGAGGTGCCCGATCACGTCGAGGCCAGCGGGGTCACGGCCGGCGCGGGACCTGCGTAGCGGGTGCGGTCGCCCTTCGGGGCGCGGTGGGCCAGGGCGGCCCGGAGCATGGCGCGACCACGGTGGATGCGTGATCGCACCGTGCCGAGCTTGGCGCCGAGGATCTCGGCGATCTCCTCGTAGGCGAGGCCCTCGATGTCGCAGAGCACGACCGCGGCGCGGAAGTCCGGCGGGAGGGCTGCCAGGGCAGCCTCCACGTCGTCGTCGAAGGTGCGGTCGGCGTAGGCCAGGTCGGGGCCGGCAGCGGCGCTCGCGAGCCGCGCGGCGCGCTCCTCGGAAAGCGCGTCGAAGCGGATCCGCTGCCGGCGCCTGGCCTGGTCGAGGAAGAGGTTGGTCGTGATCCTGTGCAGCCAGCCCTCGAACGTGCCGGGCTGGTAGGTGTGCAGCGAGCGGAACACCCGGACGAAGACCTCCTGGGTCAGGTCCTCGGCGTCGTGACGGTTGCCCGTCAGCCGCAGGGCGAGGCGGAAGACGCGGTCGGAGTGCTGCTCGACGATCGACTCCCAGTCGCTGGTGTCCATGACACCGGCGACCGGGTCGCTCGCCGGCTCCTCCACCGCTCGCTCCACGCTCATGCCTGCCGCCCTTCGCACCTGGGTGCTGCCTCCCTCGGATCGCCGACGCTACGCCCGCGGCCTGAGGAATCCCTGTGAAAGGCTCCACGAGTCCCTGAGGACCGCGACGTCCGGTTCAACGAACGACCGGAGCCCGATGTTCCACCTCGGCACTACCCGGCCCGGCTCCCGGGAACCGGGCCGGATCACCGTTACGGTGACCCCGTGGACCCGATCAGCCCGAGCAGCTGGAGCTACGCCGAGACCTACGTGCCCGAGGACGACGTCCTCACCGGCGCGCGCGCCCGCGCGCAGGAGGTCGGCGCAGTCGCGGTGGGCTCCGGAGCCGGGGCCGCGCTCCGCTTCGTGGCCTCCGTGCTCGACGCCCGCGCCGTCGTCGAGATCGGCACCGGCGCCGGCGTCTCCGGCCTCTACCTCCTGCGCGGCATGCGCTCCGACGGCGTCCTGACGACCGTCGACGTCGAGGCCGAGCACCAGCGCCTGGCCCGCGAGTCGTTCAAGGACGAGGGCGTCGCCCCGCAGCGGGTGCGCACGATCGCCGGTCGTGCCCTCGACGTGCTCCCCCGCCTGACCGACGGCCACTACGACATCGTCTTCGCCGACGGCGACAAGCGGGAGTACGGCGCCTACCTGTCCGAGGCGCTGCGCCTGCTCCGCCCGGGCGGGGTCGTCGCGTTCGACAACGCGCTCTGGCACGACCGGGTCGCCGACCCCTCCCAGCGCGACGACGAGACCGTCGCGATCCGCTCGCTCGTCCAGGAGGTGGCCGCGACCGACGGCCTGGTGCCGCTGCTGCTGCCGGTCGGCGACGGGCTGCTGCTCGCCAAGAAGGAATGGGTCCCCGAGGCCGACGCCTGAGCAGCCCCGTGCGCTCCCCGCGTCAGGCGTGGGGCGCGGCGGTGAAGCCGGCAGCACCTTCCGCGATCGCCACGATCTCGCACGGCTCGATGAGGACCGGCGAGCTGCCGATGATCTGGGAGCCGGGCGACTCGGCCGCGCCGGCGGTGAAGGTCTCCTGGAAGGCAGCGCGCGCGGCGTCGTCGGCGAAGACGTAGCAGCCCTCGAACCACTGGCCGGGCACCATCCGCCAGGTCTTGTAGGCCAGGCCCTCCATGCCGGTGAAGCGGGCGTGGGAGGTGTCGGCGACGTACGACGCCAGCTGCTCCTCCACCCCCTCGGGTGCGTCGGCGAGCGACCAGCGGACGGTCAGACCCTTCATGGTTCTCCTCAGTCGTGGGTGATGCCGGCGAGCGGCTCGTCCTGGCCGAGCCAGGTGAGCAGCAGGCGTGCGCCGAATCCGGACGGACCGACGGTCCACTCGTGGAGGTCCTTCTCGACGTCGCCGACCGAGGCGATGTCGAGGTGGGCCCACGGCAGGCCGCCGGTGAAGTGCTGCAGGAAGAGCGCGGCCGTGATCGCGCCGGGGCTGCCGCCGGCGTTGTCGGCGTCGGCCACCTTGGACGCGATCCGGTCCTCGTAGCCCGCGAAGAGCGGGAAGCGCCACAACGGCTCACCGGCCCGCTCCCCCGCAGCGCTCAGCGAGGCGGCCAGGGCGTCGTCGGTGGCGAAGAAGCCGCCGACCTGCTGGCCCAGCGCGACCTTCATCGCGCCGGTCAGCGTGGCGACGTCGACCAGGACGGTCGGCTCGAGCTCGGCGGCGGCGTACGCCAACGCGTCGGCGAGGACCAGGCGGCCCTCGGCGTCGGTGTTGGTGACCTCGGTGGTGCGCCCGCCCCAGTGCCGCAGGACGTCGCCGGGCCGGATGGCCGAGCCGGAGATCGCGTTCTCGGCGGCCGGGACCAGGCCGGTGACCCGGATCGGGCACCCGACGTCGGCGAGCGCAGCCATGGTCGCCAGGACGACCGCGCCGCCGGTCATGTCGCGCTTCATCGAGGCCATGCTCGCGCCCGGCTTGATCGACAGCCCGCCGGTGTCGAACGTGATGCCCTTGCCCACGAGCACCAGGTGCGGCAGCTTCTTGGCCGCACGCGCGGACACGCCGTCGGGGCGGTAGTCGAGGCGGATCAGCCGGGGCGGCGTGGCCGAACCGCGTCCGACGCCGACGATGCCGCCGAAGCCCTCGTCCTCGAGCTCGACCTCGTCCCAGACCCTGACCTCGAGACCGGCCGCGGCGGCGATCGAGACGGCCTGGGCGGCGAGCCAGGCGGGGTTCTTGAGGTTGCTCGGCACCGTCGCGAGCATCCGCGAGCGCCAGCCGGCACCGCCGACAGCGACCGCGCGGGCGAGCGCCGGCTGGTCGCTGGTCAGCGCCCCCGGCGCCGTGGCGACGACGACCTGCCGGACCGGCCGGTGCCCGGGACCGTCCGATCGCCAGTGGAACAGGAAGGAGCCCAGCATGGTGCCGGCGACGAAGGCCTCCAGCGCCTCGGACCCGGGCACGTCGGCGCCGTCGGGTGCGACCGCGGGGAGGGAGGTGGCGACAGCGTCGCGATCGCGCGCGGCACGGGCCAGCGCCGCGCCGGCGCGACGGACGTCGATCGGGCGGGCCGCCCCGACACCGACGAGGAGCACCAGCCGCAGTGCGGGGTTGCTCGCGATGCCGGTCGGCACCGGCAGCTCGACGACCTCGCCGACCGCGCCTGTCATCCGGCTCAGCTCGGCGACGTCGAGGAGCTCGATCCCGAGCGCGTCCTCGAGCTCGGCCGCGCCGGGACCGAGCAGCACGCCCGGCTCGTCGGCGGGGGGAGCGGGAAGGACCGGGACCGCGACCACGTCGGCCCCGACGATGGCCGCAGGGGGGAGCTCGCTCAGCGCGAACTCAGGGGGTGAAACCTGGCTGGGGAGAACCGTGTCGGTCACCCGACGACGTTCTTGAGCGCGTCACCGAGGGCGCCCGCCTCTTCGGCGTTGAGCTCGACGACCAGGCGGCCGCCGCCCTCGAGCGGGACACGCATGACGATGCCCCGGCCCTCCTTGGTGACCTCCAGTGGACCGTCGCCGGTCCGAGGCTTCATCGCCGCCATGCGGCACCCCTCTTCCCATCTGATCGTGAGCACCCGCTCCGCGCGGGCATCGCTGCACTCATTATCGCGCATGCCTCCGGCACTGCGCAGCCAAGGTCTTCACTCGACGTCCCGACCGCCCGGCTGCTCGGGTGCGGAGCGGCGCTCCTGCTCCGCGGCGAGGCGCGCGAGGAGGGCGTCGACCTCCGACATCCGGTAGCCCCGCAGGGCCAGGGAGAAGCGCACGCGGCGCAGGTCCTCCGGCTCGAGCGGACGGTCAGCGGGGACGCGCGCGTCGGGACGGTCGTCGTACGCCGGCTTCATCGGCTCACCGCGGCCGGCGGCCAGCAGGGCGATCCCGCCCATCGCGAGCACGATGAGCACCGCGAAGACCCACATCATCGTCTCGGGCACCTGCTCTCCTCAGCTGTGCCGGCCGCGCGCGGCCGTCATCAGCGCGATGGCCTCGTCGACGTCGTCGGTGACCACCATCCGGTCGATGTCGGACTGGGCGATCTTCCCGGTCTCCATGATCGTGCCCTTCAGCCAGTCCATCAGGCCCGACCAGTAGTCGACCCCGAGCAGCACCACGGGGAACTCGGTGACCTTCTGGGTCTGCGCCAGGGTGACCGCCTCGAACATCTCGTCCAGTGTGCCGATGCCGCCGGGCAGCACGATGAAGCCCTGGGAGTACTTCACGAACATCGTCTTGCGCACGAAGAAGTAGCGGAACACCATCCCGACGTCGACCCACTCGTTGAGGCCCGCCTCGAAGGGCAGCTCGACGCCGAGCCCGACACTGGCGCCGCCCGCCTCGCTCGCGCCGCGGTTGGCCGCCTCCATGGCGCCCGGACCACCACCGGTGATCACCGCGAAGCCGGCCTCGACGAGCTTGCGGCCCACCTCGATGCCCTGGGCATAGGCCGGGTCGTCCTCCGGCGTGCGGGCCGAGCCGAAGACGGCGATCGCCGCACCCAGCTCGGCGAGCGTGCCGAAGCCCTCGACGAACTCGGACTGGATGCGCAGCACCCGCCACGGGTCGGTGTGCACCCAGTCGGTCGGCCCGCGCGAGTCGAGCAGTCGCTGGTCGGTGGTCGACCCGTCGATCTGCGACCGGCGCTGGATGACCGGGCCCTTGAACTTCGCCTTCACTCGCCACTCCCCTTCTCGACGGAGCCGGACGTGAGCCAAGCCCGCAGCTGGTCCTCGCAGCGCTGGACCTGCGCGACCGGCACGTGCTCGTCCTGCTTGTGCGCCAGCATCGGGTCGCCCGGTCCGAAGTTGACCGCAGGCACGCCGAGCGTCGTGAACCGTGCAACGTCCGTCCACCCGAATTTCGGGTTCACCTCACCTCCGACGGCGTCGATGAACGCCTTCGCCGCGGGCCGGTCGAGGCCCGGCAGCGCACCCGGGGCCGTGTCGGTCAGCGTGACGTCGTACGGCGAGAAGAAGTCGGTCACGAAGGCGAGCGCGTCCTCCTCCGACCGGTCGGGCGCGAACCGGTAGTTGACGGTCACCACGCACTCGTCGGGGATGACGTTGCCGGCGACGCCACCACTGATGCCGACCGCGTTGAGTCCCTCGTGGTACTCCAGCCCGTCGATCACCGGCTTGCGCGCCTCGAAGGCCCGCAGCCGGTCGAGCACGTCGGCCGCGGCGTGGATCGCGTTGCTCCCCCTCCAGCTGCGCGCGGAGTGCGCGCGCTCCCCGGTGGTGCGGACGTCGACGCGGAGGGTGCCCTGGCACCCGGCCTCGACGACCGCGTTGGAGGGCTCCATGAGCACCGCGAAGTCCGCCTCGAGCAGGTGCGGGTCCGACTCGCTGAGGAGCCGGAGCCCGTTGTACCTCGAGTCGATCTCCTCGCACTCGTAGAGCACGAAGGTGAGGTCGTGCACCGGCTCGGTGACGGTGGCCGCGAGACGCAGGATGACCGCGTCGCCGCCCTTCATGTCGCAGGTGCCGAGCCCGTGCAGGATGCCCGTGCCCTCGTCGAGCCGGCTCGGGAAGTTCGCGTTGACCGGCACCGTGTCGAGATGGCCGGCGATGACCACCCGGCTCGGTCGGCTCAGCTCGGTGCGCGCGACGACGGTGTTGCCCCGCCGCTCCACGGTGAGGTGCGACAGACCCCGGAGGGCGGCCTCGACGGCGTCGGCGATCTCCCGCTCGTCGTGCGACACCGACTCGATGTCGCAGAGCTGCCGGGTGAGGGTGACGGCGTCAGCGGTGAGGTCGATCGTCGGCATGCCCTCATCCAATCAGGCGGGCCAGAGCCGCGACCGCCGCAGCCCCGAAGACCACGACGAGGAACGGAGCCCGCAGCAGCAGGAGCATCACGGCGGCGGCGAGCCCGAGCAGCCGGGCGTCGATCGCCAGCGCATCGCCGTCGGCGAGCACCTGGACGGCGATGAGGGCGGCGAGCAGCCCGATCGGGATCAGGTCGGCCACCCGCTCGGCGACGGGATGGGACAGCACCCGTTGGGGGACGGACAGCCCGGCGACCTTGAGCAGGTAGCAGCCCGCGGCCGCGACCAGGACGGCCACCCACAGGGCGCTCACGAGGCCGTCCCCCTGCGCCGGGCGAGGAGGAGCCCGACCACGACGGCCGCCGCGCCACCGACGATCACCGGCACACCGGCAGGCGTCCACGGCACGAGACCGGTCGCCCCCGCCGCGCCCGTGATCGCGACGGCGCGCTGCGGCCAGCCGGTCAGCCGCGGCCACAGCAGGGCGAGGAACGCACCGCCCACGGCGGCGTCGAGCCCGAACGTGCGGGGGTCGCCGAGCGCCTCCCCCGCGACGGCGCCCACGAGCGTCATCAGGTTCCAGAGGACGAACACCGACCACCCGGTCAGCCGGAAGGCGAGCCGCGTGCGGCGCGCGTCCTCCTGGCCGAGCCCCATCGCCGTCGACTCGTCGATGACCAGCTGGGCGGTCAGCAGCCGGCGCCATCCGCGCAGGCGCAGCGACGGCGCGAGCGCCACCCCGTAGAAGGCGTTGCGGCTGCCGAGCAGCACCGCGGTCAACGAGCCGGTGAGCGGGGCACCGCCGGCCGCGACGACGCCGACGAAGGCGAACTGCGACGCACCCGTGAAGACGAGCAGCGACAGCGCGCACGCCTGCCAGACGTCGAGACCGGAGGCCGTCGCCACGGCACCGAACGAGACGCCGTACGCCCCGGTCGCGACGCCGACGCCGAGCGAGTCGACGACGACCGTGCGGTCGTCCGGGCTCATCAGGACGCCGTCACGGGTCAGGCGCGGACGACGGACACGATCGCCTGGTCACCGTCGCCGACCGTCACGCCGGTGCCCGTGGCCGAGGCCTCGACGAGGTACGTCGTCGCGAGCGTCTCCTTCGAGATGAGGTCCTCGTGCGCGCGGGCGGCCGCCAGCACAGCGGGCGCGCCGCCCAGGATGAGGACGATCCGGTCGGTCACGTCGAGACCGGCGTCGCGCCGGGCCTGCTGGACCGCCCGCACCAGGTCGCGGGCGACCCCCTCCTCGGCGAGCTCCGGCGTCACGACGGTGTCGAGCACCACGAACCCGCCGCCGGGCAGCATGCCCGTGGCGGTGCCCTCGGTGTCGGACCCGACGACGGTCTCGAGGGTGTACTCCCCCTCGACCAGCGCCAGCCCCCCCGAGGTGACCGTGCCGTCCTCGGCCACGGCCCAGTCGCCGGACTTCGAGCCCTTGATGGCCGTCTGCACGTCCTTCCCGAGGCGCGGTCCCGCCACGCGGGCGTTCACCGTCAACCGCTGGGAGACGCCGTAGGCGCCCGCCTCGGCCGAGTCGGCCGCGAGCAGGCGCACGTCCTTGACGTTGACCTCGTCGGCCACGATCGATGCGAAGTCCGCGAGCGATGCCGGGTCGTCGACGACGACCGTGAGGGAGCCGAGCGGCAGCCGGTTGCGCAGACCGCCGGACTTGCGCAGTGCCGAGGTGGCCGAGCAGACCTCCCGCACCTGGTCCATCGCCGCGACCAGCGCATCGTCGCCGGGCAGCGTCGAAGCGTCGGGCCAGTCGGTCAGGTGCACGGACCGGCCACCGGTCAGACCGCGCCAGACCTCCTCCGTCGTCAGCGGCAGCAGCGGCGCGACCGCGCGGCAGACCACGTCGAGCACGGCGGCGAGGGTCTCGAACGCCTCCGCCTTGCCGTCCCAGAACCGTTCGCGGGAGCGGCGGACGTACCAGTTGGTCAGCACGTCGAGGAAGCCGCGCGTCGTCTCGCAGGCATCCGCGATCGCGTAGTCGTCGAGCTCGGCGGTGAGCCGCTCGACGTACTGCCGGGTCTTGGCGAGCAGGTAGCGGTCGAGGGGGTCGCGGGAGCCCACGGACGCCGCGCTGCCGATCTCGGCCTCGTAGCCCTCCGCGTTGGCGTAGAGCGAGAAGAAGTACCAGGTGTTCCAGAGCGGGATCATCACCTGGCGGACCGCGTCGCGGATGCCCTGCTCGGTCACGACCAGGTTGCCGCCGCGCAGGATCGGCGACGCCATCAGGAACCAGCGCATCGCGTCGGCGCCGTCGCGGTCGAAGACCTCGGCGACGTCGGGGTAGTTGCGCAGCGACTTCGACATCTTGTTGCCGTCGGAGCCGAGCACGATGCCGTGGCTGATGCAGGAGGAGAAGGCCGGCTTGTCGAAGAGCGCCGTCGCCAGGATGTGCAGCGTGTAGAACCAGCCGCGGGTCTGGCCGATGTACTCGACGATGAAGTCGGCCGGGAAGTGCTGCTCGAACCACTCCGCGTTGTCGAAGGGGTAGTGCACCTGGCCGAAGCTCATCGAGCCCGAGTCGAACCACACGTCGAGCACGTCGGCGACGCGGCGCATCGTCGACCGGCCGGTCGGATCGTCGGGGTTGGGGCGCGTGAGGTCGTCGACCCACGGGCGATGCAGGTCGGGCTCACCGTCCTGGTTGAGCGGCAGCCGGCCGAAGTCACGCTCGATCTCCTCGAACGAGCCGTAGACGTCGATCCGCGGGTAGGTCGGGTCGTCGCTCTTCCACACCGGCACCGGGCTCCCCCAGAACCGGTTGCGGGTGATCGACCAGTCACGCGCGTTCTCGAGCCACTTGCCGAACTGGCCGTGCTTGATGTGCTCGGGCACCCACCGGATCTGCTCGTTGAGCTCCAGCATCCGCTGCTTGATGGCGGTGACCTCGACGAACCAGGACTCGACGCCCTTGTAGATCAGGGGCTCGCGGCACCGCCAGCAGTGCGGGTAGGAGTGCGTGTAGGTCTCGCGCCGCACCAGCACGGTGCCGGGCGTGACCGCGCCGTGCTCGGCCTCGCCCCGGGTGGCCGCCTTGAGGTGGTCGATGATGTGCAGGTTCGCGTCGAAGACCAGCATGCCGGCGTACTCGTCGACGGGGTGGGTGAACCGTCCGTCCTTGCCCACCGGCATGACCGGCTCGATCCCCTCCCGGTCGGTCACCTCCTTGTCGACCTCGCCGAACGCGCCGGCGCTGTGGACCAGGCCGGTGCCGTCGGTGGTCGTGACGGCCTCGTCGGCCGCCACGACGCGGAAGGCGTGGGCATGGCCGGCGAAGTAGGAGAAGGGCGGCTCGTAGGTGAGCCCGACCAGCTCGGCCCCCTTGCCGCGCCAGACGACCTCGGGCCCGTCGCCGAGCTCGCGAGAGTACGCCGACAGGCGGGCCTCGGCGAGCACGAGCCGCTCGCCCTCGTGGGCGACCGCGACGTAGTCGATGTCGGACCCGACCATCACCGCCAGGTTGCTCGGCAGCGTCCACGGCGTGGTGGTCCAGATGAGCACCTTGGCACCGAGGAACGGGCCCTCGGAGGTGACCTGGAAGCCGACCGTGACCGAGGGGTCCTGCCGGTCCTGGTAGACGTCGTCGTCCATCCGCAGCTCGTGGTTGGACAGCGGCGTCTCGTCGTTCCAGCAGTAGGGCAGCACGCGGAAGCCCTCGTAGACCAGGCCCTTGTCGTAGAGGCTCTTGAAGGCCCACAGCACCGACTCCATGAACTCGGGGTTCATGGTCTTGTAGTCGTTGTCGAAGTCGACCCAGCGCGCCTGGCGGGTGACGTACTCGCGCCACTCGCCGGTGTACTTCAGCACCGACGCGCGGCACGCGTCGTTGAACTTGTCGATGCCCATCTCGACGATCTCGTCGGTGGTCTTGATGCCGTTGAGCCGCATCGCCTCGAGCTCGGCGGGCAGACCGTGGGTGTCCCACCCGAAGCGGCGCTCGACGCGCTTGCCGCGCATCGTCTGGTAGCGCGGCACGATGTCCTTGACGTAGCCGGTGAGCAGGTGGCCGTAGTGCGGCAGGCCGTTGGCGAAGGGCGGGCCGTCGTAGAACACGAACTCGTTGGCGCCTCCGGGACCGGCGTCGCGCTGCTCGACGCTCGCGCGGAACGTGTCGTCCTCGGCCCAGTGGGCCAGCACCCGCTCCTCGATGTCGGGGAAGCGCGGCGCGGACGGGACGCCGGTGGCGTCGTTGGCGACCTTGGGATAGGTCATCGGCTCAGGTCTCCTGCGGTGGGTCTGTCGTCGGCTGCTTGCTCCGAGGACGACTCTCGCCGCGGTACCACCTCGATTGCCCCTGCGGGACCACTCGTTGTCGGCTGTGACGGGCCTACCCGCCGGGTTCTACTGGGCCCCCCGCGCCGGCGGAACCGTTCTTCCCGGGGCTCGCCGCTGATGACGGCTCGAGCGCCTGTGTCCCCAGCGTACGGCGTCGGCCCCACCGATCGCCAACCAGATCGTTCGCGGCAGCCGAGCAGGAGGTCCGACGCGCGACTACGGCCCGACGGCGTACTGGACCCGGTCGCAGCAGGTGGGCTCCGAGGTGCCGTCCTCCCGGAGCCAGGTGACCGCGGCGAGGCCGGCGTCGTTCATCGCGAGGTCGTTGTCGAAGGCGTCCCGTCCGAAGGCCGACACCACCTGGGCCGGTCCGAGCAGGCCGGACACCGAGCGCGTCCGCACCACGATGCGCTCCCAGAAGGTCTCGTCGAGCTGGGTGAACGACACCACGGCGGCACCGGTAGGAGCGACGGCCACGTGCGGCTGACGGGCGGTCGTCGTGGTGCGGGCGTAGTCGGTCGGACCGAGGTCGCCGGCTGCCTCCATGTCGCGCAGCACGACCTCCGTGCCGCAGCAGAACTTGTCCTCCTGCCACGCGAACACGGCCCTTCCGCTGTCACTGATCCCCACCTCGCCCCACCCGGTGGTCGCGTCGTCGTCGACGTCATGGGTGTTGAGCGAGATGCGGCGGGCGGGCCCGAGGGTGCTGCCGCCACCGACGAGCGTCAGGAAGCGGGCGTGGAGCGAGGTGTAGTCGGCGTTCTCGCGGGCCCAGGCGACCACGGCGTGCCCGTCGGGACTGATCGCGACGGCCGGCGTGCTCGCCTCCTGCCCCTGCGGCGTGAGGACCCGGAGCGCGCCCAGCGCGCCGTCGACACTGCGCGTGCGGGCCTCCACGCGGGTGTCCGTGCCGTCGGCACGGGTCCACGCGACCACCGCGGTGCCGTCGCCGTCCACCGCGAGGGCGAGCGGCCCGTCGGCGACTCCGTCGCGGGACATCGACTGCCACTCCGCCGACGCCGATCCGGCGGCCGTGATCGTGCGCGCGACCACGCGGTAGGTGCCGGCGAACGACGCCTGCCACACGACCACTGCGTCGCCCGACGGTCCCACGGCGACCTCCGGGGCCGGGGCGCGCGTGGCCGCTCCGGCGCCGACCCCCGCACTCAGGAAGCGGAACGTCGACAAGGTGCCGTCGACGTCCCGGACGCGCGCCAGCACGATGTAGTCCCCCGTCGCCCCGTCGTGCTGCCCCCACACGACGATCGCGCGGCCGGCACCGTCGACCGCCACGGCAGGAGCCGTGGCGTCCCGGCCGGCCATGGACAGCGTCTGGGTGGCGCCGAGGTCACCGGTGCTGCCACGGCGCACCCGCAGCTGGACCCGCCAGTCCCCGTCCGCGTCCTGACGCAGCCACGCGAACGCCGCGTCGCCGCCGGGGCCAACGTCGGTCACCGGGGAAGCGGCGTTGGCGCCCGGAGCCGAGAGCGTCGGGGGCGTCGTGGGCCAGCCCTGCGCTGCTGCCGGGAGAACGAGCGGCGAGGCGAGGGCGGCCAGGAGGGCGAGCAGGCGTCGGGGCACCGCCCGACGGTAAGGGTCCCCTGTCCCCGTTCGTGGGGTTTCCCAACGTTCTTAACCGACGGCGACGGCAGGGGCGGGCGGCGTACCCATAGAATCAGCACACGTGACTGCTGCTTGGGGCTACGGCCTGACGACCTACGCGTCCGACGACTCGGTGCTCGACACCTGGTTCCCCGCGCCCGCGCTCGGCGAGGCGCCCGACGGCGCCGAGGCGCCCGACGAGCTCGTGACGCTCCAAGGCAGCGACAAGGTCCGCGCGGTGGAGAAGCGGGTCTCCCTCGTCGAGATCGCCGACCTCTCGGCGTCGCCGGCCTCCGCGACCGACGTGTGGCTGCGGCTGCACCTGCTCTCCCACCGCCTCGTGAAGCCTCACGAGGTCAACCTCGACGGCATCTTCGGGCTGCTCGGCAACGTGGTGTGGACCAGCGCCGGACCCTGCGCCGTCGCCGGCTTCGAGACGACCCGCGCGCGGCTGCGGGGCGCCGGCCTCAACGCCACGGTGTACGGCGTCGACAAGTTCCCCCGCATGGTCGACTACGTGCTCCCGACCGGCGTCCGCATCGCCGATGCCGACCGCGTGCGCCTGGGCGCCCACCTGGCCGAGGGCACGACCGTGATGCACGAGGGCTTCGTGAACTACAACGCCGGCACCCTGGGTGCGTCGATGGTCGAGGGCCGCATCTCCGCGGGAGTCGTCGTGGGCGACGGGTCCGACGTGGGCGGCGGCGCCTCGATCATGGGCACCCTCTCGGGCGGTGGCAAGGAGGTCGTCTCGATCGGCCGGCGTTGCCTGCTCGGTGCCAACGCCGGCGTCGGCATCTCGCTCGGCGACGACTGCGTCGTCGAGGCCGGTTGCTACGTCACCGCCGGCACCAAGGTGCTCGTGCACGTGCCGGGCGCCGACCCGCGGGTGATGAAGGCGCGCGACCTCTCCGGCGCGAGCAACGTGCTCTTCCGCCGCAACAGCCAGTCCGGGGCGGTCGAGGCGGTGCCGTGGCACAGCGAGGGCATCACCCTCAACGCCGCCCTGCATGCCAACTGACCGCGCGTCGCGCCTCGGTCCTCACCACCCGTCTCGGACACTCGGAGCATGAGGGGGCGTGCATTCGCGATCGTGGTCGGGCTGGGCGCCCTCGCGATCGTCGCGGCGGTCGGCTTCGCGGTCTTCCACGCCGTCGACGACATCGTGTCCGGCCCGAGCGGTGACTGCAGCGCCACTGTCGCCGGCCACCACGTGGAGATCTCCGGGGACCAGGCCGAGAACGCGACCCTGATCGCCGCGATCGGCGTGCGGCGCGGGCTGCCCGCGCGCGCCGTGTCGATCGCCCTGGCGGCGGCCTTCCAGGAGTCGAAGCTCACCAACATCGACTACGGCGACCGGGACTCCGTCGGCCTGTTCCAGCAGCGGCCCTCCCAGGGCTGGGGCACCGTGCAGCAGCTGCAGGACCCCGAGTACGCCACCAACGCCTTCTACGACGCGCTCGTCAAGGTCGACGGCTACGAGGACATGGAGATCACCGAGGCGGCCCAGCACGTGCAGCGATCGGCCTACCCGAGCGCCTACGCCGACCACGAGGAGGACGCCCGCGCCCTGGCGTCCGCCCTGACGGGCTACTCCCCCGCCAGCTTCACCTGCGACCTCGACGGCGGCGCGCCGTCGGCCGATCAGGACCTGCTCGACTCGGGGCTCACGGCGCGTGCCGACGCCGTACGCGAGGACGTCCTGGAGCGCTTCGGAGACCTCGACCTCGGCGGCTTCGCGCCGGGCGGGGTGACCGACGGGCACATGGAGGGATCGGCCCACTACGAGGGCCGCGCCATCGACATCTTCTACCGCCCGGTCAACGAGTCCAACAACGTCCGCGGCTGGGCGATGGCCCACTACCTCGTCGGCAACGCGGCCCGGCTCGACATCCGCACCGTCATCTTCGACGACCGGATCTGGACGGCCGGACGCGACGGCTGGCGCGACTACGACCCTCCGGAGCGGTCGGGGTCGATCGAGATCCTCGAGCACCGCGACCACGTCCACGTCGACGTGTTCGGGTGAGCCGCCGGCACGGGTAGAGAAAACTTTCGGGGATCCGGGAACTCGGGGCCGGTCGGGCTGCATCCACACGGCACAACACCACCGACCCCCTCCCGAAAGGCACGACCATGAACGCCAAGACCATCGCCCTCCGCACCGCCACCGGCTCCCTCCTCGGCCTCGCTGCCGCCGCTGCGGTCGCTGCCACCCCCGGCGCCGCTCACGCGACCACGCTGGCCCACTCCACCGTGACGATCCAGGCCGAGGGCACCGACCTCTCCGGCCACGTCAGCAGCACCCTCGGATCCTGCGTCGACGGGCGCACGGTCATCGTCTACAAGCAGGTCGGCACCCGCGGCGGCGGCGACGACATCCGCTTCGCGATGGACACCGCCGACGAGGACGGCAGCTGGAACACCGGCAACACCGGCACCGAGGGCAAGTTCTACGCCAAGGTGAAGCGGACCTCGCTGTGCAAGAAGGACTTCAGCCCCACCATCACGGCTCACCGCTGAGCGCGTCCGTCCCTCACCTGTCGAGCGGGTGGGCCACGAAGAAGTCCCAGACCAGGCGTGTCGCCGGGCGGGGCCACTCGTGGCCCATCCGCTCGACGGCGTACACGACGTGCTCCGCCCCTCGGGCGCACTGCTCGACGGTCAGGCGGGCCCTGCGCGCCCCAAGGCGTACGGCGGAAGCCGGCGCCGCGCGGCAGCCCGCCGCCCGCGCCCACTGCCGGTTGACGGGTGCGAAGCCCGGCGCGAGGTCGTCGGCAGTGCCCTGGAAGGTGATCAGCGAGGGCACCCGCAGCAGGTCGAAGCCGCTGTCGCTCACCCCGCTCACCGGTGCGAACGCCGCAATCCGGTCCGCCTGGCTGCGGGCGAGGTCGTAGACGGCGGTCGCGCCGCGGGAGAAACCGGCGGCGTAGATGCGCCGCTGGTCGATCCTCCACTCCTCGGCCAGCCGGTCGAGCAGCGCGGGGACCTCGTCCGGTCCGCCGTAGTTGTCCGGGTAGACGACGAGGAAGCCCTCCCGGTCGGCCAGGGCGTCGAAGCGGGTCGCCTCGGCCATCGTCTCGGGTGTCCCGGGATTGCCGTGGAGGACGAGCACCACCGGCAGCGGACCGAGCCGGCCGGCCCGTGGCGGGGCGTGCAGCACGTAGCGCAGCTCGGTGCCGTCCGGCAGCGGGACCGCCGGCTCCGTGGCGCTGGTCGGCAGGTCACCCGGGGCGCTCGGGTCCGCAGCGGGGCCGCTGCCGCCCCTGCCGTCGCCGCCGTCGCCGCCGTCGTCACAGGCGGCGCAGGCACACAGCACGATCAGCACGATCCCGAGGAGCAACCGGCGCATGCGCCGACGGTAGCTCCTCAGGACATGGTCGCGAGCCGAGCTGCGGCCGCGGCGACCCGCTCGTCGGTGGCCGTGAAGGCCACGCGCACGTGGCGCGATCCCGCGGCGCCGTAGAACGCACCGGGAGCCACCAGGATGCCGAGCTCGGCGAGCTCGGCGACGGTCGCCCAGCAGTCGGGGCCGTCCAGGCCGCGCGTCGCCCACAGGTAGAGCGAAGCCTCGGAGTGGTCGATGGTGAAACCGGCGCCTTCGAGCGCGGCGCGGAGCGTGGCGCGGCGGGCGGCGTAGCGCGCGTGCTGCTCCAGGCTGTGCTCGTCGTCCGCGAGCACCGCCGCCAGCACCCGCTGCTGCGGACCGGGCATCTGGAGCCCGAGGTTCTTGCGCACCGCCAGCAGCTCGGCCACCACCGCGCGGTCGCCGGCGACGAAGGCGCAGCGGTAGCCCGCGAGGTTGCTGCGCTTGGACATCGAGTGCACGGCGAGGATGCCTTCGTGGCTGCCCCCGCAGACGTCGGGGTGCAGCACCGAGAGGGCGTCGGCCTCCCAGCAGCACTCGATGTAGCACTCGTCGGACACCAGGAGCACGCCACGCTCGCGGCACCAGTCGACGACCTTCTTCAGGTGCTCCTTCGGGAGCACCCGGCCGGTCGGGTTGGACGGGGAGTTGATCCAGAGCAGCCGTGGCGTCTCCGGCCCGAGCGCCGTCAGCGCGTCGGTGGCCAGGGTGCGCGCTCCGACCAGCGCGGCGCCGACCTCGTAGGTCGGGTAGGCCAGCGTGGGGAAGACCACGAGGTCACCCGGACCCACGCCGAGGTGCAGCGGCAGGGAGGCGATCAGCTCCTTGGAGCCGACGACCGGCAGCACCTGGTCGATGTCCAGGCCCGTCACGCCGTGGCGGCGCGCGAACCAGTCGACGGCGGCCTGCCGCGTCTCGGCCAGGCCGATCGTGAGCGGGTAGCCCGGCGAGTCGGCGGCCGCGCGGAGCGCCGCCTGGGCAACCTCGGGGGTCGGGTCGACAGGGGTGCCGACGGAGAGGTCGACGATGCCGTCAGCGTGCGCGCGCGCCTGCTCGGCGTACGACGTCAGCCGGTCCCACGGGAAGTCGGGGAGCCGAGCGGAGACCCGGTGGGCCACCGGGTCGATCAGTGGTCCTGGTTCTGCGGCGGGAGCGCCGCGATGAACTCGTGGTCCTTGTCGATCTCACCCATCTTGGCCGCGCCGCCGGGCGAGCCGAGGTCGTCGAAGAACTTGACGTTGGCGTCGTAGTAGTCCTTCCACTCCTCCGGCACGTCGTCCTCGTAGAAGATCGCCTCGACGGGGCAGACCGGCTCGCACGCGCCGCAGTCGACGCACTCGTCGGGGTGGATGTAGAGCATCCGCTTGCCCTCGTAGATGCAGTCGACGGGACACTCGTCGACGCAAGCACGGTCCTTGAGGTCGACGCAGGGCTGGGAGATGACGTAGGTCACCGGATCCTCCTGATGACTGCAGAGCGGATGCGGACACGAAACGTTTTCATGTCGGCACGCAGCCTAGTATCCCGGGAGTGACGACGGAGCACGACCCTCGGGAAACGGGACGGCACCTCCTCGGGCCGCACGTCGTCGGGCAGCGCGTGGTGGTCCGTCGTCTGGTCCGCGGCGAGACCGGTCCGAGCGGCGGTCCGGCCCTCACCGACCTGCTCGGCGTGTGCCTGGCGTGGGGCGACGGCCGGTGCGTCGTCCAACCCGAGACGGGCGATCCGGTCGAGATCGCGCTCGCCGACATCGTGTCCGGCAAGCCGGTCCCGCCCCGGCCGTCGGTCCGGATGCGCGTCTCGTCGCGCGACGCGGAGCTGCACGCCGCCTCGCTCTGGTCGACCGTCACGACACGACCGCTCGGCGACTGGGTGCTGCGCACCGACACCGCACCGGTCGGCCGGCTCCGGCGGCGGGCCAACTCCTGCCTCGCCTTCGGCGACCCGGGCGTCCCCTTCCCCGAGGCCGAGGTCCAGGTCAGGTCCTTCTACGACACGATCGGACGGCCGACGTACGTCCAGGTCGAGGCGGGCTCCGCCCAGGACGAGGCGTTCGCCGCCGCAGGATGGCAGCACGACCCGACCGGCGACGCCGAGCTGCGTCTCGCCGGCGTCTCGGCCGTACGACGCCGGATCGGCCGGGTGCCCGACCTGGCCCACCTGACGGCCACCGGGCCGCGCGCGGTCGCGACCGTCTCCGACGGCAGCGGTGTGCTCGCGCGCGGCGAGGCGGCCGTCGACGGTGACTGGATCGGGGTCCACGGCGTCGAGGTCGAATCCACCCACCGTCGCCAGGGCCTGGCGACCGCGGTGCTCTCCGAGCTGCTCGGGTGGGGCGCCGAGCAGGGCGCGACCACGGCCTGGCTGCACGTCGAGGTCGACAACGTCCCCGCGCTCTCCTGGTACGACGTCCTGGGGCTGGCGCCCCACCACACCTGCCGCTACCTCACCCCGCCGGACCAGGGCGGCTACGGCTTCCTGCGCCAGTCGGGTGCGTAGAGGTAGACGCCTTCCTTGGCCGGCAGCACGGTCTTCAGGTGCGTCCCGTTCGGATTCACGATCTGCAGGCGCGACCCGTTGGTGAACACGATCTTGCGACCGTCGGGTGACCAGTCGGGGTCCTCGGGGCAGCCCTTGGAGTAGGACACCGAGCCGACGTTGCCGTTGAGGCGGTAGGACCTGATGCTCCCGTCACAGAACGCGCGGGGCTCCGACTCCCAGTAGGCGATCTCGTCGGAGTCGGGTGACCAGCTCGCTCCGCCGAAGCTGTAGGTGTAGTGACCGACCCGGGTCAGGTCGGTGCCGTCGAGTCGGATCGTGAAGAACGAGCCGAAGTAGTAGTCGTAGCCGTCGTCGGCGTAGTCGTCGCGAAGCATCTCGAAGGCGAGCGTCTCGCCGTCCGGCGACAAGGTCGGTGCCGCCGCGATGCTCCACTCGTCGTAGTTGTCGTAGGGCTCCTCGAGGTCGGCGACCAGCGGCAGGTCGATCGGCAGCGACTCCTCCTCGCCGGTGGCGAGGGTGTGGAGCACCCAGGTCGGGTCGGTGCCCTCGGGCACACCGGAGATGTTGCGCACCACCAGGATCTGCTTGCCCGACGGCATCCAGCCGACGAGGTCGCCGTCAGCCACCTTCTTCTTGCCCGACCCGTCTGCCTTCATCACCCAGACCGCGTCCGGCCGCTGGTAGGCGATGCGACGACCGGAGGGTGCCCAGATCGGCAGTCCGACGTCGTGCGAGCGCGTGAGGCGCTTGCCGTCGGTCCCGTTGGGGCGCACCGTGAATATGTCCGAGCGCTCGTCAGGGCCGGGCGTGTGCAGCACCCGGTAGTGCTTCACGTAGGCGATCCGGTCGTTGACGCCGGCGAACGTGGCCCGCTGCTGCGTCGGCCCCGCGGCGTGCGCGGAGGATGGGGCGGGCGTGGCATCGGCCTCGGGCACCAGGACCGCGGAGAGTGACCCAGCGGCCACCGCCAGGCCGAGAAAGGCAGCGGCACCTCGTCGAGACATCGGGGGCTCCTCGTGGATGGGGCTGTTGACGGTACGTAACCACATCTGCGCTGTCGATCGGCCAAAAGGACGAACTCCGTGGCTCGGCGGACCCGGGCGTGCCTGTAGCCCCGCCATTGCTGCTGGGTGGCGGGGTGTGGGGTGGGGTGGTCAGTGGTGGGGTGGTCAGTGGTGGGGTGGTCAGTGGTGGGGTGGGTCGGTGGTGTGGGGGTGGGTGGTGAGGGGGTGGGTGCCGGTGGGGTCGACGAGGTAGCTGCTGGTGGGGAGGGTCCAGTGGTAGGTGCCGGGGTGGAGGACCTGGTAGGTGGCGTGGTGGGCGGTCTTCATGCGGTGGTGGCCTCGGCAGAGGGGGGCGAGGTTGCACGGGCAGGTGGGGCCGCCGGTGTGGTGGGGGTGGATGTGGTCGAGGTCGCAGCGTTGGGCGGGTTTGGTGCAGTGGGGGAAGACGCAGTGGGGGTCGCGGAGCTGGACCTGGGTGCGGAGCCGGTCGGGGATCTCGTAGGCGTCCACGGGCTGGTGCCCGGCCAGGTCGAGGACGGGCCTGATCGTCACCTTCGCGTCGCTTGAGACGTCACTGAGGATGTCGGTGAGGTGGCCGGGGAGCAGGGGGTGGTTGCCGTGGCGGGTGAGGGTGGCGTCGGCGGAGAGGTGGTAGACGATCTCGGTGGTCCGCCCGGGGATGACCCGGGTGATCTCCCCGGTGACGGGGTCGGCGAGGGGTAGGTCGAGCATCAGGTCATCGCGGGCGAGCTCGCCGAGGGCTTTGGCACGACGCACGTCGAGGGTGTCGTGGTCGCCGCACTGGCCCAGGAGCGTGGCGCGGCGTTGGATGGCTTGTTCGAGGTCGAGAGCATCCTCGACGTCCAGGGCGGTGGTTCCGTAGGCGATGCCGGTGGCATCGACGTTGTCCAGACCCAGGTCGACACCGCGGTGCTCGGCGGCGTTCTTCCGCTTCTCCTCCGCTGCTTGGGGGTCGAACCGGATCAGGGCTTCTTCGACGAGGCGTTGGATCTGGATCCAGGTGATGGTGGGGGCGAAGGGTGCGAGGTGCCGGTCGACGTAGGCGGCAGCATCCATGGGCAGGCATCTGGTGTGGTCGGCGATGCGGAGGGCTTTCCAGACCGGGACGTCCCCGGACAGGAGGCGGTCCCAGGTGTGGGGCAGGCGGTGGGAGAGCTCGAGGACCTGGCCGATGTAGCTGCGCCCGGAATCCAGGCTGCGTCCCAGGAGTGCGGAGAGCTCCATGACCGCGAAGTCGCTGATCAGGGGTGCGCCCGGTCCCGCGACGGGAAGGCCGGTGTCCAGGCCCCGTTCGGTGATCGTGGCGGCAGCGGACTCATCGGACACGATGTGGAGGAGGGCCCAGTCCGCGATCTTCTTGACCTTCACGATCTCCTGCTCAGTGATCACCGATTGCGCGTCACGGATCCCGACCAGCAGCTCATCGTTGGGTGAGGGCGCGGCCGGCTCGCGGGCCTCGACCCGCGGGGTGGCGGGGAGGTCGAAGAGCGAGGCGGTCCCGAGTTCCATGTTCTGTATTCAACACGGGACCTCCGACACTTCGGGGTGGAGCGAGGACGGGCTGTGGACAACGGGTGGTGGGTACGTCGCCGCGTCTCGATACGCCGTCACTCGTTCCTCGCGGCAGCTACTCGTCGCACTCCTGCGTCCGTCACCACCAGGAGCACCTCACGCCTCCTCCCAACCAAGGTAGGGCCCGGGGGACCGCACCTCGACCCCAGCGGCGCGCAACCCCGTTATCCAAAAATTGGGACCGGCCACCGGAGACTAGGCCGGTGGGTACGTCGCGGCGTCTCGATACGCCGTCGCTCGTTCCTCGCGACGGCTACTCGACGAGGGAGGCGCCGAGCGCCTGCAGCCGGTCGCCGTCGACGCGGTAGGTCGTCCAGCCCTTCATGGGCCGGCCGCCGAGCGCGTCGTAGAAGCTGATGGCCGGCTCGTTCCAGTCGAGCACGACCCACTCGAAGCGGGCGTAGCCGCGGTCGATCGCGATCCGGGCGAGTGCGACCAGGCAGGCGCGGCCGAAGCCCGAGCCCCGGTGCTCGGGCTCGACGAAGAGGTCCTCGAGGTAGATGCCGGGCTGACCGGTCCAGGTCGAGTAGCTGCGGTACCAGACCGCCACGCCGACCACCCGGCCGTCGACCTCGGCGACGAGCGCGGACGCGACGGCGTCGGGGCCGAAGAGCCACCGCTCCACGAGCTCCGGGGTGTTGACGACGGCGTCGGGCTCGCGCTCGTAGTCCGCGAGCGCCTGGATCAACCGCACGATGTCGGCAGCGTCGGCGGCGGTCGCTTCTCGGATGCCGTCGGGGAGGGAGCTCATCCGCGGGCGAGGAAGGTGAGCAGGTCCTGACGGGTGAGTACGCCGACAGGCTTGCCGTCCTCCTGCACGAGCACCGCGTCCGCCGACTCGAGCATGGCGACGGCGTCGCGCGCGTCCTCGGTGGAGCCGACCGTGGGCAGCGGCGGCGACATGTGCTGCTCGACCGGGTCGGTGAGCCGCGCGCGGCCGGCGTAGAGGGCGTCGAGCAGGGCCCGGTCCGACACGGAGCCCGCGACCTCCGCGGCGACGATGGGCGGCTCGGCCCGGACCACGGGCATCTGCGAGACGGCGTACTCCTGCAGGATCGCGACGGCCTCGGCGACGGTCTCGCTGGGGTGCGTGTGCACGAGGTCGGGCAGGCGGCCGGACTTGCCACGCAGCACCTCGCCGACGGTCTGCGCGGCCGACGGCGCGCCGGTCGCGAAGCCGTAGGTCGCGAGCCACTCGTCGTTGAAGACCTTGGTCAGGTAGCCGCGGCCGGAGTCGGGCAGCAGCACCACGATCACGGCGTCCGCACCTTCCGGGGTCGCGGCGAGCTCGCGCGCCAGCTGGGCAGCGGCGAACGCGGCCATGCCGGAGGAGCCGCCGACGAGCAGCGCCTGCTCGCGGGCCAGGCGTCGCGTGTAGGCGAAGGAGTCGGCGTCGCTGACCTCGATGACGCGGTCGGCGATCGACCGGTCGTAGGTGTCGGGCCAGAAGTCCTCGCCCACGCCCTCGACGAGGTAGGGGCGGCCGGTGCCGCCGGAGTAGACGGAGCCGGCGGGGTCGGCGCCGACCACCTTGATCTCGGGGTTCTGCTCCTTGAGGTAGCGGCCGACGCCGCTGATCGTGCCGCCGGTGCCCATGCCGGTCACGAAGTGGGTGATCCGGCCCTCGGTCTGGCGCCAGATCTCGGGCCCGGTCTCCTCGTAGTGCGAGCGGGGGTTGTGCGGGTTGGAGTACTGGTCGGGCTTCCACGCGCCCGGCTGCGAGGCGAGCCGGTCGGAGACGTTGTAGTAGCTGTCGGGGTGCTCCGGCGCGACGGCCGTCGGGCAGACGACCACCTCGGCGCCGTACGCCTTGAGGACGTTGCGCTTGTCCTCGCTGACCTTGTCGGGGCACACGAAGGTGCACTTGTAGCCCTTCGCCTGCGCCACCATGGCCAGCCCCACGCCGGTGTTGCCCGACGTCGGCTCGACGATGGTGCCGCCGGGCTGCAGCTCGCCCGACGCCTCGGCGGCCTCGATCATCCGGGTCGCGATCCGGTCCTTCACCGAGCCACCCGGGTTGAGGTACTCGATCTTCGCCAGCAGCAGCGGTGACGAGGTGGCGTCGTCGGTGATGCCGACGACCTGGTCCGAGAGCTTCACCAGCGGGGTGTTGCCGATGAGCTCGAGCAGGGACTCGACGTACTCCATGCCCTCAACCTAGACGACGGGCCCATCCGTAAAGTGGGGCCGTGAGCAAAGCCTCGGCAGCACGCAAGCTGGCCGCCGCCGCCCTGTACGGCGGCGGTGGTGTGTCTGCTGTCGGCGCCGGCCTCTACGGCGTGATGGTGGCCGAAGCCAAGCTCGCCCGGCGCATCATCGGCGAGGTCCGCGAGGAGCCGCCGCCGGACGCGACCGGGTGGTACGGGCGGGGTCGCCCCGGCCCGGCTATCCGCGTCGCCCTCCTGGGCGACTCGAGTGCCGCGGGCTACGGCGTCGACCGCGTCGAGGAGACCCCCGGCGCGCTGGTCGCGAGCGGCATCGCCGAGCACGCCGACCGCCGGGTCTACCTCAAGGAGTTCTGCGTCGTCGGGGCACGATCCTCCGACCTCGCGGCCCAGGTCGACCGCGCCCTGCTCATCGAGCCCGAGGTCGCCGTCATCCTCATCGGCGCCAACGACGTCACCCACACGGTCATGCCGTCTGCGTCGGTGCGTCACCTCTCCGAGGGCGTACGACGGCTCACCGCTGCCGGCGCGAAGGTGGTCGTCGGCACCTGCCCCGACCTCGGCACGGTGCAGCCGATCGCGCCGCCGCTGAAGCAGGTCGCCCGGACGTGGTCGCGCCGCCTGGCTGCCGCGCAGACCATCGCCACGATCGCGGAGCACGGCCGCACGGTGTCGCTGGGCGACGTGCTCGGTCCCGAGTTCGCGGCCGCGCCGGCGCTGCTCTTCGGGCCCGACCAGTTCCACCCCTCGGTGGAGGGATACCGCGCGCTGGCCAACGTGCTCATCCCCTCGGTGCTCGCGGCCCTCGACGAGGGCCTCGCCGACGAGCTCGACCTCGAGGCCTACCGCGGCGAGGGCGTGCTGCCCGTCTCCCGGGCGGCCATCCGCGCCGTCAACGCGCCCGGCACCGAGCTGGGCGGCACCGAGGTCGCCGGCCGCCGCGCCGGGGTCCGCGGGCTCTGGGTCGAGCTGCGCCACCGGCGCCGTCGCCCGCAGGCCCCTGCCGAAGCCCCCTCGGAGCACGAGGCCGACCAGGCCGCGGTCGCCGAGGAGTCGGACGTCCCCCAGCAGTAGCCGCCCCGAGGAAGGGGGCCTAGGCCTACCCCTGCTGGCGGTCCAGCACCATCGCCCGCGACGTCGCCGGTTCCTAGCGTCGTCGGCATGGACATCCACACCACACCCAGTGCCCCGGAGGCACCCGCCCTGGCCGTCCTCGGACTCGGCCACTCCTACGGCGCCGGACCCACCGCGGTCCGCGCGCTCGACCACGTCGACCTCGCCTTCGCCCCGAGCACCTTCACCGCGGTGATGGGGCCGTCGGGCTCGGGCAAGTCGACCTTCCTCACCTGCGCCGGCGGCCTCGAGCGGCCGACGAACGGCACCGTCGTCGTCGCCGGCCAGGACCTCACCGCGCTCGGCGAGGACGACCGCACCCGCGCCCGCCGCGAGCGGATCGGGTTCGTCTTCCAGTCCTTCCACCTGCTGCCCTACCTGACCGCCCAGCAGAACGTCGCCCTCCCCCTGCGCCTCGCCGGACGCCGGGTCACCGCCGCCGACCGGGCCCGCATCGCGGCCCTGCTCGACCGCGTCGGCCTCGAGGGGCGGCACGCCCGATTGCCCGGCGAGCTGTCCGGCGGGCAGCAGCAGCGCGTCGCGATCGCGCGGGCGCTCGCGACGGGTCCGGCCGTCGTACTCGCCGACGAGCCGACGGGCGCACTCGACTCCCACACCGCCGGCGAGGTGCTGGCCCTGCTCCGCAGCTGCGTCGACGAGCTCGCGCAGACGGTGGTGATGGTCACCCACGACCCGGTGGCGGCGTCATACGCCGACCGCGTCGTCTTCCTCGTCGACGGCCGCGTCGCCGGGTCGATGGAGGCACCGACCGCCGAGGCGGTCTCCGGCCAGCTCGCCCACCTCGACCAGCTGGTGGTTCCGGCATGAGCGCGCTCACCCGGCCTGGCCTGGCCTGGGCGTCACTGCGCCACCGGCCGACGGCGTTCGTCGCCACCTTCGCCGCGGTGGTCCTGGGGACCGCGATGATCGGCTCCTTCGCCACGCTCGTCCAGACCGCCGGCGGTGCCGGCGTCTCCAGTGCCGATGCGGAGACGTTGACCATCATGGGCGCCGTCGTCGGTGGGTGGGGCTCCGCGATCGTCCTCTTCTCGGTCGCCTCCACCCTCGCGATCACGGTGCGCCAGCGCGAGACCGAGATCGGCCTGGTGCGTGCCATCGGCGCCACCCCGCGGCAGGCGGCGCGGATGATCCGCACCGAGGCGCTGTTGGTCTCCGGCGCGGCGGCCGTCTGCGGCGCCCTCGTCGCGTCGGTCACGGGCCGCGCGCTGCTGGTGATGCTGCGCGGTGGTGGCTTGGTCGCCTCCGACGTGGAGTACGGCGGCGGGCCCGCCTCCCTCGGTAGCGCGGCCGTCCTCGTGGTGCTGACGGCGGCGCTCGCCGCCGCGGTCACCGCCCGCCGGGCGACCCGCGGACCGGCGACCGTCGTGCTGCGCGGCTCGGGCCCGGAGACCGGGCGGATGCGCTGGTGGCGGGTCGCGGGGGGCCTCGTGCTCATCGCCTACGGCGCGGGCATGGCGGTCGTGACGATCACCGTGACCGCGCACGCCGACGATCCCTACGAAGCGATGCAGACGTCCGGGTCGAGCTCGATCCTGGTCGGCCTCGGCCTCGCCGTGCTGGCGCCCGTGCTCCTGCGGCTGGCGTCCACGCCGGTCCGTGCCGTCCTGGACCGCACGGGCAGCGGCAGCGCCAGCGGGCACCTGGCCACGGCGAACGTGAGCCGGCGGTCCCACCTCCTGGCTGCGGTGCTCGCCCCCGTGATCGTGCTGACGTCGGCCTCGGTCGGGACGCTGATGCTGGTCGGCATCGACGGTCGCACCCTCGACCGCAGCCTCCCGGGCGCGGACGACGCCGACACCATCACGCTCCTCAACGACGTCGTGGTCGGCATGATCTCGCTGTTCGCCGCGATCATGGTCGTCAACGCGTTCGCGGCCGTCGTCAGCCAGCGCCGCGCCGAGCTGCGGCGTCTCTGGCTGGTCGGCGCCACGCCGTCCGACGTCGAGCGGTCCGTCGTGGTCGAGGCGGGGATCGTCGCCGCCGTCGGGGTCGTGCTGGGCTCGATCGCCGCGCTCGCGACCATCGTGCCGTTCGCCGTCGCCCGCCACGAGGGTGTCGTGCCCGACGGCGGCCTGTGGCTCCCCCCGCTCCTCGTCGCCGGCGTCGTCGTCCTCACCCTCCTGGCCGCGCGGGGCACCGTCCGCCCCGCTCTGCGGCAGGTGGTCCGCAGCGGAGCCGGGTCCCGGTGACAGACTTCCTCGCCATGGGCAGCCTGCTCGCTCCGGTGCCGCGTGCGTGGCCGGTCGACCGCGACACCGTGGTCGACCGGCTCCGGCTCACGCTCGCCGGAGCGGGCCAGGCCCTCGTCGGCATCCCGGCAGGGCTGGTCGTGGGGATCCTCTGGGTGGTCGGTGTCGCGACGATCCCCGCGGTCGCGGGACTCGTCCTGCTGGCGGCCGCGGTCCCCGCGGGCCGCGCGCTGGCCGACGTGCACCGGCGCATCGCCGGCCAGCTCCTCGGCGAGCAGGTCGAGGCCGACTACCTGACCCTTGCCCCGAGCCTCGGCGGCCGGTTGCTCGGCTGGGTCCGCGACCCGGCCCGGTGGCGCGACTTCGCCCACCTGTGGTTCTCCGCGACCGGCGGGTTCGTGCTCTCGGCGCTGCCGCCGCTCCTGCTCCTCGCGCCGGTCGCTCACGTCGTCCTGCTCGCCGTGGACCCGAGCGGGCTGTGGCTCGTGGTCACCCTGCTCGACGGTCCCCTGCTCCTCGTCTGGTGGCTGACCACCCCGCACCTGCTGCGGGGGCGGGCACTCGCCGACCGCACCATCCTCGGGCACTCCCGGGTCGCGGAGCTCGAGGAGCGCGTCGCAGCCGTCGAGGAGACCCGCACCGAGTCCCTCGACCACCAGGCCGCCGAGATCCGCCGCATCGAGCGCGACCTCCACGACGGTGCCCAGGCCCGCATCGCGGCGGTCGGCATGAACGTCGGGCTGGCCGAGAAGCTCATCGGCTCCGAGCCGGAGACCGCGGCCGCCCTACTGCGGGAGGCGCGGGAGACGACCCTGTCGGCGCTCGAGGAGCTGCGGTCCGTCGTACGCGGGATCCATCCGCCGGCCCTCGCCGACCGCGGGCTCGCCGGCGCCGTGGAAGCCCTGGCCGTGCCGATCCCGCTCCCCGTGACCGTCTCGGTGACGCTGCCTGCACTGCCCCCGCCGGTGGAGTCGGCCACCTACTTCGCCGTCGCGGAGTGCCTGGCCAACGTGGTCAAGCACGCCTCCGCCACCCGCGCCTGGGTGACCGCGCAGCACGACGGCGCGCGGCTCGTGGTCGTCGTCGGCGACGACGGCAACGGCGGGGCGGACCCCGAGGGCAGCGGGCTCGCGGGGGTCGCGCGGCGGCTCGCGGCGTTCGACGGCACGATGAGCGTCGACAGCCCCGGCGGTGGACCGACCGTGGTCCGGATGGAGGTGCCGTGCCCGGCAGCGTGACGTTGAGGGCCGTGCTCGCCGAGGACCAGGCCCTGCTCCGCGTGGGTCTGACCCGCATCCTCGAGGCCGGCGGCATCGAGGTGGCCGAGGCCGTCGACAACGCTCCGGCTCTTGCGCGGGCGCTCGAGCGCGACGACTTCGACGTCGCGATCCTCGACGTGCGTCTCCCGCCCACGCACACCACCGAGGGCATCGAGGCCGCCGTCGCCGCCCGCGCACGACGCCCGGGACTGCCGGTCCTCGTGCTCAGCCAGTTCGTCGAGGCCCTCTACGCCCGCGACCTGCTGGCCGGGGGCGAGGGAGCCGTCGGCTACCTGCTCAAGGACCGGGTCGCCGACGTCGACGCATTCCTCGAGAGCGTCGACCGGGTGGCCTCCGGCGGCACCGTGCTCGACCCCGAGGTGGTCGCCGCGCTGGTCAGCGGCGCCGCCCGGCCACGCCCGCTGGCACGGCTCACCCCGCGCGAGCAGGAGGTGCTCGGCCTGATGGCCGAGGGCCGCTCCAACGCCGCGATCGCGGCCCGGATGTTCGTCACCGAGAAGGCCGTCGGCAAGCACACCAACAACATCTTCGCCAAGCTCGAGCTGCCGCCCGCGGCGGACGACAACCGTCGCGTGCTCGCGGTCCTGGCCTGGCTCGACGGCGCCTGACGGTCCCGCTGAAATGCCGGAGGGCCCCGGATCGCTCCGGGGCCCTCCGCTGGTCGAGGCGGTCGCGCGGCGACCGCCTCGAGACCTCAGTTGTCCTGCAGGATCGCCAGGATGCGGAGCAGGTTGGTGTAGATCCAGACCAGGCTCACGGTGAGGGCGAACGACGCCCGCCACGACTCGCGTGCCGGGAGCCCGTTGCGGACGCCCTGCTCGATGAAGTCGAAGTCGAGGATCAGCATGAAGACACCGAGCACGAGGCCGGCGACGGCGAAGAGCAGCCCGAGCGGGCCGAAGCCGAAGAGGCCGAGGCCCGAGCTGAACAGGCTGAGCACGACCTCGAGCAGGCCCAGGGCGACCATGCCGAACATCGCCGCCACGACGAACGTGCGGAACTTCTGGCCGACCTTGATGTCGAAGAACTTGTACGCCGCCAGGGTGCCCGCGAACGCTGCGAACGTGCCGACGACGGCCTGCACGACGATGCCGCCGTAGCCGGAGTCCACGCCGTAGAAGGCGTCGTAGATCTTGCTCAGCGCGCCGAGCGCGACACCCTCGAGGGCCGCGAACGCGATCACGAGAGCCGGGCTGACGACCCGCTTGAACGAGTTCACCATCGACAGTGCGAACGCGCCGAGGCTGCCGATCATCAGCGCGGCGCCGAGGCCGGCGATCGCGTTGTCGGCGGTGTCCGGGTCGCTGACGTCGCCCGTGAGCATCCACGTTGCCGCAGCGGTGAGGACCACCACACCCAGCGTGATCGCGGTCGACTGCACGACCGTGTCGATCGTCATCCGGTCGGTGGTGGCGGGAGCGGGCGGCGCGTAGCCACCGCCCTGGGTGCCGTAGCCCGGAGGCGCGTAGCCCTGGGACGAGCCGTAGGACGCCCGGTTGAACTCCTCCGAGCGACGGAAGACGGGGTTGTTGCTCTGCATGCTCTCCTCCGAGGGATGCCGGGTAGGTGGCCCCAGTCTAGGAGCCAGATACCTGTGCAACGTATCGGTGAGCGTGGGCGTTCCCCACGAGGGGGCCGGTTTCAGCCGAGCGCAGCGATCCGGACCGTGACCGTGCCGGCGCCCGAGGGGGTCACGTCGACCATGCGGCCGGGGCGTCGTACGGCGGTGCCTCCGTCGACCACCACCCGGTAGCCGTCGGGGTAGTGCAGGGGGCTGACGAAGACCTCCGTCGGCTGGGTGATCCGCAGGTCCGGCTTGTAGCGCAGCAGGAAGTCGCCGGTGTCGATGTCGAAGGACATCTTGGTGGGCGTCCCCGCGACCGCCTGGGCGTAGGTGCGCACCAGGCGCCGCAGCTTCTCCGCCTTGACGCTGCCCAGGTCCGCGTCGTCGGTGAACATGCCCTGCGCGTCGTCGGCCGTCGTCGGGTCGTCCCAGCGCTTGTAAGCCCAGTGCAGCCAGCTCATCAGGTGCTCGTCGGCGACGTCGGCGTCGATCTCGACCGCGCGGAGGTTGTCGGTGGCGCCCCACTCGCTCATCATCGGCACCGCGTTGATGTGCGCGGCCTGCTCGAGGGCGTGGTCCTCGCGGTCACGGCTGAAGGCCCAGCAGTTCTCGACGTTGCCGCCGGGGATGCCCTGCGACTCGAGGAAGACGTCCTGGCAGTAGTTGTGCCAGGACAGGCCCAGGCGCCGCTCCCCCGCCATCGGCTCGAGGTAGGTCGGCACCTTCTGGCCGCCGGCGAGCTGCTGCGGCTCCCACCACACGATGTTCTGGCGGTCGATCCCGCGGATGGCGGTGGTCGCCTTCTCCAGCGCCGGCTGGAGCTCCTTGGTGTACGACGCCTTGCAGCCCGCCTTCAGGCAGAAGGGCCACTCCAGGCCCATCCACGGCTCGTTGATGAGGTCGTAGCCCATCAGGTAGGGCTGGCCCTGCCACCAGCGCACTGCGACCTTCCACGCGTCGACCCAGCCGTCGAGGAGCCCGTGCTCGTTGGCCCAGAACTGGTCGAAGACCGTCGAGACCTCGGGCGTCCAGTAGCCCATCGGGAAGGGCAGGTTGACCGGCGGGAGCAGGTTGAAGGGGGCCGGGCGGATCATCGCCCAGTCCGGCACTCCCTCGCCGCCGTACGTCTCGTGCCACATGTCCTGGTGCGCGTCGAGCTGCATGTAGATGCCCTGGGCCGCGAGCAGGTCCATCACCCGCTGCCAGCGCGCGCGGTAGGTCTCGTCGCCGACCCCGTCCCGCTCGGGCGTGATGCCGGCCCAGAGGGTGCCGAGGCGCACGCCGTTGAACCCGTAGCGCTTCAGCCACCGGGCGTCGGCGTTGGTGAACCCGGCCGCCGTCGCCGGCGGGGCGTACGGCGCCCGCTTCCACACGAGGTTGAACCCGTGCACGATCACGACCCGGCCGTACTGGTCGACCAGCCACCGGCCCTTCCGGCGCAGCTGGGGCGCTGGGTCGGGCTCGGTCGCCGCGGTGGTCGCGGTGGTCGCGGTCGACACGGCGACAGCCGGGTGGTCGCGCTGGTCGGCGCGGGCCGTGGGCGCCTGCCCGATCCCGAGGGCGACGGCGGCCGCGACCAGCGCGATAGAACACGTTCTACGGCGGCTCACGGTGGCACAACGAGGCGGCGGCCCGAAGGTGACTACTGGCGCCGCCGCAGCCGCACGACCGTGTCGCGCACCGCCATCGGCCCGTCGTCGGTCTGCTGCTCGCGGTCCTGCACCTCGGCGACCTCGATCGCCCAGTCGTCCGACGATCCGCCCTCAAGCCCGAGCGTCGCGAGCAGCTGCTCGGGCGGGAAGAGCAGGCCCGGCCCGTGCGGACGCCGCACGCCGCTGTCGACGTCGTGCGGGTGGTGGGCGACGACCAGCAGCCGGCCGTCCGTCGCCACGGCCGCGGCGAGCTTGCGGTAGACGTCGTCGAAGTCCTCGCGCGGCACGTGCATGAAGTGCGCCGAGACCAGGTCGTAGCCCTCCCGACGACGGCGGTGGTGCGGCGGGTGGGTGCCCAGGACGTCGTACTCCCCCACCTTGACGCGGTTGTCGACCTTCCGCTCGATCGCGTGCTGGACGGTGCGCTGCAGCGCCACCCGCGAGACGTCGACCGCGGTGACCTGCCAGCCCTGCTCGGCGAGCCAGATCGCGTCGGCTCCCTCGCCGCACCCCACGTCGAGCGCGTGGCCGGGCGTCAGGTCGGCGGTCTGCTCGACCAGGCGCCGGTTGGGGTTGCCGCTCCAGACGCGGTCGCTCCCGCCGTACCTCTCGTCCCAGAACTCCCGGGTCAGTGCCTCCCGCAGCTCCTCGAGGCTCGCGTCGTCGTGGTGGTCGTGGTTGCGGTCGTGCCTGTGGTGCTTCACGTGCCCCCGCTGGGGTTCGAACCCAGACTGGGTCGCTTTTAAGGCGACTTCCTCTACCGGTTGGGATACGGGGGCGAGTACGACGTCAGCCAGTCTGGTTCATAGGTAGGTCTGACGGGGGTGCACCGCGTGGGCGCCGGCCACGCGGTCGAGGAAGAGTAGTCCCTGGCAGTGGTCCATCTCGTGCTGGAGGGCACGCGCCTCGAATGCATCGGTGGCGACGGTCACCTGCTCCCCCGTGCCCGGCAGCTGGCCCGTCACCACGACGCGGCTCGCCCGCTTCACGTCGCCGGTGAGGTCCGGCACGCTCATGCAGCCCTCGCGGGCGCGCTCGTTGCGGCTCGCCTCGACCAGCTCGGCGTTGCAGAGCACGAACGTGCCGTGGTGGGTCCTCGCCTTCGGGTGCTCGGAGACGTCGACGCAGAAGATCCGTGCGGCGACGCCGACCTGCTGCGCCGCGAGCCCGACGCACCCGGGACTGACCCGCATGGTCGCCACGAGGTCGGCGGCCAGCTGGACCCACTCGGCCGCGGTGGGGTCGACCGGCTCACCGGCCGTGGCGAGCACCGCGTCAGGAGCGCGTACGACGTCGAGCACGCGGCCCTCGACGCCGAGCTCGGTCTCGGTCCAGGCAGCGAGGCGGTCGCTGCCGGCGGCCTCGCTCACAGCTCGTCGGTCTCCGCCGGCCGGAGCGTCGCGGTGACGCCGAGCCCGGCGGCGGCGTCCTTGATCGACGACTCGACCGCTCCCGGATCCGCACCGGCCGGGAGCGCGAGCTCGGCGACGAGCAGGTAGAGGTCGCCGGAGAGGCGGGTCGTCAGGTCGGTGATGTTGCCACCCGCCTCGGCGACCTCGCCCACGATCGCGGAGACGATGCCGGGCCGGTCGCCGCCGTGCACGGTCAGCACCCACGCGCTCGTGCCCTCGGTCGGCGTCGGCTCGTCGGTGACCGGACGCACCGACACGTCGAGGTCGCCGTCGACCGTCAGCGGCGACAGTGCGTGCTCGATCTCGCTCGGCGCGACCCGCCCGTCGGCGCCCTCCGTCGAGCAGACCAGCATCATGGCGAAGTGGCCGCGCAGGAGCGTCATCGTCGAGTCCTCGATGTTGATGCCCAGCCCGGCCAGCCCCGCGGTGACCTCGGCGATGATGCCCGGGCGGTCGTGCCCCAGGACGGTGACGGCGTAGAGGCGCGCGGAAGACATGGCCCCATCCTCCCATCGGGCGCGGGCGGGGGACCCGCGGGAAGGCGTCAGTCGACCTTCACCTCGAGCGAGATGGTGCCCTGGTTGTCGCCGTACGCACCGGGCGCCCCGGCGAACCCGTAGCCGTCGGCGAACCCCAGGTAGAGCTTCTTCGCCCCGCTCGGCACCTTGACCTGTTGCGTGCTGCCGGCGCTGGTCTCGCCGTTGCCGATGAAGAACGGCTCTCCCAGGTCCGGCGTCTGCCGCTGCTGGTCGTTGGCGTCGGTGAGGTCGACGACGGCGTCGTCGGGCTGGGTGGGCTGGTCGTCGCCCACGAAGACACCGACGAGGAAGAGCGTGCGACTCGCGTGGGTCACGCCGGCGATGCCGTCGAACGCGGTCACTCCGGTGGAGCCGAACGACTGGTCGCCGCCGTCCGGCGACTCCGGCACGCAGCCGTCGCAGGCGCCGACCTTGCCGGTGACCTTGTCGAAGGTCACCTTGCCCGCGCCGTCGACGTCGACCTCGACCGGCGCCGTGCCGGGGTCGCTCAGCATCGCCTTCTCCTCGGCTCCCGCGCCGACGAGGTAGATGTCGGAGGTCGCCGGCACCGTGACGTCGTGCTTGTCGGGACCCGTCAGCACCACCACGGCGGCAGCGACCGCGCCGACGCCGAGGGCGCCGGCCGCGGCGATCGCGCCGACCTTGACGGCCACCCCCTTCGAGATCCCGCCCGCGGCGGCGTGCCCGCCCGTGTGGCCGCCCATCCCGACGGCACTGCCGGCACCCACCGAGGCGCCCGACCCGCCCCCGGCAGCGGTACCTGCCCCGGTGACGGCGGCGGCACCGGCCGAGCCGGCCGCACCGGCCGAGCCGGCGGCACCGGCCGCGGTCGCCGTACCTCCGGTCGCGAGCACGACCAGTGGCACCGCGCCGGCGGTGCCGACCGCCCCGAGGGTGATCGCGGCCGCGCGCCACTCGGGCCCGTGCCGCTGCTCGGCGAGCTGGTCGAGCGCGCGGACCATGTCGGCGGCCGAGCCTGGCCGGGCAGCCGGGTCCGCAGCGAGCACCGGTCCGAGCAGCCAGGCGACGCCGGGGTCGAGGTCGTCCACGCGGGGCGGCAGGGTCGGCTCACCACGGAACAGGTGCGCGAGCACCGCGGCGGCGGAGTAGAGGTCGCTGCGCGTGGTTGCGGGCTGCCCGCTGAGCACCTCGGGACTGGCGTACGCGTGGTCGACCGCGACGCCCCGCGCGAGGTGCACCGCGCCGGCATCGTCCACGAGCACCGTCGCGGTGCCGATCACGCCGCTGACGTCGCCCGCCGCGTGCAGCCGGGCCAGCTCTTCGAGCAGGCCTCGACCGATGCTCAGCACCTGCGGCTCCGACAACCTGGGAGCGGTCATGCTGCGGAAACTACGCGTGCCCCCGCGGCCGCCGCAGACGTTTGGCGAACCTTGTCCGTCGCGCCGCCGTCAGCCGACGAGGGACCAGGCGATCCCGTCGAGGATGTCCGTCTCCGAGACGGTGATCGTGGGCACGGTCGCCCGCCGCAGCACCCGGCTCACGATGAGCGCGCCGGCGTCGATCACGTCGAGCCGGCCGGGGTGGACGTAGCCGAGCGACAGCCGCTCCGCGCGCGTCATCCGCACCAGCTCGTCGACGGTGCGATGCACCGCGGCGACCTCGAGGACGCTGCCGTGGATCACGTCGCGGTCGTACGCCGACAGGCCCAGCACGCCCGCGGCGACCGTCGTCACGGTGCCGGCCACGCCGATCACGGAGGCGGCCGACGCCGGGTCGACCGGGCAGTCGTCGAGCGCGGCGTCGATCGCTGCCACGCAGGCCGCGACCTGCCCGGGCGTCGCGGGGTCACCGCCGAGGCAGCGCTCGTGGAGCCGGACCGAGCCGATGTCCATCGAGAAGGCCGCCTGCGGACCGGTCTCCCGGTCGCCGAGGATCAGTTCCGTCGAGCCGCCGCCGACGTCGAGCACGAGCACCGGCTCCGCTTCCGGGCCCGGGCCGGGTCCGGTGCCGCGCACGGCTCCGTCGAAGGCCAGCCGGGCCTCCTCCTCGCCCGACAGCACCTCAGGGTCGATGCCGAGCCTGGCCCGCACGCCTGCCGTGAAGTCTGCGGCGTTCGCCGCGTCGCGCGTCGCCGACGTGGCGCAGAAGCGGATCCGGTCGGCGCCGTGCTCGGCGACGAGGCCGGCGTACTCGTCGATCGCGGCGAACGCCCGTTCCAGCGCCTCCGGGGCGAGCCGCCCGGTCGCGTCGACCCCTTGGCCCAACCGGACCATCCGGCTCTCGCGGACCGCGACGTCGGGAAGGTCGCCGATCAGCAGCTTGATGGTGTTGGTGCCGCAGTCGATCGCAGCGACGGTCATGACACGCAGGGCCCCGACGCCCACCACTCACCGAGCAGCTCGAGCACCTCGTCGCCGAACGGGTTCACGCCCGGCCCGGCCGCGAGCGCGTGCGCGGCGAGCACGTGGAGGCACTTCACCCGCTCGGGCATGCCGCCCGCGGAGATGCCGTCGATCTCGGGCACGGCGTGGGCGTGGGCGGCCCCGACCTCCGCCCGGTCGGCGAGATAGGCCTCGTGAGCGGCGCGGTAGGCGGCGGCCAGCTCCGGATCGGCGGCGAGCCGGGCCTCCATCTCCCGCATCAGCCCGGAGGCCTCGAGGGTGCCGATGCGGGAGTTCACCCGCGGGCAGGTCAGGTAGTAGGTCGTCGGGAACGGGGTGCCGTTGGGCAGCCGCGGCTCGGTCGTCACCACGTCGGGGTTGCCGCACGGGCAGCGGTGGCCGATCGCGTGGATCCCGCGAGGCACCCGGCCGAGCTGCGCGGCGATGATCGCCTCGTCGCTCACGTGCTCACTCGTTCTCTTTCCCGACGATGCGCTTCTTCGGCGGGGCCGGGATCTTCGTCGGCGGGTGGCCGGCGACCTTGACCGACTCCCACACGCCGTCGTACCAGGCGGGCGAGTCGTCGTCACCCACGGAGGCCGGGTCGTCGAGCTCGGAGTCGGTGAGCGGCCGGCCATCGGCGTCGATCACGACGTAGGGGGTCTCCCCCGGCTTGACGTAGCCCGCCTTGCGCGCCTCCTCCACCACGAAGGCCGGGTCGTCCCAGCGCTCCTTCTCGCGCTCCAGGTCGTCGATGGACTTCTGCCGCTCCGAGATCTGGTTCTCGAGGCTGTCGATCTGGTGGCGCTGCTGCAGGTAGGCCCGCATGGAGGAGGCGTAGGAGACCGCCAGCACCGCGAGCACCAGCACGAGGATCGCCGCCCGACCCGTCAGCCGCGAGCGGTGCCGCTCCTCGGCCCGCACCCGCGCGACGGTGGCCGCCCGCTCCCGCTCGGCCCGCTTCCGCTCGGGCCGGCCGGTGGCGTTGGGTCGAGAGCGGCCCGGCTGGGACGGCCCTCGCCGGGAAGTACGGCGGTCGCCCGGTGTGGCAGCCATCCGTGACCCCCTCCGTCCTCGTCGGTGCGGTGCGTGCGGTCGCTCAGCCCTGGTAGCGCGGGAAGGCAGCGGCTCCGGCGTAGCGCGCGGCGTCGCCCAGCTCGTCCTCGATCCGCAGCAGCTGGTTGTACTTCGCGACCCGCTCGGACCGCGCCGGGGCACCGGTCTTGATCTGGCCGCAGTTGGTCGCGACCGCGAGGTCGGCGATCGTGGTGTCCTCGGTCTCGCCCGAGCGGTGGCTCATCATGTTGCGGTAGCCGCTGCGGTGGGCCATCTCGACCGCGTCGAGGGTCTCGGTCAGCGAACCGATCTGGTTGACCTTCACCAGCATCGCGTTGGCCTGGCCGCCCGCGATGCCCTTCTGCAGCCGCTCGACGTTGGTGACGAACAGGTCGTCGCCCACGAGCTGGGTCTTCGCGCCGAGCTGGTCGGTGATGGCCTTCCAACCGTCCCAGTCGTCCTCGTTGAGGGGGTCCTCGATGCTCACGATCGGGTAGGCGGCGACGAGCTCGGCGTAGTAGGCCACCATCTCCTCGGCCGTCTTCTGCTGGCCCTCGAAGGTGTAGCTGCCGTCGGCGAAGAACTCGGAGGCGGCGACGTCGAGCGCGAGCCCGAAGTCCTTGCCCAGCTCGTAGCCGGCCTTGTCGATCGCCTCGGCGATCAGGTCGAGGGCGGCGCGGTTCGACTCGAGGTCCGGGGCGAAGCCACCCTCGTCGCCCACACCGGTGGCGAGGCCGCGGCTCTTCAGCACCGACTTCAGCGCGTGGTAGACCTCGGCGCCCATACGGAGGGCCTCGCGGAAGGTCGGGGCGCCGATCGGCGCGATCATGAACTCCTGGATGTCGACGTTGGTGTCGGCGTGCGCACCACCGTTGAGGATGTTCATCATCGGCACCGGCAGCAGGTGCGCGTTGGGACCGCCGACGTAGCGGTAGAGCGGCAGGTCGGCGGAGTCGGCTGCGGCGCGGGCGACGGCGAGCGAGACGCCGAGGATCGCGTTGGCGCCGATCTTCGCCTTGTTGGGCGTGGAGTCGACGTCGAGCATCGTCTGGTCGACCAGCCGCTGGTCGGAGGCGTCGAGGCCCTCGATCGCGGGGCCGAGGCTGTTGATCACGGCGTCCACCGCCTTCTGGACGCCCTTGCCGGCGTAGCGGGCGTCGCCGTCGCGCAGCTCGACCGCCTCGAACGCCCCCGTGGAGGCACCGCTGGGCACCGCCGCCCGTGCGAAGGACCCGTCATCGAGGAGGACCTCGACCTCGACGGTGGGGTTGCCGCGCGAGTCGAGGATCTCGCGGGCGCCGACGGCTTCGATCGCTGCCACTTCTGTGCTGCTCCTGGGTAGACCGGTCCTACGTCTTACGCCGTGAGCCTAGCCGCGCGCGAGCCGCTGTTCGGGCAGCACCCACCGGGCGAGCCGCCGCCGCCCTACCATCGGGGGATGCACGACCTGCTCGACCCGTGGAAGAACCCGGTCACCTACGCGATCCCGTTCTTCCTGCTCAGCATCGCGATCGAGCTGGCCGCCCTGAAGTGGCTCGACCACGACGACGCTCCCGCGATCGGCGGCCCCGTGGGCCACAGGCCGCCGACCGGCTACCACGGCCCCGACGCCCGCTCCAGCCTGCTGATGGGACTGGGCTCGATCCTCTTCCTCACGTTGCTGAAGGTCGCCGGCTTCTTCGGCTACGTCGCGCTCTACGAGTACGTCGCGCCGTACCACCTCGACACGAGCGCCTGGTGGTACTGGCCGGCCGTCCTGGTCGCCCTCGACTTCTTCTACTACTGGAACCACCGGTTCGTGCACCGCGTCAACATCGGGTGGGCCGCGCACCAGGCGCACCACTCCAGCGAGTACATGAACTTCGGCACCGCACTGCGGCAGAAGTGGAACCCCTGGTTCGAGCTGGTCTTCTGGATCCCGCTCCCCCTGATGGGCTTCGCACCGTGGACGCTCTACGTCGCGTTCGGGTTCAACCTGATCTACCAGTTCTTCGTGCACACCGAGCTGGTCGACAAGCTGTGGCGTCCGGTCGAGTGGGTGTTCAACACCCCGTCGCACCACCGCGTCCACCACGGCTCCGACCCGGAGTACCTCGACAAGAACTACGCCGGGATCCTCATCGTCTGGGACCGGATGTTCGGCTCGTTCGTCACGGAGAAGCAACGCCCGAAGTACGGACTCACCAAGCCGGTCGGCACCTACAACCTCATCAAGCTGCAGTACGGCGACTACGGCAAGATCGTGCGCAACGTGCGCGCCGCGCGGAGCTGGCGGGAGCGGATGGGCTACCTGTTCGGCCCGCCGGGCTGGGAGCCCGTGGCCGGACCCCGCGAGGTCAGCCCCGCAGGTGTCGACTGAGGTCGCCGCCGAGGTCGATCCGCATCACCCGGGCGTCGAACCACCACGCGCCCTCGATCCGGTGGAAGGTGTCGGCGTAGCGGCCCACCGCGAGCGTCTCGACCGGTCCGTCGCCCACCTGCTGGAAGACCGTGTACGACGACCGGCCGGTCGCGCTCGCGCTCGCCTCGTCGACCGTGACGTCCACGCCGGTGACGACGTGGCGCGTGCGGGGCGTGCCGTCGTCGTAGGTGATCACGAGGCCGCGGTAGAACGCGCCGACGGCCGCGGCGCCCTCGGCGAGCGTGACCGGACCGGCGGGACCCTCGGTGCAGATGCGCCCGTGCTTGAACAGCGCGCCGACCGCGTCGAAGTCGCCCGCGTCGATGGCGTCGGCGTAGCGGTGGAGGAGCCGCTCGACCTCGCGGGATGCGTCTGTCACGGCACGATCAGGGCTCGAGGCCCAGCTCGCCCATGCGGTCGGAGTGCAGCTCGGTGAGGCGCGTGAACATCCGGCCGAGTGCGGCCAGGTCCATGCCCGGGCGGTCGACGCCCCCGACGAGGAACGCGGTCAGCGCGTCGCGGTCGGCCGCGACCCGCTGCGCCTGGATGAGCGCCTCACCCATGATGCGGCGACCCCACAGAGCGAGCCGGCCACCCAGGGGCGCGTCGGCCGCGATCGCCCGCCGCACCCGATCGACGGCGAGCTCGGAGTGGCGGCCGTCCTCCACGGACGAGACGACCAGCTCGCGCGTCTCGGGGTCGAGGTAGGCCGCGATCTCGCGGTAGAAGTCGCGGGCGAGGCTGTCGCCGACGTACGCCTTGACGAGGCCCTCGTACCAGTCCGCGGGCGCCGTGTGGGCGTGGAACTCGTCGAGCGCCTCCCGGAACGGCGCCATCGCCGCGAACGGGTCGCCGCCGAGGAGGGCGATCCGGTCGACGAGCGGCTGCACCTTGGCGAGCTCGGCGCCGGCCATCTGCGCGAGCGCCAGCTTGTCCTCCAGCGACGGGGCCAGCTTGGCGTCCTCGACCAGCCGCTCGAAGGCGGAGAGCTCGCCGTAGGCGATCACGGCGAGCAGGTCGATCACCGCCTCGCGGTAGGCCGGATCGGCGAGGGCGACCGGCAGATCGCCGCCGCCGGCGGTGTCTTCTGCGGGCGTGTCGACGTCGGATTCAGCCATGGGGGGAGGGTACCGATACCATGGGACCCAGCGAGCCGTCGCCTGTCCCTACGGACCGACCGCGAGAGCTCCCGGCGCACAACCCGGTTTGAGCGCCACGTATGTGCGCGGCTGAGTGTGAATCAGCCGCAACCGACCTGAAATCGGCCCCGGCTGAACTCACTCACGAAAGCGACAGACCCCTGACTACCGACAGCACCACCACTGCTCCGACCACGCCCTCCTTCCGCGACCTCGGCGTGCTCCCCCAGATCTGCGACTCGCTCGAAGAGGCCGGCATCGTCCACCCCTTCGCGATCCAGGAGATGACCCTCTCCGTCGCGCTCCTCGGCACCGACCTGATCGGCCAGGCGCGCACCGGCACCGGCAAGACCCTCGCGTTCGGCATCCCCGTGATCCAGCGCAGCATCGCGCCGAGCGACCCCGACTACGCCGAGCTGCCGCAGGGCAAGCCGCAGGCGCTCATCGTCGCGCCGACCCGCGAGCTCGCGATCCAGGTCTCCAACGACCTCCACCTCGCCTCCCGCGGCCGCGGCATGCGCGTCCTCACGATCTACGGCGGCGTCGGCTACGACACCCAGCTCGAGGCGCTCGAGGAGGGCGTCGACATCGTCGTCGGCACGCCCGGCCGGCTGCTCGACCTCGCCAACCGGAAGGCGCTCGACCTCTCGCACGTGCACGCGCTCGTGCTCGACGAGGCCGACGAGATGCTCGACCTCGGCTTCCTCGACGACATCCAGAAGCTGATCCGGATGACGCCGGAGACCCGGCAGACGATGCTGTTCTCGGCGACCATGCCGGCCCCGATCGTCGCGCTGGCCCGCACCTACATGCGCCACCCGATGAACATCCGCGCCGAGTCGTCGTACGAGAACGCGACCGTGCCCGCCACGGCCCAGTTCATCTACCTGGCCCACGATCTCGACAAGCCCGAGATCATCGGTCGCCTGCTCCAGGCCGAGGACGCCGACAAGATGATCGTCTTCACCCGCACCAAGCGCCAGGCGCAGCGGATCGCCGACGACCTGTCCGAGCGTGGCTTCAAGGCCAGCCCCCTCCACGGCGACATGGCGCAGGTGGCGCGCGAGAAGGCGCTGACAAAGTTCCGTGAGGACAAGATCAAGGTCCTCGTCGCGACCGACGTCGCCGCGCGCGGCATCGACGTGTCGGGCGTGAGCCACGTCGTCAACTACACCTGCCCAGAGGACGACAAGACCTACGTCCACCGCATCGGCCGCACCGGCCGCGCCGGCGCCTCCGGCATCGCGATCACGCTGGTCGACGCCACCGACGTGCACCGCTGGAAGATGATCAACAAGGCCCTCGACCTGCCGTTCGACGAGCCGCTCGAGACCTACTCGACCTCCGAGCACCTCTTCCACGACCAGGGCATCGCCCCCGGCACCAAGGGCCGCATCGTCGACCCGGCCCCCGTCGAGCGCAAGCCGCGCGAGGACCGGGGCGACCGTGGTGAGCGCCGCGAGCGTTCGGGCTCCAACAACCGCAACCGGACCCGCACGCGCACCCGCAGCGGCCAGCCCGCTGACGCCGACACCCCTGCCACGACGGCGACCTCCTCCGGCGACGCCGGCGAGAAGGCCGAGGGCTCGGGCAGCGCCAACCGCAACCGCCGCCGGCGCCGCCGGTCGGGCTCGGGCACCAAGCCCCAGGCCGCCGCCTCCACCGAGAGCTGACCGCACCAGCCCGAGCCCCCCGCTCGTCGAGTAGCCCGCGCCACCCGCACGCCCGCCCCAAGGCCGTGGGCCCGTCACCGCGTCTCGATACGTCGCTCGCTGTGCCGACGTAAATAGGTGCCGTCGGCGCACCTGACGATGGAGGTGAAGGCCATGCCGTCACCGTCGCGGGCCGCGGTGGTGTTGTCGAACGGCTGTCCACAGGGTCGGCCGGTCCCGGCTAGGGTCGGGAGGGTGCCCAGCCGCGAGGACATCGTCACGTTCCACGACCCGCCCCCGCCGGAGGGGGCCTCGCCCTGGGTGGCGGGAGCGGGGCCGGCGAAGGACATCCGGATCGTCGAGCCGGACCCCTCGTGGCCGGAGTGGTACGACGTCCTGGCCGGCCGGATCCGTGACGCGATCGGGTGGCGGGCACTCGTCGTCCAGCACGTCGGCTCGACGTCGGTGCCCGACCTGCCGGCGAAGCCGGTGATCGACATCGACCTCGTGGTGGCCGATCCCGACGACGAGGCCGCCTACGTGCCGGCGCTGGAGGCGGCCGGGTTCGTGCTGCGGGTGCGGGAGCCGTGGTGGTTCGGCCACCGGGCGATGCGCGCGGAGGAGCCGCACTGCAACCTGCACATCTTCGGCTTCGACAGCCCGGAGGTCGTCAAGCACCGCCTGTTCCGCGACTGGCTGCGTGGCAACGCCGAGGACCGTCGGCTCTACGGGCGGACCAAGCGGGAGGCGGCCGCGGCCGCCAACGCCTCGGGCGAGGACATGATGCAGTACAACGCCCGCAAGGAGCAGGTCGTGCACGAGATCTACGAGCGGGCGTTCACTGCGATGGGGCTTCTCCCGCTGCCGCACGCGTAGCCCGCTCGGCCACGGCGTGGTCGTCGGTCCGGTCGTCGTAGGACCAGAAGTCCCGCAGCCACAGGGCCGTGCCGACGACCCCGCCCACGCAGGCCAGGCCGCCGCTGGTGATCGCCCCGCGCACCGACCACAGGTCGGCCGTGACGCCGGCCCGGACCTGCCCGCCCAGCGGACCGAGCGAGTAGGACAGCATCTCGATGCCCGCGAGCCGACCGCGCATGGCCTCGGGGATCGTCTGGCTCCAGACCGTGCCGCGGAAGATCCCGGAGATCATGTCGGCGCCGCCGGACAGGGCGAGCATCACCACGACCAGCCAGAACGACGGCATCACGCCTGCGAGGGCCACGAAGCCGCCGTACGCGACCGCCGCGACCACGATCGCGCGGCCGTGGTGGTGAACGCGGGTCGTCCACCCCGACAGGACCGTCGCGACGACCGCGCCGATCGTCTCCGCGGAGTAGAGGAGGCCGAGCAGCTCGGGCTTGTCGAACACCGCCTCGGCAAGCGCGGGGAACAGCACGACAGGCAGTGCGAGCAGCATCGCCGCGATGTCGACCAGGTAGGTGCCGAGCAGGTCACGGCGGCCGAAGGCGTAGCGCATGCCCTCCCCGATGGCCGCCAGGCTGGGCGGCGTCGTCTCGGCGCGGTGCGGGTAGTGCCGCATCAGCCGATAGAGGACGGTCGCCACGAGCAGTCCTGTCACGTCGACGACGAAGCACCAGCCGATGCCGACGTAGGCGACGAGGAGACCGCCGAGCATCGGGCCGGCGAGGACGCCGATCTGCATGCCGAAGCTGAAGAGCGCGTTGGCGGCCGTGAGCTGGTCGTGCGCGACGGTGCGGGGCATCAGCGCCTCCCGCGAGGGCCGCTGCATCGCGGAGGTGCTCACGAGGAAGGCCGAGATCACGAAGATCAGCCACACGCTCGGGTCGTCGCGGAACGCGTTCACGGCGAGCACGGCGGTCAGCACCGCCTGCGCCACCCCGAGGCCGACCAGGAGCCGGCGCCGGTCGACGTGGTCGGCCAGCGCGCCGCCGTACAGGCCGAAGACGACGAGGGGCACCAGCTCCACCAGGCCGATGGCGCCGACCGCGAAGTTGGAGCCGGTCAGCGTGTAGATCTGGTACGGGATCGCGACGTAGCTGACCATCGCGCCGAAGTAGAAGACGGTGCCGGCGGTCAGCAGCAGCCGGAAGTCCCTCGAGGCGCGCCAGGGGGTCACGTCCATGCGCAGGGCGCGCAGGCGTTCTCTCCAGCTCATGGTGCGATCACAACGGGAAACAATGACATCGACCGACCCGGCACACGACCGATTTTCAACGGATCGTCAGGCGGTGACGACGACCTTGGTGCCCATCGGAGCGAAGTCCCACAGCGCGATCGCGTCGCTCGTGCGCTGGCGGATGCAGCCGTGCGACTGCGGCGTGCCGAGCTGTGCGGCCCCCTGGAGCGGCACGCCGTCCTTGGTCGGAATGGTGTGGAAGCCGATCGCCGCGCCCTCGTCGCCCTGGGTGAACCGCACGAAGTACTGCATCACGCCGGAGTCGTCGATCCCGACCGCCCAGCGCGAGCGGGAGTAGACCGAGTAGGTGCCGGGGTGGAGGTTGTCGGTGAGGCTGCCGGAGACGAGGTAGGTGCGCTGCACCACGCCGGACGCGTCGACCAGCCAGACCCGCTGCGCGTCCTCGCTGAAGACGATCCGCCGGCCGGTGCCGGAGCCGGGCGGCAGCGCCCGGTCGCTCGTGCTCGACGTCGAGCGCCGCTCGGAGGTCGAGGACTGCAGCGAGTCCTGCTCCCCCGACTCCTCCTCCGTGCCGCCCTTCGCCCGGTCCCCGGACTTCGTGCTCGAGCCGTCGGCGCCGCCGTCGAGGGTCTTCGCGCTCGGCGCCATCGCGTGCGAGGCAGCGCTGGCGTCCGGCGGGCCCGACGGGATCAGCCCGAACCCACCGAGCACGGCGACGCCGGTGACGGTCACGGCGGCCACGAGGACGGCGATCCGCCCGTAGCGCGGACGCACGTCGGCACGGTGCTGGCCGGCTCGTCGCTGGGTCACCTCGCCGTCACCCCTTCCGCGCTGCCCGCTTCATCAGGTTGCCGGCCACCTCGCGATAGGCCACGGCACCCTTGTTGCTCTTGCTCGTCGCCAGGATCGACCGACCGGCGGCAGGCGCCTCGGCGAACTTGATCGTCTTCGGGATCGGCGGCTCGATGACCTCGAGGTCGTAGGTCTCCGAGATCGTGTCGAGCACGGTGCGCGCGTGGTTGGTGCGACCGTCGTAGAGCGTCGGCAGCACGCCCCACACCTCGAGGTCGCGGTTGGTGAAGCGGCGCACGTCGTGGACCGTGTCGAGCAGCTGCCCGACGCCGCGGTGCGAGAGGGTCTCGCACTGAAGCGGCACCAGCACGCCGTCGGCGGCGGTGAGCGCCGCGACCGTCAGCACGCCGAGCGACGGCGGGCAGTCGAGCAGGATCCAGTCGTAGTGGGTGTCCGCGGCCGCCAGGTCCTCGATCACGGTGCGGATGACGTGCTCGCGCCCGGTGCGGGTCAGCAGGTCCGCCTCGGCGCGCGCGAGCTCGATCGTCGCGGGCAGGAGGTCGACGCCGTCGTCGGTGCGGAGGATGACCTCGTCCGGGTCGACGCCCTTGGTGAGCACGTGGTGCACCGAGATCTCGAGGTCCTCGGGGTCGATGCCGAGCGAGAACGTCAGGCAGGCCTGCGGGTCGAGGTCGACGAGGAGCACGGACTCGCCGCGCTCGGCGAGGGCGGCTCCGATCGAGGCGACGCTCGTCGTCTTCGCGACGCCACCCTTCTGGTTGGCGACGGCGAGGACCGTGCGGGAGCTGGGGGCCGTGGTGCTCATCGGGGACCATCATGCCGGACACGTGCATGCTGGTGGAGGACCGACCTGTTTCACTTTCCGGTATGTCGACGTCCCTGGTCACCGGCGCCACCGCCGGCATCGGTCTGGAGTTCGCCCGTCAGCTGGCCGCCCGGGGGGACGACCTCGTCCTCGTGGCGCGCGACACCGCGCGCCTGGAGGAGGTCGCGGCCGACCTGGAGGCGTCGTACGGCGTCGCGACGGAGGTGATCTCCGCCGACCTCACCGACGACGCGCAGCTGGCGGTGGTCGAGGCCCGCCTCAAGGACGCCGGCCGGCCCGTCGACGTACTGGTCAACAACGCGGGGTTCGGACTGAAGAACGGCTTCCTCGACAACGACGTCGAGACCGAGCAGGCCCAGCAGGACGTGCTGGTGCGCGCCGTCCTCCGGCTGACCCACGCCGCGCTCGCCGGCATGGTGGAGCGCGGGCACGGCGGCGTCATCAACGTCTCGAGCGTGGCGGCCTTCCTCCCCCGCGGCACCTACAGCGCGGCGAAGGCGTGGGTCAACAGCTTCAGCGCCTGGGCCCACAACGAGTACGCCGACCGCGGCGTCACCGTCATGGCCCTGTGCCCCGGCTTCGTGAAGACCGAGTTCCACCAGCGCCTGGGCGTCGACCGCGACGCCAGCGCGCCGAAGATCCTCTGGCTCGAGCCGGACCGCCTGGTCCGCGATGCGCTCGCCGACTTCGACAAGGGCAAGCCGATGTCGATCCCCAGCAAGCGCTACAAGACGATCGTCACCGCGACCCGGATGGTGCCGCGTCCGGTCCTCCAGCGCTTCCAGTCCCTCGGCCGCAAGTAGCTATCCCTCGCCGGCGATGAAGGCGCGTACGGCGTCGGCGACCAGCTGGACCGCGATCGCCGAGAGCAGCAGACCGGCGATGCGGGTCACGAGCAGGACGCCACCGTCGCGGATGACCTTGAGGATCGGCAGGGAGTAGCGCATCGCCGCCCACAGGGAGAGGTGCACGCCGATGATCCCGAGCGAGACCGCGGCCAGCTCGGGCGCGGAGTCGATCTCCTTGACGAACAGCATGGTGGCGACGATCGCGCCGGGCCCAGCGAGCAGCGGCGTGCCGAGCGGCACGAGGGCGACGTTGGTGTCGCCGTTGGCCTTGGGCTCGGCCTCGTTGCCGGTCAGCAGCTCGAGCGCGACGAGCAGCAGGAGCAGGCCGCCGGCGCACTGGAGGGCCGGCAGCGAGATGTGCAGGTAGGTGAGGATCTGCTGGCCGAAGAAGGCGAAGGCGGTGATCACCAGGAACGACACGGCGACCGCCTGCCAGGCGTAGCGCCGCGACGTCGCCGGGCTGCGGCCGCTGGTCAGGGTGAGGAAGATCGGCACGGTGCCGACGGGGTCCATGATCACGAAGAGGGTCACGAAGACCTCGACGAGCAGGGTCCAGTCCACGATGTTCATGCCGCTCCCACGAGCTCGGTCGGTGATCCCAGCTCCGCGGCGCGCGCGAGGATCCGCTCCAGCTGGTCCGGGGCGGTCGTCTCGACCCCCAGGTGGTGGTCGACCTTGCCGGTGCCGTGGTAGTCGCTCGAGCCCGTGACGGCAAGGCCCAGGCGGCCGGCGATGGCACGCAGCCGGCGCCGCTGGGCGACGTCGTGGTCGAGGTGGTCGACCTCGATGCCGAAGAGCCCCGCCTCCACCAGCGCGGCGAACGCGGCCTCGTCCAGCACGCGGGCGCTCCCCCGGCCCCACGGGTGGGCCACGACGCTCACCCCGCCGGCGGCGGTCACCACGCCGATCATCCGGGTCAGCTCGGCGGCGTAGCGGTCGACGTACGCGGGGCGGCCGTCGGCGAGGTACTTCGCGAAGGCCTCGTCGCGGTCGCGGACGGCGCCGAGGCGCACGAGCAGGTCGGCGACGTGCGGCCGGCCGGTCGCGGCGGCGTCGACCGTGATCTCCGCGAGCGCCTCCTCGGTCGCTCCGGCGATGCCGAGCCGGCGCAGCCGATCCAGCATCGCGGGCACCCGGTCCTCGCGTCCGTCGACGATCCGCGCGAGCTCGGCGGCCAGGCCGGCGTCGGAGGGATCGGGGAGGTAGGCCAGCAGGTGCACGCCCGACCCGCGGTAGCGGGTGCTGATCTCGATGCCCCGCACCAGGGCGACGCCGAGGTCCTGTGCCGCGGCGGCGGCCTCGGTCCAGCCGGCGGTGTTGTCGTGGTCGGTCAGCGCGACGACGTCGAGGCCGGCGGCGACGGCCGACCGGACCAGCTCCGACGGGGCCTCGGTGCCGTCGCTGACCCGGGAGTGGGTGTGGAGGTCGATCCGCACTGGGCCGACCCTATCGCCCGTCGGGGCTCACCACGGCGGCGCCGGCCCGCCGAAGGGCAGCGCCACGAGCTGGGGGCCGGTCTCGGAGACGTCGCGCAGGATCCAGTCGTCGCGGAGGAGCAGGATCGCCGAGGCCGGCCGCAGCACGATCCACAGCCACCGACCCTCCGCCTCGCCGACCACGACCGAGCGGTCCCACTCGCCGTCGGTGCCACTGACCGACACCGGCCACAGCCCGACCGGGTAGCTGCCGATCCGCACCTTCACCGTGGGCGGTCCGTCGCCGACCTCGCCCCCAGGGTCGGTGCGCCCGTGGGGGCCGAGCCCGGCGATCCGCGCGCCGAGGCCGGACCCGGCCTCCTCACTGACCACGAGCACGTCGACCGGCCCGTCGAGCGCGCTGGTGCCCGAGACGCAGGTCATCGTGGCCCGGGCCGGGTGGCCGGGCGCGGCCATGGTCGCGAAGTCGGTCACGCGCCACCCCGGGCCGAGGGGCCACGGCAGGTAGGTCGGGAAGCCGCGGCCGTGCCCGAGGTGCGCCGCGAACTCGTCGTAGGAAGCCGTGGTGGGGCGCCACAGCGGCACGATCACGCCGTGCTCGGGGCAGGAGTGCTCGCCGTCACCGGTCGGCGCCACCGGCGCCGAGCATCGCGGACAGCCGACCTGCAAGGACATGCGTCACACCGTGGTCGGCGCGGGAGCCGGCGTCAAGCGTTCCACCGCAGCACCACGGCCGTGTCGCGCTCGTAGCCGAGGACCGAGATCCGCGCGGTGTCGAGACGGAGCAGGCGGCCGTCCTCGGGCGGCAGCCCGAGCCAGCGCACCGCCAGCACCCGCAGCAGGTGGCCGTGCGCGAACACCAGCGTTCGGCCGCCGGTCGAGCGCGCCCGCTCGACCACCCGGTCGCACCGCGCGGCGACCTCCGCCGCCGTCTCGCCGCCGGGACACGGGCGCGTCCACACGGTCCAGTCGGGCACGGACCTGCGGATCTCCGTCGTGAGTCCCTCGTAGTCGCCGTACGCCCACTCCGCCAGGTCCTCGGTCACCTCGGGGTCGAACCCGGCCAGCTCGGCCGTACGGCGAGCACGCCGGCGCGGGCTCGACAGGACCAGCCCGAAGTCGACCCCTGCCAGGCGCGCGGCGAGGCCGCGGGCGGTCTCCTCCCCGTCGGGGAGGAGCGGCAGGTCGGTGACCGAGGTGTGGCGCCCGGCCTCGCTCCACTCCGTCGCCCCGTGGCGCACCAGCCAGAGCTCGTCGGCTTCCGTCATGTGCCCAGCCTGCTGGAACCGTGGGCACACGGCTACCGTCGTACCACCATGAAGACCCTTCTCAGCGTCGCCGCCTCGGCTCTCGTCCTCACCACGCTCGTCGGTTGCAGCGGCGACGACGGCGGCACCGCGAAGGATCCCGCAGCGGGCGCCGGCTCGACGCAGACGACCGAGCCCACGGCCTCGCCGACGGTCGGCACCTATCCCGAGCTCGAGGCGCAGGACTACACCTACGTGCTGGAGCAGCAGTGCTTCTGCCCGCTGGCCGGCCCGGTGAGGATCACGGTCGAGGACGGCAAGGTCACCTCGTCGGTGGTGGTGAAGGGCGGCTACGGCGTCAAGAAGGGCAGCGAGGCTCCGGAGTACCTCTGGGTCACGATCAACGACGTGATCGCGCACGCCAACGACACCAAGGCCGCGAAGGTCGACGTCGACTGGCCGGAGGGCCAGGACTGGCCCAGCTCGGTCGCGGTCGACCACGACGTGAACGCCGTGGACGACGAGGTCAGCTACATCGTCAAGGACGTCGAGATCCAGTCCTGATCCCGTGCTCGCAGTGGATCAGTCCTCGGCGAGCACGACGATCCGGTCCCCCGCGGTGACGACGATCGACTGGCTCTTGGGCGGGTTGACGACGACGCCGAAGGCGGACCCGCCCTCGGCGAGAGCGGCCGACGAGTAGCCGATCGCCGTCTCGTCACGGCGGCTGGCCGACGCGACGACGGTCGCCCAGCTGACCTCGGCCCCGAGGGTGAGGTACCACTCCGCGGGCCGCAGGTAGACCTCGCTCCCGTCGGCCCGCAGCAGCTCGTTCAGCACCGGCTCGATCCGGGCGTCCTCGGCGAGCTGGGTCATCACGAGGCTGACGATCTCGCCACTCACGACGACGTCGTCGATGTCGGCCACCTGGGCGAGCTCGCGGTCGCGGTCGTCGATCATCTCGCTCACCACGGGGGCGTCGTTGCCCGCCCGACCGAGGATGTCCCGCACGTGCAGGAGGGTGATCAGCGTCTTGGCGTCGGCGGTCTCGGCGTCCAGGTCGTCGGAGTAGCAGAGCACGATGACCCGCTCCGGCGTGCCGCCGAGGTGCTCCTCCAGCACCGCCCGCCGGGTGGTGTCGGCCTGCACGACCGTCACCGCGAGGCTGTCGGTGGCCGGAAGCTCCGGCTGGCCGTACGTCGTGACGACCGTCAGCGTCGCGCCGGGAGCGGCGAACGCGTCCAGCTCGCGTACGACGACCGGGCCCCTCTCGTTCCAGCCGATCAGCACCGTGTGGTCGGGCCGCGGCGGCTCGGGCTGCTGCGTGCCGTAGGCGTCGGCCCGCACCAGCGCGGAGGAGACCACCGCACCCTCGAGCACCGAGTCGTCCTCGGCGACGACGACCAGCGACCGCTCGCCGACCACCGTGGCGGCCGGAGGATTGAGCAGCACCCCCTCGGGGCCCGTCAGCCCGATGACGGTCAGCGACTCGAAGTGCAGCTGCGCGTCGGCGTACGTCGAGGTCGCCAGCGGGTGCGCGGTCATGAAGTAGATCTCGTCGCCGTCGAAGTCGAACAGCTCGCGGTAGACGGCGGCCGCTCCCGACTGCCGTGAGGTCTGCACGATGAGGCGGGCGACGGTCTCGCGCACGTCCAGGAGGGCGAGCTGACCGGGACGGTCACGCCCGATCAGCCGGGCGACCTCGAGGTTCGCGGGGTCGCGCAGCTGGGCGACGACCCGCGGCCCCGACCCGTCCTGGTCAGCGGCCCGCAGGGCCAGCAGGGTCTTGATGACCTCGCTGTCGGCGTCCAGCCCGCTGTGGTCGGGGTTCTGCCCCTCCGGCGAGAGCACGATGACTGCACGAGCCGTGCCGGGACGGGCGATGGCGAGGTCGTCGATGCTCGCGGGCGACCCGGACCGGCACACCACGCGGGTGCCGCGCAGGTCGGTGAGCTTGGCGCGGAGCTCGTCCTCCATCTCGACCTTGTCGCGGTCGGCGAGCACCACGACCACCGGTCGCTTCCTGCTCTCGTTGGCGATGGAGAGCTCGCTGATCACGGTGAAGATCGAGCTCGACCAGCCGAGGATCACGGTGTGGTCGGTCTCCAGCACGAGGGAGCGGCCACGCCGCAGGTCGGCGATGCGGTTGTCGATGCCCGCCGAGATCACGCCGATGAGGGCGCTGACGACGAAGAGGCCCGCGATCGTGAGCACCAGCATGGTGACCAGGAAGCGCCAGCTCCCGGTGTCACCGGCGACGGTGCCGGGGTCGAGCGCGTGCAGCAGCGTCTGGAACGTCTCGCGCCAGAAGCCGAGCCGGCTGTCACGCAGGCTGAAGACCAGGTCGACGAGCGCGAAGACGAGCACCACGAGGAGGGTGAGCAGGAAGAGCCAGGCGATCAGCGCCGGCGTGCCGCGCGCCATGCTGTTGTCGAACGCGTAGCGCAGTCGTGCGCCGAAGCCCTCCGTGCCGGGTCGCACGGTCCGGTGGTCGGTGCGTTGCGCGATCGCCTGCGCCGTTCGCCGACGGATGGTGTGTCCTGTGCGTGCCATGTCTGCGTCTCCTGCGCCCCTCGGTCCTGGGGCACTCTGACGCAACCCGCGGCCGCTCACACGAGGAACGGCCCAGTTTTCACCCGATCAGCGCGGCACCAGGGCCCAGTAGTCGAGGTCGAGGAGCACGCCGGCGGCGTACTTGCCGTCCTCGCCCCGCAGCGTCATCGACTCGTCGCGGCCCTTGGTGGCGACGAGTCGCAGGCGGAGCGCACCGACGCCGGGCGCCGAGGTCTCGGCCTTGTCGAGCACCTCGCTCCAGGCGTAGACGGTGTCGCCCGCGAAGGCCGGCGCCACGTGCGAGCCGGCGTTGATCGCGGCGACCAGCTGGGCGTTGGCCAGACCGTTGAACGAGAGCGCACGCGCCATCGAGATGACGTGGCCGCCGTAGACCAGCCGGTTGCCGTCGGGACGCGCCTCGGTGTTGAAGTGCACCTTGGCGGTGTTCTGCCACAGCCGGGTCGCCATCATGTGCTCGGCGTCGGTGAGCGTCACCCCGTCGACGTGGTCGATGCGCTCCCCGACCGGGTAGCCGTCGAAGCGGTGCGGCTCGCCCGCGGCGGCGAAGTCATAGGAGGAGAAGTCGAGACCGGCGGGCAGCACCAGGTCGGCCGCTGCCACCGCGTCGGCCAGGTCGGGCAGCACCGTCTCGGGAGCCGGGGCGTCGGCGTCGCGCTTGTGCACCATCACCCAGCGGCACCAGTCGATGACCACCTCACCGCGCTGGTCGGTGGCGGTCGACCGGACGTAGACCACGCCGGACCGCCCGTTGGAGTTCTGCTTGAGCCCGATGACCTCCGAGGAGGTGCGCAGCGTGTCGCCCGGCACGATCGGACGGTGGAAGCGGCACTCGGCATAGCCGAGGTTGGCGACCGCGTTGAGCGAGATGTCCGGGACGGTCTTCCCGAAGGCGATGTGGAAGCCGATCAGCTCCTCGACCGGGTGCGCGCCCAGGCCCACGGAGCTCGCGAACGCCGCCGACGACGGGAGGGCGAACCGCGTCGGGTAGAGCGCGCCGTAGAGGGCGCGGTCACCCTCGGTGACGGTGCGCGGCGTGGAGTGCTCGATCACCTGGCCGACGGTGAAGTCCTCGAAGAAGTTGCCCGCGTTGGTCTTGGAACCGGTCGTCTCGCTCACGGGCGGCCATTCTGCCGGGTGCGGTCAGGACCCTCCGCCACCGGCCTTGCGACGGTGCATCTTCGGAGCGCCGCCGACCACCTCGGAGCCGTGCGCCTTCTCCTTCGCCGGCCCGTCGGCGTGGACGCCCTTCTCCTTGTGGTTCTTGCGGTCGAGAGCCTCCCGCATCTTCGCCTTGAGGTCCTGGTTCGCGCCTTCGTCAGTCATGCCTGTCCTCCGTCGCTTCGGTCCTCCACCCTGGCACGACCCTCCAACCAGGACCAGCCGTCAGGTCGCGGAACCAGCCTCGGCCGACCGATCGCGCCGGCTCTTGCCGAACGGGTTGGGCCCGTGGCCGACCTCGAGGGTGGCGCGGAGCCGGTCGAGCAGCGCGTCGTCGCAGTCGCCGAGCACGAAGTCGGCCAGCCCCCGCAGGACGGCGTCGGAGGCCGCCCGGTCGGTGCCGGTGACCACCTCGTAGCGGGTCTCGAACACCCGCTCCGGGCGGCTGCTGCGCAGGAGGTCCTGGATCTCCACGACGCGCTCGATCGCGGCCACCGACTCGTCGGTGTCGCGGCGCTGCCAGAAGCCCGAGCCCAGCACGGTCTCGACGTCACGGGTGTTGAGGACGTACTTCGCGCCGGGGCACACCTCGTCGAGCCATCCGAAGAACGGCTCGGTCTCCTCGGCGGTGAGGTGGTGCCACTCGACCTCCTTGAAGCCGAGCCGGTCGTAGTCCCCCGCGTCCTCGGCCCCGAGGATGCCCCCGGTGACCAGGCGCTGTGCGTTCCGCACGAACCGGCCGCGGGTCAGGGCGTTGATGCCGTAGAAGGCGTTGGTCGGCTGCTTGGACGACGGTCCCTTGCGCTTCTGCCGGATCTCGTCGGCGGCCCGCCACGCGCGGAAGAGGTGCTGGATGTAGAGCCCGTTCTCGCCGCGGACCAACGTGCGCGGCATCGCGTTGAGCATGCCCTGCACCAGGGTCGAGCCCGAGCGCCCGTAGGTCACGACGAAGACGTAGTCCACGGCGTCGATCCTGCCACGCGGCTAGAGCGTGCCGAGCAGCCGCTGCGGGATGCGGGTGAGCGGCTGCTTGCGGAGCGCGGCGATCTGTCCCTGCTTGGGCGTGCGGTAGCGGCCGTTGAGGTGGATCACCATCTTGTCGAGGTCGGCCGCGGCCGGGTCGAACTCCGGCACGGCCAGCGGGTCGACGTCGTGGACGACCTCGTCGAAGATCCGCAGCATCTCGTCCGCCGCCTTGCCCCAGCTGGCGTCCTCCGCGCGGCCGTCGGCCTTGCTCACCTCGTTGCGCAGCCGCGCCACCTCCGCGAGGCGGGCCCGGTCGGCGAACTTGAGGTGGAGCATGAACAGCTCCGGGTCGATGGCGTACGGCGCCTTCAACCCGTGGGAGGAGATGGCCCAGCCCGCGTTGATCCGCTTCACCGACGGCTTGCACATCAGCGGCGTGAACTTCGCGTAGCCGCGCTGCTCGAGGAGCGGGCGGTCGAGGTCAAGGGGCTGTGGCTCGGCCGAGGGCACGTGCACGACGTTGAGGCCGATCGCACCCATCGCCTCCGGACGGCCGCGCGCCTCGATGAGGTCGGGCAGGGTCGGGTAGCGCGAGGGATCGGTGACCAGGAACTCGTCGACGTCGACGAACACGACGTAGTCGTAGACCGCGAGCAGGCCCTGGCCGATGCCGTTGACCAGCCGCATCCGCACGGGCTCGAAGTCCAGGCCGCCCTTCAGCTCGGGCACCCGGTGCACGGTGCAGCCGAGCCCGTCGGTCGAGCCGTCGACGGAGTTGTCGTCGAGCACGACGAGGTTGTCGATGCCCACCTGCCGCGCGTAGTGCGCCACCCACAGGGGCAGGAGTGCACCCTCGTCGCGCGCCATGGTGATCACGGCGACCTCCGGCCGCTGGGTCATCCCGACTCCCCTCCGTCCGCTCGACTGCGGTCGGCAGTCTGGCACGCTAGCCACCATGTCTGAGCAACGGCGGCCCCTCTGGCTCCACGTGGGGTGCAGCAAGACCGGCACGTCCTCCCTCCAGGCGGGTCTGTGGCAGTCGGTCGAGGCGCTCGCCGAGGTCGGCGTCGGCCTGCCGTACGTCGGCCGCCCCGCCCACTTCACCGGCCTGCTCCGCCCGCTGGGCTGGCGCCCGGTCGAGGGGTTCGTGGGAGAGCACCGGCCGCGCAAGCTCGAGGAGGTGCCCGACCGGCTCCGGGAGACCGCCGGCGAGCGGCTGCTGGCGAGCAACGAGGACCTCGCCGAGGTGCGGCCCGAGGACGTCGACGCGATCGCCGCGCTCGCCGACCGGGCCGGGGTCGACCTCCACGTCGTGCTCACTGTGCGCGACTGGGCCCAGCAGGTGCCCTCGGACTACCAGCAGTTCCTCAAGCACCGCCTGGCCGACTCCTACCCCGACTTCCTCGACGACGTCCGCGAGCGGCACGGCGTCTGGGCCGACCAGTTCTGGCGCCGCCAGGACGCCGTCGACATCCTCGACCGCTGGGGCCGGGCCGTGGACCCGTCGCGGACGCACGTGATCGTCGTGCCGTCGTACTCCTCGGACCCCGAAGGGGTCTTCGACCTGATGGGCGAGGTGGTCGGCTTCCCGAGCGATGTCGTGACGCGGCCCAAGGGGTCGGTCAACGCGTCGTTCGGCGTCGTGGAGTCGGAGGTGTTCCGCCGCGTCAACCTGGCGCTCGGGGACCGGCTCCCCGACTACAAGAAGGACTACAGCGAGGCCGTGCGGTGGCCCTTCGCGCACGGCGTGCTCGCGCGCAGCGCCAGCCCCAAGCTGACCCTGCCCCCCGAGCACCTGAAGTGGGTGCAGGAGCACGCCGAGCGCACCGTCGCGACGGTCCGGGAGCGCGGCTACCACGTGCACGGCGACCTCGACGCGCTCGTCCCGGGCGAGGACGCCGCGAAGCCGCTGCCTCCCTACGACGAGGCCGACGTCGCTGAGGCGTCGATCACAGCCCTGGCCAACTACGCCGCTCGCAAGCGCTCCTGAGGGGCTCGCGGACGCCTCGCGGACGTCTCGCGGGCGGCGCCGAGGCGGCTGGCGACCTTACTCGCGGGTAGAGTCGAGTGGCCCATCAACGGGGTCCCACCCCTGCCGGAGCGGAAAGAGGTACCGATGCCACGCCTGTGTGAGACCGACGGCCTGACCGAGGACCAGACCGAGATCCTCAAGGCCGTCCGGGTGTTCGTCGACGAGCAGATCATCCCGGTCGCCCAGGAGCTCGAGCACTCCGACACCTACCCCACCGACATCGTCGAGGGCCTCAAGGAGCTCGGCGTCTTCGGCCTGATGATCCCCGAGGAGTACGGCGGCCTCGGCGAGTCGCTCCTCACCTACGCGCTCTGCGTCGAGGAGATCGCCCGTGGCTGGATGAGCGTCTCCGGCGTCATCAACACCCACTTCATCGTGGCCTACATGGTGATGCAGCACGGCACCGAGGAGCAGAAGCAGAAGTACCTGCCCCAGATGGCCACCGGCGAGATGCGCGGCGCCTTCTCGATGTCCGAGCCGGGCCTCGGCTCCGACGTCTCCGCCGTCTCCACCAAGGCGGTCAAGCAGGACGACGGCTCCTACAAGATCACCGGCTCGAAGATGTGGCTGACCAACGGCGCCGAGTCGCGCCTGGTCGCGACCCTCTGCAAGACCGACGAGGGCGCCGACTCGGTCTACAAGAACATGACGACCTTCCTCATCGAGAAGGACTCCGGCTTCGGCGAGACCGCTCCCGGCCTCACCATCCCGGGCAAGATCGACAAGATGGGCTACAAGGGCGTCGAGACCACCGAGATGGTGCTCGAGAACCACGAGGTCCGCGCCGACCAGGTCCTCGGCGGCGAGCCCGGCAAGGGCTTCTACCAGATGATGGACGGCGTCGAGGTCGGCCGCGTCAACGTCGCCGCGCGTGCCTGCGGCCTGGCCTGGCGGGGCTTCGAGCTCGGCGTTGCCTACGCCCAGCAGCGCCAGACCTTCGGCAAGCCGATCGCCGAGCACCAGGCGATCCTCTTCCGCATCGCGGAGATGGCCACCAAGGTCGAGGTCGCCCACACCATGATGGTGAAGGCGGCCCGCATGAAGGATACCGGCCAGCGCATGGACGTCGAGGCCGGCATGGCCAAGATGGTCGCGTCGGAGTACGCCCACGAGGTCGTCGAGGACTCCTTCCGCATCCACGGCGGCTACGGCTACTCCAAGGAGTACGAGATCGAGCGCCTCTACCGCGAGGTCGCCTTCATGCTCATCGGCGAGGGCACGACCGACATCCAGAAGCAGATCATCGGCCGCGCCATGCTGAAGGACTACAAGCTCAAGGGCTGATCGTCACACCAGCCTCATGAATCCCCGGTTGACCGGGGGTTCCCGCACTTGTCGGGGTTTGCAAACCCCGATAAGTGTCGGAATCCCCGGTCGACCGGGGATTCCTGCATCCGCCGCCGCCACCTCCCCGGCCACACCCCTCCCAGCCGATAACCTCGGACCGTGAGCACCCCCTCCCGCGTCTACGCCGCCCGGCTGGTGGGGCTCCCGATCTTCGACCCGCAGGGCGACCAGGTCGGCAAGGTCCGTGACCTCGTGGTGACGATGCGCACCGAGGGTGCGCAGCCGCGGGTGCTCGGGATGGTGGCGGAGGTCTTCGGTCGCCGGCGGGTGTTCCTGCCGATGACCCGGGTGACCACGATCGACAGCGGCCAGGTCTACACGACCGGCCTGCTCAACATGCGGCGCTTCGAGCAGCGCTCCACGGAGACGCTGGTGATGGGCGAGATGCTCGACCGCACGGTGACCGTGAAGAGCAGCGGGATCACCGGCACCGTGTTCGACGTCGCGATGGAGAAGGCGCGCACGCGCGACTGGGTGCTGAGCCGGGTCGCGGTCCAGGAGCCCGCGAAGGGCCTGCGCCGCCGCGGCCAGACCCACGTCGCGGAGTGGGACGACGTCTCCGGCCTCTCCCGCGCCGACGACCGGCAGGGCGCCACCCACCTGGTCGCGGCCATCAACGACATGCGCCCGGCCGACGCCGCCAGCGTGCTGCACGACCTCCCGGTCGAGCGCCGCAACGCCGTGGCCCTGGCCCTCGACGACGAGCGGCTCGCCGACGTGCTCGAGGAGCTGCCGGAGGAGGACCAGGTCGGGATCCTCGAGCGGCTGGGCACCGAGCGCGCCGCCGACGTCCTCGAGGAGATGTCGGCCGACGACGCGGCCGACCTCATCGCCGACCTCCCGCCCGAGACCGCCGAGGTGCTGCTCCAGCTGATGGAGCCGGACGAGGCCGAGGACGTCCGGCGCCTGATGAAGTACGTCGAGAACACCGCCGGCGGCATGATGACGCCGGAGCCGGTGATCCTCGGGCCCGACGCGACGGTCGCCGACGCCCTCGCCCACGTGCGCAACCCCGAGCTCACCCCTGCTCTCGCCTCGCTCGTCTACGTCTGCCGGCAGCCGCTCGAGTGCCCCACCGGCAAGCTCCTCGGCGTCGCCCACATCCAGCGGCTGCTGCGCGAGCCGCCCTCGACCCTGGTCGCGGGAGCCCTGGACGACGAGCTCGAGGTGCTGCGCCCCGAGGCGACGATCGACCAGGTGGCGGCCCACCTGGCGACGTACAACCTGGTGGCGGCGCCGGTCGTCGACGAGGACCGCCGGCTCATCGGCGCGGTGACCGTCGACGACCTCCTCGACCACATGCTGCCGGCCAACTGGCGCGAGCGGCAGGCGAGCTCCACGGTGTCCAAGGAGATCGGCCGTGGCTGAGCCGCGCCGGACCGGGGACCGGCTCGACACCCCGCGCCAGGTCAAGCGCCAGATCAGCTGGCGGCCGTCCTACGACACCGACTCGTTCGGGGTCTTCGCCGAGCGCTTCGCGCGCTTCATGGGCACCGCCAAGTTCCTCATGTGGATGACGGTCTTCGTCATCATCTGGGTCGTCTGGAACTCGTTCGCGCCCAAGGACTGGCGCTTCGACGAGTACCCGCTGATCTTCCTCACCCTGATCCTGAGCCTGCAGGCGTCGTACGCCGCTCCGCTCATCCTGCTCGCGCAGAACCGCCAGGAGGACCGCGACCGCGTCGTGGCCACCCAGGACCGCGAGGCGGCGACCCGGGCGCACGCCGACATGGAGTTCCTCGCCCGCGAGGTCGCCTCGCTGCGGATGGCGATGGGCGAGGTCGCCACCCGCGACTACCTGCGCTCGGAGCTGCGCACCCTGCTCTCCGAGCTCGAGGAGCGCGACCAGGGGCGCGAGCAGGCCGAGGCGGGCAGTGGGACGTCTCACGAGGGCCGCGAGTAACGGGAGACCACCGGCGCTCCGTAGACTCTCCACGATGAGTACGACGCACGCCCTCCCCACGATCGACCAGGTCAACGCCGCGCTGGCGACCGTCGACGACCCCGAGATCAAGCGCCCGATCACCGACCTCGGCATGGTCGACTCCGTCGAGATCGAGGACGGGGGCGTCGTCAAGGTACGGGTCCTGCTGACCGTCGCCGGATGTCCGCTCAAGGACACCATCAACCGCGACGTGACCGCCGCGGTCACCGCGGTCGAGGGGGTCACCCGCGTGGACCTCGACCTGGGCGTGATGAACGCCGACCAGCGCGGCAGCCTGCACGAGCAGCTGCGCGGCGGCCAGGCACAGCGCGAGATCCCCTTCGCGCAGGCCGGCTCGCTCACCAAGGTGTTCGCGATCGCCAGCGGCAAGGGCGGCGTCGGCAAGTCGTCGGTCACGGTCAACCTGGCCATCGCGCTGGCGAAGGCCGGCCGCAAGGTGGGCGTCGTCGATGCCGACATCTACGGCCACTCGGTCCCCGCGATGCTCGGCGTCGCCGACTCGCGTCCCACCCAGGTCGAGGACCTGATCATGCCGGTCCCGACCCCCAGCGGCGTCTCGGTGATCTCCGTCGGCATGCTCAAGCCGAAGCGCGACCAGGTCATCGCGTGGCGCGGCCCGATGCTCGACCGGGCGCTCGTGCAGATGCTGTCCGACGTCTACTGGGGCGACCTCGACGTCCTGCTCCTCGACCTGCCGCCGGGCACCGGCGACATCGCGATCTCCCTCGGCCAGCACCTGCCCGGCGCTGAGGTCGTCGTGGTGACCACGCCGCAGGAGGCCGCCGCGGAGGTCGCCGAGCGCGCCGGCACGATGGCCTCGATGATGCACCAGCGCGTCGTCGGCGTCGTGGAGAACATGAGCTACCTGCCCTGCCCGCACTGCACCGCCGAGGGCAAGGACCACCGCCTGGACGTGTTCGGCTCCGGCGGCGGCGAGCGGGTCGCGGCGACCCTGTCGCAGCGGTTCGGGTACGACGTGCCGGTCCTCGGCAGCGTGCCCCTCGACATCTCGTTGCGGGAGGGCGGCGACGCCGGCAAGCCGATCGTCGAGGCCGACCCCACCGCGCCGGCAGCGGCAGCACTCGCCGCGATCGCCGACCGGCTCGACGGCCGGGGCCGCGGGCTCGCGGGCATGCAGCTCGGCCTCACTCCGAGCAACAAGTTCTGATCGGCTAGCGGGGCGGCGGACGATGTTCGGCATCGGGTTCGGTGAGCTCGTCGTCATCGTCTTCCTGGCCGTCCTCGTCTTCGGACCCGACCGGCTCCCCGAGCTGGCCAAGCAGGCCGGGCAGTTCGTGCGGAAGCTGCGCGGCTTCGCCAACAACGCCCGCGACGAGCTGCGCGCCGAGCTCGGCCCGGAGTACGCCGACCTCGAGCTGCGCGACCTCGACCCCCGCACGATCGTGCGCAAGCACATCGCCGAGGTGCTGGCCGAGGACGATCCGGTGGTGGAGGCGCGCTCGAAGGGCCGGCCGCTGGCGACGGGCGAGCTGCCGCCGTACGACCGCGACGCGACCTGAGCCGACCGCAGCCTGCGCTCAGGCGCGCGACTGGGCCGCGGCGAGCGCGGTGAAGGGCACGAGGATCGTGCGGCGGTCGTCACCCTCGACGAGCTCGCAGAAGTCCGCGCCGACCCGGCGCAGCGTGCCCTCGTGACGGGACCCGTCGCGCAGGTGGAGCAGGCAGCGCTCCCCGGCCTCGGCGATGCGTCGCAGCGCCGAGCCGAGCCCGAGCCGGGTCAGCGGTGACCAGGCGACCTCCGGGATCGACCGCACCGAGGCGCGCTCCACGGTCGTCACCGCGTCGGCACTGACCACCCAGTCGTGCTGGCCGGCGGCGAGCAGCAGCCACTCGCCGGCGACCCGGTCGACGGTGCCGGTCACCGGGCCGACGCCGGTGACGCCGATGACGACCTCGGTGCCGACGGAGGCCATCAGGCGGCTGGCCAGGGTGACGGTCTGGTACTCGGCACGACTCCGGTCCGCGTGCTCGGCGCCGCGCTCGACCGCCGCGAGGGTGCCGGCCTGCCCCTCGAGGTCGTCGAAGAGCGCGAACAGCTCGTCCTCCCAGCTCATGGCCCCACCCCATCACATCGAGCCTGTGGAACGCATGTTGACTCTCTCGCTGAACGCACGCAGACTGACGCAAACGTTAGCAAACACATAGATCCTGGGGGGATGATGGTTGCGACGCGTCGCCTGATCCGTCTGCGGAGCGCGGGCCTGTGGCTCGCCACCACCGCGGTCGCACTCGGCGTTGCCGTGGTCGCCCTCCCCGCGACGCTCGCGCCGGCGGACGGCGGGTTCGTCGGCCTGCTCGTCAGGTGCTGCTCCGCAGCCGCCCTGGCGACCGCGACGTGGCTGTGGGTGCTCACCACCGAGGTGGTCGCGAAGGTGCTGGTCGCAGGGGGTGGCGGCAGCGTCGTCGTACGCCGGGCGGATGGGGTGCGCCTGCTCCTGCTGGCCACCTGCGGCGTGGTGGCCCTGGCCGGCCCCGCGTCGGCCACCGGCCCCGGGCACCACGACGACCGTCCCGCGATCGGCGCGCCCGCGCTGGCCGGCCTGCCGCTGCCCGACCGCGCCACCAGCGAGGTGTCCCGGGCGCCCGTGCCGTCGTCGCGCTCGCACCGGGTGCGTCCCGGCGACTCGTTGTGGGCGATCGCCGAGCAGCGGCTCGGCCCGACGGCCGACACCGGCGACGTCGTCGCCTACTGGCATCGCATCTACTCCCGCAACGCAGCGGTGATCGGACCGGACCCCGACCTGATCCTGCCCGGCCAGCTGCTGGAGCTCCCGCCCCTGCGCTGACCACCCGTCCCGTCACAGAGTCCGCTCGAGGAGGACCGCATGACCACCACGCTCCACCCGCTCATGGGTGTCAGGCTCCCTGTGCCCGTCGCCGCCACGCAGGGCACGCTCGCGCTCGCCCTGCTCCCCCGCAGCTCGCCGCCCGAGCCGTGCGGCGACGGTCGCGCCGGCGCGACGGTCGTCGCGATCGACCGCCGGCAACGCGCGGTCGTCGAGGAGTGGGCCCGGCGCTTCAGCCAGGCCGCCGTCGAGATCGTCGGCGGCGACCGGCCCGCCTCCCAGCTGCTCCGCTGGACCACACCGACGGTGTACGACGACCTGCGCCGACGCGCGCGCCTCGTGGCTCGTGCCGGTGGTCACCAGCCCGGCCTGGCCCGGGTGCAACCGGTCCGGCCGCGCGTCGCGAGCGTGCGCACCTGCTTCGTGCGACCCGATGCCGTCGAGGCGGCGATCCACCTGCGCTACGGCCAGCGCTCGCGCGCGGTGGCGGCGCGCTTCGAGCGGATCGAGCAGCGATGGGTCTGCACCGCGCTCGACTTCTCGTGATCGGTGACGCGAGCCGAAGATCTTCCCTTCTGTGACCGCCGTCACTATCGTCGGCGCGGGTCCGTGCGGACCCCGGGGAGGGAAGACCCGAGGAGACCACTGCATGATCCGCACGCTCAGATCGACCGTCCTTGCCGCCGCCACCCTCGCCGCCGCCTCGTTGCTGGCGCCGCTCCCCGCTCCGGCCGCCCACGCCGACGGACCCGGCTCCGGCACCCCGTGGGTGGTGTCGGTCGGCGACTCCTACATCTCCGGCGAGGCCGGACGCTGGGCCGGGTCGTCGAACTCCGACAGCAACCGGGCCGACGCCACCGGCTCGACGACGTACTACGACAACGCGTCGGGCACCGGCGAGCAGATCGAGCGCTGCCACCGCAGCAAGAGCGCGGAGATCCACATCGGCGGCGGCGTCAACAGCCTCAACCTGGCCTGCTCCGGAGCGAAGACCGCCACCGCGACCGGCACGTACTTCAAGCCCGGCCTCGACTTCTACTCCGGCACCGCCGGTGTGGGCCAGGCTCGGGCCCTGCAGACCTTCGCCACGACCCACAACGTGAGGATGGTCGTGGTCAGCATCGGCGGCAACGACTTCAACTTCGCCGACGTCGTGCAGTCGTGCGTGACCGACTTCCTGACCTCGCCGTCGTGGTGGCCCGACTACTGCAAGGACGACAGCAGCGTCACGGCCAACTTCACCAGCAGCAACGTCAGCGCCGTGAAGACCCGCATCGCCGGGGCCCTCACCAACGTGAGGACGGCCATGCGCAACGCCGGCTACGCCGACACGCAGTGGACGATGCTGGTCCAGACCTACCCGAGCCCGATCCCCAACGGCTCGGGTTTCCGCTACAGCCAGAGCGGCTACACACGCCAGAGCACGGGCGGCTGCGGCTTCTGGAACACCGACGCCGACTGGGCCAACAGCACCGCCCTGCCGACCATCAACAACACGGTCACCGGGGCCGTCACGCAGGCCGGCATCAGCAATGCGAAGGTGCTCAACCTGGCCAGCACGTTCAACGGCCGCCGCCTCTGCGAGTCCGGGGTCGGCCTCTACGAGGAGGTCGGCATCGCCGGCTGGACCTCGAGCGGCGCCGTCGACCGGACCGAGTGGGTCAACCAGATCCGCACGGTCTCGACCTGCTGCTCCAGCAGCCCCTACTACATCCAGGAGTCGCTGCACCCCAACTACTGGGGCCAGCTCGCGGTCCGGTCGTGCGTGCGCCAGGCCTACAACGCCGGCGTACCGAAGGGCGGCGCCTGCACCCGCACCGGCACCGGCCTGCTCAACGGCGAGCCGCGCATGACCCGGCAGTAGTCGACCCCCGGGGACCGCGAAGGCCGCGGTCGGGCTCCAGCCCGGCCGCGGCCTTCGTGCGTCGTGAGCTCAGCCGTTGATGCGTGCGGTGAGGCCGCTCGGACCACCCGGGGCACCGTGGCAGCGCTTGTACTTCTTGCCGGAGCCGCACGGGCACAGCTGGTTGCGGCCGACCTCGGAGTCGTCGCTGGTGACCGTGGTGCCGGTGACCTCGGGCTCACCCGTGACGTCGCTGGGCGCCGAGTAGGACAGGATCTCCGGCTGCTTGGGCACGTCGAGCCCCTTGGCCTTGATGTTGGGCGCAGCAGCCTTGAGCTGGGCCGAGATCGCGGCGAGGTCGGGGCCGTCGGTGCCGAGGCCGACGGGCGGCTCGGCGAGCGCACCCTCGTGCATCGGACCCTCGTGACGGCTGCCGTCGGGGTGGTAGTGGAACTGCGGCTCGTCCTCTTCGACCTGGACCTCCAGGTTGAAGAGGAAGCCGACGGTCTCCTCCTTGATGCCGTCCATCATCGCGGCGAACATGTCGTAGCCCTCGCGCTGGTACTCGACCAGCGGGTCGCGCTGGGAGTACGCACGGAGGTAGATGCCCTCGCGGAGGTAGTCCATCTCGTAGAGGTGCTCGCGCCACTTGCGGTCGAGCACCGAGAGGAGCACGCGCCGCTCGAGCTCGCGCATGACCTCCTCGCCGACCTCCTCCTCGCGGTTGTCGTAGGCCGCGTGCGCGTCCGCCTTGAGCCGCTCGATGAGGTCGTCCTTGTGGAGTGCGGCGTGGTCGCCGATCTCCTTCTGGGTCTCCTCCAGCGAGAGCGAGACCGGCCAGAACTGCTTGAGGTCGGTCCAGAGCTGCTCGAGGTCCCACTCCTCGGAGTACTGGTCGAGGGAGCCCTCGACGAAGCCGGTGACGACGTCGTCGATGAAGGTGCGGATCTGCTCCTCGAGGTCGACGCCCTCGAGGACCTCGCGACGCTCGCCGTAGATGACCTTGCGCTGCCGGTCCATCACGTCGTCGTACTTCAGGACGTTCTTGCGCGACTCGAAGTTCTGCGACTCGACCTGGCCCTGGGCGTTGGCGATCGCGTTGGTGACGCGCTTGTTCTCGATCGGGACGTCGTCCGGGATCTTGAGCATGACGAGCACGCGGTCGACCCAGTCGGACTTGAAGAGCCGCATGAGCTCGTCCTGCAGCGACAGGTAGAAGCGGGACTCGCCCGGGTCGCCCTGGCGGCCGGAACGACCGCGGAGCTGGTTGTCGATGCGGCGCGACTCGTGGCGCTCGGTGCCGATGACGTAGAGGCCCCCGACCTCGCGGACCTCGTCGTGCTCGGTCGCGACCTGCTCCTTGATCTTCTCGAGCATCGCGGGCCACGCGGCGTCGTACTGCTCGGCGGTCTCGCCCGTCGGCTCCAGGCCCTGCTTGCGCAGCTCCTGGTCGGCGAGGAACTCCACCGAGCCGCCGAGCATGATGTCGGTGCCTCGACCGGCCATGTTGGTGGCGACCGTCACGGCGCCCTTGTGCCCTGCCAGCGCGACGATCTTCGCCTCCTCCGCGTGCACCTTCGCGTTGAGGACGGAGTGGGCGACACCGCGCTTGGTCAGCTGCTGGTGGAGGTACTCGGACTTCTCGACCGAGACCGTGCCGACGAGGACCGGCTGGCCCTTGGCGTGCCGCTCGACGATGTCCTCGACGACGGCTTCGTACTTCGCCTCCTCGGTGCGGTAGACGAGGTCGGGCATGTCCTTGCGCTGCATCGGCTTGTTGGTCGGGATCGGCACCACGCCGAGGCTGTAGATCTTGTCGAACTCCGAGGCCTCGGTCAGCGCCGTGCCCGTCATGCCGGAGAGCTTGTCGTAGAGGCGGAAGTAGTTCTGCAGGGTGACGGTGGCGAGGGTCTGGTACTCCTCGCGGACGGTCACGCCCTCCTTGGCCTCGATCGCCTGGTGGAGACCGTCGTTGTAGCGACGCCCCGCCAGCATGCGGCCGGTGTGCTCGTCGACGATGAGCACCTCGCCGTTCATGACGACGTACTCCTTGTCGTTGCGGAACAGCTCCTTGGCCTTGATGGAGTTGTGGAGGAACGAGATGAGCGGGGTGTTGGCCGCCTCGTAGAGGTTCTCGATGCCGAGGTGGTCCTCGACGCGCGTGATGCCGGGCTCGAGGACCGAGATCGTGCGCTTCTTCTCGTCGACCTCGTAGTCCTCGTCCTTGGTGAGCTTCTGGGCGATCTTCGCGAACTCGCCGTACCACTTCACCTCGTCCTGCGTCGGACCGCTGATGATGAGCGGGGTCCGCGCCTCGTCGATGAGGATCGAGTCGACCTCGTCGACGATCGCGTAGTTGTGGCCGCGCTGGACGCACTCCTCGATCGACCCGGCCATGTTGTCGCGCAGGTAGTCGAAGCCGAGCTCGTTGTTGGTGCCGTAGGTGATGTCGCAGGCGTAGGCCACGCGCCGGTCGGCGGGCCGCATGTGCGGCAGGATCACGCCGGTCGTGAGGCCGAGGAAGTGGTGGATGCGACCCATCCACTCCGCGTGGTACTTCGCCAGGTAGTCGTTGACGGTGACGACGTGGACGCCGTTGCCCTCCAGGGCGTTGAGGTACGACGGCAGCGTGGCCACGAGGGTCTTGCCCTCGCCGGTCTTCATCTCCGCGATGTTGCCCATGTGGAGCGCCGCGCCGCCCATGATCTGCACGTCGTAGTGCCGCTGGCCGATCACCCGCTTCGCCGCCTCGCGGACGGTCGCGAACGCCTCCGGCATGAGGTCGTCCAGGGTCTCCCCGTCGGCGAGCCGCTTGCGGAACTCGTCGGTCATCCCCTGCAGCTCGGCGTCGCTCATCGCGACGAAGTCGTCCTCGATGGCGTTGACGGCCTTCGCGACCGCCTCGAGCTGGCGGAGGATCTTGCCCTCTCCGATACGGAGGAGCTTGTCGATGATCACTGGCACGGCCGCAACTCTACCTAGCGGTCTCTACACGTCCGATTCGCGCTCGATCTCGCTCGTGTGGTCGACCGGACCGGGACTCTCCTCGGCAGCGGCGAACGCCTCCGCCCGCTCCCGCTCGATCTTGCGGCCGACACCGTAGGCGGATCCCCAGAGCAGCGCGAAGATCGGGCCGAGCACGAACATGAAGGGCACGAGCAGGCCCAGCGCGACGGAGGCGACCTGGACCAGGTGACCGAGCCAGTAGCCCCACGCCGTGCGCAGGGACCCGGCCGCGACGAGGCAGACCGCCGCGAGGCCCAACCCGATCGGGAGCGCCGTGCCGGGTGCGACGTCGGCGATCACGATCATCACCGGGGTGGTGAGGCCCAGGATGATCGCCTGCATCGACAGCACGGCCGCGCACAGCGACCGCTTCGCCGACGTCATCGGCGACCCCCCAGCAGGGCCCGCGCCTCGCCGACGGTGACGACCGAGCCGGTGACCAGCACCGCGCCCGTCGACAGCGCGTCGCCCGCGCCGGCCTCGGCGAGCGCGGCCGCGTGCTCGATCGCGTCCGCCAGCCGCGGCACGACGGTGACGCGGTCCTCGCCGAAGACCTCGATCGCGGTCGCGCCGAGCTCCTCGGCGGGCATCGCGCGCGCGGTGGAGTTCTGGGTGACGACCGCGTGGGTCAGGTGCGGCTCGAACGCGGCGAGCAGGCCCTCGGCGTCCTTGTCGCCCATCACGCCGAAGACGCCGACCAGCGGGTCGAACCGGAAGGAGTCCTCGAGCGCAGCGGCCGTCGCCTCCGCCCCTGCGGGGTTGTGGGCGGCGTCGAGCACGATCGTCGGGCTGCGGCGCACGATCTCCAGCCGGCCCGGCGAGGTCGCGCCGGCGAAGGCCTCGCGGACCACCTCGTCGGACAGCGGCTCGCTGCCGCCGAGCAGCGCCTCCACCGCGGCGAGCGCGGTGGCGGCGTTCTGCGCCTGGTGGGCGCCGTAGAGCGGCAGGAACAGCTCGTCGTACTGCCCGCGCAGGCCGCGGATGCTCACCGACTGGCCGCCCACAGCGGGCACGCGGGTGACGACGCCGTACTCCAGGCCCTCGCGCACGACGGTCGCACCCACCTCGGCCGCCCGGCGCAGCAGCACCGCGGCCACCTCCACGGACTGCTGGGCGAGGACGGCGACGGCGCCCTCCTTGATGATGCCGGCCTTCTCCTCCGCGATCTCCGCGGGCGTGGTGCCGAGGTAGTTGGCGTGGTCCAGCGCGATCGGCGTGACGACGGCGACGTCGCCGTCGATGACGTTGGTGGCGTCCCACGAGCCGCCCATCCCGACCTCGACGACCGCGACGTCGACCGGGGCGTCCGCGAAGGCGGCGCAGGCCATGCCGACGATGGTCTCGAAGAAGGAGAGCGGGTGGGACTCCGAGGCGTCGACCAGGTGCGTGTAGGGCGCGATGTCGTTGAAGGCCCGCACGAACGCCTCGTCGTCGAGCGGCTCGCCGTCGACGCTGATGCGCTCGGACATCCGCTCGACGTGCGGGCTGGTGAACCGGCCCGTGCGCAGGTCGTGCGCACGCAGCAGCGCGTCGATCATCCGCGCCGTCGACGTCTTGCCGTTGGTGCCGGTCAGGTGGATCGACCGGTAGGTGCGCTGCGGGTCGCCGAGCAGCTCGGTGAAGGCGCGGATCCGGTCGAGCGACGGCTCGAGCCGGGTCTCGGGCCAACGGCTCAGCAGGGCGTCCTCGGCCTCGGCGAAGGTGGCAGCGGGGCGCGGGGCTTGCTCAGGAGCATCTGGGGTGTCGGTCATCGCGCTCGAAGTCTAGGAGCCTCCGCGCCCGCACCCCCGATCGCTCCCCGATCAGCCGATGGTGTGGTCGGCCATGTCGACCACCGGCTCGAAGCCCAGGGCGAGGTAGATCCGGTTCGAGGTCGGGTTGGCCTGGTCGGTGAAGAGGATGACCCGACTCCCGCTGTCGCGGAACAGCCGCGACACCTCGGCGACCGCTGCACTGGCGTAGCCGCGGCCCCGGTGCTCCTTCGGCGTGTAGACCGGGCCGACGCGAGCCACGCCGAAGGCGGGCGGGTTCGCGGCGGTGAGGTGGACCGGCCGGTCGGCGTCGTCGGCCCACATCCAGACCGTGCCGCCGTCGATCCGGAGCCTGATGTCCTCGATCGAGATGCCCTCGTCACGGTGCCCGTGCCCCGTGTGCCCGGCCTGCTCGTCCGCGTCGACGTGGAAGCGCCGGAACCAGTCGAGCACCAGGTCGGCCTCGACGTCGTACGCCGGGCGGAGCCGGCCGGGCACCGGCCGCGCCGGCACGAGGGTGCCGAGCTCGAAGAGGCGCATGTGCATGCTCACCTCGACCGCGGCACCGGTGCGCTCCGCGACCCGGTCGGCGACCATCCTGGCCGCAGGAAGCGCCCCGTTGGCGCCGCCGACCTCCTCGCCCCGGTCGACCAGCGCGTCGGCCAGCGCGACGGCCGCTCCCTCCGGCATCCCGAGCACGTAGAGCGGGTACGGCGGGAAGGGCGCGGTCCGCATCGCGACTCCCGCGACCGCACCCGCGTCGTCGGTGACCACCGCGAACCAGGAGTACGGCGTCGTCGCCGTCCCGGCGCGCACCAGCCGCTCCGCGGAGGTCGCCACGACCGTCGAGGTCACCGGATCGGTGGCCAGGTGCGCGCCCGCCCGCTCCAGGAACCGGGCCGGGTCGTCCTCGAACGCGACGGCGAAGGGGCCTCCCATGCGCCAGAGGGTCACATCGCGCGTTGGGTAAAGGCAACCGGATTCCACCCGCGAGCGGCTCCCGACCGGTCTAGTCTCCTAGGCGTTCGAAGCCCCACAGGACGGACGGGTGTCGTGCCGAAAGACGGCTCCAGGCTCTCCTCGCCCGCAGCAACGCCGGCGCAGGCCGCGGTCGCGCTCGCCGTCGACCACAGCGACGCCCTCGTCGGCGGCACGCGCCGCGACCTCCTCGAGCTCGCCGCCGCGTCCCGCCACGAGATCCTCGCCCACGGGGAGGTGCTCCCGATGGCGCTCGCCTGGCGGGTCGGCACCGCCCACCACTACCGCGGGGAGTACCCCCTCGCGCTCGCGTGGTTCGAGGCCGCCGCCGGCGACGCGGCGGCCACTCCCGTCGACCGGGCGCGCTTCCTCGCCGGCCACGCGTCGGTGCTCTGGGCCCAGGGGCACGCCGATGGCGGACGGGAGCTGGCCGACCTGGCCATGGCGGTCGCGGAGGAGTCCGGCGACGAAGGAGCCCTCGGCGCCGCATGGGTCGCGAACGGCCTCGTCCACGCCCACGCGGGCGACCGGTCGGCGAACCTGCTGGCCTACGAGAAGGCACTCGCGCACGCCGAGCGCGCCGGTGACGCGCTCACCGTGGTGCGGGTCCGCAACAACCTGGGGTCCCGGCACGTCGAGGCCGGCCGCTTCCGGCAGGCGCTCGACGAGCTCGACCTCGCCGTCGCCGTCGCCGAGGACCACCCGGTCGGGCTGGCCAGCGCGATGGTGAGCGTCAACCGCGCCGAGGCACTCCTCGGTCTGGGGCGCCTCGACGAGGCCGTCGGCGAGATCGCCATCGCGACCGAGCAGTTCCGCCGGGCGCAGGCGGCCCACCTGCTCGCGTTCGCGCTGCTGCTCGAGGGCGACGCGCACCGGGTGCGGGGCAACGCCACGCGGGCGCACGCGAAGTACCGCGAGGCGGTCGAGCGCGCCGAGGCTGCTGACAACGCCCAGGTCCTCGGACCCGCCCTCGCCGGGCTTGCGGAGACCGTCGTCGCCGACGACCCCGCCGCCGCCCGCGCGCATGCCAAGCGCGCCCTCGACCAGCCCCACACGGTGGGCGACGTGGTGAGCCTGCGCGCCGCCGGTTGGATCGCGCTCGCCCAGGGCGATCTCGAGGGCGCCGAGGTGCTGGCGACCCGGGCCCTGGCCGAGGCGGGCAGGCGCGACCAGCTCGCCGAGCTCGCCGATGCCCTGGAGCTGCGCGCCCTCATCCGCTGGACCACCAACGGGGACGTCCATGCCGCCCTCGGCCAGCTCGCGGAGGCCGCCGACGCGTGGCGCGAGGTCGGCAGTGCGATCCGCTGTGCGATCAACCGGATGGTCACGGCGCGGCTCTCGGGGGACCGCGGCGCCGAGGCGGCCGGCCGCCAGGCGCTCGACGCGCTCGGTGTGCGCGCCGACGCCGACCGCATCGCAGGACCGCTCCACGTGCTCGGGCCCGCGGCCGCGCCGGCCGTGGCGATCCGCACGTTCGGCACCTTCGCCGTCTCCGTTGGCGGCACGACCGTCCCCACGTCGTCGTGGCCGTCGCGCAAGAGCCGCCAGCTGGTGCAGGTGCTGGCCGCCCGCCGCGGACGCCCGATGAACCGGGACGCACTCGCCGACCTGCTCTGGCCCGGTGTCGAGGACACCTCCGGGCGGCTCTCCGTCGCGCTCTCGACGGCGCGCGCCGTGCTCGATCCCGGGCGCGAGCACGACGCGGACCGCTACCTGGCGGCGGATCGCAGCCACGCCCGGCTCGACCCGACGACCGTGAGCATCGACATCGTGGAGTTCGAGCGCATCGCACGCGCCGGCATCGAGGCGGCGCGCACCGGGTCGGCCGACGCCGTACCGCTCCTGCAGGCCGCGGCCTCCCTTCACCCGGCCCCGTTCCTCGCCGACGAGACGCAGGTCGACGACTGGGCCGGAGCCACGGCGGCCGAGATGGGACGCCTCGCGGTCGACGTGAAGCGGGCGCTCGCCGGACAGCTGGTGACCGCCGGCGAGACCGAGCGCGCCGTCGGCTGGCTGATGGCCGTCCTGGCCGACGACCCGTACGACGAGCCGACCCACCTCGACCTGGTGCGGGTCCTCGCCGGCGCCCGCCGTCATGGCGAGGCCCGGCGCGCCCACCGGGCCTACGTGGCGCGGATGGCCGAGCTGGAGATCGACCCGACGCCGTACCCCAGGGCCTCCTCGATAAAGTGATATCAGGTTGATATAGTGCGAGCCCCGCCTCACGAAGGAGCTCGCCATGGCCCTCACCGAACGCCCCACGCGCACCGTCCCCGGTCTTCCGATGCTCGGGCTGGCCGTCGTCCTCGGCCTCGGGGCGTTCCTCTCCCTGGCGCTGTCCGAGGCCAGCCCCGCCCTGGCCGCCGTCCTCTTCGTGGTGCTCGGCCTCGCCGCCCTGCTCACCCTGATCGGGCTCACGGTCGTCGCGCCCGGGCAGGCGCGGGTCCTGCAGTTCCTCGGCCGCTACACGGGCACCGTGCGGGAGTCCGGGCTGCAGTGGGTGAACCCGTTCACCACCCGGCACAAGATCTCGACGCGGATCCGCAACCACGAGACCCGCACGACGAAGGTCAACGACAAGGACGGCAACCCGATCGAGATGGCCGCGGTCGTGGTGTGGCAGGTCGCCGACACCGCTGCGGCCGTCTTCGAGGTCGACAACTTCGAGGCGTTCGTCGCGATCCAGACCGACACCGCCGTCCGGCACATCGCCGGCCAGTACCCCTACGACTCCCACGGCGAGGGCGAGCTCTCGCTGCGCGACAACGCCGACGAGATCACCGAGCGGCTCGCGATCGAGATCGGCGAGCGGGTCACGTCCGCAGGCGTGCGGGTGATCGAGGCGCGGCTGACCCACCTCGCCTATGCGCCGGAGATCGCGCAGGCCATGCTGCGTCGCCAGCAGGCCAACGCGGTCGTCGCCGCCCGCCAGCGCATCGTCGAGGGCGCCGTCGGGATGGTGGAGCTCGCTCTCAACAAGCTCGCGGAGAACGACGTGGTGCAGCTCGACGAGGAGCGCAAGGCCGCGATGGTCAGCAACCTGCTGGTGGTGCTCTGCGGGGACCGCGACACCCAACCGGTCGTCAACACGGGATCGCTCTACGCCTGAGTGCCCCGATGCCCACGTCGCGCCCGGACCGCAAGCAGGTGCTGCTCCGGCTCGACCCGGCAGTGCACGACGCGCTCGCGCGGTGGGCCGCCGACGAGCTGCGCAGCACCAACGCCCAGCTGGAGTTCCTGCTCCGCCGGGCGCTGGCGGACGCCGGCCGGCTCCCCGACGGGGTGGGCCGGATCCGCAAGGCCGGCCGCCCCCCGAAGGAGCGGTGAGCCCGGCCTCAGGCGCCGAGGCGCCCGAGCTCCTCGTCGATGATCGCGACGTCGAGCTTGGTGAAGATCGGGGTGGGCTTGCCGACGGGGGTGCCCGGCACGATCGGGTGGCGGCGCCACTCGGGGAAGTCGGAGTACTCCCCCGTGATGATCGGGTACGGCGCCCCGCCGTCGAGGTCCTCGACCTCCTCGATGCGCGGCATCGGCGCGATCGCGCCGGCGCCACCGAGGGCCTTGTCGACCTCGTTGGCCGAGAACGGCAGGAAGGGCGACAGCACCAGGTTGAGGTCGGCGACGCACTGCGCCGCGACGTGCAGGATCGTCGCGAGCCGCTCGCGCTCGTCCTCCCCCTTCAGCTTCCACGGCTCGTGGTCGGAGACGTACTTGTTGACCTCGCCGACCGCGCGCATCGCCTCGCCGATCGCCTGCCGCATCCGGTTGCGGCCGATGAGGTCGCCCACCGCCGCGAAGGCGGCCTCGGTGGCATCGAGCACCTGCTGGTCCTCCGCCGTCAGCGCGCCCGCAGCGGGCAGCTCGCCGAAGTTCTTGTGGATCAGGTTGGCCGTGCGGTTGACCAGGTTGCCCCAGCCCGCGACCAGCTCGTCGTTGGTACGGCGGACGAACTCGGCCCAGGTGAAGTCGCTGTCCTGGTTCTCCGGACCGGCAGCGGCGACGAAGTAGCGGAACGCGTCGGGCTGGTAGCGGCTCAGCAGGTCGCGCACGTAGATGACGACCTTCTTCGAGGAGGAGAACTTCTTCCCCTCCATCGTGAGGAACTCCGAGCTGACGACCTCGGTCGGGAGGTTGAGCTCGCCGTACTCCCGAGGCTTGCCGCCGCGCGCGCCCTTGCCGTTGTAGGCGAGCAGCTCGGCGGGCCAGATCTGGCTGTGGAAGGTGATGTTGTCCTTCCCCATGAAGTAGTAGGAGAGGGCCGAGGGGTCGTTCCACCACTCGCGCCAGCGCTCCGGGGCACCTTGACGGCGCGCCCACTCGATCGACGCGGAGAGGTAGCCGATCACGGCGTCGAACCAGACGTAGAGCTTCTTGGTGGGGTTCTCGCGCCAGCCGTCGACCGGGATCGTGATGCCCCAGTCGATGTCGCGGGTCATCGCGCGCGGCCGGATCTCCTCGAGGATGTTCTTGGAGAAGCGGATGACGTTGGGCCGCCACAGCCCGGTCGCCTCGCGACCGTCCAGCCACTCCCCGAGGGCGTCGGCCAGCGCGGGCAGGTCGAGGAAGAAGTGCTGGGTCTCGACGAACTCCGGGACCTCGCCGTTGATGCGGCTGCGCGGGTTCTTCAGGTCCTGCGGGTCGAGCTGGTTGCCGCAGTTGTCGCACTGGTCGCCGCGCGCCCCGTCGTAGCCGCAGATCGGGCAGGTGCCCTCGATGTAGCGGTCGGGCAGGGTGCGGCCGGTCGACGGCGAGATCGCGCCGTAGGTCGTCTGCTCGAGGAAGTAGCCGTTGTCGTAGACCCCGAGGAAGAGCTCCTGCACCACCGCCTCGTGGTTGCGCGTGGTGGTGCGGGTGAAGAGGTCGTAGGTCAGCCCGAGAGCGACGAAGTCCTCGACGATCAGCCGGTGGTTGCGGTCGACGAGCTCCTGGGGGCTGATCCCCTCCTCGTCGGCGGCGATCAGCATCGGCGTGCCGTGCTCGTCGGAGCCCGACACCATGAGCACGTCGTGACCGGCCATCCGCAGGTAGCGGGAGAACACGTCGGAGGGCACGCCGAAACCGGCCACGTGGCCGATGTGGCGCGGGCCGTTGGCGTAGGGCCAGGCGACGGCGGACAGGACTCGGCTCATGCCGTGAATCCTAGGGGCGGCGGAACTCCCGCATCCGCCGGGCCGTGCGGCGGCGGACCGCCGGCAGCACGTCGTAGAGGTGCTGTCCGGGGCAGGCGGTCTCGTTGGTGTCGCGGTGCCCGTCGATCGTGGGCAGCCGGACGAGGCGTCCGTCGTGGAACCGGTCGCTGCCGTCGGACCGGATCCACACGTCCTGGCGCGGGTGACCGTCGTCGGCGTCGAGCTTCCACGCGGCAACCCGCACCAGTGCGCGGATCATCGGCTTGCCGACCCGGCCCTCCTCGAAGTTGCCGATCGCTGCGACACCGACCGAGGCGTGGTTGAACCCGAGCGTGTGCGCGCCGCGGACCGCTCGGCGCGGTCCTCCTGCTCGGCCCTCCCACAGCCGGCCGAACCGGTCGACGAGGAAGTTGTAGCCGATGTCGGACCACCCCAGGCTCGCGGTGTGGTAGCGGTACATCGCGCGGATCATCCCCGGCACGTCGGCGCGGTCGTAGTCGTTGCTGCTGACCGTGTGGTGGACGTGCACCTGCCGGATGCGCCGGTTGTACGACGGCCCGCCGTTGCGCAACCGGGGGTCGGGAGCCCAGGCCTTGCGGTAGAGCAGCCCGGGCATCGGCACCACCCCGAGCTTGCGGGCGGTGGCCTCGTCGTCGGGCTGCGCGGCGTGCGCGTCCACCCGGTCGTCGCCGGGCCGCCGCCGCGGGTGGAGCAGCGCGAGCACGGGATCCTGCTGGTCACCGGTCAGCTCCAGCTGTACGGCGTCGCACCGCCCCGTCCACACCAGGTCGGTCGCCTGGAGAGCGCCCCTGCCCTCGTCGGTGCTCGGGTCGGGGCCGTGGTGCAGCTGCGGCAACCGGCGCCAGTCGGTCCACCTGCCCGTCTCCGAGCGCCACCGGGCGCGCACCGTGCCGGAGCCGCTGCGCCAGGTCAGGCCGAGGACGGTGAACCGGCCGGTCTCCACGACAGGTGTGCGGCGGCCGTCGGAGGGGCGCTGGATCGAGGCCAGGCCGGCGAGCGGCAGGTCGAGCGTGTCGACGCCGTCGAGGTGACGGTGCAGCCGGTGCCTCCGGCCGGCGCCGGGCGAGGCATCGACCCGGCCTGCGACGGCGACGGCGCCGAACGCGGCGACGGCAGCCGCCGAGAGCCGGGTCAGGTCACGTCGGCCGAGGGACAGTTCCGAGAAGTCCATGGGCATCGAGCATGCGACATCAGCCGTCCGATCCGGCGGACCTCGGGCATCCTCGCGTGTCAGACGCTCCGGCCGGCGAAGGCGGCCAGGACGTCGTACGGACCCGCGCCGGCGGGGGCCTCGGCCGCGGGCGCGAAGACGTCCCCGCGCTGCTCGGGCGTGAGGTTCGCGCTCATGAAGCCGTGCGCGACCTCGGCGACCTCCGGGTCGAGCCGGTCGATCGGGTAGCCGACGGCCCTGGCCAGGTCCCACGTGTGGACGGCGAGCTCGGCGACCTGCCAGGGAGAGGGCACGGGCGGGTCTCCGTCGAGGGAGTGCCAGGCGTGCATCAGGTCGTCGCCGTGCGCGCGGAACGCTCCGCTCCAGCCCTCCTCGACGTGGGGCGCGGGCGAGGCCCAGTCGGGCTGCTCGCCACGCATCATCACCGCGAACTTCGCCGGCGCCTCGACGAGGTGGTCGGCGAGCGTGCCGACGTCCCAGTCGGAGCAGGGCGTCGGCCCGCTCGTGTTGTCCGGCCGGACGTGACCCAGCACGTCACCTGCCTGGTCGAGTGCTCGCGAGAGCACGCTGACGCCGTCGGTCGTGCCGTCGGCTCCCGCAGGGCTCGTCATGCTTCGACCGTAGGTCGGGCCTCAGCTGAAGTCCAGGTCCCCGGTGCGCGAGCGCTTGAGCTCGTAGAAGTACGGGAACGCCGCAACCGCCACCGCCCCGTCCCAGAGCCGGCCGGCGTCGTCGCCGCGCGGGATCTTCGAGAGGACCGGACCGAAGAACGCCGAGCCGTTGATCGAGATGGTCGGCGTGCCGACGTCGTCGCCCACCTGGTCCATGCCCTCGTGGTGCGACTTCGCGACGGCGTGGTCGTAGCTCTCGTCGCCGAAGGCGTCGATCAGGTCGGCGTCGAGGCCGGCCTCCGCGAGCGCCTCCACCACGAGCGTGCGCCCGGCATCCGGCTCCTCGTGCAGCTTGCGGCCGCCGAGGTGGATCCGGTTGCCCATCGCCGTGTAGAGCGGGAGCAGGACCTCGTTGCCGTGCCGCTCCTCGGCGGCGACGAGCACGCGCACGGGACCCCACGCAGGAGCCAGCATCGTGCGATAGCTGTCGGGGATGTCGCGGTCCTGGTTGAGGTAGGCCAGCGACATGACGTGCCAGTCGACGTCGATGTCGCGGACCTTCTCCACCTCGAGCATCCACCGCGAGGTGATCCAGGCGAAGGGGCAGAGCGGGTCGAACCAGAAGTCCGCGCGGTCACGGGCTGCTGCCGAGTTGGTCATGCAATGTTCAATAACCCGGACCGCGGTCCGTATTCCTCGGTCAGCGGAGAACCTGCACCGTGGCCCTCCCCCGGGCCGGAAGGACCGCGCCGTTGCCGGCGTAGCGGACCTTCACCCGACGCATCCCCGGAGCGAGGTCCTTCACGACGACCTTGGCGCGACCGTCCGTCATCGTCGCGGTGACGACGTGGGTGCCGACCTTGACGGTGACCGGCCCCGCCACGGCGGCCCCGGGAGCCGTGGCCCGCACCCAGACGACCGCCTTGTGCGAACGGCCCGCGGTGGTCACGGTGACCGTCGGCTTCGTCGTCACGGCGCTCGGCAGCGCCACGGTCTCGACGAGGTCGGCGTAGTTGCGCCGCGTGCGGACGACCTGGACCGCCAGCGTCGCGCCGAGGTCGTCGCCCGTCAGCGTGTACGTCGGCCCGGTGGCCCCGCCGACGGGCACGCCGTCGCGCAGCCACTGGTAGGCGAGGGTGGCGTCGGTGGGCGTCACCTCACCGGGCGTCACGGTCAGCGTCCGGCCGACGCGGGTCCTGCCCGCCACGGTCGACGGCGTGCTCTGGGCGATCTCGCCGATGACGACCGGGGCCGTCGGCGCGGAGCGCTCCGGGTCGTTCTTGTAACCGGGGGCCCGGGCGTGGGTCGCTGCGATGATCGACTTGCCGACCAGGTCGCGGGTGACCGTGAGGGTGGGCCCGTCGGCGCCGTCGATCAGCTTGCCGTCGGCGAGCCAGCGGTACAGCGTGTCGGTCGAGGCGGGTGACCACGTGGCGGGCGTCGCGGTGAGCACCTCGTCCACCATCGCGTCCCCGCTGATGATCGGCGCGGTCAGCATCGTGAACCGGCCGCGGGCGACCGGCGCCGTCGGCGCGGTCGTCATCGAGGCGGGCGAGTAGCCGGGTCGGGTCGCGGTCAGCGTGACCGTGAGGGCCGCGCCCTTCTGGTCCACGGTGGGCGTGAAGGAGCTGGTCGTCGCGCCGGAGATCGGAGCGCCGTCGGCGTACCACTGGCGGGCGATGGTCACGTGGCGGGCCGGGTCCCAGGTGCCGCGGGAGACCGTGAGCGGGACGCCGACCTGGGGCGTGCCGCTGACGACCGGCGCGGCGGTGTTCTGCACCGCCTTGTCGACGAAGTGGATGAAGCCCTTCGGCCACCGTCCGCTGTCGCGGGTCACGGTGCGCCAGTGGAAGTCGCCGCTCCAGGAGTCCTCGCTGATCACGATCTCGTCGGCGGAGACGACCTTCTCGACGTAGGCGACGTGACCGGCCGAGCCGATGCCGTGGTAGTAGCGGTCCCACCACGCGATCGCTCCGACCGTCGGGGTGTCGTCGGTGATGTCCGACATCGCGTAGCCCCAGTTGTAGGCCATCCCGCTGCTGCTCCACGGACGCTCGGTGGACATCCCCGCCTGGATCATCCGGTACGCCGCGTAGTTGGTGCAGTTGTGGCCGCTGTACATCCGCCAGTACATGTGGCTGTTGACCGCGCCGTAGCCCGCGTCGGAGTAGCCGGCGTTGCGACAGCCCGTGTAGCCCGTGCAGAGGTACGTCGAGCTGGACGCCGTCCTCGTGTCGGGCGTCGTGGACGGCCCCATCGTCCCGACGACCGCGAGAAGGGTCGCCACGAGCGTGCTCGTGAGCAGCGCGGTTCCCCCGCGCCAGAGCTGTCGTCCTCGGCGCATGGTGCCAACTCTGAGTCACAACCGCCCCACAACGCAACAAAAACCCGCAAAAACACATGAGTCACAGGCGTGTCGCGCTTGACATTTCGAAGTTACACCGTTGTGGTTCCTGGCCCATCGGCTCGACAGCGACCCTTCTCGGACGTGACCGGGCCCACACGGCGATGTCGGACAATCCGGGGGCCGGTGCAAGGATGAGGGGCATGCCCGGTACCAACCTGACGCGCGAAGAGGCCACCGCCCGAGCCGCGCTGATCGACGTCACCTCCTACACCGTCGAGCTCGACCTCACCCAGGCCGAGACCGACGGCGTCCAGACCTTCGGCACCACCTCCACGATCGCGTTCACCTGCCGCGAGCCCGGCGCGGAGACCTGGGTCGACCTCGTCGACGCGACCGTCCACGAGATCACCCTCAACGGCACGCCGATCGACCCGTCGGCGTACGTCGACAGCCGGATCCCGCTCCCCGGTCTCCAGGCCGAGAACACGGTCGTCGTGCGGGCCGACTGCACCTACTCCCACACCGGGGAGGGCCTCCACCACTTCGTCGACCCGGCCGACGGCAGGGTCTACCTCTACTCCCAGTTCGAGGTGCCCGACGCCCGTCGCGTCTTCGCCTGCTTCGAGCAGCCCGACCTCAAGTCGGTCTTCGACTTCATCGTGACCGCCCCCGCGCACTGGAAGGTCGTGTCCAACGCGCCGACCCCGGAGCCCGTCCCGGCCGACGCGGACGGCTTCGCCGTCTGGACCTTCCCCACCACCAAGAGGATGTCGACCTACATCACCGCCGTGGTCGCCGGCGACTACTACGAGGTGCACGACTCCTACGAGGGCGCCTACGGCGTCATCCCGCTCGGTCACTACTCGCGTCAGTCGCTGAAGGCCGAGCTCGACCGCGACCGCGAGGAGATCGTGCTGCTGACCAAGCAGGGGTTCACGTTCTTCGAGGAGGCCTTCGGCGGCGCCTACCCGTTCGAGAAGTACGACCAGCTCTACGTGCCGGAGTACAACATGGGGGCGATGGAGAACGCCGGTTGCGTGACCCTGCGCGACGAGTACATCCCGCGCTCGCGCCAGCCGCGGTCCTTCTACGAGTTCCGCGCCTCGGTGATCCTCCACGAGATGGCGCACATGTGGTTCGGCAACCTCGTGACCATGCGCTGGTGGGACGACCTGTGGCTCAACGAGTCGTTCGCCGAGTGGGCCTGCTACCACGCGGAGGCGCTGGCGACGTCGTACACCGACGCGTGGACCGGCTTCGCCAACATGCGCAAGCAGCGCGGCTACCGCGCCGACCAGCTGCCGAGCACCCACCCGATCGCGACCGACATGGTCGACCTGCACGCGGTCGAGGTGAACTTCGACATGATCACCTACGCCAAGGGCGCGGCGGTCATCAAGCAGCTGGTGGCCTGGGTGGGCCTCGACCCGTTCCTGTCGGGCCTGCGGGAGTACTTCCGCGACCACGCCTACGCCAACACCGAGTTCGTCGACCTGCTCGACGCGCTCGAGAAGGCCTCGGGTCGCGAGCTCAGCGGCTGGGCCAACGAGTGGCTGCAGACCGCGGGCGTCAACACCATCAGCCCCACCTTCGACCTGGCCGACGACGGCACCTACGCCTCCTTCGCCGTGCGCCAGACCGCGATCGAGGAGCAGCCGACGCTGCGGCGACACCGGATCGGCATCGGCTTCTACAACGTGCAGGACGACGGCGCCCTGGTGCGCACCGACTCCGTCGAGGTCGACATCGAGGGCGGTCTCACGGAGGTCGCGGAGCTGGTCGGCAAGCCGCAGCCCGACCTGCTGCTGCTCAACGACGGCGACCTCACCTTCGCCAAGGTGCGCCTCGACGAGCGCTCGCTCGCGACCGCCGTCGCGAGCGTCGGCCGGTGCGACGACTCCCTGACCCGCGCGCTCATCTGGAGCGCCGCCTGGGACATGACCCGCGACGCCGAGCTCGCCGCGACCGACTGGGTCGAGCTGGTGCTCCACAACATCGGCGAGGAGACCGACTCGTGGGGCCTGACGGCCTTCCCTGCCTTCGCAGCACAGGCGGTCACCCAGTACGCCGCGCCCGCCCACAAGGCACAGCTCCGGTCGCGCTGGGAGCAGGGCCTGCGCGACCTGCTCGCCGCGGCCGCGCCCGGCACCGACCACCAGCTGACCTTCGCACGCTCCTACGCCGGCGCCGCGCACAGCGAGCATTCGATCGCCGAGCTGGAGGGACTGCTCGACGGCTCCCTCACCTTCGACGGGCTCGCGGTCGACCAGGACCTCCGGTGGGTCCTGCTCAACAACCTGGCCCGGCTCGGCAGGGCCGACGACGCCCGCATCGACGCCGAGCTCGCCGAGGACAACACCATCTCCGGCAAGGAGCACGCCGCCGCAGCTCGCGCGGCGATGCCGACGGTCGAGGCCAAGGAGCGCGCCTGGGAGCAGGCGATGGTCGACGGCTCGGTGCCCAACGAGACCGCCAAGCAGGTCGTGCTGTCCTTCCTCCGCGACGGTCAGCAGGAGCTGTTGGCGCCGTACGTCGACCGCTTCCTCGCCGATGCCCCGCTGGCCTGGGAGCGGCTCGGTGCGCACCGCGCCGCGGTCTCCCTGGAGTACATCTTCCCTCGGATCCTCGCCTCCGACGAGGCGTTGGCGAAGGTCGACGCCTGGCTGGCGAGCCAGTCCGACGGCGTCAACCCGGGAGCGCTGCGCTTCGTGAAGGAAGGCCGCGCCGACATGGCCCGTGCCCTGGCCGCCCAGGCCAAGGACGCCGAGCGCTAGGAGATCGCGCGCCGGAGGTCAGGCGCGCGCGTGCTCGGCGAGGAGCCGGATGCCGCGCGTCAGGCCTCCGGCGAGGTCGCCCTCACCGAAGGAGCTCGTCATCTCGGCGATCGCCAGGGCAGCCTCGGTGTCGGTGAGGTGACGGCGGATGTCGCCCCCGGTCACGACCTCGACGGCACGCAGCGTGGGGTCGACCATGACGAGGATGCTGCGCTTCGGAAGCACCAGCGTGTTGTGGAGGCTCGTTGCGAACGCGCGCGGGTCGTGACCCTCGATCGGGCCGACGAAGACCGAGATCTCGGCACGGCACTCCTGCTCGGCGGCACGGATGGTGACGTCGAGGGCCGCCTGCTCGGCGCTGGTGAGTGATCCCGCGGGCATGACCGTGCCTACCAGGTGCCGCCGGCGCCGCCGGCCTTGGAGTCCTCGCCGTCGGGCGCGGCGAGCTCACCGGCCGCCTTGCGCGGGCCGCCGAGCCACTGGCTCTCGAGCTGCTGCTGACCGGGCCGGACCGACTCCCCCCGCGCGAGCGGCGGGCCGTAGACCAGCGCGACGATGACGACGAAGAGGAGCAGGGGGAGCCCGCCGAACAGCAGGATCATGTGGACGAAGTCGATCGACTCCTCCTTGGGCCAACCCTCGGGGGTGTCGGCCGAGGCGGGCCCGGCGGTGGCGAGGATGGCGGCCACGGCGAGCCCCGCAGGAGCGGCGGCGGCGATCAGGCGTCGTACGGCAGAGCTGGTCACCTGCGAAGGATATCGGCTCGCGTCCCCGCACCGACAGGCACGCCGGTTCGAACCGGATGCCGGACTTTGCCACACTCGGGGGATGCCACCCCTTCTGGCTCTCCCCCTGGCAGCGGCGCCCTGCGCCGACGGCGAGCAGGTCTGCGACCTGGTCTACGACTGGACCGGCAACGGCAGCTTCGCCGACTGGGCAGGCGTGCTCATCGGCACTCCCCTGGCCATCCTCGGCCTGCTCCTCCTCGGGCTCGCCCTGCGCTGGATCCTGCAGCGCGTGGTCATCCGGATCGCGAGCCGCGCCGAGCGGGGCGTGATGCCCGAGCGGCTCGACGCGCTCGCCACCGCGCGCCGGGCCCAGCGGGCGGCCACGATGGCCGGCATCTTCAACAGCATCATCACGATCGTCCTCATCGCCGTCGTCGGCACGATGATCCTCAGCGAGATCGGCGTGAACATCGCTCCGATCATCGCCAGCGCCGGCATCATCGGGCTGGCCCTCGGCTTCGGCGCGCAGTCGCTGGTGAAGGACTTCCTCGCCGGCATCTTCATCTTCATGGAGGACCAGTACGGCGTCGGCGACGTCGTCGACCTCGGTGAGGCCGTCGGCTCGGTGGAGGCCGTCACCCTGCGGATGACGCGGCTGCGCGACGTCAACGGCACGGTCTGGTACGTCCCCAACGGCGAGATCATGCGCGTCGGCAACCAGAGCCAGAACTGGTCGCGGGCAGTGCTCGACATCAACGTGGCGTACGGCGAGGACCTCGTCCAGGTGCAGCGGGTGCTGCGCGAGGTCGCGCACGACCTCTGGGACGACGAGGACTTCAAGGACGTGATCATCGAGGAGCCCGAGGTGACCGGCGTCGAGAACCTCAACGCCGACTCGGTCACGGTGCGCGTGATGGTGAAGACCGCACCCCTGCAGCAGTGGGCGGTCGCCCGGGCGCTGCGGCAGCGGATCAAGGCGCGGTTCGACCACGAGGGGATCGAGATCCCGTTCGCCCAGCGGGTGGTGTGGCACCGCGAGGACAAGAGGGGCGCCCATCCCGCCGACGAGGCCGACGGGGAATGATGGGGCTGTGAGCGAGTCGCCGGAGGCCCAGACGTTCTACGAGGAGATCGGCGGCTTCGAGACGTTCCGACGCATCGTCGCGAAGTTCTACGAGGGCGTCGCCGAGGACGAGGTCCTGCGCCCCCTCTACCCGGAGGAGGACCTCGGCCCCGCCGAGGAGCGGTTCCTGCACTTCCTCGTCCAGTACTGGGGCGGCCCGTCGACGTACTCGGAGCAGCGCGGCCACCCGCGCCTGCGGATGCGGCACGCGCCGTTCCCCGTCGACGAGCGCGCCCGCGACCACTGGCTCCAGCACTTCCGTGCCGGGCTCGACTCCGTCGGGCTCACGCCGGAGCAGGACCAGCAGTTCTGGGCCTACGTGACCCACGCGGCGACCTTCATGATCAACACGCCCGGCTGAGGACGGGCCGAGGTGGTCCAGACCACTTCGAGAAGTTTCGGGGACCGTGTAACACCGGACCCCGCTCGCGACAGGTACGGGTGAGAGAACCGTCCGAGCGGAAGCTGAAGAGATGACACGTCGGTCCACCCCGAGGCTCCGGGTCGCCCCACCGACCCTCGAGCCGGACCCCGTGCTGCTCCACCAGCTGTCGGAGCTGAGCATGAGCTCGACCCCGAGCGCTCGGACAGCTCGCCACGCAGGACGACGCGCGCTGGCTGGAGCGGCCGCCGTCGCCGTCATCGGAGGCACCACGTGGGTGGCCGGCGCGGCTGTCGGACCCGGTCTCGGGACCAGGCACGCGCAGCAGCCCACCCACACCTCCAGCGTCGCGAGCCCCGGAGAAGCCGTCGTCGGAACCCCACAGCCCGACGACGCGACCTCCGCGCCTGGCAGCCCGTGGTCCCCCGGGCTGCCAGGCACAGGACCTTCCGCCTCCCACCGCGCCCACCACTCCCAGGGTCGCCACGACGGCACACCGGGCCGGTCGGCCGATCACGGCCACCCCGGCAACCCGCACCAGGAGGGGCGCCACGACAACGGCCGGCACCACGGGCACGCCTACGGCCACGCCCAGACGCCTCCGGCGCACAGCGACCACTCAGGCGGTAGCCACCAGGGCCGCCACGACAACGGCCGCCACCGCGGCCAGGGCAACGGCCAGGGCAACGGCCAGCAGCAGGGTCACGGCCATGGCAAGGGCCACGGTCAGAGCAACGGTCACGGACACGGAAAGGGGCACGACTAGGAGCTCCGGTCCCCACCGCCAGGTTCCAGGTGCGAGAAGTGCGCGAGATCGGGACGCGCACCGGGCACCGGGATTGCACAATGGGAGCAGCGCAACCCACACCCTGATCGCGACCGCGACCAGGGACGACGCGCGCTCGGGGATGGGAGCTGAACTCGGTCGGTGAGGTCCGACGACGAGCTGGTCGCCGCGGCGAAGGGCGGCGACCCTGATGCCTGGCGTGAGCTGTACAAGGCCCACGCCGGGCGTTTGCTGCTGTGGCTGGAGACCCGGGCGAGCGGGCTCGACGAGAGCCCGGACGACCTCGCGGCGGAGTCGTGGCTGGTCGCCGCCCAGAAGATCGCCGACTTCCACGGCACCGCCTCCGACTTCGCCGGTTGGCTCTTCGGCATCGCCCGCAACCACACCGCCAACGCGCGGAGGCGCAGCGGCCGGCGCCAGGCAGCCAGCGCCGCGATGCCGGCGGGCGAGCACCTGGCCACCGGACCTGAGTCGGTCTTCGCCGCAGCCGAGTGGGTCCGCGAGGCACTCGCCGCGCTTCCGGCGCGCGAGCGCGACGTGGTCACCTGCCTCGAGGTGCTCGAGCTCGACGTCGCGGCGACCGCCGAGGCGCTCGGGATCAGCCCGGTCGCCGTACGCGTGGCGCGGCACCGCGGCCTGAAGAAGCTCCGCGGTGCCCTGCTGCCCTCGCCGTTCGTCGGCGGGGCGCAGCCGGCCGAGTAGCGGACGCCGGCCTCAGCCGAGGGCGCGGACCAGCGACTCGCGGTAGGTCGCCGGCGGCTCCGTCGGTCGGCCCGACGCGGGGTCGAAGAAGACGAGCACGACCCGGGCGCGGGCGAGCGGCTGATCGCCGAGCGCGATCTCCGACTCGACGACCATCGACGTCCGGCCCACCTGCGCCACCTGCGACCAGGCGTCGTAGGGCTCGCCGCGCAGCAGGATCGGCGCCAGGTAGTCGACATCGGTCTGGGCCACGACCACCCGGGCCTCGTCGCCGCCGGGGAGGGTGCGGCCGAGCTCGCTGAACAGCCGGATCCGGGCCTCCTGGAAGTACTCGAAGTAGACGACGTTGTTGACGTGGCGGTAGACGTCGACGTCGCTGAAGCGGACGTGCACCGGGTAGTGGGTGGCCCGGCCGCGGTCGATGACCACCCGTCCAGGTCGCTGCCGCGGGACGGGTTCGAGATAGGCCTCCAGGACCGCGCGCTCCTCGGGTCGCAGCCTGCGGGGACTCTCGATGTCGAAGCGGTACGGCGCCAGCACCGTGCTGGCCTCGGCGTAGACGGTGCGTCCGCCCGCCTCGTCCTCGTGGTAGACCTCGTAGGCCATCGTGAAGGAGCCGGCGCGCAGCTCGGTGACCCAGCACTCGATCAGCACGGGGCGCTCGCTGAACAACAGGGGCGCCCGATAGGTCACCTCGTGGCGCCCGACGATCAGCGCGTCGGCCAGCGCCGCCGTGGCGTCCTCCGAACCGGCCGTCTCGGGCCACCGGTGGGCCCGCAGGAGGTCGACCCGCGCCTCCTGGAGGTAGTCGACGTAACGCACGTTGTTGACGTGCCCGAGGAGGTCCAGGTCCGCCCAGCGGATCGGGCACACGTAGCGATGGCGCACGTCCAGCATGCTCGCACGCCGGAGCGTCGCCCCACGGCCGGGTCCGTGCCGGCGGCAGGCAGGTGTGGCGTCGGCCACCACTGCAACACGTTGCACCGTGCGCGCACTACCCTGGCCAGGTTCACGTCACCGCTCATCGAGGAGTCCCCATGCCCGAGGCCGTCATCGTTTCCGCAGCCCGCACGCCGATCGGCCGCGCGAACAAGGGCTCGCTGAAGGACTTCCGTCCCGACGACCTCACCGCTTTCATCGCCCAGGCGGCGCTCGACAAGATCCCGGCCCTCGACCCCAACGAGATCGACGACTTCTACCTCGGCTGCGGACTCCCTGGTGGCGAGGCGGGCAACAACATGGCGCGCATCGTCACGACGCTGATGGGCTACGAGATCCCGGGCGCCACGATCACCCGCTACTGCTCCTCGTCGGTGCAGACCTCGCGGATGGCCTTCCACGCGATCAGGGCGGGCGAGGGCGACGTCTTCATCTCGGCCGGAGTCGAGACCGTGTCGCGCTACCAGTTCGGTACGTCGGACCACATCCCCAACACCAAGAACCCTCTCTTCGAGGACGCCCAGACGCGCACCGAGGAGTACGCGAAGGGCGGCAAGGACTGGCACGACCCCCGTGAGGACGGCCAGCTCCCCGACGTCTACATCGCCATGGGGCAGACCGCGGAGAACGTCGCCCGGATGCGCGGCCTGACCCGCAAGGAGCTCGACGAGTTCGGTGTGCGGTCGCAGAACCTGGCGGAGAAGGCGATCGCCGACGGCTTCTGGGAGCGCGAGATCACGCCGGTGACCCTCGCCGACGGCACCGTGGTCTCCAAGGACGACGGCCCCCGCGCCGGCGTCACCTACGAGGCCGCCTCCCAGCTCGACCCGGTCTTCCGCCCCGACGGGGTCGTCACCGCGGCGAACTGCTGCCCGCTCAACGACGGCGCGGCCGCCGTCGTGATCATGTCCGACACCAAGGCCGCCGAGCTCGGCCTGACCCCGCTCGCGCGGATCGTCTCCACCGGCGTCAGCGGCCTCTCCCCCGAGATCATGGGCCTGGGTCCCGTCGAGGCGACCAAGAACGCGCTGCGCTACGCCGGCATGTCGATCGGCGACATCGACCTGGTCGAGATCAACGAGGCGTTCGCGGCACAGGTCGTGCCGTCGTACCAGGACCTCGGCATCGACCTCGACCGCCTCAACGTCAACGGCGGTGCGATCGCGGTCGGCCACCCGTTCGGCATGACGGGTGCCCGCCTGCAGAACACGATGCTGAACTCGCTGGACTGGCACGACAAGTCCACCGGCCTCATCACGATGTGCGTCGGCGGCGGTCAGGGCATGGCGATGATCCTGGAGCGGATGGCCTGAGCCGACATCGGGCCGTCCTAGACTGGCCCGGTGACCGAGGGCGACCACGAGGCGACGCGCGAGGCGTGGAAGCGGCGCGAGCCGCGGTGGCTCGATGAGCGCCAGCAGCAGGCATGGCGGGCGCTGATCCTCGGCACGACGCTGCTCTTCGACCGGCTCGACGACGACCTGCGCCAGCAGCACGGCCTGTCGCTGGTGGAGTACGAGATCCTGGTCCGGCTCTCCGAGTCGGGGGGCGAGCTGCGGATGGCGCAGCTCGCCGACTCGCTCGCCCACAGCCGGAGCCGGGTCACCCATACCGTGAAGCGGATGGAGAACGACGGCCTGGTCTCGCGGTGCGGAGCGACCGACGACGGCCGCGGCGTGGTGTGCCGGATGTCGGAGCGGGGCGACCTCGTCCTGCGCAACGTCGCACCCACCCACGTCATGGGCGTGCGCGACTACCTGGTCGACCTTGCCGACGACGAGGACCTCGTCGCCCTCGGCAGGGTGATGGACGCCGTCGCCGACCGGCTGATCGTCGACCACCCCGGACGCGAGATGCGCGACGGGCGCTGACGCCTGTCGCGCGTCGGACGCGCTCCAGGATCAGTCGCGCGTCAGGCGGCGGTGGGTGACCCGGTGCGGGCGCGCCGCCTCCGCGCCGAGGCGCTCGACCTTGTTCTCCTCGTAGGACGCGAAGTTGCCCTCGAACCAGAACCACTTCGCCGAGTCCTCGTCGTCGCCCTCCCACGCCAGGATGTGGGTCGCGACGCGGTCGAGGAACCACCGGTCGTGGGAGGTGACCACGGCGCAGCCGGGGAAGTCGAGGAGGGCGTCCTCGAGCGAGGAGAGCGTCTCGACGTCGAGGTCGTTGGTCGGCTCGTCGAGGATCAGCAGGTTGCCGCCCATCTTGAGCGTCAACGCGAGGTTGAGGCGGTTGCGCTCACCACCGGAGAGGACGCCGGCCTTCTTCTGCTGGTCGGGCCCCTTGAAGCCGAAGGAGGCGACGTAGGCGCGCGAGTTCATCTCGAAGTTCGCGACCTTGATGAAGTCGAGACCGTCGGAGACGACCTCCCACACGTTCTTGGCGGGGTCGATGCCGCCGCGACTCTGGTCGACGTAGGAGATCTTCACGGTCTGGCCGACGTTGACCTCACCGCCGTCGGGCTGCTCCTGCCCGGTGATCATGCGGAACAGGGTGGTCTTGCCGACACCGTTGGGGCCGATGATGCCGACGATGCCGGCGCGCGGAAGCGTGAAGGAGATGTCGTTCCAGAGCGTGCGACCCTCGAAGCCCTTGGTGAGCCCCTTGACCTCGAGCACCACGTCACCCAGCCGCGGCCCGGGCGGGATGTTGATCTCGGAGGTGTCGATCTTGCGGGCCTTCTCGGCCTCCGCCGCCAGCTCCTCGTAGCGCGCCAGACGCGACTTGCTCTTGGTCTGGCGGGCCTTGGCGTTGGAGCGGACCCACTCCAGCTCCTTCTCGAGCATCCGGGCGCGCTTCGCGTCCTTGGCGCCCTCGATCTTGAGGCGCTCCTTCTTGGTCTCCAGGTAGGTGGAGTAGTTGCCCTCGTAGCCGTGGATGCTGCCGCGGTCGACCTCGGCGATCCACTCGGCCACGTTGTCGAGGAAGTAGCGGTCGTGGGTGATCGCGAGCACCGCGCCCGGGTAGGTCTTCAGGTGGCCCTCGAGCCACTGCACCGACTCGGCGTCGAGGTGGTTGGTGGGCTCGTCGAGGAGCAGCAGGTCGGGCTGCTGCAGCAGCAGCTTGCACAGCGCGACGCGGCGGCGCTCACCACCCGACAGGTTGTCCACGAGGCCGTCCGGCGGCGGGCACCGCAGCGCGTCCATCGCCTGGTCGAGCCGGCTGTCGAGGTCCCACGCGTTCGCGTGGTCGAGGTCGGTCTGCAGGTCCCCCATCTCGGCGAGCAGGGCGTCGTAGTCGGCGTCGGGATCGGCGAGCGCCTCGGAGATCTGGTTGAAGCGGTCGAGCTTCCCCTTGATCTCCCCGACGGCCTCCTCGACGTTCTCCAGCACCGTCTTGCCCTCGGTGAGCGGCGGCTCCTGCTGCAGCATCCCGACCGTCGCGTCGGGATCGAGGATCGCGTCGCCGTTGTTGGGCCGGTCGAGGCCCGCCATGATCTTGAGGAGCGATGACTTGCCGGCGCCGTTGGGCCCCACGACGCCGATCTTGGCGCCGTGGAGGAACGACAGGGTCACGTTGTCGAGGACGACCTTGTCGCCGTGAGCCTTCCGGACGTTGCGCAGGGTGAAGACGTACTCAGCCACGATCGACCAGCCTACGGGTGGACCGTGACCGGTGCCGGTGCGGGGTCGCCGCACCGGCCCGGGCCGGTCAGGCCGCCCCGGCCACCGCGGGCTCCTGGACTTCGTCGGCGCCCCACGGGTCGGCAGGGGTCGCCGCCTGCTCCTGGGGGCGCTCGTCACGGCGCACCTGTCCGACCGTCTTGCTGAAGGCGGTCACACCGCGAGTCAGGTCGTGGCCCACGACGACCGCGTCGATCTCGAGCGCCGTCGCCTCCACCCCGTTGCGGTCGTAGGTCCGCGCGTTGAGCCGGCCGTGCACGATGACGGCGTCGCCGACGTTGAGCGACCGCTTGCAGTGCTCGCCGAGGACGCGCCAGGCGGACACGCCGTACCACTGCGTCGCGCCGTCGACCCACTCCTGCCGCGTGCGGTTGAACCGTCGCGGCGTGCAACCCACGCGGAAGTTGGTCACCGAGGTGCCGGCGACCTCCCTCAGCTGCGGCTCGCTGCCGACCCAACCCTGGATCGTCACGATGGTGTCGTTGATCATGTCGTCTCCTCCGGTATCCCCGGCCGCGCTCGCGGCCGGACACGACCCAGTCCATGCGGAGGGAGCGACACCGGGGACCCGTCGCGACGACGGGCTGTGGAGGACAGCCGGTGGACCGGGCGCCTGTGGACGATCAGCGGTCCGCAGGGCTCAGCGCTGCGCTTGCGCCAGACCCGAGCGGAAGGCGCCGTACGACGCCAGCACCTCGTCGGTCGGCGTGACGACCTGGGCTGCCAGCACCTGCGCGACCACCTCGCGCAGCGCGGCCTCGGCGTCCTCACCGCGACGGCGGGCGGCACCACCGACCAGCGGTCGGAGCACCAGCCAGATCAGCAGGCCCAGCGCGAGACCGGCTCCGAGCAACACCGGAGGCAGTGCGGTGCCGGCCACGTCGGGGGCGTCGCCGAGCTTGCCCTGCGTGGCCAGCACGGCCCACCACGCACCACCCGCGAGCGCGGCGAGGAAGAGCAGCCACTGCAGCACCCGCACGGCACCGACCCAGCCGGGGAGCCGGTCGGCGCGCAGGTCGACAGCGGTGAGACCGCGGTCGAGCGCGTCGTCGGTCTCCTCGAGGCGGCCGGTCGCGGCGTCGCGGACGGCGGCGGCCCACGGCGCGCCGAGGCCATGGGCCAGGTCGTCCGCGACCGCCCGGATGCTGTTGTCGACGGCGGCGCGTTGCACGGCGACCGCCTGCGGCCGGGCGCCGGCGCGCGAGGCGGCGGCGACGTCGTCGGACTCCCGCCGGCCCAGGCTCGCGACGAGTGCCACGGGGGGCCACGCGACCGCCCGGGCCGCACGGGCGCGCACCGTGCGCGCGACGACACCCGCGATGGCCGGCACGCCCGCGGACTCGGCGACCCGGTCCTCGAGGGCGCGCGTCTGCTGGGCGTCGACCTGCCGGGCGGGGGCGTCGCCGCCCGCCGCGTCGAGCCGGGCGATCGCCGCGGCGATGTCGGCCTCGACCCGGGCGGTCGTCGACCGCTTCTGCTCGACGCGCGAGGCGACCTCCTGCCGCAGCTCGTCGACGCCGAGACCCTCGCGTGCGCTCATCGCGATCACCTTCACCGATCCGAGGCCGTCGGCAGCGAGCAGGCGCTTGACGTCGTCGACCATCGCCGGCCGCTTCTCGGGCGCGATCGTGTCGATGTGGTTGAGGACCACGAGCATGACGCCCGCATGGGTCCGGTAGGGCGCGAGGTAGCGGTCGTGCAGCGCCGCGTCGGCGTACTTCTGCGGGTCGACGACCCAGACGAGGAGGTCGGCCAGCTCGACGAGCCGGTCGACCTCGAGGTGGTGGGCCACCTCGGTGGAGTCGTGGTCGGGCAGGTCCATCAGGACCACACCCTCGAGCGCCTTGTCGTCGCGGCGGGTGTCGAGCATCGAGTCGCGCATCGTCTGGTGGCGCGGCGGGATCCCGAGCCACTCCAGCACCTCGGCCGCACCCTCGCTGCCCCACACGCACGCGGTGGCCCAGGAGGTGGTGGGGCGGCGGACACCGGTCGAGGAGAGCTCGAGCCCGGTGAGCGCGTTGAAGGTGGACGACTTGCCCGACCCGGTCGCCCCGGCGATCGCCACCACGGTGTGGTGGGCCGAGAGCCGCAGCCGGCCGGTGGCGCGCTCGACCGTGGTGACGGTCTCGTCGAGCAGAGCGTCGTCGAGGCGGCCGCGCGCGGCGGCCACCGCCTTCTCCAGACCCTGCAGGCGCGCGCCGATCGCGGTGCCCCGGGTGGCGAGGTCGCGCAGCTCCCGCGACTCCCCATCCGTCTGCGTCACAGATGTCCTCCAGGCGACTTGTGCATCGTGGCGGCGTATCGCAGGTCGTCGACCCGCCGGGCGGCCGCTCGCAGCTGCTCGCCCGCGTCGGGCGACAGCTGCCACTGGTCAGCCGGTGCAACGTAACGGGTGCGCTCGCTCGCGAGCAAAGCGCCGATCCGCTGTTCGAGAGACGCCCGGGCCTTGTGCTTGAGCAGCCCCGCCTTCCCCGGGCCGACGACGGTCTCGAGCAGTCGGGTGCCGAGCCGCAACGACTCCGCCGCCGCGGCGGGTGGCTCGTCGCCGCCCAGCACGACCACGGCCAGCGTCACCGCGAGGCCTCGCACGCCCACGGCGAGGAACCGCGCCGAGGCCCGGACGTCGCCGCTCTCGCTGCGCACGAGCTCCTGCAGCTCGCCCTGCCACACCTGGATCTCGGCCACCGTACGGCGCCGCAGGTCGCGGGACGCCCGCGACAGGTCCTCGCTGGCGGCGTCGATCAGCTGGCCGCCGTACGTCGTCGCCCGCCAGGCCACGGCGGCGCGGGCGGCGGCGGTCTCGCCGTGCTCGACGACGAGCGTCTCGAGCGCGGTCTCGATGGCCACGGCGACGCGCTCCGCCTGCTGGGGCTTGCCCTTGATGGCGTTGACGAGGCGCTCGCGCACGAAGCCGACCTTGGCCTCGAGCGAACGGATCAGCTCGCCGCTCCCGACGAACTCCTGCCAGCGCGTGAGCAGGTCGCCGCGGAGGAGGGTGCCGTCGGTGGCGGCGGTCGTGAGGTGCTTGCCGACGATGTCGTACTGGCGGTGGACCAGGGTGGAGAGGTCGCCGATCGCGACGAGCTGGTCGTCCGCGGCGTCGGCCAGCTGGTAGATGCGCCGGGTGAGGATCTTGATCGAGCCCCCGACCGTCTGCTGCACGATCGCGTTGCGGGCGATCTGGTCGGCGGCGAGGGCCTCGAGCCAGCTGCGGATCTCGGCGACGTGCCCGATGGGCAGCAGGCCGTCCTCGGAGACCTCGCCCTCCGCGACCCCGAAGAGCGGGGAGTCCTTGAGGCCACGCGAGGCCATCATCCGGGCCAGGTGGCCCGACACGGTCTCGACGGCGTCGGCCGGGGTGCGGTCGAGGACCAGCGCGACGGAGGTCGAGCGCTCGGCGGCCAGCTTGAGGTACTCCCACGGCACCTGGTCGCTGTAGCGCGCGGCGGAGGTGACGAACAGCCACAGGTCGGCCGCCGCGAGCAGCTGACCGGCGAGGATCCGGTTGCGCTCCTCGACCGAGTCGACGTCGGGCGCGTCGAGGATCGCGATGCCCTTCGGCACCGCGTCGGTGGCGACCAGCTGGATGCAGTCGTGGTCGTTGGTCGGGTGCTGCACGCGCCGCAGGTCCGGCAGCAGCCGGTCCTGCCCGAACCACTGGGCGTCCTCGGGGTGGTGGACCAGGACCGGCGAGCGGGTGGTCGGGCGCAGCACGCCCGGGGCGGTCACCCGGTGACCGACCAGCGTGTTGACCAGCGTGGACTTCCCGGCGCCCGTCGAGCCACCGACGACCGTGAGGAGCGGGGCGTCCAACGACATCAACCGCGGGATCACGTAGTCCTCGAGCTGGTCGATGACCTGCTGGCGGTGCTCGCGCAGCCCGGCCACGCCCGGAAGGTCGAGCGGCAGAGCGGCGGCCTGCAGGGCGCCGCGGAGCCGGACGAGCCCGGTCAGCATGCGGCTGCCGGTCAGCGCGTCCTGCTCGCTGTCCCTGGGGGACGTGCTCATCGTTGGGGTACCACCTGTCCGGGGAAGGCGAACCCGGGACGGTTCGCCTGGATCCGCGCCAGGAAGCCCTGGCCACGTGCCTGCCAGTCCTTCGGCGCGGTGCCGCGCAGCAGTCGGTGATGCAGGAACCCGAGTTCGATCGCCGCCTGTTGATAGTCCCGCATCGCCCTCGCCGCCTGCTCACCGCCCTGGGTGCGGGCGTGCCGGCGGGCCACGCGCCGGGCGCGCAGGTCGACGAGCCAGCCGATGTCGGTCGCGGGGATGAGCCCGCGCGAGGCGGCGTCGTCGAGCGCCCGGGCGAGCATCTGACGCTCCCGGCTGCGCGCCCAGACGGCCAGGCAGACCATCCCGACGAACGCCGGGACCATCAGCACGAAGTAGGCGAGCACGAAGCTGCCGAAACCGAAGACGGTCGAGGTGTTCCAGAGGGCGTGGGCGGTCACGGCACACAGGTACCCACCGACGGGCGCAAGGATCTGCACGGCGCGATTGCGCGACCCGACCGCGATGCCGAGCCCCACTCCCGTGAAGGCCGTGAACAACGGGTGGGCGAAGGGGCTGAAGACGCACCTGACCACGAAGAGGGTCGACACCCCGGCGACGCCACCGGGCCCGGCGCCGTCCGTGCCGCCGTAGGCCGCCGCGAGGTAGAGGATGTTCTCGGTGAAGGCGAAGCCGACCCCGACCATGCCCGCGTAGACCAGGCCGTCGAGGACGCCGTCGAGCTCGGCCCGGCGCCACCAGAGCAGCAGGAACAGGAAGAGGCCCTTGCTCGCCTCCTCGCTGAGCGGCGCGACCACGGCGAGCGACGTGGTGTCGGTGAGACCGACCACGAAGCCGCCGATGCCCTGGACGACCAGCGCCGCGATCGTCGCGACGAAGGCGCCCCACAGCAGGGCGTAGGCCAGGAGGAGCTTGGGCTCGGGCTCGTAGCGGTCGAGCCAGAGGTAGACCGCCACCACCGGCCCGACCGGCAGCGCCGCGAGCGCGGTCGCCAGGAGCATGATCGCGGGAGCCCCCGACAGCGCCAGGATCACCAGCATGAGGAGCGCGCCGACGACCACCGCCACGGTCACCACGACCGTGAAGGCGACCCCGTCAGGGCTGTCGCGGCGTACTGCTGGCATGCGCCGAAGCCTATCGGGACGGCACCTTCGCGGCCGATCCGGCGCAGGGCAGGAGAAGTTACAGTGGATCCCGTGAACGACAGGCAGTTGGAGCCCAAGACCGAGAGCCACGACCCCAGCGTCCCCGAGGCCTACGCCGCCTTCATGCGCACCGGGTGGGACGACCGGGAGCGCGAGGTCGCGCCCCATCCGATGGCGTCGTATGCGGCAGCTCGGCGCGCCCGCCTCGCGGCAACCTTCCCGGGTGAGCGCCTGGTGCTGCCCGCGGGCACCTTCAAGGTGCGCTCCAACGACACCGACTACCGGTTCCGTCCGGACACGGCCCACACCTACTTCTGCGGCAACCAGACTTCCGACGCCGTGCTCGTCGTCGAGCCGGACGGCTCGTCCGTGCTCTACGCGCGACCGGGGTCGGGGCGCGACAGCGACGAGTTCTTCCGGGACCGTCAATACGGCGCCCTCTGGGTGGGCCGGCGTCCGTCGCTCGACGAGATCGGGGCCTCCCTCGGGCTCCCCGTGCGCCACATCGACGAGCTGGACGACGCCCTGTCGGTCTCGACGAAGACCCGCGTGCACCGCGGCCTCTCGGCCGGGGTCGACGCCCTGATCGCGCCCGACGAGACCCTCGACGAGGACCTCGCCCGGGTCGTCTCGGAGATGCGGCTGATCAAGGACGAGTGGGAGCTCGCCGAGCTGCAGACCGCCTGCGACATCACCACGCTCGGCTTCGAGGACTCCGTGCGCGAGTGGGAGCAGGTCCTGAAGTACGGCGAGCGCTGGCTCGAGGGCACCTTCTTCCGTCGTGCGCGGGCGATGGGCAACGACCTGGGCTACGACTCGATCGTCGCCGGCGGGGCGCACGCCACGACCCTGCACTGGATCGAGAACTCCGGGCCCATCACGCCCGGCGAGCTCGTCCTCCTCGACATGGGCGTCGAGGGCCACAACCTCTACACCGCCGACGTGACGCGGACGATCCCCGTCGACGGCACCTACACCCCGCTCCAACGCGACCTCTACTCCCTCGTGCTTCGGGCGCAGGAGGCCGGCATCGGCGCGCTGCGCCCCGGCCAGCCCTTCCTCGCCGGTCACGACGCCGCGATGGAGGTGCTCGCCCACGGTCTCGCCGACCTCGAGCTGCTGCCCGTCCCCGTCGAGGAGGCGCTCGACCCGGAGTCGAAGGTCTACTCCCGCTGGACGCTGCACGGCACCAGCCACATGCTCGGCATGGACGTGCACGACTGCGGCCGGGCCGCGCCGGAGTCCTACCGCGACGGCACCCTCGCCGAGGGCATGGTGCTCACCGTCGAGCCCGGCCTCTACTTCCAGGAGGACGACCTGCTCGTCCCCGCGGAGCTGCGCGGCATCGGCATCCGGATCGAGGACGACGTCGTGGTCACCGCCGACGGGGTCCGCAACCTGTCCGCCGCGCTTCCCCGCGAGCCGGAGGCGGTCGAGGAGTGGATGGCCCGCCTGCGCGGGTGATCAGTCAGGCGGATGGGATACTCCTGTCTGCATGCCCCCGTGGCGCAACTGGATAGCGCGGCCGGTTTCTACCCGGCGGGTTGCGGGTTCGAGTCCTGCCGGGGGCACCCACCTGCCCTCCGCCGCGATCCGCCAGCGGCGCGAGGGCGGTGTGCCCGCTGGAGCTCAGTGCTCGGTCCCGCACTCCCTCGCGGCACCGACCCGGCGCGCCTGCGCAGATCGGACCCACTCCCGGGTCAGGATGAACCTGGCCCCGGGGAGTATGAGTCCCCGGGGCCCAAACCTTTTCCGCCCGGCATCCCTAGCCGGCGTACGCGTCGATCTCGCCGAGCACCCGCGCCCTGACGTCGTCGGGCGCCCAGGAGGCCCGGACGGCGGCCCGGGCGAGGTCGGCCAGGCCGGACTCGTCGAGGTCGAGCAGGTCGGCGGCGATGGCGTACTCGCGGTTGAGCGTCGTGCCGAACATCGGCGGGTCGTCGGAGTTGATCGTCACGGTCACGCCCGCCTCGACGAACCGCGGCAGCGGGTGCTCGGCCAGCGAGGCGACCGCGCGCGTGGCGACGTTGGACGACGGGCAGACCTCGAGCGGGATGCCCTCGGCGGCCAGGTGCTCCAGCAGCGCCGGGTCCTGCGCCGCTGAGGTCCCGTGACCGATCCGTTCCGCGCCCAGGTCGCGCAGCGACGTCCAGATGGTCTCGGGGCCCGTGGTCTCGCCGGCGTGCGGCACGGAGTGCAGCCCGGCGGCCCGTGCCTGGTCGAAGACGGCCTTGAACTGCCCCCGGTCGACGCCGACCTCGGGACCGCCCAGGCCGAAGGCGATCAGCCCTTCGGGTGCGTGGTCGAGCGCGAAGCCCAGCGTCTCCTCGGCGGCGGGCAGGCCCGACTCCCCCGGGATGTCGTAGATCCACCGCAGGACGAGGCCGAAGTCGCGCTCGACGGCGACCCGGGCATCCTCGATCGCCTCGGTGTAGGCCTCGATGGCCATGCCCCGGTCGGGGTCGTGCGGCAGCACCGAGGTGTACGGCGTGCAGGTCAGCTCGGCGTACCTCACGGCCTGCGCCCCGGCCATCTCGCGCCCGATCTCGTACGTCAGGTAGCGGATGTCCTCGGGCGTCCGGACCAGGTCGACGACCGCGAGGTAGACCTCGATGAAGTGGGCGAAGTCGCGGAACTCGAAGAACTTCCGCAGCTCGGCCAGGTCGCTGGGCACCGTGCCGGGGTGGCGTGCCGCCAGCTCGCTGACGATGCGGGGCGAGGCGGAGCCGACGTGGTGGACGTGCAGCTCGGCCTTCGGCAACCCGGCGATGAATCCCTCGTGCGTGCTCACGCAACCTCCTTCAGCAGTGCCTCGGTCAGCTTGTCGACAGGGTCGCCGTTGTGGAAGAGCTGGCCGTCGACGAGGACCGTCGGCGTGCCCCGGACGCCGGCGTCGAGCGCCTCCTTGGTCGCCGCCGTCACCCAGTCCTCGCCCGACCCGCCCTCGATGCCGGGACGGACGTCGGCCTCGACGGCTCCCGCCTCGACCGCGAGGTCGACGAGCTTCTCGTCGTCGAGGTAGGGCCCGCTCTCCTCGGGCTGGTTGGCGTAGAGGAGGTCGTGGTACTTCTTCGCGACCTCGGGCCCGGACTTGTCGAGGACGACCGAGAAGGCCCCGGCCGCTCGGATCGGGTAGTCGGCGTCGACGTTGTGGCTCAGCAGGTCGAACGGGCGGTACTCCACCTGCACCTTCCCGTCGGCAGCCGCCTTCGCGAGCTCCTCGTGCGAGTGTTCCTCGAGGTAGCCGCACACCGGGCAGAGGAAGTCCTCGTAGATGACCACGTGGTGGGGAGCGTCGTCGGGACCGATCACCAGCCCGTACTTGCTGTCGCCGACCCCGGCGACCGCCTTCTCGAGGTCGTTCTCCTTCTTCTTGTCGATCAGCACCGACGCCGTGATCGCGCCGCCGAGGAGGACGACCAGCACCGCGAGCACCCCACCGATCATCAGGAACCGGCGACGCCGCTCAGCGGCCTCCTGCTCGCGCCGCAGCTCGGCGGCCTTCGCCGCGCGACCCGCGGCCTTCGACGTGGGTGAGGACTTCGAGGACATTCAGCTTCCTTGGGAGACGGGCGTTTCGACCGGTTCGGGCGCGGCAGCGCGGGAAGGGAAGAGCAGGTTGTCAGCCGCGAGCCGCGACCGCTGGAGGAGCACGAGGAGGACCGACGCCGCCAGGAGGCCGACGTCGCGCGCGATCTCCCAGGGGTACGACGACGAGGCGCCCGCCTTCGCTCCGCCGGTGCCGAAGCAGCCGCAGTCGATCTCGATGCCGCGGGCCCACACCGACGAGATGCCGATGATGAACGCCACGAGGAGCAGCGCGGAGATCACCGCAGCACCGCGGGTGAACGCGCCGAGCACCAGGGCGAGGCCGACGACCAGCTCGACCGCGGGCAGGCTGTAGCCGACCGGCTCCACCAGGGAGGCCGGCAGCAGCTCGTAGGCGCGCACGGCGGCGATGCTGGCCGCGGGATCGGTGACCTTGAGGGCCCCGGCGAAGATCCACACCCCGCCGGTGACCAGGCGCGCGAGGAGCCCGATCCACGCGCTCGCCGTGCTGCCCATGGTTCGTGAGACTAGGCCACGGGCCTGAGCCGACCCTGAGGAGACACCGGTCCGACGGCGTAGGGTGCGGTCTCGTGAACGAGCGACTGGTCTGGATCGACTGCGAGATGACCGGGCTCGACCTCGGTGCCGACGCCCTGATCGAGGTCGCGGCCCTGGTCACCGACTTCGACCTCAACGTGCTGGGCGACGGGGTCGACATCATCATCAAGCCACCGCCCGAGGCGCTGGACCAGATGATCGACTTCGTCCGCACCATGCACGAGACGTCGGGCCTGCTCGACGAGCTCGAGGGCGGCGTCACCCTCGCCGAGGCCGAGGAGCGGGTGATGGCCTACCTCAAGGAGCAGTGCCCGTCGGACAGCCGGCCGCCGCTCGCCGGCAACTCGGTCGCCACCGACCGCGGCTTCCTCGCCCGGGACATGTCGCAGCTCGACGCCTTCCTCCACTACCGCATCGTCGACGTCAGCTCGATCAAGGAGCTGGCCCGGCGCTGGTACCCCCGCGCGTACTTCGGTGCTCCCACCAAGCGCGGCAACCACCGCGCGCTCGCCGACATCCAGGAGAGCATCGAGGAGCTGCGCTACTACCGCGACACCGTCTTCGTGCCGCTGCCGGGCCCCGACGCCGAGGCGGCGAAGGCGGCCGCCGAGCGGCACGGTGGCGCGATCACCGGGCTCGGTCCGGGCCGCGGTGGACCGCAGGCGGATACCGATTCTGCTGCCGGGGCCTGATCCCACTACACTCTGGGACGGCCCGGGCGCCCTCGCGCGAACCGGTGTCATGGTGGGTATAGCTCAGCTGGTAGAGCGCCGCGTTGTGGTCGCGGATGTCGCGGGTTCAAGTCCCTTAACTCACCCCAGTGGAGTAGAGCCGGGTCCGGTCGGACCCGGCTCTCCTGCTTTTCCTGGCGCGTGCGCTTTTCTCTGACTAAAGTCAGACAACATGAGTACGACGGCCGTCCTGCGCCGGTTCAACCGGACCTACACCCAGCGGATCGGCGCGCTCGAGGAGTCCTTCCTCGGCACCGGCCGCCCCCTCGCCGTCAGCCGGCTGCTGTTCGAGATCGGCGCCAGCGACGGGGCGACCGTCCGCGACCTGCGGGAGCGCCTCGACCTCGACAGCGGGCACCTCTCGCGGATGTTGCGGCGCCTCGAGCGCGACGGGCTGGTGGAGACGCTGCCCGACCCGGCCGACCAGCGGCGGCGGGTCGCCCGGCTGACCGAGGCCGGCCGCGCGGCGCGCCAGGAGCTCGACGACCGCTCCGAGGACCTGGCTGCGCGGATCGTCGCCCCGTTGACGGACCGGCAGCGTGCCCGCCTCACCGAGGCGCTCGCCACGGCCGACCTCCTCGTCCGGGCCGCGACGATCCGGATCCGCGAGGTCGCCCCGGAGGACCCCGCCGGACGCGACGCGCTGCGCCGCTACCTCGACGAGATCGACGCGCGGTTCGCACACGGCTACGCGGCGTCGGGCCCGGTCGCGAGCGAGCCCGGGTCGACGTACGTCCTCGCGACCAGCGACGGCGAGCCGGTGGCCTACGGCGGCATCCGGCCCGCGCCGGGCGGTGCCACCGAGATCAAGCGGATGTGGGTGCACCAAGACTGGCGCGGCGCGGGGCTCGGCTCACGGATGCTGCGCCACCTGGAGGCACTCGCCGCCGAGCGCGGCGCGACGCGGGTCGTGCTCGACACGAACGAGGTGCTGGCGGAGGCGATCGCGATGTACGAGAGGTCGGGCTATCGCAGCGTGCCGCGCTACGAGGGCAGCGACCCACACGCCACCCACTTCTTCGAGAAGGACCTCACTGCTCGGTGAGGAGGTCCCAGTCGGTCACGATCGGGGCGAGCTCGCCCGCGGCCCACAGCGGCAGCTGGTCGTGGTGGTGCGGGTCATCCGGAAGCCCGTGCGCGCCGACCGGGACGACCCAGCCGCCGGCGGTGCGGTCGGCGAGGTCCCAGACGTAGCGGGCGACGGAGCCGCGGCTGCACGCGTCGCTGATGGCCGGGTAGGACACGCAGCAGCGGACGCAGTCGGCATCGCCGGAGAGCGGCAACCGCGGCAGCGCGTCGAAGTCGCGGTCGACGAGCAGTCCGAACCAGTGCAGCGGGTCGGTCACGTGGGTCTCGCCCCAGGTGGCGGGCACCTCCCCGCCGTCGACCTCGGCGAGGGCGTCCTGCGCAAGAGCGCGGAGGTCCACCCCGAACGGCCGGGTGCCGGCGACAGCCTCGTTGGCCAGTCGCGGCAACGCGAGCCCGAGCCGGTAGGTGGCGTTGAGCCAGGGCGAGAAGACCTCCTCGTGCCGGTGCGCGGCCGGCGGGTCGAAGAGGTCGGCGAAGACCGGCTGCTCGCACAGCCGGCGGACCAGCGCCGACCGGAACGCGGCGTAGCGGGCGGCCTGGGCGGAGTCCGCCGCCATGACACCGTCGAAGTCGTCGAAGGCCCCGGGCACCAGGGCGGCGAGCATCGGCACGGTCTGCAGCAGCGCGTCGTTGTGGAAGGCAACGTAGTCGTCGCGGGTGAGGTCGGCGCGCCCCTCGAGCAGGGCGTGCAGGCGCGCGGCGCGGTACGGCGCGGCGAAGACGCTGCCCACCGCGTCGGACTCCGGCCCGCGCCACTCGTTGGCGGTCACCACGTGGCCGTCGGCCGGGACGTCGGCACGGTTGGGCTCCGTCAGCCAGCCCGTCCACGACCCCGTGGCGTCGCGCACCGGCACCCGGCCGGCGATCCGGTAGCGCACGGAGGACCGGTCGGCGATCAGGGCGTTGTTGACCGGCTCCACCCACGCGTCGAGCGCGCGGTCGACGTCGTCGACGCTGCGCGCGCGCAGCAGCCCGAGCAGCGCGTCGAAGCCGAGGTCGCCCAGCACCCAGGAGGAGGTGCGCACGGCCAGGCCGTCCTCGAAGACCAGCCCGCGGGCGGTCTCGACGACGTCGATCTCCACCGGCTCCCCGTCGAGCACCTCGATCGTCTCGCGGTGCTGCTCCACGACGTCGGAGCCGTCGTCGTCGACCACGTCCTGGTAGTCGGCACAGGCGTTCGTGATCGCCCAGGCCACATCGCCGGCGTGCGCGAAGTGCTGCACGCCGGGCACCCCCACGAAGGAGTAGCCGAGCACGTCGAAGGGGTCGTCCGGGTCGTCACAGGCCAGGCGCACCTGCTGGTAGACGCCCGGCTGCTCGATGATCCGGTGCGGGTCGCCGCCGATGAGCGGCAGCCCGCTCGCGGTGCGGCCGCCGCCGGCCGCCCACGCGTTGCTCCCCGACGCCGTCGGGTCCTGCGAGGACAGGTACCGCACGTCGTCGCCGAGCACCTCCCCCGCGAGCCGCTTCCAGAGCAGCCCCCCGATGTTGGCGAAGAGCAGGTGCTGCGCCAGGAACGTCGCCAGCGGCATCCAGGGCTCCCACTCCCCCGGCGCGAGGCCCGCCGCGGCCAGCTCCGGCACGGTGGCCGGGTCCAGGTCCGCGAGCGCCTCGTTGACCCCGTCGACGTACGACGTCACGAACGCTTGCGTCTCCGGGCCGCACGCCGCGAAGGCGCGCTGTGCGGTGGTGACGGTGCGCATGCGGCGCGAGAAGCGGTCCCAGGACAGGCCGGCCCCACCGACGATCTCCGCCGTGGTGCCGGTGGCGCGCCGCCGCAGCCACTCCAGCTGCCAGGCGCGGTCGGCGACGGTCACCCGTCCCTGCGCGCGCGCCAGGTCGAGGACCGAGTCGGCGCGCAGGTGCGGGATGCCGTAGGAGTCGCGGTAGAGCCGAGCCATGCCCGGACTCTAGGACTCAGGCGGGGATGTGCCCGAACCGACCCTTCTGGTAGTCGGTGTAGGCCTCCATCACCTCGGCCTTGGTGTTCATCACGAACGGCCCGGCCCACGCGATCGGCTCGTTGATCGGCTGGCCGCCGACGACGATGACGTCGAGCTTCGGCGAGCGGCTCTCCTGGGCCTTGTCGGCGGTGATCGTCAGGTAGTCGCCGGCGCCCATCACCGCGGACTGACCCGTGTGGATCGGGCGGCCGCCGTCGACGCCACCCCCCACCGTGCTGTCGCCGTTGAGCACGTAGACGAGCGCGTTGTGGTCGACCTGCCACGGCAGGTCGAGGCGTGCGCCGGGCTCGATGGTGGCGTGGACCAGCGCCATCGGCGTGTAGGTCGACCCGGGACCCGCGTGGCCGTCCACCGAGCCCGCGATCACGCGCACGAGCGCGCCGGCGTCGGCGGTGGTCAGCAGTGCGACCTGCTTCGAGCCGATGTCCTGGTAGCGCGGGGCGTTCATCTTGGCGTCGCGCGGGAGGTTCACCCAGAGCTGGATCCCGTGGAAGAGCCCGCCCTTCTCCACCAGCCACTCCGGCGGGGCCTCGATGTGGAGCAGCCCGCTGCCCGCGGTCATCCACTGCGTGTCGCCGTTGGTGATGGTGCCGCCGCCACCGTGGGAGTCCTGGTGGTCCATGACGCCGTCGATGATGTAGGTGACCGTCTCGAACCCGCGGTGCGGGTGCCACGGCGTGCCCTTCGGCTCACCGGGCGCGTACTCCACCTCGCCCATCTGGTCCATCATGATGAACGGGTCGAGGTGGCGCATGTCGATGCCGGCGAACGCGCGCCGCACCGGGAAGCCCTCCCCCTCGTAGCCCTGCGGGGCGGTGCTGACCTGCCAGACGGGGCGCGGCTGGTCGCCCAGGCCGGGCTCCTTCAGCCGGTCGAGCACGGTGAGGTCGTCGACGGTGATCGCGGGCATCTCGCCCACCTCCCAGAGGTTCGGTGCGGGTAGTTGCCAAGTCAACTTCTTCCGCACCACCACTATTCCACGCGCTGCTGGTCGGGCGCACGGAGTGGATGGTCCGATCCCGGCTAATGTCAGCGCGTGACCTCCCGGACGAGCTATGACGTCGCGATCGTCGGCGGCGGGCACAACGGGCTGACCGCCGCCGCCTACCTGGCGCGCGCCGGGCTGTCGGTCGTCGTCCTCGAGCGCCTCGGCCACGTCGGCGGCGCCGCGGTCAGCGCCACCGCCTTCTCCGGGCACCCCGTCCGGCTCTCCCGCTACTCCTACCTGGTCTCGCTCCTCCCCGACCAGGTGGTGACCGAGCTGGGGCTCGACATCGAGCTCGTGTCGCGGTCCACGGCGTCGTACACGCCCGTCGTCCGCGACGGTCGCCCCACCGGCCTGCTCGTCGAACGGCTGGAGGACGAGGCCACGCGGCGGTCGTTCCGCGACCTCACCGGCTCCGACGAGGAGTACGACGCCTGGCGCACCTTCTACACCGACGTCGCGCACCTCGGGTGGGCCGTCGCGCCCACGCTGTTGCAGCCGCTGCCGCGAGCGCGCGCCATCCGGGCCCAGGTCGGCCCCACGACCTGGTCCGAGATCGTGACGGCACCCCTCGGCGAGACGATCGAACGGCGCTTCAAGGACGACGTGGTGCGCGGCGTCGTCGCGACCGACGCGCTCATCGGCACCTTCGCCTCCCTGCACGACCCCTCGCTCATCCAGAACCGCTGCTTCCTCTACCACCTGATCGGCAACGGCACCGGCGAGTGGCGGGTGCCCGTCGGCGGCATGGGCGCGGTCACCGAAGCGCTGACCAAGGCGGCGCTCGACGCGGGTGCGGAGATCGTGACGGGCGCCGGGGTGCGCTGGATCCGGCCCGGTGCCGACGGCGCCGAGATCGTGTGGCACGACGGGTCCGACGAGCGGGGGCTGACCGCCGGCGTCGTGCTCGCCAACGTCGCCCCGTGGGTCCTCGGCCTGCTGCTCGGCCAGCCGCACGACGACCAGACCAAGCCGCAGGGCGCGCAGCTCAAGATCAACTTCCTCCTCGACCGGCTCCCGCGGCTCCGCTCGGGCGTCGACCCGTCGGTCGCGTTCGCCGGCACGCTGCACCTCGCGGAGAGCTACGGCGAGCTGCTGTCGGCCTACGGCGCCGCGGCCTCGGGCGCCCTGCCCGACCCGATGCCGGGCGAGGTCTACTGCCACTCCCTGACCGACCCGAGCATCCTCGGCGGCGCACCCGAGGGCACCCACACGCTGACCTACTTCGGCCTCCACACCCCGGCCGCGCTCTTCGAGGCCGACCCGGAGGCCACCAAGGCCGAGGCCGTACGACGGGCCATCGCCTCCCTCGACGCCCACCTGGTCGAGCCGATCGAGACCTGCGTGGCGCGCGACGCGGACGGCAACCCGTGCATCGAGGCGAAGATCCCGCAGGACGTCGAGCGCGACCTCGCGATGCCCGGCGGCCACATCTTCCACGGCGACCTCGAGTGGCCGTGGGCCTCCGACCGCGCCCTGCTCGAGACGCCGGCGGCGCGGTGGGGCGTGCAGACCGACCACCCCGCGGTCCTGCTGTGCGGCTCCGGCGCACGTCGCGGCGGCGCCGTGTCGGGCATCGGCGGCCACAACGCCGCGCAGGCCGTCCTCGAGTCCCGCTGAGCCCTCGATTTCATCCCGCGGGCCGGGCACGGTAATCTTTCCGTCGCTTCACCGCATGCACCCCTAGCTCAATTGGCAGAGCAGCTGACTCTTAATCAGCGGGTTCTCGGTTCGAGTCCGAGGGGGTGTACAGATTTCTCCAGCTCAGGGGCCCTTTTTCGATTCAGGTCGAAAGGGGCCCCGACTGGTTCTCGGCCGGACTGTGCACGGATCACGTACGAGCGGAGCGTGGTGCCAAGGCGCCGGCGGCGTCGGCATCTCTTCTGCCTACGCCCTCTAAGGGGGGCGTAGCTGTCATCGGAGACGGAGATGCTGGAGTGGCCGAGGATCTTGGAGACGAGCGCGATGTCGGTGCCGGAGGCGAGCGAGAGCGACGCTCGCGCGTGTCTGAGGTCGTGCAACCTTGTCGGGGGCGAGCCCGAGTCAGTCACCGGATGACCGAACCGCTTCGACACGCGCTCGGGATGGATCGGGTTCCCGTCTTCTCGTGCGAAGACCAAGTCGTGGTCGGCGTAGGCATCGCCTACGGCTGCGCGGGCGGCGTCTTGCTGGAGACGATGGCTGAGCAGGACACCGACAGCGTGCGCGCCGAGGTCCACCCGACCGCGTCCTGCCACTGACGAGAGAGCCGCACACGGGCTGTGACCGGATCCGGCACTCGACGGCACTGGCATGCACGGCATCGCAGTCGGCGTCGACACATCCGACGTCGTCCAACTCACCCTGCCGCTGCTGCGGACCCACACGGTGCGCATCGTCGCGGCAACTGGCCAGCCGGTCAGCTCCGCGAACGTCTCGCCGCTGAACTGGTGAGCACGACGCTGCCCGACGCAGCGGAGGAGCTCTAGGTAGGGCACCAGTTACTGGCTGCTGACGACTACCGAGGGCGGCTGAATCTGACCACCTACCAGCTGGACCCCGACCCAGCGCTGGCCGAGGAGTGGGGCTACCACGCGCTGCGCGACCAAGACGACAGCGGCCGCGTCGACGGGCTCGCCTTCTCCGACACGCCGAAGATCGGGGCCCGGTGGGGATCAGTAGACCGGGCGAGGGACGCGCACACCGCGTCCTCTAGTCCGAGGCACGCACGAGGGGCCTAGGTACACCGCATCGGAGAGCCATCAGGCGCCGGATCTCCGCGCCACTGCACGACTGGGCCCGCCGCCACCCAATCGCGGGTGACGGCGGGCAACCTTCAGCATGCGGGACTCAGCGACTGACGAGGTCCTCGGCCGAGGACGGACCGCTCCTGAGACCGGCCGGCTCACCGTGCTCGCTCGCATCAGACGCATGCTTCTCGATTGACAGGTGCGGCAGGACCCGGTCGAGCCAGGTCGGCAGCCACCAGTTCGCCTCGCCGAGCAGCGCCATCGTGGCGGGCACCAGCACCATCCGGACGACGGTCGCGTCCACCGCGACGGCAACGGCCAGGCCGAGGCCGAGCATCTTCAGCGACGGGACCGGGCTGGCCACGAAGCTGAGGAAGACGGCGACCATGATGAGCGCCGCGGAGGTCACGACCCGGCCCGTCCCAGCCAGCCCGCGGGCAACAGACTCTGTGTTGTCGCCCGAGGTGTCGTGCTCCTCCTTGATGCGGGAGAGCAGGAAGACCTCGTAGTCCATGGAGAGCCCGAACAGGATCGGGAACATGATCACGATGATGATCGAGGTGATGGGGGTCGGACCCTCGAGCCCGAGAAGCTCAGCACCCCAGCCCCACTGGAACACCGCGACCAGGACGCCGTAGGCGGCACCGATGGACAGCAGGTTCATCGCGGCGGCCTTGAGCGGGACGGCCACGGAACGGAACACCATCATCAGCAGCAGGAACGACACCGCGATGACCGCGCCGATGAACAGGGGCAAGGTGCGGCTGAGCTGGGCGTTGAGGTCGTCGGTGATGGCGGTGATGCCGGTGACGTAGACGTTGCCCGGGATGACGTCGCGGACCGCGTCGATGGTGGTCGAGGTCTCCGGGTCGGCCGGCCCGGTGGTCGGGGTCGCGGTGAACACCGCCGTGCCCCCGTCCTCGGAGGTCACCGGCTCCCCGACGGCGGCGATACCCGGCACGGCGGCGACGTCGGCGGCGACCGCCTCCAGGCCGTTCGCGTCGACGGCGTTCGTCGGATCGGCGCTGGGTGCATTGAGGTCGACCACGATCGTCAGCGGCGCGTTGATGCCTTCGCCCCACCCGTCGGTGAGCAGGTCATAGGCCTGCCGGTAGGTCGTGTCCTGGGGCGCGTCCCCAGCGGCCGGGAACGCGGTCTGCATCGCGACAGCCGGCGCAGCGACCGCGAGGAGCGCAACGATCGAGCCGGCCAGGTACGGCCACGGACGCGCCGCGACGCGGTGCCCGAACCGCCACCACACCGTCTGCTCGGGCGCCTTCACGGTGCGGTGCCGGCGGCCGATGCGGCCCTTGTCGATCTTGTTGCCGAGCAGGCTGAGCAAGGCCGGGAGCAGGGTGATGGCAGCCGCGACGGCGGCGGCGACCATGAGGGAGGTCGCGCACCCGATGGAGGTCAGGACGCCGATGCCGGTGATGGCGAGTGCCGCGGTGGCGGCCACGACGGTGCCGCCGGCGAAGACGACTGCGGCACCAGACGTGCTCATCGCCCGGGCGAGCGCGGCCTGGTTGTCGCGACTGGCGTTCCGGTTCTCGCGGTAGCGGGCAACGACGACCAGGGCGTAGTCGACTCCGACACCGAGCCCGACGAGGCCCGCGACCGGGATGGCCGAGACGGACACGGTCATCGGGTTCGCCAACAGGGTGATGGCGCCGATGCCGGCACCGACGGCGACCAGGGAAAGCCCGATGGGCAGAACCGCAGCGACCGCAGTGCCGAAGACGACCAGCAGGACGATGAGGGCCACCAGCAGGCCGATGGCGACGTGGCTGGAGGTCTCGTCCTCGGAGTTGAGGAAGACGGCGTCGCCGCCGAGCTCGACACGCACATCCTTGGTCCCCATGCTGGAGACGCCGTCGGACAGGACAGCGAACGCGGGCTTGCCCATGTCGCGTTCGGGGACGTCGAGGGTGAGCTCGGCGTAGGCGATGTGCCCGTCCTCGGAGATGGTGTCGGCCTTGTAGGGGTCGGCGACGGTGGAGACGTGGTGGAGGCCTTCGACCTGGGCGAGAACCTGGGCGATGTCTCTACGGTCTTGGTCGATGGTGGTGCCGTCCTGGGCCTCGAACACGACGATGGCTTTGCCCTTGGCGGCCTCGGGGAAGTGCTCGTTGATGAGGTTCATCGCGCGGTCGCTCTGGCTGCCCTTCGCGGCGAAGTCGTCGGCGAACGTGCCGCCGATCGCGCCGGCAAGGACGAACATGCCGGCGAGTACGGCGATCCAGGTGGCGATGGTGCGCCACGGGTGCCGGGCGCTGGCCATGGCGATGGCTCGGGTGAAGCGGTCCATGATGCTGCTCCTCAGGTGGGTCGTGCCGGTTGGTTGGTCCCGGCGACGCCAGCGCGACCGACGCGGCTCCCGAGGTGGCCGCGCTGGTTCTGGTGGTGGTCGTCGGGGTAGTTCATGGCCCGGAACGTAGGCAGCGGTGTGGTGAGCGGTCGTCACCACAGGTGGTGAGCGGGATGGTGATTCGTCGTCTTCGATTGAGGCGGTCAGCTGGTGAGGCGGATGAGCCGACCTCAATTCCCAGGCGCGGAACCGGGGGCGCCGGGCCTCGAGCCGGTGGTCGTGCCGTCGACGCGGGTCCGGCTGACGGGTGTCCTGCCGGTCCGCGACGAACTTGGGCGGCGTCAGGCGGCGCGGCGGGACAGGATGCGTCCGCGGATGCGGTGCAGCCGCGGCATCAGCCCGTAGATGACGATCGGGACGGCGAGGGTCGCGAGGACGAACGTGCGCAGTACTGGGTTCGTGTCCTTCAGGTAGGGCCCGATGGTCAGGTTGATCACGGTGAGCGTCGGGAAGACCGCGATCCAGATCATGAGAGCGAGTTGATGCTTGGTCGGCGGCCCGACCGGACCTCTTGCGGCCGGACGGTCCGGGTTGCCGGTCGTGTGGGCCGAGGGATTCTGCTGGGTGGACATGGGGTAGCTCCTTCGTGGGTTCAGGCGTGCGGAGGTAGCCGGCGACGGGCGAGAGCGAGCCGCCGGTGGACGGGTGCGGGGTCGCGCCCGGTTAGACGGGAAGGCCGAGCCGGAAGTTGGTGACGGCGATCGGGAGATCTTCCTCGACGAGGTCGTTGTTGATGGCGATGGCGGCGGCCGACCCTTCGCCGGCGGCGGTGATGACCTGGGCTCGCGGGTTGACCGCATTACCAGCCGCCCACACGCCGACGACGCTGGTCGCGCCAGTCGGGTCGACCGTGACCCACCCGTGCGGCCCGCTGGCGCAGCCGAGGTCCGTCAAGAGGGAGTCGTTGGCCACGAACTGCGGCCGGACGAACACCGCGGACCGGGGCACGATGTGCCCGTCGGCGGTCTCGACCCCGGTCAGCTCGTCGTCCTCGACGACGAGCCGAGCCACCGGGGCATCGACGATGCCGATGGCCCGGGCTACGAGGCGCTCTCGCTGCGCCGCAGTCAAGGTGAGGCCGTTGGAGAAGAACACGACGTCGTCGGACCACTGTCGGACCACGAACGCGTGGGCGAGGGACTCCTCGAGGGGGGTCGGGCCCCCGGCCAGGACTCCGAGGAGCTGGTCGCGGACCTCGTACCCGTGGCAGTACGGACAGTGCAGCAGGTCGCGGCCCCACCGGTCGGCGACACCGGGGACATCGGGTGCGACGTCACGAAGGCCGGTAGTGACCAGCACACGGCGAGCGGCCAGGATGCGACCGCTCGCCAGGCTGACGTGGAAGCGGCGAAGGCTCAGCGGCCGGGTCTCGCATCGGGTGATGCCGGTGACGGTGTCGTCGACGAGGTCGACGCCATAGCCGGCAACCTCGTCGCGACCGCGGGCGAGGAGCTCGGACGGCGGGAGGCCGTCGGAACCGAGGAAGCCTTGCATGTGCGCGGCGGGCGCGTTGCGCGGCGCGCCGGCATCGACGACCGCTACCCGGCGACGGGCGCGTCCGAGCACCAGCGCGGCGGACAGGCCGGCCGCGCCGCCCCCGACCACGACCACGTCGTAGCCAGCGCGGTCTCCGACCGCCGCGGCGGTTTGCACGCGGCCGGTGTCCTCGGTACTGCCGACGCTCGGGCCGGAGTTCTCGTTGTCGTTCATGGGTCGAGAGTGGCCGCGGTCGGCCGACGCGACAACCGTTGTTGCTGTTTCTGGGAATCGACGGTGCTAGAAACGCCGCCGATGCGGTGCAATGGGTCCATGACAGACAAGCCGACCGATGCCACCGACTTGGTGTCAGCGCTGGAGATGGTCGGGCCGCGGCTGCGCCGCGTACGTGAGCAGCGCGGTTTGACCCTGACCGAGGCCGCACTGGAGACAGGCATTTCGAAGAGCACGCTCTCGCGGCTCGAGACCGGTCAGCGCAAACCGAGCCTCGAGCTGCTCCTCCCGCTCGCGCAGACCTACCGAGTACCCCTCGACGACCTCGTGGGCGCCCCCGAAGTCGGTGACCCCCGCATCCGCCTGAAGCCGCGGCGCGTGAACGGCCGCACCGTGTTGCCGCTGACGCGCCCCGGCGGCATCCAGGCGTGGAAGATCGTCATCCCCCGCAATCAGTCCGACCCGCAACCCCGGACCCACGACGGGTTCGAGTGGCTGTACGTCCTGTCGGGACGGATGCGGCTTGTTCTCGGCACCCAAGATCTCGTCCTCGGCGTTGGCGAAGCGGCCGAGTTCGACACCCAGGTTCCGCACTGGTTCGGCAGCACCGGAAAGGAGCCTGCCGAGGTGCTGAGCATCTTCGGCCGTCCCGGAGAACGCATGCACGTCATCGAGGAACGCGACATGATGGACCCCAGGACGGATTCCGCGCACTGACCGGGCGGTCGCGACGACGAGAGGGCGGGCCGACAAGACAGCCCGGCCCCGACATCGACGGGGAGAGGTGGCGCGATGGTCGACGCGCTCGTCGAGACAAAACTGCTGTGGCCGCGGCCGCGTCCAAACGCAGTGAGTCGACCGCGACTGGACACGTTGATGTCCCGAGCGCTCGTCGTGCCGGTCACTGTGGTTTCCGCGCCGGCAGGGTTCGGAAAGACGACCCTGCTCGCCGCCTCACTGACGTCCATCGACCTTCCAGTCGCGTGGGTGTCGCTGGATACGCGCGATCATCGCTCGGCCTCGTTCTGGTCCTATGTCCTTGCCGCACTCGACCGTGCGGTGCCGGGCTCGGCCGCGGCGGCACTGACCTTGTTCGGTTCTCGCCAGGTCCCCGTCGAGGAGGTCCTCGCGGGAGTCGTGAATGAGCTCAGCGTCCACGACGGGGAGCTGGTCTTGGTGCTGGACGACTACCACCTCGCCGACGGCCCTGAGGTCGCCGAAGGGATGACGTTCCTGGTCGACCATCTGCCCCCACAACTGCACCTGGTCATCAGCACTCGGGCCGACCCGGGTCTGCCGTTGTCACGGCTCCGCGTTCGTGGCGAGCTGGTCGAGATCCGCGCCGCCGACCTGCGGTTCGACGCCGCCGAGGTCACCGCCTACCTCAACGAGGTCAACGCGCTCGACCTCCCTACCGAAGCGGTCGCGGCTCTGGAGACCCGCACCGAGGGGTGGGTCGCTGCGCTTCAGCTTGCCGCGCTCTCCCTGCGTGACCGCGCCGATCCTGAGGGGTTCGTCGACCGGTTCGCGGGCGACGACCGGTTCGTCGTGGACTACCTCGTCGATGAGGTCCTCGACCGGCAGCCCGCTGAAGTGCGCCGGTTCATGCTCGACACCTCCATCCTCGAGCGTCTCACCGCCTCATTGTGCGAGGCCCTGGCCTGCGGCGCTCCGGGCGATGGCCGGTCGATGCTCGACGTGCTCGAACGGCAGAACCTGTTTCTGGTGGCATTGGACGACCGCCGTCACTGGTACCGCTACCACCACCTGTTCGGCGACGTGCTCCGCGCCCACCTGCTCCAAGAACGCCCAGGTGACATCGCCGAGCTGCACGGCCGCGCGAGCCGATGGCACGCTGCGAACGGTGACATCGAGGAGGCTGTGCGGCACGCCCTGCTCGCGGGCGACGCGGCCGCGGCCGCGGACCTGGTCGAGCAGGCGATTCCGGACCTGCGCCGCATGCGCCGAGAAGCTGTCATCCGCCAATGGGTCGACGATCTCCCCGATGCCGTGGTCGCGAACCGCCCTGCGCTCGCGATGGGACTCATCGGCGGCCTGATGGCCAGCAACGACTTCGAAGGAGTGGAGGACCGCCTCCGTGACGTAGAGGCGACACTCACCCGGTCCGAGTCTGAGCTCGTGGTCATCGACGGGGCCGAGTTCGCTCGGGCACCCGCCGCCATCGAGATGTACCGCGCCGCCCTGGCTCTGGTCGACGGTGACACCGGGACCGCGATCGCGCAAGCCGCACGCGCCATCGACGCCGCACCCGCCGACGACGACCTGACCCCGCCTTCCGCTGCGGCAATCTCGGGTCTCGCGTCCTGGACGACGGGCGACGTCGTCTCGGCGCACGCCTCCTACGTGACTGCCGCAGCCGGCCTTGCCCGCGTCGGGCACGTCGCCGACGTTCTAGGCTGCTCGCTCACCATCGCCGATATGGAGCTCACCCTCGGTAGCCTCGGGGACGCGGAGGCGACGTTGCGCAGCGCGCTCGCCCTGGCCGAACACAACCCACCTGACGGCGGTGGGGTCTTGCGCGGCACCGCCGACATGCTGGTCGCTCTCAGTCGCATCGCCTGGCACCGCGACGACATCGTCACCGCCACCGACCTGCTCCGCCGCGCCGATGACCTGGGCGAGGGTGCCGGGCTTCCGCAGAACCCGTACCGATGGCGGGTCGCGATGGCCAGGGTTCGCGCCGCCGAGCGGGACTGGGATGGAGCGCTCGGGCTCGTCGATGACGCGGTTCGGGTCTACGTCGGCGACTTCTCCCCGCCGGTCCACCCGCTCCATGCGACCCGTGCCCGGCTGCTCGCAGCCTCCGGCCACTTAGACGCGGCCGTCACCTGGGCGCGCGAACGCGGGCTCTCCGCCAGTGACGAGTTGGGCTACCTGCGTGAGTACGAGCACCTCACTCTCGCGCGCATCCTCCTCGCCCAGCACCGTGCCACCGGGGACGAGGCGGCGCTCCGGGACGCCAGCGCACTGCTGAACCGACTCCTCGATGCCGCGGAGGCGGCCTCGCGTGCGGGGACCGTCCTCGAGATCGAGGTTCTCCGAGCGGTCGCCCTCCAAGCGTCAGGTCACGTCGAGGACGCCATGAAGGCGCTGGACGGAGCCGTCGAGCTCGCGGAGCCGCAGCACTGGCGCCGGTACCTTCTCGACTCGGGCCCGGGGGTGGCGCAGCTCCTCCAGCAGTTCGCGGACCGTCGGCCACCATCGCCGTTCGTGCGCGACATCATCGCGCGATGCGCGAACGAACCCGCAACTGCTGCTCTCGCGGCACGGGCATCGGCCCCGACGGCGCGGGAAAAGCTGCTCGATCCCCTCAGCGACCGCGAACTCGACGTGCTGCGCCTCCTCGCCTCCGATCTCGACGGCCCCGCCATCGCGCGCGAGCTCGTCGTGTCGCTGAACACCGTTCGGACGCACACCAAGCACATCTATACAAAGCTCGAGGTCAACAGCCGTCGTGCAGCCGTCAGTCGCGCGCACCAACTCGGGCTCCTCAGCCGCTCCGCGCGGTGAACCAGCGTCGAGTCGATGGCCGCGTCGAAGATCACCACCCTGGTCACCAGGTGATGTGACGCCGCGTCACCACTCTCGCTCCTAGCGTGCCGACATTCGCACAACGCCGCGCAGCACCGCGGCGACCGGGCACGAGCGCTAGGAGCAGGAGCCGTGAACACCGCACACGAACCGGGCTGGTACGAGATCCGTCTCCAGGGGCGTCTCGACGAACGCTGGGCGGCGTGGTTTGACGGCATGACTATCGAGCCGGCACCCGACGGCGTCACCGTACTGCGCGGCCACATCGTCGACCAAGCGGCACTCCACGGGATCCTGGCCCGGCTGCGAGACCTGAACGCGCCAATCATCTCGGTCCAGCCCGCCGAGGAGGGCGACCAGTGAACCCCAGCGCCCCCGCAATGACCGCACCCACCGCAGCCACCGGCCCGGGGGCGGCGCTCATCCCACTCCCGCTGCTCCTGCTGAGCGCCATTCCGCTAACCGCCGGTGCGCTCCGACTGGTCCAACTGGCTGGTGGCCCTGACACCATCCCCGCCGACGACCGGTTCAACGGCGTGCCCATCGCCCTTGTCGTCCACATCGTCGGTGCCGCGGTCTACGCGCTGGTCGGCGCGTTCCAGTTCGCTCCCGTCTTCCGTCGCCAGCACCTGACCTGGCATCGACGGATAGGGCGCGCGCTCGCAGTCGTCGGGATGCTTGTGGTCGGATCAGCGCTCTGGCTGACCCTGTTCTACCCACCCCAGCCCGGCACCGGCGCCCTGCTCTTCGCGTTCCGTCTCGTCGTCGTCGCCGCGACCGCGACGAGCCTGGTCCTCGGCGTCGCCGCGGTCCGGCGTCGCGACATCGCCGCGCACCGGGCCTGGATGATCCGGGCGTACGCGCTGAGCCTGGGCGCCGGCACCCAGGTGTTCACCGAAGCCGCCGGGAGCGCAATCTTCGGTGCCGGGGTCGTCGCGGGCGACATCGCCAAGGGAGCCGCCTGGGCCATCAACCTCGCCGTCGCCGAATGGGTCATCCGTCGCCCCACCTGTGGCCGCGCCGACACCGCCCAGTCCCATCCGACCCGAAACGCAGGAGTGACCTCATGAGCACCACCGCCAGTCCAACCGCCAGCTCGACGGGCAGACCGGCCGCGGATCGGGTCCTCCGACAGGCGCTGCGCACCGACCGACTTATCCTGCGAGCGGCGACCGCCGAGGACGCCGACGCGACCTGGAAGTTCCGGCAACTAGATGAGGTCAACAACTGGCTGGCCGGCACCCCCGGCGACCTCGAAGGCACGAACGGATACCGGGCGCTGTTCGCCGACCCGGCCCGGCTCGCGAGCACGGTGGTCATCCAGCTCGGTCACGGACGCGACGCATCGGTCATCGGCGACTTCATGCTTCGTCGCGAAGACGCGTGGGCACAGCTCGACGTCGCTGACCAGGCCCGCGGCACCCAGGCCGAGCTCGGCTGGGTCCTCGACCCGACGTACACCGGCCACGGGTACGCCACCGAAGCCGTCCGGGAGCTCCTGAGGTTCTGCTTCGAGGACCTTGGCCTACGGCGGGTCGTCGCGAACTGTTTCCTCGACAACGACTCTTCCTGGCGGCTGATGGAGCGCATCGGGATGCGCCGGGAGACTCACGCGATCGCCGAGTCTCTCCACCGGTCCGGGCGATGGCTCGACACGGTCGCCTACGCCCTCCTCGCCGACGAATGGACCGCGCTCACGCACCCCTGAGCCCGCGGCGTGTCCCCGACGTCCCCCACCTGAAACCGACTCGGACAAGGAGAACCGATGTCCACCATGGAACCCACCACCCTCACCGAACCCGCCAAGCTCACGAGTGCCAGCCTCTCAATCGGACGCCTCAACGTGATGCGGGCCGGCTACCTGTTCATGGGCGCCGGGCTGGTAGCGGTGAAGTGGCCGCTGCTACCCGACGCACACACACTCCCGCTGTACGAAAGCGTGACCGTGTGCCTGCTGGTCGCTATGTCTCTACTCGCGTTCCTCGGCCTGCGGTACCCCACCAAGTTCTTGCCGGTGCTGGTGTTCGAGGTGACCTGGAAGGTCTTGTGGCTCACGCTGGTCGCTCTCCCCATCGCGGTCAAAGGTGAGCTCGACCAGCCAACCTCCACCGTGGCCGTCAACTGCGCGTTCGTGGTTGTCATCGTTGCGGTGGTCCCATGGCGGTACGTGTGGGGCGAGTACGTCCGCGCACCCGGAGACCGGTGGCGCTGACCGCCGCTGTCAGCCGACCTCGCGCCGGAAACCCGTCTCTCGCCGGCGGCGCAAAGCTCGATAAGGCCGTCGGCAAGGCGGCTACGCTGCCCTCTCTGGTTGCCGGAAGTCGCCTCGTCCAGCCCGTCCAGCGCGACGCCGCAGCGTACTGAGGCTCGGAATCGTCACCCGCTGAGCCAGCTACGGACGCTCCCGGAGCGTCTCGACCGAAACGGGACGCCCAGGTGAGTGTCCGGCCGAGAATCCAGGCCAGAGGTCGAGCGGGTCGCGTGGATGACTGCCGTGCGAGAGCTGAAGTCCGAGACTGTGACGGGCGTCTTCGAGCTCGACGTAGTTACGAAGACGACTTCGAGGACTACGCGCAAACCGGCTCAGATTCGCAACGGCTCTTGCCGAGAAGCTCAAGCAGGATCCCTATCGACACACTGAGGAGGATGGGGAGGGCAGGTCACTGAGCAGGCGGCGCTGGTTTCTGACTCCGCACTGCGACCATCGGTGATCGATCACGGGTCCGAACTGTGCACGGAATGTGTACGGACCCGCGAGGACTGCACGGATGGGACTGGACGGAACGGTCTCGATTGAGCGTGAATCGGAACTGCCCAGCACCCATCCGGACGGGCTGACACACCCCTGACGGAACTCTTGATCAGCGGGTTCTCGGTTCGAGTCCGAGGGGGTGTACCACCGCTTGAGCCCCTCCCCGGAGGGGCTCAAGCGCATTTCGCGCTCGGATCAGGCAAAATCTCGACCGAACAGGTCACTTCTTCGCGACAAGCGAGCAGCGGGCGTGCATACTTCTGCCAACGCCCGCAGGTGACCCGAGACGCCTGCGGGCGTCTTAATTTTTTTCCGGCGGACGTTGTCGGCGGTCCCGGCTCAGCCGCAGGAGGCGGTGGCCGCGTCGAGGATCCGCGGCGAGGCACCCACGAACCCGTAGGGCCACAGCTCGAGGGCCGTCGGGAGCTCCTTGACCGGCGCGAGGCAGATCGTGGCGCCGTAGATCACCCGGTAGGCGCGACGCGCGCCGGGTGCGGTCAGCCAGAGGTACGGCGCCCCGGTGGCCCACAGCTGCGTCGCGACGCGGTGGGCGTCGCAGCCGAGCGCGCTGCGGACCGGACGGGGCCCGTCGCCCTCGAAGGTCGGCACCAGCGCCTCCACCCGCGACAGCAGGAGCGCCTCGGCACGGGCGATGCCGAGCACGAGCACCTGGCCGTTCTCGTTCACGGCGGCCAGGTCGAGCGCGAGCTCGTCCTCGCCCGTCGCGAAGCGGACGGCCGGGCCGGGGTAGCCGAGCCGCAGGAGCTCGACGTACGCCGCCAGCTGCGCCAGCGTCTGCCAGCAGGGCTGCAGAGGGTCGTCGGTCAGGAGCGACACGGGCCGCTGCCGGCGGTCGAGCGTGCGGACGCGGCCGTCGTCGTCGAGCTCCAGCACACCCCGGTCGAAGCCCTCCTCGACGGTCCGGGCGTCGCTGTCGACGAGCCGCACCGACCGGTCGCGGTCGCCGATCTCGCCGAGCTCCTGGTCCACCAGCGCCGCGCACCCGCGCAACCGCGTGAGGTAGACCTCTCCCCAAGTCACCACCGTCGAGCCCTCCCAAGCCGTGTGCGTCGAAGATAGCGGCGATCCGCCGCGGCGCACGCCCTCCCGGGGACAGACGGATCGGACGAGCCGGGGCCGTAGCCCGAAGGGACCACCCCGCGCCGCCATCGCGACCAGGACCGTCCCGGGACACCACGGCCGTTCTCCACAGGGCGCGCGCGGCCCGCACCGGTTTTGTCGGGGCCGGCAGGCAGACTCTCCGTCATGACCAGGGACAGCGACCAGCGTGCGGTCTACGCCGCGGAGGACCGGCTCGCGACGTGGCTCGACGCCGTCACGCCGGAGCGGCCCGTCGTGACCGTCGACGGCCAGACCTACGAGCCGGCCCCGGACGCACGCTTCACGACACCGGAGGAGGCCAGGGCCTACGTCGACGCCGCGCTCGACCGGCTCCGCGCCGCCGGCAAGGACTACGCCGGGCGTGAGCTCGAGGAGGTCGCGGTGCGTCCCCGGGCCGGCGCGCGGATGGCCGTCTACGAGCCGGAGACGCGCACGATCGCCCTGCCGCCCTTCGAGGTCGGGGGCCGCTGGGCCCTGCGGGCGAGCGTGGTGCTCCACGAGCTGACCCACCACCTGTCCGGCGAGAGGCTGCACAACCCGGAGTGGCGGGCGACCTTCCTGCGGCTGCTCGAGGACGTCGGGCTCCCGGTGACAGCCCAGCTGCTGCAGCTGGCCTACGCGGCCGAGGGGCTCGAGCAAGTTTCCCACAGCGTCGATGACGGCACCCTGGCCAAGCTCGCCAAGCTGTTGCGCCAGGCCGAGCGCGCGAGCAACGAGCACGAGCGGGCGGCGTTCCTCTCGAAGGCGCAGGCGCTGGCGACCCGCCACTCGGTCGCGCTGGCCATCGCCCGGGCCCACACCGCGAAGGAGGAGGGGCGCGAGCAGCCGGTCGCGGAGAACTACCGGATCGGCGAGCGCGGCAAGCGGGGCCTGGCGCGCTACGTGCGGCTGCTGCTCAACATCGCCCACGCCAACGACGTGCGCTGCACGATCAGCCACGACTCGACGGCCCTGACCCTGCACGGGTTCCCCTCCGACATCGCCGTCACCAAGGCCATCTACGAGTCGCTGCTGGTCCAGATGGTCGCCGACTGCGAGCGCCACCTGCGCTCCGGCGTGCGCGACGAGCAGGAGAAGTGGGATCCCTCGCGGCGCCGCTGGACGGTGCGACCGGTCGCGACGATCACCGCCCGGCTGGCGTTCTACGAGGCCTACGCCTGGCGCATCGGCGAGCGTCTCGACGAGGCGCGCGCCGCGACGCTGGCGGCCGCCGTCGGTCCTGACGACGGTCCCGAGGCGTCCGGCGAGACCGCCCTCGCCCTGCGGCAGAAGGAGCTCGACGTCCACGACTTCTTCGCGGAGTCGCTGCGCCGCAACAACGTGCGCGGCACGTGGAGCGCCGACCGCCGCACGTCCGTCAACGACGCCCCGACGGCCGCCCAGGAGGGGCTCCGGGCAGCCGACCGGGCCAGGCTCAGCGAGGAGAAGGCCCTCGGCGAGGCCGGGTGAGTCCCCGCAGCGTGCCCATCAGCACGTTGCCCCAGCTGAAGTGGTCGTGCCAGAGCACGATCCTGCCGTCGACCAGCTCGAACGTCCCGCACACCCAGAAGTCGATCTCGATCGGACCGATCCTCAGGTAGTCGGTGCGCTCGGTGAGCACGACGTCGCCGTCCGCGGCCACGTGGTGGATGTCGGCCCGGAAACCCATCCACGAGCGGTCCATCCCCTTGACGAGCCGCCCGACGAGCTTGCCGCGCACCGTGGGGAGCGAGGTGTTGCGCCACACGATCCGCGGGTCGGTCAGCTCCATCGCCTGCCGGAACGCCCGGTCCTCCATCGCCGCGAAGAACGCCCGCACGACGGTCGCGGAGTCGGTGGTGATGCGGCTCGACGGAGGGGCTGCCATGCCGGCCACGATAGCCCGCCGGTGTCAGCGGGTGTGGTGCACCAACAGCTCCTCGGCCAGTACGGCGCCCGCGCTCGCGAGGTCGGGAGGGTCGGTCACGAACGCGCCTGTGCCGGCGGCGAGGAGGAGCATCCCGACCCGGTCGGCGAGCGGCGGCAGCAGCTCGAGCTCGACCTCGACGTCGTCCTCGTCGGCGCTGAGGACCGTGACCGTCTCGGCGTAGGTGTCCGCGGCCCAGCGCGAGGCGTGCGGCAGCACCGCGCGGACCCGGGTCGTGGCGCGCTGGGCGTCGAGCATGGCCGGCAGGTCGTCGGGGAGCCCGAAGTCCTGCTCGAGGACCTCCGCCTCACGGATGCCGGGGAGCAGGAAGGTACGGAGCCGACCTGACGAGTCGGGCGGGCCGGCGTCGACCTCCCAGCCGCGCCGGGTCTGGACCAGCCGGTAGGGGTGGACGACGCGGGTCGAGACGCCGTGCTGCCAGGTCCGCGAGTAGACGATCCGGACGGCGCGGCGCTGCCGGGTGGCCTCCTGGAGCGCGCGGAGCGGCTCGTGCCAGGCAGGGCGTTCGGGGCGGCCGCTGGCGGCGCCGACCATCGTCTCGGTGAGCACCTCGATGGCGGCCGCGAGGTCCGGGTCGGGCTCGACGTCGTGGAGGGCGACCGCGGCGGTGTGCACGAGGGCGAGCTCGGAGGCGTCGACGTACTCCACCCCCAGCTCCTCGGTGGGCCGGTCGTTGACCGCCCGCACGACCTCGGCCTCGAGCGGGTCGACGTCGCTGTCGCCCTCGGGCCCGAGGAACTCCAGCACCGGCGGCCGCCACAGGCCCAGCATCCGGTCGGCCTCGAGCGGGTCGGCGGTGTAGAAGGCGAGCAGGTCGTCGCGGAGCTCCTCGGCCGGCACGCCGACCTCCTCGGCCAGCGTCGCCAGCGGCACCCCGTCGGGATGGGCGAGCAGCACCTCGAAGACAGCGGGCAGCCGGGCGAACCGGGTGGCGTAGCGGGGGGTCGGCATGGTCAGGCGCCTCCCGACAGTGCGCGCAGCTCGTCGACGAGCTCACGGCGTACGTCGTCGGGCCCGTCGAGCACCACCCGCCGGCCGAGCTCGTAGAGCCGCGCGCGGAGCGCGGCGCGGTGGGTCACCACGTAGCGCAGCACCACGTCGTCGCCGTCGGTCTCCACGGCAGCGGGCTCGCCGAGCCAGCGGACCACGTCGGGGTGGTGCTCGGGCGCGGTGTGGAGGGTGACCTCGACGGGCGGGTCGATCTCCCAGCTCATCGGGTGCAGCTCGCGGTGCCGGGCGGCGCGGACCGGGCGGGCGGACCGCGGCGCGTCGGCGGCGACCTCGCTCATCCGCGCGACCACGAACGACTTCACGGGGGCGTCGTCGCCGGCGGGATCCTCCTGGCCACGGAGGTACCAGGTGCCGTTCTGCGAGCGGACGGACTCCGGGTGCACCACCCGCGGCCTGCCCTTGTAGGAGAACCGCAGCACGCTCCCCAGCCGCACGGCGCGGAGCACGGTGGCGAGGAGGGCGTCGTGACCGGCGGTGGGAACGCCGGCCACGACGCCGGTACTGGTGCGCGCATCGCGCTCGCCGGGACCCCGCTCACCGAGGCCGAGCCGCTCGACCAGGTCGTCGCGGTCGGCCAGCAGGACCGCGCGCTGCAGGGCGCGCTGCTGGGGCGGCGTGAGCCGGACGCGGAGCCGGTTGTCGACCGTGCGCATGCGGTAGCGGGCCGGTTCGCCCGGGCCGGCGATGTTGTCGATCTGCCAGCCCTGGTCGGTCAGGGAGCGGATGTCGCGCTTGAGCTGGTCCATCGGGCTCGCGCCGACGAAGCCCGCGATCTCGGCCAGCCGCTCACCGGTCTCGCCGACGGCCCCGCGCTCGCGCAGGGTCGCCGCGATCCGGACGAGTCGCTCCATCGGCCCGCGCTGGTCGCGCCCCGGTCCCGCGGCCACGATGCCCTCCCCCGGTGGTCGACGCCTGCTTGCCGTCCCATTGTTGCGGGTCGGCGGTCAGGATGCGGCGCGTTTCCACCGGGGCGTCGGGATCAGCTCCCCTGGAGGTCGATCGTGCGCACCAGCTGCTGCTGGACCTGGGTCGGCGTCCACGGGAAGTCCACCCACTGCTCCTGGGAGTACAGCTGCGTCTGGTCCGACGACCACGGCGAGGTCGGGTCCTCGTACTGGCTGTAGGTCAGGATCGTGCGCGGCAGCACGCTGCCGTCGGCGAGGAAGGAGATCGCCTGGATGTGCGAGGAGCCGTAGGTGACCGGCTTGTAGCGGTCGGTGTTGGTCGAGGCGAGGCGCGACGCGAGCGCGTTGGCGTTGCCCGCCAGGTCGCCGTCGCCGCCGCCCAGCGGGTAGGCCGGCGCGCCCCGGTCGCCCGCGACCTGGAGGGAGCCCCAGGTCGCGTCGAACGCCACGCCCGCGTTGCGCACGGCGTTGATCGCGGCCTTCATCGCGGCCACCACCTTGGGCCCGGTCTTCATGGTCCGCGGCGTGTTGAGCGGGTCGCGCGGCTGGAAGGGCACCGACCACAGACCGGTGCCGGTCGGCGCGCGGGTCACGAACGCCTCGAAGATCTGGTAGCCGACCGAGGAGGCGTCGGAGTGGCCGTCCCAGGCCTTCAGCACGGCACACGCCTGCGTCTCCCCCGTCTGGGCGCAGACCTGGTCGAGCTTCCCTCCGGCGCGCATGATCTCGCCGGCCCGGACCCGGTTCTCGTACTCGTGACCGCGCAGCGTCGCGGGGGTCTCCTTGCCCTGCTTGAGCCGGTCGACGACGTACTGCTGGACCATGCGGGTGCGCATCGTGCGCACGCACTTCTCGCAACCGATGATGTCGGGGTAACCCTCGAGCCGGATCTTGTTGTTGGGCGTCCAGAAGGAGTCGTTGGCGTTCATCACCCAGGTGCGGGTGACCACGTCGGGCAGGTGCTGGTCACCGAAGATCCCGGGGCGCTGCGCGTCGGGGTCGGTGCCCCACTTGCACGCACCGTCCGCGAGCGCGCCGTTGAGGCCGGGCAGCCCCGCGACCAGCTTGAGCACCAGACCCACCGGCGTCATGCACCTGGTCGCCAGGGCGTTGGTGACGTTGGGCACCACGCTGTGGTCGGCGTAGAGGGCGTTGCCGCTGCTGTCGGCCGCGGTCGTGTTCACCCACGGCATCCCGCCGCCGGCGTCCTGGCGACGCAGGAGGTCGCGCACGTCGGTGGCCTCGCCCATATTGAGGAAGGTGTCGATCGTGCGGAGGTGCTCGGCGTTGGCGTCGCGGATCGCCCAGAAGCTGGCCGCGGTCCAGCCCATGAACATCGACGGCGCGTCGATCACGTAGCCCTGCGGGGTGCGGTAGAGGTCCTCGTGGACCGTCGCGATCGAGCCGTCCGGCTGCCGAGCCTGGACGTCGACGAACCGGTGCTCGGCCTGCTTGCGCACCCCGTTGGCCGACAGGTAGGTCGTGCCGGGGCCGGGCGTGAAGTACTCGTACGGCGTGAAGCGGTACGCCGTCGACACCGTGTGGCTCCAGGCGACGTCCTTGTTCCAGCCGATGTTGACGACCGGCGAGCCGATGAGCGAGGCGCCGGCGACGTCGTACTGCCCGGGGATGGTCAGCTGCTGCTGGGTGAACCGGTAGCGGCCCGCCCACGGGAAGTGCGGGTTGCCGAGGAGGAGTCCGCGGCCGGTCGAGCTGTCGTCGCCGCCGATGGCGGTGGCGTTGGAGCCGAAAGCGCTGTCGTGGCCGAGCGCGCGAAGGAGCTTGTCGCGGTTCACCTTCGTCGCGAAGGAGCGGGCCTGGGTGTTGTTGGTCGGCAGGTTCGGAAGGTCGACCGGGAGCCCGGGGTCGTCGAGGGTGGCCGGGTCGGCCCCGACGATGGCGCTGATGAACTGGCCGGAGGAGGCGATGAGGTTGGCCATGTAGACGCCGTACCAGAGGTCGAGCGACGTCGCGGTCGGCGTGATCCACGGCGCGCCGGCGCACGCCGGGTCGGTGACGGCGTTGTCCTCGATCCACCGGTTGATGCCGGCGACGTAGCCGTCGACCATCTGCTTGGCGCGCTCCGACGGCCCGGCCGGGGAGGCGAGCAGGTCCTCGACCACGTGCCGGTTGTGCAGGTCGGTGACGAAGGCGTCGACCTCGAGGTTGGTGGCAGCCGGGGTCACCATGTCGGCGTACCGGCCGTTGGGGCCGAGGTACTTCGAGCGCTCGCCGCGGGCCGTCAGCAGCGTGTCGGCCAGGTTGCAGATCGAGGAGTCGGCCACGGCGTACCCGCTGCCGTAGCCGAGCGACCCCCAGTCGTCGGCCGTGATGTGCGGGATGCCGTGGTCGGTGATCTGGATCGTCGCGTGGTACGGCGACGGGTCGGCCGCGGCGCGCACCGGGCCGGCATCGGCAGGGGACGTCGCCGCCACGAGGGGGGCGAGCAGGAGCGCGGCGACAGCCAGGACGGGAGCACGTCTCATGGCCCTCTAACTCGGCGGGTGTGACCTGCGTTACGCCGAAGAGGTCAACCGACCTGAAACAGGGCGCTAGAGGTAGAGCCCGGCGGCCTCGTCACCGAGCCTGCCCGCGGCGACAGCGTGGACGTCGCGCTCGCGCATGACGACGTACACCTCGCCCGAGACCTCGACCTCGGCCTTCTCCTCCGGGTCGTAGAGCACCTTGTCGCCCACCTCGACGGAGCGCGCGTGCGGGCCCACGGCGACGACCCGCGACCACGAGAGCCGCCGCGCGCCCATCGCCGCGGTCGCCGGGATCACGATGCCTCCCGAGGATCGACGCTCCCCCGCCTCGGTCTCCGACTCGCACAGGATGCGGTCGTGGAGCATCTTGATCGGGGTCTTGTCGGCCCCAGGAGTCACTGGGGGCTCATCGGACGATCTTGCGGATGACCACGAAGAGCGCGATGACGCCGACGACGGCGCCGGCCGTCTTCACGATGTTGTCGGTGCGCGGCTGGCCCGTCCCGGCGTCGACGTAGTGCGCCTTCACCTGGGCGACCTCGCGACTGATGATCGTCTTCGGGCTGGAGCGGTAGAGCAGCTGGTCGATCGTGCCGGCGAGGCGCTCACGGGCCTCTTCGATCTCGCGCTCGATGTCAGAGGGGTTGCTCACCCGCGCAGGCTATCAATGCTCGCCCGGCGCCTGCCCACCAGTCGGAACGCGCCCACGCTCGCCGCCCAGACGACGGCGAAGAGCGCGACCAGCGCGAAGCCGACGTAGTTGAGGTCGAGCGAGGTCGCCCAGCGCAGCGGCGCCGGGTCGAGTTCGTCGGCGATCAGCTGCAGCAGCACGATGACGCCGATCGACAGCGCGATCGCGACGGACAGCGCCGTCACCGTCAGGTTGTAGAAGAGCTTGCGGGCGGGATCGAGCACCGCCCAGCGGTAGGCGCGTGTCATGAACAGCCCGTCGATCGTGTCGAAGAGGGTCATCCCCGCGGTGAAGAGCACGGGGAGCACGAGGACGGCGTACCAGGGCAGGGCGTACGCCGCCGCCCCGCCCGCGAGCACGAGGAGCGCGATCTGCGTGGCGGTGTCGAACCCCAGCCCCATGAGCAGGCCCACCGGGTAGAGGTGGATGGGCCTGGTGGCGCGGGAGATCGCGCCCTTGAAGAGGCGCGCGAGGAAGCCGCGGTTGTGCAGGTGGTGGTGGAGCCGGTCCTCGTCGAACGTGCCGGCCTGGAGGTGGCGGTAGACGTGCACGATGCCGAGCAGGGCGCTGAGGTTCATCAGCCCGACGATGATGAGGAAGCTGCCGGCAGCGAGGGTGCCGATCATCCCGAGCGAGTGCTGGAGCGTGGAGCTCTCGTCCTGCACGGGGTCGGCGACCGCGCGGACGCCGAGCGCGAGCAGCACCGACAGGCCGAAGACGACGCTGGAGTGGCCGAGCGCGAACCAGAACCCGGTGCCGTGCGAGCGGGTGCCCTCGCCGACCAGCTTGCGGGTCGTGTTGTCGATGATCGCGATGTGGTCGGCGTCGAAGGCGTGCCGGGCGCCGAGGAGGAACGCGGTGACGCCGACCCCGACGCCGAACACGCGGGAGTCGCCGAGGCTCAGGTCCTGGGGGGCCACGACGAGGAACAGCACGCCCCAGCCCACGACGTTGAGGCCGAGGACGGCGGCTACCAGACCTGCGAGCGCCCGCCGGTCGCCCGCCTTGCCCCCGGGCGGTGCCACCGGCGGCGGGTGCGGGGTGATGTGATGGGCGGACACTCGTCGTACGTTATTGCAATCGGTTTGCAAGAACAAACGTGGGGCAGGAACCGCCCCCGCCTGACAGGAGACCCGATGTCCGCACCTGCCCGTCTGGCCGTGGGCGACGCCGCCCCCGACTTCACCCTGGCGACCGACTCCGAGGGCGAGGTCAACCTCTACGCGCTCCTCGAGGAGGGCACGAAGGTCATCGTCTACTTCTACCCCGCCGCGATGACTCCCGGCTGCACCAAGCAGGCCTGCGACTTCACCGACTCCCTCGACGCCCTGCAGGCGCAGGGCTTCACGGTGCTCGGCGTCTCGAAGGACGCCCCGAGCAAGCTGGCCAAGTTCCGCGAGCGCGACGGGCTCACGATCACGCTGCTCTCCGACCCCGACCTGGTCGCGCACGAGGCGTACGGTGCCTTTGGCGAGAAGAAGTTGTACGGCAAACTCGTGGAGGGCGTGATCCGTTCGACGTTCGTCGTGGGGACGGACGGCAAGATCGAGGTCGCGCAGTACAACGTGAAGGCGACCGGACACGTCGCGAAGCTGCGCAAGGACCTCGGGATCGCCTGACGGCGCTCTCCTGACGACAGCGGGGACGAAGGGACACCGATGGAGCTCCACGAGAGTCTCGCCGAGCTGGCACGCGACCACGGCGCGTCGTTGTTCAACGACGCCGACGCGTTCCGCGGAGCGCTCGACGACTACCTCGACGAGGGCAGTGCGTCCACCGGCACGATCAACCTACTGACCGACGCCGTCCGGCTCGGCGCGCTGCAAGGCATGCTCACCATGCTCGACAGCGGTGCCAGCGTCGACGACGCCGTGGAGTCGGCCGGACAGCGGCTCTCCCGCGACCGCGGGAGCGCCGACGTGGCCGGCTCGCAGTGGGCGTGCGCCGTGCTCGGCTACGCGCTCGGCCGGGTGCCGGTCGACCTGGCCACGCGGTTGCGGCCCGACGCCCTCACCCGCGAGCCCCCGCGCCACACAGCACCGCGACCGACCGACTACGACGACGACGCCACCAGCATCGCGCCGCCGGGTCAGCCGCTGCCGCCCGTCAGCCCGCCCGTCAGCCCGCCGGCGTCCTCACCGGCGGGCTCACCGCCGCCCCCGCCCGTGTCCGCTCCGGTGTCCTCGCCGGTCCAGCAGTGGCCGGCGCCCAGCCAGCCGTCGCAGCAGCCCACCTCCTACGGCACGCCGCCGGGCGGTGTCGCGCCCTACGCCTCCACCCAGGGCGTGGGCTACGGCGCTCCGCCGTCGAAGAGGTCCGGCCGCGGGATCCTGATCGGGGCCATCGTCGGCGTGGTCCTGTTCGGGGTGATCGCCGTCGTCGCGATCATCGCCCTCAGCAGCGGTGGCGACGACACGCCGTCGGCCGACGACACGACCAGCCCGAGCGTCACGACGAGCGACAGCAACAGCAGCACGCCGGTGACGACCGACCCCGCGCTCACCCTGAAGGGCAGCGGCTACAGCTACCAGTTCCCCAACAGCGACTGGAAGGACATCACGTCCGGCACCGCCGACGACACCGGCACGATCGACACGATCTCCGCGCCCGGCAGCTCGATCAGCAACGCGCGCGGCAACATCCTCGTCGAGGAGTCCTCGGCCTACGGCGAGACCGACGTCAACCAGCTGACCTCGGACTGGAAGGACGTGCTCTCGCAGTCGACCGGCGCCACGCCGACCGACATCGGCACCCGCGACATCGGCGGCAAGACGGCCGTCGGCGTCGAGCTCAAGTGGACCAACGGCAACAACTTCGACGTCCACCAGGTCGCCTACCTCGTCGTCTCCGGCGACAACCAGTACTCCATCACCGCGAGCTTCCGCCAGGGCGACGACGGCTTCAGGGCCACCTTCGAGAGCGTGCTCGACACCTGGCACTGGGACGAGTGACGCGGCCCTAGACTCGCGCCGGAGCCGGAGTGGTGGAATGGCAGACACGCAGGTCTTAGGAACCTGTGCCCCAGGGCGTGCGGGTTCGACTCCCGCCTCCGGCACTGCCCGTCAGCGCAGCAGGTCGGCGACGACCGGGGCGATCTCGCGCAGCGCCTTGCCACGGTGGGAGATCTCGTCCTTCACGTCCGGGGTGAGCTCGGCCGTGGTCACGCCGGGGCGGTCGTCGGCCTCGAAGAGCACGTCGTAGCCGAAGCCGCCGCTCCCCCGCACCTCGCGGATGATCCGGCCGTCCATCCGGCCGTTGACGACCCGGGTGGTCCCGTCGGGGAGGACGAGGGCGACGGCACAGGTGAAGTACGCCGTACGCCGCTCGTCGGGCACGTCGGCCAGCTGCGCCAGCAGCAGCTCGTTGTTCCGCTCGTCGGACTTGGGCGGACCGCTCCAACGCGCGGACAGCACGCCCGGCATCCCGTTGAGCGCGTCGACGCAGAGGCCGGAGTCGTCGGCGAGCGTCGGCAGGCCGGTGACCTCCACCCCGGCCCGGGCCTTGAGCAACGCGTTGCCCTCGAAGGTCGGCTGGTCCTCGACGGGCTCGTCGTACGCCTCGACGTCGTCGAGACCCACGACCTCGACCGTGGTCATGTGCTCGGCGAGGATGCGCCGCATCTCCGCGAGCTTCTTCGCGTTGCGGGAGGCGACCAGCACCTTCACGAGCCCAGTGCCTCCTGCTGCATCCGGGTCAGGTCGGCGCAGCCCTTCTCGGCCAGCGCGAGCAACGAGTCGAGCTCGGCGCGGGAGAAGGCGGCGCCCTCAGCGGTGCCCTGCACCTCGACGAACGAGCCGGCGCCCGTCATCACCACGTTCATGTCGGTCTCCGCGCGCACGTCCTCGACGTAGGGCAGGTCGAGGCGCGGGAGACCGTCGATGATGCCGACGCTGATCGCGGCGACCGACCCGGTCAGCGCCTGCGTGACACCGAGGTGGGCGCAGGCGTCGGCGAGGGCGACGTACGCCCCCGTGATGGCGGCGGTGCGGGTGCCGCCGTCGGCCTGGAGGACGTCGCAGTCGAGCTGGATGGTGTTCTCGCCGAGCGCCTTGTAGTCGATGACCGCGCGCAGCGAACGGCCGATGAGCCGGCTGATCTCGTGGGTGCGCCCGCCGATGCGTCCCTTGACCGACTCGCGGTCGGAGCGGGTGTTGGTGGAGGCGGGGAGCATGGCGTACTCGGCCGTGACCCAGCCGAGCCCGCTGCCCTTGCGCCACCGCGGCACGCCCTCGGACGCGGAGGCGGCGCACAGCACCCGGGTCTTGCCGAACTCGATCAGCACCGACCCCGCCGGGTGGTCGAGCCAGTTGCGGGTGATCCTGACCGGGCGCAGCTCGTCGTCGGCGCGGCCGTCCTCACGGGTGCTCATGGCCGAGGAGCCTAGTCACCCGGCCGGGACGCACCGCACCTCGGCCCACGCCCTGCGGAGCCCTACTTCACCTCGGCGTTGACGATGCGTCCCATGCCGACGAAGAGCGGCAGCACGATCCACACGCCCAGGCTCACCAGCAAGTGGCCCCAGTCGGACGCCTCGCTCGGCAGTCCGTCGGCGAGGACCAGGACATTGATCTGCAGCGTGATCCACGGCAGCACGTCCTCGAACGGCGGGATCAACGCCGCGATCGCCGCGAGCACACCGACCGAGGCGTACCAGGACAGGAGGAACAGCACGATCGCCGCCGGGGTGTTGAGCAGCATGCAGGCGACGGCGAAGCCGAACACCGTGGTCGTCAGGACCGTCAGCGGGGCGCCGACGAAGACGAAGGTCTTGTCGACCGACCACTCGACGTAGTCGGGCCGCAGGAGGTCGGCGACGGCCGTGCAGGCCACGGCGACCACGAGCATCAGCACCACCACGGCAAGGGCCAGCGCGACCGCCACGGCCAGCTTCGCGAAGATCACCCGGAGTCGCCGCGGCTCGATCGCGAACGTCACGACGGCGGTGCGCTGGCTCCACTCCGTGGTCACGAGCAGGATCGGCAGCATCGGCACCAGCACGAGGGAGACGATCCAGACGTTGCCCGTGAAGTCGGTGAACGTCGTCGTGTAGTCCTGCGCGAGGAACGTGATCAGCTGCACGACCTGCAGCAGCGTGATCAGCAGGCCGATCGTGAAGAGCAGCCAGAACCCGGCGCGGGTGTTGTAGGCCTTGCGGAGCTCGACCAGGGCCAGCCGCCAGAACGGGATCGCCGCGGTCGCGGACGTGTCGAGGGACGGGCCCGGCATCGCAGCCGGCATCGGTGCGGGCATCGCGGCGCTCACTGGTGGCCTCCCATGGTCGGCGGCGGCGGGGGTGGTGGCGGGGGTGGTGGGACGGTGACGGGTTCGCGGGCGGTGGCGGAGGTCAGCTCGAGGAACAGGTCCTCGAGCCCGACGCCGCCGGAGCGCAGGTCGGTGAGCACCACGCCGGCGGCGAGCGCGGCGCGGCCGACCTCCTCGGTCGCGACGTTGACCCGCAGCCCCTCCCCCATCGCCTCGACGACGTGGCCGCGACCGGTGAGCGCACTCGCCAGCGCGTGGTTGTCGAGCGAGGTGACCAGCGACGTCGCGGCCCCCTGCGCACCGGCCAGCAGGCTCTTCTTGTCGCCGTGGGCGACCACGCGGCCGTGACCGATGAGGATCATCTCGTCGGCGATCAGCTCCACCTCGTTGAGCAGGTGGCTCGACAGCAGCACGGTGCCGCCGCGGTCGGCGTACCCCTTCAGCAGGCCGCGCATCCACCGGATGCCGGCCGGGTCGAGCCCGTTGGCGGGCTCGTCGAGGATCAGCACCTCGGGCTCGCCGAGGAGCGCGTGGGCGATGCCGAGCCGCTGCTTCATGCCGAGGGAGTAGTTGCGCAGCCGCCGCTTCGCCTCGCCGTCGGTCAGCCCGACGAGGGCGAGCATCTCGTCGACGCGGCGCGAGGGCAGGCCCATCGCGAGCGCACCGAGCGAGAGGATCTCCCGTCCGGTGCGGCCGCCGTGCTGGGCGGACGCGTCGAGCAGCACCCCGACGTGCCGTCCCGGGTTGGGGATGGACGCGTAGTCCAGGCCGCCGATGGTGACGCGACCGCTCGAGGCGGGCGTCAGCCCGACCATCACCCGCATGGTGGTGGTCTTGCCGGCGCCGTTGGGGCCGAGGAAGCCCGTCACCCGGCCCTGCTGGCAGGTGAAGCTGACGTCGTCCACGGCCCTGAACTGCCCGTAGGTCTTCGTGAGGTGATCGACCCTGATCATGGCGACAGCCTGCCCGATCCGGCCAAGACGACGCATCGGACGCGCGTAGCGACCGCACGCGACCAAAGTAGGGGGTGCCGGGCGACCCGGGGTGCTGCCGAGCGGGATGCCGCACCCCTACGCTCGCGGGGTGGACGACTCGCAGGTGGCCTGTCAACCGGCCTTGCGCTGGCACGGCCACGCCTGGCGGTTCGTCGCGTGCGTGCTCATCGGCGCCCTCGCGTGGTCGCCGGTCGCCGACGCCCAGGCCGACCACCACCCCTACCTCTTCTGGGCCGACGCGCTCGTCGGCATCGTCTGCTTCGTCCTGGCCGCCTACCGGCGGCGCTGGCCGCTGACGATCGCAGTGGTCACCACCCTGCTCACGCCCTTGACGTCCGTCGGTGCCGGCGCGACGCTCCTGGCCACCGTCTCGCTGGCCACCCGGCGGCGCTGGTGGCAGATCGTCATGGTGGGCGTGCTCAACCTGGTGATGACCGCGCTCTACTACCGGATCCAGCCGGCCCCGGACTCCGACCCCTGGTGGCTCGCGATCGGGATCGGCCTCGCGTTCATCGCCACCGCCTCGGCCTGGGGCATGTTCATCGGGTCGCGCCGCGAGCTGATCTGGACCCTGCGGCAACGCGCGGAGACCGCAGAGGCCGAGCGCGACCTGCGCTCCGCCCAGGCGCGCTCGACCGAGCGCGAGCGGATCGCCCGCGAGATGCACGACGTGCTCGCGCACCGGATCTCCCAGATCTCGATGCACGCGGGGGCGCTGACCTTCCGCGACGACCTCACCGCCGACGAGATGCGCGCCAGTGTCGGCGTCATCCAGGAGAAGGCCCACGAGGCACTCACCGACCTGCGCGGCGTGCTCGGGGTGCTGCGCGACAGCACCGGCGCTCCGCTGACCGGCCCCCAGCCGACGTACGACGACGTGGGCTCCCTCGTGGCCGACCTGCGGGCCCACGGGACCCGCGTCGAGCTGGAGGAGGACCTCCCGGCCCCGGTGCCGGACGCCGTCGGTCGCACGGTCTACCGCATCGTGCAGGAGGGCACCACCAACGCCCGGAAGCACGCTCCCGCCGCCGTGGTGACCGTGCGCCTGGCCGGCGAGCCCGCCGCCGGGCTTCTGGTCGAGATCCGCAACGGGCTCGCGTTCGGCCCGTCCCACACCCCGGGCGCGGGGCTCGGTCTTGTCGGGCTCGCCGAGCGCGCCGCGCTGGCGGGCGGACGGCTCACCCACCGCATCGAGGGCAGCACGTTCGTGCTCCGCGCCTGGCTACCGTGGGCGGCATGAGCGAGGCGCCCATCGACGTCGTCATCGTCGACGACGACCCTCTCGTCCGGTCGGCGCTCACGCTGATGCTCGGCGGCCAGCCGGACCTGCGTGTCGTGGGCGAGGCCGGCGACGGCCTGAGCGGCGTCGAGCTGGTGCGGCGGGTCCGACCGGACGTCGTGCTCATGGACATCCGGATGCCGCGCCTCGACGGCGTGGCCGCGACCCGGGAGCTGCAGCGCGACCCGTCGCCCGCGCGCGTGATCGTGCTGACGACGTTCGACGCCGACGACCACGTGCTCGACGCCCTCGCCGCGGGTGCCGACGGCTTCCTGCTGAAGGACACGCCGCCGGCCGACATCGTCAGCGCCCTGCGTGCCGTGGCTGCCGGCGACCCGATGCTGTCCCCGTCGGCGACCCGCGCGGTGATCGGGCGGGTGCGCGCCGGTGGCCTCGGCGATCGCGCTGCCGCGGCCCTCGCGCTGCTCGGTCGGCTCACCGACCGGGAGCGCGACGTCGCGCTCTGCATCGGTCGCGGCCTCAGCAACGCCGACATCGGCGCGGAGCTCTACCTCTCCGTGCCGACCGTGAAGGCGCACGTGTCACGGCTCTTCGAGAAGCTCGAGGTGACCAACCGCGTCCAGATCGCGCTGTGCGTGCACGACGCCGGGCTGTCGTGAGCAGGCCCGCGGTCCCCGGTCAGATGCCGTAGACGGCGCCCTGGGCGGCCAGCTCGGTCGGACCGTCGAAGACGGCCAGCGACTCCGAGAGCATGCCCTGCGCGTCGTGCCACGGCGGCACGTGGGTGATGACGAGCCGCTTCACCTTGCCCTTGGCGGCGACCTCGCCGCACTCGGTGCCGCTGAGGTGCAGGCTCGGCGGGTTGTCGTCACCGTGCCGGAAGGACGCCTCGCACAGGAAGAGGTCGGCATCGGCCGCGATCTCGAGCAGCGACGGGGTCAGGCCGGTGTCGCCGCTGTAGGCCAGCGTGCGCCGGCCGGACTCCTCGGTCTCCGCGGAGATCCGCATCCCGTAGGCCTCGACGGGGTGGTCGACGGCGAACGGCTCGATCTCGAAGGGCCCGACGGTGAAAGCGCCGTCGAAGGTGTGGAACTCGAACTCCTCCCGCATGCCGGTCTCCATCGGGAGGTCGTAGGCGTTGGCGAGGCGGACGTCGGTGCCGCTCGGACCCCAGACCGGGATCTGCGGCTGCGTGCCCCGCGGGTGGTACTTGCGCAGCACGTAGTAGCTCGTCATGTCGACGCAGTGGTCGGCATGCAGGTGGCTCAGCAGGACGGCGTCGACCTCGAGCGGGTCGACGTAGCGCTGCAGTGCACCGAGCGCCCCGTTGCCGAGGTCGACGACCAGGCTCCAGGTCCGTCCGTCACGCTCGGCCTGGACCAGGTAGCAGCTGGCCGGCGACTCGGGTCCGGGGTAGGAACCGGAGCAGCCGACCACCGTCAGTCGGAACGACGTCGCTGTCGCTTGGGACCCCATCTCCCCGATCATGCCAGTCCACCCACGAACTGGTCAGCACCTGCGAGCTCCGGACCGAGGAAGCGGCGGCCGATCGTCTCGAACTCCGCGGGCGACCCGGTGGTCACGAAGGAGTACGACGGCTCGCCGCCCTCCCGCATCAGGCCGCCGTCCGCGAGCATCCGGTAGACGTCCTTGGCGCACTCCTCGGCACTGCTGACGAGGGTCACGTCCTCGCCGACCACGTAGGAGATGACACCGGTGAGCAGCGGGTAGTGCGTGCAGCCGAGGATCAGTGTGTCGACCCCGGCCTCCGTCAGCGGGTCGAGGTACTGGTGGGCCACGGCGAGCAGCTCCTCACCACCGGTCACGCCGGCCTCGACGAAGTCGACGAACTCGGGACAGGCCCGGGTGGTGAGCTGGATCTGTGGCGCCACGTGGAGGGCGTCGTCGTACGCGCGCGACTCCGCCGTCGCCCGTGTGCAGATCACCCCGATCCGCCCGTTCTTCGTCGCTGCCACCGCGCGCCGGGCGGCGGGCAGGATCACCTCGACCACCGGTACGTCGTAGCGCTCGCGGGCGTCGCGCAGCATCGCCGCACTCGCCGAGTTGCAGGCGATGACCAGCGCCTTGACACCCTCGGCGACGAGGTGGTCCAGGCACTCGAGGGCGTACTCGCGGACCTCGCCGATCGGCTTCGGACCGTAGGGCTGGCGGGCCGTGTCGCCGACGTACAGGAGGGACTCGTGCGGCAGCTGGTCGATCACGGACCGGGCCACGGTGAGGCCCCCGAAGCCCGAGTCGAAGATGCCGATGGGGGCGTCGATCTCGCGAGGGCTCAGCGGCGGCACGGTCACAGGGTATTCGACCCCCACCGGAGTCGACGGTCTACCGGTGCCGCCGTTGCCCGTCGGTGTAGGTGAACCGGTCGGCCCGGACTGCCGGGCTGGTGCCTGCGGGGGTGCGCACCCTGATGTTGCGGACGGCCGCGGAGGCAGAGGTCGGCGAGGTGGCCGTGATCTGCGTGGCCGAGTCCACCGTGAAGACCGCGAAGCCCGCGACGCCGAACTTCACCTTGACGGCCCCCCTGAAGCCCGTGCCGGTGATGACCACCTGCGTGCCGCCGGCCAGCGGCCCGGAGGACGGCGTGATCGCGGTGATCGTCGGCGCGGGCGCGGTGTAGGTGAACCTGTCGGCGGGCACCGGGGCACTGCTGCCGCCGGCAGTGGTGACCACGATGTGGCGGATCCTCGGGTCGGGCGAGGCGGGGGACGTCGCGGTGATCTGGGTGTCGGAGTCGACGTGGTAGCTCGTCGCCGGACCGGTCAGGCCGAAGTCGACGGCGGTGGCGCCCGTGAAGCCCGTGCCCGTGATGGTCACCGACGTGCCACCCGTCGTCGGCCCGGTGGAGGGGGTGATCATCGAGATGTGCGGGGCCGTCCCCCACTGGGCGTAGGCGGTGATCTGCACCGGCGTACCACCGACGCTCGTACCCGGGAGGACGCTGCTGGCGGTCAGCGGCGCTCCGCTGCCGTCGGCGGCGGTGTTCCACCCGGCGAAGTTCAGTCCGGCCTTGGTCGGATCTGCGGGGAACGTCCGGCCACCGTGATCGATGGTGTCGGCGAAGACCGTCCGCGAGCCCGGAGCGGCCGAACCGCCCTGGGTGTCGAACGTGACGACGTAGTGCCGGTCGGAGACCGTGACACCGCCTCCGAGGACGTTGGCGGAGGGCAGCAGGATCCGCCCACCGTTAATGATCTGCCCGCCCCCGGCCATCGTTCCGTACGTCGTCCCTGGGCCCGTCGACCCGTCGATCACCCCACCCGGACCGACCGTGATCTCGGCTCCGACGTTGGAGTCGGGGACCTGCACGGCACCCGAGGGCAGGTGCAGCACGCCGCCGTTGACGGCCAACGTCCCGAAGGAAGGAGCCCCCGACCCCCCACCGACGGCGTTGGCGCCGGTCGCCGTCACGCTGCCACCGTCGATGGTGATGACGCCTCCATTGCCGCCCCAGCCACCGCCGATACCCGTGCCGAAACCTCCCCCGATCGCGTCGACCGTGCCGCCGGAGATGGTCGTGGTGCCACCGCCCTTCGTCCAGCCACCGCCGATAGCCGCTCCGAGCCCGCCGCTGGTCGCCGTGACGGTGCCCCCGCTGATGGTGGTCGTTCCACCTTCACCTTGGTCACTGCCGCCGATGCCCGCCGCCCCGGCTCCGCCGGTGGCCGTCACCGTGCCAGCCGTGATGGTGGTGGTCCCGCCGGGTCCGATCGGGCCACCGCCGCCGATGCCCGCAGCCTGCTTTCCACCCAGCGCGTTGACGGTGCCGCCGTTGATCGTGGTGGTGCCGCCGGCAGAGAAGTTTCCGCCGCCGATGCCCGCCCCGTTCTGCCCCCCGATGGCAGTGACGGTGCCGCCGTTGATCGTGGTCGTCCCCCCGTCCCGGAAGCCCCCTCCGGCACCGCCGATGCCCGCAGCGGTCGACGACCCGGTGGCCTTGACGGTGCCGCCGTTGATGATCAACGTCGCGCCGGTGGTCCTGATGCCGGGCATCGTGTTCGGGATCGCTCCCGTGTCCGCCGTGAGGGTGCCGCCCACGCCCGTGTCGTCCACGGTGAGCGCCTGGGCGCTGTTGATGACGACGTTGAGCACCGTCAGCGTGTGCCCCGCGAGGTCGATGACGGCGTGGCAGGCCACGGCGACCGTGTCGCTCGCTGCACTGATGTCGCCGCTCATCGTGATCACCGTGGGATCGGCGCCCGTGCCCGCGCAGCCGCCCGCCACGCTCTGCAGGCCGCCGATCGAATTGACCGTAGCGTCGTCGCCGGCAGCAGCGGCACGGGTGACGCCCACCCCGGTCGACACGGACGCGGCGGTGATCGCCAGGGTCGCCGCGAGAACACGGCGAGCACGCCGCGTACGAGAGGGGAGCATCGGCACACCGTTCGGTCGAGGGAGAGTAACCGCGGAGCATCCTGGTCCGGGACGGACGAAGGCCGAGGCTGTCCTCGCGTTCCATGCAGGACTCGGAACGTAACGCGATCTCACGCGACGCGAGGCATTTCACCGAAACTCGGGCGGTGCCTGTTGCGTCAGGCCCAGAGCTGGCCCTCGAGCCGGTCCTCGGCCTCGTCGATCGTGCCCTCGTAGGCGCCGGTGGAAAGGTACTTCCAGCCACCGTCGGCGACGACGAAGGCGATGTCGGCGGGCTCGCCGGCCTTGACCGCCTTGGCGGCCTGCCCGAGCGCGGCGTGCAGGATCGCGCCGGTGGAGATGCCGGCGAAGATGCCCTCGAGCTCGAGCAGCTCGCGCACCCGTCGTACGGCGTCGCGCGGACCCACGGAGAACCGCGAGTCGATCAGGGAGGCGTCGTAGAGCTCGGGGACGAAGCCCTCGTCGAGGTTGCGCAGGCCGTAGACCAGCTCGCCGTAGCGCGGCTCGGCCGCGACGATCCTCACCTCGGGCTTGGCCTTGCGGAAGTAGCGCGAGACGCCCATCAACGTGCCGGTGGTGCCGAGACCCGCGACGAAGTGCGTGATGGAGGGCAGGTCGGCGAGCAGCTCCGGGCCGGTGCCCTCCTCGTGCGCGAGAGCGTTGGCGTCGTTGCCGTACTGGTAGAGCATCACCCAGTCGGGGTGCTCGGCCGAGATCTGCTTGGCCACACGGACCGCCTCGTTGGAGCCGCCGGCGGCCGGCGACGACACGATCTCCGCGCCCCACATGCGCAACAGCTGACGGCGCTCGTCGCTGGTGTTCTCGGGCATCACGAAGACGCACCGGTAGCCCTTGAGCTTGGCCGCCATCGCGATCGAGATGCCGGTGTTGCCGGAGGTCGGCTCGAGGATCGTGCAGCCGGGCCGCAGCCGGCCGTCCTTCTCCGCCTCCTCGACCATGCGGAGGGCGGGCCGGTCCTTGATCGAGCCGGTCGGGTTGCGGTCCTCGAGCTTCGCCCAGATCCGCACGTCGGGCGCAGGCGACAGCCGAGGCAGCCCCACCAGCGGCGTACCGCCGACGGAGGCCAGCAGGTTGTCGTAGCGCACCATGACTACGCGGCGCCGCCCGCGACCGCAGGGAGTACGACGACCTGGTCGCCGTCGCTCAGCTCGGCATCGAGGCCGCCGAGGAACCGCACGTCCTCGTCGTTGACGTAGATGTTCACGAAGCGGCGCAGGTCGTCGCCGTCGAGGAGGCGCTCCTTGATGCCCGGGTGGTCGGCCTCGAGGGAGTCGATCAGCGCGCTGAGGCTGGCGCCGTCGGCGGTGACGGCCTTCTCACCACCGGTGTAGCTGCGCAGGATGGTCGGGATCCGGACCTCGATGGCCATCAGGACTCACTCCTCGTGAGGGTGGGGACGACTGCGACCTCTTCCTCGGTCACGACGCCGTCGACGATTCGATAGGACCTGAACTCCACAGGCCCCTCGTTATTCCCGTGCGCGCGGGTGCTGACGAGCACGTAGTGCGCGCCCGGCTCGCTCGCGAGCTTGATGTCGGTCACGCTCGGGTAGGCCTCGGTGGCCGTGTGGGAGTGGTAGATGACCACCGGCTCCTCGTCGCGCTGGTCGAGGTCCTTGTAGAGCTCGAGCAGGTCGGTCGAGTCGTACTCGTAGAACGTCGGGCTGCCCGCGGCGTTGACCATCTCGATGAACCGCTCGGCACGGTCGGTGCCCTCGGGGCCGGCGACGATCCCGCACGCCTCGACGGGGTGGTCCCGCTTGGCGTGGGCGACGATGGCGTCGTACGTCTCCTGGTCGATGGTCAGCACCGTTCCAGCGTAGGGCGTGCGGCACTGCCCGCCGGAATCGGCTCAGGCGCCGGACCGGGTCAGGAGGACGCGATCGTCTTGGACCGCAGGCGCTCCCCTGTGGGCCATCTCACGTCACGCGCCAGGCCGAGCTTCTCGAGGATCCAGATGATCCGGGCGGAGGTGTCGACCTGCCAGCGGCGCACGCCGTGGCGGGCGCTGGTGGGGTCGGCGTGGTGCAGGTTGTGCCACGACTCGCCACCCGACGGGATGGCGAGCCACCACACGTTGCCGGACTTGTCGCGCGAGCGGAACGGGCGCTCGCCGACCACGTGGCAGATCGAGTTGATCGACCAGGTGACGTGGTGGAGCAGCCCGATGCGCACCACCGTGCCCCAGAAGAACGCGGTGAGCGCGCCCTGCCACGACCACGTGATCAGGAATCCCGCGATCGGTGGCAGGAAGATCGAGAGGACGACCCACATCCAGAACATCCGCGAGATCCGCACGAGGTCGCGATCCTTGGCGAGATCGGGGGCGTACTTGTCGATCGGCGTCTGCTCGGCGTCGAAGAGCCAACCCACGTGGGCCCAGAAGAACCCCTTGGTCAGCCCGGCGAACGAGGTGCCGTAGCGCCACGGCGAGTGCGGGTCGCCGTCACGGTCGGAGTACTTGTGGTGCTTGCGGTGGTCGGCGACCCAGCGGATCACCGGGCCCTCGATCGCCATCGAGCCCAGGACCGCGAGGACCACCTTCACGGCCCGGTGCGGCTTGAAGGACTTGTGGGTGAAGAGACGGTGGTAGCCGACCGTCACCCCGTGGAGCGTCAGGCCGTACATCACGAACGTGATGACCACGTCGCTCCAGCCGAGCCAGCCTCCCCAGGCGACCGGGATCGCCGCGAGGAACGCGACGAAGGGCACCGCGATGAAGGAACCGAGGGCGATCCGTTCGCGGAGCGACTGGACGTCCTCGCCGAGGGTGACCCGGTCCGCGGGCGCCGCCGGGTGGTCTGCCTGGTCTGTCGCACTCATCGGTTCGAGCCTAGTCGACGGCTCGCAGCACCCTCGCCGGGTTGCCGACCGCGAGAACGCCGCCGGGCAGGTCCTTCGTCACGACCGCTCCGGCGCCGACGACCGTGTGGGCACCGATGGTGACGCCCGGGAGCACGATCGCGCCGCCGCCGAGCCAGACGTTGTCGCCGATCGTGATCGGCAGCGCCGCCTCCCACTTGTCGCGCCGTGGTCCGGGCTCGATCGGGTGGGTCGGCGTGAGCAGCTGGACGTGTGGGCCGATCTGCACGTCGTCGCCGATCGTGATGGGGGCGACGTCGAGCGCAGTGAGCCCGAAGTTGGCGAAGACCCGCGCGCCGACGCGGATCCGGCTGCCGTAGTCGACGTAGAACGGCGGCCGGATCTCGGTGTCCTCCCCCACGGACCCCAACAGCTCCTCCAGGATCTGCCGTCGCTGTGCCGGGTCGTTCGACGGCGAGGCGTTGTAGGCGGCCATGAGCCGCTGCGCCTCGACCTGGTCGGCGAGGATCTCCTCGTCGGTGATGTAGAGGTCACCGGCGAGCATCCGCTCCTTCATGGTGCGCGCGTCGTTCATCCCGTCGAGGATGCCACGCGGTAGCGACGCTCCGGCCGACCCGTGCCGCCGTAGCGCAGCCGCACCTCCGCGGCCCCCGCGTCGACGAAGTGCTCGAGGTAGCGCCGGGCGGTGACCCGCGAGAGCCCCACCGCCTCCGCCGCCTCGGACGCCGAGATCTCCTCCGCCCCCCTGGCCGCCGCGAGCACCAGCTCCGCCGTCTCCGGGCTCAGTCCCTTCGGGAGCACCAGCGGTACGTCGGCAGCGGCCCGCCCCGTGCCGAAGGCCTGGTCGATCACGGCCTGGTCGACGGGCTGCTCGCCGCCGTCGGCCGGGAGGCTGGCCACGGCGGTGGCGACCTGCCGCAGACGGTCCGCCAGGTCGTCGTACTCGAAGGGCTTGACGAGGTACTGCATGGCACCGCCGTGGAGGGCGGCCCGCACCGCTGCCGCCCCACGCTCGGCGGTCACCATCACCACCGCGACGCCGCGACCCTCCGCGCGGAGCCGCTCGAGGACGGCCAGCCCCGAGAGATCGGGGAGGTGCACGTCGAGCAGCACGATGTCCGGGTCGAGGGCGGCGACGAGCTCGAGCGCCTCGGCCCCGGTGCGCGCGGTGCCGGCGACCTCGAAGCCGTCGGTGCGCTCGACGAACGCGGCGTGGATGCGCGCCACCATGAAGTCGTCGTCGACGACCAGCACCCGGATCACGAGGACCCATCCTGGTCGATGGTCGCGTCGAGGGGGAAGGTCGCGAGGAACTCCGCACCTCCGGTGTCGGCGGCGTCGAGCGTCACCTCGCCCCCGCGCTGGGTGCAGATCAGGCGCACGAGCGGGAGCCCGAGGCCGCGCCCGCCCAGGACGTCGGGCTTGGAGGAGTAGCCGCGCACGAAGACCGCCTCGCGCAGCTCCTCAGCGATGCCCGGGCCGTTGTCGCGCACCCGGATCCGCACCACACCGGCATCTTCGAGCACCCACAGCTCCACCAACGGGTCGGCGACCCCGGCGCTGGCGTCGACCGCGTTGTCGACCAGGTTGCCGAGCACCGTGGTGAGGTCGGCGACCTCGCCCGGCGCGAGGGCGGGGAGCCGGGAGCCCGGGTCGAGCTCGAGCGTCACCCCGCGCTCCTCGGCGACCGAGTGCTTCGCGATCACCAACGCAGCCACCGCCGGGTCGTGCAGCCGTTTCGACACGTGCTGGCTGACCTCAGCCCGGTGCCGGGTCAGCGTGCCGACGAGAGCGGCCACCTCGTCGTACTCCCCCAGCTGGACCAGGCCCGAGATCGTGTGCAGCCGGTTGTCGAACTCGTGCGTCTGGGCGCGCAGCGTGTCGGTGATCGAGAGGTTGGAGCTCAGCTGGCTCTGCAAGGAGACCAGCTCGGTGCGATCGCGCAACGTGGTGACCGTGCCGATGCCCCGGCCGTCGGAGGACGCGTCGCCCCGGTTGAAGACGACCACCCGGGTGCCGACCAGGGCGACGGCGTCGCGTACGTCGGCGCCCTCCCCGGTCAGCAGCGCGACCACGTGCGGGTCGAGGCCCAGGTCGGCGACCGGGCGGCCGACCGGGTCGGGGCCGGTCTCCAGCCCGAGCGTCGCGCGCGCGGCGTCGTTCATCGCGGTCACCCGGCCGTCCGTCCCGACGCCCACCATGCCCTCCCGGATGGCGTGCAGGAGCGCCTCCCGGTGGTCGGCGAGGTGGGCGAGGTCGGTGGTGCCGAGACCGCGGGTGCTGCGGCGCACCATCCGGGAGACGCCCCACGTGCCCAGCAGCCCGAGCACCGCGCCGAGACCGAGGTAGAGCGCCAGGTCGGGCGCGGCCGTCACGACCTGGTCGGCGACCGACGGGTAGGTCTCCTCCGCGGCGACGATGCCGAGCGTCGACCCGTCCCTGGAGATGATCGGTGCGTGGTGGACGACCGCCCGCTCGCCGTCGGGATCGACGTCGCCGGTCCAGCCGCGACCGTCCATCGGGTCGGTGTCGCCCCCGAGGACAGCCGGTTCGCCGACCCGGCTGGGGTCGGTCGAGGCGACGACCGTGCCGTCGGCGGCCACCACCGACACGTCGGTCGCGCTCGACAGCGCCCGCCCCCGGTCGGCGTAGGGCGCCAGCCGGGCGGCGAGCCCGCTCTCGTCCTCGCCGCCGTTCTCGGCCCGCTGCAGAGCCGCGCGGACCTCGGGGATCGTCGCGAGGTACTCCGCGACCGAGCGCATCCGGGCGCCGTGCTCGTCGGAGAAGTCGCTGTTGGACTGGCGCACGCTGAGCACGCCGACCGACACGAGCAGCACGGCGATCACCGCGAGCTGGAGCACCAGCACCTTCCCCGCGAGGGTCAGCTCGCCGCGGCGCCACGTGCGCTTCGGCAGGCCGAGCGACCGGCGAGAGAGCGTGACCACAACGACCACTTCCTCCTCTACGTCCGCAAGAGTGACGACCGCCACACCCGCCGACATGCTGGCACGGATCGAGCGCGACATCCCCTCGCGCCCAGCTCTCATCGGAGGTTCCCATGCATCGGAGTCGGCTCCTGGCCGCACTCACCGCCGCGCTGGTCCTCGTGCTCGTCGCGAGCGGCTGCGGGGTCACCCGCGGCTCCGACGACCCGCACAACCGCCGGCTGCGGATGATGATCCCCAACAGCGCCGGGGGCGGCTACGACCTCACCGGCCGCGCCGCCGTACGCGCTCTGGAGGAGAACGACCTCACCGGTCGGTTCGAGGTCAACAACGTGATCGGCGCCAGCGGGACCGTCGCCATGCAGCGCCTCCTCAACGAGGAGGGCGCCGACGACCTCGTCATGACGATGGGCCTCGGTGTGGTCGGCGCGGTGTACACCAACAAGTCCGAGGCGACACCGACCCGGATGACCCCGATCGCCCGGCTCGTCGAGGAGCAGGAGGGCATCCTGGTCCCGGCCGACTCGCCCTTCAAGACCGTCGACGACCTCGTCGAGGCGTGGACGAAGGACCCGGACTCGGTCGCGGTCGGCGGCGGCTCGAGCCAGGGCGGACCGGACCACCTCTTCCCGATGCAGCTCGCGGCGGAGGTCGGCATCGACCCCAACGACGTCAAGTACATCACCTACGACGGCGGCGGTCCGCTCACCGCAGCGCTGCTCGGCGAGAAGATCGACGTCGGCATGTCGGGCCTCGGCGAGTTCGCCGGGCAGATCGAGAACGGCGACCTCCGCGTGCTCGCGGTCTCCGGCGACGAGCCGCTCGAGGGCATCGACGCCCCGACGCTCACCGACGCCGGCATCGACCTGGTCTTCACCAACTGGCGCGGCGTGCTCGCCCCGCCCGACATCAGCGAGGAGCAGCGGGACTACCTGATCCAGCTGTTCACCGACATGCACGACACCGACGAGTGGCGGGAGGCGCTGGCCGACAACGGCTGGATCGACAGCTTCGCCACCGGAGACGAGTTCGCGGACTTCCTGAAGGAGCAGGACGCCCGCGTCGCCGACACCCTCGAGGAGCTGGGACTGTCATGACCACCCCGTCCACCACACCCACCACCCGACCGGAGACCGAGCGCCCGCTCGTCGACCGGGCGCAGTACGGCCTCGCGGCCTTCCTCGTGCTCGTCGGCGGCTACGTGCTCTACGACGCCAGCACGCTGGAGGACGGCTTCGCCGACCAGCCGGTGCAGCCGTACGCCGTCTCCTACATCGTCGGCGCGGTCCTGGTCCTGCTCGGCGTGCTGCTCGCCATCGCGACGGCGCGCGGCGACCTGCCGGAGTCCGAGGAGGGCGAGGACGTCGACCTCACCCAGGGCACCGACATCCGGACGGTCGCGCTGCTCGCGGCGGTCCTGGTCGCCAACCTCGCCCTCATCAACTGGCTCGGCTGGGCCATCACCGGCGCGATGCTCTTCGTCGGTGCCACCTGGGCCCTCGGCAGCCGCACCCACGTGCGCGACGTCTGCGTGGGCGTCGCCCTCTCGGTCGGCTCCTGGTACGCCTTCTACGTCCTGCTCGGGGTCCCGATCCCGGCCGGCATCCTGGACGGAGTCCTCTGACATGGACCTGCTTCTCGAGGGCTTCCAACAGGCCCTGACCCCCACCAACCTGCTCTTCGCCTGCGTCGGCGTGATCCTCGGCACCGCCGTCGGCGTGCTGCCGGGCATCGGGCCCGCGATGACGCTCGCCCTGCTGCTCCCGGTCACCTACTCGGTCGGTCCGGACAGCGCGATCATCATGTTCGCCGGTGTCTACTACGGCGGCATGTACGGCGGCTCGACGACCTCGATCCTGCTCAACACACCCGGCGAGTCCTCCTCGGTCGTGACGGCGATCGAGGGCAACAAGATGGCGAAGAAGGGCCGCGCGGCCCAGGCGCTCGCCACCGCCGCGATCGGGTCGTTCGTCGCCGGGACCATCGGCACCGTGCTGCTGTGGATCCTCACGCCGCGGGTGTCCGACCTCGTCGTCAAGCTCGGCGCGCCGTCGTACTTCGCGCTCATGCTGCTGGCCTTCATCGCGGTCACCACCGCGCTCGGCCGGTCGAGGCTCCGCGGCTTCATCGCCCTCTTCCTCGGCCTGACGATCGGTCTCGTCGGCACCCAGACCGGCCAGCCCCGCCTCACCCTCGGCGAGGCCAAGCTCGCGGACGGCATCGACATCGTGGTCGTCGCGGTCGCGATCTTCGCCGTCGGCGAGGCCCTGTGGGTCGCCGCGCACCTCCGCCGCAAGCCGCTGGAGATCATCCCCGTCGGACAGCCCTGGATGGGGCGCGAGGACTGGCGCCGGTCGTGGAAGCCGTGGCTCCGCGGGACCGCGTGGGGCTTCCCGTTCGGCGCCCTCCCGGCCGGCGGCGCCGAGGTGCCGACGTTCATGTCGTACCTCACCGAGAAGAAGCTCTCGAAGCACCCCGAGGAGTTCGGCAAGGGCGCCATCGAGGGCGTCGCCGGGCCGGAGGCCGCCAACAACGCCTCGGCCGCCGGCACCCTCCTGCCGCTCCTCACGCTCGGCCTGCCGACCACCGCGACCGCCGCGATCATGCTGTCGGCACTCACGAGCTACGGCATCCAGCCCGGCCCGCTGCTGCTCGACAACGAGCCCGGCCTGGTCTGGGCGCTGCTCGCGAGCCTGGTCATCGCGAACACCCTGCTGCTGGTCATCAACCTGCCGCTCGCGCCGCTCTGGGCGAAGCTGCTCCGGATCCCCCGTCCGCAGCTCTACGCCGGCATCCTCTTCTTCGCCTGCCTGGGCGCCTACAGCGTCAACTTCCAGGCCTTCGACCTGGCCCTGCTGCTCGCCTTCGGCGTGCTCGGGCTCGCGATGCGTCGATTCGGGATCCCGGTGCTGCCCCTCATCGTCGCCGTCATCCTCGGACCGAAGATGGAGATGCAGCTGACGGAGGCCCTCGCGATCTCCAGCGGTGACGTCAGCACGCTGTGGAGCGAGCCGGTCGCGGTCGCGGTCTACGTGGTGATCGGCGTGCTGCTGGCCGCCGTCGCGATCAACGGGCTGCGCCGCCCCACCCCCGCCCCGACCGCGTCCGGCGGTCCCGTCGACGACAAGGAGCTGGTCGAGCGATGAGCATCGTGGTCGCCTACAGCGCGGACAGCTACGGCAAGGCCGCCCTCGACCACGCGGCAGGGCTGGCCCGCAAGGACGGCGCCCGGTTGGTCGTCGTCAACGCCACCCGCGGCGACAGCCTCGTGGACTCGAGGTTCGCGCAGGACGCGGACATCGCGGCCGTGCAGGCGGACCTGGAGGCCGAGGGCCTCGAGGTCGCGGTCCGCCACGACGTCGTACCGGACGTGGCCGACGCCGTGCTCGCCGCCGTCGCCGAGGAGGACGCCGAGCTCGTCGTCGTGGGCGTGCGGCACCGGTCCCCCGTCGGCAAGCTGCTGCTCGGCAGCGTGGCGCAACGGGTGATCCTCGACGCGCCGTGCCCGGTGCTGGCGGTGAAGCCGGCCGGCTGACGCCGACCGATCAGCCGCCGAGCGCCTGGATCAGCGTCTCCTGGAGGTAGCCCAGCCACTCGTAGATGTGGTGGGCCTGGCCGCGGGGGTCGTCGTCGGGGAGGGAGTACCAGTAGTCCTCGTCCCCCTCCTCGACCTCGAGCCGGGTGCCGAGCGCGAGCCGCAGGTCGGTGAGCGCCCGCATCCACACCTCGGCGGCCTCGAGGTCAAGCTCGACGTCGATCGTCAGCTCCTCGTCCGTCGGCTCCGACGGCAGGCCGGCCTCCTCGAGGCCGTCGATGATGGCGCCGGCAGCGCGGGCCTTCCCGTCGCGGAGGCTGCTCTCGGTGAACCGGCGGAACTCCGCTGCCGCCTCGCCGTCCTCGCGGTAGGCGTTGGGGAAGAGCCGCGCGAGGACCGGGTCCTCGGGCAGGGTGGTAGGTCCGGAGAAGTCCGCGAACAGCTCGGCCAGCGGGTCGGTGCTCTCGGTGGGGATCGCGGCCTCGTTGCGGAGCAGCTCGACGAGCTGGGCGGCGAGGGAGCGCAGCAGGTCGGCCTCGAAGCCGGAGAAGGTCGCGATGATGCGCTTGCTCCGGCGGTGCCGGACGAATCCCGCCATGTCGTCGGTCCCGTCACTCGCTCTTCGAGAGCGTCGCCCAGAGGCCGTACTCGTGCATCGCCTGCACGTCGCGCTCCATCTCCTCGCGCGAGCCGTTGCTCACCACCGACCTGCCGTCCTCGTGGACCTCGAGCATCAGCTTCTCCGCCTTCTTCTTCGAGTAGCCGAAGTACTTCTGGAAGACGTAGGTCACGTAGGACATCAGGTTGACCGGGTCGTTCCACACCACGGTCACCCAAGGCGTGTCGGTCAGCGTCACCTCGTCGGGCGTGAGGTCCTCCTCGACGTCCGGATCCGCTGTCACGGGGCTCGCGGTCGTCACGGTCACCATCGTGGCACAGGGCTGGTGCGGGGGTCCCGCGGGCGGGTCGCGGGCTGTCCGCGGGCGGGTGCTGTAACTCAGTGTTAGGTCCGCTCCCACGGCGATCGGTGCGCTACCTCGGTCCTAGGACCGGTCACAGCACCCACCAAGCGATCGGCGCGCCCTCCGAGCGGACCGAACACTGAGTTACCGCGAGTCCCGGCGAGCGCGTGCCCAACCCACTCCCCAATAAGTGTTTGACAGTACGGCGACGCCGTGGTCCACTACTCCCCAAGAGTTCTTTGACAGTGGGGCCACCGCCCCGAGGCAGGAGACAGGCGATGAGCGAGGACGAGATCAGCTCGCTGCGGGCGGCGGCCCATCCGCTGCGGTTGCGGATGCTGTCGTTGCTGACCGGCAGCGCGATGAGCGCGGCCGAGGTCGCCCGCGAGCTCGACATCACCCACGCGAACGCGTCGTACCACCTGCGCCAGCTCCACGACGTCGGACTGCTGGTGGTCGAGAGCGAGGAGCGGATCCGCGGCGGTGTGGCCAAGCGCTACCGCTACGACATGACCCGCGACGCGACGGCCTCCCCCGACGGCCTGGCCGGCGAGGTGCGGGCGATGAGCAGCGAGCTGCTCCGTCGCTTCGAGCAGCACCGCCCAGGGAAGGGCACGTTCACCGACGCCGAGCTCTGGGTCGCGCCCGAGACCTGGGACGAGGTCGTCGCGACGCTCGCCCATGCGTCACACCTGCTCCACGAGCAGGCCCAGCGCCCCCGCACGGAGGGCACGATCCCCGTCAACCTCACCGTCGCGGCCTTCCGCATGACGGAGCAGCAGGGCGACAAGCCCGACGAGAAGGAGCAGTCATGAAGGGCCCCGCACTCGCACCCCTGCGCGACCGCCGTTTCCGGTGGTACTTCGCGTCCCGGGCCGTCGACCTCCTCGGCGACATCATGGGCAGCGTCGCACTGGCGTTCGCCGTGCTCGAGGTGAGCAGCTCACCGAGCGCCCTCGGCATCGTGCTCGCCGCGCACAGCATCCCGATGGTCATGTTCGTGCTCCTCGGCGGCGTGCTCGCCGACCGCTTCGGCCGCACGGCGATCATCCAGCTCAGCAACCTGACCGCGGGCACGACGGCGATCGCGATCGCGGCCCTCATCCTCAGCGGCCACGCGCAGGTGTGGCAGCTCGCGGCACTCACCGCGGTCAACGGCGTCGCGGCCGCCGCGAACCAGCCCGCGCTCGCCGGGCTGCTCCCCCAGCTCGCGCCCGAGGGCGCGTTGCAGCAGGCCAACGCCCTCAACGGGCTGCTGCGCAACATCTCGCTGGTGATCGCGCCGGCCGCCGCGGGCGCCCTGGTGGTCGGCCTCGGACCGGGCTGGGCGATCGCGATCAACGGGGCGACGTACTTCGTCTCCGCCGCCCTCCTCCTGCCCATCAAGCTGCCGGCACCGGCGGCGCGCAAGGGCGGCGGCGACAGCATCGTCAAGGACCTGCGGACCGGCTGGGGGTTCTTCCGCCGCACCACCTGGCTGTGGGTCATCGTGCTCGGCTTCGGCGCGCTCAACGCGTTGTCGAGCGGCGGCTTCAGCACCCTCGGCCCGGCGCACGCCAAGGCGAGCGAGATCGGGGTCCACGGCTGGGCCCTGATCCTCAGCGCCGGAGCTGCCGGCCTGGTGACCACCTCGGTCGTGCTGCTCCGCGTGCCCCTGCGACGCCCGCTGCTCTACGGCATGCTCGGCTGCGCCGTGTACGCCGGCCAGATGATCGCGCTCGGCTCGACGACCGAGCTCTGGGTGCTGATGGTGGCGGCGTTCGTGGGCGGTGCGGGGATCGAGATCTTCGGCCTTGGATGGGAGCTCGCGATGCAGGAGCACGTCCCGCCGGACATGCTGTCGCGGGTCTACTCCTACGACATGCTGGGCTCGTTCGTCGCGATCCCGGTCGGGCAGCTCGCGTTCGGTCCGCTCGGCGCCCACTTCGGGCTCCAGCACATGATCCTCGCCGCCGGCGTCGCCTACTGCGCGATCTCGCTGCTCACCCTCACGTCGCGGTCCGTCCGCTCGATGACCCGCGCGACGGTCACGAGCACCACTTCTGTGACAGCGTCGTGACGACGTTGAGGTTGCGGTTGGTGGCGACCACGCCCAGGGACTTCTCCACGCCCCAGGGGTCGACGTTGCCGGCGACGTACTCCTTGCCGAGGAGGAGGTGGGCCGCGCGACCGCGGACCACGACCCGGTCGGCCGCGCCCTCCTTGGCCAGCAGCTTCTCCACCGCCGCGGCGGCGGGTGGCTCCTTCAGCAGGTACAGGTAGTGCCGCTCGAGGTCGGGCGAGGTCAGCTCCTGCGCGTCGGCGGCGACCTGGGCCAGCTCGGCCGGCGTGAACGCGATCGTCGGTACGGCGAAGCCGGTGTGCTCCTCGTAGGCCTTCTCGAGTGCCGCCTCGACCTTTGCCCGTGACCTCAGCCTCGAGGTGAGGAGCACGTTGCCGGTGTTGATGTAGGTCTGGACGTCGGTGGCCCCGGCCGCCTCGGTCGCGGTCACGATGTCGCCCTTGGGGAACTTGCGCTTCGCGCCCAGGTTGATCGCCCGGAGGAAGGCCACGTAGGTCGGCATGGCGGCCAGTATCGCCTACCGGATCAGAGTCGCAGGTGGGCCGGGAAGCCGGTCCACCGCAGGTCCTCGGGAAGGTGCGACATGTCGTTGACCACCACGACCGTGGGCGGCCGGTCCGGGTGGTAGCGCAGCACCGTCAGCGCGGCATGGCCGAAGCCGAGCCCCCACCACCGCCACGGCGGCGCGCCGAGCGCGTGGCGTACCAGCCACCCGACGGTGAACGCGTGCGTCACCACGAGGCAGTGGCTGTCCTCCTCGCCCGACTCGGGTCCCGCCAGCAGCCGAACGGCCTCGGCGGCAAGCTCCGCTCCGTGCACCGCCTCCTCCGCCGACACCTCGGCGAGGAAGCCGAACACCTCGGCGCGGTGCTCCGGCGCGACCTCGTCGGCGGTCGGCACGTAAGGGACGTAGTCACCGACCGCCTCGACCTCGGCGACCTGCACCGGCTCCGCCAGCTGCTCGGCGACGAGACGCGCCGTCGCCGTCGCCCGGGGCAGCGGTCCGTGCAGCACCGAGGTCAGCGGGACCACCGAGAGACGCTGCCCGAGCAGGGCCGCCTGACGGGCACCACGATCGGTCAGGACGCCGTCACCATCGGGCTCGGCGTGCCGGGCGAGGTAGAGGTGACGCACAGCCATGCGCTCGATTCCACCACGCGACCCGCCGACGCGCGGCTCGGCCGTCGACAGGAATTCGAATTACATAGGTTTCCTATGTATTCTGGGGAACGTGACCACCCCGCACGTCGACCAGCTCAGCAGCGACCTCGCGATCCACGCCGCCCGCCTGGTGCGGCTGATCCGCCGCAACCTCGAGCAGCCGGCCGGCATTCGCGTGCTCTCCTTGCTCGACGAGCACGGCGCCCTCGGCGTGACCGCACTGGCGGCCGCCGACCAGTGCTCGCAGCCGACGATGACCGGCGCGGTCGCCCGGCTCCGCGACCTCGGCTGGGTCGACACGCGGCCCAATCCCGCCGACGCGCGCGGGAGCCTGGTCGACCTGACCGAGGCCGGCCGCCGCGAGCTGGCCCGCATCCGCGAGATCAACGCCCGGCTGGTCGCCGAGCGCCTCGCCGCCCACCCCGATCGCACCGTCGAGGAGCTCGCCGCGGCCGTCGCGGTGCTCCGCGCCGTCACCACCGACCCCTCCGAAGGAGCCTCCCAGTGACCACCGCTGCCCCCGCCCGCCCCGCCGAGGAGAAGTCGTCCCTCCTGCGCCAGCCCCGCGCCGTCTGGGCCGTCTCCTTCGCATGCGTGATCGCCTTCATGGGCATCGGACTGGTCGACCCGATCCTGAAGGAGATCGCCGCCCAGCTCGAGGCGACCCCGAGTCAGGTCTCCCTGCTCTTCACCAGCTACATGGCGGTCATGGGCGTCGCGATGCTCGTCACCGGCGTCGTCTCGTCGCGCATCGGCCCGAAGAAGACCCTGCTCACCGGCCTCGCCCTGATCATCGTCTTCGCCGGGCTGGCCGGGGCCTCGGGCAGCGTCGGAGCGGTCATCGGCTTCCGCGCCGGCTGGGGCCTGGGCAACGCGCTCTTCATCGCGACGGCGCTCTCCACGATCGTCAGCGCCTCGGTCGGCTCGCTCGCGCAGGCGATCATCTTGTTCGAGGCCGCGCTCGGCCTGGGCATCGCCTCGGGCCCGCTCCTCGGCGGCCTCCTCGGTCAGCAGTCGTGGCGGGCGCCCTTCTTCGGTGTCTCGGTCCTCATGACCGTCGCGGTCGCCGCCACGGCGTGGTTCCTCCCGGCGACGCCGCCGACCGGGCGCCGTACCTCCCTCGCCGACCCGTTCCGCGCCCTGCGCCACCCGGCCCTGCTGGTGCTCGCGCTCGTCGCGGTCTTCTACAACCTGGGCTTCTTCACGCTGCTCGCGGCGGGCCCGTTCGCCCTGCCGGGCTTCGGGATCATGCAGGTCGGCTGGGTGTTCTTCGGCTGGGGCGTGCTGCTCGCGTTCAGCTCGGTCGTCGTGGCGCCGGCTCTCCAGCGGCGCTTCGGCACCGTCCCCGCGATGCTCGGCGCCCTGACCCTCTTCGCCCTCGACCTCGGCGCGATGGCGGTCCTCGCCGACCACGAGGCGGTGGTCGCCGCGGGCATCGTCGCCGCCGGTGCGGTGCTCGGCGTGAACAACACCCTGGTCACCGAGGCCGTGATGGGCAGCGCCCCGGTCGAGCGACCCGTGGCCAGCGCCGCCTACTCGTTCGTGCGCTTCACCGGCGGCGCCGTCGGGCCGTACGTCGCGCTGAAGCTCGCCGAGCACCAGGGGGTCCACGCACCGTTCTGGTTCGGCGCTGCCGCGGTCGCCGTCGGTGTCGCGATCGCCGTCTCCGGCGCGGGCACGGTCCAGCGGGCCCTGCACGGTGCGCCGACGCCGCACTCGGCCGACGAGGCCGAGGCCGAGCTGATCGGCGACGCCGGCTGACCGGAGAGTCCCGCCCACGCCCGCACCTGGGCGACGGCCGCGCGCCGCTCGGCCCGGGGCAGCTGAGCCAGGTCGGACCCGTGGTTGCCACCCGGCACCACGTGGACCGAGCACTGCCGCGCCGCACCGTCGTCGCCGCAGTCGAACGGCTCGGCGCTCCAGGGGTCCAGCTCGCCGTACACGTAGAGCATCCGTGACGACGACGTGCGCACCCAGCTGTCGACGTCGGGCATCGCCGAGGCGTCGAAGGTGAGCGGCTCGAGCCGGTCGGGCACGAAGGTCGCGGGGACGTCGTGGCCCGGGTGGCGCAGCAGGTCGGCGACGTTGTCCTCGTAGGGGTCCGGCGCCCCCAGCTGGGTCGCGGCCTGGAAGTAGTAGGGCACGTAGTAGCGCAGGCCCTCGTCGGTGAGGAACCCCCATTCGAGCACGTAGTCGACGAACGACCACACCGAGCGGTTCGACGCGTCCGGGCCGGGCACCTCGCTGCACATCTCCGCGGCCGGCTGGTACTGCCAGAACGCGAAGTAGACCTCCACCGCCGCGATCTCGACCGCACGGTCCGCTCCCCCGACGAGGGCGAGGTGGTCGTGGCGGCGCTGCACCAGCGTGCGGTAGCGCGCGACGAACCAGTCGCGTCGTTCGAGGATCCGGCGCTGCACCGCGGCGAGCGCGGCGCGGCAGTCGGCGTACGCCGGCCCGCCCACCGTCGCCTGGAAGTCGCCGTAGACGTCGTCGGCGTCGACGGCGTCGTCGGGCGCGACGTAGGCGATGGTGCCGGCCACGTCGCCCGGGTGGAAGCGCCGTTCGTAGGTGACGGTCATGCCGCCCTTCGAGATGCCCGTCGACAGCCACGGCTCGCGGTAGATGCGCTGCATCGCGCGGATGACCCGGTGCTGGTCCGCGGCCGCCTGCCGGATCGTGAGCTCGGCGGCCCAGTCGGGGTCGGCGGGACGGGACGGCCGGAAGAACCTGTGCTCGAGGTCGAGCTGATTGCCCTCGACGATCCGCGTCGGCTCGGTCAGGTAGGGGAAGTCCCACGTGCGGATGCCGTAGCCCGAGGTCGAGAACACGGTGGGACGGGCGGTGCCGCGGTGGATCAGGGTGCCGCGCAGCCGGAACGTCGCCCCGTCGGGGTCGTCGTGGTCGACCGGCAGCCGGTACCAGATCCGGAAGAACCGGGTGCCCCGCAACGCGAGCGACGGCACCTCCCGCACCGAGTCGACGATGCCGAGCCGCTCGATCCGGGCGAGGAGCCCGAGCCGGTGACCGGTCGCGACGTGCGCGGCCGGCTCGACGCCGCGCGCGTACGACGGCGACGGGCCGAGCGGCGCGAGCACAGCGGCGACCAGCCCGACCACGAGCGTCAGAAGGAGGGAGCGGGATCCGAGACGGCGCGACACCGGGCCAGTGTTACAGGATGCCGCCGCGACGGCGGCCGTTCGCCGCCCAGTCGCGGTAGCGGTCGTCGAGCGCCCCGTCCCACGGCGCGCTCCCGTCGTACGACGGCGTGGTCCGGCCCCGCACCCCGCCGACGCCCGCCCACCGGCGGATCAGCCGCACGGCCTCGAGCCGCTGGCGGCGCGGCAGCTCGGCGACGACCGCACCGTGCGTGCCGTGCGGCACGACCATCCGCCGGCACGCCCGCTCGGCGCCGTCGGTGCCGCAGCGGAACGGCTCGGCCGACCACGGGTCGTACTGCCCGTCGACGAAGATCATCCGGCGGGCCCGGGTGCGCACCCAGCTGTCGATGTCGACCATCGCGTCGGCGTCGTAGGTCGCCGGGCGCATGCCGGGCGGGAGGATGTTGGCCGGGGTGTCGGCGCCCGGGTAGTCGAGAAGGTCGTGCAGCCGCCCCTCGAAGGGCTGCGGTCCGCCGATCTGCGACGCCGCCTGGTAGTGGTAGGGCAGCGAGAAGTAGCGACGCTGGTCGGACAGGTTGCCCCACGGCTCCACGCTGCCGGCGTAGCGCCACACCTGCCCGCGGCTCATCCGCCGCGCGACCGGGACGTCCTTGCAGGCGCGGACGCCCCAGTACTGCCAGAACGCGAAGTACATGTCGACCACCGACGCCTCGAAGCCGCGGTCGAGGCTGCCGACGTAGTCCCAGCTGAGGTGCTTGGCCGAGGAGAAGCGCGCGAGCCGACCACGGAACCACCCGCGCTCGGCCAGCATCCGGCGCTGCAGCGCCACCAGCCGGTTGCGGCAGCCGGCCAGACGCGGGCCGCCGACCTTCGCGAGGAACCCCGGGTAGGCGTCCACGTCGTCGACCACGTCGTCGGGCGCGACGTAGGCGATGGTCGCGTTGACGTCGGTGGGGTAGAACCGGCGGTAGTACGTCGCTGCCATGCCGCCCTTGGAGTCACCGGTGCTCAGCCACCGGCCGTCGTAGAGGTGGCGGAAGGCGGTGACCACCCGGTGGTGGTCGTCGGCGACCTGCCGGATCGTCAGCTGGGTCGCCCAGTCGGCGTGCGCCGGCAGCGAGGGCGAGAAGAACCGGTGCTCGATGTCGAGCTGGTTGCCGTCGACGAGCCGGGTGACCTCGGCGCGGTAGGGGTCGTCCCACAGGCGGTAGCCGGAGGTCTCCACGACCGTGGGCCGGTCGAAGCCGCGGTGGAGCAGGTTCACCCGCAGGCCGAACGTCGGGCCCGTCGGGTCGCTGTAGTCGACCGGCACCGCGACGGTGATCCGGAAGAAGCGCGTGCCGCGCGGCGAGTGCGCCGCCTCGCTGGCGCGGGTGACGATCGGGATCCGGCGGATCCGCTCGAGCAGGGCGTCGCCCGCGTCCTTGCGCGGGGCCGCGACCGCGGCCTGCGGGGAGAGGTACGACGGCGCCCCGGCCGAGGACGGCGCCGCGAGGAGGGTCAGCCCGAGCACGGCGGCCAGGGCGACCGCGAGCGCGCGCGTCGAGCCGGACATCTCGCCCCCCATGAGTAGCTGTCCCGAGATACCTGGGGTCAACGGGCGAGGGCCGGTTGCGTCACGCGTGCGCGCGCTCGGCGGGCGGGCGCTACGACGTCTTGCGGACCGCCCACTCGCGGATCCGGTCGATCCGCGCCTTGAGCTGCTCGGCGTTGGCGATGGCCGCGGCCGGGCCGCCGCACTCCTTGCGGAGGGCGGCGTGGGTGATGCCGTGCGGTTGGCCCGTGCGGTGGTTCCAGGCGGCGACCAGTCCGTTGAGCTCGCGGCGCATCACGGCCAGCTGCTCGTGGGTCGCGACCTGCTCGACCGTGTCGGGCGCGGCGGCCTGCTTCCGGGGCTTGGAGCGCGAGGCCTGCCGCTGCTGGAGGAGCTCCTTCATCTGCGCCGGCTCGAGGAGGCCCGGGATGCCGAGGAAGTCCATCTCCTCGTCGGAGCCGACGTGCACCTCGCCCTCGTGGCCGAAGGCGGCCCCGTCGTAGAGCGCGTGGTCGAAGCGCGCCTCGGAACCGAGCGCCTCGAACGGCACCGCCTTCTCGTCGGCGGAGGCGGACTCCCCTGCCTGGGCACGGGCGAGCAGGTCGTCCTCGGCGGCGAAGATGTCGGCGTCGTCGCTGACCTTGCGGCCCAGCACGTGGTCGCGCTGGAGCTCGAGCTCGGAGGCGAAGCCGAGCAGCCGCGGCACCGACGGCAGGAAGACCGACGCGATCTCACCACGGGTGCGCGCTCGCACGAACCGGCCGACGGCCTGGGCGAAGAAGAGCGGGGTGGAGGTGGTGGTGGCGTAGACGCCTACGGCGAGCCGCGGCACGTCGACCCCCTCCGACACCATGCGTACGGCGACCAGCCAGCGACTGTCGCTCGCGCTGAACTCGGAGATCTTCTTCGACGCGGCCTTCTCGTCCGAGAGCACGACCGTGGCGGACTCGCCCGCGATCGCCTTCAAGAGCTTCGCATAGGCCCGAGCCGAGTCCTGGTCGGTCGCGATGACCAGGCCTCCGGCATCGGGCACGTGCCGTCGTACCTCCGAGAGCCGTTTGTCGGCCGCCTGCAGGACCGAGGGCATCCACGACCCCGCGGGGTCGAGCGCGGTGCGCAGCGCCTGGGCCGTCAGGTCCTTGGTGAGCGGCTCGCCGAGGCTCGCCGCGACCTCGTCGCCCGCGCGGGTGCGCCACTGCATCTCGCCGGAGTAGGCGAGGAACAGGACCGGCCGCACCACGTGGTCGGCGAGGGCCTCGGCGTAGCCGTAGGTGTAGTCGGCGACCGAGCGCGGCACGCCGTCGTCACCGGGGGCGTAGGTCACGAACGGGATCGGGTTGATGTCGGAGCGGAAGGGCGTGCCGGTCAGCGCCAGCCGGCGCGCTGCCGGCTCGAACGCCTCGCGCACGCCCTCGCCCCACGTCAGCGCGTCACCGGCATGGTGGATCTCGTCGAGGATCACCAGCGTCTTGAACCGCTCCGTGCGGATCCGCAGTGCGAGCGGGTTGACGCCGACGCCGGCGTAGGTCACGGCCACGCCGACGTAGTCGCTGCTGATCTTCCCGCTGCCGGCGGAGTAGGTGGGGTCGATCGGCAGGCCTGCCTTGGCGGCCGCCTCGGCCCACTGCAGCTTCAGGTGCTCGGTCGGCGCGACGATGATGATGCGGTCGACCTGGCGCCGGCCGAGCAGCTCGGCGGCCACGGACAGGGCGAAGGTGGTCTTGCCGGCACCCGGCGTCGCCACCGCGAGGAAGTCGCGCGGGGAGCGCTCGAGGTAGTCGCGCAGCGCGGCGGCCTGCCACGCGCGCAGGGAGGGCGCCGTACCCCATGCCGCACGCTCCGGCCACGCCGGACCGAGCGAGGTGAGAGGGGCGGCTGCGTCGCCGCCGCTCACTCGTCGGAGCCCGGACCGTCGCTCAGGCCGTCCCAGATCTCCTTGCAGTCCGGGCAGACGGGGAACTTCTCCGGGGCCCGGCTGGGCACCCAGACCTTCCCGCACAGGGCCACCACCGGGGTGCCCATCACCATCGCCTCGGTGAGCTTGTCCTTGTCGACGTAGTGCGAGAAGCGCTCGTGGTCACCCTCGTCGGTCGGGACGGTGCGGCGGTCCTCACGGACGTCCGTGTCTGTCGAGAATCCGATCGTGGTCACGGGCCCCACTCTAGTTCAGGAGTCAGTTCAGCTCGGGGTCGGCGGGCCGGGTGGCATGGAGCGCGAGGTCGCCCGGCTGGCGCCGCAGCACGTCGCGCCAGAGCTCGCGGGTGTCGAGACGGAAGACGTCCTCCACGAGTGCGGGTACGACGTACCAGCTCCCCTCGTCGACCTCCGCCTGGAGCTGGCCGGTGCCCCAGCCGGCGTAGCCGGCGAAGATCCGGAGCCGCTCGACCGTGCCCGCGACCAGCTCGGACGGCGTGTCCAGGTCGAGCAGGCCGAGCCTCTCGACGACGGCACGGAAGCCGGCCGCCGCCTCGCCCCCGGGCGCCGCGAGGGCGACCGCCAGCGCGCCGTCGGTCGAGACCGGGCCGCCCTGGAAGAGCACCTCGGGCTCCTCCACCACGTCACCCCACTCTCCGAGCACCTCGGAGACCGGCAGGGCGCTCGGTCTGTTGAGGACGACCCCGAGGGCGCCCTCGTCGTTGACGTCGAGCAGCAGGATCACGGTGTCGACGAAGTTGGGGTCGAGAAGCTGGGACGTGGCCACGAGCAGCATCCCGGCACGGAGGTCGGCGACCATCGGGTTCACTCCCCCATCATCGCCGATCGCCGAAGGCGCCGGGGAGAGCCGCAGCGGAGGCGTCAGGGAAGGCGACAGCCCCGAGCCGACGCACGGGAGGGAGGATGTGCGTGCGGCCCGGGGCTGTCAGGGAGGCCCGGCCGGGAGGTGCCGGGGTCGGCTCAGGCGGCGACGACGGCGCGCAGCCGGTCGATCAGGCTGCCGCGAGGACCGGTGTCCTCGGGCTGGTCCAGGGCGGGCGGCCCGACCTCGGTGGTGCGGGCGCGCTCCTCGATGCGGGCACCGATCCACTGCCCCTCCTCGCGGCCGATCGAGGCCAGGCCGGCCATCGCCGCGAGGTAGTGGTGCTCCTTGGCGGTGAAGCGCGCGACGGCCTGGGCCATCGCGTCGTCCACCGGGTGGTCGCGGTAGTGGTCGAGGATCATCCGGACGCCGGACAGCTCCTCGGCGGCGCGGGCCCAACCGGCGGCGACGCCGGCCTCGAGGTCCATCGGCTGCGGCGCGAGCTCGGCCTCGATGTGGCCCGCAAGACGGGTGTGCCACTTCAGCTGCAGCGCGGCGAGCAGGTCGAGCTCGTCTCGGAAGAACTCGGAGACGCCGTCGACGTCCATCGGGAGGATCCCGTCCCGACGACGCGCAGAGGCGGCGATCACGGAGCGGAGAGTCTCGCCCCGGTTGTGAAAGGCCTTCCAGGTCATGGTCAGCTCCTTGTCAGTTGAACGGAGCCGGCCGGAGCCGACATACCGTTGGTACGTACTTCCAGTATGCGTCTGAATCCGGGTACGCCAAACACCAGCGCGCGTGATCCCCAACACCCGGATGAAGTCGCTCAGAACCGCCCGGGCCCGGACTGTGACGGCCGCCATGGACGGTGGTCACACCCAGGGGCTCAGGACGTGACGTACGACATATGCTGGCGCGCGTGGCGAAGGCTTCCGTGTCGAAACTCGTCCCCAAGGTACCGAAGGTGCCGACCGTCGGGGCGGCATCACGCCGGGCGGCGTACTCCGCCTCGACCAAGCGCGCCCTGATCGACGTCGCGGAGGAGCGCTTCACCCAGGCCGGCTACGCCGCCGCGTCGCTCGACGCCATCGTCGCGGGCGCCCGCGTGACCAAGGGCGCGCTCTACCACCACTTCTCCGGCAAGCAGGCCCTCTTCGAGGCGGTCTTCGAGCGGGTCGAGCAGGACGCGTCGAAGCGCATCCAGAAGGCCCTCAGGGGCAAGAAGGACCCCTGGACCAAGGCCCTCGACGGGCTAAGGGCGTTCCTCGTGGTGGTGCAGGAGCCGGCGTACCGCCGCATCGTGATCCAGGAGGGCCCCGCGGTCCTCGGCTACGAGCGCTTCCGTGAGCAGGAGGAGCGCTCGACCTTCGCCAACGTGCTCGACATCGTCCGGTCGGTGCTCGAGGCGGGCAGGTGGGACCTCGACGAGCCGATGCTCCAGACCTACGCGCGCATCTTCTTCGGCGCGATGTCCTCGGCCGGGGAGTCGGTGGCGAGCGCGGTCGATCCCGAGGAGGCCGCCGAGCGGGTCGAGGGCGCCATCGCCTTCCTCCTCTCCAGCGTGCGCCTCATGGTCGAGAGCGGTCTCCCGCTCCCGACAGCGATCGCGGCCGTTCCCGACGGGAACGACCGCGACGCCGATTAGTTGATGGACGAGGAGGTCGCGCCGGCGACCGCCACGAGAGCTACTTGCCGAAGGTGACCGATCCGCCCTTGGCGTCCACCGGGACGAGCTCGATCCACACCCGGCCCGCGGGGACCTTCAGGTCGCCGTCGGCGGTCGAGAGCTCGAGCGCGGAGCCGAGCTCCTTCTTCTTCCAGGTGCCCTCGACGACCTTGCCGGCGTGGAAGAGCTGCGCCTTGCCGCCGCCCTTGAAGATCGTCTCCGGCACGGGGTTGCCGGCGGGGTCGAGGTAGCCGGCATCGCCGACGTCGACGCGGAGCACCAGCACGCTGTCGGCCGGGAACTCGTCACCGTCCGCGGCGAAGGTGTTCTGGTTGACGTAGGTGCCGTTCTCGAAGGTCCAGTTGGTCGAGTGCGAGCCGCCGAAGTCGGCGGTGATGGTGCCTGCCGGCTTGCCCGCCGGCAGGTCCTTCTCGGTGCCCCACGGGAGGTAGTCGGCCGGACGCGCGTCCGTGCCGTCCTCCGAGGCCTTGGCGACCTTCTTCATGTCGGTGAAGAGGTTGTACGGCGCGCTCCGGGTGCTCTCCCGGTAGAACCCCGGGCTGCCCTCGTTGTAGATCTTGATGCCGGCACCGGTGATCCGCTTCACCGTGACGCCCGCGCCACCGCTGGTGACGATCGAGGCGTCGACCGGCGAGACGATGCCGATGTCGCTGGCCCGCATCGAGCGCACCGGGCCGACGTCACCGGGGATCTCGGAGTAGAAGAACGCCGCGAGCCGGGTGATGCCGCCCTCCACCAGCTCCTCCACGACCATGTCGGCCTGCGACAGGCCCTGCTGCGGGGCGCTGGACTCGGTGTTGTCCATCTTGAGCACGAGCACCGGGTGGTCCTGCTCCGAGGACCCGCCGTCGACCGGGAGGCCCGTGAGGGGCCAGGTGTCGGGCTCGGCCTTCGCCGACTTGCTCGAGGACGGCTCGTCGGAGCCTCCCCCGTCGCTCTTCTTGTCGTCACCCCCGCAGGCGGCGAGCCCCAGGCTGAGGGCGGTCAGGGTGGCGGTGATGCTGATGAGCTGGCGCGCGTTACGCACGTCGGACTCCCGTCGTCGGTGGGGGGTGGTCAGTCGTCGTCTACTGTTTCAGTCGACTTTGCGATGGCTCCAGTGTGCGCCTCGACGGGCGCAGCGGACGGGGAGCCGCCCGGCGTGTCCCGGGGATCAGGTGCCGAGGGTGATGCCGCCGTCGACGTACAAGGTCTGGCCGGTGATGTACGACGCCTCGTCGCTGGCGAGGAAGCAGACCGCGGCGGCGATGTCCTCGGGGAAGCCGACGCGCTTGACCGGGTTGGCCTCAGCGTTGAGGCGGCGGAACTCGTCGACGTCGAGCTTCAGCCGGGCGGCGGTGGCGTCGGTCATCTCGGTCGCGATGAAGCCCGGGGCGACCGCGTTGGTGTTGATGCCGAAGGGACCCAGCTCGATGCCGAGGGTGCGGGTCAGGCCCTGCACGCCCATCTTGGCGGCCGAGTAGTTGGCCTGGCCGCGGTTGCCGAGCGCGGAGATGCTCGAGATGTTCACGATCTTGCCGTACTTCTGCTCCACGAAGTGCTTCTGGGCGGCCTTCGTCATGAGGAAGGCGCCCTTGAGGTGCACGCCCATGACGAGGTCCCAGTCCTCCTCGGTCATCTTGAAGAGGAGGTTGTCGCGGGTGATGCCGGCGTTGTTGACGAGCACGTGGATGCCGCCCAGCTCGGAGACGACGCGCTCGATGGCGGCGTCGACCGAGGCCGAGTCGGAGACGTTGGCGCCGATGCCGACCGCCTTGGCGCCGTCGGTCAACGGCAGCCTCGCAGCGGCGTCGGCGGCCGCGGACTCGTCGAGGTCGACGATCGCGACCGACGCACCCTCCTCGGCGAACCGCGTGGCGGTGCCGAAGCCGATGCCTCGTGCTGCTCCGGTGATGACGGCGACCCGTCCGTCGAAACGACCCATGGCTGTTCTCCTGCGTTCGTCGAGTAGCGAGCGCTAGCGAGCGTATCGAGGCGCGGCGAGGTGCTCGCGGCCGGTCTCAAGCGAGAGCGTCGCGCAGCCGCTCGGCGTACCGCTCGGCCTCGCCGTCGGCGTACTTCGTCCGCGGCCAGAAGAACCCGCGCAGTCCGTCGCCCTTGGTGCGCGGCACCACGTGGCAGTGCAGGTGCGGCACGGACTGGCTGACGACGTTGTTCATCGCCACGAAGCTCCCCTGCGCGCCCAACCCGTCGACCACGGCCGTCGCCAGCCGCTGCGCGTGAGCGAGGAAGCCGTCGCGCAGCTCCGCCGGGAGGTCGGGAAGCGTGACGTGGTGGGCCCGCGGCACCAGCAGCACGTGGCCCTTGAAGACGGGCCGCCGGTCGAGGAAGCCCAGGAACTCGGGCTCGTCGAGCACCACGTCGGCCGGGAGGTCGCCCGCGACGATCGCGCAGAACACGCAGTCGGCCATGGGCCGCAGCCTACGGTGGAGGACATGCGCATCGCGATCGTCGGTGGTCACGGCCAGATAGCCCGCCTGCTGCACCCCCTCCTCGTCGCGGCGGGGCACACCCCGGTGGCGCTGGTCCGCAACCCGGCACACGCTCCCGACCTGGAGGACCTGGACGCAGACGTACGGCGGCTCGACATCGAGCAGCAGGACGCGGCCGCGTTCGCTGAGGCGTTCGCGGGGTGCGAGGCGGTCGTGTTCGCCGCGGGCGGCGGTCCCGACGGCAACGCGCGCCGCAAGCAGACCGTCGACCTGGAGGGCTCGCTGAAGTCGATCGCCGGCGCCAGCTCGGCAGGGATCCGCCGGTTCGTGCAGGTCTCGGCGATCGACGTCGACAACCCGCTGCCACCGGACACCGGCGAGGTGTGGCGTGCCTATGTCGAGGCCAAGCGCGACGCCGACGCCGCCCTCCGCGCGGCGGACCTGGACTGGACGATCCTGCGTCCCGGCCGGCTCACCGACGAGGCGCCCACTGGCCGGGTCGCCCTCGGGCCGGACGTCCCGCGGGGCGACGTGACCCGCGCCGACGTCGCTGCCGTGCTGGCGGCGGTCCTCGGCGACCCCCGCACGTCCGGCAAGCAGTGGAACCTCGTCGGCGGCGACCTGACCGTCTCCGAGGCGATCGACCTCGCCGTCGTCTGACGGCTACGCCAGCATCGAGGCGGCGGCGACGCCGACCCCGCCGATCGTCTCGACCAGAGCAGCCTCGTCGAGGTCCAGGTCCCCGGCGAGCCAGCGCGCGACGACCTCGGTGGTGCCGGAGACGACGAGCAGCGCGACGGCGCGCGCCCGCGTCCCCTCCGAGCCGGCAGCGAAGGCGTGCTCCAGCAGCAGGTCGGCGAAGTCGTCGTAGGCCGCGATCCGGCGCTGCTCCAGCGCGAGGTTGCGCGAGGACTCGACGTAGAGCCGGGCGGCCCGGGAGTCCGCCGACACGGAGGCGACGAGCGCGGCGACCGTGCCCGACAACCGCTCCTCCCGCGTCGCGCCGGGCGCCGTGAGCGCCGGCAGGATCGCCTTCCGGGCGTCCTCGAAGAACACGTCGAGCGTGGCGACCAGGATCGCCTCGCGATCGGTGAAGCTCTCGTAGAAGTAGCGCTTCGACAAGCCGGCCCGCGCGCAGATCGCCTCCGCGGTCGTCGCCGCGACGCCGAGCTCCCCGACAACGTCGAGGCAGGCCTCGAGCAGCTGGACGCGGCGGAGCGAGCGCCGCTCGTCGGCAGCGACGCCACGGTAGGGACGGACGACCTCGGTCATACCGAACATCTTGACACGTCGGCGTTCCTACTTCATCCTCGAAACTGAAACGCCACCGTTCTCATTTTCTTGGAGGTGTCCCGATGGGCTGCTGCATCGCTCTCGCCGCCGCGATCGCGCTGGTGCGCCGCGGCTGGTGGCGTGTCACGGGGCACGCCCCCGCACCTGCCGTCTTCGCGCCACCCGCACGGCGACCGGCGCCGGGCTCCCTGGCACCCGCAGCGGGGGTCGCGATCGCCGTACCCGCTCCCGCACCCGCTCTCGCCACCGCGCTCGTCACGTGCGGGCTCGCCTGGTTCGTCGTCGGCGTGGTCGGCATGCACGCGCTCGGGTGGTTCACCTGGGCCGAGGGCTCGGTGGTGAGCGACACAGCGTTCCACGCCTCCGGCCTCTGGCTCGCCGCAGCCGGGGCCCTGGTGGCGGTGGTGCGCGCATGACCGCCGTGGCGAGCGACGAGCGGGTCCGCCTGCTCCTCCCGACGCCGCAGCGCGCGGTGCCGGCGACGACCGCGCGGCGGCAGCGCCGCGCGATCGTGGTGTACGGCGCCCTGTGGTCGCTCGGCCTGCTGACCGTGCTCCTCGACGCGAGCGCCGGCTGGCGCGCGGCGGGGCTGGGCCTCGCGCTGCCGGGCGGCGGACTCGCCGCGGGCGGGCACCCCGTGCTCGGGGCACTGGCGCTCGGCGGCTTCCTCCTCGCGATCTTCGTGTGGTGGGCGACCGGCCCCACCGTGCTGCCGCCGCTGGTCTGGCTGGGCACGGCCGCGCTCGGCGCCGCCCTGGCGCACGACGGCTCGACCGGCGCCCCGGTCGCCGTCCTCCTCACCGGTCCGGCGCTGATCGTCCTCGCCCGGGCGACCTACCTGGTCCGCCACGCGCGGCAGGTCCGCGTCGGCGCGGCGGTCAACGAGCGGCTGGCGCAGGTCGAGTTCGTGATCACCGGCGCGCCCGGCCTCGGCATCCGCGTGCCCGTCGCCGAGCACACCGAGGACGACCTCGCGCACCTGCGGTTCGCGCTCGACCTCGCCCTCCAGCCGCTCGACTCCTTCGAGGGGTTCACGCGCATCGACCAGTTCCGGGAGGCCGCGACCCGCTACCAGCTCAACGCGCTCGGCTACGCGTTGTCGATGTCGCAGTTCACCCGCACGCCGGCGTTCGGTGGCTACCTCGCCGAGGCGCAGCGCAACGCGATCGAGAAGATGCTCGACCGACGGGTCTGGGGCTACTGGGCGCTCGAGAACGCCTGGGGAAACGTCCGGTTCGACCGCGACCCGGTGGACAACGGCGAGAACATCATGCTGACCGGCTTCCACGGCGTCATGGTCGGGATGTACGCCGCCCTCAACGACGAGCGCTACTCCCGGACCGGCGCGCTGGCCTACCGCTGGTCCGAGCGCGCCGCCTACGCCCACGACTTCGGCTCGCTCGCCGCGACCGTCCACCGCAACGTGCAGCGCTCGCCCTTCGCGCTCTTCCCCTGCGAGCCCAACTGGATCTACACCGTCTGCAACACCTTCGGCATGAACACGATGCTCAGCCACGACCGCCAGCACGGCACGGCGTACTTCGCGGACGTCGAGGAGCAGCTGCGGCACGCCTACGAGACCGAGTTCCTGCGCCCCGACGGGCGCATCGTCGGGGTGCGCAGCAGCCACCTCGGACTGTCCTGGAACTTCTGGTCGGGCCCGGCCGTGCAGCTCACGACGTCGTACTGGATGCATGCGGCGCTGCCCGACGTCGCCCGCCGCACCTGGTGGCTCCTGCGCGAGCGCGAGCTGCTGCACGAGGACGGCCGCACCACGACACGGCCGGGGATCTCCGCCCGCCTGGATCCCGGCAGCTACCAGCTCGGCACCGACACCTACAGCAAGGTCGTGACGCTGATGGCTGCGCGCGAGCACGGGGACGAGGAGCTGGCGAGCGCGGTGCAGCGCGACCTCGACGCGGGCGAGGTCGACGAGGTCGCCGGCGCGAGGAGGTACGCCGACGGGTCGGCCTTCACCAACCTCTACGCGTCGCTCGGACGCTTCGGCCGCCACAGTGCGCTGCGCGACCTCGTCGTCTTCGGCGCACCGGAGGCCTGGTCGCGCGGGCCGGTCCTGGCCGAGGCCGCCTATCCCGACGTGCTCGTCGCTCGGGCCGTCACCGACGGCCGGGCCCTCGACCTGGTGCTGCGCCCCGGCGCCCGGCCGCTGCGCACGGTCGTCCGGGTCGGCAGGCTCGAGCCCGGCCGCGCGTACGACGTCAGCGGCGCCGCGCTGCCCACGCTGACCGCCGATGCCGAAGGCACCGCCGACATCGAGATCGACCTGGGAGGTCGCCATGAGCTCCGCATCGCCCCTCGCTGACCGGCGCCTCGTCGCCGGCAGCCGGATCGCCCGCAGGATCGCCGCGCTCGACCCGGTGCGCGACAACGAGGAGATCGCCCACCTCAGCGTCGAGGTGCGGTACGGCGACGCGTTCTTCGTGCACGCCGCCTACCTCGTCGCGTTCACGCGCCAGGTCGCGGTGCCGTCGATCGCGCGGATCGTCCACCGCACCGGCACCGGCGACCTCATGAAGGACGTGCGCCGGCGCAACGACCACACGCTCGTCTTCTTCGGGGAGATGCTGCGCCACGGCCACTCCAGCGCACGCGGCGGCGCGGCGATCGACCGGATGGAGCAGATCCACTCACGGTTCGGGATCACCGACGACGACAAGCTCTACACGCTCGGCTCGCTGGCGTTCGAGGGGCAGCGGATCCTCGACCTGGTGGGGGTCTCACGGTTCTCCGAGCACGAGCTGCTCGGCCTCTTCCACTTCTGGCGCGGGGTCGGGCTGCGGATGGGGCTGACGGTGCCGGACACCCGCGCCGATCTCCTCCAGTGGGTGCGCGACTACGAGGCCGACCGCTACGGCTACACCGAGGGTGGCCGGGCGCTCGTCGACCAGCTCTTCGCCGACTGGCGTGCCCGCTGGTTCCCGGGCCCGTTGCGTCCCCTCGCCGACCCGGTGCTGCTGACGCTGCTCGACGACCGGCTGCGCGCCACCCACCGCCTGCCCGACCCGGCACCACGCGTCCGGGCGGCGGTGCCGGCCGTCGTCCGCGGCTACCTCGCTCTCCAGGGCGCTCGCCCCCACCGCCCGTCGCGCTCGTGGGCCGACCACTTCTCGGGCGGGGCGGCGATCCCGGCCGGGCTGGCGTCGTACGGGCACCGAGGAGCTGCTCCTCGGCAAGGGGCGCCAGCGCGCCCACCCGCGACACCTTGACGAGCGCCGACCTCGAGCCGCCCGACCGCGACCCTCCTACCCGAGGAAGGCCAGCACCCGCTCCGTGGCCAGGCGGGCGACCTCCTCGTCGTAGTCGGGATGGCCGGGCTCGGCGAAGAGATGACCCGCGCCGGGGTAGACGAAGAGCTCCGCCCCGGGGATCGTGACGTACTCCTCCTCGGCGTCGATCTCGCGCCACGGGTCGTCCTCGGTCACGTGGGCCTGCGTCGGGACGCCGGCAGGCCAGGTGGTGTCCCACCACGACGGGGCGACAGCGCCGTAGAGCAGGAAGGCCGCCCTGGCCCCGGGACGCTGGAGGACCTGCTCGGCAGCCCGGGCCCCGCCCATCGACATGCCGCCGTAGACCAGGTCCGTCCCGAGCGGCGCCATGACCTCGGCAGCGCGGGCGGCGAAGACCTCCTCCCCGACCGACTGCGCATGCGCGACGCCGTCCTTGACGTCGTCGAACGTCCGGCCGTCGAAGAGGTCGGGGGCGTGGACGGTGTGCCCCGCGTCCCTGAGGGTCTCTGCGAACGAGAGCACGCCGTCCGTCAGTCCGCCGGCGTGGTGGAACAACAAGATCTCAGCCATCGCTCCAACCTAGGCCGCGCCGCCGACACCGAGCGACCTGCACCGCTGACCTTGCGTGCGTGCAAGCAATTTATCTGCGAATCCAGGACAGGTTCCGGAGTTCGTGTTCTCCTCTTGGTGGTCGCAATCCGCGCCACTCCCACATCGCTCCGTTGCCCGCCACCTCGGGCATCTCGTAAGGATCCTCCATGTCCTCATCCAACGCCGCGCGCCGCTGGGCGCGCTTCGGCATCGGCCTCACCGCCGGCGCCGTCACCACCGTCGGGCTCGTGTGCGCGGCCACTCCCGCCCACGCTGCCGAGGCCCTCGTGACGCCGGTCGACGTGAACACCGACGCGACCCGGGCGACCGGGCACAACGACTTCCTCGCCGACGGCGTGCACGTGTGGACCGAGGGCGCGACCTCCACCGACAAGGCAGCCGGCTACATCGACGTCCACCAGCCGCTGGCCGACGTCGGCGAGCCGTCCCTGGACTGGGTCGGCACCCTGCCCGCCACCCCGGGCACCCAGCTGACCACCGACTTCGACGGCGACGGCGACGTCGACGGCATCCTGGTCGGCGAGCCCGCCTACGGCGGCAACTGGTGGGTCGGCAGCATCCAGGACCAGTCCGTCTTCGACGCCCCCAACACTCCCCCGACCACCGGCGGCGGAGGCGGCACCTACAACGGCACCCTCGACGAGTGGCGCGCGGCCTACCCCGACGCCCAGGTCATCCAGAGCGGCTGGTCCCTCGGCTCCGGCGTCCACGGCGACGGCACCCTCTACGGCATCACCGTGGGCGACACCGACTACGTCTTCACCAACGACCAGGCGGACACCACCAAGGTCCTCCACCCCAACGACGTGGTGCACCCCGACACCCGCGCCACCGGCCACAACGACTTCCGGCTCACCTCCGGCGTGCGCGTGTGGACCGAGGGCAGCACCTCCACCGACAAGGCCGACGGCTACTTCAGCACCGACGTGTCCTTCGACTCCGTCGGCGAGCCCAAGATGGACTGGCGCGCCCGCGGCACCACCAACACCGTCAAGCCCGGACTGCAGCTCCTCGTCGACATCGACGGCGACGGCGCCCCCGACGGCACCCTGGTCAGCGAGCCCACCTACGCCAACGGCACCACCCTCTACAAGGAGCCCTTCGGCCTGACCAACTGGTGGCTCACCAACGGGTCCAGCCCGGCGCTCAAGGCCCTGGCACCCACCGACTGCAGCCCCAGCGGATGCGGCTACGGCTCGCCGTACAACGGCTCCCTCGCCGAGTGGCGCGACGCCCTCCCCGCCCAGGCCAAGGTCGTCGGCGCAGGCTGGTCACTCGGCTCCGGCGTCAAGGGCGACGGCATCATCAACTCCATCACCGTCGGCCTCACCACCTACACGTTCAAGGAGGAGGCGCCGACCGACGAGGCCGAGCTCACGCCGGTCGACGTGAACACCGACGCGACCCGGGCGACCGGGCACAACGACTTCCTCGCCGACGGCGTGCACGTGTGGACCGAGGGCGCGACCTCCACCGACAAGGCAGCCGGCTACATCGACGTCCACCAGCCGCTGGCCGACGTCGGCGAGCCGTCCCTGGACTGGGTCGGCACCCTGCCCGCCACCCCGGGCACCCAGCTGACCACCGACTTCGACGGCGACGGCGACGTCGACGGCATCCTGGTCGGCGAGCCCGCCTACGGCGGCAACTGGTGGGTCGGCAGCATCCAGGACCAGTCCGTCTTCGACGCCCCCAACACTCCCCCGACCACCGGCGGCGGAGGCGGCACCTACAACGGCACCCTCGACGAGTGGCGCGCGGCCTACCCCGACGCCCAGGTCATCCAGAGCGGCTGGTCCCTCGGCTCCGGCGTCCACGGCGACGGCACCCTCTACGGCATCACCGTGGGCGACACCGACTACGTCTTCACCAACGACCAGGCGGACACCACCAAGGTCCTCCACCCCAACGACGTGGTGCACCCCGACACCCGCGCCACCGGCCACAACGACTTCCGGCTCACCTCCGGCGTGCGCGTGTGGACCGAGGGCAGCACCTCCACCGACAAGGCCGACGGCTACTTCAGCACCGACGTGTCCTTCGACTCCGTCGGCGAGCCCAAGATGGACTGGCGCGCCCGCGGCACCACCAACACCGTCAAGCCCGGACTGCAGCTCCTCGTCGACATCGACGGCGACGGCGCCCCCGACGGCACCCTGGTCAGCGAGCCCACCTACGCCAACGGCACCACCCTCTACAAGGAGCCCTTCGGCCTGACCAACTGGTGGCTCACCAACGGGTCCAGCCCGGCGCTCAAGGCCCTGGCACCCACCGACTGCAGCCCCAGCGGATGCGGCTACGGCTCGCCGTACAACGGCTCCCTCGCCGAGTGGCGCGACGCCCTCCCCGCCCAGGCCAAGGTCGTCGGCGCAGGCTGGTCACTCGGCTCCGGCGTCAAGGGCGACGGCATCATCAACTCCATCACCGTCGGCCTGAGGAAGTACACCTTCTCCGGCGCCAACCAGGCACCGGTCGCTCCGGACGCCGCGGTCTCGACGGTCGCCGGCGGCAGCATCAGCTTCCCGCTGCCGGCCACCGACGGTGACGGCGACCCGCTGACCTACACCATCGACGGCCAGGCGGACGCCGACGGCGTGCTCGACCACACCTTCGCCCGGCGCTTCGTCGGCACGAAGACGTTCGGCTACACCGCCACCGACAGCCACGGCGCGAGCGACTCCGGCACCGTGACGGTCACCGTCCGCCGTGCTCCGTCGACGACGACCATCGACGTCTACCCGCAGGGTCGGACGATCACGACCGTGACGAGCATCGGGATCAGGGTCAAGGTGGCCTCGACCGGCTACACCAACGGCACGTCGTTCGTCGTGAAGGTCGACGGCAAGCAGGTGGGCACCGGCGAGCTCGACGGTGACGCCAACGTGTGGTTCAAGATCGGCCAGCTGCCGGCTGGTTCGCACACGATCACCGCACTGGTGCGGACGGGCACCTTCGCCCTGGGCAGCACGGCCTCGGTGGACGTGGACGTCCAGCCCCGATCGTGACGCACCGCTAGCAGAGAAGGCAGACGCCCCGGCCGGATACCCGGCCGGGGCGTTTGCGTGGGTGGAGCTGGCGGGAATCGAACCCGCGTCCTCGAGCGTCGAACCAGGTCTTCTCCGGGTGCAGTCAGTGCTGTCGTCTTATCGGCCCCGGCGCTCGCACTGACACGTCGCCGACAGGCCTAGTCGGGAAAGAGTCCCGGCCCACCCTCCCGACGGGGGTGTGGCCAGCAAGTCTCCTAGACGACGCCAGGTTCAGGGCCGGAGACGGACGCCCTGACTGACGCTTCGATCACCGATCAGGCGGCGAGAGCGAAGGACTGCTTGTTGTTGGCAGTTATAGGTTTCCAGCGATCGTTTACGAGATGACGCTGGCTCCTCGACCCGCTTCCCCTGGAACTAACGTCCCAAGTCGAAACCGATCAGCCCCTCTTGAGTTGTAGGTCTCGTGACCGTCGCTGCGCGACTTTCCTCGACCAGCGACAAGTCTACCGGCCCTTGAGGTGCCGGCCCAGCTCGCGCTGCTTCTCGCGGTCGAACTCCCGCTCGGCGATCGACTGCCGCTTGTCCCAGGACTTCTTGCCCCTGGCGAGCCCGATCTCGACCTTCGCACGGCCCTTCACGAAGTAGAGCGAGAGCGGAATGACCGTGTGGCCCTTCTCGCTGACCTTGCGCTCGATCTTCTCGATCTCCGCCTTGTGCAGCAGCAGCTTGCGCTTGCGCTTCGCGGCGTGGTTGGTCCAGGAGCCCTGGGAGTACTCCGGGATGTTCACCCCGTGCAGCCACGCCTCGCCGCCGTCGATGTCGACGAAGCCGTCGGCGAGCGTCGCCCGGCCGAGCCGCAGCGACTTCACCTCGGTGCCCTGCAGGACCAGGCCGGCCTCGAAGGTGTCCTCGACGTGGTAGTCGTGGCGCGCCTTCTTGTTGGACGCCACGACCTTGCGCGCGTCGGCGTCCCCCTTTGCCGGAGACTTTCCCTGCTTGGCCATCCGGCCATTCTCCCAGGCGGGCGCAATCAGGTTTACAGGTAGCCCATCGGGTCGACCGGCACGCCGTTCTTCATCACGATGAAGTGCAGGTGGCACCCGGTGGCCCACCCGGTCTCACCGACCTTGCCGACGACCTGCCCGCGGGACACGTGCGCGCCCTCGGAGACGCTGTAGGCGCTCATGTGGTTGTAGACCACGGTGATGTTGGCGCCGTTGACCGTGCCGATCGAGAGGTAGAGGCGGTTGCCGTAGACCTCGTCGTAGTACTCGTTGATCACGGTGCCGGACTCGGCCGCCCACAGGTCGGCGCCGCAGGGGGCGCCGAAGTCGGTGCCGTTGTGCAGGCCCCAGTAGTGGTAGATCGGGTGCTCGCGGTAGCCGAACGGCGAGGTGATCGGCCCGGCCACCGGCACGTGGAGCAGGCCACCCGTCGAGCCGGAGTACGTCGGCGCGGAGCTCTGGTGCTGCTGCGCGAGCCGGAGGATCTGCTGCTTGATGCGCGCCTCGCGGTCCTTGAGCCGCTCCAGCGAGCCGCGGTCGTGCTTGCGGGCCTTGACCGCCGCCTTGCGGGCGTGGTGGGCGCGGTCGACGAGGCGGCGCACGTGGGCGCGCGTGGACTGCGCGTCGCCGTACAGGCCGTGGATGCGGTGCAGGTTGTCGCGGGCGGCCTGCTTCTGCCGCGCGACCTCGTCGCGGGCCTCGCGCACCTGCTCCTTCCAGTCGGCGAGCGCCGCCTCGGCGGCCTCGAAGCTGGTGAGCGCCTGGTCCTCGCGGCCGAGGATCATCGATCCCGCGGTGCCGGCGACGAGCAGCTCCTTCACCGACCCCGACGAGGTGATGGCGTCGAGCATGGCCAGGTCGGCGTTGCCCCTGGTCTCCATCCCGAGGACGGTGCGACGCACCAGCTCGCGCTGGTCGGCGAGCTCGATGCGGGCGTCACGCAGCTCGGCGGCGACCTTGTCGAGCCGGCCTTGTGCGCGCTCGAGGCGGCGGGCCAACCGGCGCTGCAGCGCGCGGGCGTCCTGCAGGTGGGCCCGGACGTTCTGCAGGTGGCGGCGGGCGCCGTTGAGCTCGGCGCGCGCGCGGTCGAGGCGACGCGTCGTGGCCGCCACGCGGTGGCTGGCCTCGTCGAGGTCGCCCTTCGCGCGGTCGATCTGGTGCTCGACCTGGTGCTGCTTGTCGCGCAGCCCGTCCTCGTCGTTCTTGGCCACAGCGTTGGGGGCCGCCAGTCCTCCGACCACGACGGCGCCGGCGACCATCACGGCCAGGCGTCGGGGACGGTGGGACGGAGCGCCGGGGAAGGAGCGCACAGGTGCTGCCAATCTCGTTCGGGGAAGTGAACGCCTCGACGGTAACCGGCGCCGATCAGACTTTGATGTATTTGCGGGTCAGCAGGAGTGTCGGGATCAGGGTGAGCGCCGGCCCCAGGTAGATGATCCCCGGCGGCAGGGTCCCGGTCAGGGTCGCGACATAGTCGTCCCAGCCGATCCACGGCACGAACTGGATGGCTCCCTCGAGCCCGTCCTCGACCGCGAACCTCACGAATGCCGCGAGCGCGCCTGCGGCGAGGCCGACGCCGATCACCGCCGTGACCAGGGACTCGAGGAGGAAGGGCAGGGCGATGTAGAGCGTCGAGGCACCGACCAACCGCATGATGCCGATCTCGCGGCGTCGGGCCATGGCCGCGAGCCGGATCGTGGTCGCCACCTGCAGCACCGAGGCGAGCAGGAGCAGCGCCGCGCCGACCCAGGAGCCGATCTTGAGCGCGTCGATGATCCCGAAGACCGGCTTGAGCTGCTTGCGCTGGTCCTTCACGCCCGCCACGCCGTCGAGGCCGGTGACGGCGCTGATGACGCCCTCGGCCTTCTTCGGGTCCTTGAGGGTGATCCAGTACTGCGGCGGCCAGTCCTCCACGGTGAGGATCGGGTCGGAGCCCTCGAAGTAGGGCTGGTACTCCGGGATCTCCTGCGCCTCCTGGTAGCCCTCCTCCTGGGTCTGGAAGTCGAAGGACTCCACCTCGGGGCTGGCGTTCAGCGCGCGCTCGACCTCCTTGCGCTGCTGGTTGGTGACCGCACCGCCGCCGCAGTTGGGGCTGTCGGAGGGATCGTCGACCACGCACAGGTTGACGAGGATCTGGAGCTCGTTGCCGAGCGCGTCGGCGGTCTTGTCGGCCTGCCGCTGGAGCAGCATCCCGCAGCCCGCGAGCGTGAGGGAGACGAAGAGGGTGATGATGACCGCGACGTGCATCGAGAGGTTGCGTCGCAGGCCCGAGCGGAGCTCGGTGAAGACGTAGCGCAGCTGCATGGTGGGTGTTGCTCTCCTGTGGTCCGGATGAGGTACGGCGGCAGGCGCTCGCGTGCCTAGGCGGAGCCTTCGCGCGGTTCGCCGGGCTCGAAGACCTCGTGCTGGAAGCCGTAGCTGCCGGCCGCCTCGTCACGCACGACCTTGCCGTTCTCGAGCTCGACCACCCGCTTGCGGAACTGGTCGACGATGCCGTGGTCGTGGGTCGCCATCACCACGGTGGTGCCGCGCTGGTTGATGTCCTCGAGGAGGTTCATGATCCCGACCGACGTCTGCGGGTCGAGGTTGCCCGTGGGCTCGTCGGCGATGATGATCATCGGCCGGTTGACGAACGCGCGCGCGATGGCGACACGTTGCTGCTCACCGCCGGAGAGCTCGTCGGGCAGGCGGGAGGCCTTGTCCTTCAGGCCGACGACCTCGAGGGTCTCCGGCACCACGCGGTTGATCTCCTTGCGGGACTTGCCGATCACCTGGAGCGCGAACGCGACGTTCTCGCTCACGGTCTTGTTGGGCAGCAGGCGGAAGTCCTGGAAGACGGTGCCGACCTGGCGGCGCAGCCGCGGCACCTTCCAGCCGGCCATCCGGTTGATCTCCTTGCCGGCGACGTAGACGCGCCCGCTGGTCGGACGCAGCTCGCGCAGCACGAGGCGGAGGGCGGTCGACTTGCCCGACCCGGACTGGCCGACGAAGTAGACGAACTCGCCCTTGTCGATGTCGACCGTCACCCGGTCGAGTGCCGGCGTGCCGGGCCCGGGGTAGTTCTTGGTGACCTTCTCGAAGCGAATCACTGACCAGACGGTACGCGAGAGCGGCAACGGGCCGCCGGACGCCTCCCGGGTGTGTCTGCTCCACCCGGTGTCTAGGGTGATCGGGTGCCGGGTCCCCTGCGATGGTTGCTGCTGGCCGTCCTGGTGACGGTGCTGCCGGTCGCAGCGGGCGTCCTCGTGCTCGACGACGACGAGCCGTCCTCGGCTCCCCCGACGCCGCCGGCTCCGCGCTACGCGTCGACCCCGCTGGCCGACTACGACACCACGACGGTGGCGCTCACCCGCGCCCCCTTCTGCGACCGGCTGCCCGACGACGCCGTCACCGAGGCGATCGGCAAGGTGCGCGACACGACCAGCTACCGCAACGGCCAGCGCGTCGAGATCGCTGCCGGCGTCGACGACGTCGCCCACGAGTACGGCTGCCGGATCATCGGCACGCGCGGCGACGTCCGCGCCTGGGTGTTCGCGCCCCCCGTCACCCCTGCGGGCGCGCGCGACCTGGCGGCGCAGGCCCGGGAGTCCGGCGAGAGCAAGTCGTGCACGCGACCGGCGCAGGCGCCGGCGTACGGCGTCTCGAGCGTCGCCCTCGTCTGCCCCTCCGGCAACCGGCGATGGGCGTCGTTCCGCGGGCTGTTCGGCGACGCCTGGCTCTCCTGCAGCCTGTCGGCGCCGGCCTCGCTCGGCAACGCGGACCTGCTCGACCGGGCGGGCCGGTGGTGCGTCGCCGTGGCCGAGGCGGCCGCCGTGGCGCCGACCCTGCCGGACAGCGCGTCGAGCTAGACCGCGAGCAGCGCGCCGAGGGCGCGGCAGCAGTGCGCGACCTCCTCCTCCAGGTCGACGCGGTCGCCGTGAGGCGTGCCGGACCAGAGCAGCGCCCGGTCCTCCACGTACGCCGTCCAGGCGTGCACGGCCGGCACCTGGTCGTCCGCGAGGCCCATCGCGTCGGCGACGCGACGCGCGACCGACATGCGGTGCGACTCCACACCCTCGCCCCCCAGCGAGATCGGCCCGCTGCCGAAGACGAGCGCGAGGTAGAACCCGCGGCGCCGGTCGATCTGGGCGTAGAACCGCTCGACGAACTGGCGCAGCGCGGTCCCGGCGTCGGCGACCGGGTCGAGGTCGGCATCGGGGGCGATGTTGCGGAGCACGCGGCGGCAGGCGGCTCCCACGACCGCGTCGTAGTAGTCGGTCTTCGTCGGGTAGTAGTGAAAGAGCAGGCCGCGCGAGATGCCGGCCTCGGCGGCGACGTCGTCGATGGAGAGCTCCTGGATGGGCTTCTCGACGAGCATCCGGAGGCCGATCCCCAGCAGCTGGCGCCGCCGGTCGTCCTGGCTCATCCGCGTCCTGGTCACACTATTGAGCATCGCTCAATAGTGTGCGATGGTCAACCCATGGACTTCTCCCCCTCTCCGCGCGCGGCCGAGCTGACCACGCTCGTCAAGGACTTCATCGAGACCGAGGTCGAGCCGGTCGAGGCGGCGTACCACCACGAGATCAAGCGCCGCCGCGACGCGGGGCAGGGCGAGCAGTGGCAGGAGCTCCCCGTGATGAAGGAGCTGCAGGCCAAGGCGCGCGAGCGCGGCCTGTGGAACCTCTTCCTCCCCGCCGGCCACGAAGGGCCCTACGCCGAGAGGTACGGCACCCACGGCGGCGCCGGGCTCAGCAACGTCGACTACGCCCCGATCGCCGAGCTGACCGGACGGTCCTTCATCGCGCCCTACGTGCTCAACTGCAACGCGCCCGACACCGGCAACATGGAGGTGCTGCTGAAGTACGGCAGCCAGGAGCAGAAGGACCGCTGGCTCGAGCCGCTGCTCGAGGGCCGGATCCGCAGCGCCTTCCTCATGACCGAGCCCGGGGTCGCCTCCTCCGACGCGACCAACATGGAGCTCAGCGCCGTCGTCGACAACGACGAGATCGTGCTCAACGGCCGCAAGTGGTTCTCCACCGGCGTCGGCCACCCCGACTGCGAGATCTTCATCGTGATGGGACTGACCGACCCCGAGGCCGACCGCCACCACCGCCACTCGATGGTGCTGGTGCCGCGCGACTCCCCCGGCGTCAAGGTCGAGCGGATGCTCAACACGATGGGCTACTTCGACGAGCCGCACGGCCACGGCGAGGTGTCGCTGACCGACGTCCGCGTGCCGATCGAGAACTTCGTGTCCGGTCCGGGCGAGGCGTTCGCCATCGCCCAGGGCCGGCTCGGCCCCGGCCGGGTGCACCACTGCATGCGGCTGATCGGCCTGGCGGAGAAGGCGCTCGAGCTGGCCTGCCAGCGCGGCACCGACCGGGTCGCCTTCGGCAAGCCGCTGGTCAACCTCGGCGGCAACCGCGAGCGGATCGCCCAGGCCCGCATCGCCATCGAGTCCACCCGCCTCCTCGTGCTCAACGCCGCATGGAAGCTCGACGTCGGCGGCCCCATGAACGCGATCAGCGAGGTGTCGCAGATCAAGGTGGCGGCACCGCGGATGGCGCTCGACGTCATCGACTTCGCCATGCAGCTGCACGGCGGCGGCGGGCTCACCGACGACTTCCCCCTGGCCGCGGCCTGGACCGGCGCGCGCTCGCTGCGCTTCGCCGACGGTCCCGACGAGGTGCACCTGGGCCTCATCGCCCGCATCGAGCTGATGAAGTACGGCGTCTCGCGATGACCGCTGACCGTCGCGTCCTCGTCACGGGCGGCTCGTCGGGGCTGGGCGCAGCGCTCGTCGCCGCGTTCCTCGAGCGCGGCGACCGCGTGCTGATCGCCGACCGCCAGGAGCCGCTCCAGGCGAGTGCCGCCGACTACCTCCGGCTCGACGTGACCTCCGAGGACGACTGGGCCGCGGCTCTCGCGTGGACCACGGAGCACTGGGGCGGTCTCGATGTCCTCGTCAACAACGCCGGCATCGCCAGCGGCGGTCGCATCGACGTCTCCTCGATGGAGGAGTGGCAGCGCGTCATCGACATCAACCTGCTCGGCGTCGTCCGCGGCTGCCGCACCTTCGTGCCCGGCTTCAAGGCGCAGGGCTCGGGCCACATCGTGAACACCGCGTCGCTGGCCGGCCTCGTGCACCCGCCGGGCATGTCGTCGTACACCGCGGTCAAGGCGGGCGTCGTCGCGCTCAGCGAGACGCTCTCCTACGAGCTCGACGCCGACGGCGTGCTCGTGACGGCGGTCTGCCCGGGCTTCTTCCACACCAACCTGGCGAGCTCGATCGACAGCCGCGACGCCGCCGTCGGGCAGATCGCGGCGCGGCTCATCGAGAAGTCGCCCTACACCGCCGAGCAGATCGCCGCCGAGGTGATGAAGGGCATCGACGAGAAGGCGATGGTCGTCGTGCCCGACGAAGCCGCCAGGATGGCCGTGTGGGCGAAGACCCACGAACGCGCCCTCTACGACCAGGAGCAGCGCAGCTTCGCTGCTCGGATCAGGGCCATGAGCGAAGGATCGGAAGGCAGGGCATGACGGGCAGCAAGGGGACCATCCTCATCACGGGCGCGAGCTCGGGACTCGGCGAGGAGATGTCGCGGCAGTTCGCGGCGCTGGGCTACGACCTCGCGCTGTGTGCCCGTCGCACCGAGCGCCTCGAGGCGCTGCGCGCCGAGATCACCGCCGAGCACCCCGGCGTGACGATCGGCGTGAAGGCGCTCGACGTCAACGACGACGACGCGGTGTTCGCGGTGTTCAAGGAGTTCGCCGCGGACTTCGACGGGCTCGACCGGGTGATCATCAACGCGGGCCTGGGCAAGGGCGCACCGCTCGGCACCGGGCGGTACGACGCCAACAAGGCGACCGCGATGACGAACTTCGTCGCGGCGCTCGCCCAGACCGAGGCCGCCATGGAGATCTTCCGGTCGCAGGCGGCCGAGGGCCGGCGGGGGCACCTGGTGATGATCTCGTCGGTCTCCGCCATGCGCGGCATGCGCAAGACGATCACCACCTACGCGGCCACCAAGGCCGGCGTCGCCGCTCTCGCCGAGGGCCTCCTCAACGAGAACGTCAAGGCCAAGGGCATCGACGTCTCGATCATCTACCCCGGCTACATCCGCTCGGAGATGAACGCGAAGGTCGAGCAGAAGGCCAAGTTCATGGTCGACACCGAGACCGGTGTGCGGTCGATGGTCGACGCGATCGAGAAGCGCAAGGAGAAGGCCCTGGTGCCGGCCTGGCCGTGGGTCCCGCTCGGCTTCGCGCTCAAGCACCTGCCGATGCCGGCGGTCCGGAGGCTCATGTGAGCGGCTCCCCCGTCGCCGGCGCAAAGGAGGTCCGCGAGGAGGACGCGTTCGACGTCGCCGCGGTCGATGCCTGGTTGCGCGCGCACGCGGACGCAGCGTCGTGGGGCGACGGGCTGCCCGAGGTGCGGCAGTTCTCCGCGGGTGCGTCCAACCTGACCTACCTGCTGCGCTACCCCGAGCGCGACCTGATCCTGCGCCGGCCGCCCTCCGGGAGCAAGGCCAAGGGCGCCCACGACATGGGGCGGGAGTACCGCATCCAGGCGGCGCTCGCCCCCGTCTTCCCCCACGTCGCCCCGATGGTCGGCCACTGTGCCGACGAGTCCGTCATCGGCTCGGAGTTCTACGTGATGGAGCGGCTGGTCGGGGAGATCCCCGGCAAGGACTTCCACGTGGCGCTCGACGCCGAGCAGGGTCGTGCGCTCTGCCTCAACACCTTCGACCTCCTCGTCGCACTGCACGCCGTCGACCCGGCCGAGGCCGGCCTCGACGTGCTCGACAGGGGGCCCGGCTACGTCGCGCGCCAGGTCGGCGGCTGGTCCTCGCGGTTCCGCAAGGCGCGGACCCCCGACGTGCCCGACCTCGAGCAGGTGATGGGCTGGCTCGACGCGCACCAGCCCGACGACGTACGCCGGTGCCTGATCCACAACGACTTCCGGCTCGACAACATCGTCTACGACGCCGACGACCCGACGACGCCGATCGGCCTCCTCGACTGGGAGATGGCCACGGTCGGCGACCCGCTGATGGACCTGGGCTGCACGATGGCGTACTGGATCCAGGCCGACGACGACGAGCTGCTGCAGCTCACGCGGATGCAGCCGAGCAACGCGCCCGGCATGCTCACCCGCCGCGAGGTCGTCGACTACTACTGCGAGCGGGCGGGGCTCTCCGTCACCGACGAGGAGTGGCTGTTCTACGAGGTGTTCGGCCTGTTCCGGCTGGCCGTCATCGCCCAGCAGATCTACTACCGCTTCTTCCACGGGCAGACGACGAACCCGAAGTTCGCGCCGTTCGGCTTCCTGGTCGACATGCTCGACCAGCGCTGCCGTGCCCTGATCGGTGACCCGGCGTGAAGGTGCTCCACCTGGTGCGGCACGGGCAGGCCTCCTTCGGGAAGCGGGACTACGACGCCCTCTCCGACCTCGGCCACGAGCAGTCGCGGCTGCTGGGCCGGGCGTTCGCGGTGCGCGAGGTCGTGCCCGACGTCGTCATCCGCGGCGAGCTGCGCCGTCACCGCGAGACCGCTGAGGGCATCCTCGCGGGCCTGGCCGACGTGGGCGTGCAGGGCGAGATCCCGGTGATCGTCGACCCCGGCTGGGACGAGTTCGACTTCCAGCACGTCGTCGAGGTGCACAAGCCGCTCTACCGCTCGCGCACGATGATGGTCGCCGACCTGGCCCGCAGCCGGGCGCCGAAGCAGAAGTTCCAGGAGATCTTCGAGGAGGCGACGGCCCGCTGGACCGGGGGTACGGCGGACGGCGACTACCACGAGTCCTTCCCCGCCTTCACCGCGCGGATCCAGGCCTCGCTCACCGCCGCGGCCGGCCGGATGCCGGCGCGCGGCACGGCGGTCGTGGTGACCTCCGGCGGGCCCATCGGCCTCGCCGTCTCGCACCTCCTCGCCGGCGACGCCTCGCTCTGGAGCCGCCTCAACCGGGTCGCCGTGAACACCGCCGTCACGAAGGTGATCAACGGCAGCAGCGGGCTCAGCCTGGCGTCGTACAACGACCACAGCCACGTCGAGCACGACCGACGGATGCTGACCTACCGCTGACGGACGAAGGTCCGGCCGAGGTGGCTCAGGCCTCGGCCTTCTCCGCTCCCCTGCGCCAGCGGATGCCGGCCTCGAGGAAGCCGTCGAGGTCGCCGTCGAACACGGCCTGCGGGTTGCCGGTCTCGTAGCCGGTGCGCAGGTCCTTGACGATCTGGTAGGGGTTGAGCACGTAGTTGCGCATCTGGTCGCCCCAGCTCGCGGCCACGTCGCCCTTCAGGTCCTTCTTGAGCGCAGCCTCCTCGGCCTTCTTCACCGCGAGCAGCTTGGCCTTGAGGACGACCATCGCGGACGCCTTGTTCTGCAGCTGCGACTTCTCGTTCTGGCAGGACACGACGATGCCGGTCGGGATGTGGGTCAGCCGCACCGCGGAGTCGGTGGTGTTGACCGACTGCCCGCCGGGGCCGCCGGAGCGGAAGACGTCGACGCGGATGTCGTTCTCGTCGACCTCGATCTCGTCGGTCTGCTCGAGCACCGGCACGACCTCGACCGCGGCGAACGACGTCTGGCGCCGGCCCTGGTTGTCGAACGGGCTGATCCGGACCAGGCGGTGGGTGCCGGCGTCGACCGAGAGGGTGCCGTAGGCGTAGGGCGCGTGGATCGCGAACTCGGCCGACTTGATGCCGGCCTCCTCGGCGTAGGAGACGTCGTAGACCTCGACGGGGTACTTGTTGCGCTCGGCCCAGCGGGTGTACATCCGCATCAGCATCTCGGCGAAGTCGGCGGCGTCGACCCCGCCCGCGCCGGAGCGGATCGTGACGATCGCCTCGCGCTCGTCGTACTCACCGCTCAGCAGGGTGCGCACCTCGAGGGCCTCGACGGCCTTCTTGATCTTGCCGAGCTCGGTCTCGGACTCGGCCAGGCTGTCGGCGTCGCCCTCCTCCTCGGCGAGCTCGACCATCAACGCGAGGTCGTCGATGCGGCCACGGAGCGCCTCGAAGCGCTCGACCTGGCCCTGGAGCGCGGACAGCCGGCCGGTCACGCGGGTCGCGTTGGCCTGGTCGTCCCAGAGGTCCGGCGCGGCGACCTGGACGCCGAGGTCCTCGATCTCCTTCTTCATGCCAGGCAGGTCGAGAACCTGCTCGATGGTGTGCATCGTCGCAGTCAATTGCTTGATCTCAGTGTCGTACTCGGGGCCTGCCACGTTGATCAGGTTACGGGCCTTCAACCAGGCGGATGAAATCCGGTGATTTCTGTTTGCTGGAGGCGAAGTACGACGCATCATGAGAACTCACACCCGAGGACGGCCGATGACTCCCCGACACCGCAGGCAACCGGTGAAGACCGGTGGCGCCGTACGACGCGCCGTGGTGACCTCGGTGCTGTCCGCGCTCGCCCTCACCTCGGTCACGATCACGGCCGCCGCGGTGACGCTCGCCGACGCCGAGCCGAAGCCGCAGGAGCCGGCCGCCGCGCCGCCGCCGACCACGGCGACGACCAGCGAGGACGACTACTCGCTCGCCCCGCCGGTCGACATCCCGGACGCTCCGATCGGCATCCCCGAGGTGGCGGTCATCTCCGACAACGGCCCCGTCCTGGCCGACATCCCGACCGTGGCCCTCGCGGCCTACCAGCGCGCAGAGTCGGTCCTCAACGGCGCCGACAAGAGCTGCCACCTCGACTGGACGCTCGTCGCGGCCGTCGGGCAGGTGGTCTCGAAGCACGGCGCCAAGGACGGCGGCACGTTCCGCGACGACGGCACCCTGCGGCCCCATCTTCGGGGAGACCCGATCACCGACGACGCGGGGAAGAAGCTCCCCGACAGCGATGCCGGCAAGGTCGACGGCGACAAGCGCTGGGACCGTCCCGTGGGCCCGATGCAGCTCGCTCCCCCGACCTGGGCGGTCATCGGCGTGGACGCCGACGGCGACGGGCGTCGCAACCCCGGCGACATCGACGACGCGTCGCTCGCGGTCGCCGTGCTGCTCTGCTCCGGCGAGGAGGACCTGCAGAAGCGGGCCGACCGGATGGCCGCCGTCGGGCGCATCAACGACGACAAGTCCTTCGTCGAGACGGTGCTCGCTGTCGACCGGGCCTACCAGGACCAGACGGCCGACTCGCTCGCCGCCGACCCGACGATCATCGCCGACTTCCCGACGGACCTCCCGACGGACTTCCCGACCGACCTGCCGACCGAGTCGACCGATCCGACGAGCTCCTCGGCGACGCCGTCGGCCACGCCCTCCGACCTTCCCGGCTCCGAAGGCACCTTCGGACCGACCTGGAGCCCGTCGCCCACGGACACCGGTTCGCCCACGTCGACCGGGACGCCCTCGGACACCCCGACCGACTGCCCCAGCATGTCGGACTCGATGTCACCCAGCGCGACGCCGAGCGACGCGCCGAGCCTCGCCGATCCGTGCGTGACGGACTCGCCGAGCGCGTCGGACTCGGACTCCTCCTCCCCCACGGGCTGACGTCCCCCACAGGTTGACCGCTGCGGGACCCGTGCCCAAAGCCGCGGGCCTCCGCTGGTCGAGGAGGTCGCGCGGCCCCCGTTGGTCGAGGAGGTCGCGCGGCCCCCGTTGGTCGAGGAGGTCGCGCGGCCCCCGTTGGTCGAGGAGGTCGCGCAGCCCCCGTTGGTCGAGGAGGTCGCGCGGCCCCCGTTGGTCGAGGAGGTCGCGCAGCCCCCGTTGGTCGAGGAGGTCGCGCAGCCCCCGTTGGTCGAGGAGGTCGCGCGGCCCCGTTGGTCGAGGAGGTCGCGCAGCGACCGTCACGAGACCCGGTGACGTACCCACCCACCGTCCCCACCGTCGGTGGGCACCGCACCGCGTCTCGATGCGTCGCTCGCTGCGCTCGCTCCTGCTCGAGGACCGCTCGACTGGTCGAGGAGGTCGGCAACCACCTGCGGCGCACCGGCGGCGACGTGTTCCTCGGCCGCCTGGTGACCCCCGAAGGCACCCGACCCCCGGGTTCGAGCTAGTCGAGCCCCCAGTCCTCGATCGTCTGGAGCGTCCAGAAGAGGACGAACGCGCTGATCATCGTGGTCTCGAACCAGAACAGACCGTTGGCCTTGTCCGCCAACCAGAGCGGCACGAAGATCACCGCGCCGAGGATGAGGACCGCGAAGCTGGCCCAGTAGCCGGCCAGGTAGACACCCTCCGACCTCGGTGGCCTCGGCGTGCCCCGAGGCACAGCGAGACGGGGCCACAGCTGCGCGACGATGATGAACGAGATGCCGACGAAGAGACACACCGTGCCCGTGGAGTGCCCGATCTTCTCGACCGTCCGCACGCTCACGTCGGCCGTGTGCCACCAGACGTAGCCGACCCACACGACGGCCGACAGGACGGTAGCGGCGACGACCGACCGGAGGTTCGGCTGTCCGTGCCCTTCCTCGATGACGACGCGGCAGACCCAGAACGCCGCGGCCAGCACCGTGATCCCGATGACGAGGGTGAGCACGTTGTTGTTGAGCGCCGCACTGAGCTGCTCGGACGTCGGCTCGTTGCTCCTGCTGCACTTCTCGAAGTCCGAATCGTCAGCGATGGTCTTGAGCGGGGTCGGCACGAGGGCGAGCGCGAACGCGCCGACGCCCGCCAGGTTGAGCGCGGTGTCTGCGCGGGTCGTCGAGGCCTTGAAGACGACCAGCGCCGTCCCGATCGCACACAGGGCAGCGACGAAGACCGCTCGGGCCGGCGTGTAGTAGTAGGCGCTGATCGACCCCAGCCAACAACGCGGCTGGGTGCTGAAGATCTGGATGATCACCGCCGTCGCGAGGACGAGGCCGAGAAGGGGCATCGACAGCCGCAGGTAGCGGTAGGTCGATCGCATCTCGCTTTCCAATGATGACGCCACGGGAGCGCCTCCTCTTGTGGGACTGACTCGATGCCAGAGTTTCCTGAAGTTGACACCCCTCCCGTCAGCAGCGTGACAGGAATTGCCAGGCGGGGTGGAGGAACGACGAATTCGACCGAGCGGCGTCACCCTCCTCAGGTCGTACGACGGCCGAACCCCTCGCCCGCACAGTCGGCCGCACGGCAGCCCCTGGCAGATCGAGCGGCAGCGCGAGCGGGGCCACGACCTCGACCACGACCCGGTCGTCGCGGACGGTGACGGACGCGTGGAGGCCGGGGTGGTCGGCGTACGCGCCCGTCGACCGGAGGTAGTCGCCCACCGCGGCGCGCGCGACGTCGGCACTGAGGTGGAGGTCCTGCCGACCCAGCCCACCGGCGTAGACGTCGCGGCCCTCGGCGGCGGCGTCGGCGCCGTACAGGGCCGCTCCGTCGGCGAGGGAGTCGAGGTCCTGCCGCTCGAGGTAGGCGGCTCCGGCGTCGATCACCACGGCGACGAGCAGGACCACGACGAGGGCGAACCCGATGATCATGACGCTCGACGAGCCGCGCTCAGCGCGGTCCACGACGCACCTCCTGATAGCGCCCGATCGGCACCGTCTGGCTGGCGCTGAGCGCGAAGCGCGGCTGTCCTCCACCGAGGAAGTCCGGCAGCGGCGGCAGCTCGACGGCCGACCGGATCCGGACCGTGATCACCGACGTGCCGCTGTGGCAGTCGTGCGGGAAGGGCGTGCACGTGACGCTGACGTCGAGGGGCGCGTCGCCGAGCCCCTGGTCGGCCAGCGCGCGGCGGGCGACCGCCGTCGCGGCGGCCCGACCGGAGGCGTCGTCGGGCGCCAGCGCGTAGGCCCGGCCCGCCGCCCGCGCGGCGGCCGCGACGCCGAACGCGCCCTGCTGCACGTGCGAGACCGACAGCACGATCCACAGGAGCGGGACGAGCAGCAGGATCCCGAGCCAGACCAGCTCGACGATCGCGCTCCCCTCCTCGCCGCGCCTCACGGCGACTCCTCCACGGCGCGGCCGGACACCGAGAAGCGCACGGCCGGTCCGCCGATCCCCAGCGCGGGCACCTCGGCGGTGACCGTGACGACCACGCCCGGCAGTCCGTCGACGGGAGCCTCCGCGACGGTGACGTCCTGCGCGAACCGGCCGGCAATGGCGTCGTCGATCTGCTCGCGGGTCCGCGCGACGCCGTCGGCCGGGCTGCGGTCGGCCGTCGCCGCGTAGCGCGCGCCATCGGACGCCGCCGCCGCGAGTGTCGCGCGGACGTGCAGCACGAGAGCGACCTGCATCAGCCCGGCGACCAGCGGTGCGAGCACGACGACCACGAGCACGAAGTCGACGACCGCCGAACCGCGCTGCGGCCGACCGGTCACTGCACCGAGCCGAGCGCGGAGCGCAGCATGCCGACCAGGGCCGGCCGTGCGGCCGCGAGGAGTGCCGTGACCAGGCCGACGGACATGACGGTGATGAGCACCCATCCCGGCACGTCGCCGCGGTCGTCCCTGTCGTCGCGGCGCCGAGGCAGCGCGGTGCACCAGCAGAAGAGGTGGAGCAGCGGATCCATGGAGTTGTCCTTCCCGAGACGGTTCTGTTGTTCGGGGGGTCAGGGGGCGGTCAGCGAGAGGCCGACCAGGCCGGGCCAGAAGGCGAAGACGACGGTCACCGGCAGCACGAGGAAGACGACGGGCACCATCATCAAGATCTCGCGGCGTGAGGCCTGCTCGATGAGCTCGCGGCGTCCGGCCTCGCGGACGTCGCCGGCCTGTGCGTGCAGCACCTCGGTGAGCGGCGTGCCGCGCTCGACCGCGACCGCCACGCCGTGCGCGAACCGCGCCACGATCGGCACGCCGGTCGTCGCCGCCAGCCGGTCGAAGGCGTCGGCGACCGGCTCGCCCGTGCGGACGGCGGCGAGCACCGCCGCCAGGTCGGCCGACAGCGCGCCCTGCGAGCGCCGGACCACGCGATCGAGGGCAGGCACCGGCCCCTCCCCCGCAGCGACCGCGAGCGCCAGCAGCTCGGCCAACGTCGGGAACTCGGCCACGATCGCCCGCTCCCGCTTCCGCACCTGGGTGCTCAGGTGCTGGTCGCGCCAGAGCACCCCGCTCACGAAACCGACGACGCACAGCACCGCCAGCGGCAGCGGGTCGCGCGGACCGGAGAGGGCGCTGAAGAGGGAGTACGCCGCAGCGACGCCGAACCCCGCGAGGCCCCAGACCACCTGCTCCACGCGGAATTCGTGGACGCTGCTGTCGAAGCCGGCGCGGGCCAGCCGTCGTCGTACGGACGCGGCGCCGCCGAGCACCCGCTCGACGAGGTCAGCTGCCGCCCGCAGCACCGGCGCCGCAGTGCCGGTGACCCGCTGCGCCTCGGGCGTGAGGTCGCGGACATAGGGCAGCACCCGCAGCTCGAGGCTCGGCCGCCGGCCGGCGACGACCACGACCCCGGCGAGCACCGCTCCGAGGGCGGCAGCGCCTCCGAGCACACCGCCCCACACCGTGGGCGTCATGCGAGGATCCGCCGCTCGGTCGGGAGTCGGCCGATCCGCATCATCACCCGGTAGGCGACGACGCAGACGACCGCCCCGGCGACGAGCACCACGGCGCCCGTCGCCGTGCGGTAGCGCGTGATCACGTCGGTCTGGAGCGACATCAGCACCAGCACGAACCAGGGGGCCGCGACGGCGAGCCGCGCACCGTTGACCGCCCACGACTGCCGCGCCTCCAGCTCCGACCGGGTGCGCAGGTCGTCGCGGAGGTACGACGACAGGTTCCTCAGCAACCGGCCGAGCTCGCCTCCGCCCACCTCGCGGGCGACGCGGAGGCCCTCCACCACGCGGTCGCCGACCGGATCCGCGAGACGAGCCTTCAGCCGGTCGAGACAGTCGCCGAAGCGGCCCGACACCTGGTAGTCCAACGCGAAGGCCTCGAACGCCGGGCGCAGGGCATCGGGACCGCGCACCGACAGCGCCGCCACCGCGTCGGGCAGCGACATCCCTGCTCGGACGGCCGAGGCGAGGTCGTCCACCGCCTCGGGCCAGACCTCCGCGAGCTCGCGCTGACGCCGCCGCGCGCGGCCCGCCAGCAGGCCGATCGGCAGGTAGCCGGCGAGCGCACCCATGACCAGCGCCAGCGGTGCGGTGCGGGAGAGCGCCAGCACGACCAGGCAGACGAGGAGACCGGACGCCGCGCACGTCATGGCCACCGATCGCACCGGGACCGCGCCCATGCCGGCCTCGGCGAGGAGCCGTTCGACCCGGCCGGTGCGGCGCGGACGGTCGGACGCCGCTCGCGGCGTGGCGAACGCCGACCAGACCAGGAGCAGGCCCAGCCCGACACCGAGACCGACCAGCGCACCCATGGCTCACTCGGCCTCGTGCAGGAGCCGGCGTACGTCGATGCCGACCCGTTCGTAGCGCTCGATCCGCGGCGGCATCCCGATGCTGCGCCGCAGCCGGCCCTCACGCAGCTCGAAGACCGGCTCGGTCTCGATCACGTCCTGCTCGGTCCGTCCCGGCACGGCCACGATCTCGGCGACACGGCGCTGTCCGCGGGCGTCGAGCTCGAGATGCACGACGAGGTCGACCGACGACGCGACCGTCGGCACGACGAAGCGCGCGGAGATGTTCTCGCCCGCGAGGAGCGGGAGCGTGCAGGTCTTCGTGAGCGCCTCGCGCGCGCTGTTGGCGTGGATCGTGCAGAGGCCCGGGAGCCCGCTGTTGAGGGCGAGCAGCAGGTCGAGCGCCTCCGCGGCGCGGACCTCGCCGACGATGATCCGGCTCGGCCGCATGCGCAGCGACTCCTTGATGAGGTCGCGCAGCCGGACCTCCCCGGTGCCCTCGAGTCCCTCCTGCCGGGTCTGCAGCGCCACCCAGTCGGGGTGCGGGAACCGGATCTCGAAGACCTCCTCGACCGAGATCACCCGCTCCCCACCGGGGATCGCGGCCGCCAGGCAGTTGAGCATCGTGGTCTTGCCGGCCTGCGTCGCGCCGCTGACCAGGATGTTGAGGCCGGCCCGCACCGACGCCTCGAGGAAGAGCGCGGCCGTGGGCGTGAGGCTGCCCAGGTCGACGAGCTCGGGGAGCCGCGCCGCCCGCACCACGAACTTGCGGATGTTGACCGCGGAGAACCCGCGGCTGATGCCCTGCAGCACCACGTGCAGCCGGTGCCCCTGCGGCAGCATCGCATCGACGAACGGCCGCGACAGGTCGATGCGGCGCCCGGTCGTCTTCAGCATCCGCTCGACGAGCTCGGCGACCTCGGCGTCGGTGAGCACCAGGTTGGTGAGCTCGTGCCGGCCCCGACGAGCCACGAAGACCCGGTCGGGGCTGTTGATCCAGACCTCCTCGACCGTGGGGTCGTCGAGCAACGGCTGCAGCGGCCCGAAGCCCGACACCCGCGCGACCAGCTCGGCCACCACTCCCCCGGCATCGGCCACGGGGGCGACCACCCCGGTCAGGCTGCGCTCGTCGTGGTCGCGCACGAGCGCCTCTGCCAGCCGGCGCACCGCAGCCACCTCCCGCTGCGGGTCGAGCCCCTCACGCCGTACGGCGGCACGCAGTGCCTCGTCGAGCACACCGACGACGTCGGCCACAGCCAGCGCAGGCTGGATCACGGTCACCACGACCCCCCGAGATGAGATCCGTTCCGATCCCGAACACTAGGTGACCGCGCCGAGGATGACGAGAGCCGCGTTGTCAGATGTGGAAACGCGGTTCAGAGCCCGTGCCGTTGGGCCCAGAGCGCGGCCTGGGTGCGGTCGGCGACGCCCGTGCGCTGGAAGATCGAGGTGAGGTGCGCCTTCACCGTGCGCTCTGTGATGCCGAGCCGCTGGGCGATCTGCTTGTTGAGCAGCCCCTCCACGACGAGGCGCAGCACCTCGGTCTCGCGCGGCGAGAGCTCGACCTCCCGGTCGGTCCCGTCGCCCGCGGAGCGTGCGGAGATCAGGGCTCGAGCCGCGCGCGGGTCGAGCGGGGACTCCCCCCGCGCCACCGCACGCACGCCGGCGATGAGGTCGGCGGGCTCGGCGTCCTTGAGGAGGTAGCCCACCGCGCCGGCGTCGATCGCCGCGTGGATCCGGGCCTTGTCGGAGAACGAGGTCAGCACCAGCACCTCCGCACCGAGGTCCTCGGCGAGGATGGCGCGGGTCGCCTCGACGCCGTCGAGGCCCGGCATCTGCAGGTCCATCAGCACCACGTCGGGCCGGTGCTCGCGCACGAGGTCCACGGCCTCCCGGCCGTCGGCGGCGACGCCGACGACCGTCAGGCCCTCGGCGCTGTCGAGCAGACCCGTCAGACCTTGGCGCACGACCGCGTGGTCGTCGGCGACCACGACGCGGATCACAGCGGCACCTCGAGGCGGACCGTCGTACCGCTCTGGCCGGCGGCGGTGCTGGAGTCGACCTCGAGCCGGGCGCCCGCGTCGGCGGCGAGGCTGCGCAGGCCGCGCAGCCCGAAGCCCCCGTCGCCACGGGCGGTCCCGGGGTCGAAGCCACGGCCGTCGTCGACCACCTCGAGCACCAGCACCCGCTCCTCCCGGTGGACGGTGACGGACATCCTCCGGGCGTCCGCGTGCCGGGCGACGTTGCGCACCGCCTCCTGCGCCACCCGCCACACCAGCGCGACGGCGTCGTCGGGGCATCCGGCGTCGCCGGTCACGTCCACGTCGACACCGACGCCCGCTGCCGTGAGCGGCGCGGTGACGTCGTGCAGCGCCGCGGCGAGGCCCTCGACGTGCAGGTCCGGCGGGTAGATCTCGACCAGCAGCGAGCGCAGCGACCGCATGCTCGTGCGCAGCGACCGGCTGACCTCCTCGAGCTCGCCGGCGACCTCGTCCTCGTCGCCGAGGCGGGTGGCCAGCGTCGAGAGCGAGTACGACGACCCGGCGAGGTCCTGCACCACCCCGTCGTGCAGGTCGCGGGCGATGCGCACCCGCTCGGCGTCGGAGGCCTGGACGGCGGCGCGGAGCAGCCGCTCCCGGTCCCGACCGCCCCGCGCCACCCGGCGGGTCAGCAGGAGGATCAGCGGCGTCGTGACCAGCACCAGCACCAGCAGCGCGCCGATGCTGATCGGGAGGAACCGGTCGAGCACCTCCCCGCGGCGGTCGGCGATCTGGTCGCTGCGGAAGTAGGCCTCGAAGAGCAGCGGCTGCCCCTCGGGCGAGCGGATGCGGGTGTAGACCTCGAGCATCCCGCCGCCACCGAGCCCGCGCTCGAACCGGTTCTCCGGGCGGCTCAGGTCCGACAGCTCGGCGTCGGTGCCGCCGCGCTCGAGGATCTCCCGCTCGTCGTCGTCGAGCGGGTAGACGCTGCCGATGAGCTCGGTGCGGTCGCTGTAGAGCACGGTGCCGTCGGCCGCCCAGATCTTGATGCGCTCGACGTCGCCGACCAGCAGCCGGTCGAGCACCGTGCGGTCCAGCTTGTCGATCGCCGCGGCATCGCCCGTGACGAGGCCGCGCGGCACGGCCGGCTCGGCGACCGAGCGACCCAGCACGCCGGTGAGCGCTCGCGCCTCCGCGATCGCCTCGTCGTCGGCGGCGTCGCGGCTCAGCCACTGCGTCGCGGCGACGACCACGAGCAACGTCACGAACCCCGCGGCCAGGAACTGCACCACGGGGTTCGTGAACCAGCGCATCGACCTACCTCCTGAAAGGTCAGTAGTTCACCACACCGACGCACACCTGGCCGTTGTGCGTCGCGCGGAACCGGAGGTGGTCGGTGCCGGCGAGGTCGACGACCCGGCGCTCGACGTCGAACGAGCCGCTGGGCCCGGCGGTGGTGCCGGTGCCGCGGGCCGACACCGAGCCGTTGTGGCGCAGGGTCCACGCCCAGCGCTGGCCGGTCCGGTTGCTGTCGATCTCGCCCTCGACCTCGAGGCGGCCGTCGTCGGTCTTCACCTTCAGCTTCCAGGTCGCGCTCCCGGTGCAGTCACCACGACGGATCACGTCGTCGTCGCCGCGGGCGTGGGCCGGCGATGCGTCGAGGGCGAGCGCCAGGGGCGCGAGGCAGACGGTGGTGGCGACGAGTGCTGCGAGGTTCTTCAAGGGGGACATGGTCATTTCCTCTCTCGGGGGTTGGCCCCGAGCCTTCCTCCACGACACCTCCCCCGAACAGTTGTCCGATGGTGCTAGCACCCCGTCCTCGGGCCACGAGGTGGTCGAGCCGGCGCAGGCCTTCGCCCGTCCGCAGGAGCCATCGTCACGCCTCGATCGCGGCCTGCCACCGCGGCAGGTCGGCGACGCTGAGCCCGACCTCGCCCTGCGACGTCTCCAGCACGAGCACCGGCCACTGGCTCCGCCGGCCGTTGTAGGACTTCTCGACCCGGGTGCCCCTGATCGACGCCCGCTGGACGGTGAAGCCCTTCCCGAGCAGCGTCCGCACGACGAGCTCGCGGTCGGTCAGCACCAGCCACCCGCTGTTGGCGACGCGCGAGTAGGACCCGGTGCCGCCGCGGTACGTGCCGCGCTCAGGACCCAGCACCGCGTGGACGTACGACGCCCGCACCTCCTCGCCGACCCGACGGCTCCTGCGGACCAGCCACACCAGGATCCCCACCAGTCCGGCCAGGGCCAGGACCGCCAGACCGATGCCGGCGGCGGCAGCCACCTCACCCGCGCTCATGGCTGCATCCTGCCTGCTCGTAGGCCGGAAGGGGCCGCGCACCTGTGGGGGACGCGCAGCCCCTCCCGGGTCAAGGGGCCCGAGACGGCGCCGGCTACGGCGCGGGCGTGATCGTCACCGCCGCGTCGTCGATGTGCCAGTTGGTGAAGAGGGAGCTGTCCTCTGCTCCGGTGAACGACAGGGTGATCGTCTTGCCGAGGAACGCGGTCGGGATCACCTTGGTGACCTTGACGTACGTCGCCGGGCAGGCGCCGCACGTCGAGACGTTGATGGCGTCGAGGTTGCTGCGGGTGACCAGCGTGTAGTTGTTGGCCTTCACCGTCAGCTTGTCGAACGCTGTCGTCGTCGACGTCTCCGCGGTCAGCGACCACACGTAGAAGGTCAGCGTCGCCCGGCACGGACCCGAGGGCAGCCTGACCTGCTGGGACATGGTCTCCGTGACGGTCTTCCCGTAGCCGTTCATCCAGATGCTGCCCGGCCCGGTCCGGGCCACCGTCGGACGGTTGCGCTGGTAGAGCCAGAGCAGCATCGTCCAGGGTGCGTGCGTCTGGTTCTCGAAGCCGCCGTTGCCGAGCCGGTCGCCGCTGCAGACGTCGGAGGTCGACGGGTTGACGGTGAGGTTGAACCACCCCGTCCCGACCCGGCCGATCGTGTCCGTCGCGGTGACCGACACCGTGTAGCTGCCCGGCGAGTTCGACGCCGGGGTGCCCGAGACCTGGCCCGTGGAGGCGTTGATCGTCAGCCCGGCCGGGAGGTTCGCGGCGGACCACGTGTAGTGCCCGCTGCCGCCGGCAGCCGTCATCGTGAACGGCGTGATCGCGGTGCCCGCGGTGGTAACCCGGGTCGCGCTCGCGTTGGTCACCCGGACCGAGGGCTGGCCGACCGTGCAGGTCGCCTCGCCACCGAGAGCCGGCACCGACACCGCGTCCCACGCAGCCTTGATGCGGTTGAACTCGGTGCAGGTGGACTGGCCGTAGAGGTTGCGGGCGGCGACGAGCGTCCAGGCGCGGTACTGCTTGTAGCTCGCCGCGGTGGTCTTCATCAGCATCGCGGTGTAGAAGACCTTCTGCAGCTTCTGCACGCCGATGCCGACGACCGTCGAGCTGTTGCAGGTCGGGCTGACCGGCATGCCGGCGGCGTTGCTCCCGATGGCGGCCAGGTAGTACCAGTGGTCACCCGGTCCGGCGCCGGCGTGCACCTCGGTCGTGCTGGTGTCGTCGACCGAGGCCGACCAGCAGGCCGGGTCGCCCTCCAGGGCCGGGTCGATCATGTTGCGGATCTCGCCCGAGCCGGTGAGGTTGACCTCCTCGCCGACCAGGAAGTCGCGCTGGTCGAAGGGAGCGGGCTGGTTGTCGTAGTACTCGGTCGCGGCGCCGAACGTGTCGGCGACGAACTCCGAGGTGTTGCTGCCCGAGAGGCCGCCGGGCGTGTGGTCGTCGATGCCGTGCCCGAACTCGTGACCGATGATGTCCATCGACCCGATCCACTCACCGGCGGAGTTGTGGCCCACCTGCACCTGCGTGCCGTCGTAGAAGGCGTTCAGGTCGTTCAGCCCCACCCGGATCGGCAACCAGCCACCCTCGCCGTTCATGCCGTCGCGGCCCAGCCAGGCCTTCAGCATGAGCTTCTCCTGCTGGACGGAGTAGAGCGCGTCGGCGCAGCCGGTCTCCCGGTTGGTGCCGACGCCGTTGCCCCACACGTCGTCCGCCCCGGTGAAGGTCGCGTTGGTCGCGGCGTCCTGGCACTCCAGGGTGGGCGCCCCGGGCGTCTTCATCGAGAAGGTCGCCCCGACGTGCACGGTGTTGAGGTGGACCGGCTGCGGTCCGTTCCACTTCGTGTTGCCGTCGCCGTACAGCACGTGCTCGGTGGTCTTGAGGACCGCACCCGTGCGCGCGTCCACGTAGACATCGAGTCGCGAGGGTGCCCCGGCCCGGCGACCCGAGGCCGTCGTCCGCCACGCGAGAGAGGAACGGCTGCCGCGCTGGAGCACGACCAGCTGGCTCCTGCTCAGCTGCGCGCCGCGCACCTTCCCGGCCGTGGTCGAACGGGCGGCGGACGAGGTGATCGACGGGCTGACGCTGGGCAGCCTGACCTTCCCCGTCTGCGCCACGCTCGTGTAGACGACGTGCCCCTTCCGCACGACGACGACGAAGTCGCCGCCGACCACCGGCAGCCCGCGGTAGGTGCGCTCGTAGGGCACGAACCGGAGCTTGCCGGACCGGAGCACCTTGCCCGCGCGGACCTTGTCGAAGCGCGAGAGGTAGAGCTGGTGCGCACGCCCGGCGACGACGGCCTGCGCCGCCTCGAGGGCACCCGCGGCGCCGCGCGGCGCGCTGGCCCGGGCGTACGTCGTCGGGGCGTGCGGGACGCTGGGATCACTGGCCCGAGCCGGGTCCGCAGGTGTGAGGGTCAGGGATGCGGCGACGGCGATGATCGTCGTGGCCACCATGGAGCGAGTGGCGATCATATTTCGAATGGTCACAGCCGGACAGCGGCCCCGCTGCCGAACCACCAATCCGGTCGGACAATTTTTCCGACCGGTCCAGCCCACCTCACTTCGAGAGCGTCAACGCGAAGTCGTCGAGCCGGAAGCTCGTCGCCAAGGAGGAGTCCTCGTCACTGGTGAACGAGAAGGTGACGTTCGCCCCCGCGAAGCCCTGCGGCACGTTGAGGGTCTGCTTCACCCAGCCGTTGGTGACGTTGCGGTTGCTGTAGGTCTTCATCGTGAAGCTGTTCGCCTTCACGGTGAGCGTGTCGTACTCGCCCGATCCGAGCTCCTCGGTGTCGGAGTTCAGCCAGAAGGTGAGCACCGCCTTGCACCCGGTCGGGATCTTCACGGTCTGCGAGGCGACATCGCTCGCCACCTCGCCGTAGCCGCCCAGCCAGGCGTACCGCGCGCCGGAGTGCGGGGCGTCGCCGTAGATCGCGCCTGCGTTCATCGCCCACGGAGCGGGGATCTGGTTCTCGAAGCCCGGGTTGCCGATCCTCTGTCCGGTGCAGGTGAGGGTCGGTGACCCGTTGACCTGCATCGTGAACCACGCCTTGCCGACCCTCGCTGCGCTGTCGGTGGCAGTGACCTCGACGACGTAGCTGCCCGCGGTGGCGGGGCCGAGCGTCCCGGACACCTGGCCGGTCGCGGAGTTGATCGTCGCCCCCGTCGGCAGGCCGGTCGCGGACCAGGTGTACGGCGACGTGCCGCCCGTGGCGGTCAGCGTGAACGCCGGGATCGCGCGGTCCGCGTTGACGGTCCGCGACGTCGCATTGGTGATCGACACGGCGGGCTGGCCCACCGTGCACGTGGTCTCACCGGGGAGGGCGGGCACCGACACAGCGGTCCACGCCGCCTTCACCCGGTTGAACTCGGTGCACGAGGTCTGGCCGTAGAGGTAGCGGGCGGCCGTCAGGGTCCAGGACCGGTAGTTCTTGTACGACGACGCCGAGGTCTTCATCAGCATCGCGGTGTACATGATCTTCATCGCCTTCTTGATGCCGATGCCCTCGACCGCCGGCGCGCCACCGCAGCGCGGGCTGACCGGCTGACCGGCGGCGTTGCTGCCGACCGCGAGCAGGTAGAACCAGTGGTTGCCGGGTCCGGCCGCGGCGTGCACCTCACCGGAGTCGACGGCGGCGGAGTAGCAGTTCGGGTCGCCCACGAGCGACGGGTTGTACATGTTCCGGATCGGCCCGTCGCCGGTGAGGTCGATCTCCTCGCCCACGAGGTAGTCGGGCTGGTCGTAGGGCGCCGGCTGGTTGTCGTAGGCCTCGGTCGAGGCCCCGAAGGTGTCGGCGACGAACTCCTGGGTGCCGTTGCCGGAGATGCCTCCAGGAGTCGAGTCGTCGATGCCGTGCCCGAACTCGTGGGCGATCACGTCGAGGGACCCGATCCAGTCGCCCACGGAGTTGTGGCCGACCTGGACCTCGTAGCCGTCGTAGAAGGCGTTGAGGTCGTCCAGCCCGACGCGGATCGGCACCCAGCCGCCGGCGCCGTTCATCCCGTTGCGCCCCAGCCAGACGCGCAGCATCAGCCGCTCCTGCTGCGCCGCGTAGAGGGCGTCCACGCAACCGGTCTCACGGTCGCTGGCGTCGCCGTTGCCCCAGTCGTCGTCCGGGCCGGAGAAGGTCGTGTTGTTGTCCGCGTCCTGGCACACCAGGGTGTTGGCGCCGGGGGTGGTCATCGAGTAGGTCGAGCCGGTGTGCGTCGTGCCGAGCGCGAGCGGGTCCGGCCCGGAGTACGCCGCGTGGCCGTCGCCGGCGGCGACGTTCTCCTTGGTCTCGAGGACCCGTCCGCTGTCGGCGTCGACGTAGACGTCCAGCCGGGAGGGCTGGCCGGCACGACGACCGGTGGCGGTCGTCTTCCAGGCGAGCGAGGATCGCGCGCCGCGCTGCAGCACGACCAGGCGGCTCCTGCTCAGCTGCGCGCCGCGCACCTTGGCAGCCGTGGTCGAACGCGCAGCGGACGAGGTGATCGACGGGCTGACGTCCGTCAGCCTGACCTTCCCCGTCTGCGCCACGCTCGTGGAGACGACGTCGCCGTCCCCGTCCACCACGACGACGAAGTCTCCTCCGTCGACGGGAAGTCCCTTGTAGGTCCGCAGGTAGGGCACGAAGCGCAGGGGGCCGGACCGGAGGGTCGGCTGCGCCTGCACCTTGTCGTAGCGGCTCAGGTAGAGCTGGGGGGCGCGCGCCGAGACCACCTGGGCGGCCGCACCTTCGGCCACGGCGTCAGGATCGGCCTTCTTGTGCGCGATGCGGTGGGTAGGGACCGGCTTCTGGTCGTTGGCCGTGGCCGAGCCGGACGGGAAGGCGGCGAGCGAGGCCGCGACGGCGACGACGGTGGTGGCGACCAGGGAGCGGTTCAGACGCATGGGCGGCATCATGCGCAACCCTTGGCGGGCTCCGCTGGAGAATGGGTGAAGAAAGCAGGATTTCCCGTCTCCGGGCCCTGACCGGTCTAGAGCAGTCGGCGTACGGCGTCGCGCAGCGCCTGCTCGGGATCGACCCCGTCGGCGCGGGCCTCGGCGACGAGGGCGAGCAGCCGGTCGCCGATCTCCTCCGTCCCCCTGGTCGGGGTGCGCCCGGCCCGCTCGAGACGGTCGAGGACCTTGTCGGCGTACAGCAGGGCCGGCAGCGCCGGCGGCAGCCCGTCGGTGACGTGCGCGCGCTGCTTCTCCTCGGCCTTCACCGACTCCCACAGCTCGTTGACGGAGGCGGCGTCGGTCGGCGCGTCCGGTGCCCCGGCCCCGGGCCCGAAGACGTGGGGGTTGCGGCGCCGCATCTTGGCGGTGATGTCGCGCGCGACGTCGTCGAGGTCGAACTCGCCGCGCTGCTCCGCGATCACCGCGTGGAAGACGACCTGGAGCAGCAGGTCACCGAGCTCCTCCTGGAGGTGCGCCCAGTCACCGGTGGCCTCGCCGGAGTCGATCGCCTCGAGGGTCTCGTAGGTCTCCTCGAGCAGGTAGCGCGACAGCGAGCGGTGGGTCTGGTCGCGCTTCCACGGGCACTCCGCCCGCAGCTGGCGCATGACGGCGACGAGCTCGGCGAGCGGGTCCGCCGGCGACGCCGTCATCAGCTCACTGCTGCTGCGGGACGGGCAGCGCGTCGGTCGGGGCGGGCGCGGCGGGCCGCTTGCCGCAGAGCTGGTCGTCGGGCAGGGCCCGGACCTCCTCGTCGGAGGGCTGCGCGGTGGCGTCCGCGCCGGCCTTGCTCACCGGCACGGAGAGCTGGCTGCCGGCGGGCACCCAGCTGGTGCCGTCGAGCGCCAGGTCGAACTTCGGGTTGATGGAGATGTCGTAGTCGGACGGGTCGACCTCGTCGCCGTCGCCGAGCTGCTTGGTGGCAGCGCTGGCGTAGACGGCCGCCTGGACGTAGCTCTCGAGGGCGTCGCGGTCGCTCTCGTCGATGTCGTCCCACCCCGGCGCCTGCTCGAGCCCGGACGGCGGCGGCGTGACATCGAGGTCGTGGTCGTCGGCGTACTCCTTCATCACGAGCGCCTGGACCCAGTCCTCGAGCAGGAAGGTCTGCGCGAACGACCGGCTCGTGGCGGCGGTGTCCGAGGCCGCCTGCAGCGTGCAGACGCCGTCGACCACCGAGGCGAGGTCGTCGAGGCTGATCTCCGAGCCGTCGACGTCGGCGGCGATGCCGGGGCGCGGCCCGTCGCTGCCGATGACGTTGTCGCCGCACGCCGACACGGTGGCGCTCATCCCGACCGCCACGGCGAGAACCCCGAGGGTCCGTCCGACCTTCATCACGCTCGAGTCCCCTTACGCTCCATCAGCCGGGTCGATCACGGCGTCGATCACGCCGCGCGCCCATTCAAGCAGGGCGACCCCCTCGATCGGGCGCCCGGTCTGCCCAGGCGTGCCGGGCCGCGCCACGAGCACCGACTCCAGTTGCGTCTTCACGATCGACTTCGGATACATCCGCTGCAGCCGGACCACCTTGGAGTCCGGCAGGGTCACCGGCGCGAACCGGACGTTCTTGCCCATCACGGTGATCTCCTTGAGCCCCGCCTGGCGGACCCGCGCGCGGAACCGGGCGACGAGCATCAGCGCCACCACCGGCATGGGCGGCTCGCCGTACCGGTCGAGGAGCTCCTCGTTGATCTCGTCGACGTCGGCGTCGGTGCGCACCTCCGCGAGCCGCTTGTAGATCTCCAGGCGCAGCCGCTCGCTCGGGATGTAGTCGTGCGGCAGGTGCGCGTCGACGGGCAGCTCGATGCGGACCTCGTCGAGCACCTCGGGTGCATCGTCGCGGAAGTCGCGGACCGCCTCGCCGACGAGCCGGACGTAGAGGTCGAAGCCGACGTCGGCGATGTGGCCGGACTGCTCGCCACCGAGCAGGTTGCCGGCACCACGGATCTCCAGGTCCTTCATCGCGATCGCCATGCCGCCGCCGAGGTCGCTGTGCTGGGCGAGGGTGGCGAGCCGCTCGTGAGCGGTCTCGGTCAGCGGCTTCTCCGTCGGGTAGAGGAAGTACGCGTAGGCGCGCTCGCGGCTCCGGCCGACGCGTCCGCGCAGCTGGTGGAGCTGGCTGAGCCCGAGGGTGTCGGCCCGCTCGATGATCATCGTGTTGGCGTTGGAGACGTCGAGCCCGGACTCGACGATCGTGGTGCAGACGAGCACGTCGAAGCGCTTCTCCCAGAAGTCGAGCATCACCTGCTCGAGCTGGTGCTCCCCCATCTGTCCGTGCGCGGTCGCGACCCGCGCCTCCGGCACCAGCTCGCGGATCCGCGCGGCGGCCTTCTCGATCGACTGCACCCGGTTGTGGATGTAGAAGACCTGGCCGTCGCGCAGCAGCTCCCGGCGTACGGCGGCCACGACCTGCCGGTCCTCGTAGCCACCCACGTAGGTGAGCACCGGGTGCCGCTCCTCCGGAGGGGTCGTGATCGTCGACATCTCGCGGATGCCGGTGATGGCCATCTCCAGGGTGCGCGGGATCGGGGTCGCGCTCATGCTCAGCACGTCGACGCTGGTGCGGAGGCGCTTCATCTGCTCCTTGTGCTCCACCCCGAAGCGCTGCTCCTCGTCGACGATGATGAGACCGAGGTCCTTGAAGCGGGTGTCGGGGCTGAGCAGCCGGTGCGTGCCGACGACGAGGTCGACGGTGCCGTCGGCCAGACCCGCGAGCACCTCGGCGGCCTCCTTGTCGGTCTGGAACCGGCTGAGTCCCTTGAGGACCACCGGGAAACCGCTCATCCGCTCGGTGAAGGTCGACAGGTGCTGGGTGACCAGCAGCGTCGTCGGCACCAGGACCGCGACCTGCTTGCCGTCCTGCACCGCCTTGAAGGCCGCCCGCACCGCGATCTCGGTCTTGCCGTAGCCGACGTCGCCGCAGATCAGCCGGTCCATCGGGACCGTCCGCTCCATGTCGGCCTTGACCTCGTCGACGGTGGTCAGCTGGTCGGGGGTCTCGTGGAAGGGGAAGGCGTCCTCGAGCTCGCGCTGCCACGGGCTGTCGGGCCCGAACGCGTGGCCCTGCGTCGCCTGGCGGGCCGCGTAGAGCTTGATCAGCTCGGCCGCGATCTCACGGACGGCCTTGCGGGCGCGGTTCTTGCGCTTGGTCCAGTCGCCACCGCCGAGCCGGTCGAGGCTGGGGTGCTCGCCGCCGACGTACCTCGTCACCTGGTCCAGGGCGTCCGCCGGCACCATCAGCTGGTCGGGAGGACCGCCGCGCTTGGAGGCGCCGTACTCGAGGATGAGGTACTCGCGGGTGACGCCCTTGATCTCGCGCTGCCGCATCTCGCGGAACCGGCCGACGCCGTGCTGCTCGTGGACCACGAAGTCGCCGGGCTTGAGCTCGAGCGGGTCGATCTGCCGCTTCCGCCTCGTCGGCATCGCGCGCATGTCGCGGGTCGAGGCCTTCTGGCCGACGATGTCCTCACCCGTCAGCACCACGAGCCGTCGGCCGTCGTCGACCAGGCCGTGCGCCAGGTTGCCGCACGTCACGGTCACGACGTCGGCGTCCGGGGCGGTCCCCGCCGGCAGGGCGTCGACCAGCCGGGCCGGGACGTCGCGCTCCCCCAGCGCCTCGACCATCCGCTGTGCCGGGCCGTGCCCGGCGTGGACGACGACCACGCGGTAGCCGTCGGCCCGCCAGCGCGCGATGTCGGCGAACGCACGCTCCACCTCGCCGCGGTAGGGCTCGGCCGGTCGGGCGGCGATCACCCCTGGCCCCTCGCCCCCCTCCTCGTCGATGCCGAAGGGCGAGAAGGTCCACCAGGACTGGGCGTGGTCCAGCGCGTGCTGTCGTACGTCGGCGAGCTCGCGGTAGGACGCCGCCTGCAGGTCGACGGGGGCCTGTCCGCCAGCGGCGGCCGCCGCCCAGGAGGCACCGAGGAACTCCTCGCTCGTGGCGACGAGGTCGTGGGCGCGGGCGCGGGCGCGCTCGGGGTCGAGCACGAGCACCTGGGTGCCGTCGGCCATCAGGTCGACGAGCAGCTCCAGCTCGTCGACGAGGACGGGGACGAGCGCCTCCATCCCCTCGACGGCGATGCCCTCGGCCAGCTTGTCGGTGATCTCGCGGAGCTCGGGGTGGGCACGGCCGAGCTCGGCAGCGCGGGCGCGCACCTCGTCGGTCAGCAACAGCTCACGGCACGGCGGCGCCCAGAGCCGCTCCTGCGTGGAGATCGTGCGCTGGTCGGCCACGGCGAAGGAACGGATCTCCTCCACCTCGTCGCCCCAGAACTCCACCCGCAGCGGGTGCTCCTCGGTCGGCGGGAAGACGTCGACGATGCCGCCGCGCACGGCGAACTCACCGCGCCTCTCGACGAGGTCGACCCGGGAGTACGCCGCCCCGACGAGCCCCGCCACCACGTCGTCGAGGTCGGCGGACGCACCGGCCGCGAGCTCGACGGGGGCGAGGTCGCCCAGGCCCTTCACCTGTGGCTGCAGCACCGAGCGGACCGGCGCGACGACCACCGAGATCGGGCCGGTGCCCGGGTCGCTGCCGGGGTGGCAGAGCCGGCGCAGCACGGCGAGGCGCCGGCCGACGGTGTCGCTGCGCGGGCTGAGCCGCTCGTGCGGCAGGGTCTCCCAGCTCGGGTAGTAGGCGACGGTCTCGGGGTCGAGCAGGTCGCCGAGCTCCTCCACCAGCTGCTCGGCCTCGCGCGTCGTGGCCGTGACGGCGAGGACCGGCCGGCCCACCCGGGCCAGTCCCGCCACCACGAACGGCCGCAGCGGCACGGGGCCGGTGAGCTCGTGCGCGGGGAGCCGGCCGTCGGCCGCGTCCGCCAGCGCCGTCGCCAGGGCGGGGTCGGCGAGGACGAGGTCTGCGAGGCCGGCGAGAGTCACGTGTCCCGACGATATCGGGCGGTGCTGGGCAAACCTTTGTCGATACGGCTCCGCGGCACCGCCGGCCTGCCCTACCGTCCCGCCATGCGTGCTCCCGCGTCGCGACCGGTGCTGTCGCTTGCCCTGCTCCTCCTCCTCAGCGGTACGCCGGCGCTGCTCGCCGCCCGGGCCGATGCGGCCGGCGACCTCGAGCTGTCCACCGCGGCGCTGACCTACGGCCCGGTGACGCCCGGTCCGGGCACCACCACGCGGGCGGTGGACGTGATCAACAACGGCGACGCCGACGCCGTGGTCGGCTCGCCGTCGATCAGCGGCCCCGACAAGGCCAGCTTCTGGGCCAGCGAGACCTGCGGTGGCGGCTCCGGCGGGTCGACCACTCTCGGTCCCGGGGACCACTGCACCATCACCGTCGACTTCGCCGCCGCGACGCCGGGGGCACGGTCCGCCACGATGTCGGTCCCGTCGAGCGTCGGACCGGCCCTCTCCGTCACCCTGTCGGCGATCACGCGCCTGCCCCACATCACGACCGGCGGCTCGGGGTCGTTCGCCACGACGGCCGTGGGCGACTCCCGCACGCGCGACATCACCGTGACGAGCAACGGCGTCATCGCCGCCGACATCGGCGACGCGACGGTGACGGGCTCCGACGCCAGCCAGTTCTCCGTCATCGGCGACACCTGCGCCCTCGCGGACGAGGTCGTCCCCGGAGACTCGTGCACGGTCACGGTGCGCTTCCGCCCGACCGTCGCCGGCGCGAAGTCGGCCACGCTGAGCATCCCGAGCGACGCCGGCTCCGCGGTGACCGTGCCGCTGACCGGCTCGACCGGTACGGCGACGATGGTCGCCTCCACCCCGTCGATCACCTTCCCCGCCACCGTGGTCGGCGCCAGCACCCGCAGCCCCCTGGTGGTGTCCAACACCGGTGTCGGCGACGTCGCCTGGACGAGCGCGACCATCAGCGGCACCAACGCCAACCAGTTCGCCGTCGACGACAGCTGCCAGTTCGCGGAGCGCATCGGCACCGTGCCGTGCTCGCTCCAGGTCTACTTCCGCCCGACCGCCACCGGCGGCAAGAACGCGACGCTCACCCTCTCCGCGGCCGGCCAGCCCGACGTGGTCGTGCCGCTGTCCGGCACCGGCAGCGCCCAGGTCAAGACGATCTCGACCTCGCCCTCGAGCCTCGGCTTCGGCTCCTTCCCCGTGGGCTCGACGGCCGGCCCGTCCTCGTTCACGATCACCAACACCGGCAACGTCTCGCAGGTCATCGGGCAGGACACCTTCGGCGTCCCGGCGACGAACTACGTCTACGACCTCAACTGCCCGCAGCCCCTCGCCCCCGGCGAGCAGTGCACCGGACTGGTGTGGTTCCGGCCCAGCACCAGTGGCGCCCTCAACGCCACGCTGACGGTGGTCGGCACCGGCACCACGGCCACCGTGGGCCTCAGCGGCACCGGCGTCACCGGCACGCCCGGCATCACCTTCAACCCGACCACCGCCCGCCAGTTCGGGGGCGTGGCGGTCGGCTCGACCTCCGGCACGTTCACCCAGACGATCAGCAACGCCGGTCCGACGTCGTTCGCGGTCAACGGCTCGCCGAGCGTGACCGGCCCGTCGGCGGCCCAATTCCAGATCCAGGGCGGCACCTGCAACCCCGGCTTCCCCGTCAACCCGGGCGGCAGCTGCACCGTCACCATGCGTTTCGCCCCGACGTCCATGGGGCTCAAGGCCGGCGTCCTGACCATCCCCACGACCATCGGCGGACCGCCGATGTCGTTCTCGCTCAACGGTTTCGGGACGCGGGGCTACCCCAACCTGTCGACCTCCGCGCTCGACTTCCCCGCCACCCGGTTCGGCGTCGCGACCGCCACCCAGGTCGTCACCGTGACCAACACCGGCAACGGCCCGATGACCGGCAGCGCACCGACGATCGACGGCCCGCAGTCCGGCGACTTCACCATCGCGAGCAGCGACTGCGGCAGCCTGGTCATGGCGAAGGGCGACACCTGCACCGTCTCGGTGCGGTTCACCCCCGGCGCCCGCGGTCCCCGCTCGGCCACGCTGCACGTCGCCAGCACCTCCGGCGTCGAGCGCGCCGTCGCCCTCACCGGCAGCGGGCTCCGTCCGACCATCAGCGCCGACACCTCCACCCTGGCGTACGGCGACCAGCCCGTCGGCCCCGCATCGGCTCCGCTCACGGTCACCCTCACCAACAACGGCGACGCGAGCCTCAACCTCGGCGCCGCCTCGCTGACCGGCACCAACGCCGACCAGTTCGTCGTCGCCCCGTCCAACGGCTGCAGCGGCGCGACCGTCGCCCCCGGTGACTCCTGCCTCGCCACGGTGCAGTTCGACCCGACGAGCCGTGGGTCGAAGCTCGCGACGCTCAGCTTCGCCAACGACGCCGGTCCCGCGACGACGATCGGCCTGAGCGGGTTCGGCACGCGCGCGGTCGCCTCGCTCAACCCGCCGTCGCGCGACTTCGGTGCGGTCGCGGTCGCCCACCCGTCCGCGCCCGTCACCGTCACCGTCACCAACATCGGCAACGACCCGATGCGACCGGGCGACCTCTCCTTCGGCGGCGCCGACCCGGGTGCCTTCGACCTGATGAACAGCTCCTGCGTCGGCGCGACCGTCGCGCCGAGCGCCAGCTGCTCGATCTCGGTGCGGTTCAACCCCGGCTCGGCCGGCAGCAAGTCCGCCACCCTCACGCTCCCGCACAACGGCGCCAACAGCCCCAGCGTGATCACGCTGTCCGGTGTCGGGCTCGCCCCGGTCGCCGACCCCTCGACCACCGCGGTCGACTTCGGCGAGGTGCGCCTCGGCCAGGGCGCGGAGCGGCTGGTCACGCTCACGAACAGCGGCACCGCGGACCTGGTGGTCGGCACTGCGGCGCTCACCGGCCCCTCCGACTTCTTCGTCGTCGGCGACGGGTGCTCCGGGCACACCGTCAGCCCCGGCGACCACTGCGGCGTGACCCTCGGCTTCCAGCCGCTTTCGCGCGGCACGAAGACCGGCTCGCTGTCGATCCCGCACAACGCCACCGGGTCTCCGACCACGGTCTCGCTGACGGCCGTGGGGATCACGCCGGTGCCGCAGGTCTCCGACGACGAGGTCGACTTCGGCAGCGTCGACCGCGGCACCACCAGCAGCACCACGACGCTGACGGTGTCCAACGTGGGCAACACCGGGCTCAGTGTCGGCAGCGCCTTCATCGGCGGCGTCGACCACGACCAGTTCGTCATCGGCGCCGACCACTGCGGCGGCACGACGGTCGCCCCCGACGACTCGTGCACGATCGACGTGCGGTTCGCCCCGACGACGGTCGGTGAGAAGGACGCCTTCCTCGGCATCCCGACCGACGCCCTCACGTCCACGACGGTCGACCTGACCGGGGTCGGCGTGCCGAAGTCCGACCTGAAGATCCTCGGCATCGGCAGCCTCTACACCGGCAAGGGCCACCTCGTGACCCGCACGGTGAAGACCAGCGGCACGGTGATGAAGTACAAGCTCGGCGTGGTCAACGAGGACGGCCAGGCGACGTCGTACAAGTTCAGGCTCGACCCGTCGGGCGCGGCCGCGACCGCCCAGGTGTGGTCGACCGGCGTGGGCGCCCACGTGCTTCCGACCGACGGCGCGGGCAACTTCGTGACCGGCACGATCCTGCCGGCGAAGACCGTGACCTACGAGCTGCGCGTGACCCCGACCGTCGCCGGGCAGGTGACCTCGGCGGTCGACGTCAGCCTGCTCTCGTCTGTCGACGGCCTCATCGAGAAGGTGTCGACGCAGACCAACACCGCGGCCCCGCTCAACGGCACCAGTGGGTTCGAGCTGTTCGCCACCCAGGGTTCGCAGCCGATGATCGGTGGCCCGGTCGACGGACAGACGGCGAGCTCGCCCGCCCTCAACGTGGGGCAGTCGGCGTCGTTCCGGGTGCGGCTCAAGAACAACGGCACCACGGCGCACCCGATCGGGCTGCGGGTCGGCGAGACCGACGGCTGCTCGGGCTCCTTCACGGTCACCGTCAAGGCGGGCACCACGGTCATCACGGCCGCGGCCGTCGCGGGCAGCTACGTGACGCCCTCGCTCGGCGCGGGCAAGTACAAGGACATCACCGTGGTGGTGAAGCGCATCGCGGTCGCGTGCCCGGCGAAGCGGATCCGGGTGCAGTCCCTCGACGGCGGCGCGGTCGTGCGGACGTCGTACCTCCAGACCAACGCCTCCTACAACGCGGCGTTGGACTGACGAAGAATTTCCGGCGAAGTACTGCGCGCCCGACAGGACGTCCGCTTAGGGTGCGAAGGTCGGTCATCGGCCGGCTTCGTGAAAACTCAACGGACCCCATTGTCGGGAGGGACGGAATGAAGTTGTCGTCAGCACGATCATCAAGCCGCAAGAGGTGGCTCAGCGTCTGGGCGGTGACCGCGATCGCGGTCGCCGGCGTGGGCGTCACGGGCCCCTCGGACGGCGCGGCCCCCGCCGCACGGACGCCCGGGCACCAGGTGACCCGGTCGAGCGACGCCGAGCGACTCGGGAGCTACGACGTGCGACACGTCGGCGGCGACCAGCGTGCGGTGCTCGACCGCAAGCAGGTCAAGGCCAACGGCAAGGCGGTCAGCCGCTTCAGCCGCTCCCTCGGCCCCGGTGCGATCGTCGCGATCGACCCGGTCACCGGCACCCCGGACCAGGTCGCGGCACGCAAGCCGCTCACCGGTCCGAGCAGCCGCTCGGCCAGCGCCGTCGCCCTGCGCTACGTCAGTGACCACCTCGCGGCCTTCGGCCTCGAGAAGGGTGACCTCTCGACGCTGGTCAGGACCCGTCAGTACACCGACATCAACGGCATCACGCACGTCTACTGGGCCCAGCAGATCGCCGGCGCGCGCGTGTTCGGCAACGGCCTGCGTGCCCACGTCGACAAGTCGGGTCGCCTGATCGCGGTGCAGGGCGCCCCGGTCAGCCGCCTCGGCGTGCTGGCCCGCAAGGCTCCGGCCGCGCGGATCAGCAGCAGCACCGCCATCGACAAGGCAGTGACCGACGCCCGGCTCGCCCACCCCGACCTCCGCCCGGGCTCCTCCGCCGAGCGGGTCTGGTTCATCACCCCCGAGGGCCTGCGCCCGGCGTGGCTGACGTTCACCCAGCCCGGGTCGACGGCGGCCTACGAGCACGTCATCGACGCGCGTTCGGGCGCCACCCTCTACCGTCGCTCGACGATCGACTTCGAGGGCTCCGGCGACGCCTACGTCCACGACAACTACCCGGGCGCCACCGGCACCGACTCGGGCGGGCGGATCCACCACGTCAACCTGATCAAGCTGGGCTTCCTCAACAAGCACGCGAGCTTCCCCAAGGGCAAGTACGCCACCGTGTGGCCCGACCTCAACGACAACAACAAGCGCGACAAGAACGAGCACACCCGGGTGCCCCGGTCGCTGCGTGACGCCAAGCGGCTGCGGCTCAAGCCGTTCAAGACGGCCAAGGGCGAGTACGGCTGCAGCAAGCACTACAAGTGCACGTGGAACCCCAACAAGGCCAAGTCGTGGCAGACCAACATGGCGCAGGACGCCATCCAGGGTCTCTACGTCATGAGCCGCTACGCCGACTGGCTGTCCAAGGCGCCCTTCGGCTTCGACCGGGGCAGCGGCAACTTCACCAGCTCCGACCACGACTCGGTCAACCTCAACGCCATCGACGGTGCCAACACCGCCAACGGCTTCCCGGACGGCGACCACGTCAACAACGCCAACTTCAACACCCCGCCCGACGGCCACAAGCCGACGATGCAGATGTACCTCAACGACAACCCGTACATCGCGGCGAGCTCGAGCGACGACTTCCTGACCGTCGGCCACGAGTTCACCCACGGTCTGTCGAACCGACTGGTGGTCAACGCCAACAACCACTCGACGCTCAACAGCTACCAGGCCGGTGGCATGGGTGAGGGCTGGGGCGACTTCTACGCCTTCGACTACCTGCTCACCCACGGCTACACCACCAACACGTCGGACCCGGGCGAGCTGACGCTCGACCTCTACCTGGCGCGCAACAAGTCCGTGACCCGCACCGAGGCGATCGACTGCGGTGTCGGCGAGAGCGCACCGAAGTGCGTGCAGCTCACCGGCGACGACGGTGGCTACACCTACGACGACGTGGGCGACGGCCAGATTGGCACCGAGGTGCACGACGTCGGCGAGGTCTGGGCCCAGACCCTGTTCGACATCCGCACCGACCTCGGTCACAAGGTGACGATGGGCATCGTGACCGAGGGCATGCGCCTCTCGGCCGACGACCCGTCGCTGCTCGACATGCGTGACGCCATCATCGCGGCCGACCAGGCCATGTACGGCGGCGACCACTACGACGCCCTCTGGCAGCACTTCGCCGACCGCGGCATGGGCTTCTACGCGGGCTCCGAGGACGGCTCCGACGCAGCGCCGGTCGCCGACTTCCACACCCCGCCGCCGGCGGGCACCCCGACCGGCTCGATCGCCGGCACCGTGGAGGACGGCAACGGCAACCCGCTCGCGGGTGCCGTGGTCAAGATCAGCGGCCACAGCGAGTACTCCGCCGTGACCGACGCCGACGGCACCTACCAGATCGACGACGTGGTCTCCGGCACCTGGCCGAAGATCGTGGCGTCGGTCGACGGCTACGAGCCCGACGCGGACTCCGTGACGGTCACGGCCGGCGGTACGGCGACGTTCGACGCCGTGCTCCGACGCGACTGGGCCTCGACCAGCGGCGGTGCCAGCATCGCGAGCTTCACCGGTCCGAACTACGCCCCCGCGTGCGGTCCTGAGGGCGCGATCGACCTCTCGCAGGGGTCGGGCTGGGGCAGCACCACCTTCGGTGACGACGGAGCGCCGGGCACCGACCCGACGAAGGTCAAGCCGAAGCAGATCGTGATCGAGCTGCCGGAGACCATCACGGTCACCGGCTTCGGGGTCAACCCGACCGCCACCTGTGGCGACCCGGGCAGCTCCTCGACGGCCGACTACGCGATCTACGTCGCGGCCACGCCCGACGGCCCGTGGGGCTCGCCGGTCGAGTCGGGCACGTTCACGCCCGACGACCGCGGCAGCATGGTCGACCTCCCGCTCTCCTCACCGAAGGCGAACGTGGGCGCGATCAAGTACGTCATGAAGTCGCCGCAGGTCCCTGACTGGAGCGGTTGCCCGAGCGACTACGCGGGCTGCCAGTACATGGACACCACGGAGGTCGCCGCCTACGACGACTGATCTCCACCCAGCGGGATCGCGGGGGCTCGTCAGCTCGCTTCGGCGGCGGCGAGCTCCCGCTTCCATTTCCGGAACTCCTCGTCGACCAGCCCGCGCTTCCAGTAGCCGGAGATCGATGCCCCGCGCGGGTCGACGCCCCGCTCGCGCAGGTAGGGCCGGATCTCCTGCATGACGGCCTGCGCCTCGCCGTGCACGAACACGTCGACGCGGCCCTCCCGCCACGGCAGCTCCCGTACGGCGTCCGCGAGCCCGGCTCCCCCGTCGCGGTGCGACCAGCGGACCTCGACCCCGGCGGGGGCGGGCAGCGGCAGCTCCTCGGCCCGGCTGCCGACGAGCAGGACGGCGTACCCCTGGGCGTCGGGGGGCAGGACAGCGAGCGCCTGCCGGACGGCCGGCAGCGCCGCGTCGTCGCCGACGAGGAGGTGCCAGTCGGCCGTGGGGTCGGGCGAGTAGCCCGAGCCCGGGCCCTGCACGGTGATCGTCGCGCCGGGCTGCACGTCGCGTGCCCAGCGCATCGCGAAACCGCTGCCGTGGAGCGCGAAGTCGATCGCGAGGGTGCCGGCGGCGACGTCGAGCTCGAGCACGGTGTAGCTGCGCACCGAGCTGCGCTCGCCGTCGGCCATCGTCGACAGGTCCGGGGAGCCGTCGGGGGTGAACAGGAGCTTCACGTAGCGGTCGGTGTCGTCGACCCCCTCGAAGGCCGCCAGGTCACCGGCGAACCGGAGTCGGAGCATCGCGGGTCCGAGCCGCTCCGTCGAGGTGACGGTCAGCTCGGTGGTCGGCTTGGCCGGCTTGGCCGGCCGCTCGGGGGTGGTCACCCGGCGAGGCTACTCAGGAGCCGAAGCGGCGCTCGCGCAGGGCGTAGGCACGGATGGCGCGCAGGAAGTCGACGCGCCGGAAGTCGGGCCAGTAGGCCTCGCAGAAGTAGAACTCCGACTTCGCGCTCTGCCAGAGCAGGAAGCCGCCGAGCCGCTGCTCCCCCGAGGTGCGGATCACCAGGTCGGGGTCGGGCTGGCCCTTGGTGTAGAGGTGGTCGGCGATGTGCTCGACGTCGATGATCTGGGCGAGCTCCTCGAGCGAGGTGCCCTTGGCCGCGTGCTCGTGGAGCAGGGAGCGTACGGCGTCGGCGATCTCCCGGCGCCCGCCGTAGCCGACCGCGACGTTGACGATCATCCCCTCGACCTCGGACGTCGCCTCCGCCGCTGTCTTCAGCCGCGAGGCGGTGCCGTCGGGCAGCAGGTCGAGGGCGCCGACCGGGTTGAGCCGCCAGCGGCGCTGGTCGGCCAGGCTGTCGACCGCGTCCTCGATGATCTCGAGGAGCTGCTCGAGCTCCTTCGCCGGCCGGTGGAGGTTGTCGGTCGACAGCAGCCACAGCGTCACGACCTCGATGCCGATCTCCTCGCACCAGGTGAGGAGCGGCTCGATGTTCGCGGCGCCGGCGCGGTGGCCGTGCGCGGTGTCGCGGCCGACCGCCTTCGCCCACCTGCGGTTGCCGTCGAGCATGACCCCGACGTGCTTCGGGAGGTTGTCGGGCATCCGGCGCAGGACGCGGCGTTCGTAGGCGGGGTAGAGCACCCGGCGCGCGCCCCGCTTCCAGTCGACCACGCCCCGATGGTAGCCATTGCGCTGGTCGCGAGGGGGCCGATCCCCGGCGGGTCCTTCCTCGACGGTTGCGCGGGCTGCCACGATGGCCGCAGCGAGTTGACTGACCCTTCGAGAGGAACGCGCATGACTGCCGCAGCCTGGCACCCGGACCCGACCGGCCGACACGAGCTCCGCTACTGGGACGGCACCCAGTGGACCGAGCACGTCTCCGACAGCGGCGTGCAGTCGGTGGCGCCCCTCAACGCACCCGAGGAACCCTCTGCGCAGGGCGCGGAGCAGACCGCGGAGCAGCACACCGCACAGCAGGCCGAGCAGCCGGCCCAGCAGGAGGCCCAGCAGGAGGCCCAGCAGGAGGCCCAGCAGGAGGCCCAGCAGGAGGCGGAGCAGCCGGCCGACCGGCCGGACGGCTCGATGGAGTCCTCCCCCGCCGACGACGCCTTCATGATGGAGACGCGCGTGGTGGGCTCGCCGCCGCCGATGGAGCAGCCGGCGGAGGCACCCGCCGAGGCACCGGCAGCCGAGGCACCGGCCGAGGCACCCGCGGCGGAGCAGCCGTGGCACGAGGCACCGGCCGCCGAGGCGCCCCCGGCGTGGCAGGCCGAGGCTCCCGCGGCACAGCCGTGGCAGGCCGAGGCGCCCGCGGCACAGCCGTGGCAGACCGAGGCACCCGCGGCGCAGCCGTGGCAGGCCGAGGCACCCGCGGCGCAGCCGCCGTCGTACTCCGGTGGCTCGGCCATGCCGGGCATCTCCGGCGACCTGGTCGACGGGCGGTTCTCCGAGAAGGAGGACAACGTCGGACCGTCGCTGCAGAACAGCAAGCTGCTGCGCGTGCGCATCGTGGAGCCGTTCATGGCTCGCCAGGGCGCGATGGTGGCCTACCAGGGCCAGGTGTCGTTCAACTACCAGGGCGGCGGCGCCGGGCGCTTCCTGAAGAAGGCGCTGACCGGCGAGGGTCTCTCGCTCATGCGTGTCGAGGGCGCGGGTGACGTCTTCCTGGCCAACGGCGCGGAGAACGTCCACATCCTCAACCTCAGCAACAGCGGCGTGTCGATCAACGGCTCGCACGTGCTCGCGTTCTCGGCCGGCCTGGACTGGAACGTCGAGCGCGTCAAGGGCGGCAGCATCGCGGCCGGTGGCCTCTTCAACACCACGCTGCGCGGCACCGGCTGGGTCGCGATCACGACCGACGGCGACCCGGTGGTCCTCAACGCGGCGGAGGCGCCGACCTTCGCCGACACCGACGCCATCGTCGCGTGGTCGATCGAGCTGCAGACCTCGATCAACAAGTCGTTCACCGCGGGCGCCCTCATCGGGCGCGGCTCGGGCGAGGCCTTCCAGGTCGCGTTCGCCGGCCAGGGCTTCGTGATCGTGCAGCCCTCCGAGGGCGCGATCGTCCCGCCGCACACGCACTGACCCTCGTGGCGCTCGGGGTGTCCATGGTCACGTCGACACGGACATCCCGAGCCCAGGGGCAGGCGGATAGCCTGGCGTCATGAACCAGGCACTGAGCAGCGCGAACGACCGCGTCCGTGCGGGCCTGGAGCAGATCGGCGACAAGGCCCGCGAGGTCAAGCCGAAGCTGCGGGGCTGGCTGCACGCGGGGTCGACGCCCCTGATCCTCGCCGCCGGCATCGTGCTGGTCTGTCTCTCGCCGACCCCCACGACGCGCATCGGCTCGGCGCTCTTCGCGGCCACTGCGCTCCTGCTCTTCGGCGTCTCCGCGATCTACCACCGCGGCACCTGGTCACCGAGGACGTGGCGGATCCTCAACCGGTTCGACCACTCCAACATCTTCCTGCTGATCGCAGGCTCCTACACGCCGTTCAGCCTGATCCTGCTCGACGGCACCAACCGGGTGCTCCTGCTCTCGGTCGTGTGGACCGCCGCGGTCCTCGGCATCTTCTTCAAGGTCTTCTGGCCGAGCGCGCCCCGGTGGCTGTCCGCGCCGATCTACATCGCGATGGGGTGGGCGGCGCTCTTCTTCATCCCGGCGTTCTTCGACGGCGCACTCGCACTCGGCGTCGGTGTCGGCGTCGCGGTCTTCGTGCTCATCGCCGTCGGCGGGGCCCTCTACACCGTGGGCGGGCTGGTCTACGGCTTCCAGTGGCCCGACCCGTCCCCGCGGTGGTTCGGCTTCCACGAGGTGTTCCACACCTTCACGATCATCGCGTTCACGACGCACTACGTCGGCGTCTCGCTCGCCACCTACTCGCTGCGCTAGGTCTCCTGACGGGCTCTGACCAGCAGGGCCAGCGCCTCGAGGTGGGCGGTCTGCGGGAACATGTCGAGCACCTGGGCCCGCTCCGGGCGGTAGGAGCGCATCGTCGCCAGGTCGCGGGCGAGCGTCTCGGGGTTGCAGCTGGAGTAGAGGATCGCCGGCGGGCCGGACTCCTCGAACCGACGGGCGAGCTCGCTGCCCAGGCCGCGCCGGGGCGGGTTGACGACCACGAGCTCGGGGCGCTCGGCCGGGACGTACGACGTCGCGTCGGCCGCGACGAACGCCACCTGCTCGCTGGACAGCCCCGCGTCGGCTCGGCCGCGGTCGGCAGCGGCGATCGCGTCGGCGCTGATCTCGACGCCGGTCACCCGCCGGCCCGGCGCGGCGAGGTGGAGCGCGAAGCCGCCGACCCCGCAGTAGAGGTCGTGCACCGTGGCCGGGGCCACCTCGTCGACCCATGCACGGGCGGTGCGGTAGAGCGCGGCCGCGACCTCGGTGTTGGTCTGGAAGAAGCTGCGCGGGCCGAGGTGCAGCGTCAGCCCGTTCACCTCCATCGGCAGCGTGCCCTGGTCGGTGAGCACCACCTCGCGCTCACCCTCGAGCACCGCCGCGTGCACCGGCTGGAGGTTGAGCGTGACCACGCGCAGGGTCGGCAGTGCGTCGAGCAGCCAGGGCAGGTGCTTGCGGATCCGGCTCTCGGCGGCGGTCGAGCGCAGCACCCAGCGCACCATCAGCTCGCCGGCGGGTGACTCGGTCACCAGGGCGTGCTTGACCTCGCCGCTCCGCGTCGAGATGTCGTACGGCGGCAGCGCCGCTCGCGTGACGAAGTCGGCCAGGACGGGCAGCGACTCCCGGATCCCCGGCGTGTGGAGGGCGCAGTCGCGGATGTCCACGAACCCGCGGTCGGAGCTCCACAGGCCGAGCGTCGGGGTCTCGACGCTGCCGCCGACGACCATCTTCGCCTTGGTCCGGAAGCCGCTCGGTGAGCTCGCCACCGGCGGCAGCCAGGCGGGCGCGGGTCGGTCCCCCAGGACCGCCGCGAGCTGCGCCCGGGTGAGCTGGTCCTTGGCGGCCAACTGGTCGTCGTACGGCCGGCGGATCCAGGTGCAGGACCGGCACTCCTCCCGGTCGAAGTGCTCACACTCGAGGAGCAGGCCGGTCACGTTGCCCATGCTACGAGCCGGGGACGCCCTAGGCTGCGGCCGTGGCCATCGCGTTGGAGCGGCTGGAGGCGGCACCGGTCCTGTCGACACTGGAGGAGCTGCGCGCCCGCATCGGCGCGCGCTTCCCCACCCGCGGGCTCTACGGCGTCTCGGGCGACCTGCTCACGCTCGCCGGCGAGGTGGCCGCCAGCTCCGAGCTCAACCGCAACCGGATGCGCATCGTGCGGGTGCTGTCGCGCCTCGTCGTGGCGGTGATCGTGGTCGCCACGGTGGCGCTGCTGGCCCTCGCCCTGCACTCCGCACTGGAGGACGGGCCCGAGCGCGGCGTCGACTGGCTCCCGCTCCTCGAGAGCGCCGTCAACGACGTGGTGTTCTCGGCGATCGCGATCTGGTTCCTCTACACGGTGCCGGAGCGGCTGCGGCGGGCCGAGTCGCTGACCCTGCTCCACGAGCTGCGCTCGCTCGCCCACATCGTCGACATGCACCAGCTCAACAAGGACCCGGAGCGGCTCCGCACCACCTTCACCCCGACGTCGGTGAGCCCCGCGATGGAGCTGTCGTTCGAGGAGCTCGAGCACTACCTCGACTACTGCTCGGAGCTCCTCAGCATGATCGGCAAGACCGCCGCCCTGACCGCGGAGGAGTCGCGCGACGCCGTCGTGCTGGACACCGTGTCGACGATCGAGACGCTGACGACCTCCCTGAGCCGGAAGATCTGGCAGAAGATCACCGTGCTCAACGAGGTGCGGAGGTCGGCCTCCTAGTCGTTTCAGGAGCAGCGGCCGGTGCCGAGCCGCACGAGCCCGTTGAGGTCGCCCGTGCCGAAGTCGCGGCGGCCGATGTTGTCGGCGTACATCAGCTCCCTGGTGGAGTCGACGTGGTCGAGCCCGACCAGGTGGCCGAGCTCGTGCAGCAACACCGCGCGCTCCTCGCCGTCGTCCCCCAGCACCGTGTCCATCTCGGCGAACGCGTCGGAGTCGAGGGTCACCTCACCCGTGACGAAGCGGAGCCAGCCCTCGGGCTGCACGGGCACGGGCAGCGAACCATCCACACCGGCCACGTCGTCCTCGAGCTGCGGCACCTCGTCCTCCGTGGCCCAGGCGATCAGCACCGGCTCCCGGGCCGCGAGAGCGGGCACGACCTCGCGGTCCCACGCGGGGCGGCGATCGGTCCGGCCGTCGTACACGAAGCGCAGGCCGGTGTAGTGGGAGACCACGTGGACCGCCTCGGCGACGAAGTCCTCGGTCTCGTCCGCGTCGTCGGGCGCGCCGTCGGGGTTGATCTCGTAGTGGATCTCCCGGCAGGGGTCCCAGGCGACGGGGTCGTCGGGGTGGCCGGGCTGGTGGGCGACGAACGCGTAGGTGCCGCCCGGCGGCACGTCGGCGGGGTCGCCCAGCGGATGCTCGCCACCGAGACCGAGCACCCGGCGCAGGTTCGCGGGGCCGCCCGCCGGGAACCACAGGACGACCGCCGCGAAGACGACCACGCTGATGAGCAGCGACAGGCCGGAGCGCCACCGCTCGGTCATCCGGTGGCCGGGAGCTGGTCGGGCGAGGTCACCGGACGCTCGCAGACGAAGCCGCGACAGACGTAGGCGGCCGGCTTCCCGTCGACGGCGTCGCGCCCGACCAGCAGGGGTACGTCGTCACGCGGGCCGTCCGCGACGACGACCACCGCACCGGGCAGCCGCCGGGCGCGGTGCGCGAGGGCGTCGCGCTCGGGCCCGGCAGGACCGACGACCGCGACCTCGAGCGGACCGTCGAGCATGGTGTGGGCCGCGGCGAGTGACCAGCCGGCGAACCTCGGGGCGCGCTCCGCGAGCTGAGCGACGGTGGCCAGCGCCTCCTCGGCGGCGTCGCGGTAGCGACCCTCGCCGGTCAGCGCGTGCGCGGTCACGAGGGCGTGGACCATGCTGCTGAAGCCGCTCGGCGACGCGTTGTCGCCGGGGTCGCGGGGCCGCGCGACCAGGGCCTCGGCCTCGGCGTGGGTGTCGAAGAACCCGCCGTCGGGCGCGCGGAACCCGGAGAGGGCCTCGTCGAGGAGCCGCGTCGCGAGGGTCAGCCAACGGGGGTCGCCGGTCGCCTGCACCAGGGAGAGGAAGCCCGAAGCCACGCAGCCGTGGTCCTCGAGTACGCCGGCGTGCGGGCCGGCCACGCCGTCCCGCGAGACGCGCAGCAGGCCGGCCTCGGTCAGGTGGAGGCGCTCCAGCAGCTCGCCGGCGGCGACCGCCGCGTCGACGTACTCCTGCTCGCCGAGGAGCAGGCCCGCGTCGCAGAGACCGCTGATCGCGAGGCCGTTCCACGCCGCGACGACCTTGTCGTCGATGCCGGGACGCGGCCGGAGGTCGCGCGCCGCCAGGAGCCGGGCGCGGACGTGGGCGAGCCGGGTCCGGTCGATCTCGGTGCTCGGGAAGTGCCGCAGCTGCAGGGTGGAGGTCCCGTGCTCGAAGGTGCCCTCGTCGGTCACGGCGAAGAGGTCCGCCGCCCAGCGGCCGTGCTCCTCGCCGAGCACCTCGACCACCTGCGCGGGCGTCCACACGTAGAACGCGCCCTCCTCGCTGTGGCCCGTGGTGGGATCGGGGCTGTCCGCATCGAGCGCGGACGCGAACCCGCCCTCCGCCGTGCGCAGCTCACGGATCATGAAGTCGGCGGTCTCCCGCGCGACGCGGTCGCCGGCCTCCGTGCCGAGCCGTGCGTAGAACCCGACCAGCTGGGCGTTGTCGTAGAGCATCTTCTCGAAGTGCGGCACGACCCATCCTCGGTCGACCGAGTAGCGCGCGAACCCCCCGCCGACCTGGTCGTACATGCCGCCGCCCGCCATCGCCGCCGCCGTGCGGGCGACCATGTGCCGCGCGTCCTTCGACCCCTGCCGCCGCAGGAACTCCAGCACCATCGTCGGCGGGAACTTCGGCGCGCCCCCGAACCCGCCGGCCATCGGGTCGAACTCGTCGGCGAGCTTCTGCACCGCCGCCTCGAGCACCTCGGCCGACAGAGCGCCCGACGGGAGGTCGCCCGTCGCGGCGAGGTGCTCGCGCAGCTGGCCGGCCACGCGTCGTACCTCCTCACCGCGCTCGTGCCAGGCCTCGCTCAACGCCTGCAGCACCTGGGTGAAGGCCGGCTGGCCGTGCCGCGGCTGCGGCGGGAAGTAGGTGCCGGCGAAGAACGGCGCCCCCTCGTGGTCGAGCACGACCGTCATCGGCCACCCGCCGTGACCGGTCATCGCGGTGGTCGCCTGCATGTAGACCGCGTCGACGTCGGGCCGCTCCTCACGGTCGACCTTGATGTTGACGAAGTGCTCGTTCATGTACGCCGCCGTCGCCTCGTCCTCGAAGGACTCGTGCGCCATCACGTGGCACCAGTGGCACGCGGCGTAGCCGACGCTCAGGAGCACGGGCACGTTGCGGCTCCTGGCCTCCTCGAACGCCTCGGGCGACCACTCCCACCAGTCCACCGGGTTGTCCGCGTGCTGGAGGAGGTAGGGGCTGGTCGCGGAGCCGAGACGGTTCACCCGTCTACCGTCTCACGCGGCACCACGTCGTGCGGCGGGGCCGTAGATTCGGGCCATGGAGCTCCTGACCCTGGTCACCGGCGGCACCCGCGGCATCGGTCGGGCGACCGCGCTGCGGCTCGCGGCCGAGGGTCACGACCTCGTGCTGGGCTACAGCCGCGACGCCGGTGCGGCCGAGGAGACCCGGGCCGCGGTCGAGGCGCGCGGCGTGCGATGCGAGGTCGTGCAGGCCGACCTGACCGCCCCGGCCGGCGTCGACCGGCTCTTCGCCGCCGCTACCGGGCGGACCCGTCTCACCGGCGTCGTGAACAACGCCGGCGCGACCCTCCACATCGGGCCGCTCGCCGAGACGCCCGTCGACGTCATCCGCACGACCGTCGACCTCAACCTGACCTCGGCCCTGTGGGTCGCCCGGGCCGCCGTACGCGCCCTCGGCAGGTCGTACGGCGGCGAGGGCGGCGTGCTCGTCAACGTCAGCTCCGGCGCGGCGACGACAGGATCGCCGGGCGAGTACGTTCAGTACGCCGCCGCGAAGGCCGGCGTCGACGCGATGACCTACGGGCTCGCCCAGGAGGTCGCCGCCGACGGCGTCCGGGTGGTGGGCGTCGCGCCCGGCATCGTGAACACCTCCATCCACGCGGACGCCGGAGCACCGGACCGGTTGGCGAAGGTCGCGCCACTCGTGCCGCTCGGCCGGGTCGGGGAGCCCGAGGAGATCGCCGACGCGATCGCGTGGTTGATGGGCGACCGGTCGTCGTACGTCACCGGCACGACGCTGCGCGTCGCGGGCGGGCGTTGAGCTGTCGGTCGCGATCCGCGACGCGCAGTCGGTGGTCGCCGATTCGCCTGCCGCGACCTACGCTGAGTCATGCTGACCCGCCGCCTCGCCGGAGTGCTCGCCCTCACCCTCACCGGACTCGGCGGCTTCGCCGCCTCGGCCGCGACCGGACCGTCGACGAAGGATCCTGTGCCGGTCCAGCGCGTCCAGCGCTACTACGGGACCGGTCCGTCGGCCGACTACTCGGGCGACTCCGGCGGCATCGGCCAGGTCCGGCCGCTCCGGTTCGCGGTCCCTGAAGGTGCGACGAGCACCGGGGTGGTCGAGGTGTCGTTCCAGTACCGGACGAAGGGCAAGGGGCCGTTCGTGGTCCACGCAGGACTCGAGCAGGTCGGGGGCGGCGACCTCGTGTCGCGGCCCGACGAGCTCGCCCTCGCGCCGGCGCCCGAGCCGACCTCCACCACGGTCCGCTTCCTCACGCCCGACATCGAGGGCGGCCACACCTACCGGGTCTTCGTCGGCGTCAACTCGTCCTTCACGAGCGCGGGCGCCGGCAACCACATCTCGACGCGCCGGATGGTGGTCACGGTCGAGCTCAGCACCGACTGAGCCGTTCGTCGCAGCATCGCCGCAAATGTACCCTTGCGGTTACGTAACCACTTGGTTACGTTATCGCCATGAACGCTGTCCTGAACGCGCTGGCGGACGAGAGCCGGCGCACGGTCCTCGAGATCCTCCGCGACCACCCGGCGAGCGCCGGCGAGCTCGCCGAGGCCCTGCCGATCGCCCGACCGGGCGTGTCGCGGCACCTCCGCGTGCTGCGCGAGGCCGGGCTGGTCGACGTACGCCAAGAAGCGCAGCGCCGCATCTACACGCTCCGCCCGGAGGCGCTCGTCGAGGTGGACGAGTGGCTGGGCAGCTACCGCCGGCTCTGGAAGCACCGGCTCGACGCACTCCACACCGAGATCGCACGAGGGAAGAAGGCAGGACGATGACCACGACAGCGACGATGCGAGCACTGGACGAGACCCGCGGAGCGATCCGGGTCGACGATGTCTACGACGCCGGCATCGACGACCTCTGGGAGGCCTGCACGACGCCCGAACGGCTCGCGCGCTGGATCGCCCAGGTCGACGGCGACCTGCGGGTCGGCAGCACGGTCCGGGCCGTCTTCACGAGCACGTGGACCGGCCGGGCACGCATCGACGTCTGCGACGCCCCACGCCACCTGCTGCTGACGATGGAGCCGGGCTCCGACGACGAGACACAGATCGAGGCGTGGCTGACCGAGGAGGGCGACGGGACACGACTGGTGGTCGAGGAGCGCGGCCTGCCGACGACCCACCTCCCGTTCCACGCCTCGGGCTGGCAGGTCCACCTCGAGGACCTCGGTCGGTCCCTGGAGGTCGGGGGCACCGTCCACCCCGAGGGCTGGAGCCCGGAGAGCGGGGCGCCGGGATGGAAGCGTCGCTGGGACGAGCTCACGCCGAGCTATCAGCAGCTGCAGATCGGCTGACCTCGGAGGCTGCGCGCTACCTCGGCAGTCGGTCGGGCAGCCCGAAGCGGGCGAACTGGTCGTCGTGGAAGCTGGTGATGTCGACGATCTCCCCGCCGACGATCCGCAGCACGTCGATCGCGATGGGCAGGTGGGCTCCGGCCGCCTCGTCCCACATGTAGAAGGCGACAGCGGGCTGGCGGTTGGCGTCGGCCCGTACGGCGCGCAGGCCGGTCATCTGCGGGAAGCCGCCTCGGATCCACTCGCCCACCACGGCGTCACGGCCGACCTGCACCCCTGGCGTCGGCGGCATCGCGGACCGTACGTCGTCGCGGAGCATCGTCGCGAGCGTGTCGACGTCCGTGGCGAGGCTGGCCTCGGTGTAGCGGCGCACCAGGTCCTGGGTCGCGGCGTCGCCCTCGTCGCCCGTCCAGTCCTGCCGCTCGGCAGGCAGGTGCTCCCGCATGCCGGCCCGAGCACGCTGGAGAGCACTGTTGACCGAGTTGACGGAGTCACCGAGCAGCTCGGCGACGTCCTTGGCCGGCCAGCCGAGCACGTCGCGCAGGATGAGCACGGCCCGCGGCCGCGGCGCCAGGTGCTGGACGGCGACGAGGTACGCCAGCTCGACCGTCTCGCGCGCGAGCGCGACGGCCTCGGGCTCCTCGCTGTCGTCGGCGCGCAGCTGGTCGAGCAACGCGTCCGGGTAGGGCTGCAGCCACAGCACCTCGCCGCCGTACGCAGGCTGCGGTCGGCGCTTGGCCAGCAGGTCGAGCGAGGCGTTCGTCGCGATCCGGTAGAGCCAGGCGCGCACCGTCGAGCGGCCCTCGAAGGTCTCCCGGCTCCGCCATGCGCGCAGGAGCGACTCCTGCACCGCGTCCTCGGCGTCCTGGAACGATCCGAGCATCCGGTAGCAGTGCACGTGGAGCTCACGCCGGTGCCGCTCCGCCAGTGCCGAGAACCCCGTTTCGTCGAGCTCCTCGAGCCTCGTCTCCGCAGTCATCATCGCCATCATCCCTTCTCGTGCTCTCGCTGTCGGGGGTATGACGGCGGGACGGGCCCGGACTCATCACTCGCGGCGGATCAAGGAATCTTTAGTTGTATTTCGAGCCGAACACGTGTACGATTGTGTCAATTCCCGGGGGGTGAACACCTTGGTCGCAATGACGATCGACCAGCCGCACGCCGCGGTCGTGTGCGCCCGCCGGGTCGCGGAGACGCTCAACGAGGCGCTCGACTTCGAGCCCACGTTCATGAGCACCGACGACAAGCGGGCGCTCCTCCTGGCGATCGCCGACGACGAACGACGCCTGGCCGCCCTGAAGCTGAAGGCGATGGCCGCGTCCGCGGATGTCGCCGAGCACGACGGTGCCCGCGACATCGCCGCCTGGATCGCCCCGCGCACCCAAGCCGAGGCGCGTCCGCTCCGGGCTGAGCAGAGGCTCGCCCAGGCGTTGGACCAGCGCTACGCGCAGGTCGCGGCCGGCATGGCAGCGGGCGGCGTCTCGGTCGAGCAGGCCGAGGTGATCGTGCGAGGCCTCGACGCTCTCCCCGACCGGATCGGGATCGAGGTCCTGCGCCGCGCGGAGGCCGAGCTGGTCGATCACGCCACGACGTACAACCCGACCGAGCTCCGGATCCTGGCCCGGCGCATCCTCGACGTCGTCGCCCCGGAGATCGCCGAGGCCGAGGAGGCTCGCCGGTTGGAGGAAGAGGAGCAGAAGGCCCTCGAGAAGTGCCGCCTGCTGTTCAAGCCCCTCGGCGACGGCAGCACCCGGATCTCGGGGCTGCTTCCCGAGGATGTTGCCGAACGGCTCCGCACCTACCTGCACGCCTTCACCTCCCCCCGCAAGCAGCAAGGCGCGATCGGCGGAGAGGAGGACCGCATCCCCTACGCGCGCCAGCTCGGCCAAGCGTTCTGCGCCCTCCTCGAGCACCTCGACCCCGCCAAGCTCCCCGAGCACGGCGGTGACGCCACCACGATGGTCGTCACGGTCCCGATCGACTCGCTGCGCGCCTCACTCGGCGTCGCCGAGGCAGGGCCGGAGCAGAAACTCTCCGCCAGCGCCGTACGACGCCTCGCCTGCACCGCGAACATCCTGCCCGCCGTCCTCGGCGGCAAGGGCGAGGTCCTCGACCTCGGCCGCCAGCGACGGCTCTTCAGCCGGGCGCAACGTCGAGCGATGCGGCTCCGCGACAAACGATGTCGGGCCGAAGGTTGCTCGATCCCCGCCGCCTGGGCGGAAGCACATCACCTCAGACCTTGGTCCGAGGGCGGAAGCACCGACCTCGACGACGGCGTGCTGCTGTGCAGCTTCCACCACCATCGCATCCACGACAGACGGTTCGGCTACGACGTGCTCCCCAATGGAGACCTTCGGATGTTCGCGGTGCGCTGAGTCGCGTCTGCAGGGCTGGGTGCCGATGCGTCACTCACGGCGAAAGGACGCGCGCGGAGGGCGGACGCTGGGCGCGGGCTGCGCTCGCCGCGTTGCGCCTATCTCGTCGAGACCTTTCGATGTAGGTGGCTAGGCGGGGTGAGCGCTCAGGCACGACCCCAATGATTCTGCAACGCTAGTGACGGAGAGATCGAGGATCCACGAGAGACCCTGCGCGCTGGAGAGCGTGACTCGACCGTAAAGCATGATTGGCAATTGGCGATTGTTCTTGAAGCGCCGGTCGGGGCCACCGCCCTTGTTTACGTACTGCCACGTGGTACCTACCTGGCTGGCGTCACGCGGCGGCGTGTGGTCCTCGATGAATCGTTGCCGATGGACGTCGACCCGCAGGTGCTCGTAGGCGACGTCCGTCCACTTCCGACCCGTACGCATCAGGACGCGGTCGGGCAGGAAGTAGAGCGTCGTACTTCCGCTGCTCAGCGAGGGCACTGTGATGTTTGCGGCCAACACCTTGGGAGGAGCTAAGCCAAAAGAGACGGGCGCACGGCCGATCAGATAGGACGCGCCCGCGTTGGTCTTGTGCTGGTAGAGCGTCTCGACCTTGCCCGATTGAATAATGCGCCAGGCACCCCCGAGCCTGTCTAACGAGGCCCACGTATGTTCGACCCTCGTTGCCCACGCCGGAACGTCTCCCTCCAGGGTGTACTCGACGGGCACGAGATGCTCAATGCTCTCCTTGCGGTAAGCCAGCACCGCGATCGCGATCGCGATCGCGGATAGCAAGAACAGGACGATGCCGATCACCAAGGCACCGCCACTGACACTTGCGATTCCTGCAAGCAGGAGTCCTGCGGCGCCTGCAGCCACCACTAATGACCACACCAGGGGCTTGTCGGCTGCATTGAGCTGACTCACCAAGTCATCAGGTGCCGTGGGAGTGAGAGCGAGCGCATCAAGTCCCGCAACGCTCTTCATTTCGACCGCGTGGGGGTCGTACATCGGTTCAGTGAGGTAGCGGGGTCCCCCGGCACCGCCGACCGTGATCTGGTTGAGTCGTGGGTATCGCACGCCGGTCCACGCCGAGAACGGACCGATCCCTGAACTAAGGCCCACGCCGCGATTGCTGACGCTCATTCGCGCGATGCGCGGACCAGCGCTCATACCCACGCCTCGAGTGCTGACCCGCACCCTCGCCCAACTGGGGCCGATTCCTATCCCGAAACCCATAGGGGGAGGCTAGGTTGCCCAGCCCGCTCCTGTTCACGCTTTCGGAGTGCCATGACATGCGGCGGATTGCCCCGACAACGCCGCGCCGCATCCGAGTGATAACCCATCACACCAGGACGTCGTACGCCCTGCCCCTCTCCTCGCGCTCCCAGACGGGATCGGCGGTGTCGAGGCCCTCAGCGCGCAGGGCGCGCTTGATCACCTTGTTGGTCGCGGTGGTCGGCACCTCCGTGGCGAGGCGGACGTAGCGCGGCCAGGCCTTCGGCGAGAGGTCGGGCTGCTCGGCGAGGAAGGCCTCGAGGTCGGCAGGCTCGAGCTTCGCGTCGTCACGCAGCACGAGCGTCGCCATCAGCTGGTCGCCGACGCGGGGGTCGGGGACGGCGTACACGCAGGCCTGGCTGATCGCGGGGTGGCGCAGCAGCAACGCCTCGACGGGGGCCGCGGCGAGGTTCTCGCCGTCGACCCGCAGCCAGTCGTCGGTGCGGCCGGCGAGGTAGACGAAGCCCGCCTCGTCGCGGTAGCCGAGGTCGCCGGACCAGTACATGCCGCCGTCGAGCCGGGCGGCGGTCGCGGCCTCGTCGTTGTAGTAGCCCGAGAAGAAGCCCGCGCCGGTGGTGTTCACCAGCTCGCCGACGCACTCCTCGAGGTTGGTCACGGCACCACTGGCGTCGAAGGCCGCGCGCGGGCACTCCGTGCGGGTCGCGCGGTCGTAGACGGCCACACCGTCGAACGGCTGTCCGATCGAGCCTGGGGGCGTGTCGTCGGTGCGGGTGATGATGACGGCCGTCTCGGTCGACCCGAAGCCGTCCCACACCGTGCAGCCGAAGCGCCGGCCGAACTCCGCGATGTCGCGGTCGGAGGCCTCGTTGCCGAAGGCCACGCGCAGCGGGTTGTCGGCGTCGTCGGGCTGCTCGGGGGTGGCGAGCACGTAGGCCAGGGGCTTGCCGACGTAGTTCATGTAGGTGGCGCCATACGCGCGGATGTCCGGCAGGAAGCGCGTCGCGCTGAACTTCCGCGCGAGCGCGATCGTCGCTCCCCCGCACAACGCCGGGGCGAAGGACGACATCACGGCGTTGGAGTGGAAGAGCGGCATCGCGCAGTAGCAGACGTCGGCGGGCGTGAGCGCGTACTTCTCCGCGAGCACGCTGCCGGCCATCACCACCATGAAGTTGCTGACCTGCACGGCCTTGGGATCGCCGCTCGTGCCCGAGGTGAAGATGAGCATGAAGGTGTCCATCGCGCCGGCCTCGGGGAAGCCGTCCACCCCCCGCGATGCCGCACCGACGAGCGAGGCCCACTCCGCGCCGTCGGTGTCGACGACTCGCGCTCCGCCCAGGTCGAGGCGGTCGAGGAGCGGGAGGTGCTCGGCGTCGGTCAGCAGCACCTGGCAGTCGGCCCGTCGTACGTCGGCGGCGAGCGCCGCACCCCGACGGGTCGCGTTGATGCCGGCCGTCACGTGCCCGCCGACGGCGCCGGCGAGGAGCGCGCGGAGCATCTCCGGCGTGTTCTCCATGAGTACGCCGACGTGCAGCGGCCGTTCCGGGTCGGCCCACGACCGGAGGACTCGCGCCCGCGCCGCGGCGTCGCCGACCGTCTCGGCCCAGGTCCACCGTTCGTCGCCGAACGCGAGACCCGCCGCTGCGCTGTCGGCCAGTGCGCGCACCAGCTGCTGGACGGTCTCAGGCATCGACGGCCTCCCGCGCGGCGTCGGGTGCCGCGGCCGGCGTGAGGTGGCGGGTCAGGAAGGAGACCGCGTGCGTCAACGCCGGTCCGTGCCACGGCTTGCCCTCGAACACGTCGAAGTGGTCGCAGGGGTAGTGCCGCACCTCGGCCCTGCCCTTGAACGCCGCCTTCGCCGCGGCATGGGGCGGCGCGCTCTGGTCGAAGTCGGCGATCTGGACGAGCAGCGGACACGCCACGCGCGCGGCGGCCGCCAGCGGCTTGCGCGAGCCGAGCTCGAGAGCGACGTCGGCCGCGATCTCGTTGCGCCAGGTCGGGCCGGCGATGGAGAGGTAGTCCTCGAGCGCTCCGGGCAGCGTCAGTGCACCGACCTCGCCGGGCCGTGCGACGACCGGGATCATGACCGGCCCGCGACCCGCACGCGCGGCCACCCGGCCCCGGATGCCTCGCCCGGTCGCCCGCAGCAGCTCGCTCGTCGAGTGGGTCGCCTTCGCGTGCACCGCGGCCGCGACGCCGTCGACCATCGGCACCAGCGCGACCACGGCGGCGACGTCGGCCCGGTCGGCCGCGGCACGCAGCACGTGGCCGCCGGCGAGCGAGACGCCCCACAGCACGATCCGGTCCGGGTCGACGTCGGGCAGGGCCGCCGCGGCGGTCATCGCCGCACGGTAGTCGGTCAGCTGGCCCTCCAGCGAGACGGTCTGCCGGGGGGAGCCGCCGCTGCCGCCGAACCCGCGGTAGTCGAAGAGCAGCACGTCGAGCCCGGCCGCGGCGAACCCGCGCGCGAACGGCTCGAGCCCGGAGTCGCGGGTGCCGCCCAGCCCGTGGGCCATGACGACGACCGGGCGTCCGGCGTCCGTCGCGAGGCCGTCGTGCTCGGCGGCGAAGTGCCACGCCTCGCAGGTCGTGCCGTCGGAGGTGAAGGTCAGGGTCTGCGGTGCGATGCGGGTCACGAGGTGCTCCCAGGGGTGCCGTAGAGACTGCTGAGCCAGATGAAGACGAGCGAGTCGATGTGCTGCTCGCGCGGCGGTCCGGAGCCGAGCGAGTGCCGCTCGAGCGCGTGGTCGTTGAGATCGAGGAGCACGGCGGCGAGGGCTGCCGCGGGGGGCCCCTCCGCGGCCCGGCCGGCCGCCCGCTCCGTCTCGATCATGCCGGCGATGACGCCAGCGAAGTCCGCCCGGCCCGCGTCCCACATCTCGCGCACGGTGGGGCTCGACGCCCGCGCCTCGAGCAGGGCCCGGTAGGTGTGCGCACTCGTGTCGACGGAGTCGAAGAGCAGGGTGATCGCGGCCCGGACCCGCTCCTCGGGGTCGCCCTCCGCCTTGACCAGCAGCTCGTTGACGTCGAGGGCGGCGTCGTACAGGTCCTGCAGCAGTGCCATCACCGCCATCGCCTTGGACTCGAAGTAGAAGTAGAAGGCCGATCGCGTGACGCCTGCCCGCCGCGAGATCTCCGCGACGTTGATCTCCTCCAGGGTCTGCTCGCGGAGCAGCCCGTCGAACGCCTCGAGCAGGGCGACCCTTCGCGCGTCACCGCGGTTGGGGCCGCGCCGGTCGACGAGCCGGTCCCAGCTGTCCCCCGCCGGCGTGCTCATCGCCCGCCCTGCCGAGCCAGCGCGCGCCGGCGCCCGGCCGGGATCTCCCGAGCACGGATGTCGTGCTCGTAGATGAAGTAGTCGACCTGCTGGGTGTGCCGCGGCGTCTTCAGCACGTGGCCGATGTACTTCGCCTCGTCCTCGACGATCACCCGCTCCATCTCCGCCACCGGCGGCAGCGCGTAGGCGCCGACGAGGTGGGCGGCGGCGAGCCGCGCCTGCGACTCCACGAACGGGAAGAGCGTCGGCGTGGCCTGGGCGAAGCCGACGAAGGTCAGGTCGTCGATGCCCGGCTTGTACATCCGCTTGTAGAGCGGGAAGTGGTTGTCGGGCGCGCTCAGGAAGCCGGGATCGAAGAACGGGAAGGTGATGTTGTAGCCGGTCGCCCACACGATCACGTCGAAGTCGTCGCTGGTGCCGTCGACGAAGTGCACCGTCGACCCGTCGAGCCGGCTGATGTCGGGCTTCGGCGTGACGTCGCCCGAGCCGAGGCGCAGCGGCAGCTCGACCGACTGCGTCGGGTGGGCCTCGAAGAACTTGTGGTTGGGCGCGGGCAGCCCGTAGAGCGCGCCGTTGGAGCCGTTCATCGGCTGGGCCAGCTGCATGATCTTGCGCTGCCACGAGAGCGGGAGGTACGGCGTCGTGCGGTACATCGTGTCGGCGGGCTTGCCGTAGACGTACTTCGGCACGATCCAGGCACCGGAGCGGGTCGACAGCGTCAGCTGTGTCCGCAGCGACTTCGACGAGAGCTCCACCGCGATGTCGGCCGCGCTGTTGCCGAGGCCGACGACGAGGATCCGCAAGCCGCTGAAGTCGATCGGCGTGCGCGGGTCGATGTAGTGGTGGGAGTGCAGCGTCTGCCCGGTGAACTCACCCGGGAAGTCGGGGTAGCGCGGGTCCCAGTGGTGGCCGTTGGCGACGACGAGGTGGTCGAAGCGTCGGGTGGCGCCGGCCTGGTCGGTGATCTCCCACCCGCCTCCGTCGAGACGGACTGCGCGCGCGACGCCGTTGCCGAACTCGATGTGGCGCCGCAGGTCGAACGCGTCGGTGTAGGCGTCGAGGTAGTCCTTGATCTGGGTGTGGTGCGGGAAGTCCGGGTAGTCCTCCGGCATCGGGAAATCGCGGAAGGACAGGCGGTCCTTCGACGTGTCGATGTGCAGGGACCGGTAGGCGCTGCTGTGCCCGTTGGGGTTGCCGAACGCCCAGTTGCCGCCGACCCGGTCGGAGGTCTCGAAGCAGGTGTAGGGCACGCCGTAGTCGCTCAGCATCTTGCCGGTCGTGAGGCCACTGATGCCGGCGCCGATGATCGCAGTCGTGGGGTTCACACGCCCCACGGTATGGGCTACTTTTGACGCGTGTCAATCAATACCGACGAGCGTCAGAACCCGATCACGATCGTGGTCGGAGGCGCCTCCGGCATCGGCGCCGCCACCGTCGCGGACCTCCGCACGCACGGTCACACGGTGGTCGTCGCCGACCTCCACGCCGGCGAGGGGGAGGTCGCGGTCGACGTCACCGACGAGGCCTCCGTCGCCGCACTCGTCGACGGCGTGGTCGCCGAGCACGGCGGGTTCACCGGCGTCGTCAACTGCGCGGGCGTCAGCACCCTCGGCCTGGTCGTCGAGCACGATGCCGCGGAGTTCCGCCGCGTCATCGACGTCTGCCTCACCGGGGCGTTCCTCGTGCTCAAGCACGCCGGCGCACGGATCGCGGACGGCGGGGCCATCGTCTCCCTCTCCTCGCTCAACGCCCGCCAGCCCGGCACCGGCATGGCGGCGTACTGCTCTGCGAAGGCCGGCCTCGTCATGCTCACCCAGGTCGCCGCGCTCGAGCTCGCGGCCCGGCAGGTGCGGGTCAACGCGGTCTCCCCCGGCCTGGTGGTCACCCCGCTCACCGCGCCCGCCATGGACATCCCCGGCATCCGCGACGACTACCTCGCCAACACCCCGCTCGGCCGCAGCGGCGAGCCCGAGGAGATCGCCGCGCTGCTGCGCTTCCTCCTCTCCGACGACGCCCGCTGGATCACCGGCGAGAACATCGACGTCAACGGCGGCGCCCACCTGCAGCGCTACCCCAACCTCCACGGGCTCGTGATGAAGGCCTTCTCGTGAGGTCCAGGACCATCCCGACGGGCTCGTACGACGGCAAGGTCGCCGTCGTCACCGGGGGCGGCTCCGGCATCGGCGCGGCCCTGGTGAAGGCGCTGCGCGCCGCGGGCGCGACCGCGGTCGCCGCAGACCTCCGACCACCCGCCGACGGGGTCGAGCTCGACGTCACCGACGCCGCCGCCGTGCAGGCACTCGTCGACGACGTGGTCGCCGAGCACGGTCGCCTCGACCTGATGTTCAACAACGCCGGCATCAGCCTCATCGGCGAGACCCAGGACCTCACCCTCGCCCAGTGGGACGCGATCATCGACGTCAACATCCGCGGCGTCGTGCACGGCGTGGCGGCCGCCTACCCGCAGCTCATCCGGCAGGGCGGCGGCCACATCGTCAACACCGCGTCGATGGGCGGTCTGATGGCAGCCGGGTTGCTGACATCGTACGTCATGACCAAGCACGCCGTCGTCGGCCTCTCCCTCGCCCTCCGCTCGGAGGCCGCCGCCCACCACGTCGGCGTCACCGCCGTCTGCCCGGCGGCGGTCGACACCCCGATCCTCGACAAGGGCCAGTTCGGCAAGGTGCGCGGCCGCGACTACTTCCTCAAGGGCCAGGGCGTACGGCGTCCGGTCGATCCCGACCGCCTCGCGACCCGGGTGCTCGCGGCGGTCGCCGCCGGCGAGGCGCTCGTGATCGAGCCCGTGCAGGCGCGTCTCGCCCACCGGCTCCAACGGCTGGCGCCGGGCCTCACCCAGCGGGCCTCGATCAGGTTCGTCGACCGGCAGCGGCGGCTGGCCGAGCAGGCCCGATGAGCGTCGACTGCGAGGCGGCGGCGGAGCAGGTCACGCGCGGCCTCGGCTTCGACTGCCACGACGTCAGCCCGGTGATCTCGGTGCGCAACCCGTTCGAGCTGGCCAGCGGCACGATGCCCGTGCTGGAGCTGCTGGTCGTCGCCGGTGCGGTCTGGGCGCTGGTCCACGCGGTCCGGCGCCACCGGCAGGGCGACCCGGTCAACCTCGCGATCTGGTGCGCCTCGCTGGTCTACCTCTTCGTCACCGAGCCGCCGCTCTACTTCCCGGAGTGGTTCGGCCTCGACCACCAGTACGGCTTCATCTTCGCCCACAACCTGTTCACCGTGCAGTTCATGTGGGACCGGCTGCCGCTCTACATCGTCGCGATCTACCCTGCGTTGAGCCAGCTCGTCTACGAGGTGGTGCGCGTCCTCGGGGTCTTCCGCCACCGCGGCCCCCTGGTCGGCGCCGTCCTCGTGGGCTTCGTGTGCCAGGTCTTCTACGAGGTGTTCGACCAGCTCGGCCCGCAGCTGCGCTGGTGGGCCTGGAACGACGCCAACACCGACGTCAACCACCCGGCACTGGCGTCGGTGCCGATGACGAGCATGCTCCTCTTCGCCTCGGTGTCCTTCGGCGTGCTGACCTACCTCTGCGTGAAGGTCGGCGGCTCGCTGCTCCGGCGGGTCCTCGTCGCGGGCCTGCTCACGCCGCCCTCGATGGCGCTCTTCGGCATCCCGTCCGGGCTGTTCACCGGGCACGTCGAGGCGCAGGCCTGGGTGCTCGGCGTGGAGCTCGCGCTGGTGTGGGCCGCAGGCCTGTGGCTGCTCGCCGACGTCGTACGGCGGCGCGCCGCCCGGCCGCCCGACCCGATGACGCCGTTCGCCCGCATCTACCCCGCGGCCTACCTGGCGGGGATGGCGGCGCTCTGGCTGGTCGCCCTGCCGGACGTCCTCGGCGCCGAGCACGGCATCACCGACGACGGCACACCGGTCGGGAGCGGGTGGTACACGGCGCTGTGCTTCGCCGGCGCGCTCCTCGTGCTCGCGGCTCTCGCCACCCGGACCTACGCGGCCGCGGCGCGCGCCGACCAGCCGTCGAAGAGCCTCAGGTAGCTCGCGGCGTCCTCCATCATCAGCGCGTGGCGCCGGTCGTCGAGCACGTGACCCTCCCAGTCGGGCCGCGCAGCGAGCACCGACCGCAGCACCTTGGCCGGCACCAGCGCGTCGCGGGTGCCGCCGAGCACGAGGGTCGGGGCGGTCAGTCGTCGTACGGCCCGCCACACCCGGCGCGGGTCGGCCCACAGCGCGGAGATCGACCTGGTCGCGGCGAGCAGCGCGCGGCGCCGGTCGACGCCCTCGACGTCCTCGGCGAAGTCGGCGGCCATCAGGTCGAGCACCGCCCGGTCGACGCCGTCGGGGTCGGCGTAGATCAGCTTGAGCATCGCGCGGTTGCGCCGCGCGTCGAGCGCCGGGCCGGCGAGCCCGACCGTGCCGAGGGCGAGCGCAGTCAGCGAGGAGACCGCGATCGGCACCATCCCGTCGATGGTGGCGCGGCTCGGGCAGAGGAAGCCGAGCGGCGTGCGCGGCGGCAGCGCGGGCGAGACCAGCACCAGCTGGTCGACCCGCTCGGGGTGCTCGGCGGCGAGCAGCACCCCGATGAGACCGCCCATCGAGTTGCCGTGCAGCGTGAAGGAGTCCCAGCCGAGCGCGTCGGCGACCTCGAGCACGAAGGCGACGTAGCCGTCGATCGTCAGCGGGTCGTCGTCGCCCACCGGCGTGCGACCGAAGCCGGGGAGGTCGACCGCGACCACCGGTCCGCGCGCGGCGAGCCCCTCCATCACCTCGATCCAGGTGACCGACGAGCCGCCGAGCCCGTGCACGAGGAGCTGGGGCTCACCAGCCGGCCGCCCCGATCGCGACCGCCGGTCGGGCGTGCGCAGCACTCGCACCTGGCGGCCACCCACCTCCAGGTAGGTGTCGGTCACGGACGGCCAGGCGGCCAGCAGGGTGCTCACATCAGGCATGGTTCCCCCTCCCGGGCCTCGTCATCCTCCTGACGCGCCGCGTCTCACGCCCCGAACAGCAGGTAGACCCCTGCGCAGTGGGCCACGAAACCGGCCGCGGTGAAGGCGTGGAAGACCTCGTGGAAGCCGAACCAGGCCGGCCAGGGATCGGGCCGCTTGCGGGCGTAGACGACCGCCCCGACCGAGTAGAGGAGCCCACCCACGAGCAGCAGCGCCAGCGCCGCGGGGCGTCCGGCACCCAGCAGCTGTGGGGTGAACCCGATCGCCACCCAGCCGAGCGCGAGGTAGGAGCCCGTCGTCGCCCACCGCGGCGCGCGCGGGAAGCCGAGCCGGAAGACCGCGCCGACGGCCGCCCCCGTCCAGGCCAGCGCGAGCATGACGACGGCCGAGACGCCGGAGAGCAGCAGCACCGCGAACGGCGTGTAGGACCCGGCGATGAGGACGTAGATCGTGGCGTGGTCGATGCGCTGCAGCCAGCGCCCGATGGGCGAGGGCCACTTGCGGATGTTGTAGAGCGCCGACACCGCGAAGAGCAGCAGCGACGAGCCCGCGAAGACCGCGGTCGCGATGCGCTCCGCCTCGGAGTCGGCGAGGTGCACCAGCACCAGCCCGGTCACCAGGGCGGCCGGGATCAGCGCGGCATGGACCCAGCCGCGCGTGCGCGGCCGCGACCTCGCGACGACCTGCGGCGCCGTCTCGACGACAACGGTCATGATCGACCTCCCCCCGTTGTCCACGACGTTAGCCGGGGACCCGAAGCCGGGACGACCTCCCGCCGTCCGGAACGGTCTGGTCCGGAAGGACTAGCCTCCGTGCCTGAGGTCTCCCGGCAGGCGTCGTGCCGCCTCCTGAGCGGCGTCGTGCTCGCTCCGTCCGACCGGCAGGACGATCGCACCGGCGCCCTTCACCCACCAGTAGCGCGGCCCACCGAAGTCCGGGTGACGCGTGAATCGACGCTCCTGGGCCGCGCTCGTGAAGGTGATGATGGTGACGCGCTCGTGCGCGATGTCGCACCTTCCCGCGTCGTGATAGCCCGTGAGGGCGCCGTACACGAAGATGTTCCCGCAGCCGATCTCGCGCGCGACGTGGCGGAAGGACTCGCCGTAGTGCTGCCGGTGTCCGGTTCGCGCGCCGTTCGCTGCCTCAGCAGAAGGAGCGAGCGGACTGGCGGCGAGCGCTGCAGCGAGGACGGCCACCGCCCCGAGACGAAGGTTCATGGCGACCATCCTCGCCGAGGGCGGGCGGTCGCGCCGGCGGTTCGCCGATCTTGCTCAGCGGCCGCTGAACGTCGGCCGCTCGCGGTCGAGGAACGCGCGTACGGCGCCCGCGTGGTCGGCCGTCAGCCCGAGCCGCGCCTGGGCGTCGCCCTCGGCGGTGAGGGTCTCGGCGAGCGGTCGCGAGATCCCCTCGGCGAGGAGCCGCTTCGACTCGGCGTACGCGAGCGTCGGGCCGGCGGCCAGCCGGGTCGCGGTCCTCGTGGCGGCCGCGAGCACGTCGTCGGCGGCGACCACCTCGCCGCTGATGCCCCACGCCACCGCCTCCTCAGGGGTGAAGTTACGGCCGAGCAGGACGAGCTCGCGGGCCTTGGCCTCCCCCACCGCACGCGGCAGCGTGCCGGCGAGGCCGGAGTCGCACGTCAGGCCGATGGCGGAGAACGCGGTGCCGAGCGTGGCGCCGTCGGCGAAGACCCGCAGGTCGCAGGCGAGGGCGAAGCCGAGGCCGGCGCCCACACAGGTGCCGTTGACGGCCGCGACGACGGGCTTCGGCATCGTGGTCAGCGAGACGACCACCGGCGTGTAGTGCTCGGCCACGGTGTCGAACGCCGTCGCGGCGTCCGCCTCGAGCGCAGCGGCATGCTCACCCAGGTCCTGGCCGACGCAGAAGGACCGGCCGGCGCCGGTCAGCACCACGGCCCGCACCTCCGGGTCGGCGCCGACCTCGGCGAGCGCCGCGACGAGCGCGTCCTTGAGCTCTCGGGTCAACGCGTTGTGCCGGTCGGGCCGGTTGAGGGTCACCGTGGCCACGCCGTCGGCGCGGTCGACCGTGACGGGCTGGGTCGCGGGCTGGTCGGTCATCGTTCCTCCTCCAGGACGGGCCGGCCGAGGGAGCGGCTGCGACCGCGGAACTCCGCGACCACAGTGTCACCGCGCCGGACGGTGACGTCATAGATACCGGACCGGCCGCGCAGCGCGACCTCCCGGGCGTGGGCCACCAGGTGGTCGCCGGCGTGGGCGGCCTCGAGGAAGTCGACCTCGAACCCCGCCGCCACCGTGACCACGCCGTGGCTGTTGCAGGCGAACGCGAAGGCCGAGTCGGCGAGCGTCGAGACCAGACCGCCGTGCGCGATGTCGTGACCGTTGACCATGTCGGGCCGCACCACCATGGCCAACGTGGCCTCGCCCGGCCCGACGTGCTCGATCGTCATGCCGAGCGCCTTGCTGGCGTGGTCGTTGGCCCACATCGCCTCAGCGCACCGACGCGCGGTCTCCGCCGGCCCGAGGTCGCCGCTCACCACGCGTAGAACCCCTGCCCGGTCTTGCGGCCGAGCTCGCCGGCGGCCACCTTCTCGCGCAGCAGCCGGGGCGGGGCGAACCTCGGCCCGAGCTCGCGCTCGAGGTGCTCGGCGATCGCGAGGCGTACGTCGAGCCCCACGATGTCGGTCGTCCGCAACGGACCCACGGGGTGCCGGTAGCCGAGCGTCATCGCGGTGTCGATGTCGGCCGCGCTGGCCACGCCCTCCTCCAGCATCCGCATCGCCTCCAGCGCGATCGCGACACCGAGCCGGCTGCTCGCGAAGCCGGGCGAGTCGGTCACGGTGATGGCGGTCTTCCCGAGACCGGCCACCCACTCCTGGGCGCTGGTCACCAGACCGGGCGCGGTGCGCGCGCCCACGACGACCTCCACCAGGTCGCTGACCGGCACGGGATTGAAGAAGTGCAGCCCGACCAGCCGGGACGGGTCGGGGAGCGCGTCCGCCAGGTCGTCGATCGACAGCGAGCTGGTGTTGCTGCCGATCGCCGCGTCGGGCGCCGCCTCGGCGATCCGGGCGAGGACGCCGCGCTTGAGGTCGACGAGCTCCGGCACTGCCTCGACGACGAGGCCGCAGCCGGCCAGCCCCGCCGCGTCGGTCACCACGGTGACGGTGCCGCTGGCCGCGACGCCCTTCTCGGCCGCCTTGGCCAGGCTCCTCTCGACCCGCTCCCGCGCGCCGGCCGCCGCCGTCTCGTCGCTCTCGACGACGGTCACGGTGCTGCCGGCCACCGCGAAGGCATGCGCGATCCCGGCGCCCATCCGGCCGCCGCCGTACACGCCGATCGTGGTGGGCAGGGTCATCGCTTCTCCTTGCGGTCGAGGAAGGCGGTCATCCGGGCCTGCTTCTCCTCGGTCTCGAAGAGCACGGCCTGGGCCACGTCGTCGATGAGCGGGTGCGCCTCGCGCGGGGCGTGGAAGACCGACTTGGTGAGCCGTACGGCGAGAGGGGCCTGCGCCGCGATGCGGTCCGCGAGGCGGTGGCCCGCGGGCTCGAGGTCGTCGGCCTCGACCACGTCGTTGAGGAGGCGCACGGCGACCGCCTCGTCGGCGTCGAGCACCCGGCCCGCCAGCAGGACCTCCTTGGCCAGCGGCTCCCCCACCAGCTCGCGCAGCCGCCAGGCGGCGCCCGCCGCGGCGAGGATCCCCAGTCCCGGCTCGGGATTGCCGATCTTCGCGGTCGGCGTGCCGATCCGGAAGTCGCAGGCGTAGGCGAGCTCGGCCCCTCCGCCGAGGGCGTAGCCGTCGACGAGGGCGATCGTCGGCATCGGCAGCTTGTGGATGCGGTCGAAGATGCCTGAGTTGATGCCGCGCAGGGCGTCGTCGCGACGCCGCTCACGCAGCTGGGCGATGTCGGCGCCCGCGGCGAAGGTGCGGCCCGAGCCGACGATGATCGCGACCCTCGGCGTCTGCTCGAGGTCGGCGCACGCCGCGTGGAGGGCGTCGACCAGGGCCTGGTCGATCGCGTTGCGGACCTCGGGCCGGTTGAGACGGAGCACGACGCGGTCGTCGTGCTCCTCGACGAGCAGCGGGGCGCTCACACCGTCTCCAGGAGGAGCGCCGAGCCCTGCCCGACCCCGACGCAGAGGGTCGCGAGCCCCCGGTCGACGCCCTCGCGCAGCATCCGGTTGAGCAGCGTGATGGTGATCCGCGCGCCCGAGCAGCCGAGCGGGTGGCCGAGGGCGATCGCACCGCCGTCGGCGTTGACGACGGCTTCGTCGAGCCCGAGGTCGCGGATGCACGCCAGCGACTGGGAGGCGAAGGCCTCGTTGAGCTCGACCGCGCCGAGGTCGCCGACCGACCATCCCGTGCGCTCGAGCACCTTGCGGGTGGCCGGCACCGGCCCGATCCCCATGATCTCCGGGGCGACCCCGGCGCTCGCCCCGGCGACGACGCGCGCCTTGGGGGCGAGACCGTGCCGGTCGGCGTACGCCTCGCTCACGAGTACGACGGCGGCCGCCCCGTCGTTGAGCGAGCTCGCGTTGCCGGCGGTGATCACGCCGCCAGGACCGTGGACCGGCCTGAGCGCGGCGAGCCGCTCCAGCGTCGTGTCGTCACGTGGCCCCTCGTCCTGGGTCACGTCGCCGACGGCGACGAGCTCGGCGTCGAAGCGCCCGTTCTTGCGCGCGTCCACCGCGCGCTGGTGCGAGCGCAGCGCGAACGCGTCGAGCTCCTCGCGGGTCAGCCCCCAGCGCTCGGCGACGCGCTCCGCGGTCTGCGGCATGGTGAGCGTGGTGTCCTCGTCGAAGGCGGGGTTGGTGAAGCGCCAACCGATCGAGGTGTCCCAGGAGCGGCCGGGCTTCGCCCACGCCCGCGCGGGCTTCTCGGTCACCCAGGGCGCCCGGGTCATCGACTCGACGCCACCGGCGACGACGACGTCGGCGTCGCCGGCCGCGATCATCTGGCGCGCTGTGGTGATGGCGGTCAGGCCCGAGGCGCAGAGCCGGTTGACCGTGAAGCCCGGGACGGTGTCGGGCAGCCCGGCGAGCAGGGTCGCCATCCGCGCGACGTTGCGGTTGTCCTCACCGGCCTGGTTGGCGGCCCCGAGGACGACCTCGTCGACGTCGGCCGGGTCGATGCCGGTGCGCTCGACCACCGTGCGCACGACGAGCGCCGCGAGGTCGTCGGGGCGGTGGGCGGCGAGAGCGCCGCCGTAGCGGCCGATCGGGGTGCGCACCCCGTCGAGCAGGAAGGTCTCAGGCATCGAAGTCCACCGTCACGTCGGGGCTGACCGGGAAGGTCTGGCAGGTGAGCACGAAGCCGCGGTCGACCTCGTCGGGCTCGAGGGCGTAGTTGCGGACCATGTCGACCTCGCCGTCGCACACCTGGGCGCGGCAGGTGCCGCACACGCCGCCCTTGCAGGCGAACGGCAGGTCGCTGCGCACCTGCTGCGCGGAGTCGAGGATCGTCTGGTCGCGCTGCATCGGGGTCGTCGTCGTGCGCCCGTCGAGGGTAATGGTCACCTCGCTCGTCACGCCGTCGACGACGCGGTCGGCATGGCGCAGCTGCGGCGGTGGCTCGTCGACGTAGAAGAGCTCGAAGTGGATCCGCTCGGCCGGGACGCCGAGCTCGGCGAGCACCTCGCGCGCGTCGGACAGCATGCCGAACGGACCGCACAGCCAGACGTGGTCCATCTCGGCGACCGGCACCAGCACGGTCAGCAGCCGGCGCAGCCGGTCGGCGTCGAGCCGTCCGGAGAAGAGGTCGACGTCGCGCGGCTCGCGGGAGAGCACGTGCATCAGGTCGAACTGCCGGTGGTGGGCGTCCTTCAGGTCCGCGAGCTCCTCGGCGAACATCACCGACGTCGTGGTGCGGTTGCCGTAGAGGAGGGTCAGCTCGGTGTCGGGGTTGGCCAGCACCGACGCGGCGATCGACAGCATCGGCGTGATGCCCGACCCGGCCGCGATGCACAGGTGCCGGCCGCCCTCGGCGGGGTCGGCGCGGAAGCTGCCCGAGGGCGGCTGCACCTCGACCCGCTCCCCCGGCCGGACCTGGTGGACCAGCCAGCTGGAGAAGAGGCCCCCGGGAATCTCCCGCACGCCGATGCGCGGGCGGTCGCCCACGGGCGCGCAGATGGAGTAGGTGCGGCGGTGCTCGACGCCGTCGATCACCCGCCGCAGGGTCAGCGACTGGCCCGCGTGGAAGTCGAACAGCTCGCGCAGGTCGTCGGGCACGTCGAACGTCACGGCGACCGCGTCGTCGGTCAGCCGCTGCACGTCGGCGACAGCGAGGTCGTGGAACACCTCAGATCTCCTTCACGTGGTCGAAGGGCTCCAGGCACGCCCGGCAGCGGTACATCGCCTTGCACGCCGTCGAGCCGAACTCCGAGGTCAGCGCGACGTCGTCGGACGCGCAGCGCGGGCAGCGCACGGCGCGGCGGGTCGGGGTCAGCTGCAGAGCGACCGGCCCGTCGCGCCGGGGAGCCGGGCCGGGCGGCGAGATGCCGGCGTCGGCCAGCGCCGACCTGCCGTCCTCGGTGATCCAGTCGGTCGTCCACGGCGGGTCGAGCGCGACCGTGACCCGCACGTCGTCGTACCCCTCCTGCCGCAGGCGGTGCACCAGGTCGTCGCGCATGGTGGCCATGGCCGGGCAGCCGGAGTACGTCGGCGTGATGGCCACGACCACGGCGTCACCGTCGGTCGTGACTTCGCGCAGCACCCCGAGGTCGGCGAGGGTCAGCATCGGGAGCTCGGGGTCGACGACGGTCGCGGCGACCTCCCAGGCGTGCGTGCTCACCACAGGCCCATCGGGTGGGCTCGGGCGACGCTCTGCATCTCGGCGAGCAACGGGGCGAGGTGCTCGGTGTGGCCCTCGACCGCCGCCGGCTGCACGTCGGGCGCGGCCACGCCTGCGGTCGCGAACACGTGGGCGAGCACCGCCTCGGCGTCGGCGTCCGCCCCCAGCTCGTGCCGGTGGGCCCACACGTGCGCCAGCCCGGCCTCGAGGCGCCGCCGGGACTCCTCGGTGCCGCCGGCGAGGGTCAGGAACCACCGGCCCGCGAAGTCGCGGTGGTAGGCGAGCTCCTTGACGCCCTTCGCCGCGACCGCGCGCAGCACCGCGTCGGCGTGGGTGGAGAGGCGCTCGAACAGCGCGAGCCGGTAGGTCGCGAAGACCAGCACGCGGCAGATCGTCTCCGCGAAGTCGCCGTTGGGCAGCTCGGCCAGCGGCACGTTGCGGAAGTCGGCGGCGTCGCGGAAGAAGGCCAGCCGGTCCTCGTCGGGGACCGGCGAGCCCTCGGGCAGCGCGGGCACGACCGAGGGGTCGGCCGCGGCGGCGCGGGCCAGCAGCAGGCGCGCCTGGCCGAGCAGGTCGAGCGCGATGTTGGCCAGCGCGATGTCCTCCTCGAGGTCCGGCGCGCGGCTGCACCACTCGGCGAGCCGGTGGGAGAGGACGAGCGCGTCGTCACCGAGGGCGAGGCAGTACGACGCCAGCTCGGTGGCGTCGACCCCCACCGGGACCGTCGTGTCGACGCCGGCCAGCGGGTCCTCGAAGTCGGTCCCGAAGGCCCAGTGCTGGTCGTTGACCAGCAGGCCGTCGTACGCGCTCTCGTGGTCGTCGGGCTGGTGCGTGTGGATCGTCATCAGGCCGCTCACATGTGGGGGACGTCGTCGGGGATGACGTAGAAGGTCGGGTGGCGGTAGACCTTGTCGCCGGACGGGGCGAAGAGCGGGTCCTTCTCGTCCGGGCTCGATGCCGTGATCGCCTCGGACCGGACCACCCAGATCGACACGCCCTCGTTGCGCCGCGTGTAGACGTCACGGGCGTGGCGCAGCGCCATCTGGTCGTCGGCCGCGTGCAGCGAACCGACGTGCACGTGGTTGAGCCCGCGCTTGCCGCGCACGAACACCTCGTAGAGCGGCCACTCGGCCCTGGTCCCGGTCATGCCTGCTCCTTCTCGCTGAATGCCGTCGCCGCCTCGCGCACCCAGGCACCGTCGTCCCAGGCCTGCTTGCGGTGCGCGATGCGCTGCTGGTTGCAGGGGCCGGCGCCCTTCACCACGGCCCAGAACTCGTCCCAGTCCAGCTCGTTGTCGGGCAGCGTCACCCCGAGCGCCTCGGCCTGCGGGGCCGACATCTCGATGAAGCGCGCGCGCAGCTCGTCGTTGGTGTGGGTCTTGATGCCCCAGGCCATCGACTGCTCGGTGTTGGTCGAGTCGGCGTCGGGCGGGCCGAACATCATCAGGGCCGGCTTCCAGAACCGGTTGACCGACTCCTGCACCATCGCGCGCTGCTCGTCGGTGCCGCGCATCATCGTCATCAGCAGCTCGAAGCCCTGCCGCTGGTGGAAGGACTCCTCCTTGCAGATGCGGATCATCGCCCGCCCGTAGGGGCCGTACGACGTCCGGCACAGCGGCACCTGGTTGCAGATCGCCGCTCCGTCGACCAGCCAGCCGATGGTGCCGACGTCGGCGTAGGAGAGCGTCGGGTAGTTGAAGATCGAGGAGTACTTCTGCGCGCCGGAGATGAGCATCTCGGTCAGCTGCTGCCGGGAGACGCCGAGGGTCTCGGTCGCGGAGTAGAGGTAGAGGCCGTGGCCGGCCTCGTCCTGCACCTTCGCGAGCAGGATCGCCTTGCGGCGCAGCGAGGGCGCGCGGCCGATCCAGTCCCCCTCCGGCTGCATCCCGATGATCTCGGAGTGGGCGTGCTGGGCGACCTGGCGCACGACCGTCCTGCGGTAGGCATCGGGCATCCAGTCGCGCGGTTCGATGCGGTCCTTGCGCGCGACGGTGGCGTCGAAGTGGGCCTGCAGCGAGGCCTCGTCGACCACGGACGTCATGGATCCTCCAGCGGGTCTGCGTCTATTTACTGACCGAACGTTCTGTATTACTGTGACACAGCCAGGTCGGGTCGCGCAACGGCCCCCAACCCCTCATTGAGACCGACCGGAAGGATGCGCACCGTGAGCGCACTGCTCGAGAGCTACGCCGCTGGCGGCTGGTACCGCGCCGAGGACGAGACCGGGGAGCCGATCCTCGACGCCGCCACCGGCGAGGAGGTCGCTCGGGTCTCCACCCGCGGGCTCGACTACGCCGCGATGGTGCGCCACGCCCGCGAGGTCGGCGGCCCTGCGATCCGGGCGCTCACGTTCCACGAGCGCGCCGGCCTGCTCAAGGCGGTCGCGAAGAACCTCGGCGAGCACAAGGACGCGCTCTACGCCCTCTCCTTCCGCACCGGCGCCACCCAGCGCGACTCGATGGTCGACATCGACGGCGGCATCGGCACGCTGTTCTCCTACGCGAGCAAGGGCGCGCGCGAGCTGCCGAACGACGTCGTCGTGCTCGACGGCGCCACCGAGCGCCTCGGCCGCGAGGGCAGCTTCCTCGGACAGCACCTCTACACGTCGCGCCCCGGCGTCGCCGTGCAGATCAACGCCTTCAACTTCCCCGTCTGGGGCATGCTCGAGAAGCTCGCGCCGGCGTTCCTCGCCGGCCTGCCGAGCATCGTGAAGCCGGCCAGCCAGACGGCGTACCTCACCGAGGCCGTGGTCCGGCTCGTCGTCGACTCGGGCATCCTGCCCGAGGGCTCGCTGCAGCTGGTCAGCGGCAGCGCCGGCACCCTGCTCGACGAGCTCGGCGAGCAGGACGCGGTCGCCTTCACCGGCTCCGCGCACACCGCCGGCATCCTGCGCAACCACCCGTCGGTGCTGCACCGGGGCGTGCGCCTCGGCGTCGAGGCCGACTCCCTCAACTGCTCGATCCTCGGCCCCGACGTGAGCACCGACGACCCGGAGTTCGAGCTCTTCGTCAAGGGCGTGGTCACGGAGATGACCGTCAAGGCCGGCCAGAAGTGCACCGCGATCCGGCGCGCGATCGTGCCCGAGGCGATCGCCGACGCGGTCGTCGAGGCGATCAGCGCCCGGCTCGCCAAGATCACCGTCGGCAACCCTGCCAGCGAGGGCGTGCGGATGGGCGCGCTCGCGAGCCTCGCCCAGCGCGAGGAGGTGCGCAAGGCGATCGAGGCCCTGCGCAACAGCGCCGACGTCGTGTACGGCGACCCCGACCGCGTCGACGTCGTGGACGCCGACCCCGAGGCCGGTGCGTTCCTCTCGCCGGTGCTGCTGCGCGCCCGGCCGGGCGCGGTCGAGCCGCACGACGTGGAGCCCTTCGGACCGGTGAGCACCGTGCTGACCTACGGGTCCGTGGCCGAGGCGATCGAGCTCGCCGCGCGAGGCAGGGGCAGCCTGGTCGCCTCGCTCGTGACGCACGACCCGGCCGTGGCGCGCGAGGTCACCCTCGGGCTCGCGCCGTGGCACGGGCGACTGCTCGTGCTCGACCGCGACGACGCGGCCGAGTCGACGGGCCACGGCAGCCCGCTCCCCGTGCTCGTCCACGGCGGCCCCGGCCGCGCGGGCGGCGGCGAGGAGCTCGGTGGCATCCGCGGCGTGCTGCACCACATGCAGCGCACCGCCGTCCAGGCCTCCCCCGACATGCTGACCGCGATCACCGGCCGCTGGACGACCGGGTCGCAGCGCACCGTCGAGGAGACCCACCCGTTCCGCAAGTCGCTCGCGGAGCTGCGCATCGGCGACAGCATCGTCACCGCCGAGCGCCGGGTGACGCTGGCCGACATCGACCACTTCGCCGACTTCACCGGCGACACGTTCTACGCCCACACCGACCCCGAGGCCGCGGCGGCCAACCCCCTGTTCGGCGGCATCGTGGCTCACGGCTACCTGGTCGTCTCGCTCGCCGCCGGGCTGTTCGTCGACCCCGACCCGGGTCCGGTGCTCGCCAACTTCGGCGTCGACGACCTGCGGTTCCTGACGCCGGTCAAGGCCGACGACGTGATCCAGGTGACGCTGACCGTCAAGCAGATCACCCCGCGCACCAGCACCGACTACGGCGAGGTGCGCTGGGACGCAGTCGTCACCAACCAGGACGGCGCCCCGGTCGCCACCTACGACGTGCTCACCCTCGTCGCGAAGACCTGGTCCTGACCGTGGGACGATGACCGCCATGAGCCCGACCGGTCCCGCCGAGCGGCGGCGGCTGCCGTCGGGCGACGTGCGGCCGACGTACAACCTCGAGACCCTGCTCGACGTCGCGGTCCGGGTCTTCACCGAACGCGGCTACGACGGCACCAGCTTCCAGCACCTCTCGCACGCCTCGGGGCTCTCGAAGTCCTCGATCTACCACCACATCGAGAGCAAGGAGCAGCTGCTTCGGCTGGGCCTCGAGCGCGCGCTGGAGCCGCTCATGGCCAGCACGACCGAGGACGGCGCGACGACCGGGTCCGCGATGCAGCGCCTCTCCTACCTGGTGCGGCGCAACGTCGAGATCCTCTCCGAGCGACTCCCCTACGTCACGCTCCTGCTCAACGTGCACGGCAACACCGAGACCGAGCGCTGGGCGCTGGGCCAGCGCCGCGACTACGACAAGATCGTCGCCGGCGTGGTGCAGGAGGCGATCGACGAGGGCGACGTGCGCGCCGACGTCGACGCGCGTACGACGGCCCGGCTCGTCTTCGGCATGATCAACTCCGTGCGCGAGTGGTACCGCCCGGAGCGCGGCGTGACGCCCGACGAGCTCGCCGAGCTGGTGACCTCGATGCTGCTCGACGGGATCCGGGCCCGCTGACGCAGGTCTAGCGCTTCGGGCGGTTGTCGACGATCCGTCGCATCTTGCCGAGCGAGCGCTCGACGGTGTCCGGAGGCACGACGTCGACGGCGACGCTCACACCGATCTTGTTCTTGACGAGCCGCTTGAGCTCGGCGCCGGCGTCGGCCGCCGCCTCGCTGCCCACGCCCTCGCGGTGCTCGACCAGGACCGTGAGGTCGTCGAGGTTGCCGGTGCGCGAGAGCACGCACTGGAAGTGCGGCGACAGCGCAGGCGTGTGGAGGATCAGCTCCTCGATCTGGGTCGGGAAGAGGTTCACGCCGCGCAGGATGATCATGTCGTCGGTGCGGCCGGTGATCTTCTCGATGCGGCGCATCGTGCGGGCCGTGCCGGGCAGCAGCCGGGTCAGGTCGCGGGTGCGGTAGCGGATGATCGGCATCGCCTGCTTGGTCAGCGAGGTGAAGACCAGCTCGCCCTCCTCGCCGTCGGGCACCGGCTCCATCGTGAAGGGATCGACCACCTCGGGGTAGAAGTGGTCCTCCCAGACGTGGAGGCCGTCCTTGGTCTCGACGCACTCGCTCGCGACGCCGGGACCGATCACCTCGGACAGGCCGTAGATGTCGACGGCGTGCATGTCGAGGCGCTGCTCCATCTCGTGGCGCATGTCGTTGGTCCAGGGCTCGGCCCCGAAGATGCCGACCTTGAGAGAAGTGCTGCGCGGGTCGATGCCCTGACGCTCCATCTCGTCGATGATCGAGAGCATGTAGGACGGCGTCACCATGATGATGTCGGGACGGAAGTCCTGGATCAGCTGCACCTGGCGCTCGGTCATGCCGCCCGACACCGGGACGACGGTGCAGCCGAGCTTCTCCGCGCCGGCATGCGCGCCGAGCCCGCCCGTGAAGAGGCCGTAGCCGTAGGCGTTGTGCAGCACGTGCCCGGCCCGGCCTCCCGCGGCCCGGATGCTGCGCGCGACGACCGTGGCCCAGGTGTCGAGGTCGTCCCGCGTGTAGCCGACGACGGTGGGGCGGCCCGTCGTGCCGGAGGAGGCGTGCACGCGCACGACCTCCTCGCGCGGCACGGCGAACATCCCGAACGGGTAGTTCTCCCGCAGGTCGGCCTTCGTGGTGAAGGGCAGCCTCGCCAGGTCGTCGAGCGACCGGACGTCGTCGGGGTGCACGCCGGCGGCGTCGAACGACGACCGGTAGTGCGGCACGTGGTCGTAGGCGTGCCGCACCGACCACCGCAGGCGCTCGAGCTGCAGCGCGCGGAGCTGGTCGACGGAGGCCGTCTCGATCGGGTCGAGATCACCGGGTCGGGGGCTCAGGTCGTGCATGGTGGGGAACGCTACATTACCGACCGAACATTCGGTAGTTTCGATTCCACCGCGTCCCACGCCTCGGTCTGAGACGATGACCCGCATGTCCGCGACGAGCGACACCGCCGCCCCCCGCACCCGCGGGCGGCCCGGCTACGACCGCGAGACGGTGCTGCGCCGGGCGATCGAGCTGTTCAACCGACACGGCTACGACGCGACCTCGGTCGGCGACATCGCGGCCGACCTCGGCATCACCAAGTCCGCGATCTACCACCACTTCGCCAGCAAGGAGTCGATGCTGTCGGCCGCGCTGGACGAAGCGCTGGAGGAGCTCAACCGGCTCGTCGACGCCACGGCGGCCACCCAGGCCGCCACGGCCTACGACCGCCTGCGCGCGACGGTCGAGGGCGCCGTACGCATCCTGGCGTCGCACCTGCCGGCCGTCACCCTGCTGCTGCGGGTGCGCGGCAACAGCGAGATCGAGCAGCGCGCACTCGTCCGGCGCCGCCACATCGACGAGCAGCTCGCCAGCCTGGTGCGCCAGGCCGCCGACGAGGGCGCGCTGCGCACCGACGTCGACCCGGAGCTGATCAGCCGGCTGGTGTTCGGCATGGTCAACTCGCTGGTGGAGTGGTACCACCCCGACGGCAGCGTCGACCCGGCCGCGCTCAGCGAGCGCGTCGCCGACGTCGTCTTCGAGGGTCTGCGCTCCTCCTGAGTCCGCGAGTTTGCGGACCGATGGGTAACAAATAGCGTGGCTGCTCCGAGCATCGAGAGGGAGCGGACATGGAGCTGATCGGAGTCGTCGGCGGGGGCCTCATGGGGTCCGGCATCGCCGAGGTGTGCGCCCGCGCCGGGCGCGACGTCATCATCGTCGAGGCCAACGATCCCGCGGCCGAGGCCGCGCGCAGTCGCATCGAGAAGTCGCTGCGGCGCGCCGCCGAGCGGGGCAAGCTCGACGACCCCGACGCCGTGCTCGCCCGGATCCGCTTCGTCACCGACCTCGAGGAGCTCGCCGACCGCGACCTGGTCGTCGAGGCGATCGTCGAGGCGGAGGAGGCCAAGGTCGAGCTCTTCGCCCAGCTCGACAAGATCGTCGGCCCCGACGCCGTGCTGGCGTCCAACACCTCCTCGATCCCGATCATGAAGCTCGCCGTCGCGACCCAGCGGCCGCAGCAGGTGCTCGGCATCCACTTCTTCAACCCGGTCCCCGTGCTGCGTCTCGTCGAGCTGGTGCCCAGCCTGATGACGTCGGAGGAGACCACCGCCCGTTCGCGCGCGTTCGTCGAGGAGGGCCTCGGCAAGCAGGCGATCCTCTGCCAGGACCGCGCCGGGTTCGTCGTCAACGCCCTGCTGATCCCCTTCATCCTCTCCGCCATCCGGATGATGGAGTCGGGCTTCGCGACCGCCGAGGACATCGACCACGGCCTGGTGCTCGGCGCGGCCCACCCGCAGGGCCCGCTCGCGCTGGCCGACCTGATCGGGCTCGACACCACCAAGGCGGTCGCGGAGTCGCTCTACGAGGAGTTCAAGGAGCCGCTCTACGCTCCCCCGCCGCTGCTGCAGCGGATGGTCTCCGCCGGCCTGCTCGGCCGCAAGACCGGGCGCGGCTTCTACACCTACTCCTAGGCGGGGCGCTCGACCGTGGCGGCGAGCCGCTGCGGTGCCTGCAGGCAGTAGGAGTCGGTCAGCAGCTCGGCCAGCTCCTCCCAGTCGGTGTCGTCGTCGACGAGCACGCCGACGACGTTGCCGCCCCACTCGCTCCGGAAGTACGGCGCCCCCAGGTGCTCGAACGCGAGCACCTCGTCGGGCTCCGCGCGGAACGTGATCCGGAAGAGCTGGTCCTCACCGCCGAACAGGTGGCAGACCGTCGCCTGCCCCACCCGCCAGCGCACGCCGACCCACGCGGTCTCCTCGTAGCACTCCGGCAAGCCCTCCATCACGTCGCGCAGCCGGTCGACCCACGCGATCGGCACCTCGGGACGGGTGGGTGCTGCGGGCATGGCGCTGAATCTCCCACACCTCACCGACACCCGCGAGACGGTGTGCTGTCGTCAGGGCTTGAGGGGACTGACCTCGGGGGTCTCGTCGAGGAAGTGGCTGTCGAGGATGCGCTGGCTGACGCTGTCGCCCCAGGCGAGGAGCCGGCGCCGGCCCCAGCGGGTGCGACCGACGACCCGGTAGCGCACCGTGTTGAGCGCGGCGATGTAGAGGTGGGCCCACGGCGGGCGCAGCGGGAGGCCGAGCTCGCGCATGCTGGTCGGCCCGAGGAACGTCGTGAGCATGCTGAGCAGCCGCTCCTTCTCCCACGTCGCCCGGAGCCCCTGCAGGAGGCGCGGCCAGCCGGGATAGCGCCGTTCCCGCTGGGCCTGCACGATCGCCTGCGCCAGCTGCGGGCCGGCCTCGGAGATGTCGGCCTGTGCCAGCAGCACGTGGTAGGCCTGCCGGTGCCGCTCCCACTCGCTGTCCACGAGGAAGTCGGCGTCGACGCCCATCAGCCAGCCGACGTACTTCCACAGGTGCATCAGGGCGCGCGACTCCGCACGGCTGATGCGGACCCCGAGACCGCGCGCCCCGACGATGAGCACGCCGTCGAAGAGCATCAGCGTCGAGGCCTGGTCGGACTGGTTGATCGGCAGTCCCCAGCGCGCGCTGTCCCACTGCGGCTCGAAGGTGCTGTTGACCAGGGCGTGCATGGCCCGCACGTGGACGGTCAGCCGCCAGGCCTCGCTGCCCGGGCGCAGCGAGCCGGGCTGGCTGATGGCGACGACCCACTTCTGGGTCTCGCCGAGCCGGCGCCGGGTGCTGTCGCCGACCAGCCCGCCCGTCGCGACGAGGAGGTCCGGAGGGCCGCCGAACCGGTAGCCGCCGATGAGCGAGAGCTGGGTGAGCACGTCCGCGGCGTTCTGGCCCAGCCGCCGCGACACCCGCGCGCCGCGGTCGAGGAGGTCCCAGTCGACCCACGCGGGCGTGGCCCCGACCTCCGCGAAGAAGGCGCGCAGCGCCTCCGGCGCGTCGGGTACGGCGTCGATCCCCTGCTCGAGCGCGGTGCGGAACTGGCCCATGGTGACCCGGCCGGGCTCACCGGCTCGCATCCGGATCGCGTCGGCGAGCCGCGCACCGGGCTCGTCGCGCTCGCCGAAGCCGCGGCCGATCCGCGCCATGAGCTCCTCGTCGACGTGCCGCACGCGACCCAGCAGCCGGAGCGGGCGGCCCAGCCGCACGCCGCGCGCCTCCGCCGCGCGGTAGCGCTGGGGATACGCGCCGATCGGGCTGCCGTGGCCGGCCTCGGTCTGCTGTGCGGTCATGGTCCATTGTTACGCGAGTGATGACTCGCATACAATTCGCATCATGCGGAAGCAACCCCGGCAGGAGCGCTCGCGCCAGATGGTCGAGCGCATCGTCGCGGCCGGGCGTCAGGTCCTGGTCGACGACGGCTACGACGCCTTCTCCACCAACCGCGTCGCCGCCGCCGCGGGCGTCAGCCCCGGGTCGCTCTACCAGTACTTCCCCGACAAGGCGACGATCCTCGACCTCGTCGTCGACCGCTACCTCGCCGACACCGCCGAGCAGGTCGGCGCGGCGCTGTCCGACCGGATCACCGAGTTCGGTCCGGCCATGGTGCGCGACACGGCGGACGCACTGGTGGCCGCGCTCGAGTCCGACCGCGCGCTGCTCCGGGTCGTCTCCGAGGAGCTCCCGCTCGCGCGCTCGCGCCGGCGGCTCACCGACCTCGAGCGCCAGGTCCGCGACCTGATCACGGCCTACCTCGCCGCGCGACCCGAGCTCAACCACCGACCCGACGCGGGCGCAGCCGCGTGGATGCTCGTGCTCGCGATGGAGAACCTCGCGGTGCGCTGGGTCCTCGACCAGCCGCCGGTCCCGCGCGAGCGGCTGCTCGACGAGATGGTGGCGATGGTGGCGGGCTACCTGCTCTCGTGACCGGTCAGGGCCATGCCGACGCCGAGTCCGATCATCGAGACCCCGCCCAGCGCCCCGAGGGTGCTGCCGCGGCGCGGTGAGCCGGCGAACCAGTCCCGCGCGCGCCCCGCCGCCGCTGCCCAGGTCGTGTCGCACACGACGCCGAGCGTCACGGCCACCGCGCCGAGCAGGAACATCTGCAGCGGCACGGCGCTGCCGTCCGGGTCGACGAAGGGCGGCAGGAGCGCGCCGAAGAGCAGGTAGCCCTTCGGGTTGCTGACCCCGACGACGAAACCCTGGCGGACGGCCGCCGTCCGCGTGAGCGGCAGTCGAGGCGCGGTGCTCACGACCTGCATCTCGTGCCGGTGCCGCAGCGCCTGGACACCGAGGTAGACCAGGTAGCCCGCGCCCAGCAGCTTGATCACGGTGAAGACGACGACCGACTCCGCCACGATCGAGCCCAGCCCGATCGCCACCAGGGTCATCACGGCGAAGAAACCGAGCGAGTTGCCGAGGACGCTGGCGAGAGCGATCCGCTGGCCGTACGAGACGGCCCGGCCGACCACGAAGACCACGCTCGGACCGGGGATGACGATGACGACCAGCGCAGCGAGCCCGAAGCCGAGCAGCTGGTCGACGCCGATCACGCCCGGCCGCCCGCTTCCTTGCCGCCGGCCTCGCGGTCGTCGGACTCGACGGCGCCGTAGACGCCCTGGTCGGCGGCGGCGTGCACCTTCTTCAGGTGCTTGGAGAGGCTCCACCCGAGCAGCGCGACGGCCACGAGCAGCGCGATGAAGACCACGAACCCGATCGGCCCGGCCACGACGCTGTTGTCGGAGGGGGTGCCGTCCGTCGCGGTGACGGTGGCCAGGATCAGGTGGGTCATGCGCCTATTGTCCCACTCCCGCGTCGACGCCGGCGAAGAGGTCGTCCTCCGGCAGCTCGGTCGGCACGTGGCTCTTGACCAGCTCGTAGTCCTCGGTCGGCCAGACGCTCACCTGGATCTCCCGCGGGATCGCGAACCAGAACCCGTCGGGGTCGATCTGCGTCGCGTGCGCGAGCAGCGCCTGGTCGCGCACGCCGAAGTAGTCGCCGCACGGCACCCGCGTGGTGACGCGCTCGTCCCACTCCGGGTCGCGGGTCCAGTTCTCGAGGCGCTCGGTCCACGGCGACTCCAGCCCGTGCTCGAGCATCGCGTCGTGCAGCGCCTTGATCCGCGGGTAGCTGAACGTGTGGTGGTAGTAGAGCTTGCTGACCTGCCAGGCCTCGCCCAGCTCGGGGGCGTACGACGGATCGGCAGCCTTCTCGAAGGCGTAGACCGAGATCTCGTGGCACTTGATGTGGTCGGGGTGCGGGTAGCCGCCGTTCTCGTCGTACGTCGTCATCACCTGCGGCCGGAAGCTGCGCACCAGCCGGATCAGCGGGGCGGCCGCGTCCTCCAGCGGCACCAGGCCGAAGCAGCCGTCCGGCAGCGGCGGCTTGGGGTCACCGTCGGGCCAGCCGGAGTCGACGAAGCCGAGCCAGTCCTGGGTCACCCCGAGGATGTCGCGGGCCCGCTCCATCTCCTGGCGGCGGATCTCGTGGATGTTCTCCAGGATCCCGGGGCGGTCCATCTTCGGGTTGAGGATCGAGCCGCGCTCGCCCCCGGTGCACGTCACGACGTGCACGTCGACGCCCTCGGCGACGTAGCGGGCCGTCGAGGCCGCCCCCTTGCTCGACTCGTCGTCGGGATGGGCGTGCACGTGCAGGAGGCGGCGGCCGTTGGGCATGCCCGAGATCGTAGGACTGGGGGCCATGCGAGCATGAACTGGTGAGCGCGTCGACCCATTCCCTCGCCGAGCGGTACGGCGCACCCCCTCGCTGGCGGCGCTACTTCCTCATCGCACTGGTGGCCGTGCTGGTCGGAGGCTTCGGCGTGCTGTGGCTGTGGATCACGATCGTCCAGTCCGACCCGAAGGTCTCCTCGGAGCTCATCAGCTCCGACATCGTCAGCGACCACGAGGCGACGGCCGTGATCCGGGTGCAGTACGGCGAGGGGCCGGTCGACGCCCACTGCACCGTGCGCGCGATCGCCCACGACAAGACGGTGGTCGGCGAGGAGACGTTCGAGCCCCGGCAGGACGGCGAGCAGGACAACACGGTGACGATCAGGACCGAGCGTCGCGCGACGGCGGTCGACAGCATCGGCTGCACGGCCGAGGGACAGGTCCGGCCGCGCTGACCTGACGCGGGAAATCAGCGCGAACACCTCCGAGTTGGTAAACTCGAACTTCTGTCCGGCCTCGCGCCGGCGCCCGACCGACACGTCGTCGCGATCGACCAGGGGCGCCAGAGCGGGCGAGACGATCCGGACCCGCACGAGAAGACCGCATATCCGTATACCCAGGAGTACCCGATGACGCAGACCGACCAGACGATCTGGCTGACCCAGGACGCCTACGACAAGCTCCAGGCGGAGCTCGAGGACCTCAAGGGCCCCCAGCGCCAGGAGATCGTGGCTCGGATCAGTGCTGCGCGCGACGAGGGTGACCTGAAGGAGAACGGCGGCTACCACGCCGCCAAGGACGAGCAGGGCCGCATCGAGGGGCGCATCCGCCAGCTCGAGGACATGCTCCGCAAGGCCGAGGTCGGCGAGACCCCTGCCGACGACGGCGTGGTCGAGCCCGGCATGGTCGTCACCTACAAGTTCGAGGGCGATGACGACGACGACGCGGAGACCTTCCTCCTCGGCGCTCGCGAGATCGAGCCCGAGGGCCTCACGGTCTACTCCCCGCAATCGCCGCTCGGCGCCGCGATCATCAGCCACAAGGTCGGCGAGACGGTGTCCTACGAGGCGCCCAACGGCAAGGTGCTCCAGGTCGTCATCCTCGACGCCAAGCCCTTCGCCGGCTGATCCCGACGCTCGGGGGTCAGCGCTCGACGACGGTGTAGCCGTGCTCGCGGAGGCGCGCGATCAGCGCCTCGGCGTGCGGCTCCCCGCGGGTCTCCAGCTGGAGCTGCACGTCGACCTCGTCGAGCAGCAGGCTCGGTGAGATCCGCTCGTGCACGACCTCGATGACGTTGCCACCGGCCTCGCCGATCTGGGTGAGCAGCTGGGCGAGGCCGCCCGGCACGTCGGCCAGGGTGACCTGCAGGTTGAGGTAGCGCCGGCCCGCGGCCATGCCGTGCCGGATCACCTTGCCGAGCAGCAGCGGGTCGATGTTGCCCCCCGACAGGACGACGACGACCGGCCCCTCGAACCGGTCCGGCTCCTCGCACAGGGCGGCCGCGGCGGCGGCACCGGCAGGCTCGACGACGAGCTTCTCGCGCTCGACGAGCGCGAGGAGCGAGCGCGAGAGAGCCTCCTCGGAGACCGTGAGCAGGTCGTCGACGTACTCCTGGACGAGGCGGAACGTCAGCTCACCCGGCTGGCCCACGGCGATGCCGTCGGCCATCGTGGCCATCTGCGGCAGGCGGAGCGGACGGCCCTCCAGCAGTGAGGGCGGGAAGGCGGCCGCGCCCGCGGCCTGCACCCCCACGACGCGTACGTCGGGCCGGGCCGACTTCACCGCGATGGCGACCCCGCACAGCAGCCCGCCGCCGCCGGTCGGCACGATGACCGTGGCCGCCTCGGGCAGCTGCTCGATGATCTCGAGCCCCAGCGTGCCCTGCCCGGCGACGACGTCGACGTGGTCGAAGGGGTGGATCAGCACCGCCCCGGTCTCGGCCTCGAACGCCCGGGCCGCGCCCAGCGCGTCCTCGAGCACACCCGGGACGAAGCGCACCTCGGCGCCGTACCCCCGGGTGGCGCGCTCCTTGGGGATCGGCGCACCTTCGGGCATGAAGACCGTGGCGGTGATCCCGTGCTGCTGCGCCGCGAGCGCCACGCCCTGCGCGTGGTTGCCGGCCGACGCGGCGACGACGCCGCGCGCCCGCTCCTCCTCGGACAGGCGGGCGATCCGCACGGCGGCACCGCGCACCTTGAACGACCCGGTGCGCTGGAGGTTCTCGCACTTGAGGTGCACCGGCACGCCGGTGACACCGGCCAGCCACCGCGACTCGAGCATCGGCGTGCGGACGGCGACGGCGTCGACGAGCGGCCGCACCGCCTCGATGTCGGCCAGGGTGACGACGGTCGGCTCAGTCATGGTCGTGTCCTGTGTCGATGACGTCCTCGAGCTCCTCGGCGCCCTCCTCGACGGGCATCTGGGCGAGCTCGGCGAGGTGGAGGACCACGGCGTTGCCGGCGGCGGCCAGCGGCACGGCGACGAGCGCGCCCACGACGCCGGCGACGAGCACTCCCCCGGCGATCGCGAGGATCACGCCGAGCGGGTGCAGCTGCACCCAGCGGCCGAGCAGGAAGGGCTGCAGCCCGTGCGCCTCCAGCTGCTGCACGCCGACCAGCACCCCGAGCATGATCAGGGCGGTCAGCGGGCCCTGGTCGACGAGCGCGACCAGCACGGCGACGGTGCCGGCGATCGTCGCCCCGATGAGCGGCACGAACGCGCCGAGGAAGACCAGCACGCCGATCGCGAGCACGAACGGCACGTTGAGGATCGCGGCGCCGATCATCACGCCGATGGCGTCGACCGCCGCGACGATCACCGTGGCGCGGACGAACTGGACCAGCGAGAGCCACGCGACGCGGCCCGAGCTGTCGACCCGCTCGCGCGCCGCGCGGGGAGCGATCCGGACGATCCAGCCCCAGATGCGGTCGCCGTCGGCGAGGAAGAAGTACGTCGCGAACAGGGTGATGAAGAACCCGGCGACGACGTGTCCCAGCGCGGAGCCCACCTCGGTGACCCGGCCGAGGATCTCGCCGTCCTGCGAGCGCTCGGTGATCATGTCCTGGGCGTTCCCGATCCAGTCGTTGATCTGGGAGTCGCTGGCGTTGACCGGTCCCTCCCGCAGCCACCGCCGGATCTCCTCGAGCCCCTGCACGGAGGAGTCGGCGAGGTCCTGCGCGCCGCTCGCGACCTGCTGGCCCGCGAAGGTCAGCAGGGCGGCGATCGCCAGGATGCCGCCGATGACGACCAGCAGTGCGGACAGGCTCTTGCGGATGCCGATGCGGGTGAGCAGGTGCACGAGCGGCCAGGCGAGCGCGCTGACGAGCAGGGCGATCGCGATCGGGATGGTCACCACGGCGAAGTAGCCCACGAGCCGGAGCAGCACGTAGCCGGCCGCCCCGATCAGCAGCAGCCGCCACGACCACGCGGCCGCGAGGTCGAGGCCCCAGGGGACCTCGGCGCGGCCGGTGCGCGACGGCCCGGTCAGGATCGGCGCGGGCCCGCCGCGGCGCTCCTCGCGTGCGAGCGCCCACTGGTGCGCGAACCGCTGCAGCACGCTCTCGACGCTCTCGTCGTCGTGATCGCCGGCCTCGTCGCGCTCCTCGGCGCGCCGCCGGAGCGCGAAGCGGCGGTGCCGCTGCTCCTCCGCCCGCTCGGCAGGCTCCAGCGGCTCCTCGGGGCCCTCCTCCTCCGTCACGTCGACACCGTAGCGAGCGACCTCGCCAGCCGGTAGGCGATGTCGGGGTGCCGCTGGGAGAGCAGCCCGACCGCGGCCAGCAGGTACTGCCCGTCCACGACGATCCGCGCGCGCTCCGGCAGCTGCCAGCCCTCGGGGTCGTCGGTGGTCACCAGCGACCCGAGCACCCGCTCGGCCACGCCGGGACGGCCGTGCCGCAGCACGCCGCCGCTCCCGATCACCAGCGCCACCTCGCGCAGGTCCACGCCGGTGCGCTCCACGACCCGCCCGTCCGGAGAGACGACCACGCGCGAACGACCCGCATGCCGGCGTACGGCGGTCTCGGCGGCCGTGCGCGCGATGTCCTCGTCGGCGTCGTACTCCGCCTCCGTGCTGGGGACGTACGACGGCGGCAGGCCCGCCGACTCGCGCATGCCGAGGTCGGCCTCGACGGTGCGGGTGGCGGAGGTGGGGGCGACCACCTCGTGGGCCAGCCCGTCGTCGGAGCGCTCGGCGTCGAGCGTGACCACGGAGTAGACGTCGGTGGTCGCGCCGCCGACGTCGACCACGACGACGTCGCCGATGCCGGGGCGCTCCTCGTCGATGCCGTGGGCGAGCAGCTCGACGCCGGCCAGGACGATGTCGGGCGTGGGCCCCTGGACCAGGCGCGCGAGCTCGGCGCCCCGCTCGCTCAGGCCCTTGCCGGCGATGACGTGCTGCAGGAACTGCGCCCGCACCGCCGCCCGCGCGCTCTCGGGCGCGAGCACCCCGATCCGGGGCACCGCGTTGTCGGCCAGCACGTGCGGCTGCCCCGCGAGGATCGTCGCGATGTCGTCGTGCGCCTCGACGTTGCCGGCCACCACCACCGGCCCGTCGAAGGCGGAGGCGGCGAGGGCCCGCGCCGCGGCCACGACCGCCTCGCGGTTGCCGCCGTCGGTGCCACCCGTGAGCAGCACCAGGTCCACCCCGTCCGGAGTCGTGTGCCCCAGCACCTCCTCCAGGGCGTCCTCAGGCACACGACCCGCGGTCGCGACGACGCCGACCACCTTCCCGCCGCTCGACAGCGCGACCCGGCGGCCCGCCTCGGCCGTCACGAGCGCCTCGTGACCGACCACGGCGACCCGCAGTCCACCGCCGGCGCTCGAGCAGGCGAGCACCTCGGCGTCGAGCGCGCGCGGGTCCGCCTCGGCCAGGTCCGCGCGGCACCCCTCGACGGCGTCCATCACGTCGCTCGTGGCGAAGGTCGGCCGCTGCGCGGTCGCCAGCACGTCGGCCGACGTCAGGTCGACGAGAAGAGCCTTGGTGAAGGTGGAGCCGACGTCGACGCAGACGACGGCGTCAGTCAAGAGCCTGCTCCAGGTCGGCGATCAGGTCGTCGGCGTTCTCGATGCCGACGCTGAGCCGGACCAGGTCGGCCGGCACCTCGAGGTCGGTGCCGGCGACGCTCGCGTGCGTCATCCGACCGGGGTGCTCGATCAACGACTCGACGCCGCCGAGGGACTCCCCGAGGGTGAACACCTCGGCGCGCTCGCACACCCGCAGGGCGGCCGCCTCGCCGTCGGTGCAGCGGAAGGACACCATGCCGCCGAAGCGCCGCATCTGGCGCTGCGCGACCTCGTGGCCCGGGTGGGTCTCCAGGCCGGGGTAGATGACCGTGTCGACCTTGGGGTGGCTGGTCAGGAAGTCCGCGACGCGCTCGGCGTTGTCGCAGTGGCGGTCCATCCGGACCGCGAGCGTCTTGATGCCGCGGTGGGTCAGGAACGCGTCGAACGGCCCGGGCACCGCGCCCATCGCGTTCTGGTGGAAGGTGACCTTCTCGGCGATCTCCTGGTCGCGCACGACGAGCGCCCCGCCGACGACGTCGGAGTGCCCGCCGACGTACTTCGTGGTGCTGTGCACGACGACGTCGGCGCCCAGCGTCAGCGGCTGCTGGAGGTACGGCGACGCGAAGGTGTTGTCGACGACGAGCAGGGCGCCACCCTCGTGCGCGACGGCGGCCAGTGCCTCGATGTCGCCGATGGAGAGCATCGGGTTGGTCGGGGTCTCGATCCACACCAGCTTGGTCTCGCCGGGCCGGATCGACGCGCGTACGGCGTCGACGTCGTCGACCGCCGCCGGGCTGTGCTTCAGGCCCCACGGGACGGCGACCTTGTCGAAGAGGCGGAAGGTGCCGCCGTACGCATCATCGGGGATGACCGCGTGGTCACCCGGCCGGCACAGCGCCCGCAGCAGGGTGTCCTCGGCGGCGAGGCCGGAGGAGAACGCGAAGCCGCGCTCCCCCTCCTCCAGCGCGGCGAGCGCCCCCTCGAGAGCGGTGCGGGTGGGGTTGGCGCTGCGGCTGTACTCGTAGCCGCCGCGCAGGCCGCCGACCCCGTCCTGCTTGTAGGTGGAGGTCGCGTAGATGGGCGGGATGACCGCCCCTGTGGTCGGGTCCGGCTCGTAGCCCGCATGGATGGCGCGGGTCTCGAAGCCCACCCCCTTCAGGGGGTGCTCTTGGCGATGCTCTTGGCTCACCCGACGACCCTACTAAGAGTGCCGTAGCGCGGACGCACCCCGGCACGTTGAACACAAACGTGATCACTCTGGCCCGCGCCGCTCTCGGAACCGTGCTCGCCCTCTCCCTCGCCGCCGCCCCGCTGCGGCCTGCGGCCGCCGACACCTATCCGGGCGACCCCGACCCGGTCCGCGGCATCGTGCTCCCGCCGCTCGACAGCCTCATCAGCCTGCTGCCGCCGCTGCCCGTGCCGGGGAGCGAGTACGCCGGCGACCTGTGCCGCTCGGGCAGCAGCTTGTGCATCGACGAGGTCATGGCGCGGATGCGCACCCGCCTCGACGGCCTGGTGGCGACCTGCTCGCACAGCGCGATCTTCTCCCTGGCCTACCTGCGCGTCACCGAGAACGTCAGCAACGCCGTGCGGTCCGGCTACTTCGACGACGCGAAGTGGCTCAACCGCGTCGACACCGTCTTCGCCGACCTCTACTTCAGGACGACCAGCGACTGGGAGGCCGGCCGTCGGGCAAACATCCCGGCCGCGTGGAAGATCGCGCTCCAGGCCGAGGACGACCACGCGATGAGCGGGCTCGGCAACTTCCTGCTCTCGATGAACGCCCACATCAACCGCGACTTCCCCTACGTCCTGGCGAAGGTCGGTCTCACCGCCCCCGACGGCACCAGCCACAAGGCCGACCACAACCGCTACAACCAGCGGCTCGACCAGCTCTACGTGCCGGTCTTCAAGGAGGAGGCGGCCCGCTTCGACCCGACCTTCGACGACATCAACGCCGGGTCGGTCGAGGAGACGATCGCGGGCGTGATCATGCGCGGCTGGCGGGAGATGGTGTGGCGGCACGCCGAGCTGCTCTCGCTCGCCCGCACGCCCGCCGCGCGCCGCGCCGTCGAGAAGCAGATCGAGACCTACGCCGCGCTCCAGGCCATCGGGATCCGGCAGTTCTTCACCACGCCCCACCCGGAGAAGCGCGACGCGTGGTGCGCCGTGCACGGAGCCACCGGCTGAGGCGTAGACCTTGCGTTCGCGGGGAGAATGGAGGCATGTTCTCCCGCCGCAAGACCGAGATGGTCGACCCCGCCGAGGCGCTCCCCGGCCGCTCCACCCCCGCGTTCCCGCTTCCCGAGAAGCACGAGGTGCTCGACGCACCGCTGGTGACCGACGACGTGCCCGACGGCCTCGAGGTCGCGGTCTTCGGACTGGGGTGCTTCTGGGGCGCCGAGGAGATCTACTGGCAGATCCCGGGCGTGTGGTCCACGTCGGTGGGCTACGCCGGCGGCGTGACCCCCCACCCGACGTACGAGGAGGTCTGCAGCGGCCGCACCGGGCACACTGAGGCCGTCCGCATCGTCTTCGACCCCGACCGGGTCTCCTTCGCCGACCTGGTCAAGCAGTTCTTCGAGGTCCACGACCCGACCCAGGGCATGCGCCAGGGCAACGACGTGGGCACCCAGTACCGCTCCGCGATCTACTTCACCACCCCCGAGCAGGAGCAGACCGCGCGCGACCTGACCAAGGTGTACGGCGACGAGATCGCGCGCCGCGGCTACGGCGAGATCACCACCGAGATCGCCCCCGCGGGTGACTACTGGTACGCCGAGCCGCACCACCAGCAGTACCTCCACAAGAACCCCTACGGCTACCGCTGCCACGCGAACACCGGCATCCCGTTCCCCGCACACGGCTGACCTCGACGTCGTCCGTGGACCATCCCTGTTTCCGACGGAAAGCGGCCACCAAGGGCAGGCGGTGTGAGCGCGTGCTCATGCCGGGGAGGGGGTGGGCGGAACGTGGGTGGACAGAAAGGCGATCTGGTCGGCGACGACGGTGTCGAAGTACGGGTCGAGGTAGGGCTCGAAGTGTTGGCAGTCGTAGGTCTGGATCTCGCCTTTGGCGAGCTTCTTGGCGGCCTTGAGCGCAACCTCGAAGGGGGTGACGGTGTCGCGCTCGGCGATCTGGACCAGAGTGGGCGCGGTGATCCTGGGGGCGAGACGGCCGGGAGAGTAGAACGGCACGCGCAGCGCGATGCGTGCTGCCACGTTGTTCTCGGGGAGCAGCTCCTCGTAGCGGTCGCCGGCCAGACGGATGGCCATCGGCGCCGCATCTGGCGAGGTCATCATGGCGAGGTCGCCGGGGTAGCCGGCTGCGGGGACCCGGTAGGGCTGACGGCCGGCAAGCGCACGAAGCTGGTCCCAGATCCCTGCGGCGATCAGCCGCGCGACGAGGCGCGTGGGTTGCGAGAACGCTGAGGCTGGGCCGCTGATGTGCGGGACCTGCGCGATGACCGCGGCGATGTCGTGATCCTTCGAGGCGAGGTGCAGCGCGTGGCCGCCACCGAAGGACGTGCCCCACAGCACGACTCGGCTGGTGTCGACCCCCTCGATGTTGCGGGCGTAGGCGGTGGCGGCACGCCAGTCGAGCTGCTGGGCGCCGATGTCCAGCACCCGCCGCGGCTCACCGGCACTGTCCCCCCAGCCGCGGTAGTCGAAGACCAGCACGGCGTACCCCGCCTCTGCGAACCGCGCGGCGTAGGCATCCAAGCGCAGTGCTCGGATGGCGGCGAACCCGTGCGCCATCACGACGATCGGGGGGGTCGCCGCGACGTCAGCGGGGCGATACAGCCAGGCGGCACAGCCAGTGCCGTGGGAGTCGAACGTGATGTCCTCGCGGGTATAAGTGCTCATCGGATTCCTTGGCTCGACGATCTCTTGAGCGATGATCAAGAGGGAATGCACCTCACCGTAGGCTGTTGTTGATTGTTATTCAAGAGCAACGTAGGCTGGATCACATGCCAGCCAACCGCCCCGGCCAGGACCGGGAGGAGAAGCGGCTGGAGCTGATCACCGCGGCTCGCCGGCTGTTCATCGAGGACGGCTACGAAGCGACGCCGATGAGCGCGCTGGCTAAGGCAGCGGGCGTGGCGGGGAACACGATCTACTGGTATTTCGGCGACAAGGACGACGTGCTGGTCGCGGTCTTGGACGCGGTCCTCGGCGACGCGATGGCCGACTATCAACGGGTTGCGGCGCAGCCCCTGGAGGAGCAGTTGCTGTGGGTCGTCGACACCCTCCAGCAGATGCGACGCCTGGTCGCCACGGTCCACTCCCGCGCCGCGCGGTCACCGGCTGTGGACGAGTGGCACACCGGGTTCCACCTCATGGCGGAGTCGCTCTTCCGGTCCGCGCTGGAGCAGGCCGGCCTGACCGGCCCGGACGTCGACTCCGTGGTGAAGATCGGCGTCTTCACTGTCGAAGGCATGCTCAGCCACGATCTGGATGAGGCCGACCGGCAGGCCATCTGCCACCGCCTGGCGCACCAATGGACCCGTCTCTAGCAAGTACTGCCCCTCAGGTGACGCAGGGATTCCCGTAGTAGCCGGCGGTGGTGGTGCCCAACGTGAAGGTGCCGCCCACGCTGGCGCCGAGCGGCGGGTTGCCGACCGTCACCACATGGGTGAGCGTGAGGACGACCGCGTCCTGGCGCACGACCGTGTAGGTGCGTCCCTCGGTCCACGAGGAGACGGTCGTCCGATTGAACTCCACCGTGCCGAGCCCGTTCGGCAGGTCGTACTTGCTGGGCCCGTCGATCACCTGCGGCAGGTCGAGACCTCCGATCTCGACCCCGACCACCCGGGAGCCGCCGACCAGGCTGGGCGGAGGACCGAGGGTGAGGCAGCGGGCGTCCGCCGAGGACTCGGCGGCGGTGATCGTGATCGGCGTGCTGGTGCTGGGGAGCAGGGTCACCTTTGCGAGCGACACCTCCGCGCGACCGCCGTCGCCGATCGCGAGAGGGGCGGCGTTCGGGCTCGACGGGTCGGTGCTCTCATGGGCCGTCGACGCGGAGATGGTGCCGATGCCGCCGACCGGCAGCGAGACCTTCGAGTACTGCGGCTGGTTGACGCAGTCGATCGGCCGCTCTACGTAGGACCTGGGCATCGTGGGGTCGGTGCGCGGCAGCGCCCGACACACGAACCACCCGTTGCGGTCGGCGTCATCCGCGCCCGCGGGGCCGGTGGCCGCGAGCTGGGCTGCGCCCATCCCGATGGTGGTCACGAGCACCGCGCAGAGGGTGCCTGCTCCTGGACGTGTCTTCGCTTTGGTTCCCATGAGGATCGTCTCCGTGAGTGATCCCTCGCCCGCGCACACGCTAGGCCGATCTCTGCGCCCCGTATAGGACCGGTTGACCTACAAGGAGCACCTCGGCCACCTCGCTGCCCGGTCCGCCCACACGACAGCGCTGAATTTCCTCGTCAGCGGGTGTCGTATCGCGCAGAGCCCGTTCGTAGCGATGATGGAGGGCGGGCACCAGGCCTGCCCCGGAGTCGAGGAGCACCCATGCCCGAGTACCTCATCTACTTCAACCAGCAGTGGGTCGGCGACCACCCCGAGGAGTGGTTCCAGGGCCGCGTCGAGCCGTCGATGGCCGTCGTCGACGAGATGAGGCAGGCCGGCGTCTGGGTGTTCGGCGGTGGGCTGGAGGAGGACGCCCCCGTCTACGCCGCCGACGCCACCAGCGGCCGGATCACCGTCACCGACGGCCCCTATGTCGAGACCAAGGAGTGGCTCGGCGGCTTCTGCGTGGTGTCGGTGGCCGACGACGAGGAGGCCAAGGTGTGGGCCGGCAAGGTCGCCGAGGGCTGCGGCTGGCCGCAGGAGGTACGACGTTTCGGCGGTGTGCCGAAGTAACGAGCGCCGAGGCATCAGAAGCGCCTCGTCCGACTCGGTCGAGGCGCTTCTCGCGCGGCCTTTACCTATTTCCCGATTCCCCGGACGCCGCCCCGTGGCCGGTGCTTCACTCGATCGGTTGACCGGTTCCTGGAGGCACCATGCGCCGTACTGCGTCGTTCGTCGTCGCTGCACTCACTGCTCTCACCGCCCTGGCGGCCACGCCCGACGACGCGGCGGGAGCCGCGACCAGGCCGAACCTGAAGGTGTCGCGCATCCACGCGCCCGCCCAGGTCACCGTCGGCCACCGGGCGACGTTCCGCGTCAGCGTCCACAACGCCGCGGGCCGGGCGGGAGCGTCGAAGGTGCGGCTGTACCTGTCCAACGACGGCCGGCACGACCGTGGCGACGTCGCCCTCGGGACGGTCGGGGCGAAGGGCATGGGCGCGGGTGCGACGGTGACCGTCAAGGCCACCTTCAAGATGCCCGCCGAGCTCGGGCCGCACCACGTCATCGCGTGCGCCGACGCCACGCACCAGGTCACCGAGTCCTCGGAGACCGACAACTGCACCCTCACCAAGGCGACGGTCTGGGTGTGGCCGAAGCCCCAGGCGTACGTCGCCGGCACCCCCGACCCCCGCGACGTGACGCCGCAGCTCGGCACGCCCGCGGTGACCAAGGCGATCGGACCGGCCGGCGGTCGCGTCACCCTGCGGGCCGGCTCGAAGAACTACCACCTCGTCGTGCCGGCGAAGGCGCTCGTCTCGACGGTGGCGATCACGATGCGGCCGATCACCCAGGTCGACGGCCTCGGCATGTCCGACCTCCTGGCCGGCGTCGACATCGCACCGCACGGCCTGGCCCTCCTCCGGCCCGCCCAGCTCACCCTGGTGCCGACCACCTCCGTGCCGCTCTCCCGCCAGGCCGGCTTCGTCTACGGCGACGACGGCACCGACCTGCACGCCTACGGCCTCGAGCCCGACGGCACGCTGGAGATGGAGCTGACGCACCTCGGCGGCGTGGGCGTCGGCGATGCGACGCCCGCGCAGCGCGCGGCACAGCAGGCCAGGGTGCCCGCCGACCCCGAGGCGCAGTGGGAGCAACAGCTCGCGGCCTTCAAGGACGACCTCCGTCAGGTCGGCGCGACCTCCCGTGCCCGGACCGCCGCGGAGACCCAGCAGGGTGACGAGCACGCGATCCTGGCGCAGGCGGGAGCCCGCGCGGCGGCGTACGTCCGCGACGTCGCGGTGCCGGGCCTGCGCACCGCCCTCGCGGGTGACACCACCCGCACCGGGCCCGCGGCGATCCGCGCCTTCCTCGGCGCGGCCCGCCAGCTGGAGCTTCTCGGCGTGGGCGACGAGCAGTCGCCGACCGTCGCCGACGGCTGGCAGCTGGTCACCCAGATCATCGACAAGATGATCCCGGACGCCTACCACCGGTGCGTCACCGAGCACGACCCCGGCATGGCCCTCCTCATGCTCTCCGTCGAGCGGCAGCGTCAGCTGCTGGGCATCGGCGACCAGGCCCTCACCTTCGCCACGATGAACAAGTGCCTGCACTTCGAGGTCGACTACGAGTTCGAGCTGGACGGGTCGGCCTGGTCCGACGACGACAGCTCCAACACCGCCTACGGCTACCACCTGCGCGCCCTGCACGTCCCGGTGAGCATCGACATCCAGGACCCCGAGACCAGCGGCACCGGCTCCGGGCCGGAGGAGTACCTCCAGTACTCCGGCGTCTCGACCACCCGGTCGTCGTACTTCCACGACGGGCACGAGGTCGACTGCACGGGCACCGGCACGGCTGCGGGCACGGAGGACGGGACGTTCCACGTGCGGGGCATGAAGCTCGACCTGAACTACTACAGCGACGACCCGGAGTACCGGAAGCCGTTCCGGCTCGACCTGCAGATCGACCCCGGTGCGGTCGGCGCACCCGACGCCCCCCAGGACATCACCGACTACACGGCGGACGACCCGAACTGCATCGTGCCGCAGGGCACCGTGCACAACTGGTTCGCGGCCCTGGCGTTCCTCTTCGCGCACCTCGACGAGTCCGCCGACGAGGACGGGACGTCGTACTCCATCGAGAACTGGTCGCCCGGGAGCCCGGGCTCGGAGGAGCTGGCGACCAAGGTCTACGACCGAGACGTGGTCGGCAACGGCGCGCCGCACGAGCTGACCACGCTGACCTTGCGACACACCCCGCAGGGCTAGCCCGACCAGTCCTGTCGGAGGGCGCGCCTAACGTGCGGGGCATGGCCATCGCACGCTTCCCGACCTTCGTCTACGACTGCCCGGACCCCACGGTCCTCGCCGACTTCTACGCCACGCTGCTCGGGTGGGAGGTGCAGGCCGACGAGCCCGACCAGGACTGGATAGACGTCAAACCGGCCGACGGGTCGAGCTGCCTGTCCTTCCAGGCCGTCGACGACTACCGGGCACCGACCTGGCCGACCCAGGAGGTCCCCCAGCAGCTCCACCTCGACGTGGTCGTGGACGACCTCGACGCGGGCGAGCAGGCCGTCCTCGAGGCGGGCGCGCGGAAGTCCGACCACCAGCCGGGCACCTCGTTCCGGGTCTTCCTCGATCCCGCCGGGCATCCCTTCTGCCTCTGCCTGGGCTGATCGGGGGACAATGAGGCCATGGCCGATCTCCCACGGACCGCCGCCGCCCGCACGGCACGCCTCGCTGCGCTCCCTCTGGGGTACGCCGGCCGCACCGCCCTCGGCTTCGGCAAGCGACTCGGAGGCAAGCCCGCCGAGACGGTGATGAGCGAGATCCAGCAGCGCACGGCGGAGCAGCTGTTCCGCACGCTGGGCGAGCTCAAGGGCGGCGCGATGAAGTTCGGCCAGGCCCTGTCGATCCTCGAGGCGGCGCTGCCCGAGGAGATGGCGGCGCCCTACCGGGAGAACCTCACCAAGCTCCAGGACTCGGCGCCGCCGATGCCTACCCAGACGGTGCGCGACATCCTCGCCGCCGACCTGGGAGCCGACTGGAGGACCAGGCTGGTCTGGCTCGACGGCGGCCCGACCGCCGCTGCGTCGATCGGTCAGGTGCACAAGGGCCGCTGGCACGACGCCGCGACGGGCCAGTCGCGCGAGGTGGCGGTCAAGGTGCAGTACCCCGACGCCGGCGCGGCGCTCGACTCCGACCTGAAGACCCTTGCCCGGGCGGCGCGCACGATCGCGCCGCTGATCCCCGGCGTCGACATCAAGCCGCTGATCGAGGAGATCCAGGCGCGGGCGCGTGAGGAGCTCGACTACCCGCTCGAGGCCGAGGCCCAGCGTGCCTTCGCCGCCGCCTTCCACGACGATCCCGAGATCGTGGTGCCCGAGGTCGTCGCCGTCGGGCCGCGCGTGCTCATCACCGAGTGGCTGGAGTCGGCGTCGTCGCTCGCGACGATCATCACGGACGGCACGCCGGAGGAGCGCGACCACTACGGCGAGCTCTACGTGCGCTTCCTCTTCTCCGGCCCGGCGCGCACCGGCCTGCTGCACGCCGACCCGCACCCGGGCAACTACCGGGTCATCCCCAACGCCGACGGCTCCCCCGGGCGCCTCGGCGTCCTCGACTACGGCGCCGTGGCGCGGCTGCCCGAGGGTGGCCTGCCGGCACCGCTCGGCCGTTTGGTGCGGCTGTGCGCCGACGGTGACGGCGACGCGATGATCGCCGGGCTGCGCGAGGAGGGCTTCCTCAAGGACAAGATCCGCCTCGACCCGCAGCTGCTGATGGACTACCTCGGCCCCTTCGTGGAGCCCAGCCGCACCGAGCGCTTCCGGTTCTCCCGGGCGTGGATGCGCGGGCAGTTCCAACGCCTCAACAACCCGAAGGACCCGACCTACACGGTGACGATCAAGCTCAACCTGCCGCCGTCCTACCTGCTGATCCACCGCACGTGGCTCGGCGGCGTCGGGGTGATGAGCCAGCTCGAGGCCGAGGCCCCGTTCCGGGCGATCATGGAGGACTACCTGCCGGGCTTCGCCCGGGCGTGATCAGTCGCCCGTGCTGCCGTCGATCGACTCACGGATGAGGTCGGCGTGGCCGTTGTGCCGCGCGTACTCCTCGATCATGTGCACCAGGATCCAGCGCAGGCTGTAGGGGTCGCCGCTGCGACGACTCGGGCGCGCCGAGAGTGTGTCGAGCCCGCGGGACGCGAGTGCCTCGTCGATGATCCGGTCGGCCCGCGCGACCGCCTCGTCGAAGAGTGCGCGGATCTGCTCGGGGGTGTCGTCGACGGCGCTGTCCCAGTCCCAGTCCTGGTCCTCCTCCCAGTCGACCCCGTCGAAGGGCGGCATGTAGTCGGCGCCGGCGAGGACGACGTCGAACCAGTTCGACTCGACCAGGGCCAGGTGCTTCATCATGCCGCCGAGCGTCATCGTGCTCGGCTCGAGACGTTGCGACAACTGCTCCCCCGTGAGGCCGTCGACCTTCCACCGCAGGGTGTCGCGGTGGTAGTCGAGGTAGGCGCGGAGGGTGGTGACCTCGTCACCGGCGAGGGGCGGGTGGCGGCGGTCGTCGGGATCCATGGCCGCGAGGCTAGCGCTGCCGGCTCAGCCGAGCACGCCGGTTTCGGGGTCGCGGTCGGTGATGCAGTAGCGGCGGCCGGTGGGGTCGGCGAGCACGGTCCACCCGGGCCTCGGGTCGAGCACCCGCGCACCGAGGGCCAGGTGGCGCTCGGTCTCGGCCGCCCGGTCGGTGGTCGCCCAGTCGAGGTGCGCCCGCACCTCGCCCGTCTCGTCCTCCAGCCGCTGCAGCAGGAGCCGGATCGGCTGCCCCTGCGGGCGCACCAGGGACCGGAACTCCGACACCGGCGAGGACCGCATCTCCCAGCCGGAGAGGTCGCGCCAGAAGTCGCACTCCCGGTCGTACGACGACGCAGGGATGTCGATGCACACCTGGTCGAGGAGCGAGGAGTGGCCGCCCGACCAGGTGGTCGGACGCGGCCGGACCTCGGCGCGGTGGGTCACGAAGCAGAAGGCCAGCCCGCCGGGTGAGCGGAGCACGACGTAGTCGCCCCTGTCGGCGACGACGGTGGCGCCGTGGCCGACGGCCCGGGCGGCGGCTGCTCCCGGGTCGGGCACGTGGAGGTCGAGGTGGACCCGGTCGTCGCCCTCCTCGATGCGCTGCACCCGCAGGTAGGCGTCGCCGTCGCGCGGCACGAGCGTGGCGAACTGGTCGCTCTCGCCGCGGGGCGGGCTGACGTCGTACCCGGTGAGGGCCGCCCAGAACCGCACGCCGTCCTCGAAGTTCCCGGGGGCGAGGTCGAGGAACGCGGTGACCCACGCAGGGGTCACGCGACCGGCTCGCAGTCGTGCCCGCAACCGTCGTCGGGCAGGGGGCCGTCGGCGTGGGCGGCCGGACGGTGCAGCACCGCGCTGCGCGGCACGACGAGCACGTCGGCACCTTCGACCGTCGCCGTCCCGTCGACGAGCATCGAGTGTCCGTGGCGATCGAGGGGCGGGAAGACGAGCGTGACGGCCGGGTTGCCGGCGAGGTTGGCCAGCGTGCCCTTGCCGGGGGCCGTGACCCGCAGCCCGCCGCCGTCGGGCGTCGGATCGACCGTGACCACCTTGACCCGACCGTCCTTCGTGGTCAGCAGGTAGCCGCTGCCGAAGCGCTGCAGCGCGTCCGTGATGTCACCGAGGTCGACGGGGATGCTCACCGGACCACCCTACGACGCCGCGCGGCTACCAGACCCCGATGACGTCGCCGCCGATGCGCACGATGAAGGCGGACACCACGAGGAGGAAGAACACCCGCACGAAGCGCGATCCCCGCTCCACCGCGGTCCGCGCGCCGAGGTAGCCGCCGGCGAGGTTGCACACGCCCATGAGGAGGCCGATCTTCCACAGCACCGCCCCGGTCGGCACGAACAGCAGCAGCGCACCGAGGTTGGTCGCCCAGTTGGCCAGCCGCGCCTTCGCGGACGCCTCGAGGAAGTCGTAGCCCAGCAGCCCGACCAGCGCGAACACCAGGAAGCTGCCGGTGCCCGGACCGAGCGCGCCGTCGTAGAAGCCGATGACCCCGCCGACCGCCATCGCCGCCACCAGGTGCCGGCGGCCGCGGAACCGGAGCAGCGTCTCCTCGCCGAGCTCCGGCTGCAGGACGACGTAGGTCCCCAGCACGACGAGCACCACCAGCACGATCGGCTCGAAGGCCTCGCGCGGGATCTGCGAGGCGACCAGCGCGCCGGCGAACGAGCCCACCAGGGCGCAGGCCATCAGCGGGCCGAACGTGCGCGGGTCGGGCCGGACCCTGCGGTAGTACGTCGTCGCGGCCGCCGACGTGCCGCAGATCGACGCCACCTTGTTGGTCGCGAGCACCTGGACCGGCGTCGCGCCGGGGAGCCCGATGAGCAGGGCGGGCAGCTGGATCAGCCCGCCGCCCCCGACCACGGCGTCGCCGAAGCCGGCGGCGAGCGCCGCGAGACCCAGCAGCACCAGCACGGTCAGGGACGGATCGGACATCGCCCCTATTCTCGGGCACGTGCGCATCGTGTCCCTGCTGCCCTCCACCACGGAGATCCTCTTCGCCATCGGCGCCGGCGACTCCGTCGTCGGTGTGACCTTCGAGTGCGACCACCCGCCCGAGGCGCGCGACCGCCGGATCGTGTCCACCTCGGCGATGCCCGAGGGGCTGGCGCCGGCGGAGATCGATGCCTTCGTCGCCGAGGCGATGCGCCGCGGCGTGGACCTCTACCACCTCGACTCGGGCGCGCTGAGCGGCATCGACGCCGACCTCGTCGTCACCCAGGACCTGTGCGCCGTGTGCGCCGTCGACGTGTCCGTGGTGGACGACGCGCTCACGCACCTGGGCTGCAGGGCCGAGGTGCTGACCTGCGACCCGCACACGCTCGAGGAGGTGCTCGCCTCCATCGAGACCCTCGGGAGGGCCACCGGCCACGCGGCGGAGGCCGCCACCCTCGTCGCGGCGCAGCGCGAGCGCCTCGCCGCAGTGGCGGCGCGCGTCGACGGCCGTCCGCGGCCGCGGGTGGTGCTGCTGGAGTGGACCGACCCACCGTTCGCGCCCGGCCACTGGATCCCCGAGATGATCGAGCTGGCCGGCGGCGAGTGCGTCCTCGGCACCGCGGGCGAGAAGTCCTACCGGGTCACCTATGACGACGTCGCCGCCGCGCGCCCCGACCTGGTGGTCGTCGCTCCGTGTGGCTACGACCGTGCCGCCGCACAGTCGTTGGCGGACGACCTCGTCGCGAGCGGCGTGCTGCCGGCCGGCGTACCGGTGCATGCCGTGGACGCCAACGCCTCCTGGGCCCGCCCCGGCACCCGGCTCGTCGACGGCATCGAGGAGCTCGCCGCCGTCCTCCACCCCTGAGCGGCTCCCGTAGTTGTCAGAGTGACCCCCAGGTCACTCTCACAACGACGCGAAGCGTCAACGCACGAAGCGGAACCGATGGGTGGGGCCCGTGTTCGGCTCCGCGATGTCCGTGCTCGGCGCGACCGCCCTGATGCGCCACAGCACGCCTGCGAGCTCCCGATCGCCCTGGACGTAGGCACGCAGACGGCTGCGGTCGTCGAGGCGCAGGCAGCGGACCGTGTCGACCGCACGCCAGCGACCAGCGACGCGGACGTCCAGGTCGACCGTGGCACATCGTCCGGGCTGGGCGGGAGCGACCTTCGCCACGATGAGCGCGCGATCGTGCACGCCGTACTCCGCCACGTGGTCGCGAACCCTTCGTGCACCACGCAGCTCGCTGGTGACCCGGGCCCGCACGTAGACACTCCCGTCCTGGATCTCGACGGCGCCGACGTTCTCGTCGTCCCCCTCGAACACGACCATCAGGGTCATCGTCCGGCCAGGTCGCACGGAGATGGAGAACCGGCCGTCGCTCCCGGCAACGGTCGTCCCCAGGGCGACCGGGGCGGTGAGCGTGTGCCGCGTGCCGTAGACCGCGACGGTGCGGTTGTCCGACCGGGTCGCGAGATCGCCGGTGACCGTGACGGAGTCGCCGAGGTCGATCGTCCGCTCGACGTTGAAGTTCTTGACGTGCAGCGTCGACCGCCAGCCCGGGCGGTACGACGTGAGGTACCGGGCCTTGCTGTAGGGATTCCCGAGGACCGTGTAGAGAAGGTGTGTCCCGAACGCGAGACCGCCTGTCTGCGGTCCCCACTCGCCGCTGTTCTGCGGTCCGTACGTCGACCTGCCGGCTGGTGTCGCGAACTGGACGCCCCCGTCGCCGGACGCTCCGATCAGACCGTCCTGGCGCACCGCGACCGCCGCGTTGCCGAGGGTCCCGATGTCTGCCGGCCCCTCATAGGCGAGCCCCGGCAGACCGGAGATGCTCAGCCGGTAGCTCGGGTAGCCCGTCGCGCTGAACAGCCGGGCGCCGTCGGCGCTCACCGCGAGGTCGTCGATCGTCCCTGAGAGGGTCGCTTCCCCCAGCAGGGTGAGTGCGGGCGAGCCGTCGGCGCCACCGATCTCGAACGACCGGACCTCACCGGTGCGTGTCGCAGTGACCAGGAGCCCGTCTCCGGCGTCGAGCACGTATGCGGACGGACGGTCGTCCACCTCCGTCACCGCTCCCGTCGCAGGGTCCACTGCGACGACACCCGCGCCTTGGGCGCAGCTCGAGGCCACCCAGAGCAGGTCGTCCGCGTAGGTGATCTGCTGCGGGCAGGGCGAGACCGTGGCGGGCACGGTGGTCACCTCGAGGGTCTTGGTGTCGACGGCAGCGATCTGGTCGACCGCGTCCACCACGACGTAGAGCACGGAACCGTCGTCGTTCAGCGCCATCGCACGCCCCGGGCCGTCGAGCATGACCGACTCGTGCGTGGAGAGGTCGGCCGAGGCAACCATCAGGGTGTCGTCCCGCTGCGTGACGAAGACCCGGCCGAAGGCGTCGTCGACGACGACGTCGGAGAACCCGGTGAGCGAGATGGTGGTGCCGGTCGGGGGTGGGGGCGCGAGGGACGAAGGAGCAGCCGTCGACGGCTGCGCCGTCCAGCCCATACCGGCGCCGAGCACGGCGCACAGTGCGACGACGGTCGTCGAGAACATGCGGGTGCGCAACGAGATCCCCCCGAGCTGTGCGACAGAACCCGCAGAGCCTATTCGCCGCCGGCGCCGGCCGCTGCCGAACCGCCAGGCCGGTCAGCCGACCCAGAAGCCCCGGCCGCCGAAGAAGTCGCCGTAGGAGCCGGGGCCGAAGCGCTCCCGCGGCCCGCGGGAGCCGAGGTACGACGACACGACCGCCGCACCGAGGTCGTCGGTCTCCGGGGCGATGACGGTGCCCTCGGCGCGCTTCGCCATCGACTCGATGAAGCGCGCCAGGCCGGGGTCGTCGCCGAGCCGGAAGAACGTCGTCTGGGCGCCGAGTCGGCGCGCGTTGTCGAGCTCGCGCACGGCAAGCGCGATCGTCATCGGGTGCGGCGGGTAGCTGAAGAACACCTCGCCGTCCGGCTCGAGGTGGGAGGTCGGCTCGCCGTCGGTGACGATCAGCAGGACCGGCTGGGCGTTGGGGTGCTTGCGGAAGTGGCGATTGGCCAGCAGCAGGGCGTGGTGGAGGTTGGTGCCCTTCGCCCAGCGCGCGTCGAGGGCGGTGAGGTGCTCGATCTCCATCGTCTCCGCGTGGCGGCCGAAGCCGATGAGCTCGAGCGAGTCGCCCCGGAAGCGGGTGCCGATCAGGGTGTGGAGCGCGAGCGCGGTGCGCTTCATCGGCACCCAGCGACCGTCCATCGCCATCGAGAAGCTGGTGTCGACGCAGAGCGCCACGCACGCCTGGGTGCGCGCCTCGGTCTCGGCGACCTCCACGTCCTCGATCGAGAGCCGCGGGCCGCTCGGGTCGCCCGCACGCCGCTGCACGCCGTTGAGGATCGTGCGCGGGATGTCCCACGGCTCGGTGTCGCCGAACGCCCACTGGCGGGTCGCGCCCGACAGGTCGCCCGCGGCCCCCGCCTGCCGGAGCTCGCGCTGCCCCTGCCGCCCCGACAGCCGCTGGGCCACGTCGCGCAGCAGCGCCTTGCCGAGCTGGCGCATCGCCTTGGGGGTCAGCCGCAGCTCGCCGTCGAAGCCGCGCTCCATCGCGCCGGTCTGCCGGAGCGCCTTCTCGAGCTCCTGCAGGCGGCGGGCGTCGACGGCTGCCTGGTCCCCGAGCTGGCGCGCCAGCTTGTCGAGGTCAACGTCGTCGAGGCGCGCCCCGCCGTAGGACTGGGAGAGCTGGTCGGCGAGCGCGTCGAGGTCGGCCAGGTCCTGGAGCATGCCCGTGCCGTCGCCCAGGCCGACCCCCTGGTCGCCCTGGAACCGCTCGGACCCGCCCCAGTCCTCGCCGGGGCGCAGCCCCTGGAGGTTGGCGTCCATCCGGGCGAGCTGCTCCATCAGCTGGGGCGACCCGAACGCCTGCGCCGAGAGCTCCATCAGCTCGGCGCGCTGCTCCGGCGTCATCGAGTTGAGCATCCGCTGGGCGGCGGCGGCCCGCTGGGCCATCGCGTCGATGAGCTCCTCGACACTCTTCGGGTCCTCCGGGAAGAAGTCGCCGTGCTTGTCCATGAACTGCTGGAAGTCCTCAGGGGTGTCCTCACCCCGGGCGTGCTTCTCCAACAGGTCGTTGAGGTCGGCGAGCATCTCCTGGATGGCCGCCCGGTCCTCGTCGGTCGCGCCCTCGAGCGCCTGCTTCATGCCGGCGAAGCGCTGGTCGAGCAGCTCGCGACCGAGCAGGTCCTTGATCTGCTCGTAGGCCGCCGCCGCCTCGGGCGACTGCCAGTCGTAGTCGGACAGCTCGGTCACCGCCGCGGCCGTCGAGTCCGGCAGGTTGTCGAGCCGCAGCTCGCGGAACGCGCGGTCCCCGTCGTCCATCATGGCGTCGCGGGCCAGCTGCTTGCGCTCCTCGAGCACCGCCTGGTCGAGCAGCTCGCGGACCTCCTGCAACGTGCCGTCGAGGTTGTGGCGCTGCAGGATCTCCCGGCGCCGCTCGGCCACGCGGCGGGCCAGGTCGTCGAGACCCTCCTGGTCGCGCCCACCGCGGCGCAGGAACTCCTGCATGGCCCGCTCCGGGCTGTAGCCGGCCATCACGTCGTCGCCGATGGCGTCGAGCGCCTCGGCGATGTCGACCGGCGGGGCGAGCGGGTCGCCGCCGTCGTACCTGCGATAGCGGCTCATCCGTAGATCGTCTCGCTCCCGTCCGAGTCCTTGCCGATCTTGCGCGCCAGGAAGAGTCCCTCGAGAGCCAGCTCGATCGCGGCCGCGCGCTCGCCGTCGGTGTCACCGCCGCCGTCGCCGTAGAGTCGCTCGCAGACCTGGTCGTAGAGCTCGGACTCGCCGAGCACCGGCAGCCCGATCAGCACGTCGCGCGCCGACACGGCGGCGCCGGTGGTCACCGTCGCGCCCTCCTCGATCGCGTCGACCAGCAGGGCGAAGTCGAGGCCGCGGAAGTGCTCGCGGACGACCTCCGCCGTCGCCGTGCGCAGGAGGTGGGTGAGGATCTCGGCCTCCCGGCCCTCCTCGCCCGACTCGAACTCGATCTTCCCGCCGAGCACGTCGACGGCCGTCTCCAGGTCGACGACCCGCGCGACCGCGGCGTCCTCGCCGAGGATCGTCGCGCGCCGCAGCGCCGAGGCCGCGATCGTCTCGGCACCGGCGATCGCGAACCGCGCCGAGACCCCCGAGCGCTGGTCGACCGCCGTCGACTCGCGCAGGTTGCGGGTGAACCGGGCCAGGACCTCCAGGAGCGGCTCGGGTACGTCGGCGACGAGCTGGGCCTCCTGGCGGATCACCGACATCTCCGCCTCGAGGGCGGACGGGTAGTGGGTGCGGATCTCCGCACCGAACCGGTCCTTCAAGGGCGTGATGATGCGTCCGCGGTTGGTGTAGTCCTCGGGGTTGGCCGAGGCGACCACGAGCACGTCGAGCGGCAACCGCAGGACGTAGCCGCGGATCTGGATGTCGCGCTCCTCCATCACGTTGAGCATCGCGACCTGGATCCGCTCGGCGAGGTCGGGCAGCTCGTTGATCGCGACGATGCCCCGGTGGCTGCGCGGTATCAGGCCGAAGTGGATCGTCTCCGGGTCGCCCAGCGAGCGGCCCTCGGCGACCTTCATCGGGTCGACGTCGCCGATCAGGTCGGCGACGCTGGTGTCGGGGGTGGCGAGCTTCTCCGCGTAGCGCTCCGACCGGTGCTGCCAGGAGATGCGCAGGTCGTCGCCGTAGGACGCCGCCGCCGCGCGCGAGGCGTGGGTGATCGGCTCGAAGGGGTGCTCGCCGAGCTCGGACCCGCTGATGACGGGCGTCCACTCGTCGAGCAGGCCGACCATGGTGCGCAGCAACCGGGTCTTGCCCTGGCCGCGCTCACCGAGCAGCACGATGTCGTGGCCGGCCAGCAGCGCGCGCTCGAGCTGCGGGATCACGGTCTTCTCGAACCCGTGCAGCCCGGGCCACGGGTCCTCCCCCGCCGCGAGGCGGGCGAGCAGGTTGTCGCGGATCTCGACGCGGAGCGGCTTGTGCACGTGTCCGGTCGCGCGCAGCTCGCCGACGGTGCCGGCGGTGGGGGCCGGGGTGGTGTTCTCGGAGGAGAGAGAGGTCACACGATCACGCTACTCAGCCTCCCAACCATCCAGCACCCCTATTCTGACGCCGTGACGGTGGTGCTGGCGGTGCTCTGCGCGGTGCTGGCGTGCGCCGTGGTGGCGCTGGCGGTCGGCGTACGTCGTCAGCGCGACGAGATCGCCGAGCACCGCGTCCACGTCGAGCAGCTCGAGTCCGACCTGGCGACGGCGTTGCGCCCCCCGCCCGCCCAGGGCACCACCGAGCGTGCGCTCAGCAGGATGATCCGCACCGCGAGCAAGGTGCGCGAGCAGGGCATCACCGGGCTGATCCAGAGCACGATCGAGGACCTGTCGGCCTGGGCCAACGAGGAGCAGGCCGAGATCGTCCACATGGCGGCGCCCGACGGAACCGTGACGATCTTCTTCTCCGACATCGAGAACTCCACCCAGCTCAACGCCCGGATGGGAGACCGCAGCTGGGTCCGCGTGCTCGAGGCGCACGACCAGCTGCTGCGCGCCCGGATCGCGCAGTACCGCGGCCAGGTCGTCAAGACCGCCGGCGACGGCTTCATGGTGGCCTTCCGCGACGCCGAGGCGGCTTGCCGGGCCGCGGTCGCGATCCAGAGCGACCTGCGGCGCCCGTCCGAGCAGCTGCGGCGACACGGCAAGGTGCGCGTGCGGATCGGCATCCACACCGGGCAGGTCGTCGCCAAGGACGGTGACTACTTCGGTGAGAACGTCGCCCTCGCCGCGCGCGTCGCCGACCTCGCCTCGGGTGGCGAGGTGCTCTGCAGCGACGCCGTGCGCGACGCCCTCGACGACGACGCGTCGGTCGCACTCGTCGACCCGACCGACCCACTCGAGCTCAAGGGCCTGCCCGGTGAGTACGTCGTCTGGCGGGTCGTCCCGCCCACCTGACGTTTCCCCTGACGTGCGGGTCGTGTTTTCGCCGATTTCCGACCCGGTGGTCAGGGGAAACGGCGATCAGCGCGCGAGGAGCACCGAGGAACCGTGGCCGAAGAGGCCCTGGTTGGCGGTGATGCCGACCGTGGCGCCCTCCACCTGGCGTCCGACGGCCTGGCCGCGCAGCTGCCAGGTGAGCTCGCAGACCTGGGCCAGCGCCTGGGCGGGGACGGCCTCCCCGAAGCAGGCGAGGCCGCCGGAGGGGTTCACCGGGATCCGGCCGCCGATCGTGGTGTCGCCCGCGCGGAGCAGCACCTCGGCCTCGCCGCGCTTGCAGAGCCCGAGGTCCTCGATCCAGTCCAGCTCGAGCGCCGTGGAGAGGTCGTAGACCTCGGCCACGTCGACGTCCTCGGGGCCGATGCCGGCCTCCTCGTAGGCGGCGTCGGCGATCGACTCCTTGAAGGTGCGCTCGGGCGTGCCCGCCGCGAAGTGGTCGGTCGCGAGCAGCGGCATGTCGATGACCGCGTTGGGGAAGGTCGGCGTCACGGTCGAGACCGCCTCCACGCGGACCGGGTCGGCGAGACCGTGCGCGCGGGCGTAGTCGAGCGAGGTCAGCACGACAGCGGCAGCACCGTCGGAGGTCGCGCAGATGTCGAGCAGGTGCAGCGGGTCGGACACGATCGCCGAGCCGAGGACGTCGGCGACGGCCACCTCCTTGCGGTAGCGCGCGTTGGGGTTCTCCAGCCCGTGCCGGGCGTTCTTCACCTTGACCTGCGCGAAGTCCTCGCTCGTAGCGCCGTAGAGGTCCATCCGCCGGCGCGCGTAGAGCGCGAAGTACGCCGGGTTGGTCATCCCGAGCAGCTTGAACCGCAGCCAGTCCGGGTCGGTCCACCGCTCCCCCGCGTTCGGAGCGAGGAAGCCCTTCGGTGTGGTGTCGGCGCCGACGACCAGCGCGACGTCGCACAGGCCGGCGAGGATGCGCGCCCGCGCGGTGTCGAGCGCCTGGGCGCCGGTGGCGCAGGCGGCGTACGACGTCGCGATCCGCGCGCCGTTCCACCCCAGCGCCGAGGCGAAGGTCGAGCCCGCGACGTAGCCGGCATAGCCGTTGCGCACGGTCTCCCCGCCCACGACGAAGTCGACGTCGGACCAGGCGATGCCGGCGTCGGCGAGTGCCGCGCGGGCGGCGTGGACGCCGTACTCGACGAAGGGCCGGCCCCACTTGCCCCACGGGTGCATGCCGACCCCGGCGACGGCGATGGCGTTGCTCACTGGTCGGCCTCCTCGCCCAGCTCGGTCACGGGCTTCCAGCGCCAGATGGTCCGCTCGCCCGTCTCGTCGGACTCCAGCGGCTCCACGACCAGCTCGACCTCGGCCCCGACCCGCAGGTCGGCCACGCCGTAGCCCGTCGCGACCTGGCCGAGCACGACGAGGCCCTCGGGCAGCTCGACCGCAGCGAGCGCGAACGGCTCGAAGGGATCCGTCGTCGCGACGTACGGCGCCGGCGGCTGGTACTGCGCGTCGGTGTAGGACCAGACCCGCCCCGTGCGGGACAGCTCGGCCGGCTCGTGGGTCTCGCCGTCGCAGGCCGGGTTGCGGCAGAAGCTCGCGGCGTCGGCGGGTGGCGGCGGGAAGACCAGCGTGCCGCACGTCGTGCAGCGCGACGCGACGAGCCGCGGGTCGTCGCCGGTCGTGAACCAGCCGGCGATCGCCGGAGTGGAAGTCGTCATCGAGCGCCCCTCGCGAAAACTAGAACGTGTTCTCACTCTACCGGACGTGGCGTCCCCCCGCGCGAGGCGCTCACGTCGCCCGGGGTCAGGGGCTGTCGGTCTTCGGCGGCGGACCACACACGACGCTGTCGGCGGCCGTGTAGGAGGTGTGGAGCTTCTCCGTGTGGTCGATCGCGTCCTCGCCGTGCTTGCGGAAGATCCGCGTCACGTCGACGTCGAAGCCGGAGTAGCCGGTGAACGCCTCGCAGTCCGGGGTCGTCAGGTGACGGGTGACCGGCGCGCGGTAGTTGTAGCGCGGTCCCGTCTTGGACTCGATGTCCCACAGCTTCGTCGAGAAGATCTGCACGGTGACGATGCCCTGGGCGGAGACGGTCGCGGGCGTCACCGACGCATGGATGAGTACGCCGTAGGGCGTGTCGTTCTTGAAGCGAAGGTCGACCGTCGGCCACGCCACGGTGGCCTCCCGGCCCTCCGGGTAGCGGTCGATGTAGAACGAGTGCGGCTTGTGCTCGACGTCCTCCAGGCCCGCGAAGAAGGCCGCGTTGAAGGTCGTGGTCGCCATCTGGGAGACGCCGCCGCCGTAGTCGAGCTTGAGGATGCCGCCCTGGATCGTGTAGCCGATGGTGAAGCCGTTCTCCTTCGTGCGCTCGCCGACGGTGTCGTTGAGCGAGAACGTCTCGCCGGGCTTCAACAGGGTGCCGTCGATGAGCTCGGCCGCGCGCGGGATGTTGATGTTGCGGTATTCGGCGTAGGGGTAGTAGGTCGTGAACTCGGAGATCTTCTGCTTGATGCCGAGCGCCCGCGCGTCCGCCGTCGTGAAGGACGCCTCCTCGACGGTGGCCTCGACCTCGCCCGACCGGTCGCCCTCGGCGGCGGTGAGCAGGTCGGTGAAGACCCTCACGACGTCGGCCGGGTCGAAGGACACCCCCGGCTTGGCCTTGACGATCCTCGGCTTGCCGTCGACCAGCTCTACGCTGGCGTCGACCGGCTCCCCGGTCGTGGTGGCGCTCTTGACCAGCCGGGTGATCCGCCGCTCGTCGATCCTCGGCACGAGCACGCCATCGTCAGGCACCATCGACAGGGCCGTTGCGTACTGCCGCGGCTGCAGGCGCACCTGGGACCTGCCGAAGACCAGCGTGACCGAGGACGACATCGCCGGGTTGGCGAAGCCGTCGAGAGCGGCCTGGACATCGGCGTCGTCGATGTCGGGCTCGGCCGTGGTGACGGTCAGCTCCGCGGAGTCCTGCTCGCCCAGGAACGCCGCGGTGATGGCGTCGCGTGCGGCATCGAGGTCGACCGCCTCGCCGGGGACCGGGTTGACGACGGACACACCGTCCTCGCCGAAGGTGACGGCACCGTCCTTCGGCGGCACGCCGAGCCCGGTGGTGAGCTCGCCGAGCCGGTCGGCGAGCTGGGACTCGTCCACGTCGACCACGGCGTCGGCGTCGTCGCCGCCGGTGAAGTAGTCCCACTGGCGGTCGGGCCGCCAGCTCTCGCCCTGGCTCACCGCGTCGATCGTGGCCTCGTAGTCGATCTGCAACCCGATCTCGTCGGGTCGCACGTCGGCGCTGCGCCCACCGGCGACCTCGACGTGCAACGGCTGCGCGGCCCGGGCGCCGAGCTTCTCCTGGAGCTCCGCGATCGCGGCGGACCGCGTCATGCCGCCGATGTCGATACCGGAGACGGTCGTGCCGAGCGGCACCTTGTCGGCCGCGACCTGGTGGGCCAGCGCGTAGCCGCCGCCGGCGAGGAGGGCGAGGAGCACGAGCACCAGCAGGACGATCCAGCCGCCCGCCCGCTCGCGCTTGACCGGCCGGTCTCCGGGTGCCTCGTCGAACAACGTCACACGCGCCATCCTAGGAAAGGGGCGCGTCGCTTTCCGCAACGTCGCCCTCCGGCGCGCGGTGGTCGACCAGTCCCACGACCCCTCCCATCAGCACGGCGACGCCCGCGCCGAGCAGGAGGTAGCCCCGCACGTCGGCCGCGACGAGGAGGTCTCCCTCCGGGCGCTTGAACGACAGGCCCATCACGGTCAGGCACCAGCCCAGCGCGAAGGACAGCCGGAGCCACCACCCGCCCGGGAGCGCCACGAGCAGCGCCGCCGTCGTGACCACCCCGAGGGCCAGCCCCCAGACGTAGCCGTGGAGCAGCGCGGACGCCGTACCGATCACGGCGCCGCCGGCGAGGCAGAGCACCGCGACCGGCAGCCGCAGGGCGAGCGACCCGTTCACTCCACCGCGAGACCCGCGAAGAGGTCGGTCTCCCAGCCGTTGTCGCCCACCGGGCCCTGCTGGCCCTTGACCAGGCAGTAGAGCTCGCGGCCCCAGACCTCCTGGCCCGCGTTGTCGGCGAGCGCGAAGAACGGGCTGTCGACGGTGATCTGTGTGGCGTGCGCGCGCAGCGCCGCCATCTTCTGATCGATGTGCTCGGTGCCGTCGACCTCGGCCGAGATGTCCTCGTCGGCCCGGAAGAACGCCGGCAGCGGGCCGTCGGGGTCCATCCCCTCGAACGTGGTGGTGTCGCCCGCGTCGCGCAGCCGGCGCAGTCCCTCGCGGAGCCGGCTCTCCGACATGGCGCCCCAGTAGATCTTCGCGATGTCCCAGGGCTCCCCCAGGTCACGGCGGTACGCCGGCGCGGCGGCCAGCGCAGCGGCGTACATCGCCACCCGGTGGGCCTGGATGTGGTCGGGGTGCCCGTAGCCGCCGAACTCGTCGTAGGTCACCAGGACCTGCGGCCGGACCTCGCGGATCACCGCGACGAGGTGGCTGGCGGCCTCGGTGAGGTCGGCGTTCCAGAAGGCGTTCTCGTGCACCTCGTCGGCCGCGATCGCGTGACCGTCCTCGTGCCACTTCATGCCGGAGTCGCGGTAGGTGCCGAAGCCCCCCAGGAACCGGTGGTCGGTGACACCGAGCTCGCGCATCGCGGCGTCGAGCTCGCCGCGGCGGTGCGCGCCGAGCCCGTCCTCCTTGTCGGCGGCCAGGTGCTCGAGCTCCGGCACCAGGATCTCGCCCATCTCACCGGCCGTGCAGGTCACCAGCGTGACGCTCCGTCCCTCGGCGACGTACTTGGCCATGGTCGCGCCCTGACCGATCGACTCGTCGTCGGGGTGGGCGTGCACGAGGAGCAGCCGGTGAGCCGCGGAATCAGCCATGCGAGACAGCGTAATGATGGTGCCCATGCCCCTCGGTCCTCGCCCACCCCACGTCGTGCTCGCCCTCGTCACCGGGGTCCTCCCGCTGCTGACGTCGTGCGGCCTCTTCGACGGCGGGTCGACCCTGGACGACGCGTTCGAGTACCTGCCGGCCAGCACGTCGCAGCTGCAGTTCTCCGACCGCGAGGCGATGGCCGAGCGGCTGCACGTCGACGGCATCGACCCCCGGAGCGTCGACGACGCAGACCTCGACGACTACACGCACGCGCTCGCCGACAAGGACTCCGACCCGCTCGCCACGACCGAGCTCACGAGCTACGTCGCGGTGATGCGGGACGGGCCGTTCAACGACTTCGACGTGCAGTGGCAGGCGCGAGCGACCTGGGGCGAGGACCCCGACTCCCCCGACGGCACCGCCTTCGTGTGGAAGGTGGGCGACGACCTCGACTTCGCCGCGCTCACCGACGACCTGGTGGACGCCGCCTATAAGGAGGGCGGCACCGACGACCAGCCGATCTACTCCAACGAGACGTCGGCGGTGGACCCCGACACCGGTCTCGTCGGCGGGCACTTCCCCCTCGCCATGGTCAACGTGATGCTCGACGAGGACGAGCACCTCGTCGTGGGGTCGCTGTCCGCGGACGCGCTCGCCGCCATCTCGAGGGTGATCTCCGACGACGCCGACTCCCTCGCCGACGACGGCTCGCTCGACGACCTGGTCGACGCCGCCGACGGCGATCCCGAGACCGCCCTGGTCACCGCCGGCGGCGACGACGCCTGCGTCGGTCCCGCCAGCTCGCTGCCGCCGGACCTCGTCGACAGCTACACCGACCTCGGCCGGCCCGAGGCGCGCGCGCTGCTCGTCTCCGGCAAGAACGCCGACAAGGTCGTCGTCGCGCTGCAGTACGACGACGACGATGCCGCCAAGGCCGACGAGGACGCCCGCAAGGCGTTCATCGAGGACGGCACCGACCCGCTCAGCCAGCGCCCGATCAAGGACCTCGGCGACTTCGAGGTCGACCGCGACGGCGACCTGCTGCTGATCGAGGGCGACTGGGCCGGCGGCCCGCGGCAGGCGCTCCAGGCGGAGACGTCGGGCGGCGGGCCGGGACTCTGCGTCCCGGGCTGAGTCAGCCCTCGCGCTTGATCCGGCGCGGCTCGGTGGGGAGGGGCAGGGGCGCGGACGCGGGCTCCTCGTCGTCGAGGTCCAGCCAGCCGTCGTACGTCTCGACGAGCATCTCCAGCTGGATCATCGGCGCGTCGGTGACGACCGCCCAGGGGTGGTCCTCGTCGTCGTCCTCGCCCGCAAGCCGCTCCCGGCCGACCGTCGCCTCGTAGCCGCCCTTGACCAGCGCCCGTGCGGCCGACCGCGCGTGGTCCTCGTCGAAGAAGATGCCCCTCACGAGCACCATGATCTACGTTTGACCGCCGTGGACCAGACACCGCCGCCGTACGGCGTGCACCTGTCGCGCTCGGACGAGAACGTCGCGGAGATCGACGCGCTCGCGGCCGCCCTGGCCGCGCACGGTGGCGGCAGGGTCGGGACGGCCGGGCTCCTCGACGACCTCGACCGCCGGATGCGCCGCACCTACCTGCCCCACCCGCGGTTCCTCGGCCGCGCCGTCGACCGGGCGCTGACCTGGGAGGCCCGCGACCGACGCGACCCGACGTGGTGGCCGCAGGGCATCAGCACGTCGGTCCGCACCGACGTGGAGCGCGACGTGCTCGTGACCTCGTGGTACGCCAAGGACGAGGCGCAGGGGTCGCGCCTCAGCTTCATCGACCTGGCGTCCAAGCGCTACCGCCACGTGCTGCTCGTCGAGCCGACCATGAAGGACGGCGTGCCGGGGTTCACCCCCCTGCGCGCCCACGCGGGCGGCATCGTGTGGCACGGCCCCTACGTCCACGTCGCCGCGACCGGCCGCGGCTTCCTGACCTGCCGCACCGACGACGTGATGCGGGTCCCGGTCGCCGCCGGCCTGCCGACCTACGGGCACGACCACGTCCTTCCCGTCCGGTTCGCCTACCGTGCCGCGACCGACGAGGGCGTCGCCCGGCTGCGCTACTCGTTCATGACGCTCGACCGCAGCACCGAGCCGCCGTCGCTGGTCGTCGGCGAGTACGGCAACAGCAAGCAGACCCGCCGGATCGCGCGCTTCCCGATGGACGCCGGCTCGGGGCTGCTCGCCACCGACGAGGACGGACTCTCCCGGCCGGTCGTCGAGGGCGAGGAGGGTCTCGCGCGGATGCAGGGCATCGCGATCGCCGATGGCGTCTGCTTCGTGACGTCCTCCCACGGACCGCACGGCTACGGCTGGATGCACGTCGGACGGCCCGGCGCGTTCGACACGGTGAAGTGGGCGACACCGCCCGGCCCGGAGGACCTGGTCCACTGGCCGGCGACCGACCTGCTGTGGTCGGTGAGCGAGCATCCCCGCCGCAGGTGGGTCTTCGCGATGGATCGCACCCGCCTGCAGGGGCGGACCAGGTATATCTGACGCGTGCGCATCGACGAGTTCAACGACCTGCCCGCCGACGAGGCCGAGGCCCTGGTGCGCGCCTGCGCGGACGCCGAGGGGTGGGTGCGCGGCATCGTCGCGGCCCGCCCGTACGACGACGCCGACGAGCTGGTCGCGACGGCTGCCCGCCTCGCGGACGAGTGGACCGAGGCCGACGTCGACCAGGCCCTCGCCCACCACCCGCGGATCGGCGAGCGCCCCGCAGGCGACGGCGCTTCCGCCGCGGCGTCCAGCAAGGAGCAGGCCGGGGTCGACCCGGCCGACGCGGAGCTGGCCGAGCGGCTGCGCGCGGGCAACCGCGCCTACGAGGAGAGGTTCGGCCGGATCTACCTCGTGCGGGCGAAGGGCCGCTCCGGCCCGGAGCTCCTCGCGCTCCTCGAGGAGCGGCTCGGGAACACCCCCGAGGAGGAATATCCGGTGATGGTCGCCCAACTCCGGGACATCGCGCTCCTGCGGGTGAAGGATCTCCTCCTATGAGCACCGTCTCCACTCACGTCCTCGACGCCGCACTGGGCCGACCGGCCGCCGGCGTGGTCGTGATCCTCCGCAGCGCCGACGGCACCCAGCTCGACGCTGCCACGACCGACGTCGGGGGGCGCGCGCGGTTCGACGTCGCCGTACCCACCGGCGACCACGAGCTCCTCTTCGGCACCGGACAGTGGTTCGCCGAGCAGGACCGGGAGACGTTCTTCCCGGCGGTGACGCTGTCGTTCACCGTGACCGACGGCCAGCCGCACTACCACGTGGCGCTGCTGCTGAGCCCGTTCGCCTACACCACCTACCGGGGGTCCTGATGAGCGACTACACGCTGTCGGACCTCCAGCACGGCAAGGCCGAGGTCCGCCTGGTCAAGGTCGACCGCTCGGACGACGTCCACGTCCTGCACGACCTCAACGTCACCACGCAGCTGCGCGGCGACTTCACCACCGCCTACACCGAGGGCGACAACAGCCACGTCCACGCGACCGACACCCAGAAGAACTCGGTCTACGCCCTGGCCCGCGAGCACGGCGTCACCTCGCCCGAGGCCTTCTTGCTGGTGCTCGCCGACCACTGGTCGGCGCAGCCGTGGGTGACGGGCACGTGGTTCGCCGCCGAGAGCTACGCGTGGGAGCGGCTGCCCGCCAACGGCCACTCGTTCGTGCGTGCGGCCCAGGAGACACGCACCGCCTGGCTCCAGTCGTACGGCGACGAGCGGTTCGTGCTCGGCGGCCTGACCGACCTCGTGGTGCTCAAGAGCACCGGCAGCGAGTTCCACGGGTTCCCGCGCGACCGCTTCACCACCCTCGCGGGGACCGACGACCGGATCCTCGCGACCAGCGTGACCGCCACCTGGCGCTACGCCTCGACCGAGGTCGACTGGGACACCGCCTACGCGACCGTGCGCGCCGCCATGACGGGCGCGTTCGCCGCGACCCACAGCCTGGCGCTGCAGCAGACCATCCACGCCATGGCCAGTGCTGCGCTGGACGCCTGCCCGGAGGTCGTCGAGATCCGCATCGCCTGTCCCAACAAGCACCACTTCCTCGTCGACCTCGCCCCCTTCGGGCTCGACAACCCCGGCGAGGTGTTCTTCGCGGCCGACCGCCCCTACGGCCTGATCTCCGCCACGCTCACCCGCGACGGGGTGGCGGCCGAGCCGCGGGCCTGGGCCGGCGTCGGGGCGCACGCATGAGGATCGACGAGCGGATCGCCGATCGCCACGACTCGCTGACCCCGCAGGAGCGGCGCGCGGCCGCGACCCTGCTCGAGAACCTCGACGACCTGGCGACCTACCGCGCGGCCGAGCTCGCCGACCTCGCCGGGGTGAGCCGCGCGACGATGAGCCGGCTCTTCCGGAGCCTGGGCTTCGAGGACTTCGACGAGGTGCGCGAGCACCTGCGGTCGCTGCGCGGCGCGGGTGAGCCACGCCGGATCGACGGCGCGCCCAACGCCGAGGCGCTCGCTGCCGCGGAGCAGTCCGCGATCCTGCGGGCGATCGAGCACCCCCGGATCCCCGAGGCGGCCGGGCTGCTCGCCATGGCGGGCCGGGTCCTCGTGGTCGGCTGGCGCAACAGCTATCCGGTGGCGCTGCACCTGCGCGAGCAGCTCGTGCAGGCCCGCGACCACGTGACGGCCGGCCCGGTGCCGGGCCAGACGACGGGCGAGGAGCTCGTCGGCCTGGGCGCGGAGGACGTGGTCGTCGCCGTCGGCTTCCGCCGGCGTCCCAAGGGCTTCGGCGACTTCCTGGCCGAAGCCGGCACGACGGGGGCCTCGGTGATCCTGATCGGCGACCCGACCGCGGTGGCGCACGCCTCCGCGGCCTCGATGTGGCTGGAGTGCCCCCTGCAGCACTCGCTGGCCTTCGACAGCTACGCGGCTCCGATGGCCCTGGCGAGCGTGCTGGCCGACGCCGTGCTCGGCGCGTGCGGCCGCCCCGGCAGCCGCCGGGTGCGGGCGATCACCGAGACCTACGAGCGGATGGAGGAGGTCGAGTGACGACGGACGACCACACCGAGGCGGCGTGGCTGGCCCGCGCGATCGAGCTGGCCACCTCCAACGTCACGCACGGCGGCGGTCCGTTCGGCGCCGTCATCGTGCGCGGCGACGAGCTGGTCTCGAGCGGGCAGAACCGGGTGACCCGCGACAACGACCCGACCGCCCACGCCGAGGTGGTCGCGATCCGCTCCGCCTGCAGCCTCGTGGGCGACTTCTCGCTCGCCGGCTGCACGCTCTACACCTCCTGCGAGCCGTGCCCGCTCTGCGTGTCCGCTGCCCTGTGGGCGCGCCTCGACCGCGTCGTCTACGCCGCCGACCGCGACGACGCCGCCCGTGGCGGCTTCGACGACCGTGCGTTCTACGAGCTCTTCGAGACCCCGCGCTCGGAGTGGACGATGCCCGTCACGGCGCACCGTCTCCACGACCGGTCCGCCCCGTTCGACGCCTGGCTCGCCAAGGACGACCGCACGGCCTACTGACGCCGGTCGGGACCGTCAGCGCGGGAGCAGGGCGAGCTGGCGGGACTGGGCGACCAGGCGGTCGGCGGAGTCCCAGACCTCGCAGTCCTCCTCGAACATCCCGCCGGCGACGTTGCGGGTGCGGTGGCGCAGGCGCAGCCAGCCGGGGGCGGGCTTCGCGCGGACGTGGGCGGAGAGCTCGATGGTCGGCGCCCAGCCCGGCAGGCCGAGGTCGAACGTCACGGGCGGGAGCGCGTCGACGGCCAACAGCAGCGCGAGCGGGTCGGGCTCGCGACCGTCGGCGAGGCGGAACCACGCCGTCACCTGGCCGCGCCCGCTCGGCTCGCCGACGGCCCAGCCGATCTCGTCGGGGTGGAAGAGCATCTCGAAGCGCTGCAGGAACGGCGCCATCTTCTGCACGTCGTCGGGCGCCATCGTGTTGGGCACGCACCGCTCGCGCGGCGGCAGGTCGAAGGGCGTGGCCGTCGTGCGCACGTCGTCGGCGGGGAACGAGTCGAGGTCGCCGTACGTCGCCAGCACGGTGAGGCGCACGTCGTCGCCCTGCTTGAGGTCGGCCGCGACGGTGGCGGTGCGGCCACCGAGCCGCTGCGGGCGTACGGCGGCGGTGACCGGTCCCGCGACCGCCGGGGACACGAAGTAGGCGCTCATCGCGATCGGGTCGGGGTGGGCGGGCAGGGTGGCGCGGATCGCGTTGCCGAGCAGCGACATCTGGAAGCCGCCGTTGATGCCGCCGCCGACGCGCCAGCCGTCGGAGAGCGTGCCGACGAGCTCGTCGGACCTCTCCTCCGCGCGGGCGACCGCGATGTCGCGGTCGAACTCGCTCCGAGGGCGGGTCACGGACGTGTCGGTCGGTGCTGAGGTCACCGACCGAGGGTACTGACCGCGGATGCCCGGATCAGGCCGAGCACCTCGACTGTGACGGACACCGCAATCGCGGCCGGCTCCTTGCCGCTGACCCCGGTCAGGGCGGGGTCGCCGATGGGGGTGCGGACCCGGTCGATCACCTCGGGCGGGTGCCCGAGGTCGGCGAGCTTGCCGCGGAAGCGGGTCCACTTCGCGGCCGAGCCGATCAGGCCGATCGTCGCGGGCACCTCGGAGCGCAGGAGCGCGTCGAGGATCGCGAGGTCCTCGGCGTGGTCGTGGGTGAGCACCAGCACGTGGGTGCCGCGCGGCAGCTCGGCGACGACGAGCTCGGGCAGCACCGGCACCTGGTGCACCCGCACCGCGGCCGGACCGGCGAGCACGGGTGCGAGCCGGGCGTCGTCGAGCTGGTCGGCGCGCGAGTCGACGAGGTGCAGCTCGAGGTCGTGGCGGCTGAGCAGCAGCGCCAGCTCGAGACCCACGTGACCCATCCCGAAGACCGCGACGGCCGGGGCGGCCGCGAGCGGCTCGAGCAGCAGGGTCACCTCTCCGCCGCAGCACTGCACGCCGTGCTCGACCGGGACCTTGTCGGAGAGCGTGTGCCGCTCGGTGACCGGCGTCGCCGGACCACCCAGCGCGAGCCCGCGCAGCAGCCCGCGCGCACGGCGGATCGCCGCCTCCTCGAGGTTGCCGCCCCCGACACTCCCCCAGGTGCGGTCGGCGGTGACGACGAGCTTGGCGCCCGCCTCGCGCGGCGCGTGCCCGCGGACCTCCGTGACGGTGACCAGCACGCAGGCCTCCCGCGCCTCCTGGCACTCCTGGAGCGCCCGCAGCCAGTCGCTCACGGTCGCCCACCCCGGATCGCCCAGAAGACGGCCTCCGGCGTGGCGGGCGAGTCGAGCTCGACGCTGTCACCGGCCGGCCGGAACGCGGCGACGGCGTCGCGCAGCGCCTCGCGTACCGCGAAGGCGAGCATGAGCGGCGGCTCGCCGACGGCCTTCGAGCCGTAGACGGCGCCGTCCTCGGCGGCCCGCTCGAGCAGCGCGACCCGGAAGTCGGCCGGCAGCTCCGAGAGGCTCGGCAGCTTGTAGGTCGACGCCGACGGGGTCGCCAGCCGGCCCCGTCCTGGTCCGTCGGAGGTGTCCCAGCGCAGGTCCTCCAACGTCAGCCAGCCGACGCCCTGCAGGAAGCCGCCCTCGATCTGCCCGATGTCGACGAGCGGCGAGAGGCTGTCGCCCACGTCGTGCACGATGTCGACCCGGTCGACCTGGTAGGCGCCGGTGAAGCCGTCGACGGAGACCTCGGCGGCCGCGACGCCGTACGCGAAGTACTTGAAGGGCGAGCCCTGCACGGCGTTCGCGTCCCAGCTCAGGCCGTCGGTCTTGTAGAAGCCCGCCGCCCACAGCTGGATGCGGTCGAAGTACGCCGTGCGGACGACGTCGTCCCACAGGGCTGTCGGGCCCAGCACCTCCCGCACCGGTCGGAGGCGCGCCAGGATCTGGTCGCAGGCGTCCTTGACGGCCGCGCCGTTGAGGTCGGCCCCCGAGCTGGCCGCGGTGGCCGAGGTGTTGGGCACCTTGTCGGTGCGGGTCGGCGCGAGGCGCACCCGCTCGATCGGCAACCCGAGCGCGGTGGCCGCCACCTGCAGCATCTTGGTGTGCAGCCCCTGCCCCATCTCGGTGCCGCCGTGGTTGATGAGCACCGAGCCGTCCTTGTAGACGTGCACCAGCGCACCGGCCTGGTTGAACGAGGTGAAGTTGAAGGAGATCCCGAACTTCACCGGCGTGATCGCCAGGCCGCGCTTGCGGTGCGGGCTCCCGGCGTTGGCGCGGGCGATCTCGGCGCGACGTGCCTCGAAGTCCGACGTCGTCAGCACCTCGTCCCAGGCGCGGGTCAGCCGCTCGGCGTGCCGCACCTCCTGGCCGTAGGGCGTCGTGTGCCCCTCCGCGTAGAAGTTGCGTCGCCGCAGCTCCGCGGGGTCGAGGCCCAGAAGCGGCGCGCAGCGCCCGAGGACGTCCTCGATCACGAGCATGCCCTGCGGTCCGCCGAAGCCGCGGAAGGCGGTCTGGGAGGTCTTGTGGGTGCGGGCGACCCGGCCGTCGACCCGGATGTCGGGGATCCAGTAGGCGTTGTCGACGTGGCACAGCGCCCGCGACAGCACCGGCTCGGACAGGTCGAGGCTCCAGCCTCCGTCGGAGGTCAGCGTGGCCTCCAGCGCCTGCAGCCGGCCGTCGTCGTCGAAGCCGACCCGCCACGTCGCGTGGAACCCGTGCCGCTTCCCGCTCATCGTCATGTCCTGCTGGCGGGTCAGCCGCAACCTGACCGGCCGGCCGGTGAGCCGCGCACCGAGGGCGGCCACCGCCGCGAACCCGTGCGGCTGCATCTCCTTGCCGCCGAAGCCGCCGCCCATCCGCAGGCACTGCACCGTCACCTGGTGGCTGGCGAGACCGAGCACGTGCGCCACGATCTCCTGGGTCTCGGTCGGGTGCTGGGTGCTGGACTGGACGAAGACCTGACCGTCGTCGTCGACGAGCGCCAGCGAGGCGTGGGTCTCGAGGTAGAAGTGCTCCTGGCCGGCGAAGTCGATCTCGCCGGTGAAGACATGGGCGGCACGCTCGAGCCCAGCGGCCACGTCACCGCGCTCCAGTCGCGGCTGCATGCCCTGGAAGCTGGCCTCCTCGATCGCCTCGACCACGGTCAGGATCGCGGGCAGCGGCTCGTAGTCGACCTCCACCGCTGCCGCTCCGACGCGCGCTGCCTCGAGCGACTCGCCCAGCACCCACGCGACCGCGTGGCCGTGGAACATCACCTCGGTGGGGAAGAGCGGCTCGTCGTGCTTCGTGCCCGCGTCGTTGACGCCGGGCACGTCGTCGGCCGTCAGGACGCGCACCACCCCGTCGATGTCGTACGCCGGCTTGGGATCGAGGCGCGTCACGAACGCGTGCGCGTGGGGAGCGCAGACGGGATGGGCGTGGAGCAGCCGCGGCGTGCGGAGCGCGACGTCGTCGGTGTAGAGCGCGCGGCCGGTCACGTGGAGGGCGGCCGACTCGTGGGGCCGGGCGACGCCGACCTCCGCGGTCGCGGGGCGCTCGGACAGCCTGCTCACGCGGCACCTCCGATCTCGGCGAAGAGCTTCTCGAGCGACGTGGCGAGCATCGCGCGCCGGTAGGCGCCGCTCGCACGGTGGTCGTCGATGGGGGTGCCGCACCGGCCGAGCAGCTGCGCTGCCTCGGTCACCACCTCGGCCGTCCACGGTCGCCCGACGAGGGCGTCCTCGGCCTCGGTCGCCCGGATCGGGGTGGCGGCCACTCCCCCGAGCCCGATGGCCGCCCGCGCGACCTCGCCGTCGACCAGGTCGATCGCGAACGCGACCGCCACCGACGAGATGTCGTCGAAGCGGCGCTTGGCGACCTTGTGGAAGGCCGCGACCGGCGCCAGCGGGCGCGGGACCCGCACCCGACCGATCAGCTCGCCCGGCTCGCGGACGGTCTCGCGGTAGCCGGTGAAGTAGCCGGCGAGCGGGACCTCGCGCTCCCCCGCCGCCGAGACCAGGACCAGCGACGCGTCCAGCGCGAGCAGCGCGGGAGCGAGGTCGCCGATCGGCGATGCGGTGCCGAGGTTGCCGCCGATCGTCGCGCCGTTGCGGATCAGCCGCGAGGCGAACAGCGGGAAGACCTCCGCGAGCAGCGGCACGGCCCCGTCGAGGCGCCGCTCCACCTCGCTCAGCGACAGGCCGGCCCCGATCTCCACGACGTCGTCGCCGACGGTCAGGCCGCGCAGCTGCGGCAGGTGGTCGACGCCCACGAGGAGCCCGGGGCGGGCGCCCTTGAGGTTCGACTCGACCCCGAGGTCGGTGGACCCGGCCAGCGCCACCGCGCCCGGCTCGGCGAGCAGCGCCAGCGCCTCCTCAAGGTCGGCGGGCCGGACATAGCCCGGCAGCCGGACCGGCGCGGAGACCGGCGGGGGCGCCGTCGTACGGAAGGACAGGTGGTCGCCGGCCTCCGGCGCGCCGAGGGCCTGGGCGGCCTCCACGATCGGCCGGTAGCCGGTGCAGCGGCACAGGTTGCCCGACAGCGCGTGCAGGTCGAACCCGCTCTCCTCGGAGCCCTCGCAGCGGCCGGCGCGGTAGTACTCCGCGGCCATGCTGCAGACGAACCCGGGCGTGCAGTAGCCGCACTGCGAGCCGCCGCGCACGGCCATCTCGCGCTGCACCGGGTGCAGGGAGTCGGGGTCGCCGAGGCCCTCCGCGGTCACGACCTCCTGGCCCGCCAGCGAGGCGGCCGGGAGCAGGCACGCGTTGATCGCGGTCCACTCCGTCGGGGCGTCGACACCTGCGCGGGCCACGAGCACCGAGCAGGCGCCACACTCCCCCTCCGCGCAGCCTTCCTTGGCGCCGGTGAGACCGATGCCGCGCAGCCAGTCGAGGGCCGTCAGCGGTGGCTCGGCGCCCGAGAGGCTGCGCGTCTCACCATTGACGACGGCGTGCGAGTGCTCCATGCAGGAACCGTACGTCGCGGCGCCCCCCGAGGTGCCCGAAACGGGCCTCGGACCGGCCCCCGGCCGCGTCAGGAGCGGCTCAGACCCCGGCCAGCCTGCGGGTCATCCACGCGATGAGGAGCTTCATGTGCAGCACCTGCTCCGCGACGTGCCGCGGCCCCGACTTCCTCACCGGTACCTCCTGGTGCGTGAGATGGCTCCCCCGCAGATACCCGTAAGACGCGCGAGCAACCCAGGAGGTTGCACCGCCCCCGGACGAACCCGCTACGGGGTGACCGGGAGGGTGAGCGTCTGGGCGGTCCCCGAGGCGATCGTGACGGGCGTCGGCGTGAGGCCGCCCCGGTAGTTGACGGACCCCCCGGAGACGATCAGGCGCAGCCGGTGCCCGGCGTCGAAGCGGTGCACGATCGCCGGCAGCGTCACGGTGAACTGCTTCGTCACGTCACGCACCCGCACCGGCGCCTCCAGTCCGTGGATGAGGTGCGCCTTGCCGTCCGGACCGACGTCGGCGACCTTCACGTAGAGCACCAGCATGCCGGCCGGGCCGGCTCCCTGGGTGACGGCTGCGGCGGGCGCGTCCACCTTCAGCTTGACCACCGGCGACCCCACCACGTCGACAGGCGCCGTCAGCGGCGACGTCTGCCACGACCCGAACGTGCCGGGCACGTCGGTGACCTCGTCCACCGGCTGGCCGACGTACCCGCCGAGGACGTCGAGGGTGTCCAGCTCGGTCGGTGCGCCCGCAGGCGGCGTGACGAATGCCTGCTGGCCCTTGACCGTGCTGAGTCCCGTCACGAGGTCGGCAGCACCCGAGAGCCGGTAGGTCTTCGCGCCTCCGACCGGGAAGTGGGTCGCGGTGCCGTAGGCAGGAGTGGCGATGCCCGTGTAGGCGATCCAGTCGCGGAAGTAGGAGAACTCCGGGCCGGTGCTGACGGCCGAGCCCTTGAGGTAGTGGTCGAACCAGTCGAGGACGCGCGCCGTCTCGTACTGGCTGCTCGGGTCGGGGTTGCCGAGGTCGATCTCGCCGGGCGCGGCCGGGCCGGAGTGACCCCACGACTGCCAGATCATCTTCGTCGGGACGCCCCGCGCCTGGAGGCCGCGGTAGGTGGCGACCGCCTCGTTGAGGTTGAAGAGGGTGTCGTTCTCCCCCTGGATGAGCAGCACCGGCACCTTCACCTTGTCGATGTACGACGCCACCGACGCGTGCCGCAGCTTGGCGACGTGCTGGGGCGTGAGGTAGCCCGTGGTGCCCGCGAACGCGAGGGCAGGGCAGACGAAGTCGGCGAAGTTGGGGCAGGGCAGCAGGTCGGGCGGCACCTGGCCGTTCTGCGCGTCACCCGTCAGACCGAGCAGCGAGAAGCCCAGCGCCCAGTTCTGCTTGGCGGAGCCGGGGGTCCTGGTGGACACACCGGTGGTCTGGTCGGTGTTGTTGGGCACCAGGCTGTAGCTGAGGTCGTTCCAGGTGATCAGCGGGACGAGCGTGTCGACGCGCTTGTCGAGCGAGGCGACCGCGAACTGGAAGCCGCCGCCGTACGAGCCGCCGAGCGTGCCCACCCGGGGGTCGTAGGTCCGGGCGACGCCGCCGTGGTCGCGGGCGTCGTGCTGGACCACGTCGAGGACGGGCGCCGGCTGGGTGTGCGCAGCGTCGAGGAAGGCGATGCCGTCCTGGCCGCCGAGGTAGCTGACGAGCTGGCTGGCCGCCTTCCCGTCCCAGTCGGGGTCGTCGAGGGTGATCTTGCAGCTCGATCCGCCGAAGCCGAGACCGGAGTAGGACAGCACCACGTAGCCCCGCTCGGCGAACGACCTGCCGATGCCGGCCTGGTCGTCCTTCGACCCGCCGAAGCCGTTGGTCGTGAGGACCGCCGGCACGCGGGCGGCGCTCGTCGCGCCCGCCGGCACGTAGAGGTCGCCGACGACGTCGCACACCTTGTCGTCGGCCGGGCCGACGAGGGTCTTGAAGTGCAGGGTCGTCACCGTGTACGCCGGATCGTCGGCCGCCGTGCTCGCGCCGGTCGGGACGAGCGCGACGAGGGTGAGCAGGAACGCGAGGAGGGCGGGGAGCCGGAGGTGACGCACGTAGGGGAAACGACCTGGGTGTGACGGGGGTTACGTCTCGGTAACAACCCCGTCGAGCGAGCTAGAGGACCAGACCCGCGTGGCGGTGCACGTCCTTGTAGAGCAGGTAGCGGAACCGCCCGGGGCCCCCGGCGTAGCAGGCCTGCGGGCAGAAGGCCCGCAGCCACATGAAGTCGCCGGCCTCGACCTCGACCCAGTCCTCGTTGAGCAGGTAGACGGCCTTGCCCTCGAGCACGTAGAGACCGTGCTCCATGACGTGGGTCTCCGGGAACGGGATCGAGCCGCCGGGCTCGAAGGTGACGATGTTGACGTGCATGTCGTGCCGCACGTCGGTGGGATCGACGAAGCGCGTCGTGCACCACGCGCCGTCGGTGTCGGGCATCGGCAGCGGCGCGACGTCCTGGTCGCGGGTCACGAACGCCTCGGGCACGTCGATCCCGTCGACGCGCGCGTAGGCCTTGCGGATCCAGTGGAAGGTCGCGGTCGCGTCGCTCGCGTTGCGGAGGGTCCAGGAGGTGCCGGGCGGCAGGAAGGCGTAGGAGCCGACCTCGAGCGCGTGATCGGTGCCGTCCAGCGTCAGCGCCAGCGCACCGTCGACGACGAACAGCACGGCCTCGGCCTCGGTGGCGTCGTCGGGACGGTCCGAGCCGCCGCCGGGGGCGACCTCGACGACGTACTGGCTGAAGGTCTCGGCGAAGCCGGACAACGGGCGCGCGAGCACCCACAGCCGGGTGCGCTCCCAGTGCGGCAGCGCGGAGGCGGTGATGTCGCTGAGCGTCCGGGCGGGGACGACGGCGTACGCCTCGGTGAAGCGCGCGCGGTCGGTGGTGAGTGCCGACTGCGGCGGCAACCCTCCCCGCGGTACGTGGTAGCTCATCTGACGCCTCTCCTCATTAGTCGCCCCCGCGGAGCATCCTCTCCCGCGGAGGCGAGCGACGTGCCGCGAAGCCAGGTTTCCCTCACCGATCCGGCGAGTCTTCGCCCGGCGTACGCCGACACGGGGTTGCGGTGGTGGAGGGCCGCGACGTCGACGGTCACCTCGTCGTCGGGTGCGAAGCGCACCAGGTCGGCGTCGGCACCGACCTCGATCCGGCCCTTCCACGTCAGCCCGACCCGGTCGGCCGGCCCGGTCGCCATCCAGCGCACCACGTCGGCGAGGCCGAGGCCGCGCTCGCGCGCGCCCGTCCACACGGCTCGGAGCCCGAGCTGCACCGAGGCGATGCCGCCCCAGGCGGCGCCGAAGTCACCACCGCCGCGCTCCTTGAGCTCGGGCGTGCAGGGCGAGTGGTCGGAGACCACGAAGTCGATGTCGCCCCCGACCAGCGCCGCCCAGAGCGCCTCCCGGTTGGCGGCCTCCCTGATCGGCGGGCAGCACTTGAGCGTGGTCGCGCCGTCGGGCACCTGCTCGCTGGCGAAGGTGAGGTAGTGCGGGCAGGTCTCGACCGAGATGTCGACGCCGGACGCCCGCGCAGCGCGCAGGAGGGGTACGGCGTCCGAGCTGCTGAGGTGCACGATGTGCGCCCGCGCTCCGGCCCCCCGCGCGGCCTCGATCACCGCCGCGATCGCGACGTCCTCCGCGGCGCGGGGGCGCGAGGCGAGGAAGCCCGCGTAGTGGCGGCCGTCGAGGGCCGACTCGTCGAGCAGCTCGGCCGCCTCGGCGTGGACGATCATCAAGGCCCCGATGCCGGCGGTCGCGCGCATCGCAGCGGTGAACGCCTCCCCCTCGAGGGCTCCGAACTCGGGCACGCCCGAGTCGAGCAGGAAGCACTTGAAGCCGAAGACGCCGGCCTCGTGCAGGGGAGCGAGGTCGGCCAGGTTGCCGGGCACGGCGCCGCCCCAGAAGCCGACGTCGATCCGCACCTGACCCTCGGCCGCGCGCCGCTTCTCCTCCAGGTGCGCGACGGTCGTGGTCGGCGGGATGGAGTTGAGCGGCATGTCGAGGAGGGTGGTGACCCCACCCGCCGCGGCGGCCCGCGTCGCGCTGGCGAAGCCCTCCCACTCCGTGCGACCCGGCTCGTTGACGTGCACGTGCGTGTCCACCAGACCGGGCAGCAGCACCTCGTCGTCGGCGAGGTCGACCGTCCGCGCGGCCGCCGGCGGGGCGTCCCAGGCCGTGATCGCGGCGATGCGCTCGCCGGCGATCCCCACGCACGCCGCGACCTCCGCGCCGCGCACGATCGCGCGGCGGGACCGGAGGACGAGGTCGAGCTCGGGCATCAGGCCCCGACCCGTCGCGTCGACATCGCCACCAGCTGCTCGGTGTCGAGGCCGCAGCCCTGGAGCACCTCGGCCTCGTCGACGGCCCCGCTCTGCACGCCGCGCAGCAGGAAGCCCGCGAGCGCGCGGGCGGTGGCCGGCTCGTCGGCGATCCCGCGCATGGTGTCGCCGGTGTAGGCGGCGAGCCGCTCCAGGGCGCTCGGCAGCCCCTGCCGGTAGAAGGCGTAGGTCGCGGCGTAGCGGGTCGGCAGGTGGCCCGGGTGCAGGTCCCAGCCCTGGTAGAAGCCGCGGTCGAGGGACCGCCGGACCAGCCGGTGGTGCAGGGTCCACGCCGCCTCGACCTCGTCGCCGTCACCGACCGGCAGCACGTTGGTCGAGCCGTCGCTGAGCCGCACACCCGTGCCGGCGGCCGCCGCCTGCATGACGAGCTTCGCGTGGTCGGCGACCGGGTGCTCGAGCGACTGCTGCTCGGCCGCGATGCCGGCCGCCGCCGAGTAGTCGTAGGTGCCGTAGTGCAGGCCCGTCAGCCGGGCGGCTCCGGCGTGCACCATCCGCGCCACGGTGGCAGCGCCGTCGGCGCCGAGGATCGACTGCGGCGTCTCGACCTGGACCTCGAACGCCAGCGTGCCCGGCGCCAGGCCGGCCTCGCCCTCGAGCACCTCGCAGACGTGCACCATCGCCTCGACCTGCTCGACCCGGGTGACCTTCGGCAGGGTCACCACCCAGCCGTCGAGCGTGCCGCCGCTGTCGAGCAGCGTGGTGACGAACGTCGTGAGCGTGCGGATCGCGCGGCCGCGGGTCGCCGCCTCGAAGCACTTGACCCGGATGCCGCCGTACGGCGCCGCGGAGCGCGCCTCCTGGCTCTGCGCCAGGTCGCTGGCCGCCCGCACCGCGTCGTCGTCCTCGTCGGCGTCGCTGCGGCCGACATAGCCGTCCTCGAAGTCGATCCGCAGGTCCTCGACCGGCTCGGTCTGCAGCTTCGCCCGCACCCGCGCGACCAGGTCGTCGCGCCACTGCCGGGTCGCCGTCGCGCCCACGAGACGGTCGAACCGGTCGGCGTGCTCGTCGAGGAGGGCGAGCGCCGCGGCGCCGTACGACGGCACCAGTCCGGCTTCATAGCGGTCCGCCGGCACGTAGACGGTGTGCACCGGCTGGCGGCCGGGGCGCTCCCCCGGGTAGTCGGCGGCGAGCTCGGCGTCGACCGGCGCGAGGCGCTCGTCGAGGTCGGCGAGCAGCCGGGCCGCGATGTCGTCGGGCCCCGTCACCGCTCGGCCGCAGACTGCTCGAGCTTCTTCTCGCGCCGACGCCGGTGCAGGATCGGCTCGGTGTAGCCCGACGGCTGTGCGAGGCCCTCGAAGACCAGGTCGCGCGCCGCGAGGAAGGCCTGCCCGTCGTACGACGGCCCCATCGGCTCGTAGCCGCCGCCGGCCTGCTGCGCGTCGACCACGTCGGCCATCCTGCGCAGCGTCTCCTCGACCTCCTCGGCGGTGACGATGCCGTGGTGGAGCCAGTTGGCGACGTGCTGGCTGGAGATGCGGCAGGTCGCGCGGTCCTCCATGAGGGCGGTGCCGTTGATGTCGGGCACCTTGGAGCAGCCGATGCCCTCGTCGATCCAGCGCTTCACGTAGCCGAGGATGCCCTGCACGTTGTTGTCGAGCTCGGCGCGGCGCTCCTCCTCCGACCACGTGGGCGGGTCGGCGAACGGCACGGTCAGCAGCTGCTCGAGGGTGGTGCGCCGGCCGCCCGCCAGCTCCGCCTGCCGGGCCGCGACGTCGACCTGGTGGTAGTGCAGCGCGTGCAGCGTGGCCGCGGTCGGCGACGGCACCCAGGCGCAGCTGGCCCCGGACCGCGGGTGGCCGATCTTCTGCTCGAGCATCGCCGCCATCTCGTCGGGCATGGCCCACATGCCCTTGCCGATCTGGGCGCGCCCCTGGAAGCCGCAGGCCAGGCCGATGTCGACGTTCTGGTCCTCGTAGGCCGCGATCCAGGGCTGCTCCTTCATGGCCCCCTTGCGGATCATCGCGCCGCCCAGCATCGAGGTGTGCAGCTCGTCGCCGGTGCGGTCGAGGAAGCCGGTGTTGATGAAGGCGACCCGGCCACGCGCGGCGTGGATGCAGGCCGCCAGGTTGGCGGAGGTGCGGCGCTCCTCGTCCATGATGCCGAGCTTGATCGTGCCGCGCGCCAGGCCCAGGAGGTCCTCGGTGCGGGCGAAGAGGTCGTCGGTGAACGCCACCTCCTCCGGCCCGTGCATCTTCGGCTTGACCGCGTACATCGAGCCGGTGCGGGAGTTGCGCAGCTCGCCGCGGCCCTGGAGGTCGACCAGGCTGCACAGGGCCGTGAGGACCGCGTCCAGGATCCCCTCGGGGACCTCCTCGCCCGCCTCGTCGAGCACCGCGTCGGTGGTCATCAGGTGGCCGACCTGGCGCACGAAGAGGAGCGAGCGTCCGGGCAGCACCAGCTCACCGTCGGCGGTGGCGTAGACGCGGTCGGGCTCGAGGCTGCGGGTGAAGGAGCCCTCCCCCTTGGCCACCTCCGCCGTCAGGGTGCCGCGGTTGAGCAGCAGCCAGTTGCGGTAGGCCGCCACCTTGTCGGCGGTGTCGACCGCGGCGACCGAGTCCTCGAGGTCCATGATCGTGGACACCGCCGCCTCGACGAGCAGGTCCTTCACGCCGGCGGGGTCGCCGTTGCCGATCGGGTGCTCGCGGTCGACCTGGATCTCCACGTGCAGCCCGTGGTGCACGAGGAGCACGGCCTCCGGCGCTGCGGGATCGCCGCGGTGCCCGACGTGGAGCTCGGGCCGCACCAGCGTGGTCGGCCCGCTCGGCGTCGTCGCGACGAGACGGCCGTCCTCGACGGCGTACTCCTGCACGTCGGCGTGGCTGCCCGCCACCAGCGGGAAGTGCTCGTCGAGCAGCTGCTTCGCGCGGGCGATCACGACGGCGCCGCGACGGGGGTTGTACGACGTCCCCCGTTCGTGGCCGTCGTCCTCGGGGATGACGTCGGTGCCGTAGAGCGCGTCGTAGAGCGACCCCCACCGCGCGTTGGCGGCGTTGGCGGCGAACCGCGCGTTGAGCACCGGCACGACGAGCTGCGGACCGGCCTGGGAGGCGACCTCCGCGTCGACGTCGCTGGTCGTGATCTCGAACGGGGCCGGTGGGTCGACGAGGTAGCCGATCTCGCGCAGCATCGCGACGTACGCCGCCCGGTCGGTGACCGGGCCGGGGTGGTCGGTGTGCCACTGGTCGAGCTGGCGCTGGAGGTCGTCGCGACGTGCCAGCAGCGCACGGTTGCGGGGGGCCAGGTCGGCGAGCAGGGACGCGAGGCCCGCCCAGAAGTCGTCCTCCTCGACGCCCGACCCGGGCAGGGCCTCCTCGCGCACGAAAGCGTGGAGCTCCGCGGCGACCCGGAGCCCTCCGACCTGGATCCGCTGGGGCATCCGCACAGCGTAGGAGAGGGAGTCGAGGAGGGTGTACTGTCCCGACAAGACGTCCGATCGGTCGTAAATAGTCAGGAGATGCCGATGCCGCCCTCAGCCGCCGCCCCGCCCCTCGAGGCCACCGTCGAGATCGACGCCCCACCCGCGGCGGTGTGGGCGGCCGTCAGTGACGTACGACGGATGCCCGAGTGGAGTCCGCAGGTCACCTCGACCCGGCTGCGCAGCGGGTTCGACGAGGTCGCGCTCGGCGCCGAGTTCACCAACCGCAACCACTACGGCGAGCTGGAGTGGACCACGCACGCCACGGTGACGCGGTTCGAGCCCCAGCAGGCGCTCGCCTTCCGCGTCGAGGAGAACTGGCAGGTCTGGAGCTTCGAGCTCACCCCCCTCGACGGCGGCCGCACCCGACTCGTCCAGCGCCGCGAGGCGCCCGACGGCCTCTCCGACCTCTCGCTGCAGCTCACCGAGGGCTTCATGGGCGGGGTCGAGTCGTTCACCGAGACCATGCGGGCCGGGATGGCCGAGACGCTCGACGCGATCCGGGCGACCGTCGAGGCGTGAGGTCAGGTGGCGCGCACGTGCGGCGTGATCAGCGCCGTCCGGACCGACATGCCGAGCTCCTCGTGCCGGAGCGTGGCGATCCGGCGACCGGGCTGCACAGCGTCCTTGACGCGACCGCCGTTGTCGCCGAGCAGCGCCACGGCGGCGTCGATGTCCGCGACGTTGTGCGTCAGTCCCCACAGCGTCGACGGAGCCTCCGAGGTCGCGCCGGGTGAGCCGACGACCTCGAGGATGACCTCACCGAGCCGGTAGAAGACCTGGCGCACGGGCGCGCCGCCGAGCTCGCCGTCGCGCTCCCGACGCGGGTCGAGCCCGAGCAGGGCGAGCGCGGCCACGGTGCGGGAGAGGTCGGGCGAGACCAGCACGACGTGGTCGATGCTCGTGACCCCGTTGAGGTGGTCGCCCGGTGGTGTCGCGAGAGCGTCCGACGCGGAGGTCGGGATCCCGTCGACACCCTCCCGGAGCGTCTGCGCCGGCAGGCCCCGCAGCGACCAGCCGACGATCCCCTTGCCTGCGCCCCGACCCACCAGGCGCACCGCGACCGAGCCGATCCGGCAGGTGCCGTCGGGGTCGACGCCGAATCCCGCCGAGACCCACGCCTGCGGTGGATCGGCCACGACGAGCTCGGCGATGGTCACGGCCATGCAGCGACCCTAGGGCGTGGCGGCTTCGAGCGCGGGCTCGTCCGCGTGCACCGGACGCCGCTCGACGGAGATGACCACGGCGACCGCCGCGACGATCACGAGCCCGCCGACGACGACAGCGCTGGTGACCGGCTCGTCGAGGATCAACCAGCCGAGGAACACCGCGACCACGGGGTTGACGTAGGCATACGTCGCGACGAGGCCGATGGGGGCGTTGGCCAGCAACCAGACGTAGGCGCTGTAGCCGACCATCGAGCCGATCACGACCAGGTATCCCCAGGCCAGCCAGGTCTGGCCGCCGTACTGGAGGGGGTCGGGCCGTTCGCCGCGGACCAGCCCGACGACGACCATCATCGCGCCACCGGTCCACATCTCGTGGACGGTGAGCACGAAGGCGTTGCCGGGCAGAGTCAACCGCGGTTGCACCCACGACCCGAACGCCCAGAACGCGCTGGCCACCAGCACGATCGCGGCGCCACCGAGCGGCACGTGGCCCTGGTGCCGGCCGCCCAGGACCAGCCAGGCCAGGCCTGCGAAGCCGAGCAGCACGCCGAGCACCGACCACACCTTCGGGCGGTCGCCGGCGAGGAAGCGGTAGGCGGTGATGAAGAGGGGCACGGCGGCGACGAGCAGCGCCGCCACTCCGCTCGGGGTGTCCATGCTCTCGCCGATGGCGACCAGGCCGTTGCCGAGCATCGGCAGGGTCAGGCCGACCAGTGCGGCACCCATGAGCTCGGACCGGCTGACCCGGATCGGCACGCCGCGGACCCTGAGGACCACCGCGAGCAGGATGCCGGCCGCGAGGAAGCGGCTGCCCATGCCCGTCAGCGGCGGCATCTCCTCGACCACCACGCGGATGCCGAGGTAGGTCGACCCCCAGACGACGTAGACGATCGCGAGCGCGACCACGACGAGCCCGACCTTCGCCTTCGTCTCCATGTCGCTCCGTCCTCGCTGCTCGAACCTAGGAGGCGGAACCGGCCACCGCGACCGGTTATTGCGGCGTGCCGGAGCGTTGGCGGCGACTCGACGGAATCTGGCAGGTTCCCGTGAGGTCGGCGGACGTCAGCGCGGCTCCATCGCCTTGCGGGTCGCCTTCGCCATCATCGCGGCCATCCGCTTGCGGCCCATCGGGAAGAAGCCGCGTGAGCCGAGGCGGACCTTGCGGTCCGGCATCCGGATCGGGCCGCGGTCGAGGTGTGCCAGCGCATCGGCGACGACGCTCTCGGGACGCGCCGACCCCGGGGGACGCTCCTCGAGCGACGCGGCGAGGCCCAGCCGGTGGCGCGTCCGGCGCAGGGTCGGGGTGTCGGTCTCACCCAGGATCAGGCCGAGCACGTCCACGCCGAGCGGCTTCAGCTCGGCCCACAGGCCCTCGGCGAAGACCATGTCGAAGGCCTTGGTCGCGCCGTAGGTCGTCAACCTCGGCGTCCCGGCGAACCCGCTCCCCGACCCGAAGATCACGATGCTGCCGCGACCGCGCGCGACCATCGGACCGGCGAACGCGTGGCACAGCTGCACCAGGACGGTGCAGTTGCGCTGGATCATCGCCTCCGCCGTCGTCACGGGGTGGTCGAGGAACGCCGCGTAGTCGGCGTCCGCGCCTGCGCAGTAGACGAGGGACCCGACCTCGAGGTCGGCCAGCGCGGCCATGACCGACGCGGCGGCGTCCGACGCGGTGAGGTCGACGACCAGGGTCCGCGTCTCGACGTCCGTGATGGCGCGGATCCGCGCGGCCACCTCGTCGAGCGCGCCCTGCCTGCGGGCGAGGAGCACGAGGTTCAGGCCGCGTGCGGCGAGCGCCTCGGCATACGCCGCACCCACGCCCTCGCTCGCGCCGACGACCAGCGCCCACGGGCCGTACCTGTCACTGAAGTCCACGGTCACGTGCCCATCGTCTCGCGGGCGCGTCCCTCGCCGACCGACGTACCAAAGTGCGACGGCCGGCCGCAGCCGCAGCGTGGGCCCGGCGTCCCGATGGACTTGGGTACGTCCTACGGCGCACCAGAATGTTCGACCATCGCCTGACCGGGTGGCCCGGCGGTGCGACGATGGATCGTCACCGGACGCTCTCCTGGGACGAAGGGTGATGTCGGGGCCTGCTTCGGCCTCGCCTGGTGTCCACTCCGAGAGGCCTCCCATGCGCCGTCCGATCGCCCTCCTCGCCTCCGCCACCGTCGTCGCCACCACCTGCGTGGCGGTCACCGGGCAGGTGGACCCCGCGGCAGCCCTCACCCCCGGCGCCAACGGACGCATCGCGTTCGCGAGCAACCGCGGCGACGGCGTGCAGTTCGAGATCTACACGATGAACCCGGACGGGACCGGGGTGCGTCAGATCACCAGCTCCGCGGGCGACTCGCTCGACCCCAGCTACTCCCCGGACGGCACCCACATCGTGTTCACCAGCGACAGGGACGGCATCAACGACATCTACACGATGCGGTCGGACGGGAGCGACGTCGTCCGCCTGACCGACAACGGACCGGTCGGCGACGTCACGCCGTCGTACTCCCCCGACGGCACCCGCATCGTGTTCGCCAGCGGACGTGACGAGCCGGCGGGCGACATCTACTCGATGAAGGTCGACGGCACCGACGTGATCAGGCTGACCGACGACCCCGTCTACGACGTCTTCCCGCGCTACTCCCCCGACGGCAGCCACATCGTCTATCAGCACGACGACGGACTCGCGGCCCGGGTGCACGTCATGAACGCAGACGGCACCGAGCAGACCGACATCAGCGCGGGCCAGACCGACCTCGGGCCGTCCTACTCCCCCGACGGAAAGCTGATCGTCGTGGCCAGGTTCTTCGACGGCCAGCTCGACATCGTCACGATGAAGCCCGACGGCAGCAACGTGCAGAACCTCACGGGCTCCGTGGACTCCGAGTCGGGACCGGTGTTCTCCCCCGATGGCGCGAAGGTCGCATTCCGCCGGACGGACGCGACCGACGCCGGCGGGATCTTCGTGATGGACGCTGACGGATCGTCACCGACCCAGCTGACGGACCAGCCGTCCACGGAGGTCGACTTCCTGCCGGTCTGGGGGCCGAAGTACACGCCGTGCCAGGGACGCGGGGCCACGATCACCGGGACCGACGGCAACGACGTCATCACCGGCACCCCCGGACCGGACGTCATCGCTGGTCTCGGTGGCAACGACGTCATCATCGGGGGCGGGGGCGCCGACACCATCTGCGGCGGGACGGGCAACGACACGGCGTCCTACGTGGACCACGCGGGTTCCGTGACTGCCGACCTGACCGGTGGGGTCGGCGACGACGGCGGGGCAGCCGACGGCCCGGCCGGGAGCCGCGACACGATCGGCTCCGACGTCGAGAACCTCGCGGGCGGCTCCGGCCCGGACACGCTCGTCGGCAACAACGCGGTCAACGTGCTCACGGCCAACAGCGGCGACGACTCCGTCTGGGGCGGGACCGGGGCGGACGTGCTCAACGGGGGCTCGGGCGACGACTTCCTGCAGGGCAACGACGGCGACGACACCATCCACGGCAACAGCGGCGACGACGTCGCCGCGGGCGCCGACGGCACCGACCGGGTCTACGGCGACACCGGGGACGACGTGCTCCGCGGCAACGAGGGGGACGACCTCCTCATCGGCGGCGCGGACGGCGACCAGCTCGTCGGCGGGCCCGGCATCGACACTGCCCGCTACGACCTCGACACCCGCGCCACGGGGGTCAGCATCACCATCGGAGCGGGTGCGGGCGACGACGGGGGCAGCCTCGACGGCCCGGTCGGCTTCCGCGACACGGTCGGCGCCACGGTCGAGAGCCTCTACGGCACCAACCTCGCGGACACCCTCGTCGGCAACGACCTCGACAACACGCTGCGGGGCCTGTTGGGCGCCGACACCCTCAAGGGACTGGCCGGCGCCGATCGACTCATCGCGAACGACGGCGTGGCCGACGTCCTGATCGACTGCGGTGCACCCGCGCCCAACTTCGCACCGATCGTCGACGTCGGCATCGATCCGGCGCCGGTGAACTGCTGAGCCGAAGCCATCCGAAAGGACGACGCGCCGACCCCGTTCGATGGTCCATCATCTACGGGATGAAGGCTCCGAACCGACGGCGCGTGGCAGCAGCGGTCACTGTCCTGGCCCTCGCACCTGTCGTTACCACGGTGGTTCCCGCCCCGGCTCTCTCCTCGGGCGTCGCCGCCGTGGCGGCACCGTCCTCGACGACCAGCGAGCCCGGCGAGGTGGCAGCGCGACGCGCCTACGCCACGTCACCACTGGCCTTCGAGACGAACCGCGGTCAGGTCGACCGCCGGGTGAAGCTCTTCGCCCGGGGCCGGGGCTTCGACCTCTTCCTGACCGAGCGGGGCGCCGTCTTCGACCTCCGGTCCCCTGACGCGCCGGGGGACGACACCGAGCGGTCGTCGGCAGCCGTCGTCCTGGACCCCGTCGGCGCCGCCCGCGAGCCGCGAGTCGTGGGCCGCCGGCACCGGTCGACGACCACCAGCTACTTCCTCGGCAACGACCGCAGCGAGTGGAGGCGCGACGTGCGGACCTTCGACCGGGCCCGCTACCAGGACCTCTACCCCGGTATCGACCTGGTGTTCGGAGGGGACCGCACGGGGCCGGAGTACGACTTCCTCGTGAGCCCGGGCAGCGATCCCGCCACGATCCGCTACCGGCTGCGTGGCGCCGAGTCGCTCCGCATCGAGGACGGGGCGCTCGTCGCCACCACGGCGGCCGGTGACTTCGTCCACCGCGCCCCCGTCGCCTTCCAGCGCGTCGACGGCCACCGGCGCATCGTGGAGTCCTCGTTCCGCCTGCGTCGCGGGGTGGTGACGTTCGACGTCGGCGCCTACGACCGCGACCGTCCCCTGGTCATCGACCCCGACACGGACATCACCTACAGCACCTACCTCGGCGGGACCGGCGACGACGGAGCCGACGCCGTTGCGGTCGAGGACGGCGACGTCTACCTGACCGGCTACGCGAGGTCGGCGGACTTCCCCACGACCACCGGTGCGTACGACTCGACGGCCGACGGTGACAGCAGCGTCTTCGTGGCCCGGATGTCGCCGGACGGCGCCGGGGGCGCCGACCTCGTCTACTCCACGTTCCTCGGCGGCAGCGGCGCCGTCCCGGAGGACGAGGAGGGGCTGGGCATCGCCGTGGCGGACGGCGACGTCTACCTCACCGGTGTGACCGGCTCGAACGACTTCCCCACCACAGCAGGCGCGTTCGACACCACCTTCGGCGGTGGGACGGACGGCTTCCTCGCCAAGATCTCGCCCGACGCGGACGGAGCCGCCGACCTGGTCTACTCCACCCTGCTGGGCGGAGGCGCGGACGACGTCGGCACGTCGGTCGCCGTCGCGGAGGGCGACGCCTACCTGACCGGCTCCACCGAGAGCGCCGACCTCGCCACCACCCCCGGCGCCTACGACACGACCCTCGACGGCACGGATGCCTTCCTGGTGCGGATCTCCCCGGACGGCAACGGCGCCGACGACCTGGTCTACAGCTCGTTCCTGGGTGAGAGCGGGTTCACGAACGGACACGGCATCGCGCTCGACGGCGGCGACGCCTGGGTCACCGGAGACGTCACGGGCGACTTCCCGACCACGGCCGGCGCCCCTGAGTGGTCCGGCGGGGCGGCCGACGTCTTCGTGGCCCGCCTGTCCCCGAACGGGGGAGGCACCTCCGACCTCGTGTACTCCGCCCGGATCGGCGGCACGAACCCTGACTACGCGCGCGGGATCGCGCTCGACGGCGGCGACGTCTACCTCACCGGTGACACCGACTCGACGTCGTGGCCGACGACACCGGGAGCGCACGACCGAGACCTGGGCTACGGCCCGTACGGGTTCGTCGCCCGCTTGTCCCCGGACGGCGCCGGCACGGCCGACCTGGTCTACTCGACCTTCTTGGACGTGATGGACCACGGCCGGTCGATCGCCGTCGAGGACGGCGACGTCTACGTGGCGGGCGACGGCGTGGTCTACGACAAGTACGACGACGAGTATCCCTACGGGACCGTGGCCCGGCTCTCGACAGCCGGCGCGGGGGCGTCCGACCTGGAGCACGTGACCTACGTGTCCGCGAGCTCGGCCAACGGCATCGCGGTCGCGGACGGTGTCGCCTACGTGACCGGCGATACCGGCCCGTACTCCCTCACGCCGACACCCGGCGCCTACGACACGACGCCCAACGGGGCACCGTCGGACGCCTTCCTCCTGCGCGTGGACACCCCCGACAACCAGACGTGGCCCGACGGCCTGATCCGGCGACGGGGCCGCGCCGACCTCGGCGACGACGTCTACTGGACCTGGGACGGCCAGACCGCGCAGACCCGCGTCCGCCGGGGACGCGAAGGGGTCTTCTTCATCACCGCGCAGAACGACGACAACGTGGCCGGCAGCCTCCGCATCGACGCCGACAAGTCGGTCGGTCGCAAGTGGCGGGTCCGCTACTACGTGCACGGCCACAACATCACCAAGGCGGTCGACGGCGGCTACGAGACCCCGGTCCTGGCACCGGGCGAGCAGGTGGTGATCAAGGCCACGCTGATGCCGCTGAGGCGGGCGAGGATCGGTTCGCTGTGCCGCGTGAAGTTCTTCGTGTCCTCGCAGGCCGGCGACGACTCGAGCACCGACCGGGTCCGCGCCGAAGCGAGGGCCCGGCGCGGCTGAGCGCGGAGTCAAACGACGCGCAGTTGTGGGCCTCGGGACGGCGAAGAGGCGGCGCCTCCGATCCGTCAGGCAGCCCACGGATCGATCAGCCGGACGCCGGTGGCCACGAAGTCCTTGGCGTTCCGCGTCGCGCACGCGGCCCCGCGCGCGAGGCAGATGGCGGCGATCTCGGCGTCGGCGGTGCTGATCGCCAACCCTGCCTGCTCCCGGGCCAGCAGCACATCGGCATATCTGTCCGCTGCGTCAGCATCGAACGGAAGCACGGCCCTGGTGTCCCGGTACGGCTGCAGGGCAGCGTCGATCGATGCAGAGAGCAGGACCTTGCGCCTGCCCTCAGGGAGACGTCGCACGCCGGCCAGCAGCTCGGCAAGCGTGACCGCCGTGATCGCGACCTCGCCGGTCAGCGCTTCCAACCAGGCGACGACGCGAGGCTCAGGCCGCGGCCGGAAGAGCTCCGAGATCACGTTCGTGTCGAGCACGATCAATCGAAGTCAGCCGCTCGAGCGATGTCGCTGCGCTCCGGCACCGGAAGCTCGTCGAATCCGCCCGCCTCCTGCGCAGCCCGAAGGAGCGCCAGTCCGACATGCGGTCGGAGTGTCGCCCTCGTGAGGATGTCGCGCGCTTCGGCTTCCATCGAGTGACCGCGCTCCTTGGCCTGGAGGGCGAGCTGCTTCTTCACGGATTCGTCGAGTCCGCGGACGACGATCGATGCCATGCCCATCACCTCCGACAAGTGCTATCACTAACGATAGCATCATCGGACCGCCTGCCTTTCTCATCCGATCATGTAGGCCATGCCTCGGCCGTCCGCGGCGAGGCGCCTGACGAACCGCGTTGCCCTGTCCAGGTAGTCAACGGCGTAGGAGAGATTGACCCCGGACGCACCGATCCGACGGAGACCGACAGCAGCGACCTCGCGCTGCAGGTCGCCGAGATCTTGTGCGACCTCGTGAACCTGCGCGGGAGCGAGCGCGCGGTACCAGGGGATCCAGCCATCACCACACATCTCCACCTTCCCTTCGAACATGCGATACGCCGGACGAGCCGCCCCCGCCCCCGATCGCGGTCCGGTCAACACCTGAAGGCCGCGCCAGGCTTTGTCGAGGTAGAGCATGTCCCGCTCCGGCACCGTCTGCTCGAAACTTGCCACGGACACGGCTGCGTGTGGCTTCATTCCCCAGGCGTCAGCGAGCGGGTCGCTCGAGATGAACGCCCGCGGATCTGCGAGCGCGCGATCTGCCTGGTCTGCGTCGACGGCGTAGGCGTAGTACCTGATTCCCATGCGAGCACCTTGACCCCGCGCCGACGACAGCGCATGCGCGACGATGAGCGCCTGTGGACGACCGACAGAAGTCCACAGGGTCAGCCGCACGAAGTGGCCCGGACCTCACACGTTGAAGCGGAACTCCACCACGTCGCCGTCCTGCATGACGTAGTCCTTGCCCTCCATGCGCACCCGGCCGGCCTCCTTGGCCTTGGCCATGGAGCCGGCACCGACGAGGTCGGCGAAGGACACGATCTCGGCCTTGATGAAGCCCTTCTCGAAGTCGGTGTGGATCACGCCGGCCGCCTGCGGGGCGGTGTCGCCCTTCCGGATGGTCCAGGCGCGCGACTCCTTGGGGCCGGCGGTGAGGTAGGTCTGCAGGCCGAGGGTGTCGAAGCCGACCCGGGCGAGCACCTCGAGCCCGGGCTCGGTGATGCCGGCCTCGGCGAGGAACTCCGCTGCCTCGTCGTCCTCGAGCTCGATCAGCTCGGACTCGAACTTCGCGTCGAGGAAGATCGCCTCGGCCGGGGCGACCAGGGCGCGCATCTGCGCCTTGAGGTCCTCGTCGTGCAGCTCGTCGGCATCGCAGTTGAAGACGTAGATGAACGGCTTGGCGGTGAGCAGCGAGAGCTCGCGCAGCAGGGCCCGGTCGATCGAGGTCGCGATGATCGGCGTACCGCTCTCGAGCGCTTCCTTGGCCTGCTTCGCGGCCTCGAGGTTCGCGGCCAGCTCCTTGACCTTGCGCGCCTCCTTCTCCAGCCGCATGATCGCCCGCTCGACCGTCTCGAGGTCGGCGAGGATCAGCTCGGTCTGGATCGTCGAGATGTCGTTGCCGGGGTTGACCTCGCCGTCGACGTGGGTGACGTCCTCGTCGCGGAAGACCCGGGTGACCTGGCAGATCGCCGCCGACTCGCGGATGTGGGAGAGGAACTTGTTGCCGAGCCCCTCCCCCTGCGAGGCGCCCCGGACGATGCCGGCGATGTCGACGAACTCGACCGTCGCGGGCAGGATCCGCTCGGAACCGAAGATCTCCGCGAGCTGCGGCAGCCGGTCGTCGGGCACGCCGACCACACCGACGTTGGGCTCGATCGTCGCGAACGGGTAGTTCGCCGCAAGCACGTCGTTCTTGGTCAATGCGTTGAAGAGGGTCGACTTGCCCGCGTTGGGGAGACCGACGATGCCGATGGTGAGAGCCACGGGCGGGCAGTCTACGAGTCCGTACCGCCCGCGGGAGAATCCGCTGGACGCCCTTGCCTGCGCGGGCAAGAGTGGGCCCATGGCGATGACCGTGAACAACATGACCTTCGACGCCGGCGACGCCCGCAAGCTCGCGGAGTTCTGGGCGGCCCTCACCGGCTGGGTCGTCTTCTACGACGACGACCCGGAGGTGCTCCTCGCCCCGCACTTCCCGCCGTCGGGCACCTCGATGCTGTTCATCCCGGTGCCGGAGGGCAAGACGGCCAAGAACCGCCTCCACCTCGACCTCCAGCCGAGCGACCGCACCCGCGACGAGGCGGTCGCCCAGGCACTCGAGCTCGGCGCGACCCTGGTCGGCGACTTCCGCAAGGACGACGGCACCGGCTGGGTCACCCTGGCGGACCCCGAGGGCAACGAGTTCTGCATCGAGCGCTCGGCGGACGAGCGCACGCAGCCGGCCGGCGTCCGCAGCCACCGCATCGGCTAGCGTCTCCGGGTGCGGATCGCGACCTGGAACGTCAACTCGCTGCGCTCGCGGATCGACCGCGTCGAGGCGCTGCTCGACCGGCACGAGATCGACGTGCTCGCCCTGCAGGAGACGAAGGCGCGCGAGGAGCAGCTGCCGCTGATGGGCCTCCAGGCGCGCGGGTACGACGTCGCGGCGGCCGGCATCAACCAGTGGAACGGCGTCGCGCTCATCAGCAGGCTCGGCCTCGAGGACGTCGAGGTCGGCTTCCCGGACATGCCGGGGTGGGGAGAGCCCGCCGAGCCCGAGGCCCGGGCGATCGGCGCGACCTGCGGCGGCGTACGCATCTGGAGCCTCTACATCCCCAACGGCCGCAAGCCCGACGACCCCCACTACGTCTACAAGCTCGACTGGCTGGCCAAGCTGCGGCTGGCCGCGACGGCCTGGCAGGACAGCCCGACCGCGATGGTCGGCGACTGGAACATCTGTCCGACCGACGCGGACGTCTTCGACGTCACGCAGTTCAAGAACTCCACCCACGTCACGCCCGCCGAGCGCGCCGCGTTCCAGGCGTTCCTCGACGACGGCTGGGAGGAGGTCACCCGCGCGCACGCGCCGGGCTACACCTACTGGGACTACTACCGCCAGCGCTTCGAGCGCGACCGCGGCCTGAAGATCGACTTCGTCCTCGGCTCCCGGCCGCTCGCGGCCCGGGTGACCGGCGCGTTCATCGACCGCGAGGAGCGGGCCGGCAAGGGCGCGTCGGACCACGCGCCGGTCGTCGTCGACCTTTCCTCCGACTAGCGGATACCGGATCGGCGCGCGCGGACCTACCCTGCTGGTAGTCCCCGACCCCGGAGCGGAGCCCCCATGCGCGGACGCAACCTGATCCTGACCCTCGCCCTCGCCCTCGCCGCGGGCGCCACCCCCGCGGGCGCGGCGACGCAGGCAGCGTCGCACCGTCGCACCGTCGACGCGAGCGACGTGCCGAGCCTCCACCAGGTCGACCGCATCACGCCGGTGAGCAGCCGAGGGATCGAGGACGACGGTCCGATCTGGATCTTCCGACCGGACTGCTCCGCCTACGACCCCACGCACGGGCCCCAGGGGATCGAGAGCACCTTCGCCTACTACTACGGCGCCGGTGACACCGACCCCACGGCCTACGTCCGGGTGCACGAGTTCGCGTCGGTGGGCGACGCGAAGCGGGCGATCCGGAAGATCCGCCACAACGCCGCGAGCTGCTACGGGGTGCGCCACGACCCGGTCATCAACGGCACCCTGATCGTGCGCGGGGCCGACGTCCCGAGCCTGGGCGCCGGCCGCCCGGCGGCGTGGAAGATCAACGACCACTGGCGTGACATCGACACCCACATGCGCAACGTGCTCTTCAGCCGCCACATCTGGATGCGCGAGGGCCGCACCCTCGTCGGCGTGGAGCTGTGGGTCCAGACGGTCGGCCCCCACGACCCGCCGCCGATCTCGCGGTCGGCCACGATCCGCCTCGCGCGCCTGGCGCTGCGCACGAACGACTGAGGAGCCGATCCGGGCTACAGGCCCTGCCAGGCCGGCTTGGCGTCGTAGACCTCGCGATAGTGGGCGGTGCGTGTCAGGCCGCTCGCGGCTTCCCGGTCGAGGAGGACCGAGACGTGCGGGTGCAGCTGGAGGACCGACGCCGGACTGGACGCGGCCAGCGGCCCCTCGACGGCGGCGGCCAGCGCGGCGGCCTTGGCCGCACCGGTGGCGAGCAGCAGGAGGTGCCGCGCGCGCAGGATCGTGCCCAGGCCCTGGGTCAGCACGTGTCGCGGCACGTCGTCGAGGCTGCCGAAGAACCGTGCGTTGTCCTGCCGCGTCCGCTCGGTGAGGGTCTTGATCCGGGTCAGGGAGGCGAGCGACGAACCGGGCTCGTTGAAGGCGAGGTGGCCGTCGGTGCCGATGCCGAGCACCTGGAGGTCGATCCCCCCGGCCGCCGCGATCGCGGCCTCGTAGCGCTCTCCCGCCGTCGGCAGGCCGGCCTCCTCCGGGTCCGGGCCGTGCACCCGGTCCGGCGCGATGCCGAGCGCGTCGGTGAGCTCGCGGGCGATGGTCGCGCGGTAGCTCTGCGGATGGCCGGGTGGGAGGCCGACGTACTCGTCGAGGTTGAAGCACCGCACCTGCGCGTACGACGGTGCCGACCCGTGCTCGTGGCGGCGGACCAGCTCGGCGTAGGTCAGCAGTGGCGTCGAGCCGGTCGCGAGCCCGAGCACAGCGGACGGCCGGGCCGCGACGACAGCCTCGATCGTGTCGGCCGCGAGCGTCGCGACCTCGGCCGCGGTGTCGAGGGGCACGACCTCCATCAGCGGGCCTCCCCGTGCACGAGCCGCCCGCCGACGATCGTCGCGACCACGGTCAGGTCGTCGTCGACCAGCGTGAGGTCACCGCGGGCGCCCGGTCGGAGGTGGCCGCGGCTGTCGTCGCCGACGACGGCGGCCGCCGTCGTCGTGCACGCCGCGACCGCCTCGCTCAGGGTGCAGCCGGTGGCGGACCGCAGCACCGCGAGGCAGGCCGGCAACGACGCCGCGGAACCGGCGAGGGTGCCGTCGGCGAGTCGGACCGTGCCGTCGCGGACCACCACGTCGTGGTCGCCCAAGCGGGTCGGACCGTCGGCGATGCCGAGGCCGGCCGTGCAGTCGGTGACGGCGAGGAACCGCGCCGGTCCGAGGGCGCGCCAGTAGGACGCGAGGGTCGCCGGCGCGAGGTGGTGCCCGTCCGCGATCACCCCGGCGACGAGCCGCGGGTCCGCGAGCGTGGCGCCCACGGGACCCGGGTCGCGACCGGCCAGGGCAGGCATCGCGTTGCCGAGGTGGGTGACGACCCGGGCACCACGGTCGACAGCGGCGGCCACGGCCTCCGCGGGTGCCTCGGTGTGTCCGAGGGCGACCACCACGCCGCGCTCCACGAGGACCGCGACGACGTCGAGCGCCCCGGGCAGCTCGGGCGCGAGTGTCACCATCGTGACGCCCGCGTCGCGCGACCACCCGTCCACCAGCGCGACCGACGGCGGGCGCAGCCACTGCGGGGGGTGCGCGCCCTTGCGACCGACAGCGAGCATCGGTCCCTCGAGGTGCAGACCCAACGGCTCGGCACCCGACCAGCCGGCGGGCGGTCCCGCCCGCAGGGCGGCGAGCGCGCGTGACCGGACCTCGGGCGCGGCAGTGATGATCGTCGGCTGGAAGGCCGTCACGCCGTACTCCGGGAGCGAGGCGGCCACCTCCCACAGCCGGTCGGGCTCGCGGGTGAGGTCGATGCCGGCAGCGCCGTTGACCTGAAGGTCGACGAGACCGGGGAGCACGGTGAGCCCGCGGGCGTCGTACGTCGGTCCGTCGCCGTCCGCGACCACGCGCCCGTCCCTGATGACGACGTCGACCGCAGCGCCGTCGCTGTCGCGGCCGCCGGTGACGAGCCGGTCGCTCATCGGACCGGCCCCGCGGCGAGGAGCGCCGCCCCGAGCGCTGCCACCGGGACGTCACGCGGCAGCAGCAACACCCGACCGGCCAGGTCGAGCGAGCGCAGGAAGGGCGACGCCGAGGCCTGCTCGGCCAGCGCCGCGACCACCGCGGCACGCAGCCGCTCGCCGACCTGGGACACGCCACCGCCGAGGACGACGTACTCCGGGTCGACCGTCAGGCACACCAGGCGTACGGCGTCCGCGACCCGCGCAGCGAACCGGTCCCGCACCTCGACCGCGCGTGGGTCACCGGCGCCCGCGGCGTCGAAGAGCGCCTGCGCGGGAGGCACGTCGGGGCTCGGCCAGGCCTCTGCGACGGCGGACCCGGACGCGGCGGTCTCCAGGCAGCCGACCTGGCCGCACGGACACTGGCGGCCCTGCGGGTCGACCGGGACGTGGCCGATCTCGCCCGCCGCGCTGCGGAAGCCGCGCCGCAGCCGCCCGTCGAGGATCGACGCCGCGGCCAGACCCGTGCCGAGGCTGAGGTAGACGAGGTCGTCGTGACCGGTCACCTTGGCCGCACCGAGCGCGGCCGCGTTGACGTCGTTGTCGACCACCACGCGCGTGCCGATGCGCTCGGCGAGCCGGTCGGCGATGGGGAACCAGTCGTCGACGCCGAGGTTTACCGCGTGCTTGACGGCACCGTGCGCGACGTCGACGAGGCCGGGCACGCCGACCCCCACGACCCCGTCGAGCCCGGCACCCAGCCGCGACCGGAGCTCGTCGACCACGCCGGCCGCGGTCGCGACCACGTCGTCGCCACCGGTCGGGGTCGTCGCGCGCACCTCCGCCAGCACCTCGCCGTCCGCGGTCGCGGCGACGCCGTGCATCTTCGTCGCCCCGATGTCGAGCCCGATCCGAGCCGGGACCTCCCCTGTCACCGCCGCCAACCCGCCTCTCCGATGATGTCCTCCACCGCCGCGACCACCGGTCGCGACATGCCGCGCGTGCAGATCCGCGGGGTGCCCGACCCCGGGTCGGGCCATGGCCCCGGCCAGCCCCACTCCACGACGACCGACCGGTCTCCCAGACCGCGCAGGGCGGCCAGCACCTCGGGGCGGCGGTGCGCGTCGCGCACCTGCACGACGAGCGGTCCGTCGGGAAGCGCCTCTCCCGGCCGCACGACGAGGTCCGGGGCGATGCCCCACGGCACCTCGCCCACCGCGATGTTCGCCGGCGTGCTGATGCTCACGACCCGGGCGCCGGCCAGGTCGGGAAGGACGCCCTCGACGGCCACCGCCCGCCGGGCGCCCGCCGCCATCCGGTCGCCGTCGCCAGCGCGGACCGGAGGCGTCGCCGGCAGTGACGGCCCCCGGCGCCGGAGCAGGTCCACCCTCCCCGCCGCCTCGACGAGCCGTTCCTCGGCCAGTCGTCCGTCCGACACCCCGGCGACGATCGCGCCCTGGATCGCGCGCACCAGCGCCACGTCCTTGTCCGGGCCGATGCACAGCAGGTCGACCCCGGCAGCCAGGGCGAGCACCGCAGCCTCGGGGATGCCGCGCTCACGGGACGCGCCGGCCATGTCGAGGGCGTCGCTGACGATCGCGCCGTCGTACTCCAGGCTGCGGAGCAGCGAGAGCACCGGCCTGCTGAACGTCGCGGGCAGGCCCGGGTCGAGCGACGGCACGACGATGTGGGAGGTCATGATCGAGGCGGCGCCGGCCGCGACCGCGGCCGCGAACGGCGCGACGTCCCGCGAGCGCACGAGCTCCGCCGGAGCGTCCAGCACGGGCAGCGCGAGGTGGCTGTCCTCGGCGGTCGAGCCGTGGCCGGGGAAGTGCTTCACGCAGGCGGCCACGTCGCCCGCTTGCAGCCCGCGCACCCACGCCGCGACATGGCGGCCCACCAGGGCGGGGTCGGCGCCGAAGCTCCGGGTGCCGATCACCGGGTTGTCGGGGTTGCTGTTGACGTCGGCGACCGGCCCGAGGTCGAGGTCGATCCCGGCAGCAACCAGGTCCGCCGCCACCAGCCCGCCCGCGGTCTCGGTCAGCTCGAGCGAGTCGACCGCCCCCAGCTGGGCGGCGCCGAGCACCGGGCTCCCCGTCCGCGCGTGCAGCCGCGTGACGTCGCCGCCCTCCTCGTCGGTCGCGACGAGTGCCTCGGGGCGCACCCGTCGTACGGCGTCGGTGAGCTCCCGCACCGCGGCGAGGTCGCCCGTGAGGTTGGAGCCGAAGAGGCAGATGCCGCCGAGGCCCTCCTCCAGCAACCCGGCCCAGTCGTCGGGGAGCGCGGGTCCGGGGAAGGACGGCAGGAGGACCTGCAGGGCGAGCTCCTCGGGGCTCATCCCTTCACCGCGCCCGCGGTGAGGCCGGTGACCATCCGCCGCTGGACGACCAGGAAGAAGGCGATGACCGGGATCGTGATGAGGGTCGACGCCGCCATGATGGCGCCCCAGTCGACCCCGCGACTGCGCGACTCCGAGAAGCCGATCAGCCAGACGGGCAGGGTCTCCTTCGCCGGGTCGGTCATCACGACCAGCGCGAGGGTGAACTCGTTCCAGGCCTGGATGAACCCGAACAGACCGGTGGCGACCAGCCCGGGCGCGAGCAGCGGCAGGGTCACGGTGAAGAACGCCTGCACGCGCGAGCAGCCGTCCATCATCGCGGCCTCCTCGAGCTCGCGCGGCACGCCGTCGACGAACCCGCGCAGGGTCCACACGGTGAAGGGCAGCACGCTGGCGACGTAGACGAAGGTGAGGCCGACGACGGAGTTGAGGAGGTCGACGCCCTCGAGCATCTTGTACTGGCTGATGAAGAGCCCCTCCGCCGGGATCATCTGCACCACCAGCAGGGTGAGCACGAAGGTGGTCCGCCCGCGGAAGCGGAACCGACTCACCGCGACCGCCGCCAGGAACGCGAAGAACAGCGCGATCACGACGGTCAGCACCGTCACCGACAGGCTGCTGACGAGCGCCGTGCGGAAGCCGTCGCCGGACAGGATCCGGTCGTAGTTGGCGAACGTGCCGTGCCACGGGAACCAGGTCTGCCCGTCGCTGCGGATCCGGTTGCGCGGCAGGAACGAGCGACTGACCATCCAGTAGACCGGGAAGACGCTCACCAGCAGGACGACCAGGCCGAGGGCGTTGGCGCCCCACCGCACCGATCGCGACGGAGGTCGCGCGGACATCAGCCCTCCTCCTGTCGGAACATCAACCGGACGTACGGCGCCGTCAGCACCACCGTCAGGGCCAGCATGAACATCGCGGCAGCCGCAGCGGTGCCGAAGTCGCCGCCCTTGATCCCGAGCGTGTAGATGTAGGTGCCGAGCAGGTTGGTGTCCCGGGTGATGCCGCCGGCCTTCTGGAGCGTGTAGATCTGGGTGAAGACGCGCAGGTCCCAGATGACCTGCAGGAGCAGCACGACGAGCAGGACCGGCCGGATCGTCGGCACCACCACGTGCACGAACCGCTGCCACGCACCCGCCCCGTCGATCTCGGCGGCCTCGACGACGTCGTCGGGCACCTGCGTCAGGGCGGCGTAGACGGTGAAGACGACGAACGGCACGCTCATCCAGACCACGATGATCGTCGCGACGGCGAAGAACGACATCGGCTCCAGCAGCCAGCTGTGGCCCTCGTAGTCGCCGCCCAGCGAGGTGAGGACGGAGTTCACGACGCCGTACTGCGTGTCGAAGAGGAACTGCCACACGATCATCGACGCCACCACCGGCGTCGCCCACGTCAGCAGCAGCCCGCTCTGCACGGCGATCCGCACGCCTCGGCTCATCCGCGTCATCAGCAACGCGATGCCGACGCCGGCGCCCATGGTCAGCGCGGCGTTGACGAAGCAGAAGACCACGGTGCGCAGGACGACCGTCCAGAGGTACGGGTCGTCGATCAGCGCCCGGTAGTTGTCGAGCCCGACCCACTCCGGCGGTCGGCCGAACTGCTGCGCGAGCCCGAACTCCTGCAGCGACAGCACCACCTGCCGCCCGAGGGGATAGCCCAGGGCGAGGAGGAGCAGCGCTGCCGAGGGCAGGACGAGGCCGAGGGGCAGCGGCGTCGCGCGGACGGCCGGTCGGCGTCGGGCCATGGGCGATTGTCTCCTTCCGAGGGTCGTGGGTGCGCGAGCGCGCAGGCGGGGGCGGGACGGCGTCCGGGGGGTACGCCGGCCCGCCCCCGTCGTGCGCTGCTACTGGAGCGTCTCGCTGATGCGGTCGTCGGCGTCGCCGGCGAGCTGGGTGACGTCGCCACCCTGCGCGATCTGCCCGAAGAGGTCCTCGAGGATCCGCGTGCCCTCGACGGTCGCCCAGTTGGCGGCGGCCGGCGTGAGCTTGGCGTTGGACGCGGCCTCGATGGTCGCCTGCGCGAACTCGTCATCGCCCAGCAGCGAGGACAGCGACTCCCGGGCCGGGGTGAGCCCGGCGTCGGCGAGGATGCCCTGGTAGTCGTCGCTGAGCATCAGCCCGACGACGTCGCGGGCCAGGTCCTGGTTCTCGGTCTTGGCCGACACCGCGATGTCGGAGCCGCCGAGCAGCACCGGAGCAGGACCACCGTCGGAGCCGGGCAGCGCGAAGACGCCCACCTTCTTGGCCAGGTCGGGGCAGCCCGCGTCGGGGTCGGTCAGCAGGCCCATCACCCAGCCGGGACGCGACATCATGCCGATGTTGCCCGCGCAGAACGGCGTGACCGGGTCGGACTCGTTGGCGTCGGCCGGCGCCCCGGACGCCTGCTCGAAGAGGTCCTGGAAGGTGGTCAGCCCCGCGATGCTCTCCGGCGTGGAGAGCGTGCCGGACCAGCTGTCGCCGTCGGCCGCCGCGAAGTCGCCGCCGGCGTCCCACAGGAACGCCGCGCCGTCGCGCCAGTCCTGCCCGGGGAGCCAGTAGCCCGAGAAGTCCGGGTCGGGGTTGTCGGCCTTGAGGGTCTTCGCCGCCGCGATGAAGTCCTCCATCGTGGTGGGGACCTCGAGACCGGACTTCTCGAAGAGGTCCTTGCGGTAGAAGACGTAGGTGGAGCCCGCGTAGTAGGGCACCGCGTAGGTCTTGTCGTCGACGGTCGCGCCGTCGACGAAGCCGGGGAGCAGGTCGTCACCGCCCCACTCGTCCAGGTCGCCGGTCAGGTCGCTGAACGCGCCCGCGGTGGTGAAGGTCGGCGCCTGGGTGTTGCCCACCTCGACGACGTCAGGCGTCTGGTCCTCCGAGGACAGGGCGGTGGTGAGGCGTTCGACGAGCCCGTCCCACTCCTGCTCCTCGATGGTGAGGGTGGAGCCGGGGTGCTCGTCCTCGAACGTCTTCTTCAGCCAGTCGCGCGCCTCCTGCGGGGTGTCGGCGCCGTTGAGCCACATCACCATGTCGGCCTTCTCGGGACCGCCGCTGGTCGAGGGGTCGTCGTCATCGGAGCCGCACGCGCTGGTCACGCTGAGCAGGGCGGCGATGGCCGCGAGGGCCACTACTTTCTTCTTGCCCACCACTAGTTCCTCTGCTTCCTTACCTGGGACGCGCACCCGCCCTGGGTCGCGCTGCTGACGGGGGTCACGAGACCCCCAGCTCGGCGGCGAGGACCAGACCGGTCGCACCGACGAGGACTCCGTTGTCGCCGAGCGCGGTCGCGCGCACGACGAACTGCTCCGCGCTCACCGGCATGACCCGGTCGCGGACGAGGGGGGCGACGGCCGCAGCGAGCGGCTCGACGAGGTCGAGCGGCCCGCTGAGGACCAGCTCGTCGAGGTTGAGCGTCGCCACGACGGGCGCGAGCGCACCCGCGAGGTGCCCGGCCGCCGCGGTGATCGCGGCGTCGAGGTCGTCGGCGGCGATCCGCCGGCGCAGCCGGGGTACGGCGACGAAGGTCTCCAAGCACCCGCGCCGCCCGCACGCGCACTCCTCGCCGTCGGCGACGACCTGCACGTGCCCGATCTCACCGGCCGCCCCGCCGCGCCCGTGGAGCAGCTCGCCCCCGAGCACGAGGCCGGCGCCGACACCGGTGCTGAGCCGCAGCAGCATGAGGCCGCCCTCGGTGCCTCCGCCGAAGGTGTACTCCCCCAGCACGGCCGTGTTGGCGTCGTTGGCGACGTGCACCGGGAGGCCCAGGGCACCGCTCAGTGTCTCGGCCAGCTTGACGTCGTGCCAGCCGAGGTTGGGGGCGTCGAGCACCACGCCCTCGGGGCTGACGACGCCGGGACTGGCCACGCCGATGCCGAGGACGGGTGACGTGGCCCGCTCGGCGAGCTCGGTCGCGAAGACGCGGACCATCTCGACCGCCTCGTCCCCGCGCCGGCCGTCCAGCGGCTGGGCGTCCTTGGTGATGACCTCGCCGGCGAGGTTGAGCACGGCGCCGACGACCTGGCCGTCGACGGAGAGGTCGATGGCGAGGATGTGCTTGGCGGCGGGCACGAGCCCGACGAGCGTGGGCGGCTTGCCCACCCGACCGCCGGTCTCGGCCTTCGCGGGCTGTCCGAGCTCCTCGACGAGCCCTTCGGCCAGCAGCTCGGCGACCAGCTCGGAGACGGTCACCCGGGTCAGGCCGCTCGTCCGGGCGAGGTCCGCACGGCTCGCGGGCCCCTCTCCGAAGAGCTCTTGGAGCAACATGGAGCGGTGGTGACGACGTGAGTCGGCTCGGTGGAGCTTGGTGCGGCCTCGGAGCGGTCGTTCCGTCGGGCTTCGCCAGGACATGTTTGTTAGTTCAGCATACTTACATATACGGTGTCTACCTATGACGAGCATCACGTTCGAGCGCGCACAGCGCTGGTACGCCGGGACCGACCGTCCCGCCGTGCCCGGGATCGACCTCGAGGTCGCCGACGGCGAGTTCCTGGTCCTCGTCGGCCCCTCGGGCTGCGGGAAGACCACGACCCTGCGCATGCTGGCGGGCCTGGAGCCGGTCGACAGCGGCCGGATCCTCATCGGGGAGCGCGACGTCACGGGGCTGGCACCGAAGGACCGCGACATCGCGATGGTCTTCCAGAGCTACGCGCTCTACCCGCACAAGTCGGTGCGCGACAACCTCGCCTTCCCGCTCAAGATGGCCAAGGTGCCGAAGGCCGAGCGCGACCAGCGCGTCGAGTCCGTCGCCGCCCTGCTGGGCCTCGCCGACCACCTCGACCGCAAGCCCAAGGCCCTCTCCGGCGGGCAGCGGCAGCGCGTCGCCATGGGCCGCGCGATCGTCCGCCAGCCGCAGGTCTTCTGCATGGACGAGCCGTTGTCGAACCTCGACGCCAAGATGCGCGTCCAGACCCGCGGCGACATCGCGCGGCTGCAGCGCGAGCTCGGCGTGACGACGGTCTACGTCACCCACGACCAGGTCGAGGCGATGACCCTCGGCGACCGCGTCGCCGTCATGCACGAGGGCGAGATCCAGCAGGTCGACACCCCGCTGGCCCTCTACGACCGCCCCGCCAACCTCTTCGTCGCCGGGTTCATCGGCTCGCCCCAGATGAACCTGCTGCCCGATGGGGAGGTGACCGTCGGCGTGCGGCCCGAGGCGTGGGACTTCGTCGAGAGCGGCGCCGGGATGCCCGTCCGGATCGACCTGGTCGAGGAGCTGGGCTCCGACAGCTTCGCGTACGGCGTCGCCCAGCTCGCCGACCGCACCGCCACCGTCTGCGTGCGGCTCCCCCACCGGGACCCGGCCGCCGTCGGCAGCACGGTCCACGTCGCCGTACCCCAGGACGCCCATCGCTTCGACACCGCCACCGGGCGCCGGGTCGACGACTGAGCGCCGTACGGCGAGCCGCCCGCGCCGCGCACCCGCCCCGACCTAGCGTGGGGGCGTGACGAGCGCACCGCGCACGCTCTGGGAGCAGGGCGAGAAGCCCGGCTCCGAGGTGGCCGCGCTCTCGGTCGCGCTCCTCATCACCGCCGCGGCGATCGACGTCGTGCTCGGCGACGACCTCGGCCTGCTGTTCGACCTCACCTTCGTCACCGTCTGTGCCGGCGCGGCCCTGCGCGTGCGGCCGTCCGACTTCTTCACGATCGGGGTGCTCCCGCCGCTGGCGATGCTGCTCACCGTCGTGCTGCTCGCCTTCGCGGAGCCGGGGTCGATCGCGCACGCTCAGGACGGCGTCGTGCAGGCCACGGTCAGCGGGCTGTCGACCCACGCGATCGCGCTGGTCGTCGGCTACCTTCTCTGCCTCGGCGTGCTGGGCGTGCGCAACCAGGTGCAGACCCGTCAGAAGCGGTCGGGGTCGCCCGCCCCACGTCGCAGCACCTCGGGATAGCCCTCCGACCAGTCCACGACGGTCGTCGGCTCGGCCGGGGTCTCTCCCGCCTCGACGACGATGTCGACGTCGTGGTCGAGCTCCTCCTTGATCTCCCAGCCCATCGTGCGCGGCTCGGTCTCGCCGGGGAGGATCAGCGAGCTCGACAACATCGGCTCGCCCAGCAGGTCGAGCAGTTCCTGGACGAAACGGTGGTCGGGGATCCGGACGCCGACCGTGCGCTTCTTGGGGTGCATCAGCCGCCGCGGCACCTCGGGCATCGCCGGCAGGATGAACGTGTAGGGACCCGGCGTGGCCGCGCGGATCGCCCGGAACGCGGCGTTGTCGACGTGCACCAGCTGACCGAGCTGGGAGAAGTCACGGCAGATCAGGGGGAAGTGGTGGCGGTCGTCGAGACCGCGGATCTTGAGGATCCGGTCGCGGCCGTCGCGGTTGCCGATGCGGCAGCCCAGGGCGTAGCCGGAGTCGGTCGGGTAGGCGAGCAGCGCGTCGTCGTGCAGGGCGTCGACGATCTGCTGCAGGAACCGCGGCTGGGGGTTGTCCGGGTGGACGTCGAGGAAGCGGGCCATCGTGGGCAGGCTCAGCGACCCGCGGCCTTGAGGTCCTTGTGGAGCTCCTTGGGCAGCGAGAACGCCAGCGTCTCCTCGGCGGTCTGCACCGGACGCGCGTCCGGGTAGCCCCGCTCGGCGAGGTAGGCCAGCACCTCCTGGACCAGGTGGTCGGGCACCGAGGCGCCCGACGTCACGCTCACGGTGGCCACGCCGTCGAGCCAGGTCGGGTCGAGCTCGGAGACGTCGTCGATGCGGTAGGACGCCTTGGCGCCCGCCTCGAGCGCGACCTCGACGAGGCGCACCGAGTTGGAGGAGTTGGCCGAGCCGACCACGATCACCAGGTCGGCGGTCGCGCCGATCTCCTTGACCGCCACCTGACGGTTCTGGGTCGCGTAGCAGATGTCGTCGCTGGGCGGGTCCTCCAGCTGCGGGAACTTCGCCCGCAGCCGTCGTACGGTCTCCATCGTCTCGTCGACGCTCAGCGTCGTCTGGGAGAGCCAGGCCAGCTTGGCGTCGGCGGGGAAGTCGAGCTTGGCGACGTCGTCGGGGTGCTCGACGAGCACGGTCTGGTCCGGCGCCTCCCCCGCGGTGCCCTCCACCTCCTCGTGGCCGGCGTGGCCGATGAGCAGGATCGTGTAGCCCTCGCGGGCGAAGCGCACCGCCTCGCGGTGCACCTTGGTCACCAGCGGACACGTCGCGTCGATGGTCTTCAGCTCGCGCTCGGTCGCCTGGCGGTGGACCGCCGGCGAGACGCCATGGGCGGAGAAGACGACGGTCGCGCCGACCGGGACCTCGTCGAGCTCCTCGACGAAGATCGCCCCGCGCTCCTCGAGGTTGGACACGACGTGCTTGTTGTGCACGATCTGCTTGCGCACGTAGACCGGCGCACCGTAGAGGTCGAGTGCCTCCTCGACCGTCACGACGGCCCGGTCCACCCCCGCGCAGTAGCCGCGCGGGTCGGCCAGGAGGACCTGCCGCTCCGCGTCGTCGGGCGACAGGACAGGGGGGTTGCCCAGGTCGATCGTCATGCTCCCAGTCTAGGTCCGGCGCTCACCTGGCCGAAAAGCACGCCGACCCGCTGCCACCAGGGCAACGGGTCGGCGCGATGCAGCCGGATCAGGCCTGCTCGTCGGTCTCCTCGGCGGGAGCCTCGTCAGCAGCGGCCTCCTCGGCCGGAGCCTCGTCGGTGGCCTCGGTGACCTCCGCGGTGGACTCGGCCTCGGCGGTCTCGACCTCGGTCGCCTCGGTGCTGAGCACCTCGGTCTCGTCGGCCTCGTTGACGGCCTCGACCTCGGCCGGGGCGACGTCATCGGCCTTGGTCACCTTGGCGGCCGGCTCCGACTTCTTCGTCGCAGCGGCGGGCTTCGGGCTGTAGGCCTCGGTCACCAGCTCGATCACGGCCATGGGGGCGTTGTCGCCGTGGCGCGGACCGATCTTGGTGATCCGGGTGTAGCCGCCCGGACGCTCGGCGTAGGCCGGCGCGATCTCGGTGAAGAGGTGGTGCACGACACCCTTGTCGGTGATGCTCTTGAGCACCTCGCGACGGTTGTGCAGCGGGTTCTCACCCAGGTGCGCGTTCTTCGCCTTGGTGATCAGCTTCTCGGCGTACGGCCGCAGCGTGCGGGCCTTGGCCTCCGTCGTCGTGATCCGGCCGTGCTCGAAGAGCTGGGTGGCCAGGTTGCGGAGGATGAGCCGCTGGTGGGCCGGGCTACCGCCGAGGCGGGGGCCCTTCTTGGGCTTGGGCATTGCTGTCTCTCATTTCTCCCCGGCCGTACCAGGTACCGGGGTAGTGAATTCCGGGGATCCGGAAATCGATCAGTACTGCTCGTCCTCGACGAAGGTGTCGTCGTCGTCGTCGCCGTACGACGCCAGGGCGGCGTGCGGGTCGAAGCCGGGCGCGCTGTCCTTGAGGGACAGACCCATCTCGTGCAGCTTGGCCTTGACCTCGTCGATCGACTTCGCACCGAAGTTGCGGATGTCGAGCAGGTCCTGCTCCGAGCGGCTGATGAGCTCACCCACGGTGTGGATGCCCTCGCGCTTGAGGCAGTTGTAGGACCGGACCGTCAGCTGCAGGTCCTCGACCGGGAGGGCGAGGTCGGCGGCGAGCTGCTCGTCGACGGGCGACGGGCCGATGTCGATGCCCTCGGCCTCGACGTTGAGCTCACGGGCCAGGCCGAAGAGCTCGACCAGCGTCTTGCCGGCCGACGCGATGGCGTCGCGGGGCAGGATGGACGGCTTGGTCTCGACGTCGATGACGAGCTTGTCGAAGTCGGTGCGCTGCTCGACACGGGTGGCCTCGACCTTGTAGGTCACCTTGAGGACCGGGCTGTAGATCGAGTCGACCGGCATCCGGCCGATCTCGTTGTCGGCACCCTTGTTCTGGACGGCCGAGACGTAGCCGCGGCCACGCTCGACGACGAGCTCCATCTCGAGCTTGCCGTTGTCGCCCAGGGTGGCGATCTTCAGGTCCGGGTTGTGCACCTCGACACCGGCCGGGGGCGCGATGTCAGCCGCGGTGACGTCGCCGGCACCGGACTTGCGGAGGTACATCGTCACGGGCTCGTCGTGCTCCGAGGAGACCACGAGACCCTTGAGGTTCAGGATCATCTCGGTGACGTCTTCCTTGACACCGTCGATGGTCGAGAACTCGTGGAGCACGCCGTCGACCTTGATGCTGGTCACGGACGCGCCGGGGATGGAGGAGAGGAGGGTACGACGCAGCGAGTTGCCGAGCGTGTAGCCGAAGCCGGGCTCGAGGGGCTCGATGACGAACCGCGACCGGAACTGGTCGACGGTCTCCTCCGACAGGGTGGGGCGCTGTGCGATGAGCACTTGTTTCTTTCCTTTCCGGACCGACCGCTATATGAGGGTCCAGACGTGGTGCTGGAAGGTGGTTACTTCTTCGAGTAGTACTCGACGATGAGCTGCTCCTGGATCGGGAGGTCGATCTGCTCCCGGACCGGCAGCTGGTGCACCAGGATGCGCATCCGGTTCGGCAGGGCCTCGAGCCAGGCCGGGACGATGCGCTCGCCGTGCGTCTCGCGGGCGATGATGAACGGCGTCATCTCCAGCGACTTCTCGCGGACGTCGATGATGTCGTACTGCGTCACCTGGAAGGACGGGATGTCGACCTTCTTGCCGTTGACCAGGAAGTGACCGTGGGTCACCAGCTGGCGGGCGTGGCGGCGGGTGCGGGCGAAGCCGGCACGGTAGACGACGTTGTCCAGGCGGCACTCGAGGAGCTGCAGCAGGTTGTCGCCGGTCTTGCCCTGGCGACGAGCTGCCTCGACGTAGTACTTGTGGAACTGACGCTCGAGCACGCCGTAGGTGTAACGCGCCTTCTGCTTCTCCTGCAGCTGGTTGCGGTACTCGCTCTCCTTGATCCGCGCGCGGCCGTGCTGGCCCGGCGGGTAGGGGCGCTTCTCGAAGGCGGCGTCGCCGCCGATGAGGTCGACACCGAGACGGCGCGACTTCTTGGTGATGGGACCGGTGTAACGGGCCATGTCCTTACGCTCTCTTTCTCAGTCTCGGGGTCAGACGCGCCGGCGCTTGGGCGGGCGGCAACCGTTGTGCGGGGCGGGGGTCACGTCCTGGATGGTGCCGACCTCGAGGCCGATCGCACCCAGCGAGCGGATCGCCGTCTCGCGACCCGAGCCCGGGCCCTTCACGAAGACGTCGATCTTCTTCATGCCGTGCTCCATCGCCCTGCGCCCCGCGGCCTCGGCGGCCATCTGAGCGGCGTAGGGGGTGGACTTGCGGGAGCCCTTGAAGCCGACGGTGCCGGCGGACGCCCACGAGATCACCGCACCGGTCGGGTCGGTGATCGTGACGATCGTGTTGTTGAACGTGCTCTTGATGTGGGCCTCGCCCTGAGCGACGTTCTTCTTCTCCTTGCGGCGCACCTTCTTCGCGGCGCCGGCGCGGGTCTTGGGAGGCATTACTCGATCACTTCGCCTTCTTCTTGCCGGCAACGGTGCGCTTGGGGCCCTTGCGGGTCCGTGCGTTGGTCTTGGTGCGCTGACCGCGGACCGGGAGGCCCATGCGGTGGCGGCGGCCCTGGTAGCTGCCGATCTCGATCTTGCGGCGGATGTCGGCCTGGACCTCGCGACGGAGGTCACCCTCGATCTTGAAGTTGGCTTCGATCTCGTCGCGGAGCTTGACCAGCTCCTCGTCGCCCAGCTCGTGGACGCGGAGGTCCGGGGAGACCCCGGTCGCGGCCAGCAGCTGCTGGGCGCGGGTACGGCCGATGCCGTAGATGTAGGTGAGAGCGACCTCGATGCGCTTGTCGCGCGGCAGGTCGACTCCAACAAGGCGTGCCATGAATGGCGGTCCCTTCGGATTCACGGTGGTCTGGTCGTGATGCGTTCCGCTCTGTCTGAGTGCGGCTCCGGCCATCCGTTCCGGAGGTGTTTCGGTCGCACCGGCTGGTGGCGACCTAAGCGATCACGTGGATGTCGTATTCAGTTGTCGGTCTCGTGACGGTTGCTGGCGCAACCTCCTCGACCAGCAGCGACGAGCCTCAGCCCTGGCGCTGCTTGTGGCGCGGGTTCTCGCAGATCACCATGACGCGGCCGTGGCGACGGATCACCTTGCACTTGTCACAGATCGGCTTCACGCTCGGGTTGACCTTCATGTCAGCCCTTTCTCGGTTGTCTCGCGGCGAGTGTTACTTGTACCGGTAGACGATCCGGCCCCGCGAGAGGTCGTACGGCGAAAGCTCGACCACGACCCGGTCCTCGGGGAGGATCCGGATGTAGTGCTGGCGCATCTTCCCGCTGATGTGAGCGAGGACCTTGTGGCCGTTGCTCAGCTCCACACGGAACATCGCGTTGGGAAGGGCTTCCACGACGGAGCCCTCCATCTCGATGACGCCTTCTTTCTTCGCCATGCCGTCCTTCGGGTTGGGATTCGCTTACCGTTCGGCCCGGGAACCTCCGCTCCCCGACGGATCGGGAGGCGGTGGACCTCGTGCGGCCGTGTCGCCGCGCTCAACCCCGGGGTGTTTCCGGGGCAGCCGCGAGCATGACGACACAGACCCACGTTGGGCCGACATGCCAGTCTAGTCGGACGACTTCACGATCTCCCAATCGAGGAGCCGTCGATCACCGGGGCCAGGAGCTCCAGGGTGCGCACCCGCGCCGGGGCGCTGCCGGCGGGCGTGCCGCCCAGGGCGCCGGCGACCGGGTTGACCATGACCTCGTCGACGCCGTACGACGCCGCGAGCCGCTCGATCTCCGCGCGGGCACCGTCGGCGTCGCCGACGACCCACCGGCGTCGCATCGCGGCGACCAGGTCCTGGTGGGCCTCGGGAAGTCCGGCCGCGACCTGCGCCTCGGCCTCCTCGACCGTGCGTTGGGCCGTCAGCGGCTGACCGGTGCGCAGGGCGACCATCTGGAGCAGCTGGGGCAGCGCGAGGCGCTCCGCCTCCTCGGCGGTGTCGGCGACGGCGGCGTTGACGGTCAGGAAGGTCCGCGGCTCGGCGAGCTCGGGCGAGGGTCGGAAGCCGGAGCGGTAGAGCTCGAGGGCCTCGGCGGTCCCCGATCCCGAGAAGTGGTGCGCGAACACGTAGGGCATGCCCTTCTCGGCCGCCAGGCGCGCGGAGTAGTCGGAGGAGCCGAGCAGCCAGATCATCGGGACCGACCGGGCCGACGGGGTCGCCTTCAGCACGTGGGTACGGCCGCGCAGGGCCAGCCCTACGCCGTTCGGCTCCATCATCGCGAGCACGTTGTCGACGTACTCCGGGAACTGGTTGACCGCCTCGTCGCTCACCCCGCCCGCGCCGTGGCGCAGCGCCCAGCTCGTCACCGGGTCGGTGCCGGGCGCCCGGCCGATGCCGAGGTCGATGCGGCCCGGGAAGGCCGCCTCGAGCAGCGCGAACTGCTCGGCGACCACCAGCGGCGCATGGTTGGGCAGCATCACCCCGCCCGAGCCGACCCGGATCCGTTCGGTCGCCCCGCCGACGAGGCCGATCAGCACGGGCGGGTTGGTGGCGGCGACGGCCGGCATGTTGTGGTGCTCGGCGACCCAGAAGCGTGTGTAGCCCGACCGGTCGGCCGCGCGTGCCAGGTCGAGCGTCGCCGCGACCGCGTCGGCCGAGGTCTGGTCGGAACGGACGGGCACGAGGTCGAGCACGGAGAGAGCGAGAGACATCTCTGACTGCAAGGCGGCAGGAGGCCCGCGCATTCCCTCGTCAGTCCTCCTTGGCACTCCTGGACGTCAGCAGCATGCCGAGCGCGTAGGTGCCGGCAGCGAGCAGGGCGAGCATGAAGAGGTCCAGCAGGTAGTGGCCCGGGCCGGCCAAGGCGATCCAGTCGTCGTCGGCCCGGTCGACCTGGCCGCGGACGAGTCCCATCGCCGAGGCGGCGGCCGCGTAGCCCCATCGCGAGGGTGAGAGCCAGGCGATCTGCTCCAGCAGGGGCCGGCCGGCGATGGCGAACAGCGATCCCGAGAGCACCAGCTGCAGCATGATCACCCCCACCAGTGCCGGCATCGTCTGCTCGGTGCTGGTGAAGAGCGCGGACAGAGCGAGCCCGACGATCGCCATCGTCAGCGCCAGGAACGCGATCGTGAAGGCGACCCTGGGCGTGCCGAGCCGGCCGTCCGCACCCGGCAGGCCGACGGTGGCGATGAAGGTCACCACCAGGCCCTGCACGAACGCCGCACTGCCGAGCACCAGCACCTTGCTCAGGAAGTAGACCCGCGGCGACAGCCCCACGGCGTACTCCCGGCGGAAGATGGGCCGCTCCCCCACCAGCTCGCGGATCGCTATCGCGGTGCCCATCAGGCACGCGGCCACGATCAGGACGATGAGACGTTGGGTGGCCTCGCCCGGGTCGAGCACCATCCGGACCGGGTTGCCGATGGGTACGCCGTCGCGCATGGTGTCGCACCTCCCGCCGCCGATCGACGTGGTCGATCCCGGGCAGTGGCGGGTGTCGTCGAGGGACAGCCCGCTCTTGCCCGGCACGATCCGGCTCAGCCCGCCCAGGATCAGCGGGAGCAGCAGGAGCATCCCGAGGAGGAGCCGGTCGGCGACCACCACGGCCGCGTTGCGGCGCACGAGCGTCGACAGCTGGCGACCGGGCGACTGCTTGGGCGGCGGCGGCACTCCGGCGGTCGCGGCCGGGAGGGCTCCGGTCGTCGGCGCCAGCTGCTGCGGCGCCGGGATCTGCGCCCAGAGGTCCGGGCTGTCCAACAGGTCGAAGACCTCGGGATAGCTCCCCCGCCGGAAGTGCGCGAGGACCCCGGCGGGCGGACCGAAGTAGGCGATCCGACCACCAGGTGCCAGCACCATCACGTTGTCGCAGACGTCGAGCGCGAGCACCGAGTGCGTGACGACCATGACCACGCGGCCGCCGTCGGCCAGCGTGCGCAGCTGCTTCATCACCTCGAGGTCGAGGCCCGGGTCGAGGCCCGAGGTGGGCTCGTCGAGGAAGAGGAGCGGCGGTGCGGTGAGCAGCTCGGTCGCGATCGAGACCCGCTTCTTCTGGCCGCCCGACAGCTGGGTGCCGATCCGGTTGTCGAGCCGCGTGGTCAGCTGGAGCTGCTCGGCGACCTGGTGGACCCGGGCCTCCTGCTCCTGCGGCGTCGTGTCGGGCGGCAGCCGCAGCTCTGCGGCGAAGCGCAGGGCCTGCCGGACCTTGAGCTGGGGGTGCTGGATGTCCTGCTGCGGCACCAGGCCGATCTGGAAGCGCAGCTGGTCGTAGTTGGCGTAGAGGTCGTGGCCCTGCCAGATGACCCGGCCGTGGGTGGCGGGCCGCAGGCCGGTGAGCGCGCCGAGGAGCGTGGACTTCCCCGCTCCCGACGGACCGATGACCGCGGTCAGGCTCGACGGCTTGAGCTGGAACGACGCGCCCTGGAGCAGCTGCCGGCCGCCCGGCAGCCCGGTGGTCAGCCCGTCGGCGTAGAGGGTGAACTCGTGCGTCGTCGCCGACGCGAGCAGCTGGCGCCCGTCCCAGCGGAAGGTCTGGTTGCCGACGATCACCTCGGCCCCGACGGCGAGCTGCACCGAGCCCTGGACCCGGTGGCCGTTGACGTACGTGCCGTTGAAGCTGCCGAGGTCCTGCAGGAGCGCGGGCTGCCCCGGCCCGCCCAGGTGCAGCAGCGCGTGGTGCCGGCTCACCAGGGCGTCGTCGAGGACGACGTCGTTGTCCGTCGTACGCCCGATGCTGAGGGGGCGGCCGGCGGCGGCCTGCTGGGGCAGCACCACCGACTGGCCGTGGGCCAGCTGCCCGGGGGGCAGCACGGGCTGCGGCTTCCAGGCGTCGGCCGGAGCGGCCTGGGCCGGGAGCTGGGGTGGCGGCAGGTTGCGCCACCAGTCGTCGGCCGGCGGTGCCGGGGTCGGGGACGGTGGCTGGTACGGCGGCGGGACGGGCTGCGCAGGGGCGGCGGACTGCGCGGCGACGACCGGCGCCGCGCTCACCACCACGGCCTCCCCCGTCGGACCACCCAGGTGCAGGCTCATCGGGCCGACGGGCACCGCCACGCGGCTGATCCGCTGCCCGCGGACGAAGGTGCCGTTGCTGCTGGTGTCGACGACCACCCAGGCGTCGCCCTCGAGCTGCACGACCGCGTGGTGGCGCGACGCGCTGGGCTCGGTGACCTGGACGTCGCAGTCGGCCTCGCGACCGACGACCACGCGGTCGCCGTCGAAGGTCCTCGTCGTCCCGGCCCACTCCACCTGGAGGCGGGGAGCGCCGCCGGAGCGGCTCGGTGCGTTGGTCATGGGCCTCGGGGAGCTGGGGAGCGGGGACGGCAGCACCCTAGATGATCGACGCCCCGCTCATGGTCACTCCCGCCAGTCCGATCCCGGCGTCTCGTCCAGGTCGGCCGGTGCCACGGCCTCGTCGGTGCCGGCAGGAGCCTTAAGGAGGCTCGCCACCGCCGTGACGACCAGGGTCGTGAGGATGACGCCCAGGCTCACCAGCGAGGAGATCTCCGGCGCACCCGTGACGTGGTTCCCGCCGTTGATGAAGGGCAGCTCGTTCTCGTGCAGGGCGTGCAGCACCAGCTTCACGCCGATGAACGCGAGCACGAACGCCAGCCCCAGGGACAGGTAGACGAGCCGCTGCAACAGTCCTCCGAGGAGGAAGTAGAGCTGGCGCAGACCCATCAGGGCGAAGACGTTGGCCGTGAAGACGAGGTAGGGCTCCTGCGTGATCCCGAAGATGGCCGGGATCGAGTCGAGCGCGAACAAGATGTCGGTGACGCCCAGCGCGAGGATCACGATGAGGATCGGCGACACGAAGCGGACGCCGTTCTCGACGTACCACAGGCGCAGGCCGTGGTACTCCGTGCCGACGTTCATGTGGCGCTGCGCGAATTTCACCACCGCGTTGTCCTCCGGGTGCTCCTCCTCGTCGTCGGTGTAGCTGCCGACGAGCTTCGCGGCGGTGTAGACGAGGAAGGCGCCGAAGAGGTAGAAGACCCAGCTGAAGTTCTCGATCAGGGTGTAGCCGAGCGCGATGAACACGCCGCGGAAGACCAGCGCGAGGATGATGCCGATCAGCAGCGCCTCCTGCTGGTACTTCCTCGGCACCTTCAGCGCCGCCATCAGGATCAGGAAGACGAACAGGTTGTCGATCGACAGGCTGTACTCCGTCAGCCAGCCGGCGAAGAACTGCACGCCGTAGTCGTGGCCGTGCTTCGCGAGGGTCCACAGGCCGAACGCGACGGCGCCGCCGACGTACACGCTGAGCGCGAGGGCGCACTCCTTCAGCGACGGCTCACGCGGGTCGCGTGCGATGACGACGACGTCGAACAGGAGCACGCCGATGGTGACGGCGAAGGTGATGGTCCATTCCAGGGTGGTGACGTCCACAGGGAGCCTCTCGGAGATCGGGGTCGGCCGGTCGCCCGAGGTCTCTTCCGTCACCGACCGGCGACCCACGCTCCCGGACCGGCCCGTTCGAGCAGCCGATCGTGATGACGAGAACGCAGCGGAGGAATACTCCCCTCTGGTGCCCCGACCCTACTACGACAGTCCGGAGACCCGCGTCATCGTCGCGAGCTTGGCCCCGGTCTCGCGGACCTCGGAGTCGGGGTCGGAGCCGGCGACGATGCCGGCGCCGGCGAAGAGGCGCATGCGGTCGCCGTCGATGACCGCGGCACGGATCGTGATGGCGAAGATCCCGTCGCCGGTGCCGTCGACCCAGCCGACGCACCCGGCGAAGTAGTCGCGCAGGTCGCCCTCCAGGTCGGCGATGGCCTCGGCAGCGGCAGCAGCAGGTACGCCACCCACGGCCGGCGTGGGGTGCAGCATCTGCGCCAGGCGCAGGGCACTGGGGCCCGTGGCGGGGTCCTCGAGCCGTGCCGTGATCGGCGAGGCCAGGTGCCACACGGTGTCGGTGGCGAGCAGCGACGGCCCGGTCGGCGGCTCGACGTCGACGCAGACCTCCTTCAGGGCGTGCACGATCGCGTCGACGACGAACGCGTGCTCGGCGAGGTCCTTGGCGGAGGCCTTGAGGGACGCCGCGCGCCGGGCGTCCTCCCCGGGGTCGGACGACCGCGGGACGGAGCCCGCCAGGGGCGTGCAGGCGATCTGGTCGCCGTGGCGGCTCACGAGGAGCTCGGGGCTCGCGCCGACCAGCAGTGGTCCGTCGTCGAGGGACTCGGTCAGCGGCACCGAGAAGACGTAGCGGCCGGGCCGGGTCACCAGCAGCCGGTCGATGATCTCGGCGGGCTCGAGCGGCGGGTCGCTGATCACGTCGAGGCAGCGCCCGATGACGACCTTGCGCACGACCCCCGCCTCGATCTTGGCGAGCACCGCACGCACCATGTCGGCGTAGGCCTCGGCGGTGGGGAACTCCCGCACGTCGTAGGTCCGCTCCCGCAGGCTCCGCTCGGGGCCGTGCAGGGGACGCTCCGACCCGGTGACCTGGTGGAAGATGCCGGGCGCTCCGGCCGCGAACGAGAGCGCACCGATGGCCCGCTCCCCCGGCGGCAGGGCCGCCACGACCTCGTCGGCCCACGCCGGGTCGGCCCCGTCCGGCGTGGTCCAGGTGTGCACCACCTGGTCGGCGACGTACGCCTCCTCGCCGGAGGCGAAGAGGAGCGGTCGCGAGGGCAGGGCCATGTCGTGCATCGTACGTCGGCGGGCGTGGGCCTCAGTCGCCGCCGTAGGGCACGCCCAGGCGCTCCAGGGCAGCGCGACCGCCGTCGTGGGCGGTGAGCACCCACACGCCGGAGTCGGTGAGGGCGAAGGTGTGCTCGAAGTGGGCGGCGACGGACCCGTCGACGGTCACGACGGTCCACTCGTCGGCGGCGACCCTCGTCCGAGGGTCGCCGAGCGTGATCATCGGCTCGACCGCGAGCGCGAGGCCGCGCCTGAGCCGCGGGCCGCGGCCCGGCCGGCCGTAGTTGGGAACGTCGGGCGGCAGGTGCATCTCCGTGCCGATGCCGTGGCCGGTGTAGTCCTCGACGATGCCGTAGCCGCCCTGCGAGCGCACGTGGTGCTCGACCGCGTGCGAGATGTCGCCGACCCGGCCGCCGACGCGCGCGGCGGCGATGCCGCGCCACATCGCCTCCTCGGTCACCCGCATCAGCTCGGTCACCTCGGCCGGCACCTCGCCGACCGCGACGGTGATCGCGGCGTCGCCGTGCCAGCCCTGCCCCGTCTCGTCCGCGACGATCGCGCCGCAGTCGATCGAGACCACGTCACCCTCGGCGAGCAGCTGACCGCCGGGGATCCCGTGCACGACCGCGTCGTTGACCGACGCGCAGATCGTCGCCGGGAAGGGCGGGTCTCCGTAGCCCAGGAACGACGGCGTCGCTCCCCGCGACCGGATCAGGTCCTCGGCCACCCGGTCGAGCTCACCGGTGGTGACACCCGGGCGTACGGCGGCGCGCACCGCCGCCAGCGCATCGGCGACGACAAGCCCGGCCTCCCGCATGCGCTGGACCTGCTCAGGAGACTTGATCTCCGAACCCGACCCGAACAAGGTCACCTACCTTCCAGCGGGCCGAGCCTGCGCGGACCGTGCGGTGCCGCACGATCCGCGACACGCTCGCGCAAGTCAGGACTGGGACACGGCGTCGAGGGCCTCGAAGATGCGCTTCGTGACCTCCTCGACCTCACCCATGCCGTCGATCTCGTGGACCAGGCCACGCTCCTTGTAGACCGCGATGAGGGGCTCGGTCTCCGACAGGTAGATCTCCTGCCGGCGCCGGATCACCTCTTCGGTGTCGTCGGCGCGGCCCTCCGTCTGGGCGCGGGCGAGCAGGCGCTGGACCAGCTCGTCCTTGTCCGCGGTGATCACCACGACGGCGTCGAGGCTGTGACCGGTGTGACCGATCATGCCGTCGAGCTCCTCGACCTGGGCCAGGGTGCGCGGGTAGCCGTCGAGCAGGAAGCCGGGAGCGGCGTCGGGCTCGTCGATGCGGTTGCGCACCATCAGGTTGGTGACCTCGTCGGGGACGTACTCACCGGCGTCCATGTAGCGCTTCGCCTCGACACCCAGCGGGGTGCCCTGCGAGACGTTGGCCCGGAAGATGTCGCCGGTCGAGATCGCCGGGACCCCGAAGTGGTCGGCGACGAACTTGGCCTGGGTGCCCTTGCCGGCGCCCGGGGGCCCCATCAGAATCAGCCTCATAGCAGTTACCGCAAGAATCCTTCGTAGTTGCGCTGCTGGAGCTGGCTCTCGATCTGCTTCACCGTGTCGAGTGCGACGCCCACCATGATGAGGATGGACGTGCCTCCGAAGGGGAAGTTCTGGTTGACGTTGATCAGGACCAGCGCGATCAGCGGGATCAGGGAGATCAAGCCAAGGTAGAGAGCCCCCGGCAGCGTGATGCGGGAGAGGACATAGGACAGGTAGTCCTGCGTCGGCTTGCCCGCCCGGATCCCGGGGATGAAGCCGCCGTACTTCTTCATGTTGTCTGCCACCTCTTGCGGGTTGAAGGTGATCGACACGTAGAAGTAGGTGAAGAAGATGATGAGCAGGAAGTAGCTCGCCATGTAGAGCGGGTGGTCACCGCGCACGAAGTGGTCGGCGACGAACTTCACCCACGCCGAGTTGCTCGACTGGTTGAACTGCACGGCCATCGCCGGCAGGTAGAGGAGCGACGAGGCGAAGATGACGGGGATGATGCCGGCCTGGTTGACCTTCAGCGGGATGTAGGTGGAGCTGCCGCCGAACATCTTGCGACCGACCATCCGGCGGGCGTACTGCACCGGGATACGGCGCTGGGCCTGCTCGATGAAGATGACCGCCGCCACGAGCGCGAGCCCGATGCCGATCACCAGCGCGAAGGTCCACCAGCCGTGGCTCTTCTGGACCGACCACAGGGTCGTCGGGAAGGTCGCCACGACCTGGGTGAAGATGAGGATCGACATGCCGTTGCCGATGCCGCGCTCGGTGATGAGCTCACCCAGCCACATGATGACCGCGGTGCCGGCGGTCATCGTGATGACGAGGACCAGGAAGGTCGTCGTGCTGTCGCTGTGGAGCAGCGGGTAGGTCTCCGTGTCGCAGTTCTGCAGCAGGTTGCCGGTGCGCGCGAGCGCGACGATGCCGGTGGCCTGGAGCAGCGCGAGGCCGAGGGTCAGGTAGCGCGTGTACTGCGTGATCTTGGTCTGCCCGGCCTGGCCCTCCTTCTTGAGGGCCTCCAGACGCGGGATCACGACGACGAGCAGCTGCAGGATGATGCTCGCGGTGATGTAGGGCATGATCCCCAGCGCAAAGATCGTCAGCTGGAGCAGCGCACCGCCGGAGAACAGGTTGATCAGGTTGTAGACGCCGGTGTTGTTCGCCTGGTCGCCCAGGCAGTGCTGCACGTTGGCCACGTGCACACCGGGGGCCGGGATCTGCGATCCCGCCCGGAAGATGACGATGATCAGGAAGACGAACAGCAGCTTGCGCCGCAGGTCCGGTGTCCGGAATGCGTTCACGAACGCGCTGAGCACTGACTGGTCCTCGTTTCCCTACTGATGCCGCACTGACTGCCGTGAGGTGGCGTCCTGAACCGGCTGCCGTTCGGCCGCCGGAAGCCTAACAGGGCGCGACAGGATCTCGTCTGGAGATGGTACGGCGAAGGGCGCAGCCGCTCGACATCGAGCCGCTGCGCCCTTCCCCGTTGCTCACAGGACGGTGACGCTGCCGCCCGCACTCTCGATCTTCTCCTTGGCGGAGGACGAGAAGGCGTTCGCGCTCACCGCGACCTTGACCGAGAGCTCGCCCTGGCCGAGGACCTTGACGGGCTCGCCCTTGCGGACGGCGCCGCGGGCCACGAGCGACTCCGGGGTGACGTCGCCGCCCTCCGGGAACAGCTCGCTGATCCGGTCGAGGTTGACGACCTGGAAGGTCACCTTGAACGGGTTCTTGAAGCCCTTGAGCTTCGGGAGGCGCATGTGGATGGGCATCTGCCCACCCTCGAACGCCACGGGCACCTGGTAGCGGGCCTTGGTGCCCTTGGTGCCACGGCCCGAGGTCTTGCCCTTCGAGCCCTCACCGCGACCCACGCGGGTCTTGGCGGTCTTCGCGCCCGGCGCGGGGCGCAGGTGGTGCAGCTTGAGAGCACCCATGTCAGTCGACCTCCTCGACCGTCACGAGGTGACGGACGGTCTGGACCATGCCCCGGATCTCGGGACGGTCCTCCTTGACCACGACGTCGCCGATGCGCTTCAGGCCGAGCGAGCGCAGGGTCTCCCGCTGGTTCTGCTTGCGGCCGATCGCCGACTTCATCTGCTGGACCTTGAGCTGAGCCATCAGGAGCTCACCCCCACGGCGTCGCCGCTCGGCTTGGCAGCCGCCCTCGCGGCCTCCTCGCCCTCGGCCTTGGCCTTGAGCAGCGCGGCCGGGGCCACGTGCTCGACAGGAAGGCCACGACGCGCGGCCACGGCCTCCGGCTGCTCGAGCAGCTGCAGCGCCGCGACGGTCGCGTGCACGATGTTGATCTGGTTGGACGAGCCCAGCGACTTGCTGAGCACGTCGTGGATGCCGGCGCACTCGAGGACGGCGCGCACCGGGCCACCGGCGATCACACCGGTACCGGGCGCGGCCGGCCGCAGGAAGACGACGCCAGCCGCCTTCTCGCCCTGCACCGGGTGCGGGATGGTGCCCTGGATGCGGGGGACGCGGAAGAAGTTCTTCTTCGCCTCCTCGACACCCTTGGCGATCGCCGCGGGCACCTCCTTGGCCTTGCCGTAGCCGACGCCGACCAGACCGTCACCGTCACCGACGACCACGAGGGCGGTGAAGCTGAAGCGACGACCACCCTTCACGACCTTGGCGACACGGTTGATCGCGACGACACGCTCGACGTACTGGCTCTTGTCGGCGCCACCACGACGGTCGTCACGACCGCCGCGTCCGCCGCGGTCGCCACCCGAACGCTGTCCGCGCTGGGGTCCGCTCATGATTTCTCCTCAGTCCTTGCTATCGCGATCAGAAGGTCAGGCCGGCGTCGCGAGCGCCGTCGGCCAGGGCCGCGATGCGACCGTGGTACTTGTTGCCGGCACGGTCGAAGACGACCGACTCGACACCGAGCTCCTTGGCACGGGCGGCGACGAGCTCGCCGACCTTCTTCGCCTTGGCGGTCTTGTCACCGTCGAACGACCGCACGTCGCCCTCCATGGTGGAGGCGTAGGCCAGGGTCTTGCCGACGAGGTCGTCGACGACCTGGACGGTGATGTGCTTGGTCGACCGGGTGACCACCATGCGCGGGCGCTCGGCGGTTCCGGAGATCTTCTTGCGGCCACGGACCTGGCGGCGCAGACGCGACTTCGCGCGCGCCGAGAGGTGCCGCTGGTGCTTGAGGGTGATCGCCATGGTCACTTACCAGCCTTTCCGACCTTGCGGCGGACGTGCTCGCCGGCGTAACGGACACCCTTGCCCTTGTAGGGCTCGGGCTTGCGGAGCTTGCGGATGTTGGCCGCGACCTCGCCTACCTGCTGCTTGTCGATGCCGACGACACCGAGCTTGGTCGGACCGTCGACGGTGAAGGTGATGCCCTCCGGCGCGTCGAAGATGATCGGGTGCGAGTAGCCGAGCTGGAACTCCAGCTGGGTCGGGCCCTTGGAAAGGACGCGGTAACCCACGCCGACGATCTCGAGCTTCTTCTCGTAGCCCTCGGTCACACCCACGACCATGTTGTTGATCAGGGTGCGGGTCAGGCCGTGGAGCGACTTGCTGATGCGCTCGTCGTCGGGACGCGTCACGTCGAGGACGTCGTCGTTGCGCTCGACCACGATCGGCGCGGCGACGACGTGCGACAGGGTGCCCTTGGGGCCCTGCACGGTCACCTGCGGACCGTCGAGCGTCACGTTGACGCCGGCCGGGACCGGGACGGGGAGCTTGCCAATGCGGGACATTGCTGTGCCTCTCTTCCTGGTCTCGTTACCAGACGTAGGCGAGGACTTCCCCACCCACGCCCTTCTGGTTGGCCTGACGGTCGGTCAGCAGGCCCTGGCTCGTCGAGATGATCGCGACGCCCAGGCCGCCGAGCACCTTCGGGAGACCCGTGTGCTTGGCGTAGACCCGCAGACCGGGCTTGCTGATGCGGCGGACACCGGCGATCGAGCGCTCACGGTTGCGGCCGTACTTGAGCGTGATCGTGAGGATCTGGCCGACGCCGTTCTCGTTGTCGGCGACGTCGAAGGAGGTGATGTAGCCCTCCTGCTTGAGGATCTCGGCGACGCCCTGCTTCAGCTTGCTGTAGGGCATCGAGACCGCGTCGTGGTACGCCTGGTTGGCGTTGCGCAGACGAGTCAGCATGTCTGCGATCGGGTCAGTCATCGTCATGATGTGTGTTTCTTTCTGCTGCGGTTTCCGCCCGCGCTCGGCGGGTCGGACCTTCAGCTGTTAGTGGTGATTACCAGCTCGACTTGGTGACGCCGGGCAGCTCGCCGCGGTGGGCCATCTCCCGCAGGCAGATCCGGCAGAGGCCGAACTTGCGGTAGACCGCCTTCGGGCGACCGCAGCGCTGGCAGCGGGTGTAGCCGCGAACCGCGAACTTGGGCTTGCGCGCGGCCTTGACCTTGAGCGAAGTCTTCGCCATGTCAGTTCTCCTTGAAGGGGAAGCCGAGCTGCTTCAGCAGCGCGCGACCCTGCTCGTCGTTGGTGGCCGAGGTGACGATCGTGATGTCCATGCCCCGCTGACGGTCGACCTTGTCCTGGTCGATCTCGTGGAACATGACCTGCTCGGTCAGACCGAAGGTGTAGTTGCCCTTGCCGTCGAACTGCTTGGGGCTCAGGCCGCGGAAGTCGCGGATGCGCGGGAGCGCGAGCGACAGCAGGCGGTCGAGGAACTCCCACATGCGGTCGCCGCGGAGGGTGACGTGGGTGCCGATCGGCATGCCCTCGCGCAGCTTGAACTGCGCGATGGACTTCCGGGCCTTGGTCACCGCCGGCTTCTGGCCGGTGATGGCGGTCAGGTCGCGGATCGCGCCCTCGATCAGCTTCGAGTCGCGAGCGGCCTCGCCGACACCCATGTTGACCACGATCTTGGTCAGGCCGGGGACCTGCATGACGTTGGCGATCTCGAACTCCGACCGCAGCGCCGGGAGGATCTCCTCGCGGTACTTGGTCTTGAGCCGGGGGGTGACCTTCTGGTCGGCCACAGCCACGGTGCCCTCTGAGTTCTCGGTCATCAGATTTCCTTCCCGGTCTTGCGGGAGATGCGGACGCTGCGCGTCGAGGAGTACTCCGAGCCGTCGGGGCGGCGCTTGGTGACCTCGACCCGCTTGAAGGCGATGCGCGTGACGCCCTTGCCCTCGACCAGCATCACGTTGGAGACGTGGATGGGGGCCTCGGTCGTGATGATCCCGCCGGTGGTGCCGGCGCGACCGCCCTGGTTGACGACCTTGGTGTGCTTCTTGATCCGGTTGACGCCCTCGACGATCACCCGCTGCTCCTCGCGGAGCACCTTGATGACCTTGCCCTCAGCGCCCTTGTCCTTGCCCGCGATCACCTTGACGGTGTCGCCCTTCTTGATGGACACCTTCGGCGTCTTGCCGTTCGACGCAGCCATCACAGCACCTCCGGGGCGAGCGAGATGATCTTCATGAACTTCTTCTCCCGCAGCTCGCGGCCGACGGGGCCGAAGATGCGCGTGCCGCGCGGCTCACCGTCGTTCTTGAGGATCACGGCGGCGTTCTCGTCGAAGCGGATGTACGAGCCGTCGGGCCGGCGGCGCTCCTTGACGGTGCGCACGATGACCGCCTTGACGACGTCACCCTTCTTGACGTTGCCGCCGGGGATCGCGTCCTTGACGGTGGCGACGATGACGTCGCCGATCCCGGCGTAGCGACGACCCGAGCCGCCGAGCACGCGGATGCAGAGGATCTCCTTCGCACCGGTGTTGTCGGCGACCTTGAGTCGCGACTCCTGCTGAATCATTTCTTCTCCTGGTTGTCGTGCCGGTTCTCAGCCCCACGCGGGGACGGAGCCTGGCCGAACTCGGCCGAAAATTCGGACTACTTGGCGCGCTCGAGGACCTTGACGACCCGCCACCGCTTGGTGGCGGACAACGGCCGGGTCTCCATGATCAGGACCCGGTCGCCGACGCCGCAGTCGTTCTGCTCGTCGTGCGCCTTGAGACGGGTGTTGCGACGAAGGACCTTGCCGTAGAGGGCGTGCTTGACGCGGTCCTCGACGGACACGACCACGGTCTTGTCCATCTTGTCGCTCACGACCAAGCCCTCGCGGGTCTTGCGCGTGCTGCGCTCGACGCTCTGGTTGGACTGCTCGCTCATGCGCTCTCCTCCTCCGAGCCCGGGGCGGTCCGGATGCCGAGCTCGCGCTCACGCACCACGGTGTAGATCCGGGCGATGTCCTTCTTGACCGTGCGGAGCCGACCGTGCGACTCCAGCTGGCCGGTGGCCGCCTGGAACCGGAGGTTGAACAGCTCCTCCTTGGCCTCGCGCAGCTTGGCCTCGAGGTCGATGTCGTTGAGCTCGTCGAGCTCGTGGGCCTGCAGGCTCTGGCTCATCAGAACTCCCCCGCCTCTCGGGTGACGAAGCGGCACTTCATGGGCAGCTTGTGGATGGCGCGGCGCATCGCCTCGCGGGCGACGTCCTCCGGGACACCGGACAGCTCGAACATGACGCGGCCGGGCTTGACGTTCGCGATCCACCACTCCGGCGAGCCCTTGCCGGAACCCATGCGGGTCTCGGCCGGCTTCTTGGTGAGCGGACGGTCCGGGTAGATGTTGATCCAGACCTTGCCGCCACGCTTGATGTGGCGGGTCATGGCGATACGAGCGGACTCGATCTGCCGGTTGGTCACGTAGTGACCCTCGACCGCCTGGATACCGAAGTCACCGAACGCGAGCGTGGTGCCACCCTTGGCCGCACCCCGACGCTTCGGGTGGTGCTGCTTGCGGTGCTTGACGCGACGCGGCATCAACATGGCTCAGGCCCCCGTCTCGGTGGTCGGCGTTGCGGTGGTGCTCGGCTCGGCAGCCGGTGCCTCCGCCGAGGCGGGAGCGCCGGACTCGCGGTCCGAACGGGTCGGACGGTCCCCGCGCGACCCACGGGTCGGACGGTCACCGCCACGGCTGGGACGACCGCCGCGGCCGGGGACACCGGCGCGGGCAGCGGCCTGGGCCTGACGCTCGGCACGGGTGCCGGCGACCTCGCCCTTGTAGATCCACACCTTCACGCCGATGCGGCCGAAGGTGGTGCGGGCCTCGTAGAAGCCGTAGTCGATGTCGGCGCGCAGCGTGTGCAGCGGGACGCGACCCTCGCGGTAGAACTCGGTGCGCGACATCTCGGCGCCGTTGAGGCGACCCGAGCACTGGATCCGGATGCCCTTGGCACCCGAGCGCATCGAGGTCTGCATGGCCTTGCGCATCGCGCGGCGGAACTGGACGCGGCCCGACAGCTGCTCGGCCACGCCCTGCGCGACGAGCTGGGCGTCGATCTCGGGGTTCTTCACCTCGAGGATGTTGAGCTGCACCTGCTTGCCGGTGAGCTTCTCGAGCTCGCCACGGATGCGGTCGGCCTCCGCGCCGCGGCGGCCGATGACGATGCCCGGCCGGGCGGTGTGGATGTCGACGCGGACCCGGTCACGGGTGCGCTCGATCTCGACCTTGGCGATGCCGGCCCGCTCCATGCCCTTGGAGAGCAGCTTGCGGATCGCGACGTCCTCGCCGACGTAGGACTTGTAGAGCTTGTCGGCGTACCAACGCGACTTGTGGTCGGTGGAGATGCCGAGGCGGAAGCCGTTCGGGTTGATCTTCTGGCCCATTACTTCTTGGCCCCCTTCTTCGCGACGACCTCGGCCGGCTGGACCGCGATGGTGATGTGGCTGGTGCGCTTGTTGATCCGGGTGGCCCGGCCCTGCGCACGCGGGCGCCAGCGCTTCATCGTCGGGCCCTCGTCGACGTGGCAGACCGAGACGACCAGGTCACCGGTGGGCAGGCCCTCGGTGGTCCCGGCGTTGGCCACGGCGCTGTCGAGCACCTTGGCGACGGTCTTGGCGGCCGCCTGCGGGGTGAACGCGAGGATCGACTGCGCCTCGGTCACGGGCAGGCCGCGGACGAGGTCGACGACCCGGCGGGCCTTCATCGGGGTGATCCGGACGTAGCGGGCGCTCGCGTAGGCCCCGGGCTGGTCACCCAGGAGCGACTCGCGGCGGGCGCTGGTGCGCCGGCGGTCGGTGGTGCTCATCGACGACGTCCCTTCCGGTCTTCCTTGACGTGACCGCGGTAGGTGCGGGTGGGGGCGAACTCGCCCAGCTTGTGGCCGACCATCGAGTCGGACACGAACACCGGCACGTGCTTGCGACCGTCGTGGACCGCGATGGTGTGACCGATCATCGAGGGGATGATCATCGACCGGCGCGACCAGGTCTTGATGACGTTGTGGGTGCCCTTCTCGTTCTCCACGTCCACCTTCTTGAGGAGGTGGCCGTCGACGAAGGGGCCCTTCTTCAGGCTGCGAGGCATGTCAGTTACTTCCTACCCTTGCCGGACTTGCGACGACGGATGATCTGGGCGTCGGAGGCCTTGCGCTTGCGCGTGCGACCCTCGGGCTTGCCCCAGGGCGAGACCGGGTGGCGACCACCGGACGTCTTGCCCTCACCACCGCCGTGCGGGTGGTCGACCGGGTTCATGACGACACCGCGGACGGTCGGGCGCTTGCCCTTCCACCGCATGCGGCCGGCCTTGCCCCAGTTGATGTTGGACTGCTCGGCGTTGCCGACCTCGCCGACCGTCGCGCGGCAGCGCACGTCGACGTAGCGCATCTCGCCGGAGGGCAGCCGCAGCGTGGCGCGCGAGCCCTCACGGGCGACGAGCTGGGCGCTGTTGCCGGCCGAGCGGGCCAGCTTGGCACCGCCGCCGGGACGCAGCTCCACGCAGTGGATCGTCGTGCCGACGGGGATGTTGCGCAGCGGCAGGTTGTTGCCGGGCTTGATGTCGGACCCGACACCGGACTCGATGCGCTGGCCCTGGACGACGTCCTTGGGCGCGATGATGTAGCGCTTCTCGCCGTCGGCGTAGTGCAGCAGCGCGATGCGCGCGGTGCGGTTGGGGTCGTACTCGATGTGCGCGACCTTGGCCGGCACGCCGTCCTTGTCGTAGCGACGGAAGTCGATGATCCGGTAGGCGCGCTTGTGACCGCCACCCTGGTGCCGGGTGGTGATCCGGCCCTGGTTGTTGCGGCCGCCCTTCTTGGGCAGCGGACGCGTCAGCGACTTCTCGGGCGTGGTCCGGGTGATCTCGACGAAGTCGGCCACCGAGGAGCCACGACGGCCCGGGGTGGTCGGCTTGTACTTGCGGATCGCCATCAGCTAACTCCTCCGAAGATGTCGATGCGGTGACCCTCCGCGAGGCTCACGATCGCGCGCTTGGTGTCCTTGCGCTTGCCGAGGCCGGTGCGGGTCCGCCGGGTCTTGCCCGAGCGGTTGAGGGTGTTCACCGAGGTGACCTTGACGTTGAAGATCTTCTCGACCGCGATCTTGATCTCGGTCTTGTTCGCGTCCGGGTGCACCAGGAAGGTGTACTTGTTGGCGTCGAGGAGGCTGTAGCTCTTCTCCGACACCACGGGCGCGAGCAGGATGTCGCGGTGGTCCTTGTGCAGGGTGCTCACTTCTCGGCGCCTTCCGTGGAAGCGGTCTTCTTGCCGTAGGCCGTGCCGGAGACGAACGCGTCGTACGCGCCCTTGCTGAAGACCACGTCGTCGCTCGCGAGCACGTCGTAGGTGTTCAGCTGGTCGACGGCGACCAGGTGCACCTCGGGGGCGTTGCGCAGCGACAGCCAGGTGACGGTGTCGGTGCGCTCGAGCACCACGAGGTAGTTGTTGCGGTCGGTCAGGCCGCTCAGCGCGGCGAGGGCGGCCTTGGTCGACGGCTTGTCGCCGGACACCAGGCCCTCCACCACGTGGATGCGGTCGTTGCGGGCCCGGTCGGTGAGGGCGCCCTTGAGAGCGGCGGCCTTCATCTTCTTGGGGGTCCGCTGGCTGTAGTCGCGCGGCTGCGGGCCGTGGACGGTGCCACCGCCGGCGAACTGCGGCGCACGGGTCGAGCCCTGACGGGCGCGGCCGGTGCCCTTCTGCTTGTAGGGCTTCTTGCCACCACCGCGGACCTCGCCGCGGGTCTTGGTGGAGTGCGTGCCCTGGCGAGCGGCAGCCTGCTGAGCGACGACGACCTGGTGGATCAGCGGGATGCTGACCTCGACGTCGAAGATCTCGTTGGGGAGCTCAACCTTGACGGTCTTGAGTGCCATGTCGATCAGCCCTTCTTCGCAGAGGTCCGGAGGACGACGACGCCACCCTTGGGGCCGGGAACGGCGCCCTTGAGGAGGATCAGGCCCTTCTCGACGTCGACGGCGTGGACGGTGACGTTCTGGGTGGTGACGGTGTCACTACCCATCCGGCCGGCCATCCGCATGCCCTTGAACACGCGGCCGGGGGTGGCGCAGGCGCCGATCGAGCCCGGCTTGCGGTGGTTGCGGTGGGCACCGTGCGAGGCGCTCACGCCGGCGAAGCCGTGACGCTTCATGACACCGGCGAAGCCCTTGCCCTTGCTGGTGCCGGTCACGTCGATGGCCTGGCCGGCCTCGAACGTGTCGACGTCCAGCTCCTGGCCCACCGTGTAGGTCGAGGCGTCCGCGGTGCGGATCTCGACCAGGTGGCGACGCGGCGTGGTGCCGGCCTTGGCGAAGTGACCCGCCTGCGGCTGGTTGACCTTGCGACCCTCGATCTCGCCGAAGCCGATCTGGATGGCGTTGTAGCCGTCCGGCTCGGGCTGGCGGACCTGGGTGATCACGTTGGTCGTGGCCGCGATGACGGTCACGGGGACGACGCGGTTGTTCTCGTCCCACAGCTGCGTCATGCCGAGCTTGGTGCCCAGCAGACCCTTCACGTTGCGCTCAACAGTCATTTCAACAACCTCAGAGCTTGATCTCGATGTCGACGCCGGCCGGCAGGTCGAGCCGCATCAGGCTGTCGACGGTCTTCGGGGTGGGGTCGATGATGTCGATGAGACGCTTGTGCGTGCGCATCTCGAAGTGCTCGCGGGAGTCCTTGTACTTGTGCGGCGAGCGGATGACACAGAAGACGTTCTTCTCGGTCGGCAGCGGCACCGGGCCGGCGACCTTCGCACCCGTGCGGGTGACGGTGTCCACGATCTTCCGCGCCGAGGTGTCGATCACCTCGTGGTCATAGGCCTTGAGCCTGATGCGGATCTTTTGTCCCGCCATAGGTCTCTCTCGTCCTTTACTCGTCTGAACTCGCCGGTAGGTCTTGGTCTCTGGCTCCGACCCCCGAGGTCGGGCGTGTCGCAGCCCCGTGATCAAACACTGGTCGCGGCACGCACGTCTCCCCGGAGGAAGTCGAGCCACTGTTGTCCCGTTCGGTCCTCACGAGGCGTGACACACGACAACGCCGAGCAGGCTCACCGCAGGCGGAGACCGTCTGCGCAGGAGGACCGATTCAGGAGTCAAGATGTGCCGCGCCCCGACGCAACCGCCGGAGCAACCTGGATATCTTGGCAGAGATCCCGGCTCCCAACAAAATCACAGCGACCCGGGATGCGAGGATGGCTCGCGATGACGGGTTCACCGCACCACTTCCCCCCGCCCGGGGCGCCCCTGCCGGAGGAGCCGGCGGGCGGCCCGCCTCCCGGGGCGCCGTACGCCCCTCCTCCCCCTGCCCCGCCGTTCCGCGGCGGCCCTCCGGCGCCGCCGGGCATGCTCGGGGCCGCGCACAAGCCGGGGGCGTTCGCCCTCCGCCCCCTGCGGCTCGGCGACATGTACGACGGCGCGTTCCGCATCATCCGCTTCAACCCCAAGGCGACCGTGGGCGCCGCGGCGCTGGTCACGGCGGTGGCCATGATCCTGCCGATCGCGGTCAACGCCGTCCTCGCCTTCACCGTCGGCAGCGGCTTCGACACCGACGGGGAGATCAGCGACGAGCCGAGCACGACCGAGGCGCTCGGCCTGATCGGCGGGTTCGGCTCCCTGCTCCTCGGCAGCTACGTCGCCCAGCTCGGGCTCATCCTGGTCACGGGCATGGTCGTGCACGTCACCCGCGCCGCCGCGGTCGGTCGTCGACTCACGCTCGCCGAGGCGTGGGCCGCCACGCACGGCAAGCGCTGGCGCCTGGTCGGGCAGACGTTCGTGGTGGCCATGACCAGCCTGTTCGTCATCGCGGTCGCCGTCCTCCTGGTCGTCCTCGTCGCGGTGGCCACCGGCGACGTCCTCGTCACCGTCCTCATCAGCCTGCTGGTCGTCGCCGCGACGGTCCCGGTCTGCATGTGGCTGTGGATCAAGCTCGTGCTGCTCGCGACCCCGGCGCTGATGCTCGAGCCGATCGGCGTGTTCGCCGCGTTCGGCCGGAGCTGGCGGTTGACGGGAGGGCAGTTCTGGCGCGTCCTCGGCATCGCCCTCCTCACCGTGCTCATCACGGGCACGGCGGGCCAGATCGTCGGGTTCCCGTTCGGCATCGTCGCCGGCGTCGGCGGCGCGCTCGCGCCGCAGTACTACTTCCTCATCTACTCCATCGCGACCGGGGTCGGCGCCGTGCTGTCCAACGCCTTCGTCGCCCCGTTCACCGCGGCGGTGACCTCCCTGCAGTACATCGACCAGCGCATGCGCAAGGAGGCGTACGACGTCGAGCTGATGCGCGAGGCCGGGCTGATCGCGCGGTGACCCCTGTCCTCCCGGCGGTCGTCACCCGCCTCGCCGACCCTCCGCTCGACCCGAGCGGTGACGAGGCCCGGGCGCTGCTGCGCGGCGAGCTGGCCCGGCCGGAGTACAACGCGACCAACCCGGTCGAGCGCGTCCTGCACTGGATCGGCCGCCTGTTCGACGACACCACCGGTGCGGCGCACGACTTCCCGCCGGTCGCGACGTTCGCCGCGATCGTGGTCGTGCTGCTGCTCGCGACGGCCATCGGTCTCCTCGCGTCGCGCGCGCGACGGACGGCACGGGCCCGCGCCGGGCAGGCCCCGGCGCTGACGGAGGAGCTGATCAACGCCTCCGAGCTCCGCGCGCGTGCCGAGGCGGCCCTCGCCACGGGCCGCTACGACGAGGCCCTGGTCGACGCCTACCGGGCCGTCGCCGTACGCCAGGTGGAGCGGGGACGGATCGAGGACCTGCCCCAGGCGACCGCTCACGAGCTGGCGGGGGCGCTGGGCCGGGAGTTCCCGGCGCAGCGCCACCTGGTCGACCGCAGTGCCGACCTCTTCGACGCGGTGCTCTACGGCGACCGTCCCGCCACGCGCGAGCAGGTGGTCGACGTGCTGGCCCTCGACGACGAGCTGGCGGGCCGCAGGGAGCGGGTCCGATGAGCGTGCCCACGGCGCCTCCCGCCCCACCCGCCACGGCAGCCCCGGCGGCTCCCCCGCCCGCGGGTCCGTCCCCCGGCCGGCTGAGGGGCGCGCTGCGCCGCAACCGGCTGTGGCTCGCGGTCGCCGCCGCGCTCCTCGTCGCGCTGGGGCTCTCGGTGTGGGCGACCAGCGGCGACCCGAAGTACTCGACCCCGCTCGACCCGCAGAACCCGGACCCCGACGGCGCCCAGGCCATCGCCCAGGTGCTCGGCGACCAAGGGGTCGAGGTCGACATCGTCCGCTCCGCCGACGCGCTGCACGACGCGCGGGTGGACGCGACGACCACCGTGCTGGTGACCCGCACGGACCAGCTGGCCCCCAGCACGCTCGAACGGCTGCTCAGCGACACCGAGGACGCCGACGTCGTGCTGGTCGCCCCCTCGCCCCCGTTGCTGGACGCGCTCGAGGACGGCGTGCAGTCGGCCTTCGCCGACGACAGCACGACCGGCGGGTGCCCGGACGCCCGGTTCGACGACCTGCGGCTGGCCGTGGACCGCGCGGAGAGCTACGACACCGACACCGGCTGCTTCCCGAGCGGCGGCGGCTTCGTGCTGGCCACCGGCACCGACGGGTTGTCGTACTTCGGCGCCGGTGAGGCGCTCAGCAACGACCAGGTGCTCCGCGACGACAACGCAGCGATCGCGCTGCGCCTGCTCGGCGCCCACGACCGGCTTGTCTGGTACATCCCGAGCTACGACGACGCCACCGACGGCGAGACCGTCAGCCTCTGGTCGTTCGCGCCCCGCTGGCTGGTCCCCTCGCTCTGGCTCGTGCTCGTCACCACCGTCGCGCTGATCTGGTGGCGGGGGCGACGGCTGGGACGCCTCTCCGTCGAGCCGCTGCCGGTGGTCGTGCGGGCGGTCGAGACCACGCGCAGCCGGGGCCGCATGTACCGCCAGGCCGACGACCGCGCCTACGCGAGCGCCTCGCTGCGTGCTGCCGGCCGCCGTCGTCTCGCCGCGCAGCTGCGGCTGGGGCGCGGCGCCACCGAGGCCGAGGTGATCGGCGCCGTCGCGCGCCACCTCGGCCGCCGCGAGGAGGAGGTCGCCCCCCTCCTCGCCCACCATGCTCCTGCACCGACCAGCGACCAGGACCTGGTCGCGCTCGCGCAGGCCCTGACGGAGCTCGACAGAGAGGTACGCCGCCGATGACCGCCACCACCGCCACGACCGAGGACGACGCGCTGAGGGAGCGGCTGCTCGCCGTGCGCCGCGAGGTGGGGAAGGCCGTCGTCGGCCAGGACTCGGCCGTCTCCGGCCTGATGGTCGCCCTGCTGTGCGGCGGCCACGTGCTCATGGAGGGGGTGCCCGGCACGGCCAAGACGCTGCTCGTGCGCACGCTCGCTGCCGCGCTGGCGGTCGACACGAAGCGGGTGCAGTTCACGCCCGACCTGATGCCGGGCGACATCACCGGCTCGCTGGTGATCGACCAGGCAGCGGGCAGCGGCGGGCAGCTGACCTTCCGCGAGGGCCCCGTCTTCACCAACCTGCTGCTCGCCGACGAGATCAACCGCACGCCACCCAAGACCCAGTCGGCACTGCTCGAGGCGATGGAGGAGGGCCAGGTCTCCGCCGACGGTGTCACCCGGCCACTCCCCCGGCCGTTCCTGGTCGCGGCGACGCAGAACCCGGTCGAGTACGAGGGCACCTACCCGCTCCCCGAGGCCCAGCTCGACCGCTTCCTGGTCAAGGTCGTGCTGCCGGTGCCGCCACGAGCCGACGAGATCGCGATCCTGACCCGGCATGCCGAGGGCTTCGACCCGCGTGACGTCGCCGCCGCGGGCGTGACCGCGGTGGCCTCGGGCGCGGACATCGAGGCCGCGCAGGCCGCGGTCAAGCGGGTCCAGGTCGCGCCCGAGGTGGCGACCTACATCGTCGACGTGGCCCGTGCCACGCGGGAGTCGCCGTCACTCTCGCTCGGCGTCAGTCCCCGGGGTGCGACCGCGTTGCTGCGCGCCGCCCGGGCCTGGGCCTGGCTCTCCGGCCGCGACTTCGTCACCCCCGACGACGTCAAGGCGCTCGCCCACGCCGCCCTGGTCCACCGGCTCGGGCTGCGCCCCGAGGCCGAGCTCGAGGGCGTCGACGTCGCGAAGGTGCTCTCGGCCGCGCTCGGCTCGGTGCCGGTCCCGCGCTAGCCCATGGCCATCTCCGGGCGGGTGCCGCTCCTCCTCCTGCTGGGCGTCGTCGCCGTCGTGCTGCGACCCTCCGGCGGGACGGTGCTGCTCTGGATCCTGGCGGTGACCCTGCTCGGCGTCGCCGACCTCCTGCTGGCACCGACCACGGCCGCCGTACGGATCACGCGGACGCCGCCCGGCACGGTGCGGCTCGGTGACCCGGCCGAGTCGAGGCTGGCCGTCGCCAACGCCGGGAGCCGCAGGTTGCGCCTGCAGGTGCGCGACGCCTGGCAGCCGACGGCCGGCGCGACCGACGACCGGCACCGCCTGACCCTGGCCGGCGGGCAACGGCAGCTTCTCCGCACCCCCCTGCGCCCCTGGCGCCGCGGCGACCTGCGCGCCTTCGGCGTGACCGTCCGCTCGTGGGGCCCGCTGCACCTCGCCGCCAAGCAGCGCACCTACGACGTCCCCGGCAGCGTCCGCTCCCTGCCGCCCTTCGAGTCGCGCAAGCACCTGCCCTCGCGCCTCGCGCAGCTGCGCGAGCTCGACGGCCGCGCCGCCGTACGGGTGCGAGGGCAGGGCACCGAGTTCGACTCGCTGCGGGAGTACGTCCGTGGCGACGACGTGCGCTCCATCGACTGGCGCGCCTCGGCGCGGACGCCCCACGTCGTCGTCCGCACGTGGCAGCCCGAGCGCGACCGCCGCGTCGTGCTGGTCCTCGACACCGGTCGTACGGCGGCGGGTCGGGTCGGCGGCCCCGACGGTGTGCCACGGCTCGACGCCGCGATGGACGCAGCGCTGCTGCTCGCGGCGCTCGCCTCCCGCGCGGGCGACCGGGTCGACTTCGTCGCCGGCGACCGGAAGGTGCGGGCCCGGCTGCGCGCCGCCGGTGCCCGCGACATCGCGGCCCGGCTGCAGGAGGCGATGGCCGACCTCGAGCCCGTCATCGCCGAGGCCGACTGGGACACCCTCGCGAGCGCGGTCCAGGGCTTCGGCAAGCAGCGCTCCCTCGTGGTGCTCCTGACGCCGGTGGAGCCGGCCGCGATCCAGCACGGGCTGCTGCCGGTGCTGCCGGCCCTCACCCAGCACCACCGCGTCGTCATCGCCTCCGTGCGCGACCCCGAGCTGAGCCGGCTCGCCGACGAGCGGGCGACCGTCGACGCGGTCTACGACGCCGCCGCGGCGGAGCAGGAGATCCACCGCCGGGACTGGACGACGGACGTGCTCGGGCGGCTCGGTGTGCAGGTCGTCGACGCCGATGCCGAGCGGCTGCCGCCGGCGCTGGCCGACCACTACCTCATGCTCAAGGCGCAGGGGCTGCTGTAGGCGGGCACGTCACCGGGTCTCGTGACGGTCGCTAGCGCGACCTCCTCGACCAGCGGAGCGGGCACGTCACCGGGTCTCGTGACGGCCGCCAGCGCGACCTCCTCGACCAGCGGTGGCGGTGGCGGGCACGTCACCGGGTCTCGTGACGGTCGCTAGCGCGACCTCCTCGACCAGCGGTGGCGTGGCGGTCGCTAGCGCGACCTCCTCGACCAGCGGAGCGGGTACGTCACCGGGTCTCGTGACGGTCGCCAGCGCGACCTCCTCGACCAGCGGAGCGGGCACGTCACCGGGTCTCGTGACGGTCGCTAGCGCGACCTCCTCGACCAGCGGAGCGGGCACGTCACCGGGTCTCGTGACGGTCGCTAGCGCGACCTCCTCGACCAACGGTGGCGTGGCGGTCGCTAGCGCGACCTCCTCGACCAGCAGCTACGCCTGGGTCGCGACGCGGTCCTCGAGCAGGTCGGGGTTGATGTCGCCGGTGTGACCGGCGAGCGCGGCGCGGCGGCCGACGACGAAGACGTAGGCGAGGAAGGCCGTCTCCGCGATCGCGCCGATGGCGATGCGGGCCCACGTGGGCAGGGGCGAGGGGGTCACGAACCCCTCGATCATGCCGCTCACGAAGAGCACGGCCACCAGGCCGAGCGCGCACGTGATCGCGGTGCGGCCGGCCTGGGCGAACGACGCGCCGCGCGCCAGGCTGCCGGGCGCGATCCACGACCAGAACAGCCGCAACCCCACTCCCGCCCCGACGAAGACGGCGGTGAGCTCGAGCATCCCGTGCGGGAGGATCAACCCCCAGAACAGGTCGGCCCGGTCGTGCCGCGTCATGATCGAGCCGATCACGGCCAGGTTGACCATCGTCGGGTAGAGCGCCCAGATGACGCCGACGCCGGTGATGCCGAGCGCGATGCACTGCGCCGTCACCCAGGCGTTGTTGATCCACACGTGGCTGGCGAAGTCCTGCGCCGGGCTGGCGCTGTAGTAGCCGGCGAAGTCGCTGTTGACGAGCGCGTCGACCTGCTTGGCCGAGAGCAGCGTCTGCTCGACCTGCGGGTGGTCGAGGAACCACAGCATCAGCACGCCGAGGAGCACGACGTTGACGGCCATGCAGGCCAGCCACCAACGGCGCGTGCGGTAGAGCGCGGCGGGGAACTGCTGGGTGAAGAAGCGCGCGAACGCGCCCCAGCTGAGGATCCGCGCCCCGAGCATGGCGATGCGCGCCTTGGCCAGCAGCGAGGACAGGTAGGAGATGACCTCGGCGTCGGGCGCCGACGTGCGGATCACCGACAGGTGCGTGGCCACCTGCTGGTAGCGGTCGACCAGCTCGTCGCTCTGCGGTCCGGTGCGGCGTCGGGTGCGCACCAGCTCCTCGAGCCGGGCCCACTCCCGCGCGTGCGCGACCACGTAGGCGTCGAGGTCGATGCGCGGCACCGGCCCAGCGTACGGCGCGTACGATCGCCGCGATGGCGGAGTTCGCGACGATCACCACCGACGACCTCGTCACCGGCGAGGGCGTGGCCCTCGACCTGCCCGCGGCCAGCCTCGGCCTGCGACTCGCCTCGGGTCTCATCGACATGGTCGTCACCGTGGTGCTGCTGTTCGTCACGCTCGTCGTGCTCTCGATCGCGACGCTCTTCCGCTCCGCCGACCTCGTCGAGGCGGCGGTGGTCGCCACCATCGTGCTGACCTTCGCCGTCTACCCCACGGTGCTCGAGACCCTCACCCGCGGCCGCTCGATCGGCAAGCTCGCGATGGGGCTGCGCACCGTCCGTGACGACGCCGGGCCGATCACGTTCCACCACGCCCTCGTGCGGGCGCTCATCGGCTTCGTCGAGATCTACCTGACCAGCGGCATGCTGGCGTTCTTCTCGATGCTGGTGAACCACCAGGGCAAGCGGATCGGCGACCTCGCCGCCGGCACCTACGTGATTCGCGACCGGGTCGGCCTCCGGCTCCCCCAGCCCCCGCCGATGCCACCGCAGCTCGCCTCGTGGGCACGCTCGGCCGACATCGCCACGCTTCCGACCGGGCTCGCGCTCGCCGTACGCCAGTACATCGCGCGGCTGCCGACCCTCGACGCCCACCACCGGCAGCGGCTCGGCACCGACCTGCTCCAGGAGGTACGGCGCTACGTCGCCCCTCCGCCGCCCGCGGACGCACCCGCCGAGCTCGTCCTGGGTGCGGTGATCGCGGAGCGCCGCGAGCGCGACCTGGCGCGGCTGCGCCGCGACGACGACTTCCGCAGCCGGCTCGCCGCTCGGGAGTGAGGCAGCCGCCTGCCGGGTAGGTTGTCCGACGATGAGCACCACGGGGACCGAACGACAGAGCGCGCCGCTGACCGCCGACGACGTGGCGCGCGCGACCGACGCGATCGACCGGATCTCCGCCGCCTTCTCGAGCCGGGTGGTCGGCCAGGAGCGGGTGCGCACGGCGCTGCTCGTGACGCTGCTCTCGGAGGGCCACATCCTGCTCGAGTCCGTGCCCGGCCTCGCGAAGACGCTGGCAGCCTCGACCCTCGCGCAGGCGGTCAGCGCCGGGTTCTCGCGGATCCAGTGCACCCCCGACCTGCTGCCGAGCGACATCATCGGCACCCAGGTCTACGACCCGCGCAACCACGAGTTCGAGACCCAGCTCGGCCCGGTCCACGCCCACTTCGTGCTGCTCGACGAGATCAACCGGGCCAGCGCCAAGACCCAGTCCGCCCTGCTCGAGGCGATGCAGGAGCGACAGACCTCGATCGCGGGCACGATCCACCCGCTGCCCCAGCCGTTCATGGTGCTCGCCACCCAGAACCCCATCGAGGAGGAGGGCACCTACGTCCTCCCGCACGCGCAGATGGACCGCTTCCTCCTCAAGGAGGTCGTCGACTACCCCGGCGAGCCCGACGAGCTGATGGTGCTCGACCGCATCGGCGACGGCACCCTCGGTCAGCACGGCGACCGGATCGACCCGGTCGCGACGATCGGCGACGTCGTCGAGCTGCAGGAGATGGTCCGGCGGGTCTACGTCGACCCGGCGATCCGCCGCTACGTCGTCGCGGTCGTGCGCGCCACCCGCCACGTGGGCCAGCACCTCGGCCCCGAGCTCGGCGCCTACGTCGAGATCGGCGCCAGCCCGCGCGGGTCGATCGCGTTCTTCCAGGCCGCGCGGGCGATGGCGATCGTGCAGGGTCGCCACTACGTGATCCCCGAGGACGTGCGCGAGCTGCGCCACGCGGTGCTGCGGCACCGGATCCACCTCAGCTTCGAGGCGCTCGCCGACCGGGTGCGGCCCGAGAGCATCATCGACGCGGTCTTCCGCGCCGTGCCGACGCCGTAGGCGCGGGTGGTCCGATGGCCGCGCACCTGACCCGGGTCAAGACCCGCCTCTCGATCCACGCCCACCGCAAGGTGCGCGGGATGCTGCAGGGCGAGTACGCCGCGATCCAGGTCGGGCGCGGCATCGACTTCAACGACCTGCGGGAGTACGTCCGCGGCGACGACGTCAAGGACATCGACTGGAAGGCGTCGGCCCGCAGCCGCACTCTGCTCGTACGGCGCTACGTCGCCGAGCGCAAGCACACAATCATCCTGGCCGTCTCGACCGGGCGCAGCATGGCGGCGCTCAACGACGCCCGGCACGACAAGCGGGAGCTCGCCGTGTTCGTCGCGGGCGTGATGGGCTACCTCGCGGTCCGCAACGGCGATCTCGTCGCCCTGGTGCACGGCGACGCCCGGCGCCAGCACGCACGGCCGCCCGACAACGGCGAGCTCTACCTCGAGCGGCTCCTCGGTCACGTCCACGACGCGATCACACCCGACGCCGCTCCGAGCGACCTCCGCGCCGTCCTCGACTACACCGCCAAGGCGATCCGCCGGCGCGGCATCCTGGTCGTGGTCTCCGACGAGACCCGGATCTCCGAGGAGCTCGCGGAGTCGCTGCGCCGGCTGACCGCGCAGCACGAGGTGCTGTTCCTGACCATCGGCGACCTCGACCCCACCATGGTGACGGGCGCGCCCCGCCGGCTCGTCGACATCGACGCCCGGACCGAGGTCCCGGAGTGGCTGCGCGGCGACCCGCAGCTGCGTGAGGAGTACGCCGCCCTCGTCGCCGGCGAGGAGCACCACGTGCGCCGGCGGCTCGACCAGCTGGGCGTGGTGCACGAGCAGGTCCGCGACACCGACTCCGCGATCGCCGCGGTCTTCCGAATGCTCGAGAGGCACCGCCATGCGCGCCGCAGGTGACCTCCAGCCGGAGTTCCACGGCCCGGTCGCCTACGGCGACCGGTGGATCTGGCTCGCCCTCCTGGCCCTCGTGCTGGTGGCGCTCTACTACGTCGCCGTCGTGTGGTTCACGCGCGAGCGCGCACCGGCCACGACCGTCTGGGCGCCCCGTCCCGAACGCACGGCCCAGCAGGAGCACCTCGACCGCATCGACCGCATCGAGGGCGACGTGCGGGCCGGCCGCACGACCGCACGCGCCGGCCACCAGCAGCTGAGCGAGACCGTCCGGTCGTACGCCGGCCTGGTGACCCACCTGCCCGCGACGACCATGGCCCTCGCGGACTTCCGGCGCCAGGCGCCGGGCGTGCTCGCCGAGACGATCGAGCTGATGTACCCGCCCGAGTTCGCCCCGGACGACATCGGCGAGGCCCAAGAACGCTTCGCCGACGCCGTCGACCGCGCGCGGAGGCTGGTGTCGACGTGGGGCTGACCTGGACGGTGACCGAGAGCGGGCTGCGCTGGCCGTGGCTCGTGGCGCTGCTCGTGCTGCTCCTCGTGGCGCTGCTCGCCGCCTGGCTGCGGATCTGGTCGCGACGTACGCCGGCCGGGGCGTCGTACGTCGCCCATGCCGCGCGGCTGCGCGCCCTCCCGCGCTACCGGACGCTCGTCCAACGACGCCAGCTCTTCGGGGTGGTGGGGTCCTTCGCGGCCCTCGTCGCGTGCGCCGGTGGGATCCTCCTCGGAGGACGCGTGCAGCAGACCGACGTGGTGCAGCGCGACGCCTCGTCGCGCGACATCATGCTGTGCCTCGACGCGTCCGGCTCGACGGCGCCGTGGAACGTCGAGGTCATCGAGGAGCTGCGCGACATCGTCCGCGGTCTTCAGGGCGAGCGGATCGGGCTCACGGTCTGGAACAACTCGGCGATCACCAAGTTCCCCCTGACCGACGACTACGGCTTCGTGCTCGACCGCCTCGACGAGGCCGAGCAGGCGTTCAACGGTTGGAGCGACCTCCTGCCGAGCCAGGAGTTCGACGACTACACGGCCGGCACGTGGACGGAGAACCGGCAGTACCAGTCGTCGCTGGTGGCCGACGGCCTGGTCTCGTGCGTCCAGCGCTTCGACAAGCTGAAGACCGATCGCGGCCGCGCGGTCATCTTCGCGACCGACGGCGAGCAGCGCGGGAAAGGCGTCTTCGACCTGTCCGAGGCTGCCGACTACGCCGCCGAGCGCCATGTCGCGGTCCACGTGATCGCCAACCCGGGCGAGCCCGATCGCGAGGGCGACATCGACGGCCTGCAGGCGCTCGCCGAGCGCACGGGCGGCTCCTTCGGCGAGCTGGGCAACGGCGGCTCCGCCGCCGACGTCGTCGACCGGATCGACGCCCTCAAGGCGGCCGAGGTGCACAAGCCGCCCCTCGTGCAGACCGTCGACGAGCCGCACACCGGACAGGTGATCGCGAGCATCGGCGTGCTCCTCCTGGTGCTGGTGTGGGCCGGGCAGGGTCTGGTCGCACTGGCCGACCGGAGGGCCCGATGAGCGCGATCCCGCCGGCTGCTCTCGTCGTCGCCCGCCGCGTCGCGATCGTCGTGGTCCTCATGGTCGTGCTGTGGCAGCCCGGCTTCGGCACGCGTGCCTCGTCGACCCGGTCGAGCGACGTCGACGTGCTCGTCGTGGTCGACCGCACCCGCTCGATGGCGGCCCTGGACTACCAGGGCCGTCCACGGATCGACGGTGTCGAGCGCGACCTGACCGACCTGGCCGCGGCGCTGCCGGGATCACGCTTCGCGCTGCTGACCTTCGGCGGTGACGCCACGCTCGAGCTGCCCTACACCAGCGACACCGCGACCTTCACCACGGCGGTCGACACCCTGCGGCTCGAGGGACCCTTCGACGGCACCGGCTCCCGCGTCGACCGGCCGCTCGGCCTGATGAAGTCCGTGCTCGAGCGGGCCGAGGCCCAGCACCCCGACCGACGGCAGGTCGTCGTCCTCGTCAGCGACGGCGAGAACACCGACGACGGCGAGCAGCAGTCCTTCGCCGAGCTCGACGACCTCGTCGGTGGCGGCGTGGTCCTCGGGTACGGCACCTCCGACGGAGCCAAGATGCCCGCGGCCCAGGACCTGTCGGACGAGGAGGGCTACGTCTACGACCAGGCCACCGGGGAGGACGCGATCTCCCGCATCGACGAGGACAACCTCCAGACCATCGCCGACCAGCTCGGTGTCGACTACGTGCACCGCACCGAGCCGGGCGGCATGACCGCGATCGCCGACGGGTTCGAGGCGTCGTACGCGCAGGACGGCAGTGGCGACGCCCCCGCGAAGCACGACCTGACCTGGCTCTTCGGCCTCCTGCTGCTGGCCCTCGTGCTCGTCGAGCTGCGCTCGTGGTGGCGGGCGCTCTGGACCTCCCACCACGCGCTGCAGGCGGCGCCCGAGCCGGCGGAGGAGCTGGTGTCCCGGTGACCCGCAGTCGGACGCGCCTGGTCCTGGTGCTGGCCGGCCTCGTGCCGCTGGTGCTGGCGCTGCTCTTCGCCCTCAAGGTGCTGGTGATGCTGTCCCACGACCGGGACGGCCGGTCCGGCTTCACCGACGGCAACTACCTCGCGGCCGCGGGCGAGTTCTCCTCCAACGGCTCGCTCAACTGGTTCGAGCCCTGGGTGAGCTCGTTCGACGAGGGCGCCGCCCGTCATGCCGGCGGCGACCTCGACGGCGCGCTCGACCTCTACGGCAAGGCGCTCGAGGACGTGCCGCACGAGGACGAGTGCACGGTGCGGATCAACGCCGCGCTCGCCCACGAGACGCTCGGCGACAACGCGCTCGACGACGGCGCGGCCGACGGGGCCGACGAGGCACAGGCGCAGTGGCAGGCCGGCATCGACGTGCTCGCCGAGGGCCGCTGCCCGACCGACTCGGGACGCGGACAGGACCAGACCGACGACGCCGCGGCGGTCGACAAGCGGCTGCGCGACAAGCTGCAGCAGCAGCAGTCGCAGGACCAGAAGCCCGACAAGGACAAGAAGAAGGACCAGGGCAAGCAGCAGCCGCAGGACGACAAGGACGGCGGACAGTCCCCCGAGGAGCGTCGGCAGCAGCGCGAGGAACAGCGCAAGGAACGTCGCCTCGAGAAGCGCAACGACGGCGCGATCGAGGAGCAGCAGCAGTACGACGACTCCCACCTCGACCGGGACTACTCCGAGTACCACTGGTGACGTCGGCGGGCACGGACCGGTCTAGGCCGCTCGACAAATAGTTGGGCCCCCCACGTAACTCAGGGGTAGTCAAATCTTTGACTGGTCACTGGAACACGTTCCAGTGATGTGCACCACACGTCCGACCACCTCATGGGGAGAACAATTGTCCATCACCGTGCGGCGCTTCTCGCGCCCGTCCCTTTCTCGGGTCGCTTTCACAGCGGTGGGCACTCTCGTCATCTCCACGCTCGGCGCCCTCGGGGCCTCGGGTACCGCATCCGGTGAGACCACGGTCTCGCCGACCGAACCCGGCTCGCCCCCCGTCGTACGCGACGGCACCGTCGACATCAAGGTCGACGTCGCCGCGATGGGCTACTTCCGCTCCACCGCCACCTCGGCGATCAACCCGGTCTCCGCGGCGTCCTACCTCGCGAACACGACCACCTGCAAGGGCGACAACCCCGCGGGCACCAACAACTCCGCCCGCACGATCGTCACGGTCACCGACCCGGACGGCAACACGGTGCTCACGCAGACCAGCCCGGCGCGCAACATCGCGCTCGGCGGCTTCTTCACCAGCCCGACCAACCAGCCGCTCAACCCGCAGCCGGCGCCGGGCAACGCCAACTACCTCGGCGACTTCCCGGGCAGCACCTACCACGGCATGAAGGTGTCGCTGGACCTCGACGGCCGCCCGGCCGGCGTCTACACGGTCACCACGACGAACCGCAACATGGTCAAGACGGGCAACAACGGCCCGTGCGTGGTGGGGCACCCCGGCGCCACCAACACCACCCTCGTGACCGGCGACGTCGTCGAGACCGACACGTTCGTCTACCGGCCGTGGCAGTACAAGTTCACCGACGTGCTCGGCAACGGCGTGATCCAGGCCAACGCCTCGCCCGCCGAGGTCTCGGCACGGATCGGCAACGACGCGACCGGCGTGCTGAGCGGCAAGGCGAAGTTCTACGCCCTCGACGGCTCGTTCGCACTGCCCTCGGACCCCGAGACGTGCGCGACCGACCCGGACACCTGCCTGCCCTCGGCCGCCAAGCCGTGCAACCCCGACCTCGGGTGCACGCCGCGGCTGATGATCACCCAGTACCCCACGGTGATCACCGGCGGGAAGGTCAACCGCCTGCAGGGCATCTTCGACCTGCAGACCAAGGCATTCATCGCCAACGTCGCGATCGACGGCCACCAGCGGGTGCTGATGTCGCTCGGACCGAACGACGCGTACTACCACGACGCGCTCGCCACGTTGAGCACGAAGCTGGCCGCGAAGAACATCGACCTGCCGGCGCTGCTGGCGACCCAGGTCGTGCTCGCGGGCAACAAGAACACCACGACCCTGAGCCTGCTCAACGGTCTGCAGATCGACCCGACCGGCACCGAGGGCGGCGTGCACCTGCGCTCCACCGGCACCGTCCAGGCCGGTGTGCTGCTCGACATCTACGCCAACCTGCGGCTGACCGGCGGCGCGTGCGTCGCCAGCTCGGCCTCGTCGGCCAACGGTGACCGGCGCTACACCCCGACCGAGGACTCCGGCTACAACGTGCGGACCTCGGACCTGCTGCCGTCGGTGCCTGCCGCCGGTCCGCTGGGAGCGATCGTCGGTGGTCCGGTGTTCAGCATCGAGGGTGACTTCGTCAGCGCCAACGCGCCGCTCCTCAACACCGCCAGCGCGGTGATCGGGGTGGACACGGCCGACAACGAGCCGCACGGCTACCCGGTGTGGGTCGAGCCGTTCGTCAGCTCGCCCACCCACGTGGCCAACCCGAAGCGGATGGACTTCCTCGGCACGGCGACGTGGTCGGCGAGCGAGTCCCCGATCGGCACGACGGGCTGCTCGACGGTCGACTTCATGCTCGGCACGGGTGTCGCGATCTTCGACAACCCGGTCCGGGTCGGCTTCGACGAGCTGGTCGACGCAGCCACCCAGCCCAACCCCACGGTGCGTTCGGTGATCACCGCGGTCGACTCGGCGACCAACGGTGCGATCAACGACGTCACCACCAACCCGGTCGTCGCCGACCTGCTCGCGCAGGTCGTCGGCGCCCTCCCGCTGTCGACGCTGCCCTGACCGGCAGCACGCACTGACAGCACCGTGCACAAGTCGCAGGGCCCCCGCCATCGGCGGGGGCCCTGTGTCGTCGGCGTGAGGGGTCGTGTGCCTCAGACCGGCCCAGAGCAGGTGCTCAGGCACACGACTGCGCTTGCGCTGCGGGGCTGCGGCGACGCGCTTGCGCGGCGTACGCTCGCGGCATGGACGAGCGACGCGCGGACTTCTCCGAGCTCCCGCCGAGCACGCGGCTCGACGACACGATCGCGACGGTGGACACCGACCCGGTGCCCGACCCCCACGCAGACCGCAACGTCTCCCTCGACGACGCCCTGCGCGACTGACCCGCTCGGGGGCGAGGTCAGCGACGCAGCCGGCGGAGCACCCAACGCAGGGCGAGCAGTCCGAGCACGCCGGCGACGAGCTGCTTGCGGTAGGACTTGAGCAGCACCGGCAGCACGGTCGCGCCCAGGTCGAGGGCGTCATCGGCGGCGGGTGGCGACGGGCGGAGCGGTGGCGCGGGCGCGGGAGCAGGCGCGGACGCCGGACCGGCGTCGGGATCGGCCCCGGGCTCCTGCGCCACCGCCGCCGCGCCTGTCGGCACGGACGCCGGCCCGGCGTCCTGGTCGACGTCCTGGTCCGCGGCGTCGGCCGGCGACCCATCGGCGGTCAGCCGCTGCTCGAGGCACGCGACGAACTGGCCGAGCAGCTTGTCCGAGACGTCCTGCATCACGCCCCGACCGAACTGGGCGGGCTTGCCCGTGATGGCCAGGTCGGTCACCACCTGCACGTCGGTGGCCTCCCCGGCGGCGGCCATGGTCAGGGTGACGGTCGCGCCCGCCGTACCGTTGCCGCGCTTGTCGCGGCCCTTGGCCTCGACGACGAAGCGGTGGTCGGCCTCGTCACGCTCGACGAAGTGCCCCGAGCCCGCGTAGACGAGGGCGATCGGGCCGAGCTTCACCTTGCAGGTGCCTGTGAAGCTCTCGACGCCCTCGACCGTCTCGACCGAGGTGACCTGGGCGCCCGGGAAGCACTGCGCGACGGAGGCGATGTCCTGGAAGTGTGCCCAGGTCTCCTCGACGCCGGTCGGCACGGTGAAGCGGTGCGTCAGGTCCATCAGCGCCCTGCCGCAGCCAGCACCGCGCGCGCCGTCAGCACGGTCGCCAGGTGGCGCCGGTAGTCGGCGTCGCCGTTGAGGTCCGACGGCGGCTGGGTGCCGTCGGCGGCCTGCGCCGCAGCCTCGCGTACGGCGTCCGCGCTCGCCGGCTTCCCGACCAGGGCCTGTTCCACGCCCTCTGCCCGCAACGGCGTGGAACCCATGTTCGTGAGCCCGATCCGCGCCTCGGCGATGGTGTCGCCGTCGAGGCGGACGGTCGCCGCGACCGCGACGATCGGCCATTGGTGGGCGACGCGCACGAACTTCTCGTAGTGCGCGCCCCAGCCGGTCCGCTTCGGGACGTGCACCTCGGTGAGGATCTCGTCCTCGCCGATCGCGGTCTCGAAGAGGTCGACGAAGAAGTCGTCGGCGGCGACCGTGCGCGACCCGCCGGGGCCGGCGAGGACGAACGACGCGCCGAGGGCCCGTGCCGGCGCCCCCAGATCGCCGGCCGGGTCGGCGTGCGCGAGCGCCCCGCCGAACGTGCCGCGGTGTCGCACCTGCGCGTCGGCGAGGTGGGTGACCGCCTTGCTGATGAGCAGGGCGTGCTCGTGCACGAGCGGGTCGGTCCCGACCTCGGTGTGGGTGGTCATCGCACCGATGACGAGGTGGTCGCCCTCGTCCCGGATGCCCCGCAGCGCGTCGATCCGGCCCAGGTCGATCACCCACTCGGGGGCGTTGAGCCGCATGCGGAGCACCGGCAGGAGGCTCTGGCCGCCTGCCAGGATCTTGGCCTCGTCGCCGTGCTCGGCCAGCGCCTGGAGCGCCTCCTCGACCGAGGTGGGGGCGACGTACTCGAAGGCTGCGGGGATCACTGGACGTCTCCTTCTGCGCGGTCCACGGTGCCGGACATGCCGGTCGATGCGTCGAAGTGCGGGGCCGCCGCCTCGGTCGTCGCCCCTCCGGACGACCCGCTGTTGACGGCCCGCCACACCCGTTCGGGGGTGCACGGCATCTGGATGTCGCGGACGCCGAGGTGGCGCACGGCGTCGACGACGGCGTTGACCACGGCCGGCGTCGAGGCGATGGTGCCGGCCTCCCCCACGCCCTTGGTCCCGAGCGTGTTGGTCGTGCTCGGGGAGGTGGTGTGGTCGATGTCGAAGCTGATCGTGTCGGCCGCCGTGGGCAGCAGGTAGTCGACGAACGAGCCGGAGACGAGGGTCCCGTTGTCGTCGTAGGTCGCCTCCTCCCACAGTGCCTGGGAGATGCCCTGGACGAGACCGCCGTGCACCTGGCCGGCCACGATCAGCGGGTTGATGATGTTGCCGATGTCGTCGACGGCGACGTACTTGCGCATCTTCACGCCGCCGGTCTCGGTGTCGACCTCGATCGCGCACAGGTGGGTGCCGTGCGGGAAGGAGAAGTTGACCGGGTCGTAGGTCGCCGACGCGTCGAGGTTGGGCTCCACGCCGTCCGGCAGGTCGTGGGCCGCCCAGGCGGCGGTCGCGACCTCCTGGATCGTGACGCCCTTGTCGGTGCCGCGCACCTGCAGCCGGCCACCGGTGAACTCCAGGTCGTCGGGCGACGCCTCGAGCAGGTGGGCGGCGATGGGCTTGGCGCGCTCGACCACCTTGTCGGCGGCCAGCACCAGCGCCTCACCGCCGACCACCAGCGACCGGGAGCCGTAGGTGTCGAGCCCGCGCACCGAGACCTGGGTGTCGCCGTGCAGCACCTCGACGTCCTCGAACGGTACGCCGAGCCGGTCGGCCACGATCTGCGACCAGGCCGTCTCGTGCCCCTGCCCGTGCGGCGAGGTGCCCGTGATGACCTCGACCTTGCCGGTCGGGAGCATCCGGATCTCGGCGTGCTCCCAGCCACCGGCGCCGTAGTTGAGGCTGCCGAGCACGCGTGACGGCGCCAGGCCGCACATCTCGGTGAACGTCGAGACGCCGATGCCGAGCTGGACGGGGTCACCGCTGTCGCGTCGCCGCTGCTGCTCGGCCCGCAGCTCGTCGTAGCCGAAGAGCTCCTTCGCCCGCGCGGTCGCGGCCTCGTAGTTGCCCGAGTCGTAGGTCATGCCCGCGACCGTGGTGAAGGGGAACTCCTCGTGCTTGATCCAGTTCATCTCCCGGACCTCGAGCGGGTCCTTGCCGACCTCGGCGGCGAGCTCGTCCATCAACCGCTCGATGGCGTACGTCGCCTCCGGCCGCCCCGCGCCACGGTAGGCGTCGACCCAGGCCTTGTTGGTGAGGACGTTGGTGGTCGTGAACCGGTAGGCGTCCCACTTGTAGATCGCGTTGAACATCCAGGCGCCGAGCACCGGCACGCCGCCGCCGACGATGCCGACGTAGGAGCCGAGGTCGGCGAGCAGGTCGACCTTCAGGCCGGTGACGCGGCCGTCCTTGCCGGCCGCCAGGGTCAGCCGCTGCCACTGGTCGCGGCCGTGGTGGGCCGCCATCAACGACTCCGAGCGGGTCTCGGTGTACTTGGTCGGCTTGCCGGTCCGCTTCGCCGCGAGGAAGGTCAGCCACTCCTCCGGCGTCGTCTGCAGCTTGCCTCCGAAGCCGCCGCCCACGTCGGGGGCGACGTAGCGGATCTTCGACTCCGGTGTCCCGGTCGTGGCCGCCAGCAGGAAGCGCGCGATGTGGGGGATCTGGGTGGCCGACCAGACGACGTACTGCTCGCCGGTGGGGTCGACCACGGTGGACCGCGGCTCCATGAAGGCCGGGATGAGGCGCTGCTGGCGGTACTCCCGCTCGATCACGATGCCGTCGGCACGGGCCGCCTCGATCGCCTCGTCGACGTTGCCGCCGGTGCCGCCCTCCTCGGAGTCCAGCGTCCACACGGCGGAGACGTTGGTGCCGAGGTCGGGATGCGCGAGCACCTTGTCCTCGGCGGCCTCCTTGAGGTCGACGACGACCGGGAGCTCCTCGTAGTCGACCTCGACCAGCTCGGCCGCGTCCCGCGCCTCGGCGGCGGTGCGCGCGACCACGACGGCGACGATCTCGCCCGCGAAGCTCACCCGCTCGGCCGGCATCGGCGCGTGGTCCGGCGTCTTCTGCTCGTCGCTGAGCGGCCAGGCGTTGGCGATCACGCCCTGCACGTCGGCGACCTCGCGGCCCGTGAAGACGTCGACCACGTTGGGCGCCGCCTTGGCGGCCGTGGTGTCGATGCTCGTGATCCTCGCGTGGGCGAAGGGACTGCGCACCATCGCCAGGTGGAGCATCCCGGGCAGCTGGATGTTGTCGGTCCAGCGGGTGCGGCCGGTGATGAGTCGCTGGTCCTCCTTGCGGCGGCGGTCGCGCCCGACCTCCCGGGCCGGCGCGTCCTGCGTGGTGCTCATGCGCTCGCCCCCTCGGCCCGGTCCGAGCCGGCGGCGGCGTGCTGCACCGCGCGGACGATGTTGTGGTAGCCGGTGCACCGGCAGAGGTTGCCCTCCAGACCGAGCCGGATCGCCTCCTCCGACGGGTCGGGATCGTCGTTGAGCAGGTCGATGGTCTGCATGATCATGCCGGGCGTGCAGTAGCCGCACTGGAGCCCGTGGCACTCGCGGAAGGCCTCCTGCACCGGATGCAGGGCGCCGTCGGTGGCGATGCCCTCGATCGTGGTGACCGCGGCCCCGTCGGCCTGGACCGCGAGCACGTTGCAGGACTTCACGCTGGTCCCGTCGAGGTGGACGGTGCAGGCGCCGCAGTTGCTCGTGTCGCAACCGACGACGGTGCCGGTCTTCCCGAGGCGCTCGCGCAGGTAGTGCACGAGCAGCATGCGGGGTTCGACGTCGTCGGCCACCTGCTGACCGTCGACGGTGAGGTTGATCCGGGTCATGACGCTCCCTTGGGTCGGTGACCCAGGTCACGCTAGGGATCGAAGGTTGGCGGATGGTTGCGCGGTTGCGAGGCTCGCTGGGCCCGCGCCTCAACCAGCGGAGGTGGCGATCGCCAGCCGGGCGCGCAGGAGCGGCACGGCGGGGTGCGCGCGGCCGTTGACGGCCGGCAGCGAGGCGAGGCAGACCTCGAGCACCTCGGAGTCGTACGGCGCAAGCTCGCTGTAGCGCAGGACCGCGTCGGGCAACGGGTCGGCCAGCAGCGCCTCACGGACGGCGACGGCGAGGTAGTCGGCCATCTCCGCGAGCGCGGGGCTGTTGGTGCCGGGAAGCAGGTCGCCGCCGTACGCGTCGAGCGCGGCCGCGACCTGGCCACGGCGCAGCAGGGCGAGCACGTGCTCGACGTCCGTCGCGATCGGCATCAGCAGCCGGTAGGGCCGCGAGGCGAGCTGGCCGCCGAGGGCGTGGCGCAGGTGGGAGACCTCGGCCTTGAGCGTGGAGAACGTCACGGCCTCGTCGCCGTAGAGCATGGCGTGGAGCTGGTCGAGCGAGAGGCCCTCGGGGTGCAGGGCGAGCAGCGCCAGCACCTCGGTCTGGCGGCGGTTGAGCAGCAACCGCTGCCCGTCGATGCGAGTCTCGGCGGTGCCCAGCAGCGTCATCACCAGGCCGGGGTCGGCCGTCACCTCGTCGCCGTGCAGCATCCGCGAGCTCGGCATCGCCTGCTCGATCAGGGTCGCGAGGACGCGGGCGGTCGCCAGGCCGATCGGGTGCGTGCGGTCCCAGGTCGTGGAGATGTCGAGCACGCCGAGCCGGACGCCGCTGACGGGGTCGTGCACGGGTGCCGCCCAGCAGACCCAGTTGTGCACGATGGGCGCGTAGTGCTCGGCGCTGAAGACCATCGAGGGCTGGTCGGCACGGTTGGCGAGGTCGAGGGCGTTGGTGCCGACGGAGCGGTCGTCCCACCGCCCGCCGGCCACGAAGTTCACGCTCTCCGCGCGGCGGCGCATCACCCTGCCGCCGTAGGTCCAGAGGATCCGGGTCTGCGGGTCGGTGACGGCCACCACGAGGTCGCCGTCCTCGGCCGTGCGGCGCAGCTCCTCCTCGACCCGCTCCACCGCGACCTGCAGCGGCGAGCCCTTCCAGAGCGAGGCCGTCTCGGACTCGTCGGCCAGCGGCGCCGCCTCGACACTCGGCGGCAACGCGGCCTCGGAGCGGGTCCAGCTGTGCAGGATCTCGGGTCGCACCAGCCGGTCGACGTCGCCGGCGTGCTCCATGAAGCGCGCCCAGGCGGTGACCGCCTCGGTCCGTCGGGCCTGCAGCTCCGCACGCGCCATGTCCGCCACTCTAGGCCCGGTCCGCAACCCTCACGAGAGGTCGCGGTGGATCCGTCCGGCCGTGGTCGCGAGCGGCTCGCCACTCCCGCCCCAGCGGCCGGCGACGATCTCCGCGGCGATGCTGATCGCGGTCTCCTCGGGGGTACGCGCGCCGAGGTCGAGCCCGATCGGGCTGCTCAGCCGATCGATCTCGGCGTCCGTCAGCCCGGCCTCGCGCAGCCGGGCGAGGCGGTCGTCGTGCGTGCGGCGCGAGCCCATCGCGCCGACGTAGGAGAGCTCGGGCAGGCGTAGCGCGACCTCGAGCAGGGGTACGTCGAACTTGGGGTCGTGCGTCAGCACGGTGACCACCGTCCGCGGGTCGATCCGGCCGGCCTCGTGCTCGGCGGCGAGGTAGCGGTGCGGCCAGTCGACGACGACCTCGTCGGCATCGGGGAAGCGGCTGGTTGTGGCGAAGACGGGCCGGGCATCGCACACGGTGACGTGGTAGCCGAGGAAGCTGCCGACCCGGGCCACCGCCGCCGCGAAGTCGATCGCGCCGAAGACGAGCATCCGCGGGCGGGGCGCGAACGCCCACACGAACACCCGCATGCCCTCGCCGCGGCGCTCCCCGTCGGGACCGTAGGTGAGCGTGCCGCTGTGGCCCGAAGCCAGCAGTCCGAGCGCGTCGTCGTGCACCGCGTCGTCGATCCGCTCCGAGCCCAGGCTCGCGCTCATCGCGTCGGCCCGCACCAGGGCGCGACGACCGAGCATGGCCGGGTCGGGGTGCTCGACGACGGTCGCCACGGCGATCGGGCTGCCCGCCTCGATCTCGCGGGCGATCTCGCCGAGCTCCGGGAAGGTCTGCTGGTCGACGCGCTCGACGTAGACGTCGAGGATCCCGCCGCAGGTCAGGCCGACCGCGAACGCGTCGTCGTCGCTGACGCCGTAGCGCTGCAGCACCGGGGTGCCGGAGGCGACCACCTCCTGCCCCAGCTCGTAGACCGCTCCCTCGACGCAGCCTCCGGAGACCGATCCCACCGCCGAGCCGTCCGGCCCGACCAGCATCGAGGCGCCCGGCGGGCGCGGCGCGGACTGGAAGGTCGCGATCACGGTGCCGACGCCGACGGTCTCGCCGGCCTCCCACCACCTCAGCAGCTCGGGCAGCACCTCACGCATCGCCGATCACCTCCAGCAGCGCGCAGAAGGTCGCGAACGAGTGGCCGGCGAGGAGGTCGTCGACGTGCGGCAGCACGGCCGCGATGCCCTGCTGCACCGGCTCGTAGCCGGGCTTGCCGCGGTGCGGGTTGACCCAGACCACGCGGTGCGCCAGCCGCCGCAGCCTGGCCACCTGCTCGCCCAGCAGCGCGGCGTCACCGCGCTCCCACCCGTCGCTGAGGATCACCACGACCGCGCCGCGCGCCAGGCCGCGCTGCCCCCACCGGTCGAGGAATGCCTTGAGGGTCTCGCCGAGTCGCGTGCCACCCGACCAGTCTGGCACCGCGTCACCAGCCGCCCTGATGGCGCGATCGGGGTCGCGCAGACCCATCGGCCGGGTCAGCCGGGTCAGCCGGGTGCCGACGCTGAAGACCTCGACGCCACCGGGGCGCGCAGCGCCGACGATCCGGTGCGCGAGGCGCAGCAGCGCGTCGGCGTACCCGCTCATCGAGCCGGACACGTCGACCAGCAGCACCACCCGCCGCGGCCGCACGGCGCGCTGCCGCCGGTGGATGCGGGCCGGCTCGCCCATCTGGCGCAGGCTCGCGCGCAGGGTGCGGGAGGCGTCGACCTCGCCGCGGCGATGAGGAGCGCGACGGACCGCCCGGCGCACCGGTGGCGCGACCGGGAGTGCGTCGAAGAGCAGGGCCAGACGGGCGCGATCGGCCGCGTCGAGGGTGGCGACGTCGCGGTGGCGGAGCACCTCGGTGGTGCTCACCGCGGCCCGGACCGGGCCGTCCGCGTCCTCCGCACCGGCTCCGGCGTCGGCAAGGTCGTCGGGCAGCAGCACCCGCACCGGCGGCCGCGCGGGCGCCTGGTCGGGCGCCACCGTCAGCGCGCGGTCCTCGCGGAACCACTCCTCGAAGATCCGGTCGTGGCGGGCCAGGTCCTCCGGCGAGGCGCACAGCGTGGCCCGGCCGGCGACCCTCGTCGTCGCGCGGTCGCCCAGGCCCGCGTGCGCGACCGCCTCGAGGTAGGCCAGCGCCCGGTCCTGGGTCACCGCGACGCCCGCCGCCCGCAGCGCCGCCGCGAAGCCGAGCAGCACCTCGTCGGCCTCGTGGGTGGTCGTGGTCATGGCGTCAGCATCCGGTCGAGCGCCGCCCGCACCCGCTCGGCGTCGTCGCGGTACTTCACCAGCGCGCCCAGGCTCCGCGCCGCGGTGCCGAGGTCGAGCTCGGTCGTGCCGAGGTGGTGCAGCGCCCGCGCCCAGTCCAGGGTCTCCGCCACGCCCGGCGGCTTGATGAGGTCGGCGCCGTCGCGCAACTGCTGCACCACGCCCACCACCTGACGGGCCAGCTCGGCGCTGACCTCCGGCGCGCGCGACCGCACGATCGCGATCTCGCGCTCGAGGCCCGGGTGGTCGATCCAGTGGTAGAGGCAGCGCCGCTTGAGGGCATCGTGCAGCTCGCGCGTGCGGTTCGAGGTCAGTACGACGACCGGCGGCGTCGCGGCCTGCACGGTGCCGAGCTCCGGGATCGTCACCTGGAAGGTGCCGAGGACCTCGAGCAGGAACGCCTCGAACTCGTCGTCGGCGCGGTCGACCTCGTCGATCAGCAGCACCGCAGGGCTCTGCTGGAGCGCGGCCAGCAACGGGCGGGCCAGGAGGAACCGCTCGTCGTAGAGACCCTTCTCGGCCTCGACCACGTCCCGCGGACCGTCGACGCCGCCCGAGAGGGCCTCGAGCGCACGAAGGTGCAGGATCTGGCGCGGGAAGTCCCAGTCGTAGAGCGCCTGGGTGGCATCGATGCCCTCGTAGCACTGCAGCCGGATGAGGGGCTGGTCGAGCGCCTCGGCGATCGCCTCCGCCAGCGCTGTCTTGCCCGTGCCCGGCTCACCCTCCAGGAGCAGCGGCCGGTGCATGGCGAGCGCCAGGTGGAGGACCGTCGCCAGGTCGGCGTCGCACAGGTAGCCGGTGTCGCCCAACCGGCGCGCCAGGTCGGTGACAGGTGCCTCCATGGGGGTGAGGCTAGGTCCGCACCGTTGGTCCGAGGTTGGCCGGGAAATGGGCACAGGGCCCCTCGCCGGAGCGAGGGGCCCTGTGGTGGTGCGTGAGTGACTTCTCCGCCGGTGGGCTCAGAAGTCCATGCCGCCCATGCCACCGGACGGGTCGCCCATGGGGGCGGCCTTCTCCGGCTTGTCGGCGACGACGGCCTCGGTGGTGAGGAAGAGCGCCGCGATGGACGCAGCGTTCTGCAGCGCCGACCGGGTGACCTTGGCGGGGTCGATGATCCCGCTGCCGATCATGTCGACGTACTCGCCGGTCGCAGCGTTGAGGCCGTGACCCGCCTCGAGACCGCGGACCTTCTCGGCCACGACGCCACCCTCGAGACCGGCGTTGATCGCGATCTGCTTGAGCGGCGCCTCGATGGCGACCTTGACGATGTTGGCACCGGTGGCCTCGTCACCCTCGAGCTCGAGCTTGGCGAACGCGCCGAGCCCGGCCTGGACGAGCGCCACGCCGCCGCCGGCGACGATGCCCTCCTCGACCGCAGCCTTGGCGTTGCGGACGGCGTCCTCGATGCGGTGCTTGCGCTCCTTGAGCTCCACCTCGGTGGCCGCGCCGACCTTGATGACGGCCACGCCGCCGGCCAGCTTGGCGAGGCGCTCCTGCAGCTTCTCGCGGTCGTAGTCGGAGTCCGACTTCTCGATCTCGGCGCGGATCTGGTTGACCCGTCCCTCGATCTGGCCCGCGTCGCCCGCACCCTCGACGATGGTGGTCTCGTCCTTGGTGATGACGACCTTGCGCGCCTGGCCGAGCAGCTCGAGTCCGGCCGACTCGAGCTTGAGGCCGACCTCCTCGGAGATGACCTGGCCGCCGGTCAGGATCGCGATGTCCTGCAGCATGGCCTTGCGGCGGTCACCGAAGCCCGGGGCCTTGACGGCGACGGACTTGAAGGTGCCGCGGATCTTGTTGACGACCAGGGTCGAGAGGGCCTCGCCGTCGACGTCCTCGGCGATGATGACGAGCGGCTTGCCCGACTGCATGACCTTCTCGAGCAGGGGCAACAGGTCCTTGACGTTGCTGACCTTGGAGTTGGCGATGAGGACGTAGGCGTCCTCGAGCACGGTCTCCATGCGCTCTGGGTCGGTGACGAAGTAGGCCGAGATGTAGCCCTTGTCGAACCGCATGCCCTCGGTGAGCTCGAGGTCGATGCCGAAGGTGTTCGACTCCTCGACCGTGATCACACCCTCCTTGCCGACCTTGTCCATCGCCTCGGCGATGGCCTCGCCGACGGTGGTGTCGCCACCGGCGGAGATGGTGGCGGTCGAGGAGATCTGCTCCTTGGTCTCGATCTCCTTGGCCATGCCGAGCAGCTGCTCGGACACGGCGGCGACGGCGGCCTCGATGCCACGCTTGAGACCCATGGGGTTCGCACCCGCGGCCACGTTGCGCAGACCCTCGCGGACCATCGCCTGGGCGAGGACGGTCGCCGTCGTCGTGCCGTCGCCGGCGACGTCGTCGGTCTTCTTGGCGACCTCCTTGACCAGCTCGGCGCCGATCTTCTCGTAGGGGTCCTCGAGCTCGATCTCCTTGGCGATGGAGACACCGTCGTTGGTGATCGTGGGGGCACCCCACTTCTTCTCCAGCACGACGTTGCGGCCCTTGGGGCCGAGGGTGACCTTGACGGCGTCGGCGAGCGTGTTCATACCTCGCTCGAGACCGCGCCGGGCCTCCTCGTTGAAAGCAATCAGCTTCGGCATAACTCCTGCGATTCCTTCGCAAATGAGATGTCTGGCGGACCCGGGTCGTCGCCCGCGACGGACGGCCAGACCGATCCGACGGACCCTTCCCGCCGACGCTGCTGACCTCGACTCACCGAGCCAGGAACTTGTCACTCTCATGTCGAGAGTGCCAACGTCATGTTTAGCACTCGACCCAGGCGAGTGCAAGCGCGGCGTCGTTGCTGCGACGCAACCTCTTGACGCCGCGCCGACCGTGAGTAGCGTCCGAGCATGATCTCGGGCAAGGAAGGCCGGGATCCGGCGCGCTCCGGCGACGCCGCGGTCCCCCGAACCGACAAGCGCAAGATGGCCCTCGCGGGCGTGCTGCTGGTGATCCCGGTGGTCGCCCTGATGTGGGTCGGCAGCTACGCGAAGGACGAGCCGGAGCTCTGGGGCTTCCCGTTCTTCTTCTGGTACCAGTTCGTGTGGGTCTTCCTGACCTCGGCGCTGACCTGGACCGCCTACCGGCTCACCCTGGCGGCGCGACGATGAGCGCGCTCGGCGTGCCCGTCCCGCTCGCCGCGGGCGACGGCGTCAACTGGGTGGCGATGTCGGTGCTCGTCGCGCTGTTCCTGGTGGTCACCGTCCTCGGCTTCCTCGCGACGCGCTTCCGCCGGGCGGCCGACATGGACAGCCTCGACGAGTGGGGCCTCGGCGGGCGCCGTTTCGGCACCTGGGTCACCTGGTTCCTGCTCGGCGGCGACCTCTACACGGCCTACACGTTCGTCGCCGTGCCGGCCGCGATGTTCGCCACCGGCGCCGTGGCCGGCTTCTTCGCCGTGCCCTACACGATCGTGCTCTACCCGATCATCTTCCTCTTCATGGCGCGGCTGTGGTCGGTCAGCCACCGCCACGGCTACGTCACGCCGGCCGACTTCGTCAGGGGCAGGTACGACGACCGCGGCCTCTCGCTCGCCGTCGCGGTCACCGGCTTCGTGGCGACCATGCCCTACATCGCGCTGCAGCTGGTCGGCATCCAGGCCGTCCTCGAGGTGGCCGGGCTCGGCGGCAACGACAACGTGGTCGTGCGCGACCTGCCGCTGCTGGTCGCGTTCGCCGTGCTCGCGGCCTACACCTACTCCTCCGGCCTGCGCGCGCCGGCCGTCATCGCGTTCGTGAAGGACTTCCTCATCTACCTGGTGGTCATCGTCGCCGTGATCTACCTGCCCTCGCAGGTCGGCGGCTGGGACGCGGTCTTCGGAGCGGCCAGCGACAAGATGGCGACGACCAGCGAGGCGACCGGCAAGCCCACCGGCGTCTTCCTGCCCGGCGCCGGGCAGTACTGGGCCTACGCCACCCTCGCGCTCGGATCCGCCATGGCGCTCTTCATGTACCCGCACTCGGTCACCGCGAGCCTGTCGTCCGACAGCCGCAACACCGTGCGACGCAACGCGGCCATCCTGCCGGCGTACTCCTTCGTGCTGGGGCTGCTCGCCCTGCTCGGTTGGGTCGCCATCGCGGCCGGCACCAACCCGGTCGGCGCCGACGGCAAGCCCAACGCGCAGCTGGTCATCCCCCAGCTCTTCGAGGACCAGTTCCCCGCGTGGTTCGCCGGCGTCGCCTTCGCCGCGGTCGCCATCGGAGCGCTCGTGCCGGCGGCGATCATGTCGATCGCCGCCGCCAACACCTTCACCCGCAACGTCTACAAGGAGTGGATCCGCAAGGACGCGACGCCGGCCGAGGAGGCGAAGGTCTCCAAGCTCATGTCGCTCGTGGTGAAGCTGTTCGCCCTCGTCTTCGTGCTGACGTTGGACAAGCAGAACGCCATCAACTTCCAGCTGCTCGGGGGCGTCTGGATCCTGCAGACCTTCCCGGCGATCGTGTTCAGCCTCTTCACCCGCTGGTTCCACCGGTGGGGGCTGCTGGCGGGGTGGGCGGTCGGCATGGTCTACGGCACGGTCGCGGCCTACCGCGTGATCAACCCGGCCACCGGCTCGCACTTCGGCGGCAGCGTCGCCGACATCCCCGGCATCGGCGAGATGGGCTACATCGCGATGACCGCGTTCGTCCTCAACGTGGTCGTGGCGGCACTGGTCACGCTCGCGCTCAACGCCGCGAAGGTGCCCAACGGTCGCGACCACACCGCGCCGGCGGACTACTTCGCCGACAAGGACGACCCGCGGGTGCAGGCCGACCTGGCCTCCGAGGACGACCTGACCCGCACCGAGCCGCAGACGTGACGGGAGGTCAGCGTCCGGCGACGGCGAAGCTCGCGACGAAGGACTCCTCGCCCGGCGTCCACCCGCCGATGTCGGAGACCCGGTAGACGTAGGGCGTGCCGATCCGCCACGCCAGGATCGCCGCGCCCGCCCAGCGGGACTCGAAGAGCACCGTCCGGTTGTCGGCCCAGCCGAGGACCGGGCAGCACTGCTTCCATCGCGCGTCGTCCCCCGACCACGGCCGCATGGCGAGCACCATGTCGGCCGCGAACGGGCGACCGCTCAGGGTGCCGTCGACCACGGCGACCGCGTCGATGCTGCGATAGGTGCCGTCGTCGGTCTCGAGCGGCCCGGCGAGGTAGAGCGAGCCGGCCCACCAGCCGCCGCTCCCCCAGGACGCCCGCCCGTAGGGGTCGTCGCCGTCCGCGAGCACGATGGTGCGGGTCGGGTCGAGCGTCGTCCCCCGGTCCTCACCGCTCGCGGAGAACAGCCGCTTCCTCCCGGCGTCCGAGGTGAGGACCGGCACCTCGATCAGCCCGTCGGAGTCCCACGACGCGCCCTCGGCCGCCCACCGGGCGGTCGGGATGCTCGCCCACGATCCTGCGACGACGTCGTAGACCTCCAGCGACCGCTCCTGGACGAAGAAGGCGTGGAGACCGTCGGGCGCCAGGCTCGCCTGGGTGACGGGCGGGCGCTGGTTGCCCCCACCGTCGGCGACCGGGTCCAGCCGCGAGGTGTCGAGCGTGTACGACGCCCCGTCGGACCCGATCACGACGACCCGCCCGGGGTCGTCGCCCCAGAGCTGGACGATGCCGACCGCCGCCATCCCTCCGGGCCACGCGGGCCGTCCCGGCGACAGGTCGACCACCGGGGGCAGCGGGGTGCCGGTCAACGGAGGCAGCTCCCACTCCTGCGCGGGTGCCGGCGCCCACCAGACGTCGGCACCGCCGTACGACCCGGCACGGTGCGCCTTCGGACCGCTGTGCACCTCCGGCGACGGGGAGGTGGAGGTGCTGGTCGGCGAGCCGGCCGGCGGCGCCGGGTCGTGCCCGCCGTTCGTGCCGACGACCACGCCGGTCGTGCCGACGACCGCGGCCACGACGACCGAGGCGGTGACGGCGGCGCGCCGCCGGCGTACGGCGTGGGCCCGCTCCCACGCACCGTCGACCAGGTCGGCCGTGGCGATCTCGGCGACGCGATCCTCGAGCAGGTCGCGCAGTCGATGGTCGCTCATCAGGACTCCTCCCTCAACAGCTCGGCCAGCTCCGGCGCCGCCTCACGGAGCCGCCGGAGGGCGAGGCTGGTCTGGCTCTTGATCGTGCCGACGCTCACGCCCATCGCCTCGGCGGCGGCGCGCTCGGTGAGGTCGTCGTAGTAGCGGAGGACGATCACGGCCCGCTGGCGTGGGGTGAGCCCGGCGAGTGCATCGTCGAGCAGGAGCCGCCGATCGACGCCCGGGCCGATGTCGCGGGTGCCGACGTCGACGGGCTCGGCGACGACGTGCTCCCTGCGGCGCTTGCGCCACGAGGAGATGTTGTCGCGCACGATGATCTGCCGGGCATAGGCGTCCGGGTTGCCGGACGCGAGCCGTCGCCAGCGCAGGGCGACCTTGGTGAGCGCCTCCTGCACCAGGTCCTCGGCGCGGTGGTGGTCGCCGGTGAGCAGCACAGCGGTGCGGAGGAGCGCGAGCTGCCGCTCACCCGCCCAGCGGCGGAACGCCTCCTCGTCGGTGCTCACACCCCATCAACGCACGCCGGGGGGCCCGAAGTTGGAGGGCCGCCGGAATTCGTCGCGCCGAGCGCACCAGGAGGGTGCGTCGGACGGCCGACGACAGCGGCGACCGCGTCTGCGAACGGCTCGGCGATCGTCGGATCGACGTCGAGGTAGAGACCGGGCTCGATCAGCTCGAGCTCGCTGACCACCGACTTCCCCTGCCACGACATCAGGTCGACGCGGGCGTAGGGGAGGTCGGCGGCGCACAGCCCCGCGGCAGCGGCGACGGCCCGCTCCGCCACCTCCGCCAGGGAGGGGTCGAGCGGGACGGGGCGGCTGATGCCGCCGTACTGCTCGTGGACGCGGATCTCCTCGCCGGCCACTGCCTTGTCGACCTGGGAGACGGCCCGGCCGCCGAGCACGTAGACGGAGGTCTCGCCACTGGTGCGCACCGATGTCACCAGCGGCTGGACCACCCACGGTCCGGGGGCGAGGTCGAAGAGGCTCCCGTCCCCGATGCCGCGGACCACCACCACGCCACGGCCGCCCGCACCGGTGCAGGGCTTGATGACCACGGTGCCCCAGCGCTGCAGGGCCGCGCTCAGCCCGGGCACGAGGGCGGCGTCCTCGACCACCGCGGTCGGCACGACCGGCACGTGCGCGGCGAGCTCCACCAGGTAGGACTTGTCGGCGTTCCAGGCGAAGACGTCGGCGCCGTTGAGGAGCCTCGTCCCCGCCTCGACGGAGCGCGCCCAGTCGAGGAACGCGGGCAGTCGTCGGTGGTAGTCCCACGCCGACCGCACGGCGACGAGATCGGCCGCGGCCCAGTCGACCGTCCGGTCGTCCCAGCACACCCACCGCGCGTCGATGCCGCGCTCGGCCAGGGCCGGGACGAGCACCTCGCCGCCCGGTTCACCGGACGGCATCAGGGCGAACGTGACGAGCAGGACCAAGGGCACCGCGGCACCCTAGCGGCGGATCAGAGCCTGCCGGAGGTCTGGTTGCGCCGCCCGTTGGCGAGGGCGTGCAGGATCGCGTAGTTGGTGCTGGTGTCGGCGGTGCGGTCGTAGACCTTCTTCCGCGCGCCCGGCCCGAACTCGGCGTAGAGCGCACAGAACGCCACAAATGCGACCACCCCGCCCATGATCAGGAACCACCACATGACCAACCCCCTGTGTTCCCTGAGCGTCTCGAGGCTCCAGTACACACCGTCGACCGGCTGTCAGTCCAGAGATCAGCGCGCGATGTCCGGGTACGACGGCCCCGCCTCCCCTAGGCTCCCCCGGTGATCCCCCAGCGGTACGCCGCCGCCCTGGCCGCGTGGGCGCTGCTCCTCGCGGGTTGCTCCTCGGGCGATGACGCCGACCGGGCCGACCACAGCTACGCGGAGGGCACGCCGACCTCCGACACGGTCGAGCTCCCCGACGGCATGCGCTGGGTCGACACCGCGTCGGGCCTGCGGTTCGCGGCACCCGCGCGCTCCACCGTCATCACCGGGGACGCGGTCGACGCCCCGGCCAACGCCCCGGCACTGGCCGACCTCCTCGCGCTCCTGGGACTGACGACCAACGGGAGCGTCGTCCGAGCCGAGCTCCGTCGCGGGGACGTGCTGGTGGCCGGCCCGAAGCGGCGCTACACGTGGGTGACGGGTGAGGACGCGGACGCGTTCCCCACCGAGGAGGAGCTCAAGTCGACGACCGACTACCACGGGACGTACGCCGAGATCGACACCATCTACTCCGCGCTCGGTGCGGGCACGATCGCCTACCGCCCGGTCCGGCTCGACGGTCGGATCACCTTCACCGCGAGCGTGTTCGTCCGCGTCGTCGGCGGCACGGCGTTCGTGCTCGTGACGGCAGCGTCGTACGACGACCTCGCCCTCACGGTGTCGGACCTGGTGGCCACCTTCTCCGAGGCCGGCTGATCAGCCGGCGACCACGATCTCCGGCTCGTGCGGAAGCTCACCGAGGCCGCGATGAAGCAGTTCTCGCTGGCCTCGCGGTGGATCTCCCGGGCCAGGTCGGCCTGCGCCGGGTCGGTGATCGTCACCCGCGGTCGCAGCACGACGGAGGTGAAGCGTCCGCCCTGCCCGACCTGGCTCATCGTGCCGACCGGGTCGTCGCTGTAGCCGGTGACGACGATCCCGTGGTTCACCGCGGAGTGCAGGTAGGACAGCAGGTGGCACTGGGCGAGGGCGGCGAGCAGCAGCTCCTCGGGGTTCCACCGGCCCCGGTCGCCGCGGAAGGTCGGGTCGGCCGAGCCGAGCAGGTCGGGCTTGCCCTCCGCTGAGAGCACGCAGTTGCGGGCGTAGTCGCGATAGCCGCTCGTGCCGGTGCCGCGGTTGCCCACCCAGGTCACCGCGAGCGCGTAGTGGTGGTCGGTCACCCGACCATTCAAACAGCCAGGCGGCCGGGGTCAGCAGCCGCCGGCGACGGCGGGGATCACCGAGATCTCGGTGCCGTCCGGCGTCGGGGTGAGCAGGTCGTCCTGGAAGCGGACGTCGTCGTTGCCGACGTAGACGTTCACGAAACGGCGCAGCTTGCCGTCCTCGTCGAGGATCCGCCCCTTGATGCCGGCGAACCGGGCGTCGAGGTCGTCGAGCACCTCGGAGAGGTTGGCGCCCTCGGCGCTGACCTCGGAGTCGCCGCCGGTGTAGGTGCGCAGGATCGTCGGGATCCGGACGCTGACGCTCATCTCGTGTACCTCTTCTTCTCGATCAGATGCCGGTCGCCTTGAAGGCGGCGTAGGTCGGGGGGATGGTCGCTGCGGCGCTGACCTGGCCGGACACCGCGTCGAGGGTCTTGAGACCGTGGCCGGTGTTGATCACGACGGTCTCCTTGGCCGGGTCGAGGACGCCGGTCTCCACCAGCTTCTTCGTGACCGCGAGCGTGGTGCCGCCGGCCGTCTCGGTGAAGATCCCCTCGGTGCGGGCCAGCAGCACGATGCCCGCGCGGATCTCCTCGTCGGTCACCTGCTCGACGGCACCGCCGGTGCGGCGGGCGATGTCGAGGACGTAGATGCCGTCGGCGGGGTTGCCGATCGCGAGGCTCTTGGCGATCGTGTCGGGCTTGACCGGCCGGATCGCGTCGGTGCCGGCCTTGAAGGCCGTGGCGACCGGGCCGCAGCCCTCGGCCTGCGCACCGAAGATGCGGTAGGGCTTGTCCTCGACGAGGCCGAGCTGGATCAGCTCCTTGAACGCCTTGTCGACCTTGGTGAGCTGGGAGCCGGACGCCACGGGGATGACGATCTGGTCGGGCAGCCGCCAGCCGAGCTGCTCGGCGATCTCGTAGCCGAGCGTCTTGGAGCCCTCGGCGTAGTAGGGCCGCACGTTGACGTTGACGAACGCCCAGCCCTCCTCCTCGCCCGCGATCTCCGAGGCGAGCTTGTTGACGTCGTCGTAGTTGCCGTCGACCGCCACGAGGTTCTCGGTGAAGATCGCCGAGTTCACCTGCTTCGGCTGCTCGAGGTTGCTCGGGATGAACACGACCGTCTTGATCCCGGCGCGCGCGCCGGCAGCGGCCACCGCGTTGGCCAGGTTGCCGGTCGAGGGGCAGGCGAAGACCTTCGCGTCGAGCTCGCGTGCCGCGCTCAGGGCGCAGGCGACGACCCGGTCCTTGAAGGAGTTGGTCGGGTTGGTCGAGTCGTCCTTCACCCACAGCTTCTCGATGCCGAGCTCGCGGCCGAGGTTGTGGGCCGGGAGCAGCCGGGTGAAGCCGGGCTCGGTGTTGGGGCTGGTCTCGATGTCGGTCGGCACCGGCAGCAGCGCCTTGTAGCGCCAGATGTTGCGCGGGCCGGCCTCGATCTCCTCGCGGGTGACGGCCGGGAACTCGTAGGCCACCTCGAGCGGACCGAAGCACTCCGGGCACGCGTAGAAGGGCCCGAGCGTCACCTGGTGGCCGCACTCGCGGCAGGCCAGGGCGACGGCGTTGCCGAAGGCGCCCTCACGGGGACCGGTGGTCGGGTTGGGGTCGACGGGACAGTCGGCCTCGGTCACGACAGCGCTCACAGTTCCTCCTTCTCATCTGCCCCGTGCGTCCGTCGCATCGGGTCGGATTTGGCACCGTTTTCCACGATCCGTTCCCCTGGCCGTGCTTCTCTGGCTGGGAGGCGGAGGCTCGTGGCGGTTGCCGGGACTTCGCAGGGCCGTTCCCTCAGTCCCTCTGGATGAGCAGGTCCCAAACTATCCGGGCGGGCGCCGTCCTTCCCAATCGAGATCCCGCCATTCGAGACGGACGTCCGCCATTCGAGACAGAGGGTCAGTGCCCGGTGTGCTCGATGTCGGCGCGCAGCTGGCGCAGCAGGTCCAGGACGCCGTCCGGCCCCTTGACGACGACGTCCGAGAGCGGGAGCAGCGCGCTCTGCTCGTCGGAGGCCGAGCACACCCGGAGGGCGGCGATGCCGCGCTCCCCCAGACCGTCGACCGCCTCGAAGGCCTCGAGGTCGCCGAGGTCGTCACCAGCGAAGACGAAACCCTGGACGTCGAGCTCCGTCGCGAGCTTCTCCACCACCATGCCCTTGTGGGCGCCGGGCGAGCGGACCTCGATCACGCTGCGGCCCGGCTCGACCACCAGGCCGTGCCGCTCGGCGAGCGATCGCAGCGGCGGCAGCAGCCGCTCGAAGGCGTCCTGGGGGTCCGGCAGGCGCCGGGTGTGTACGGCGACCGCAAGTCCCTTGTCCTCGACGAAGGCGTCGGCCGCCCCTGCCAGGCGCAGGGTCCGCGGCAGGTCGCGCTCGAAGGTGGCCAGCCCTCGCGGCGGCCGGGGCGCGATGATCCGGCGCTCCCGCGAGGTCCACCGCTCGTTGCCGTACTGACCGAAGAGGTAGAGCTCCTTGCCGGACGAGGCGATCGCGTCGCCGACCTCCTCCAACCCGCCGAGGTCGAGCGCCTGGCGGGCCGGTCGCCCGGTGATCACCGCGATCGCGGCAACGTGGGGCGCCAGGTCCACCAGCACCTCGGAGGCGTCGGCGTGGATGTGCGCACGGTTGGGGTCGTCCACGATGGGCGCGAGGGTGCCGTCGAAGTCGAGACCGACGACGGTGCGACCGGCTACGCGGACCACTTCCGCGTAGCGTCGTTCACCCTCGCGGGACGAGAACTGCACGTCGCCACCCAATCACGGATCGCGCGGTACCCGGACGGCGCGGGATCAGTCTCTGCCCTGCCGGGCCGTCGGAACGACCGAGATCGTCAGTCGAGCGGACCGGTGAGGATCACGGTCAGGTTGGTGTCGCTCATCGCGGGGTCGGCCGGCACCAGGCGCTGGATGCCGAGGTCGAGCGCGAGGGCCTGGCCGGCGTCACGCTGGCCCGCCGGGAAGTAGACGGTGGTCGCGGGGATGGTGCCGTACCAGTTGTCTGCCGCCACGCCGTTCCAGCCGACCTCGTCGACCTTGCCGAGGACCTCGCCGGCCAGGCCGCTGATGGTGGTGTTGTTGAAGACGACGACGCCGTGCTCGGCACGGACGACCGGCTTCTTGGTCTTCTCCGGCTCGTCGGGCGTGGTGGACCCGGTCGGCTCGTCCGTGGTCACCTCGTCGTCGTCCGCAGGCGTCTGCGTGGCCGTCGTGGAGCCGTCGGTCGTCTCGCTGGACCCGGACGAGGTCGACGAGGACGCGGTGGTGACCTCACGTTCGTCCGACTTGTCGCCCCGCGTCGTCACGAAGGCGACGGCGGCGAGCACGATCGCGACCATGCTCAACCACACGACGGGCGAGGGGAGCACAGCACCGCGGTCGTCGCGGCGGGAGGAGGTGTCGGGCTGGTCGGGGGAAGGACGACCGATCATGACGGAGTGACCTTTCAGACCTCGAAGCCGAGGCGACGGGCGGAGCGCTGGCGCTGGCGCTCGGAGCGCAGCCGGCGCAGGCGACGGACGAGAAGAGGGTCGGAGGCGAGCGCCTCGGGACGGTCGATCAGCGCGTTGAGCACCTGGTAGTAGCGGGTGGAGCTCATGTCGAACTTCTCCCGGACCGCGGTCTCCTTGGCGCCGGCATACTTCCACCACTGGCGCTCGAACTCGAGGATCTCGCGATCGCGGTCGCTGAGGTCGGCGGTGCCGTGCCCCTCCGGGGCCGGGCTGTCCAGCCGATCCACGGGCTGCGGTTCCATTGCGCTACTCCCCCACGCTGTCGACGGTGGTCCAGGCACCACCATACGCGTCGAATCACATCAATGTCATTCGGACCGCCGTCGTGTTGCGCGTGTGATCAGTGGGACAGAGAGCACGCTGGAGCGCCTCGCCTCAGCCCGCGACGCGCAGGAAGCGGACCACCGCCAGCACCCTCCGGTGGGCGGCGTCGTCGTCGGGCGAGAGGCCGAGCTTGGCGAAGATCCGCTGGGTGTGCTTCTCGACCGCCCCCATCGTCACCGTGAGCGCGTCGGCGATCGAGGCGTTGGACCGGCCCTCGGCCATCAGCTCCATGACGTCGCGCTCCCGCGGCGTGAGCCGTTCGAGCGGATCACTGCGGCGGGCCATCAGCTGCCGCACGACGGTCGGGTCGAGTGCCGTGCCCCCGGCGGCCACGGTCTCGATCGCGGCGAGGAACTCCGCGACCCGGGTCACGCGATCCTTCAGCAGGTAGCCGATCCCGGCCTCGCCGGTCGCGAGCAGGTCGTCGGCGTAGGACACCTCGACGTACTGCGACAGGACCAGGAGCCGGGCCGCCGGCCACTGGCGTCGTACCTCCACCGCCGCGCGCAGGCCCTCGTCGGTGTGCGTCGGCGGCATCCGGACGTCGACGACCAGCAGGTCGGGCCGCTCCGCCAGGGCCGCCCCCACCAGGGCCGGACCGTCCCCGACCGCGGCCACCACGTCGTGGCCGGACTCCGCGAGGAGCAGCTGCAGCCCCTCGCGCAGGAGCACCGAGTCGTCCGCCAGCACGATCCTCACGAGGACAGCCTCACCCGAGCGGCACCGCCGCACGGACCCGGGTGGGTCCGCCGTCGGGCGAGGCGACCTCGAGGGTGCCCTCCACCCCCGCGAGGCGCTCGCGCAGGCCGTCGAGCCCGCGTCCCGCGGTGATCCGGGCGCCTCCGCGACCGTCGTCGTCGACCGTCACGACCAGCGCGCCCTCGTCGACCGCGAGCGTCACGTCGGCGCGGGTCGCCTGGCCGTGCTTCGCGATGTTGGTCAGGGCCTCCGCCACCACGAAGTAGGCGGCGGTCTCGACCGCCTCCGGCAGCGGGGGTACGTCGACGTCGACCCGCACGGGGATCGACTGCCCCGACGCCATCTCCCGGACCGCGACGGCGAGGCCGCGGTCGACGAGCAGCGGCGGCGCGATGCCGCGGGAGAGGGCGCGCAGCTCCTCGACGGTCTCGCGGGTCTGCGCCAGCGCCGCGTCGATCGTCTCCGCCGCCCGCTCGGGGTCGTCGGCGAGCTGCAGCCGCGCACGACCGAGGTCCATGCCGAGCCGGATCAGCCGCTGCTGCGGGCCGTCGTGGATGTCGCGCTCGAGCCGGCGCAGCGACCGCGCCTCCGCGCGGTGGGCGGAGTCCCGGCTCTCCTCGACCCGGACCACCCGGCCGACGAGCTCGGCCCGGCTGCACAGGAGCACCCGGCTGACAGCGGCGTGCGCGGCGGCCGCGCCGCGCACGACGAACGGGAGGGTGACCAGGGCGAAGAGCCCGATCGAGGTCTGCAGCGCCACATCGGCACTGCGCGAGTCGCCGAGGCCGATGAGCTGGGCCAGGGAGGTGTTGTCGGGGCCGCGCGGGATGAACCGCTCCCAGAACCAGTAGGTGAGACCGCCGAGCGTCGAGGCCCACCAGGTCACCGCCACGGCGAACGCGAAGGCGCCGGTCACCAGGGTCACGACGCACCACAGGACGTCCAGCCAGGTCTGCACGTCGCGCAGCGGGGTGAGGAGCGTGCGCACGCGGCCGGCCCCCGGCGCCGCCCGCAGGTACGCGGGGAACGGCGCCTCGACCCCCGCCATCGACCGCAGCCGCAGTCGCTCCACGTGCGCGAAGCCGCGGGCGGCGTACGCCGTCGCGACCAGCACCACCAGCCCGACCCCGGCGACGACGACCGTGCCGAGGCCGGCCGACAGTCCGGTCACCACCACGACCATCGACAGCAGTCCGAGCAGGAAGGCCGAGACGGAGTAGGCGCTGTCGAGCAGCACCCGTCTCATCGGCGACTGCGCGGGAACCTGCACCACGGGCATCAGCATCGTCTCTGTCATGGCCCTGACGCTATGAGGACGATCGGCGCGCCACCATCCAGCCAACCCGACACTTCGTCCCTCCCCACTAAGGTGAACAGCGTGGCCCACGACCTCGTGATCGTCGCCAACCGGCTCCCGGTGGACAGGGTCACCCTGCCGTCAGGACGCAAGACGTGGCGGCGCTCGCCCGGCGGCCTGGTGACCGCCATCGAGCCGGTGATGCGCACCCACGGCGGCGGCGTGTGGATCGGGTGGCCCGGCGGCGTCGGGCAGAAGTTCAAGCCGTTCGAGGACCAGGGCCTCTCGCTCGTCCCGATGTCGATGAGCCAGGAGGAGATCGAGGGCCACTACGAGGGCTTCTCCAACGGCACCCTCTGGCCGCTCTACCACGACGTCGTGGCGAAGCCGGAGTTCCACCGCGAGTGGTGGGACGAGTACGTCAAGGTCAACCGCCGCTTCGCGGAGAAGGCCGCGGAGCTGGCGGCCGAGAAGGCCACGGTCTGGGTCCACGACTACCAGCTGCAGCTGGTGCCGCAGATGCTGCGCGACCTGCGTCCGGACCTGCGCATCGGGTTCTACCTGCACATCCCGTTCCCGCCGGCCGAGCTCTTCCAGCAGCTGCCGTGGCGCCGCCAGATCCTCGAGGGCCTGCTGGGGGCCGACCTGATCGGCTTCCAGCTGCCCGAGGCCGCCGCCAACTTCGTCCGCCTGGTGCGCCAGCGCGTCGGCCACAAGACCCACCGCGACCTGGTCTACCTCCCCGACGGCCGCACGGTGCGGGCCGCGGCGTTCCCGATCTCCATCGACTCCGCGGGCTTCGAGGAGCTCGCCAGGTCCGAGCAGGTCGTCGACCGCGCCGAGGCCCTGCGCGACGCGCTCGGCAACCCGAAGCGGATCTTCCTCGGCATCGACCGGCTCGACTACACCAAGGGCATCTACGCCCGGCTCCGCGCGTTCAGCGAGCTCATCCGCGACGGGCACCTCGACGTCGAGGACGCCGTCTTCGTGCAGGTCGCGGTGCCCTCGCGCGAGCAGGTCGAGCAGTACCGCATCCTGCGCGACGACATCGAGCGCCTGGTCGGCCGCATCAACGGCGACCTCGGACGGATCGGGCGTCCGGCGATCAGCTACCTCCACACCTCCTACCCGCGCGAGGAGATGGCCGCCCTCTACCGCGCCGCCGACATCATGGTCGTCACCCCCTACCGCGACGGCATGAACCTGGTCGCCAAGGAGTACGTCGCCTGCCGGGTCGAGGACGACGGGGCCCTCGTGCTCTCCGAGTTCGCCGGTGCGGCCGACGAGCTCAAGCAGGCCTGGCTGGTCAACCCCTACGACATCAACGGCATGAAGACCGCGCTGCTCGAGGCCTACCAGGCCGATCCGAAGGAGCTGTCGCGCCGGATGCGCGCGATGCGGAGGACCATCCGCCAGCACGACGTGAAGGCCTGGGCCGCCAGCTTCATGACCGAGCTGGAGGACGTCGGACCACACACCAAGCACCCGCGCCCGCCGCGGCGATCCTGAGGTAGTTTTCGCGCATGGATCTGCTCCCCATGCGCCTGATCCCGGGGCCAGACCAGGTCGTCTCCGCAGCCAGCAACGTCGCGCACAAGGTGCTCTACGGCGGCCTCGCCGACCTGCGCCCGATGCCGCGCACGCTGATCGACGACGGGACCCTCCGCGAGGTCTACCACTACCGGCCCTCCGGCACGGTCAAGGAGACCGGCGACCCGGTGCTGCTGGTGACGCCGCTCGCCGCTCCGGCGATCTGCTACGACCTGCGCCGCGGGTGCTCGCTCGTGGAGCACTTCGTGACGGGCGGGCGGCCGACGTACCTCCTCGAGTACGGCGAGGTCTCCTTCAAGAACCGCAACCTCGGCATGGAGCACTGGATCGACGAGGTCGTGCCGACCGCCGTCCGCGAGGTGTCCGCGCACGCCGGCGGGCGGCCGGTGCACGTCATCGGCTGGAGCCTCGGCGGCATCTTCAGCCTGCTCGCCGCGGCGGACAGCCCGGACCTCCCGATCGCCTCCCTGACCGCGGTCGGCTCGCCGATCGACGTCTCCCAGGTGCCGCTCGTGGCGCCGCTGCGGCCGTTGCTCAACTGGGTCAACGGCAAGGGCCCGATCACGAAGGGCTACCAGCTGCTCGGCGGTGCCCCGAAACCGCTGGTGAAGTGGGCCTTCCAGCTCTCGTCCTTCCAGAAGCTGGTCACCAAGCCGCTCGCGCTGGCCACGCACATCGACGACGCCGAGTTCCTCGCGCAGATCGAGGCCGTCGACCGGTTCACCGACAACATGATCGCCTACCCGGGGCGGACGTTCGGGCAGCTCTACCACCGCTTCGCCAAGGGCAACCAGCTCGCGACCGGCGAGTTCGACCTCGACGAGCGCACCATCCGGCTCGCCGACATCAAGGTGCCGGTGCTGGTCTTCGCAGGTGCCGTCGACGGGATCGCGCCGGTCAACGCGGTCAAGGCCGTCGTACCGCTGCTCAGCGGGTCGAAGGAGGTCCGCTTCGAGATCGTCCCGGGAGGGCACCTCGGCATGCTCACCGGTCGTGCCGCGCGCGGCAGCACCTGGGTCGTGATGGACGAGTGGATCACCCAGTGGTCGACCGAGCCGGAGGCGCCGGGGTCGAAGGAGAAGTCCGCGCCCGCGGCGACAACCGGGGCGTCCATCGGCACCAACCGCACCCGCCGGCACACCTCGTCGGCCTCGCGCGCGCTCAAGAAGTAGCCCGAACTGGTCAATTGTGACTAGGACAACGGACCGGCCGTCCGATCCGCGAAGGGTGGTCGCCCTCCTAGAGTTCTACTTACCGACGCGGGCCAGGGAGACACCCTGGAGGGAGCCCACCAGGCAGGCGCTCTGCGCCGCCGGTGGTCCAGCGATTTTCTTCGTGGCCCGCGTCGGAGCTAGCCAACTGGCGGCGCCCCTGGGAGGGAGAGGGGCGCCCCGTTTGGCATTTCTGCCGGACGGCGGCCGGGCGCGGACCTAGGCCAGGAGATCCTGGTAGTCGGGGTGCTTCTCGATCCAGCCCTTGATGAACGGGCAGGTCGCGAGGACCTTCAGGCCCTCGGACCGGGTCTCGTCCAGCGCTGCGCGAGCCAGCTTGCCGCCGATGCCCTGCCCCTCGAAGTCGTCGCCGACCTCGGTGTGGAAGAACTCGCGGACGCCCTCGCTCCCGCGGTAGCGCGCCAGGCCGGCCAGCCGTCCGTCCTCGACATGGATCTCGAACTGGCTGCGCTCGCGGTTGTTCGCCACCTGGGTGCCCTCGGAATCACTCATACCGGCGAGCCTAGGACGCGGGCACAATGGCGCCGTGGGCGCACTCGCGGGACTGGTCGACAAGGGACTGATGGCTCCGGACTGGGCCGAGGCGCTCGCGCCGGTCGACGACCGGATCGCGGCGATGGGCGAGTTCCTCCGCGCCGAGCTGGCGGCCGGCCGCTCCTACCTGCCGGCCGGCGAACACGTCTTCCGCGCCTTCCGGCAGCCGCTGGCCGACGTACGCGTGCTGGTCGTGGGGCAAGACCCCTACCCGACGCCGGGCCACCCGATCGGTCTCTGCTTCGCGGTCGACGCCCACGTGCGTCCGATCCCCCGCAGCCTGGCGAACATCTACCGCGAGCTCGCCGACGACGTCGGCGTCGTGCCACCGCCGCACGGGGACCTCACGGCCTGGACGGGACAGGGCGTCATGCTGCTCAACCGGGTGCTCACCGTCGAGCCCGGCCGCTCCGACGCGCACAAGGGACAGGGCTGGGAGCACGTGACGGCGTGCGCGATCGAGGCGCTCGTACGGCGGGCAGAGGCCGGGGCCCCGCTCGCCGCCGTACTCTGGGGCAACGCGGCCCGCACGCTGAAGACCCACCTGGGGCCGATCCCCGCCGTCGAGTCCGCCCACCCCTCGCCGCTGTCGGCCAGCCGCGGCTTCTTCGGGTCGCGGCCGTTCAGCAAGGTCAACGCGCTGCTCGTCGAGCAGGGTGGACGACCGGTCGACTGGTCCCTGCCCGCCGACGTGGAATAAAGTTGAACTCTCAACTATTGAGGTGGACATGACCGCAATCGAGGCCCCCGACCGGATGCCCGCGCTCTACATCGGGCACGGCGCTCCGCCGCTGCTCGACGACCCGATCTGGTCCGGGCAGCTCGCCTCCTGGGCCCGCGACCTCCCTCGCCCCAAGGCGATCCTGATCGTCAGCGCGCACTGGGAGTCGGCGCCGGTCTCGCTCAGCGCGAGCGGAGCCGAGCTGGTCTACGACTTCGGCGGCTTCGACGCGAAGTACTACCGGATGACCTACCGCACGCCGGACACCACCGCCTTCGCGGAGCGGATCGCGAAGCTGATGCCGCACACCGAGCCCGTCCACCAGCACGCCTCGCGCGGTCTCGACCACGGCGCCTGGGTGCCGCTGCGGATCATGTACCCCGAGGCGGACATCCCCGTGCTGCAGATGTCACTGCCCACCCACGACCCCGAGCGGCTGCTCCGGCTGGGCGAGCGGCTGCGCCCGCTCCGAGACGAGGGCGTGCTCATCATCGGGTCGGGCTTCCTCACCCACGGCCTGCCGTTCCTCACCGAGTGGCGCATCGACGCGAAGGTCCCGCAGTGGTCCTCCGACTTCGACGCATGGGCCGGCGAGGCCCTGGCTCGCGGTGACGTCGACGAGCTGGCGTCGTACCTCTCCAAGGCGCCGGGCATGCCCTACGCGCACCCGACGGTGGAGCACTACAGTCCGCTCTTCGTCACCCTCGGCGCGGCCAGCGACCCCGGGACGCCCGGCGCGCAGGTCATCGACGGCTTCTGGATGGGCCTGTCGAAGCGTTCGCTGCAGGTCGCCTGAGCGCCGCGTTCTCCTCCTCGAGCCGGCGCACCTGTGCCTCGAGCTCGACGACCCGCGCGATGCCCGCCAGGTTGAGGCCGTCGGCCAGCAGGTCGCGGATGCGGTGCAGCCGCTCGATGTCGTCGCGGCTGTAGAGGCGGGAGCCGCCGGCTGTGCGTGCAGGCTCGACGAGTCCGCGCCGCTCGTAGACGCGGAGGTTCTGGATCTGCATCGAGACCAGCTCGGCCGCTACCGAGATGGCGTAGACGCCCCTGCTGTGATCGCCCGACAATTCTCCTCCTCGGGCTTGATCGTAGCGGAGCAGGTAATCTATAACTGCTATTACAGGTATCGAACCGCGGGCGACGCCCGCTGACATCGAAGGAGGACACCATGTTGCTGCGCACCACCGACCCGTTCCGTGATCTCGACCGCCTGACGGCCCAGCTGCTCGGCAGCGGCATGGGCACGACCAACCGACCCGCCGTCATGCCGATGGACGCCTGGCGCGAGGGCGACCGGTTCGTCGTCGAGTTCGACCTGCCTGGGGTCGCGCGCGAGAGCATCGACATCGACGTCGAGCGCAACGTGCTGACGATCCGGGCCGAGCGCGTGGCCGGCAACGGCGACTGGCAGCGGCTCGCCTCCGAGCGGACCCACGGCCAGTTCAGCCGCCAGCTCGTGCTCGGTGACAACCTCGATCTCGACCACGTCGAGGCCGGCTACGACAACGGCGTGCTGCGGCTCGTCGTGCCGGTCGCGGAGAAGGCCAAGCCGCGCAAGGTGGAGATCGCCGGGACCGCACCCACCAGGGAGACCCAGGCCATCGAGGCCTGACCCGCGTCACGCACGCGGCCCTGGCACCCGCCCCGAGGAAGGTGAAGCCCAGCCCCGGAGCGGGTGCTCCGCGTGCGGCTCGGGGGGCGTCAGCGCACGCGGAGTCGTCGCATCAGCTTCAGGGACTGGAGCATCTGCTTGACGTAGGCATCGTAGTCCTGGCCCGGGCGGGCACCCAAGACCTGTTTCTTGAGGACCGCGACGTTCTTCACGTCGGTGTACTTGAGCAGTCCCTGGTCGCCGTGGCGCGCCCCGACGCCGCTGCTCTTGACTCCTCCCGAGGGCGTGCCCTTGGAGGCGTACGCCGTGGCGAGGGCGTCGTTGATGTTGACGTTGCCCGAGTCGATGCGCGCCGCGACCGCCTCGGCGCGTGCGATGTCGCCGCTCCAGACCGAGGCGTTGAGGCCGTAGTCGGTGTCGTTGGCCAGTGCGATCGCCTCGTCGACCGTGCGGTAGCGGTAGAGACCGACGACGGGGCCGAAGGTCTCCGTCCGCCCGGCCAGCATGTCCTTGGTGACGCCCTCGAGCACCGTCGGCTCGAAGAACGCCGGACCGATGTCGGAGCGGGCCTTGCCGCCGGTCAGCACGGTCGCTCCCTTGGCGACGGCGTCGTCGACGTGCGCGGCGACGCGGTCGCGGTGGTCGGGCGAGACCAGGCTCCCGATCTCGGGGCCGAAGTCGTAGGCCGCGCCGATCTCGAGGTTGGCGGCGCGTCGTACGAACGCGTCCTTCAGCTCGTCGTAGCGCCCGTCGGGCAGGTAGATCCGCTCGATGTGCATGCAGATCTGGCCGGTGTTGCCGAACACGCCGAAGGTGGCGCTCTCCACCCACTCGTCGACGTCGACGTCGTCGAGCACGATCATCGGGTTCTTGCCGCCGAGCTCGAGGCAGCAGCCGATCAGGTTGCGCCCGGCGCGCTCGCCGATCACGCGGCCCGTCGCCGTCGATCCCGTGAACATCACGTAGTCCGCGTTGTCGATGAGGGTCGGGCCCACGTCGGGCCCCTCGCCGCAGACGACCTGGAAGAGGCCCTTGGGGAGACCCGCCTCCTCGAGGAGGCTGATGCCGTAGAGCGGGCTCAGCGCGGTCTTGTTGTCCGGCTTCACGACCACCGCGTTGCCGGCCATCAGTGCCGGGATGGCGTCGGAGAGGCCGGTGGCGAACGGGAAGTTCCACGGCGCGATGATCCCGATCACGCCCTTCGGGACGTGCACCTCCGTCGAGGAGGAGAGGAACGGGATCGGGCCGCCGCGCTTCTTCGGGGCGAGCAGCTTGGCCGCGCGCTTCAGGTAGTGGCTGATGATCATCGGCGGGTCGCAGGTCTCCTCGACCGCCATCCGCCGGTTCTTGCCGCTCTCCGCCTGGATCAGGTCGGTCGTGGTCAGCGCGTTGTCGAGCAGCAGGGTGTGTGCCCGGTCGAAGACCTCGAGCCGCTTCTTCACCGGCCACTGCGCCCACAGCGCCTGGGCCTTCCGCGCCTCGGCGAACGCCTGCTCGATGTCCTCCGGCGTCGACTGCGGCAGCTCGACGAGCAGCTCTCCGGTGTAGACCTCGGTGAGCTTCCACGTCGCACCGGACGACCCGGGCACCCTGGCGACGAGCGCCTCCAGGAACGCGTCGGTGAGACCGGCGGGGCGTGTCGGCGTACCCATCACTGACCGCCGAGGATGATCTCGGCTGCCTTCTCGCCGATCATGTAGCACGGCGCGTTCGTGTTGCCGCCGGTGATCGACGGCATGATCGAGGCGTCGGCCACCCGCAGGCCGTCGATGCCGCGGACCCTGAGGTCCGGGCCGACGACCGCGCGCTCGTCCACGCCCATCCGGCAGGTGCCGACACCGTGGTAGACGGAGGTCGCGCGCTGCTTGAGCGCCTCGCGCAGCGAGAGCCCGGTGACGTCGGTCCCCGGGTGGATCTCCTCCTTGACACCGCCGCCGAACGCGGCCGCGGCCATGATCTCCCGCACCATCTCGGACCCCTCGGCGAGGACCGTGACGTCGTCGGGCTCGCGGAGGTAGCCGCAGTCGATGAGCGGCGCGGCGAGCGGGTCGGACCCTGCGAGCCGCAGCGTCCCGCGGCTGCGGGGGTAGATCAGCGTCGCGAGCAGGGTGATGCTGGGGCGCGGGTCGACCTCGTGCCGGACGGGTGCGTCCTGGTTGGGGGTCGGGTAGGACCACGGCAGCATGTGGAGCTGGAGGTCGGGCGGGCCGTCGCCGGCCAGCGAGGTGCGGACGAAGCCGACCGACTCGAAGACGGAGTTGGCGAGGAACGAGCCGCCGCGCGTCTTCTCCTTGAGCAGGCCCTTGCCGAAGTAGAACGGCGTGCCCCGGTGACCGACACCCGGCACGTGGAAGGTCAGCGCGTGGAACATGTGGTCGTGCAGATTGTCGCCGACCGGCAGGTCCGCGACGGTGTCGATGCCGACGCTGCTCAGGTGGTCGGCGTGACCGATGCCGGACAGCATCAGCAGCTGCGGGCTGCCGACGAACCCGGCGGAGACGATGACCTCCTTGCCGGCGCGGATCATGCGTCGCGTGGTCGCGATTAGACCGGTCTTCTTGTCGAGGTCGGTGACCTCGACGCCGACAGCACGGCCGTTCTCGATGACGATGCGCGTGGCCTGCACCCGGGTCTGCACCTCGAGCGTCTGCGGCGCCAGGTGGTGGATGTAGCCGCGAGCCGAGGAGTAGCGGAGGCCGTCGGCGGCGTTCTGCTGCATCCGCGCGATGCCCTCCTGCTCCGCGGCGTTGTAGTCGTCGAGGACCTTCACGCCGAGGGTGTCGGCGGTCGCCTGGATGAACTGGGCGGTGGCCTCCTGCGGCGTCTTGTTGCGGGTGATCCGGATCGGACCGCCGGCGCCGCGGTAGTCGTTCTCGCCGTCCTCGAAGTCCTCGTAGCGCTTGAACGCCTCGTTGACCTCGTCGGCACTCCAGCCGGTGTTGCCCTCCGCCGCCCAGGAGTCGTAGTTGGCGCGGTTGCCGCGCACGTAGACCATGCCGTTGACCGAGCTCGACCCACCGAGGACCTTGCCGCGCGGGGTCGGCATCTTGCGGCCGTCGAGCCCGTCCTGCGGCACCGAGTAGTAGCCCCAGTCGTTCAGCTTCTTGAGCTTCGGCTCGGCGTGCATCGGGCCGATCATCCCGGGGATCTTCGTGAGCATCTGCTCGTCGCTCTTGCCGGCCTCGAGCAGGATGACGCTCGCTCCCGACTGCGCGAGGCGGGCGGCGACGATCGACCCCGAGCTCCCCGATCCGACGACGACGTAGTCGGCTTCGTTGCTGCGCTGCTCCCTGCGCTTGGCCATGAGTGTCCCCTTCGACGTGCTGCGGTCGGGCAACTGTAACGCGTTCTAGTTCTGTTACGAAAGGGTTTCATATTCGCCGCGGTGGTTGGATCTGAGGGGTGCGCATCCTGTCGATCCAGTCCTCCGTCGCCTACGGCCACGTCGGCAACTCGGCCGCGGTCTTCCCGCTGCAGCGCCTCGGCCACGACGTGTGGCCGGTGGCGACCGTCCAGTTCAGCAACCACACCGGGTACGGCGCGTGGCGCGGGCCGGTCTTCGCCGCCGCCGACGTCGCCGAGGTGATCGCCGGGATCGGGGATCGCGGCGTCCTCGGCTCGGCGGACGCGGTGCTCTCCGGCTACCAGGGCGACCCGGCGATGGGCGCGGTCATCCTGGATGCCGTCGCGCAGGTGAAGTCGCTCAACCCGGACGCGGTCTACTGCTGCGACCCGGTTATCGGCGACGTCGGCCGCGGGGTCTTCGTGCGGCCCGGGATCCCGGAGTTCCTGCGCGACTCCGTGGTGCCGAAGGCCGACATCGTCACGCCCAACCACTTCGAGCTGGACTTCCTGACGGGGCGCACGACGACGTCGGTCGACGAGGTGCTCGACGCCGCCGACGCGCTTCGCACGACCGGCCCCCGCGACGTGCTGGTCACCTCCGTCGTCTCCTCCGGCAGCGCCGACGAGATCGACGTCGTCGCGGTCTCCGACGAGGGCGCGTGGGCGGTCACCACTCCCCTGTTGCCGATCAGCCCGAACGGCGGGGGCGACCTCACCGCCGCCCTCTACCTCGCGCACCTGCTGGACACGGGCTCGGCGGCGACGGCCCTCGAGCGGACGACCAACGCGGTGTTCGCCGTACTCGAGGCGACCCTGGCCGCCGGCACCCGCGAGCTGCAGATCATCGCGTCCCAGGACGCCATCGCCGATCCCCCTGCTCGGTTCGGTGCTCGACGCCTGCGCTGACTACGATGACGCGGACGCCGGAAGGCGCCTGCCGCGTTAGCTCAGTTGGCCAGAGCGTTCGCCTTGTAAGCGAAGGGGCGTCGGTTCAAATCCGACACGCGGCTCCCCTCGTGACCGCAGTCGTGTGCCCGAGAACGTCCCATCGCGGGCTCTCAGGCACACGACTCCAACGATCCGGTTCTTCAACCTCGCTTGAACTGTGCGACCGCGCACGGCACGATCACCACATGACGCTGACGATCGGGCAGCTCGCGGAGCGGGCGGGCGTGGCGACGAGCGCGATCCGCTTCTACGAGGAGAAGGGCTTGGTCCACTCGACGCGTACGACGGGCAACCAGCGCCGCTACGAGCAGTCGACGCTGCGGCGGGTGGCCTTCATCCGGGCCGCGCAGGCGGTCGGGTTGTCGCTCGAGGAGGTCTCCGACGCGCTGGCCACCCTGCCGGACAACCGGACGCCGACGAAGTCGGACTGGCACCGGATCAGCAAGGACTGGCGCCCACGCCTCGACCAGCAGATCCGGCGGATCGAGCTGCTGCGCGCGCGCCTCGACGGGTGCATCGGCTGCGGCTGCCTGAGCATGAAGAGCTGCTGGCTCTCCAATCCCGACGACGTGGCGGGCGAGCGCGGAGGCAAGGGCGCGGTGCTGCTGGAGCCGTGATGTGTCGATCAGGCGGCCGACGTGACGTCGTCGGCCCCGACCCTCACCTCGGTGGCGAAGTGGCTGGCGCAGGCCAGGAGGACTAATCGGGCGCGACGGCGTACGGTCAGGTCATGGCGCTGCACGTCGTCGCCAGCCGGGCCGGGCCGGCAGACAAGGCGGCCCTGCTGACGCTCCCGTGGTCGACTCCCCTGGAGGAATGGCCCGAGGACCTCGTCGTACCGCTCCCCCGCGGCCTCTCCCGCCACGTGGTCCGGATCGTGCGCGCCGGCCGGCAGACGCTCGCGGTCAAGGAGACCGAGCCGGACATCGCGCTGCGGGAGTACCGGCTGCTGCGCGACCTGCGCCGGATGGACCTGCCGACGGTCGAGCCGCGCGGCGTCGTGACCGGTCGCACCGGACCCGACGGCGAGCCGCTGCCGGCTGCGCTGCTCACCGAGCACCTCCAGTTCTCCCTCCCCTACCGCAGCCTGTTCCGGCACGGGCTCGGTGCGGACAACCTGCCGGAGCTGGTCGACGCCCTCGTCGTGCTGCTCGTGCGACTGCACCTCGCCGACTTCTACTGGGGCGACGTGTCGTTGTCCAACGTCCTCTTCCGCCGCAGCGCCGGGGGCTTCGCCGCCTACCTGGTCGACGCCGAGACCGGGGAGCTCCAGCCGACGCTCTCCGCCCGGATGCGCGAGCACGACCTCACCGTCGCCGGGGAGAACGTCTTCGCCGAGCTCTTCGACCTGCAGGCCGGCGAGGAGCTGGATCCCGACGTCCGCGCGCACGAGATCGTCGACCTCCTGGCCGAGCGCTACGACGCGCTGTGGCGCGAGCTCACCGCCGAGGAGGAGTTCGGCAGCGCGGAGATGTGGCGCATCGAGCAGCGCATCGAGCGGCTCAACGACCTCGGCTTCGACGTCGACGAGCTCGACATCGTCACCGACCTCGGCGGCGACGTGGTCCGCATCCAGCCGAAGGTCGTCGAGGCCGGCCACCACAGCCGCGAGCTCCAGGCGCTGACCGGGCTCGGCGTCGAGGACGCCCAGGCGCGGCGCCTCCTCAACGACCTCGCGGCCTACACCGCCCACCACGACCTCGGCCGCGAGGACCGGGCGGTCGTCGCGAACCGGTGGTTCGTCAACGTCTACGAGCCCCTCGTCCGGATGCTGCCCGCCGACCAGCGCGGCAAGCTGGAGCCCCCCGAGTTCTTCCACGAGGTGCTGGTGCACCGCTGGTTCCTGTCCGAGCGCGCCGGGCACGAGGTCGACATCTTCGAGTCCGCCGCCGACTACATCGCCACGGTGCTCCCGGAGCGCCCCGATGAGCTGGTCGCCTCCGACTAGTCTCACGTTTCGTGGACCTCCCCGTGATGCCTCCCGTCCAGCCGATGCTCGCGAAGGCCGTGTCCGGGGTGCCCGACCCGGAGAAGTACGGCGGCCTCAGCTTCGAGCCCAAGTGGGACGGCTTCCGCTGCCTGGTGTTCAAGGACGGCGACGAGGTCGAGCTCGCGAGCCGCAACACCAAGCCGCTGACCCGCTACTTCCCCGAGCTCGTGGTCGCCGCGCGCGAGCAGCTCCCCGCGCGGTGCGTGCTCGACGGCGAGATCTTCGTCGCGCTGCCCACCGACGGCCGCGACCGGCTGCAGTTCGAGGTGCTCCAGGAGCGGATCCACCCCGCCGCGAGCCGCATCAACCTGCTCGCCGAGCAGACCCCGGCGAGCTTCGTCGCCTTCGACCTGCTCGCGCTGGGCGACGAGTCGTGGATGGATCGGCCGTTCTCCGAGCGACGCGCGGCGCTGGTCGAGGCACTGGCCGACCTGCCGGCCGACGGCCCCTGCCACCTCACCCGCACCAGCACCGACCCGGCGGTGGCCGAGGAGTGGTTCCACCAGTTCGAGGGAGCCGGGCTCGACGGGGTGGTGGCGAAACCGCTCGGCGCGACCTACCAGCCCAACGCGCGCACCATGCTCAAGATCAAGCACGAGCGCACCGCCGACGTGGTCGTCGCCGGCATGCGACCGCACAAGACCAGCACCCCCGAGCGACCCCTGCTCGGCAGCCTGCTCCTCGGCCTCTACGACGACGGCGAGCTCCAGCACGTCGGCGTGAGCGCCAGCTTCACCGAGAAGCGACGCGCCGAGCTGTGGCAGGAGTTGCAGGCGCTCGTCGTACCCATCGAGGAGCACCCGTGGGGGCGTTGGCAGGAGTTCCTCGTCGCCAACCCCGGTCGCCAGCCCGGCACGCAGAGCCGGTGGAGCGCCGGCAAGGACCTCTCCTTCACGCCGTTGCGGCCCGAGCGCGTCGTCGAGGTGAAGTACGACGCCATGGAGGGCCGCCGTTTCCGCCACACCGCCCACTTCAAGCGGTGGCGCGACGACCGCGACCCTGAGTCCTGCGGCTACGAGCAGCTCGAGCAGCCCGTCTCCTACGACCTCTCCGACGTCCTGGGTGCATAAGATCGGGGCATGGAACCTGTGTCGGCTGGGCCCGAGTCGTATGACGTCGTCCTTCTGGTCGAGCAGCCGCTCACGGCCGCGGACGCAGCGCAGGTGCGCTCCCTGCACGCCGACTTCGATGCCCCGGTCGTCTACCACGTGCTGATGCCCCTGGTCGATGCCGCTGCAGCCGTCGAGGCGTCCCTGGGCGCGATCGGAGGGGCCGACCTGCTGGCGCCGCCCATGACCCCGAGCCCCGAGGAGCTGGCGTCGCTGCGCGAGGAGCAGCAGGACCAGGCCGACCAGGACCTTGCCGCGACGTGCGACGAGCTCCGTGCCGCGGGCGCCGTGGTCGGCAGCGCGACGGTGCTGGCCGACCCGCCGATCGACGCCCTCGCGAGCAAGGTCGCCGAGGTCGACGGCCGCGAGGCGATCGTGCTGACCCGCCCGCACGTCGTCGCGGAGTTCTTCCACGTCGACTGGACCTCCCGCGCCCGCCGCAAGCTCGGCGTGCCGGTGCTGCACCTGCTCGAGCACGAGAACTTCGACGAGCAGGCCGGTGGCGGCGAGGGGATCAGCGGGGTCTGAGCTCGACCACGATGTCGAGGTGACCCGCGTGCCGGGCGTACTCCGCCAGCACGTGGAAGCAGATCCACTCCAGGCTCGGCGGGTCGTCGGCGAACCGGCCACCAGGCGAGGAGAGCGTCTCGAGGGAGTACGACGTCAGCACCTCCCGGGTGCGCGCGCCGATCTGCTCCAGCCGCTCGGCCAGCTGCTCCGCGGTGACGTCGGCGGGCACCTGCCAGCGGCCGTCGACGGTCTCGTCCCACGGCTCGTCGACGTCCCAGTCGCCCCACGGGTCGGCGACCCTCTCGCCGAGGAACCCCCAGACGAACCACCGCTGCTCCATGTGGAGGACGTGGCTGAGCAGCTCGACCGGCGTCCAGCCCGACGGCACCATCGAGGCGCGCTGCTCCTCCGCGGTCAGGGCGAGCACCGCGGCACTGATCTCCGAGCGGATCCAGTCGAGGTAGGCGGCCCAACGGGCCGCACCGGCCGGCCCCGACTTCGGCGGCTCCTCCACGTTGCGGGCCATGCGCTGGTCCTCGCTCATCGATCGTCGACCCGGTTGCCGTCCTCGTCCCAGTGCTCGGCGACCTTCTTGCTCGGCTGCACCCGGGGCGGCTCTCCCGGCATCTTGGGATAGTCGGGCGGGAAGTTGAGCTCGCCGCCCGGCAGCTCCTCCCAGAGCCGGAGCAACGGCTCGAGCGAGAAGTGCTCGTCGTCGATCGTTGCCCACGGGTCGCCGTCCTCCACCCGGTCGGGGACCGTGAAGAGGTTGTAGTCGCGCGGGTCCGTCACGCCGGCCAGCTCCTCCCAGGTCATCGGGGTGGAGACAGGCGCACCCGGGATCGGCCGGAGGGAGTACGCCGACGCGATGGTGCGGTCGCGGTTGTTCTGGTTGAAGTCCACGAAGATGCGCTCCCCGCGCTCCTCCTTCCACCACGCGGTCGTCACGCCCGGATCGCGCCGCTCCAGCTCCCGCCCGAAGCCGATCGCGGCGTGACGGACGTCCTCGAAGGTCCAGCGCGGCTCGATGCGGACGTAGATGTGGATGCCGCGGTTGCCCGAGGTCTTCGGGTAACCGCGGATGCCGAGCTCCTCGAGCACCTCCCGCGCGACACCCGCCACGCGAACCGCGTCGGCGAAGGTGGTGCCGGGCTGCGGGTCGAGGTCGATGCGCAGCTCGTCGGGGTGGTCCACGTCGCTGCGGCGCACCGGCCACGGGTGGAAGGTCAGAGCGCCCATCTGCGCGCACCAGACCGGCACCGCGATCTCGGTCGGGCAGATCTCGTCGGCCGTGCGGCCGGACGGGAAGGTGATGCCGACGGACTCCAGGTAGTCGGGGGCCCCCTTGGGCACGCGCTTCTGGTAGAACGCCTCGGCATCCTTGTCGGTGGGCCCGGTGGCGAGCTTGAAGCCCTCCCGGACGCCGCTCGGCCACCGCTCCAACGCGGTGGGTCGCTCGCGCAGGGCCCGCATCAGGCCGTCGGCCACGCTGACGACGTACTCGGCGACCATCAGCTTGGTCACCTCGGGCGTGCGTTCGGTGGCCTCGTAGATCACCCGGTCGGCGCTCGAGATGCGCACCGCCCGGTCGCCCGCCTGCACCTCCGCCGTCACCGACTTCGCCATGGCGCCGACCCTAGCCGTCGGCGCCGACCGCCTAGTGGTGGTAGTCGAAGGCGACCTTGAAGTGGGCGTGCTTGGTCAGTGACGTCCCGGCGGGGAGGTCGGTCTCGTTGACCCGGGTCAGGAACTGGACGAAGACGTCGTAGGTGCCGGAGTGCACGTCGAAGCCGGTGCTGCCGTGCGCCGAAGGGCGCATCTTGTCGACGATCGTGTGGCCGTTGCGGGAGACGAAGATCTGCTCGATCTGGCCCGCACTCCCCCGGTCCCACTCGATCCTCACCCTGCCGTTGTGGTTCACCTTCAGCACCGCACTCGACTGGGAGTCGGCAAGGGCCCCGAGGTGGCAGTCGAGGCCGGGGTTGGTGTCGTTGACCCGGACCAGGTGCGTCGCGGTGAAGGTGGCCGTGTCGAAAGCCCCGTTGTCGGCATCGGCGACACCGGAGGTCGAGTTCTCGACGCGCCCGCGCGCGCTGACGGTCCCGCTGTTCTCGCCGCGGAAGCTGCGCGCGACCGAGGCCGTGCGCTTGCCGCTCGTCGACGAGAACGTCTTCTGCTCGTTGGTGGGCCCGGGGTGCGCGGTGCAGCCCGACACGTTGGTCTTGCCGTAGGCGAAGGCGCCGAGGTCGCCGTCGACGGGCGGTGCGGCCGAGGCGGGGGCGGCGGGCAGCAGGAGGGCGCCGGCGGTGACGAGGGCGAACGCGGCCGCAGCGCGGCGGGCCGAGGTGCTGGGGGTCATCTGCACACAGTAGGTCGGTTCGCTGCCCTGCGCCTCGGGGTTGACCCTCTACTTCAGCGCCGGAAGGTCACGACGGTGGAGTAGTCCCCCTTCCGGGTCACCGTGTCGTGGGTCGCCACCTCGTCCTCGCCGACCCGCGTGGAGAAGTGCGTGTAGATCCGGAACCGTCCCCGCCCCACCCGGATGCTGGCGGTGCCCTGCTCGCCCGGGAGGAAGTCGTTGAACTTCAACGTGCCGTTGCGCGAGACGAGGATCTGCTCGATCACGCCCGCACCGCCGGACTCCCACGCGATGCGCAGCCGGCCACGTCGCCTGACCCGGACCAGCGCCTCCGCCTGGGTGTCGTCCACGATGCGCAAGCCGCAGTCGGAGGCCCGGTCGTCGGTCATCGTCACCTGCTGCTGGGCGGTGAAGGTGACCTTGCCGAGAGCGCCGTCGCGGGCCACCGCGACGCCTGTCGAGCTGGTCTCGCTGTGGCCGTGCACGCTCTCGCGGTCGCCGCCGTCGCGCGCCAGGAAGTCGGCGGTCGACGTGGCGGTCCGGCCGCCGTCGCCGGGCTGGAAGGTCGACGTCACCTTGCCGTCGCTCGCGGTCTGGACCTCGCAGGCGCCGCCGCCGAGGGCGTACGCACCCGCGCTGACCTCACCGTCGACGGGGGTCCCCGAGGCCGGCGCCGCCGGCAGCAGCGCGCTCGCCGCGGCCAGGGCGATCGTGCCGGCGATCCGGGCGCGTACGGACGACTTCACCATCTCGCAACGGTAGGTCCGGACGGCCCCCGCCGTCCCGGGTTCGGCGACGTCGGTCAGGCCTCGTCCTTGGGCTCCAACGTCAGGCTGATCGAGTTGATGCAGTAGCGGTCGCCCGTGGGCGTGCCGTAGCCGTCGGGGAAGACGTGGCCGAGGTGGGAGCCGCAGTTGGCGCACCGCACCTCCGTGCGGACCATGCCGTGCGTCTTGTCCTCGATGTACTCGATCGTCTCGCTGATGGGCTGGTAGAAGCTCGGCCAGCCGCACCCGGAGTGGAACTTCGTGTCGGACTCGAAGAGCTTGGCCTGGCAGGCCTTGCAGCGGTAGACGCCGGTGGTCTCGGTGTCGGTGTACTCGCCGGTGAAGGCGCGCTCGGTGCCCGCCTTGCGCAGCACGGCGTACTCGTCAGGAGAGAGCTCCGAGCGCCACTCCTCGTCGGTCTTCTCCACGTTGTAGGTCATGCTCCGAGGCTACCCACCGACTCACGCCGCGACACCTGCGAGCGGCAGCCCTGCGGCCCGCCACGCGGCGAACCCGCCGACCACGTCGGTCGCCCCGTGCAGCCCGAGGCTCTGAAGCGCGTCGGCTGCCAGCGAGGACGTGTAGCCCTCCTGGCAGAGCACGATCACCGGCAGGTCGTAGGACGTCCCGGGGAGCCGCGCGTCGCTGCGCGGGTCGAAGCGCCACTCCAGCACGTTGCGCTCGACCAGGAGCACCGGCAGCCACGCCGCGACCTCGCCCTCGAGAGCGCGCTGGGCGGCCGGACGGATGTCCACGAGCACGGCGTCGCGCGACGTGATCGCAGCGAACGCCTCGCGCGGGGTGACCCGCCGGAGGCGGGAGCGGGCGTCGGCCAGCAGGGCGTCCACGCCGTCGTACTGCCGCGCGGGGTGCATGGCGACGACGTTAGCGAGTGCCACCGTCACCACTCCTCCCCCGCGCGCTCGACACCGAGCACCTCCAGCCGGTCGCCCCGGAAGCGGAAGCGGGTCATCGTCGAGAGGCGCGGCGAGTAGGCGTGCAGCGACAGCGCAGGGCGGTCGGAGTCGTTGCGTACGTCGTGGGCGTAGCCCGCACCGAACGCCTTGCCGTCCCCGACCTCGTGGCGGACCAGCTGGAGACCACCGTCGAAGGTGTGCTCGGTGAGCGCGCCGCGGAGCACGGTGAACGCGCCGGAGGAGGAGCCGTGGTCGTGCCAGTCGGTCGCGGCGCCGGCGGGCCACGCGATCAGCCAGAGCTCGTAGTCCTCGGTGCGGAGCAGCCGGGCCCAGGTGCGCTCGGTGGGCCGCGGGTCCATCAGCTCGAGGAGGTCGCGGTCGGCGGCGTGGTCACGCACCACTTCGAGCAGGGGGAGGACGGAGAGCTGGGTCATCCCCCAATAGTGCACTAAGTCGCTAGACTTTCCAAACAATCAGACCCGGTGTAGGTCAGGGCAGGCGCGCCAGGAGGTCGCCGATGTCGACGCGGGCGCCGGTGTAGAACGGCACCTCCTCGCGCACGTGGCGACGCGTCTCCGACCCGCGCAGGTGGCGCATCAGGTCGACGATGCGCGTGAGGTCGTCGGCCTCGAACGCGAGGATCCACTCGTAGTCGCCCAGCGCGAAGGACGGCACCGTGTTGGCGCGCACGTCGGGGTAGTCGCGCGCCATCTGGCCGTGCTCGGCGAGCAGGCGACGGCGCTCGGCGTCCTCGAGGAGGTACCACTCGTAGGAGCGGATGAACGGGTAGACCGCGACGTAGGCGTGCGCCCGCTCGTCGGCCAGGAAGGCCGGCAGGTGGCTGCGGTTGAACTCCGCCGGACGGTGCAGCGCCATCTGGGACCACACCGGTGCGAGGCGGGAGCCGAACGCCGTGCGCCGCAACCGGTGGTATGCCGCCTGCAGCTGCTCGCTCGTCCGCGCGTGCCACCACACCATCAGGTCCGCGTCGGCACGGAGGCCGGCGACGTCGTACACACCGCGCACGACGACGTCGTCGGCGGCAAGCTCGGCGAGCAACGTCTCGACCTCCTCGCCCTCGGCCTTGCGCTGCACGTCGTCGTCGCCGATCGGACGCTCGAGCCTGAAGACCGACCACATGGTGAAGCGGATCGTGTCGTTGAGCTCGTTGATCTTGGCGGCGTTGGACTTGATCTCCGCCTGCGGGTCGCTCATGCCTCCATTGTCGCTCCGCCGCCGGACGAGGTGCGAGGCGCCCCGGCGCCCCGTCCGTAGCCGGCCTCGCGCGCCATGACGATGGCGTCCGCACGGCCGGAGACGCCGAGCTTGGCGTAGATCGCCGAGACCGTGTTGCGCACCGTCTTGTTGGAGACGTAGAGCTCGCCGGCGATGTCGTCGTTGGAGCGGCCGCTCGCCACCATCCGCAGCACGGAGCGCTCACGCTCGGTGAGGTCCGGGAACGGCTCGTCGGCCGCCTCGCGGGACGTCCCGGTCGCCAGCAGCGCCGCCACCTGCGCCGTCATCGAGGCACCGAACACCATGCCGCCCCCGGCGGCCGTGCGGATCGCGTTGTGCACCTCGGCGGCGCCGGCGCCCTTCAGCAGGTAGCCGCACGCACCGGCCCGGATCGCGCTGAGGATCGTGTCGTCGTCCTCGTTCATCGTGAGCATGAGGACCCGGAGCGCCGGATCCCGCCCGACGAGGAACCGGGTCGCCTCGATGCCGTCGAGGAGGGGCATCTGGATGTCCATCACCACCACGTCGGGCGCGGTCTCCCCCACCAGGTGGATCGCCTCGCGACCGTCGGCGGCCGCACCGACGACGTCGACCCCGTCCAGCGCGCCGAGCAGGGCCGTCAGCCCGTCGCGCACGATCTGGTGGTCGTCGACGACCAGCACACGGATGTCGGTCACGAGGCACTCCTCAGGGGCAGCCGAGCGCGCACGACGGTGCCGCCGGTGGGTGGACACGTGACCTCGGCCGTGCCGCCGAGCTCGGCGGCACGCTCGCGCAACCCGACGAGGCCGACGCCCGCCTGGCGCTCCGCGTCGATGCCGACGCCGTCGTCGGCGAGCTCCAGGTGGAGGGTGTCGTCGACGAGCTCCAGCCGAAGGCACGCCCGACGGGCGCGCGCGTGGCGGGCCACATTGGTGAGCGCCTCGCCGACGATCCGGTAGGCGGCGACCTCGACAGCGGCCGGCAGCAGGCCGTCGAGGTCGGGCGCCTGCACGTCGAGCGGCAGCTCCAGCCGGTCGGCCTGCTGGCGCAGCGCCCCGACCAGTCCCCTGTCGTCGAGGGCGGGCGGGCGGAGGTCGTGCACCAGCCGGCGTACGTCGGCGACGATCGTCTGCACCTGCTCGCTGATCGTGGCGAGCTCCTGCTGCGCGGCCGACGGGTCGGACCCGACGCGCATCCGGGTCGCGTCGAGCTGGAACACCACCCCGCTCAGCGCGGGACCGAGGCCGTCGTGCAGGTCGCGCCGGATCCGGCGCCGCTCCTCCTCCCGCGCCGTCACGAGCCGCTCGCGGCTCTCCTGGACCTCCTCCACCAGCCGGCTCGTGCGGGCGGCGGTGGCCGCCTGCCGCACGAGGTCGCCGAGGAGGCGCTCGTCGCGCGCGCTCAGGCGGCTCCGCAGCCCGCGCGCAGGCAGCACGAGCCGCCCGACCTCCGCCTCGCGGTAGCTGATCGGCAGGAGGCGTACGGCGGCGGGCCGCTCGCCGTAGGTCGCCAGGAGCTTCTCGCCCCCGCCCCGGTCGACCTCCACGCCGACGTACGCGACACCGAACGCGCTCGCCACCGCCTGCGCCACAGCGGCGAGCTGTTCGGGGCCTTCGTCGGTGGTCTCGAGCGTGGAGGCCAGACCGGCCACGGCGTCGTACCGCTCCTGGCGCCGGCCGACGAGCAGCCGCTGGACCACGCGCAGCAGCCGGAGCCGCAGCGGCGCGTAGAGCACGACCGACAGCAGCAGCACGACGAGCACCACCTGGCGGCGCTGCATCGCGTCGCCGAGGAGCGCGTCGAGCACGGCGATCACCGCGACGTCGGCGGCGAGGATGGTCGCCGCGAGCACGGTCCACACGAGGGTGCGCACGAGCAGGTCGTCGATCGCGACCAGGCCGGGCCGGACGATCCCGATCGTCATCGCCGCAGCAGGCAGCGCCATGACGGCGAAGAGCGCGGCGTCGTTGAGGTGGTCGACCTCCAGGCCCGCCGACACGACGAGCACCAGGGCCATCGCGATCACGCTCCAGGCCAGCCAACGCATCCGGTCGCGCTCGAGCCCCTGCGACCGGCGGTAGCGCACGACCACCGCGATCATCGAGACGAGCAGACCGGCGACCGAGACGAACAGGCAGATCGGGTTGGCGACCGCGATGACCGCGTCGGGGATCGGCACCGATCCGGCGTCGAGGTCGATCTCGGCCGGCAGCCGCACGTCGGGCAGACCGTGGGCGGGCGAGATCACGACGATGGTCGCCGCCACCGCCATCGTCAGCGTGGTGGTCCAGCCGACGACCCGGCCGCGGCCGGGCAGGAACCGACCGTCCGGGAAGAGCAGCAGCAGGAGCGCCAGGCTGAGCGGCAGGTAGGCACCGACCCGGTTGAGGAACCACAGCGCGAGGTTGCTGCCGTCGAGCGCGTCGTCGCTGCTGATCGCGAAGCGGACGTAGGACTGGCTCAGGCCGTCCACCGACCAGAACAGCCCCAGCCACGCCATTCCCCAGCCGAAGCCCTGGTCGGGCCGGTGGACGAGGATCACCGCCGCGAGCACGGCGAGCACCGCGCCGAGCAGGCAGTACGTCGACCCCCAGCCCGCCGCCAGCGTGGCCCCTGCGCCGTCGGGGTCGGCGCCGACGTCGAGCCGGACCGCCAGCCCGAGGATGACCGCGCCGAGCACGACGAGGACCCCGACCGCCACGCGGGCGGTCGGGGTCCGACGGTCGGGCAGCCGGTCCGGCACCGGGTCATTGTGGTGCGCGGCCGGGCCGCCCGGGTTGGTTTCTGCGATCACCGGTTGCCGCGGAAGGCGCGGTCGCCGAAGGCGAAGCCGATCGCGACGACGAGCACGAGGAGGGCGCCGAACATCCCGGAGATGTACTCCAGCGGCGAGACGCCGAACAACGCGGTGAGGCCGCCGAGCACGAGGCCGACGCGACCGATCCAGCGCGGCACGCCGCCCTGCTTGGCGATCGCGAAGAGCGCGAGGCCAGCCAGCCCGGCGAGGACCCACAGCCACGGGATCGTGCCGATCCAGTGGTTGTAGTGGGCGACGTTGTAGTCGTCCACGGAGTCGCGGTCGAAGCTCAGCGACATCATGAACTCGGTGTCGAGACCGGCTCCCATGACCGACACGACGGCCGTGCCGAGGAGACCCGCGAGGGCGACCACGGTCGAGGTGGTCACGCCGACGGCGGCCTTGAGGCGCCCGAAGAGACCGGCCGCGAAGACGACCATGAGGAGCGCGCCGAGCATCGTGATCGAGTGGAAGGCGAACATGTACGGCGCCTGGTCGGCGATCTTGTCGGCGATCTGGTCCGGGTGGCCGACCAGGTCCTTGTCGTAGACGCCGTTGATCGATGACGAGGTCACGATCGTGCCGATGCCGGCGAGGCCGGCGCCGATGCCGGCGAACGCCCAGCGGCGGTCGGCCGGGGCGGTCGCGGGGGCGCGGTCAGGGACGGGAAGGTCCGCACGGACGGGGTTGTGCGTGGTGACGTGGGTGGTCATCGCGGTGTCCTCTCGGGGGGTTCGTGGTTGCGATGACCCGAGGTTGCCGGTCCCAGTGTCCCGGCCCCCAGGGACAGGAGGGCACACCTCGCGGGACACGGGGGTCGTCGTTGTGAGAGTGACCTCTGGGTCACTCTGGCAACGACGCGACGCGGGCGGCGGCGTGGCCGGAGCCGATGCAGGCCGCGATCCCGACGCCGTCGTAGGCCGCACCGCAGACGGCCAGGCCGGGGACCGTGGCGACGTCCGCACGGATCCGGGCGACGCGGTCGAGGTGCCCGACGGCGTACTGCGGGAGGCCACCGCCCCAGCGCTGCACGACCGCGTCGACCGGGCGGGCGGTGAGCCCGGTCGCCTCGGCGAGGTCGGCGAGGGAGGCGCGGACGAGCTCGTCGTCGGGGACCTGCAGGGTCTGCTCCTCCCCGAATCGGCCGAGGGAGGTGCGGAGGACGAGGAGGTCGCCGCCGGCGGCGCGCACCCAGTCCCACTTCGCGAAGGAGAAGGTGGCCGCCTTGATCGCGCGACCGTCGACCGGCGGCACGAGGAAGCCCGACGCGCCGACGTCGATCGACGCCCGGACGTCGGCGGTGGCCTCGAAGGCGAGCGTCACCAGGGCCGACGAGGCGTAGTCGATGGCGCGAAGCTCGGCGGCGGCCGCCGGAGCGAGGTCGGCCAGGAGCCTCGCCGTGGGCGCTGCGGGCGTCGCGAGCACGACGCCGTCGGCCGCTTCCACACCGGCGTCGGTGACGACCGCGAAGCCGTCGGCGGTACGACGGACCTCCCGCACCACCGTGCCGGTCCGAGGGCCGAACCGGCCCGTCGCGGCAAGAGCCGACCCCAGCGCGTCGACGAGGCGCCACATGCCGCCGGGGACGCCGGCGAACACCGGCGACTCGGCGGTGGTCGGGCCTGCGGGGAGGACGACCTCGTGCCGCAGCAGCAGCTCGACGAGCTGCGGTACGGCGGCGCGCGCCGAGATCGCCCGGGCGTGACCCGCGTAGACACCGCCCAGCAGGGGTTCGACGAGGCGGTCGACCACCTCGTCGCCGTACCTCTGTGCGACGAGGTCACCCACGGACACGTCGCCCTCGACCTGCGGGAGCCGCTGCGCGTGCGCACGCGCGGCGCCCTCGGGGGAGAGGATGCCCGAGGCCTCGAGCTGGTCGAGGTCGAGCGGAGCGCCCATCAGCGTGCGCGGGAGCGGGCGCAGGGCGCCGCGGGTCCAGACCCGGGAGGTCGCGGCGGTCGGGTGGGCCACCTCGAGGCCGAGCGCCTGCGCGAGGCCGACGCCTTCCGGACGCCGGTTGACCATCGCCTCCGCGCCGACGTCCACCGAGACCCCGGCGACCTCGCCCCTGCGGAGCTTGCCGCCGACCCGGTCGGTCGCCTCCAGCAGGAGCACCTCGTGGCCCGACTCGGCCAGGTCGCGAGCCGCGGTCAGGCCGCTGATCCCACCGCCCACCACGATCACGCGTCGCACGGGTCCAGCGTCGCAGACGCCGACACGCGATGATGAACCGCATGTCCGAGCCCAATGCGCGCCTCGCCGTGCTGATCGACGCCGACAACACCTCCCCCAAGCACGCCGCAGCCCTCTTCGACGAGCTGGCCTCCTACGGGGTCGCGACCGTGAAGCGGGCGTACGGCGACTGGACGACGCCCCAGCTGAGCGGCTGGAAGAGGGAGCTCAACCAGCACGCGATCGCACCGAAGCAGCAGTTCGCCTACACGACCGGCAAGAACTCGACCGACTCGGCGCTCATCATCGACGCCATGGACCTGCTCTACACGGGCAACGTCGACGCCTTCGCCCTGGTGTCGAGCGACAGTGACTTCACCGGCCTCGCGACCCGGCTCCGCGAGTCCGGCAAGACCGTCTACGGGCTCGGGCTGCGCAAGACCCCGGCCTCCCTGGTCGCGGCCTGCGACCGCTTCATCTACCTCGAGGTGCTGGGCACCGACCCGACGCCGGACGCCGAGCGGTCGCCGACCGAGGAGACGCCGCTCCCGAACCTCCAGAGCCTGCTGACGCGCGCGATCAACGCCGCGTCCGGTGACGACGGGGCCGTCTCGGTCAGCGCCCTCGGCAACTACCTGCGCTCCGCCAGCACCTCCTTCGACCCGCGCCTCTACGGGCACGCCAAGCTCTCGGCCCTGCTGCAGGCCCAGCCCTACCTGACCGTCGAGGGCAGCGGCGGCAGCCAGCAGGTGCGGCTGAAGGGCACGGCGAAGAAGGCGGCCGCCAAGAAGTCGGCGACCTCGAAGGCGTCGGCCAAGAAGTCGGCGACGAAGGCCCAGGGCAAGGACTAGGCGGGCCGGCCGAGCCGGGCCACCTCCGGCGGGCCGAACGGGAGCACCTCGGTGCTCGTCACGGCCAGCCCGGTCCGCCCCCGCGCCCGCAGCCATTCGATCCCCCCGCCGCCGAGGACGAACGCGGCGGTGGCCTCGATGTCGGCCTCGATCAGCGTCGGCGCGACCACCGTCACCTGGCGCAGCCCGGTGGCAGGGCGCCCCGTCCGCGGGTCGACCACGTGCGCTCCGCGGTGGGCGGTCCCCGACGTCGCGACCGCACCGTTGGCGATCTGCAGCACCCCGATCGTCCGGGACGGGTCGTCCGGGTCCTCGATCCCGATCCGCCACGGCGCCGCGCCCGCCCTTCGGGTGCGGCAGACCAGGTCGCCCCCGGCGGCCAGGCAGTAGTCGGTGTCGGCCAGACCTTCCAGGACTGCCGCCGCCCGCTGGACCGCCCACCCCTTCACCACGCCGGACGGGTCGGGCCCGCCGCCGTACGGCGACCGGACCGCCCGGATGTCGAACGCGCCCCCGGACGCGGTGCGCGCCTCCTCGGCGAGGCCCAGCACCTCCACCAGCTCCCGGGGCGCCTCGCGCGCCGCGAGCTCGCCACGGCCCCACCGGTTGACGACGGAGTCCGGACGGTAGGTGCTGAACGTGGCGTCGGCCCACCGCAGCCGGTCCTGCACCGCGGCCCACGCGACATCAGCCGCCGCACCCTCCTCGTGCCTCCCGCGGAGGGCCAGACTGACGACGGTGCCCATCACCTCGAAGCTGTGGCGCCGCACCGTCACACCCCTGCCTGGTCGAGCGCGCTCTGCAGCGACTGCTGGTAGCCGGCGCTGGTGTACGTCGCGCCGCTCACCATGTCGATCGACGCGCTCTGCGCGTCGAGGGTCTCCTGCACCAGGATCGGCAGCGCGTAGGAGCTGATCTCGATGTCGCGACCGTCGCCGGCGGGGTACTCCGGCACCTCCACCGCCACGATCGCTCCGTCCTGCACGGTCAGGGTCACCTGCACCGGGCCGTAGCGCGTGTCGGCCGCCTCCCCCGACACCGTCGAGGTCGCACCGCCTCCCGACGAGCTGCCGGTCGATCCCGACGAGCTGCCGCCCGAGCCCGACGAGCTGCTCGAGCCCGACGTGGTGCTGCTCGAGTCCGACGAGGTGTCGACCGAGCCGACGATCGGCGGCGCTGCCGCGCTGCTGACCTCCGACCCGCTGGTCGAGGTGTGGTAGCCGAACAGCAGCACCACCGCGGTCACCGTGCTGGCGAACCACAGGACGATCCGACGCATCTCACTCACCACCCGAAGCTCTCGACGTGGAGGCGGCTCGACGGATGACCCGCCGCCGCCAGGGACCGGCGGACCAGGTCGGTCCACGCGGCCGGGCCGCACAGGTAGACGTCGCGCTCCGCGATGTCGGGGATCCAGCTCCGCAGCGCGGTCGCGTCGTCGACCGGCCGGCTCAGCGGCGGGAGCCACGAGTCGGGCGCGCGGCGCGGACCGCGCAGCCGGAGCACGTCGGCGCCGCGCGCCTCGGCGATCCGGTCGACCTCGTCGGCGAACAGCCCGGTCGTGCTGCAGCGCTCGACGTAGAACGCCTCGCCCGGCGCGTAGTCCATGCCCTCCAGCAGCGCGCGGAGCGGCGTCATGCCCACGCCCGCGCCGATGAGGGCGACCCGACCTGCCTCGCGAGCGCGAGGGGTGAGCCGGCCGTACGGCCCCTCGACCAGCACCCGGGTGCCGGGCGCCAGCGTGGCGACGGCCGCACTGCCGTCGCCGGCGTCGGCGACCGTGACCCGCAGGCTGCGGCCGTCGGGGGCCGCCGACAACGAGTAGGGGTGCGCCCGGGTGCGCCCCGGACGACCGAGGAAGCGGAACTGGAAGAACTGCCCCGGCTCCGCGCGCAGCCGGTCGAGCCGGCGGCCGGCGAGGTGGACCGACCAGGTGCCGGGCGCCTCCGCCACGACACCGACGACCCGCAGCTGGTGGCGCAGGTTGACGGCCGCGGGGAGCGCGACGCGCCACAGCAGTACGGCGGCCGCACTCGCGCCCCACGCGGTCCACCAGAAGGCGGTCCTCGTGCCCGAGGAGGTGAGGTCGGCGCCGGTCCACAGCTGGTGCGGTAGCGCGAGCCCGACCCCCAGGTAGGCGTAGAGGTGCAGGAGGTGCCAGGACTCGTAGCGCAGCCGGCGTCGCGCCATCCGCACGCTGGTGACCGAGACCATCACCAGGCAGGCCGCGCCGGCGACCGCGAGCAGCATCCCGGGGTAGTCCCAGGTCAGGTCCCAGATCGTGCGCGGCAGTGCGCCGAGCGAGCCGGAGGCGTAGCCCCAGGTGACGGTCACGACGTGGAGCGCGACCAGGTTGATCGAGGTGAAGCCGACCCAGCGGTGCAGCTCGGCGAGCCGGGTCTGGCCGAAGGCACGCTCGAGCACCGGGACCCGTGCCATCAGCAGCACCTGCGCGAGCAGGAGCACCGAGCCGACAAGCCCGCTCAGGCGCCCGATGCTGGTCAGTGCGTCACCAGGGGTGCTGACGTCGGTCACGCCGCCGTCCTGCACCCACCAGTAGCCGACGAGCAGCAGGCCCGCCCAGAGGGCGAGCCCGGCAGCGAGACGCACGCCCTCGTCGTACGCAGCCGTGCGGGGACGGACCGCCGGACGGGTGCGCGGCGGCGCGGGGGGTGGCGCGGTCTGCCAGGTGCTCACGGGGCCTCCAGGTCGGTCGGACGACCCGAGCCTGCGCCGTCCCGGTAGGACGGCCCTGTCGCCGACCTGTGGGCTTCCTGTGAGCGCTCCGCCTAGCCCAGCGGGTAGGACTGGACGAAGTCCGTCAGCCGTGCGAGCTGGTCGGGGTCGGTGGACGGGATGACCCCGTGACCGAGGTTGAAGACATGGCCGTGGGCCGCGCGACCGGCCTCGATGATCTCCGCGGCGCGCGCAGTCATCACGTCGGTCGGCGCGAAGACCAGCGTGGGGTCGAGGTTGCCCTGCACGGCCCGCCCGCCGACGCGCGCGATCCCCTCGGCGAGCGGCGTGCGCCAGTCGACACCCACCACGTCGGCGCCCGCCTCGCCCATCAGGGTCAGCAGGTTGGAGGTGCCGACCCCGAAGTGGATGCGCGGCACGCCGAGCTCCCCCATCCGGGACAGGACCGCGGCGGAGTGCGGCATCACGAACCGCGCGTAGTCGGCGGGGGTCAGCGCGCCTGCCCACGAGTCGAAGAGCTGGATCGCCGAGGCGCCCGCCGCGACCTGGACCTCGAGGAACGCCGCCGAGATGCCGGCGATCTTGCGCATCAGCGCGTCCCAGACGTCGGGCGCACCGAACATCAGCGCCTTCGTCCTGGCGTGCTCCTTGGAGGGCCCGCCCTCGACGAGGTACGACGCCACGGTGAACGGCGCTCCGGCGAACCCGATGAGCGGGGTGCCCCCGTTGGTGCCGGCGAGCTCGGAGACGAGCGTGCGCACGGCCTCGGTGATGAACGGCACGTGGTCGGGCGTGAGGTCGGGGATCGCCTCGACGTCGGCGATGGTCCGCACCGGCTCTGCGACCACGGGTCCGATGCCCGGCTTGATGTCGAGGTCGACCCCGACGGCCTTCAGCGGGAGCACGATGTCGGAGAAGAAGATGGCGGCGTCGACGCCGTACCGCCGCACCGGCTGGAGCGTGATCTCGGTGACCAGCTCGGCGTTCATGCAGGACTCGAGCATGCCGACGCCCTCGCGGAGCGCGAGGTACTCCGGCAGCGACCGGCCCGCCTGGCGCATGAACCACACCGGCGTGTGCGGCACCGGCTCGCCGCGGACCGCCTTGAGGAACGCGCTGTCGCTGAGGTCGTGTTGCTCACCCATATCGTGCACAGGTTCTCAGGTCGCGCGCGTGCGGCGCACATCGGCGGGGCGGCGCGCCGCGGTTCCGATCCCGTCAGCGTCTCCTATGGTGGGCCCTATGGTCGCCCGCCAGGAGTCGCACCAGGGGTCCGGCGCGGCCGGTGAGCCCCCGGAGTTCAGCGCCGCCGTGGCGAGCATGCGCGCAGCCGTCCTGCGCCCGGAGGTCTTCTGCGAGGAGATGCCGGCGCCGCAGCGCATCGCCCCCCACGCCACCGCGCTGTCCGCCGACGTGACCCTCGACGACGAGGAGGTCGCGACCGGCCGGATCGTGCTCCTGCACGACCCCGCCGGCAACGACGCCTGGGACGGCACCTTCCGCTGCGTGGCCTACTGCCGCGCCGAGATCGACCACGACCTGGCGACCGACCCGCTGCTGACCGACGTGGGCTGGACCTGGCTCACCGACGCCCTCGAGTCGCACGGCGCGTCGCACTCCATGCTGTCGGGGACGGTGACCCGGGTCGCCACCGAGAGCTACGGCACGATGGCCGGCGACGGCGGTTCGGCGCAGCTGGAGCTGCGGGCCTCCTGGACCCCGACCGACGCGCCCGACCTCGCCGCGCACGTCGAGGCGTGGGGCGAGCTCCTCTGCACCGCCGGCGGTCTCGAGCCGGTGCCCGAGGGCGTCGCCGTGATGCCGTCGCGGCGCGGCCAGCGAGGCTCCGCGATCTGATGGCGGAGTCACCGACGACCGAGCCCGAGGAGGACCTCCCCGAGCCGGAGCCCGAAGTCGCGCTGCTCGCGCTGGCCGACGGACTGCCGCCCGTCATCGACACCGACGAGGCGCTCGCCGACTACGCCGCCAAGCTCGCCGCGGGCAGCGGCCCGGTCGCCATCGACGCCGAGCGGGCGTCCGGCTACCGCTACTCCAACCGCGCCTACCTGGTGCAGCTGCGCCGGGTCGGTGCGGGCACCGGGCTCGTGGACCCGATCCCGCTCACCACGCTGGCACCGCTGCAGGAGGCCATCGGCGACGCCGAGTGGATCCTGCACGCGGCCACCCAGGACCTGCCCTGCCTCGCCGAGATCGGCCTCACCCCGGCGGCGCTCTTCGACACCGAGCTGGCGGGGCGGCTGCTGAACTACCCGCGGGTCGGGCTCGCGACGCTGGTCGAGACCCTGCTCGGCGCGCGGATGAAGAAGGAGCACTCGGCCGTGGACTGGTCCACGCGCCCGTTGCCCCAGCCCTGGCTGGAGTACGCCGCCCTCGACGTCGAGGTGCTCGTCGAGCTGCGGCAGCTGCTGGCCGACCAGCTCGTCGAGGCGGGCAAGGACGACTGGGCGCGCCAGGAGTTCGACAACCTGCGCTCCTTCGAGCCGGCTGTGCGCGTGGACGCCTGGCGCCGTACGTCCGGGTTGCACAAGGTCCGCGGCCGCCGCGCCCTCGGCGCCGTGCGGGCGCTGTGGGAGGCGCGCGACCAGCTCGCCCGCGAGCGCGACGTGACCCCCGGACGACTGATCCCCGACTCCGCCATCGTCGCGGCGGCCACCGCGATGCCGACCAACCGCAGCGCGCTGATGTCGACCCAGGGCTTCCACGGCCGCGGCGCGTCCCGGTTCGCCCCGATCTGGCTGGACGCGCTCCGCGCCGCCGCCGAGATGGACGAGTCGGAGCTGCCCAGCCGCACGCCTCGCGGCGACGGGCCGCCCGCGCCCCGGGCATGGGCGGAGAAGAGCCCGGTCGCCGCCCGCCGGCTCGAGATCGCCAAGGCCGCGGTCTCCGCACTCGCCGAGGAGCACCAGCTCCCGACCGAGAACCTGCTGACGCCCGACCACCTGCGGCGGGCCATGTGGGAGCCGCCCTCCACCCGCGACCCGGTCGAGCTGCTCGAGCGCCTCATCGACCAGCTGCGTGGCTACGGCGCCCGGAGCTGGCAGATCGGGCTCACCGCCCCCGCCCTGGCGCGGGCCGTCCTCGACGCTGAGGCGCCGAAAGCGGGATAGTCCCCCACGTTCGGCACCTCATTTCGGCGAATTCGGGTGCCGAAGGTGGGGGACTACCCCCCGCGAGGAGCTGCGGACTACGGGGTCGCCGACCCGCTGGGTCCGTCGCTGGGCTCCTCCGGCTTGAGGACCGGCTGCGACTTCTCGTCGATCGCGCTGAGCTCGGCGTCCAGGTCGTCGATCCGCGGCTGGGTGAAGAGCCGCTCGATGTCGGGGTCGACCGCGGACTCCAGCTGCGGCCACACCTGGATGAGCGGCGGCAGCACGATCGAGCGGGTCGCGTCGACGAAGCCACGCGCGTTGGCGGGCTGCTGGTCGGGCTGCAGGAAGGCGTCGGAGAAGCTGACGTCGATCTTGGTGGGCTGGACGTAGCCGGTCTCCGCGAGGGTGGCGACGGCGTCGTCGCTCAGGAGATCGACGAGGAAGTCGGCGGACTGCTCGACCCGCTCCTGCGGTCCCTCGGCCACGCACACGCCGTTGAGCTCGCCGATGGTCGCGTCGTCGTCGAGCTCGGGCATCGGCATCACGTCGAAGTGCAGGCCCTGGGCCGACCGCAGCTCGGGGGTGAGGTCGCGGTAGCCCGCGATCATGCCGAGCTTCCCGTCCTTGAACCGGGCGAGCGGCGACTCCGACTGGAGCTCCTTGTTGCTCAACGTGATGGTCGGGTCACGCAGCACCTCGAGCGTCTTGCCGATCGCGTCGGACGCGTCGCCATCGGCCAGGGCGAGCGAGGTCGGGTCACGGTCGTCGTCGAAGAGCTTGCCGCCGCCGGCGTAGACGAACGGGGCGATGCCGGTCAGGCTCGGCTCGATGTAGACACCCTTGGTGCCCTTGCGCGGCCGGCTCGCGAAGGTCGCGGCGGCGCGGAACATGTCGAGCGTCCAGTACTCCTTGTCCTCCGGCGGCACCGGCAGGTCGCGCGCGGCCATCCGCTCGAAGTTCACCAGGTCGGTGTTGTAGTAGATGACCATCGGCGACGTGCTGTAGGGCATGCACTGGAGCGTGTCGTCGGCGGAGAAGGCCGAGATCGCACCGCGCTGGAACTCGTCGCCGAAGGCGATGCCGCGCGCGTCGAGCAGGTCGAGCACCGGCCGGTTCCGCTTGGCCTCCATGGTCTCGGCAAGGTCGTCGCGCGGTAGCAGGTAGAGGTCGGGGATCACCTCGCCCGAGCGGATGTCGGCCAGCATGGACGCCGCGTCGGGCCAGGCCTCGACGTGGACGTCGACGACCTTCGACGTCTCGTTGTAGTCGGCGACGATCTTGCGATAGGCCGCGACCTCGGCATCGTTGCCCCACACCGCGAACACCAGTCGCGCCATGCCCTGGCTGGTGCTGACCGGGCCGTGGCTCGGACGCTTCGGCTTGGGGTCGTGACCGTTGGAGTAGAGCACCATCCCGACCACGACGCTGACCGCCACGACGACGACCGCCGCTGTGGTGCGCCAGTCGAAGCGCGCGGCGCTGCTCATCGCGTTGGTCTCCTGTCCGTGGGCGGCCCGTACCGGCGGCCACCTTACCCAGCGGTAAAGGCGAGGACGCGCGAGGAGGCTTCGTCGAGTGCACCGGGCCGGGAGCGCCTCACGGCGCGTGGCCGCTCGTAGCGGCTAATTTTGGGACCCGGGGCTGCCGCGACCCGGCGCACTCGAGTCCCCATTGTAGTGGGCCGGGCACAGGGATTCAGCCCAAGCCGCGGGCCAGCTCCACATGGCCGGCCGCCTCGAGCTGCTCGGCGAGGCCGAGCATCCGTCGTACGCCGACGTCGCTCGTGCCGGGCAGGCCGGCCCGCCCGGTGGCGACCACGCGGGCGAAGGCGGCGGCGCGGAAGAGCACGTCGGCGAAGTCGCCGCGCGCTATGCCCCCGAGGACCTCGTCGATCATCGCCCGGAGCTGGTCGGGCCCGGGCGGGTCGGCGACGCCGGCGACGACGCGCGCGACCTGCGCCGAGGCGCGCCCCGCCTCGAACTCGCGGGCCACGCCGGCCGGGTCGGCGTAGACCCACGAGCGCAGCAGGTAGAGCCGCCACAGGCAGCCGGCGAGCGAGTCGGGCGTGGACCCAGACCAGACCTCGGCGATGGCCTCGATGCCCTCGGTGTCGGCCAGGTGGACGAGCCGGTCGGCCACGTCGGCGTCGCCGCTCTCACGGGCGCCCCGCACCAGCAGGTGCGCGGCGCGGTCGCCGGCCTCGCGCAACCGCTCCGGGTCGGCGTCGCCGCCCGCGAACGCGGCGAAGAAGTCCGCCGTGCGGGGCGCGGGTCGGTGGTGCGGTCGTCCCTTCCCGCTCGACTGGTCAGCCACGCCGACAGGTTACGACCCGGAGTCGAGCAGCTTGCGGATGCGGACGTCGCTCACCTTGCCGGCCGTGCCGAGCTGCGGGGCCCACAGCGAGACGCGGAACTCCTCGAGCTGCCACCGCACCTGCCGCAGCGCGGCCGAGGGCGGCCGGCCGGCCGGCAGTGCCTCGATCCGGTGCAGGTAGGCCTCCTGCAGCGGCAGCACGCGGTCGAGCCACTCGCGGTCACGCGCGACGGCCATGCCGCTCTCACCGAGCTGTTCGCGGCGACGGCGCGCGGCCGCGAGGTAGACGGGGTAGCGACGCAGCTGACGAGCGCCGGCCTCACCGACGAAGCCCGGCGCGAAGAGACGGCCGACCTGGGCCTGCAGGTCGGAGAGCGCGGGCAGCAGGAGCAGCTCGGCACGGCCGCTCAGGAGCCGGTCGGTCTCGCGGTGGGCGTCGAGCACGCGGAGCAGGTCGGGGACCAGCCCGCGGACCGCCGCGGCAGCATCGGCGCGCAGCGAGGCCAGGAGGGCGTCGTGCTGCTGCTGGGTCCGGACGACCCCGCCCTCCCCCGCCCTGGAGTCGACGGAGTCGACGGCGTCGACGACGACGGCGCGCAGGCAGTCGGCGAGGAGCGCCTGCACGGTGGGGTACGACGTGCCGGTGAGCCGCAGCTTCTCCTCGTTGGAGAGGCCGTCGAGCAGGCCGGCGAGCGGGGCGTCCCCCAGCTCGCCCAGGAGCAGTCGCACCACGCCGAGCCGGTGCCGCGCGTCGCGCTCCTCGGCCGAGCCGAACACCTGGAGGCCGACGGTCGTGCCCTCGTCGACCAGCCCGGGGAACGCCTCGACCTCGTGGCCGGCGCGGGTCCAGGTCGCGGTCGCCGCGACGTCACCGAACACCCACGTCCGCTCGCCGGTGCGGGCGACTCCGCTGTCGGCGGCGACCTCGGCCATCGCCTTCTCGAATCGCGGTCGCAGCGGCGCCTTCAGCGCCGCGAGGTCCTTGCCACGGGCCTGCTCACGCCCGGTGTCGTCGACGACGCGGTAGGTCGGCCGCAGGTGTGCGGGCAGCTGCGCCAGGCCCCACGCGTCGCGCGGGACGTGCACGCCGGTCGTCGAGCGCAGGTAGCGCTCGAGCGCGTCGAGGAGCGGCTCCTCGCCCGCCGGGACCTGCTGGAGGAAGGCGCGGGCAGTGTTGGGTGCGGGAACGAAGTTGACCCGCAGCTGCTTCGGCAGGCTGCGCAGGAGCTCGGTGACCAGCTCCTCGCGCAGACCGGGGACGTTCCAGGAGAAGTCCTCGTCGCCGACCCGGTTGAGCACGGCGACGGGCACGTCGATGGTGATGCCGTCGTCGGCCGCGCCGGGCTCGAAGTGGTAGGCCAGGCCGAAGGTCAGGCCGCCGTCGGCAACCCAGTGCTCGGGGTAGTCCTGCTCGGTCACCTCGGCCGCAGCGTCGTGGGTGAGCATCGCCGGGTCGAAGGTGAGCAGGTCGGGCCGGTCGCGGCGGGTCGTCTTCCACCACTGGTCGAAGTGCGCGCCGCTCACGACCTCGGCCCCGACGCGCGCGTCGTAGAAGTCGAAGAGGGTGTGCTCATCCACGACCAGGTCACGCCGTCGGGCGCGGTGCTCGAGCTCCTCGGCCTGCTGCAGCAACCGGCGGTTGTGGTGGAAGAACTGGTGGCGCGTGGACCACTCGCCGTAGACGAGCGCGTGGCGGATGAAGAGCTCGCGCGACAGCTCGCGATCCACCTTGCCGTAGGACACGAGGCGATCGGCGGCCAGCGGGACGCCGTACAGGGTGACGCGCTCGCGGGCCATCACCGACTGCCGCTTCTGCGACCAGTGCGGCTCCGAGTAGGTCCGCTTCACGAGATGACCGCCGAGCTGCTCGGCCCACTCGGGCTGGACGGCGGCGTTCTGCCGCGCCCACAGCCGGCCGGTCTCGACGAGCTCGAAGGACATCACGAACGGCGGGTTCTTCCGCGCGAGACCGCTGCCGGGGAAGATCGCGAACTTCGCGCCGCGCGCGCCGAGGTACTCGCGCGGACCGGGCCGGCGCTGCTGCTTCTGGCCCGGACGCGCCCGCTCCCGCTCCTCGAGCAGTCCGATGTGGCTCAGCAGGCCGGAGAGGAGGGCCTGGTGGATCCCGTCGGCGTCGTAGGGCGCTCCCCCGCTCTCCGAGGACGCTGGTTGAGGAGCGCGACGCGAGGAACGAGCGTCGCGCGTCTCGAAACCCATCTCCTTGGCGACCTGGCGCAGCTGGCTCTGGAACTCCTGCCACTCGCGCACGCGCAGGTAGTGGAGGTACTCCCGCTTGCACATCCGTCGGAAGGCGCTGCCCGAGAGCTCGCGCTGCTGCTCGCGCAGGTAGCGCCAGAGGTTGAGCAGGGTGAGGAAGTCCGAGCCCTCGGCCTTGAAACGCGCGTGCGCCTGGTCGGCGCGCGCCCGCTCGGCGGGCTGGTCCGCGCTCGGCCGCTCGCGCGGGTCCTGCAGCGACAGGGCGGCGACGATGACGAGCACGTCGCGCACGCAGCCGAGCCGCTCGGCCTCGATCAGCATGCGACCGAGCCGCGGGTCGACCGGGAGGCGGGCCAGCCGCTGCCCGACCTTGGTGAGCCGCTCGCCCCGCGTCGCGCCGAGCTCCTCGAGCAGCTGCTGCCCGGCCTGCACGTTGCGGCGGTCGGGCGGCTCGACGAACGGGAACCGCGCGATGTCGCCCAGCCCGAGCGCGGTCATCTGGAGGATGACGGAGGCCAGGTTGGTGCGCAGGATCTCCGGGTCGGTGAACTCCGGTCGGGACTCGAAGTCCTCCTCGCCGTACAACCGGACGGCGATGCCGGCCGCGACCCGGCCGCACCGGCCGGACCGCTGGTTGGCCGAGGCCTGGCTGATCGGCTCGATCGGCAGCCGCTGCACCTTGGTGCGCGCGGAGTAGCGGGAGATCCGCGCGACGCCCGTGTCCACGACGTAGCGGATGCCGGGCACGGTCAGCGACGTCTCGGCGACGTTGGTGGCGAGCACGATCCGGCGCCGGCTGTCCCGCGCGGGGGCGAAGACGCGGTGCTGGTCGGCGGCGGACAGGCGCGAGTAGAGCGGGAGCACGTCGACCCCGCGCGGTCCCTCGGCCAGGGGCTGCAACGCCTCGGCGGTGTCGCGGATCTCGCGCTCACCCGGAAGGAAGACGAGCACGTCGCCGGGTCCCTCGGCGGACAGCTCCTTGACCGCCTCGACGATCGCCTCCGTCGGGTCGCGGACGATCAGCTCGCCCTCGTCGTCCGCCGGGTCGTCGGTGGTCGAGCCCGTCGAGACCAGCGGGCGGTAGCGGATCTCGACGGGGTAGGTGCGCCCCGACACCTCGATGATCGGCGCGGGCTCGCCGCGACGGTCGGCGAAGTGCTCGGCGAACCGCTGGGGGTCGATCGTCGCGCTCGTGATGATCAGCTTGAGATCCGGTCGTCTCGGCAACAGCTGCCGCAGGTAGCCGAGCAGGAAGTCGATGTTGAGGCTGCGCTCGTGGGCCTCGTCGATGATGATCGTGTCGTAGCGCCGCAGCATCCGGTCGCGCTGCAGCTCCGCGAGGAGGATGCCGTCGGTCATCAGCTTCAGCCGGCTGGCCTTCGACGTACGGTCCGTGAACCGCACCTGGTAGCCGACCACGTCGCCCAGCTCGATGCCGAGCTCCTCGGCGATGCGCTCCGACACCGAGCGGGCGGCGATCCTGCGGGGCTGGGTGTGCCCGATCATCCGCCGGCGCCCGTTGTCGTCCGGTGCCCCGCGGCCCAGCTCGAGACAGATCTTCGGGAGCTGGGTCGTCTTGCCCGACCCGGTCTCGCCGGCCACGACCACGACCTGGTGGTCACGGATCGCCTGCGCGATGTCGTCGCGTCGGGCGCTGACCGGCAGCTCCGGCGGGTAGGTGATCTTCACGGCGGGGACATTCTCCCCCGCGTGCCGCGACGGGCGCGAACCGTTAGCGACACCGGGTGCCCGATGCGTCGCGGTCCGCGCTCCGCCGCAGTGCCGGACTCAGCCCTGCGAGTAGCTGCTGTCCGACCCCGAGCCGCTGGCGGAGCCGCTGTCGGAGCCGCTGTCGGAGCCCGAGTCGCTGTCCGAGCCCGGCGGCACCGGGAGGTCGCCGTCGTCGTCGGAGTCGTCGTCCTGGCCGGGCATTCCGGGGAAGCCCTCCCGCTGTCCCGGGGGTACGGCGGGCATCCCTCCCTGCGGCACGAGCTGCCCCATCTCGGGCGGCCGCCGGTGGTCACCGCCGTCGCCGTCGGTCACCAGTGCCGTCGTGACCGCGCCGCCGGCGGCACCGAGGATCACCCCGGCGGCGGCGACCGCTGCCACCGAGCGGACCCGGAAGACCCGATCGCGCCACGGGGTCCTCACCTCGGCGGGCGGCGCGGCCGCGGTGGCGGCGGGCGGCACCTCGACGGGCTCGATGGGCGCGGCCGGCGTGAGGTCCTGGTCGTTGTCGTCGTGTTCGTTCATGCGGCAGACGGTCGCCCGCGATCCTGTGGCCGACCTGTGCAGGACCAACGCGACAGCCGTGACCAACGGCCCCGCGGGCCCACGCCGCGCCCACATCCCGCTCACAGGAAACGCACAGGGTGCGGCGACAGACTGTGCACATGACGCAGACGGACGACCTCACCCGCCCCGACGGCTCCCCCGTGCGGGTGCTCGTCGTCGACGACGAGGTCAACATCGCCGAGCTGATCGCGATGGCGCTGCGCTACGAGGGCTGGAACGTCGACGTCGCCCACACCGGCACCAGGGCAGTGGCGGCGGCGAAGGCCGAGCGGCCCGACGTCGTCGTGCTGGACTGGATGCTCCCGGACTTCGACGGGCTCGAGGTGCTGCGCCGCATCCGGGCGGCCGAGCCCGCCGTACCCGTCCTCTTCCTGACCGCCCGCGACGCCGTCGAGGACCGGGTCGCCGGCCTCACGGCCGGGGGCGACGACTACGTGACGAAGCCGTTCTCCCTCGAGGAGCTGGTGGCCCGCCTGCGTGCGCTGGTACGACGGGCGGGACTCGCCGTGACCCAGGGCGACTCGCTGCTCACGGTCGGCGACCTCACCCTCGACGAGGACTCCCACGAGGTGGTGCGGGCCGGCGAGGAGATCCACCTCACGGCGACCGAGTACGAGCTGCTGCGCTTCCTCATGCGCAACCCCAAACGGGTGCTCAGCAAGGCCCAGATCCTCGACCGCGTGTGGAACTACGACTTCGGCGGCCAGGCCAACGTCGTCGAGCTCTACATCTCCTACCTGCGCCGCAAGATCGACGCCGGGCGCGACCCGATGATCCACACCATGCGCGGCGCGGGCTACGTGCTCAAGCCGGCGAGCTGAACGTGCGCGTCCTGCCCCGCACCCTCTCGAGCCGCCTGGTCCTGACGGCCGTCGCGCTGGTGGCCGTCGTGTCAGCGCTCCTCGCGACGGCGACGACCGTGGTGATGCAGGACTACCTGACCGACCAGCTCGACGCGAAGGTGCTGAGCTCCACCCACCGAGTCGCGCCGCCCGACGACTTCCGGGACTTCCCGCAGCCGGGTGACGGCCAGCCCAGCGACGACGGGCTCATCCGCGCCGTCGGCAACCACGAGCCGGGGACGATCGTCGTCATCGGCGACGACGGCTTCGTGCTCGGCGACGGGCCCGACGACCAGACGTCGATCAGCTCCTCCGCCGTCGACCTCCTGCAGGACGTGCCGGCGGACGGCCACGTGCACGAGGTCGACGTGCCGGGCTACGGCGACTACCGCGTCGCCGTGGATGACGACGGCGACGTCGTGACGGGGCTCCCGACCGACGACGTCGACGCCGCGGTCGCCTCCTTGATCCGCTGGGAGCTGGCGCTGGCCCTGCTCTCGGTCGTCGCGGCCGCGCTGGCCGGGAGCGCCGTCGTACGACGCCAGCTCCGCCCGCTCTCCGACGTGGCCGCGACCGCGCACTCGGTGGCCGAGCAGCCGCTGGGGTCCGGTGCGGTGGGCGAGCTGGCCCGCGTGCCGGAGCGGCTCACCGACCCCGACACCGAGGTCGGCCAGGTCGGCCAGGCCCTCAACACCCTGCTCGAGCACGTCGAGTCGTCCCTCGAGGCACGGCACCGCAGCGAGCAGCAGGTCCGGCAGTTCGTCGCCGACGCCTCCCACGAGCTGCGGACGCCGCTGACCACGATCGCGGGCTACACCGAGCTGGCGCGCCGCCGCAACGACCCGGAGGCGACCTCGACCGCCCTCGCCAAGGTCGAGGAGGAGGCCGCGCGGATGACCGCGCTCGTCGAGGACCTGCTGCTGCTCGCGCGCCTCGACGCCGGCCGGCCGCTCGCCCAGGAGCCGGTCGACCTCACCCGGCTGCTCCTCGAGGCGGTCGCCGACGCCCGCGTCGTCGCGCCCGACCACGCCTGGCACCTCGAGCTCGACGGTGACCTGCCGGTCGAGGTCGTCGGCGACGCCGACCGGCTGCACCAGGTGATCACCAACCTGCTGACCAACGCCCGGAAGTACACACCCGCCGGCACCACGGTCACCGTCGCCGTCGACCCGCACGGCTTCGAGGTGCGCGACGACGGCCCGGGCTTCCCGCCCGACCTCCTGCCGGTGGCGTTCGAGCGGTTCTCGCGCGGCGACGTGTCCCGCCACCGCGAGGGTGGCCTGGGCCTGGGCCTGGCCCTGGTGCAGGCGATCGTCACGGCGCACGGGGGCACGGTGACGCTCAGCAGCGAGCCCGGCCGCACGGCGATCCGGGTGCAATTCCAGATTGTCTGACAATCCGTGGTAGACAGGGTGCTGACAGGCTCGCCAGAGGGCACGAGCATCGAGGAGGGCGGGACATGAGCATCACCACCGGCACGACGAGCGCGACCACGGCCGCCACGCCGATCGAGGTCGAGCGCGCCGAGGCGCGCACGGCGCACAACTACCACCCGCTGCCGGTCGTGCTCGCCCACGGCGAGGGCGCGTGGATGACCGACGTCGACGGCAACCGCTTCCTCGACCTGCTCGCCGGCTACTCCGCCCTCAACTTCGGGCACAGCCACCCGCGCCTCGTCGCAGCGGCCCACGCCCAGCTCGACAAGCTGACGCTGACCAGCCGCGCGTTCATCCACGACACGTTCGCCGACTTCTGCGCCGCCCTCGGCGACCTGTGCGGCAAGGAGCTCGTGCTCCCCATGAACACCGGCGCCGAGGCCGTGGAGACGGCCATCAAGGTGAGTCGCAAGTGGGGCTACGAGGTCAAGGGCGTGCCCGCCGACCGGGCCCGCATCATCGTCGCGAGCGGCAACTTCCACGGCCGCACGACCACCATCGTCGGCTTCTCCGACGACCCCGACGCACGCGACGGCTTCGGTCCGTTCACGCCCGGCTTCGACACGGTGGCGTACGGCGACCTGGCGGCCCTCGAGGCCGCGATCACCCCCGACACGGTGGCTGTCCTCATCGAGCCGATCCAGGGCGAGGGCGGCGTGGTCATCCCGCCCGAGGGCTACCTGCGCGGCGTGCGCGAGCTGTGCACGCGCCACGACGTGCTCTTCGCCGCCGACGAGATCCAGGCCGGCCTCGGCCGCACGGGCCGGACCTTCGCCTGCGACCACGAGGGGGTCGTGCCCGACCTCTACGTCCTCGGCAAGGCGCTCGGCGGCGGCATCGTGCCCGTGTCGGCGGTCGTCGGCAACCGCGACGTGCTCGGCGTCCTCAAGCCCGGCCAGCACGGCTCGACCTTCGGCGGCAACCCGCTCGCCTGCGCAGTCGGCCACGAGGTCGTCCAGATGCTCGCCACCGGTGAGCACCAGGACCGCGCCGCCGAGCTCGGCGCGATCCTCCATGACCGGCTCGCCGCGCTGGTCGGCAACGGCGTCGTCGGCTTCCGCGTCCGCGGCCTCTGGGCGGGCATCGACATCGACCCCGCCATCGGCACCGGCCGCGAGGTCTGCGAGCGGCTGATGGCCCGCGGCGTGCTCGCCAAGGACACCCACGGCTCGACGATCCGCCTCGCTCCCCCGCTGGTCATCACCGAGGACGACCTCCACTGGGGCATCGACCAGCTGGCCGCCGTACTCGCCTGAGGATCGGTAGGGCTGGCCAACGGCCCTCGGGGTAACTCCTCCTCGCGGAGCGTGCAGGAGGAGACATGCGAAGAGGTAGTGGCATCGGCGGCATCATCGTCGCGATCTGGCTCATCATCGGGCTGGTCGCGGCCTTCCAACGCGGCTACTTCAGTGGTGACCGCGACGTCAGCTGCCGCACGTTCGCGGACACGGCACTGACCGTCGTCGCCGGCCCCCTGAACTACGTGGGCGTGAACCCGAAGGTCGAGTGCAAGACCCCGAAGCCCTCGAAGTAGTCACGACGCGGGCAGCGCGAGGTCCGGGTCGGCCGCGGTCGCGACCAGGTCGTCGACCGAGACGTCGAGGTCGCTGACGGGCGTCAGCGAGTTGTTGCCGAACAACGGGTCGGCGATGATCCCGACGACGAGACCGTCGGCGCGGGTCACGAGCACCGCCGTCCGGCCGCCGTCGCGCGCCACCTCGGCCCTCGTGACGCCGGGCAGGCCGGACGGGACCGGCTCCCACCCGTCGAGGCTCATCGCCACCTGGCTGCCGTGCGCGGACCGGTTGACCTCGACCTGGACCATGCCCTCGCCGTCCTCGCCCGCGACGGTCCACCCGAGCTTCGTGCCCAGCGAGGAGACGCCGCAGCGGATGGAGCCGCCCATCTGCACTCCGCTCACGTCGCGCTGCAGGTGCTGCCCCGCAGGATCGAGGTGCCGGGCGACGATGTCGCGGTAGGAGGCGAGCACCGGCGCGATCGCGGGGTCCTCCCAGACCGGCTGGCGCGCGTGACGGCGCAGCGACCTCTCGAGCTGCGCCGTGGTGATGTCGCCGCAGTCCGTCGTCGACGTGGCCGACGGCGCCACCGACGGCGTCGCTTCCCCGCTGCCGGCCACCTCCAGCGAACGCTCCGAGCGCGGGGGCGCCGGGTCGTTCGCGGCCCGGCTGACGGCGTACCCACCGCCGACGAGCCCGGCGACCACGGCCGCCGCGGCGGCGGGCACCAGCCAGCGGCGGCGGTGCTCGTGACCGGAGCCGATCGATGTCATCAGCTCGACGCGGCGCCGGGCGCGCACGTCGTCGGGGAGCGGTCGGTCGGGGATCTGCTGGTCCATCACTCGGGCCTCTCGTCGTCGGGGCGCATCAGCTCGGCGAGCCGGGCGCGGGATCGCGACAACCGGCTGCGCACGGTGCCGACGGGGACGCCGAGCAGCTCGGCGGCCTGTTGGTAGGTGAGCCCGTCCCACGCGACGAGCATCAGGATCTGGCGGTCGCGCTCGCCCAGGAGCGCGACGGCGTGGAGGAGGTCGGCCATCCGGCGCTCGTCGTCCACGCGGGCGGCGACGCGGTCAGCGGGGTCCGCGACGCTCGCGTCGCCGTCGACGGCGTGCAGCTTGGCACGGAGCGCGACCTGCCGACGCTGGCCGCGCAGGCTGTTGCGGCACACGTTGGCCGCGACGCCGTAGAGCCACGGCAGCAGCTCGCCGCCGTACGTCTCCACGCGCCTGCGGACCCGCCACACCTCGAGGAAGACCGCCGCCATCGCGTCCTCGGCGAGCGACCACGACGCCGTGCGGCGGAAGCAGAAGCCGTAGATCCGGTCGGCGTAGCGGTCGTAGATCTCCCCCATCGCCTCCGGGTCGCCCGATCGCAGCCGACCGGCGAGGTCGTCGTCGGTCACCTGCCCACTCTCGCTGATCCCGAGCCGGGTCGCCTCCATGCCCCTTCATGTCCGGCACCCGCCAGCGGGTTCCCTCGCGAGTCTCAGGCGAGCGTGGCCACGATCGCCGGCAGCGCGTCGGTGACCAGCTGCACGAGCTGGTCGCGCGACACCCCGGTGGGGTCGTCGCACCAGGTGAGCACCGCGTCCTCGACGAACGCGACCCAGCCCCGCACGGCGAGTCGGGTGAGGGGCGTGTCCTGGATGAAGGTCTCGGCGCCGGCGGTCTCGAACGTCCGGTCGATCATCTCCGCACGCGCCCGCTCGTAGATGCCGCGCACGGCGTCGTTGCCACCGGCGGCCGCCCGGACCAGCGAGCGGTAGCCCGCGTGGTTGGCGATGACGTAGTCGACGTACGCCGCGAGCGACGCGAGCAGCTGCGCGATGGGGTCGTCCCCCTCGGGCGGCGCCGTCTGCGCGACCAGGTCGTCGGCGGCACGCTGGATCACCGCCTCGTGGAAGCCCTGCTTGCTGCCGAAGTAGTGGTAGAGCAGCCCGCGCGAGACGCCGGCCTCCTCGCTGAGGCGGTCGATCGAGATCTCCTCGATCGTGTGGCCCGCGAAGAGCTCGAGACCGAGCTCAAGCAGCTGCTCGCGGCGCTCCTCGGGCGTGAGGCGGGTCCGGGTGGTGGCGGTCACAACGCCACTCTATTGACGAAAGTTCAATAGCGCCAATACCGTCGTGCCATGCCCAAGAAGAGCCGACCCTCTCCCGAGCCGATCCTCGTCGACCACCTCGTCGTCGGCGCCGGGTTCGCCGGCCTGGCCGCCGCCATCAAGCTGCAGGAGGCCGGCGAGCGCGACTTCGTCGTGATCGAGAAGGACAGCGACGTCGGCGGCACCTGGCACATCAACACCTACCCGGGCGCGGAGTGCGACGTCCCCAGCCAGCTCTACAGCTACTCCTTCGCGCTCAACCCCGACTGGTCGAAGGTCTACTCCCCCCAGCAGGAGATCTGGGAGTACACCCGCAAGGTCGCCGAGGACGCGCAGGTGCTCGACCGCTTCGTCTTCGACACCGCCGTCCTCGACGCGCGGTGGGATGCGAGCGCGCAGCGGTGGCAGGTCAGCACGACCGGCGGGCAGTACGCCGCCCGCACGATCATCTCCGGCTCCGGCGGCCTCTCCGAGCCGCGCCTGCCCGAGATCGACGGGATCGACGGCTTCCAGGGCGAGATCTTCCACTCGGCGCGGTGGAACCACGACGTCGACCTCGCGGGCAAGCGGGTCGCGGTCATCGGCACGGGCGCCTCGGCGGTCCAGCTCGTCCCCGAGCTTCAGAAGATCGTCGGCCACCTCGGCCACGTCGACGTCTACCAGCGCACGCCGAACTGGATCATCCCCCGCAACGAGCGCCGCTTCACCGCGCTCGAGAAGGCCGCCTTCCGCCGGGTCCCCGGCCTGCAGCGGGCGGCGCGCGCCGCCGTCTACGCCCAGCTCGAGGGCCGTGCGCCGGCCTTCACCCGCTTCCCGCAGCTGCTCCAGGTCGTCGAGCGCCAGTGCCGGAAGAACATCGCGAAGGCGATCTCCGACCCCGAGCTGGTCGCCAAGGTCACCCCCGACTACCGCGCCGGCTGCAAGCGGATCCTGATCTCGAACGCCTGGTACCCCGCGCTCGCCGCCGACAACGTCGACCTCGTCACCGACCCGATCGCCAAGGTCACCGGCAACGCCGTGGTCACGGCCGACGGCCAGGAGCGGGAGATCGACGTGCTCGTCGTCGCGACCGGCTTCTACGTCACCGAGCCGCCGATCGCCCAGCACATCACCGGACGCGAGGGCCGCACCCTGGCCGACGTGTGGGGCGAGGCGGGCATGGCGGCGTACAAGGGCACCACCATGCACGGCTTCCCCAACCTGTTCCAGCTCGTCGGCCCCAACACCGCCCTGGGTCACTCCTCGATGATCTTCATCATCGAGTCGCAGGTGCGCTACGTCGTCGAGGCCGCCCGCGCCATGCGCCGCGAGGGCCTGGGCGCGATCGAGCCGACCGCCGAGGCGCAGGCCGCGTGGACCGCCGAGGTCCAGGAGCGGATGAAGCCGACCGTGTGGACGACCGGGGGCTGCGCGAGCTGGTACCTCGACAAGTTCGGCAACAACACCACGCTCTGGCCCGGACAGACTTTTACGTTCCGCCGCCATCTGTCAAAGTTCGACGCTGAGGCGTACGACGTCGCCGCGCTCTCCACCCCTGTTGCCGAGGAGGCACTCGCATGAAGTCCCTGAAGGACAAGGTCGTCGTCATCACCGGTGCGGGTTCGGGCATCGGCCGCGCGGTCGCGCTCAACCTCGCCGGGCAGGGCTCGCGGCTCGCCCTCTCCGACGTCGACGAGTCCGGCCTGGCCGAGACCGTCGCGCTCGCCGAGAAGGCCGGGTCGCCCGAGGTCCGCGGCGACCGGCTCGACGTCGCCGACCGTGCGGCCTTCGAGGCGTACGCCGACGCGGTGGTCGGGCAGTTCGGCAAGGTCAACGTCGTCGTCAACAACGCCGGCGTCGCGCTGGCCGGCGACTTCGTCGACCTGGAGATGAAGGACATCGACTGGATCATCGGCGTCAACTTCTGGGGCGTCGTGCACGGCTCGAAGTTCTTCCTGCCGCACCTGATCGAGTCCGGTGACGGCCACCTGGTCAACATCTCCTCGCTCTTCGGCCTGGTCTCGATGCCCGGCCAGAGCATGTACAACGCGTCGAAGTACGCCGTGCGCGGGATGACCGAGGCGATCCGCGAGGAGATGCTCGTGGCGGGGCACAAGGTAGGCGTCACCGCCGTCCACCCCGGCGGCATCAAGACCGCGATCGCGCGCAACGCCCGGGTCTCCGAGCACGAGGACAAGGCCGCCACGGCCAAGCTGTTCGACGAGAAGCTCGCGCGGATGACGCCCGAGCGCGCCGCCGAGATCATCGTCAAGGGCATCAGGAAGAACCAGGCCCGGGTGCTCGTCGGTCTCGACGCGCACGCGATCCACACCTTCGGCAAGCTCGCGGGCTCCCGCTACCAGGACGTCATCGCGTTCGGGTCCAAGCGGGTGCTGCCGAAGAAGGCCACGATCGTCTGAGGCTCAATCGGCGGGCGGCGCCTCGTGGCGCCGCCGGCGGACCCGGGTCACGCCGACCAGGCGGGGGCCGGCGAGCCGGCCCTCGACGCGTCGCGCCTCGCGCTTGACGGGCTGGGCGACGTACTCACCCAGGATCACGCCGGCCGCGAGGGCGATCGCCACCGAGGCGGCGGTCACCATCGCGAGGAGGCCGTTGGCGACGAACCCGCGCTCGGCCTCACCGAGCAGCGCGAGCCCACGGTAGATCGACAGCCCGGGCAGCATCGGCACCACCGCGGGCACGACCACGACCAGCGGAGGCACCCGCATCCGGCCCGCGATCGTGTAGCTCACCAGTCCGACCACGAACGCCGCGAGGCCGGTCGCCCACGGGCTCCCGACGTCCTGCAGGTCGATGGTCTGGCTGATCGCCATGGCGACCGCGGCGAGGACGCCGAGCGGCGCCAGGATCCGCTTGGGGGCGTAGGAGGCGTAGGCGAAGGCCGAGGCGGCGATCCCCGCACCGACCGCGGCGACGCTCACCGACGTCAGGTCGAACCTGGCCGGCTCCAGGGCCGGGAGCTGGAAGCGGATCGCCGACGCCAGGCTGATGCCGCCGCTGACGCCGGCGATGATGCCGGCCGTCGCGAGGATCGCCTCCAGGATCCGAGCCCCGCCGGTCACGTAGAACCCGGACAGGGCGTCCTGGATCGCGCCCATGAAGCCGATGCCCGCCAGCAGCATCACGATGTTGGCGGTCACCACCAAGGACGCGTCGACCGGCACGACCGACTCGAAGGACCGGGTGACCACCGCCGCGAGCACGGTGGCGACCGCCCCGCCGGCGACCTGTTGGTAGAAGAACGGCAGCCGGCGGCGCGACATCGCGAGCTGGAGCCGCACGATCGCGACGGCGGCGACGAACGCGACCGCCGTCACCAGGGCGTCGCCGCCGAGCATGATCGCGATCCCGGCGCAGCTCACACCGGACCCCAGCGTGGCCGCCCAGCGCGGCCGGGCGTGGCCAGAGCTCGCGATCCGCGCGATCTCGGCCCGCGCCTCCTTCAGCTCCATCCGGCCCGACACGACCTCGCGGACGAGGTGGTCGGTGCGGGTCAGGTCCTCGTAGTCGATCTCGCGCTGCGTCACCGAGCGGATCTGCACGATGGCCGGCTCGTCCGGCTCCGCCTGCGCGCTCATCGCCAGCTGGGTGAACGTCACGTCGACCACGGTGCGCCGCACGCCGAGCGCGCTCGCGAGGGCGCTCATCGTCGCGGTCACGTCGGCAGCACCGGCGCCGGAGGAGAGCAGCATCTCGCCGACGCGGAGGCAGAGGTCGAGTCGCTGGGTCAGCTCCCTCGCGTCGGCCATGCGCGCCATGCTGGCACGTCTCTGGTAGACAGCAGCACGTGACTCCCGGCCAGCCCATCCGCGTCGTGATGTCGAAGTGGGGCGACCGCCCGCACTGGGAGTACGACGGCCGCTACCTCGGCTCCGACGAGCACGGAGAGTGGCTCGGCTGCCCGCGCGGGACGTTCTACTCCCGGCCCGGGATGGAGTTCGTCGCGACCTTCTCCGCGGTGACCCTCGTTCCCGCCGGCGGCGCCGCGCACCTGGCCGGCTTCAACGACGAGCACGCGCAGGCGGCCATCTACGTCGACATGTCCACGCCTCCCGTCTGGGACGGCACCACCCTGCGCGCCGTCGACCTCGACCTCGACGTCATCAAGCGCCAGGACGGCACCATCCTCCTCGACGACGAGGACGAGTTCGCCGAGCACCAGATCGCCTTCAACTACCCGCCCGAGGTGGTCACGATGGCGGAGCGCTCCGCAGCCGACGTGCTCGCCGCCGTACGCGCAGCCACGCCGCCGTACGACGGCAGCCACCTGCCATGGCTCCGCTCCCTCCTCGAGTAGCCACCCGCCGGTCGAGGAGGTCGCGCCAGCGACCGTCACGAGACCCGCGCACCCGCTGGTCGAGGAGGTCGCGCCAGCGACCGTCACGAGACCCGCGCACCCGCTGGTCGAGGAGGTCGCGCCAGCGACCGTCACGAGACCCCGCACACCCGCTGGTCGAGGAGGTCGCGCTAGCGACCGTCACGAGACCCCGCATTCGGACTACTCGACAAATGCAGCGCGCCCGCTGGTCGAGGAGGTCGCGCTAGCGACCGTCACGAGACCCCGCAACGTACCCACCCACCCCAGGCCCGCGACCCTGGTCAGCTCGGACTACTCGACCACCGAGGGCGCGTCGAGGAGGGAGTTCGGCTGGAAGGTCGGGCGGCGGTCGACGTCCTCCTTCGCGGGGCGGACGAACTCGAAGCCGGCCGTCGCGACGACCTGCCAGTCCGCGTCGGCGCCCGGGTCGCGCTGCAGCGCCTCGGCGCACTCCGCGTGGAGCGGCGGGGTGTGGAACGCGTTGCGGCCCACCTCCTCGGGCGTCCCGACGAAGACGATCGGCCGGCCGAGCGACTCGGCGCACACACCGCAGATGCGGCTGAGCGCGCACTGGGTCACCCGGCGACCGACCAGCTCGCCCAGACCGCCCTCGGGGGACGGGTCCCAGGCGAACGGGCCGGTCATGCCGTGCGGCGTCTGCATCGCGCTCATCCGCGTGCCTCGGAGTGCGAGCGGGACCACCCTCCGAGCTCCGTGCGGCGCGAGGGGCGCTCCTCGTCGGACTTGCGCCGGCGGTCGTGCGGCGGCGTCGGCGCCTCGGGCTGGTCGCTCTTCGTCATCTTGTTCGGCAGCGAGAGCTTCATGATCGTGCGCAACGCCTGGCCGTACTGGCGGTAGAGCGGACCGGTCGTGTACGGGATGTCGTACTTGGCGGCGAGCTCCCGCACTCGCTCGGAGATCTCCGGGTAACGGTTGCTCGGCAGGTCGGGGAAGATGTGGTGCTCGATCTGATAGCCCAGGCTGCCGGAGATGATGTGCAGCAACCGGCTCCCCTCGAAGTTGGCGGAGCCGAGGATCTGCCGCAGGTACCACTCCGAGCGCGACTCGTCCTCGATCTCCTCCTCGGTGAAGTGCACCGCACCGTCGGGGAAGTGGCCGCAGAAGATGATCATGTAGGACCACAGGTTGCGCATGATGTTGGCCGTGACGTTGGCCGTCAGCACCGACCTCCACTGCTTGCCCGCGAGCGCCGGGTAGACGACGTAGTCCTTGAGGACCTGGTTGCGGCCCTTGCGGAAGATCTGCTTGAGCTGCCGCTTCATCTCCTTCGGATCCTTCTCGCCCTTGCGGATCCGCTCGATGTCGAGGTCGTGCAGCGCCACCCCCCACTCGAAGAGGGTCGCGAGCAGGCTGTTGTAGATCGGCTGCCCGAGGTTGTACGGCGACCACTTCTGCTCGCGCGCCATCCGGAGGATGCCGTAGCCGATGTCGTTGTCGTAGCCGAGGACGTTGGTGAACTGGTGGTGGATGTAGTTGTGCGAGTGCTTCCACTGCTCGGCCGGCTGCGCGGTGTCCCACTCCCAGTTGGAGGAGTGGATCTCGGGATCGTTCATCCAGTCCCACTGGCCGTGCATGACGTTGTGGCCGATCTCCATGTTCTCGAGGATCTTGCCCATCCCGAGCAGACCGGCGCCCAGCACCCAGGCGGGCTTGCGGGTCTCCTTGAGCTGGGTGCCCGCGATCAGCGTGACCCGGCCGGCGGCCATGAGCGCACGCTGGATCTTGATCATGCGGTTGATGTAGGCCGCGTCGGACGCGCCGCGCGACTCCTCGATCTCCTTGCGGAGCGCGTCGAGCTCGCGCCCGATCTGCTCCACCTCGTCGTCGGTCAGGTGGGTGTACTCCCGGACGTCCGAGATCGCCATGTGTTCTCTCCTGTCGTTGTGGAGTCAGATGTCGAGCGTGCACTCGCCGACAGCGGCGGTCACGCAGGTCTGGACGGGCTCGTTGGGGCTGCCGTACTCGTCGCCGTTGCGCAGGTCGCGCACCTTGCCCTTGATCAAGGTCAGCGTGCAGGTGTGGCAGATGCCCATCCGGCAGCCGTAGGGCATGCCGATCCCGGCCTCCTCGCCGGCCTCGAGCACGGTCGTCGCACCGTCGGCCTCGACGGTCTTGCCGGAGTTCTGGAACGTGATGGTGCCCCCCTCGCCACCCTCACCGCCGAGCTCGAGCGAGAACCGCTCGAGGTGCAGCTTCTCCTCGAGGTCCTGCTCCTTGAAGTGCTCGGTGATGGCGTCGAGCATCGGACCCGGCCCGCACGCGTAGGTCTCGCGCTCCCGCCAGTCGGGGCAGATGTTGTCGAGGTCGCTCATCTCGAGCATGCCGTCGGTGTCGGTGTGCAGCCGGTGCACGGTGAGGCCGTCGTGCTTCTGCTCGAGCTCGTCGAGCTCCTCGCGGAAGATCATCCGGTCCTCGGTCGGGGAGGAGTAGTGCATGACCACGTCAGGCATCGAGCCGCGGCGGTCGAGTGTCCGCAGCATCGCCATCACCGGAGTCACACCGCTGCCGCCGACCAGGAACAGCATCTGCTGGGGCGGCGGGTCGGGCAGCACGAAGTCGCCCTCGGGGAGCGCGAGCCGCACGATCGTGCCGGGCTCGAGGCCGCTGACCAGGTGGCTCGACAGCTTCCCTTCGGGCATCGCGCGGACGGTGATCGAGATGGTGCCCCTCGACCGCTCGGGCGGCGAGCTGACCGAGTAGGAGCGCCACTGGAAGCGGCCCTCCACCTGGACACCGATGCCGACGTACTGACCGGGGCGGTGGTCGTAGTGCCAGCCCCAGCCCGGCCGGATCACCAGCGTGGCCGCGTCCTCGGTCTCAGGGATGACCTTCTCGATCCTGCCGCGGAGCTCGCGAGAGCTCCACAGGGGATTGAGCAGTCGCAGGTAGTCGTCGGGAAGGAGCGGCGTCGTGAGCTTGGACGCACCCTGCCGCACCCGTTCCCACGGGATCGTGGTCGCCATGCCAACTAAGAGAACAAGCGTTCACTGACAAGGTCAAGACGGATGTTCTTGATCTGGTCGGGTAGTGCTGCTCGTCACCGTTGCGGCGGCGGCAACGCGTCCGTCGCTTCGAGCTGGCCCATGCCGGTGACGAGCAGCAGGTCGACCACGATCGAGCGCAGCTGGGCGAGGATCGCGTCACCGGACAGGGACTCGGCGCGCTCGACGAGGCCGGTCGCGTCGCCCACGGCGAGCACCGCCGGCCGGGCCTCGACGGCCATCCGGTCCTGGGCGAGCTCGTCGGCCACCGCCTCGACGGCGAGCGCGAGATCGGCGGTGAGGTCGGCGTACGACGACGGCACCGGCCGGTGTCGGTAGGCCGCTACGGCCGTCTGCCGGACGAGCACGCGGGTGCTGCGCAGGGCCCGGTCGAGCGGGTCGACGAGCTCGACCATCCGGCGGATGCCCTCGCGGTGCCGCACGCGGAACGGCGAGGAGGCGACCACGGACACGCCCTCCTCCGCCGCCGCCTGGAGCTCCCGGATCATCCGGTCGGTCGCCCGCGCGTCGGCGAGGAGGTCGAGCGCGGGGTCGGGCTCGCCGTCGACCATCATGTGGCTCGCCGCGCGCAGCAGCTCCGCGGTCTTGCGGGCGACCGCGGCCGCCTGCTCGCGCGGCCGCCGGAGCGGCGCCGCTGGCACGACGGTCGCCGCCACGAGGGCGACCGCACCCCCGACCAGCGCGTCGGTCCACCGGGTGAGGGCGGCGTCGGGATCGGGGACGAGCGTCGCCACGACGATCGACTGCACCGCCGCCTGGGTGACGAAGAGGATGCCCGCGTCGAGCAGCAGCGCGGCCGACATCGCGAGCGCCACGATGAACGCGAGCTGCCACGCCCCCGTGCCGATCCAGCGCACGAGCAGGTCGGCGATGAACACCCCGATGGCCACGCCGAACGCGACCTCGACGACGCGACGCAGTCGCTGACCGTACGACGTCCCGAGGGACACCACCGCGGCGATCGGCGCGAAGAACGGCGAGACGTGGCCGAGGACCTCCGTCGCGACCCACCACGCCACGCCGGCCGCGACCGCGCACTGCGCGACGGCGAATCCCTTGGAGCGCCAGCGCTGCACCCGCCCGCGCACCGACATCCGGCTGCGCGTCCACATCCGGTCCAGGGGCGTGTCCACGTCACCGATCGTGTCATGTGGAACGCTGGCCCCGTGCGGATCGACTTCCACGGATCTCCCGAGCCGACGCTGGGCGTGGAGTGGGAGTTCGCCCTCGTCGACCGCCGCACGCGCGACCTGCGCAACGAGGCCGCCCATCTCTTCGCCCGCGCGAAGGCGCGGATGCCGGACCCGGGTCGGCTCCACAAGGAGCTGCTCCGCAACACGGTCGAGGTGGTGACGAACGTGTGCCACACGGTGCCCGAGGCGATCGCCGACCTGCGGCAGACGCTGGAGTACGTCGTCCCCGCCTGTGACGAGCTCGACCTGGACCTCTTCGGCGGTGGCACCCATCCCTTCGCGTCGTGGACGGCGCAGCAGCTGACCGAGGGCCACCGCTACGAGGAGCTCATCAACCGCACCCAGTGGTGGGGCCGGCAGATGCTGATCTGGGGCGTGCACGTGCACGTCGGGATGCCCGCGCAGGAGCGGGTCCTGCCCGTGCTGTCGGCGCTCCTCAACTGGTATCCCCACCTCCAGGCCCTCTCCGCCTCCTCCCCCATCTGGGCCGGCGTCAACACCGGCTACGCGTCCAACCGGGCGCTGATGTTCCAGCAGCTGCCGACCGCGGGCCTGCCCTTCCAGTTCGAGCGCTGGGAGGAGTTCGAGGCCTTCGTCCACGACCAGAAGGTCACCGGCGTGATCGAGGAGCTCACCGAGATCCGTTGGGACGTGCGCCCCGCGGTCGCCCACGGGACGCTGGAGAACCGCATCTGCGACGGCGTCTCGACCCTCACCGAGATGGGCGCCCTCGTCGCCCTCATGCACTGCCTGGTCGTCTGGCTCGACGAGCGCTGCGCCGCCGGCGAGCAGCTCCCCACGATGCCGCCGTGGCACGTCCAGGAGAACAAGTGGCGTGCCGCCCGGTACGGCGTCGACGCCATCGTCATCCTCGACGCCGCCTCCAACGAGCGGCTGGTCACCGACGACCTCGCCGACCTCGTCGTCCGGCTCGAGCCCGTCGCCGAGCGCCTCGGCTGCTCCGCCGAGCTCGCCTCGGTGCTCGAGATCCCCCGCCGGGGGGCGTCGTACCAACGCCAGCGCGCGGTCGCCGAGCGGACCGACGGCGACCTGGTCGCGGTCGTGGACTCGGTCGTCCAGGAGCTCCGCGCCTCGCTCTAGATCCCTGGCAGAGATAGGGGTCTGCACGGTCGCCACCGGCCGCTGCAACGTCGGTCAGAGCAACGTGCCGCGCGACGTCGGCTAGGGCGGGGTCATCTCGAACCGGACACCGAGCAGCCGGACGGCACGGTCCTTCTCGACGCGGTCGAGGAGGGCGACGGCCTCCCGGGCGAGCAGGTCGGGGTCCGCGCTCGGCTCCTTCAGCTTGTGGCTCCGGGTGAACGTGAAGAACGGACGGAAGCGGATCTTCAGCTCGACCCGCACCGCCGGCCGACCGGCCTCCGCGATGTCGAGGACCACCCGCCGGGCGATGCGGTCGACCTCGCGCTCGACGTCGGCCCAGTCGGTGAGGTCCTCCTGGAAGGTCTCCTCCCGGCCGTGCCCGCGCGGGACGTACGGCGTCGGGTCGACCTCGTCCGAGGCCACGCCGCGGCCGAGGCGCCGCAGCCACGGGCCGGTGGTCGGGCCGAGGTGGGCGGCGAGCTGCTCCGGGTCCGCGCGCGCCAGGTCCTCGACGGTCTCGACCCCGAGCGCGGCCAGCCGGGCGGCGATCTTCTTCCCGATGCCCCACAGCGCGGTCGTCGGACGGGTGCCCATCTCGTCGTACCAGGTCTCGTCGCTGATCGTGTAGGTGCCGAGCCCGCGCTCCTGGCCGCCCGGGCCCGACTCCTCGCCGATCCCCGAGCCGGCCTCCCGGGCGAGCGCGCCCTCGACCCTGCGCTTGGCGAACCCCGTCGCGAGCTTGGCCTGGAGCTTGTTGGCGCCGATGCCGACCGCGCTGCGCAGGTCGGTCGACTCGAGGACCGCCGCCCGGATGCGCTCGGCGACCGCCACCGGGTCGTCGAGGTCACCGTGGCCCGGCGCCGCACCGACGAACGCCTCGTCCCAGCCGAGCACCTCGACCAGGACCGGCGCCCCGCCCCACTCCACGCGGCGGACGACCTCCATCACGCGGGCCGACGCCTCGTCGTAGGCGGCGGCGTCGTGCGGCAGGAAGACGGCCTCCACGCCCGCCTTGCGCATCCGCGACGCTGCCGTGCGCAACGGCATGCCGGAGCCGACGCCGAAGCGACGCGCCTCGTAGGAGGCCGTCGCGACGACCCCGCGCTCGGTGGGGTCGCCGCGACCGCCGACGATCACCGGCTGCCCGGCGAGCTCGGGGCGCCGCAGCACCTCGACCGCAGCGATGAACTGGTCGAGGTCGACGTGGAGCACCCACCGCGCCGGACCGGTCATGCGTCGATGGTGCCAGCCACTACCCCCGGAACCGGTAGTAGAGCGTCGTCTGCTTGAAGCCGTCGAGCGCGTGCGACCAGGCCCGCGCCCGAACCCGGCAGCGCACTCGCTGGATGCGCCGGTCGTACTCGTTGCACTCCGCGATCGTCTCGGAGTCGGTCGGGGGCGAGGTCCACGACCCGTCGTAGTGCTTGATGCTGAAGCCGTTGGCGGCGTCGCCGTCGACCTGGACGATCGTGCGGGCGGGCGGGACGTAGGGCTCGGGGTCGTGCGGGGTCGCGTGCGGCGACGACGCCCACGCGACGGCGCCACTTCCCGCGAGCAGGGCGGGCACCAGGGCGAGGAGCAACAGGCGGGCAAGACGGATCATCGGACCTCCCGAGAATCGCGCCGGACGAGTTCCGGCGACGGCAGGCACGCTAGGAGCGGTGCCCGACGGGAGGCCGGTCCGCGAGGTCCGCCTGTGGAGAGCGACCCGCACGCCACGGCCTGTGGACGGTTGCCGGTCACCCGCTACGCCGACGGGAAGTAGTCCACCTCGCAGTAGTCGGTCGGACAGTCCGGCAGGTCGGACCACTTCTGCGGGGCTGCCAGGCCGCCGCTGTCGTCCGCGCTCGCCACCCAGGCGCCGAAGAAGCTGTAGTCGTCGACGTCGACGCTGGTGAAGACCAGGTCGTCGCGCCGGTCGCCGTCGAGGTCGGCGACCGCCAGCGCGTCCATCACGCCGTCGCCGGAGATCGAGTAGTCGAGCGTCGCGCCCGTCGGTCGCAGCCCGTCGCCGTCGTACTCGTAGAGGACGAACGAGCTGTTGAGGTAGTCGTCGGCGACCAGGGTGTCCTTGCCGTCGCCGTCGAAGTCGCCGACGGCGTACTCCTGGTCGTAGAGCTGCGTGTCGACCGTCGTGATGCCGCCGCGCCCGAAGGTGTCGGGCTCCGCGAGCAGCGGCACGACCCCGAAGTCGCCGTACCAGTAGTAGTCGTCGAATTCGCCGGCAGCCAGCGGCTGGTCCGGTACGACGGCCAGCACGTCGTCACTGCCGTCGCCGTTGAAGTCGCCGGGGATCAGCACCGTCGAGCCGTAGGTGGCGTTGGGGAGGGAGGCCCACTTCTGCGGCGGGTCGAACCCGGCCCCGTTGTTGTGCAGCACCCAGACCGAGACCTGGCTGCGGTGCTGCTGCCCGTAGGCGGCCACGTCGACGAGCCCGTCGCCGTCGAAATCGCCGAAGACGGCGTTGACCTGCTGCACCTTGAACCACAGCTCGAAGTCCTGCGCGAGCGCCGGGAGCGCGGTGTCGGGGACCTCGAGGCGCAGCGTGCCGCTGTCGTCGGTCCACGACCCGATGTCGTTGCTCCCGTCGCCGTCGAAGTCGGCCACGACGAGGTGCTCCTCCTCGGCGACGCCCTCACGCGCGACCTCGAACGACCCGTCCGCGTTGGTCAGTGTCAACCGTTGCTCGGAGTCGCCGTTGAAGCGGCCCAGCACGTCGCCGCGGCCGTCGCCGTCGAGGTCGCCCCGGACCGCCTGCCCGGCCCCGTCGGTCGGGCCGGGAGAGCCGGTCGATCCCGAGGAGCCCTCGGTCCCGGTGGAGCCCGTCGTCCCACCGTCACCGCCCGCCGAGTCGTCACCGGACCAGGGCTGGACGACCAGCAACGCCGTGATCACGGCGACCACGACGACGACCGCCACCCCGAGCGCCACCCACAGCGCGAGCAGCCCGGACCGACGCGGCGGCGGAGGCGGACCGGGCGGCGGGGGCGGGAACGCCGGCCAGCCAGGTCCACCGGGCCCACCCGGTGCACCCGGTGCACCCGGCCCACCGGGTGCGCCCGGCCCACCAGGTCCGCCTGGATACCAACCCGGTGGCGTCGCCGAGCCTCCGCCAGTCGTCATGTCAGGTCCCTTCCTCAGTAACCGTTCTCGAAGTACAGGGTGCAGCCGCCTCCGCGACAGTGCGGCGTCGCTGCCCACCGGCCGTCCGGCCGGCCACGGCCGAGCCCCAGCACCCGGAAGCCGTCGTACGAACCCTCCCGCGCAGCGGTGTAGACGACCTCATCGGCGCCGTCGCCGTCGACGTCGGACACCATTGCGTCCACGACGTCGCCCGGCCCGCCGGCCGCCACGTCGTGACGCGGATCGCGCACGACACGGGTGCCACGCACGCGCAGCGACTGCGCCGCGAGGCCGTCGTCGCCGCCGAGGAGCAGGATCCGCGGCCGTCCGTCGCCGTCGAAGTCACCGACGACGGCGTCCGCGTCGTCCGCGAACGGCGTCGGTCGCTCGAGCGGACCCCTCACGAACCCCGAGCCCGACGACGCGAGCAGCGCGAAGCCGTGACGTACGGGCTGATGACGACGCGACGCGGACACGGGCACCCGCACCACCACGTCGTCGATCCCGTCACCGGTGAAGTCCGCGGGCAGCACCGTCGTCAGGGAGTACGTCGTCCCTCCCATCGCGCCCCACCGCTGCGGCGCGCCGAAGCGCCCGCCGGTGTTGCGCAGCACCCAGAGGGCGACGTGGGTCGGGTCGACCGCTCCGTAGGCGATCAGGTCGGCGACGCCGTCACCGTCGAAGTCCCCCGCCTTGAGCGTCGCGTAGGGCTGCCGCCGGTCGAGACGGAGCCTCAGGTCCTGCTCGCCGATCGCGAGATCGTCGGAGGTGAGCACCAGGGTCCCGTCGAGCCGGTAGGACCACGACACCTGGTCGAGACCGCCGTCGCCGTCGAAGTCGGCCCAGGTGCTGTCCGGGTACGACGTCAGCGGCTCCGCCTTCGGCGTGAACCCCTTCCCGTTGCTGGTCAGCAGCACCCGGGTGACCGCGCCCCGCACACCCACCACCGCGACGGCGTCGCCGAGCCCGTCACCGTCGAGGTCGGCGGTGACCGGGTCGTCCTGCGGGTCTGTCGGCCCACTCGGTGCCGTGGGCGCCGCCGAGGTCGTGGGCGGGGTGGTCGGGCTCGGGAGGCCCACCGAACTGGTGGGAGGCGGCGCGTCGGCCCCGTTCCCCCCTTCGACCATGCCGATCGGGTCGTCCTCCCACGGCTGGAGGACCACCACCGTCACGGCCGCTCCCAGGACGAGCACGACGAGCGCCGCGAGGCCGACCCACAGCCCCAGAAGGCCGCCGCGCGGAGGCGGGGGCGACGGCGGTGGCGGTGGCGCGACGGGCCGGGGCGGTGGCGCCGGCGGCCGAACGTTGCTCACGCGCGGCATCCTTCCACCGGACGCAGTACTTCATGCGCGCTCCCCCGGAGCGGCCCGTCGACGACCGTCCCCCGGGCGGTCCCTTGTGGCCGCGGGGTCCGCGCGGGAGGATCGGCGCCCAGGACCGACGAAAGGTGCCCCCGTGGTCTCAGTGCCGAAGCCCAGGCCGATCGATCCCGCGTCGGCGGCCTTCCTGCTCGCGGAGAGCCGGAACCAGCCGATGCACGTGGGTGGCCTCCAGCTCTACGAGAAGCCGGAGGACGCGGGCCCGGACTTCGTGCGCGAGCTCTACGAGGCGTCCATCAGCAGCGCCGATGAGGTCATGCCGCTCTTCCACAAGCACCCCCACCGGTCGGTGAAGACGGCCGGCCAGCTCTTCTGGCGCGAGGACGACCAGTTCGACATCGAGCACCACGTCCGGCACAACGCGCTCCCCAGCCCCGGCCGGGTCCGCGAGCTCCTCGACCTGTGCAGCCGCCTGCACAGCACCCGTCTCGACTGGGAGCGTCCGCTGTGGGAGGCGCACCTCATCGAGGGCCTCGCCGACGGCCGGGTCGCGATGTACACCAAGATCCACCACGGGCTCGTCGACGGCATCTCCGCGATGCGGTTGATGCAGAGCACCTTGTCCACCGATCCCGACGAGCGCGACATGGCGGCGCCGTGGGCCAAGCGGGCGATCCGCACGAGGCCGAGGCCGGAGTCGGACACCCCGGCGACCGACGCGGCGCGCACCCTGTCCGGCCTGCCCGCCGACGCGCTGCGCACCGCCCTCGGGGTCACCGCGGAGGCGGCGGGGATGCCCGGTGCGCTCATCAAGACGCTCTCGAAGGGCGTGCGCAACGAGACCTCCACACTGTCGCTCCACACGCCGCGCACGATGTTCAACCGCAACATCACCAGCGCGCGCCGGTTCGCCGCGCAGGACTGGCCGATCGAGCGCATCCGCGCCGTGGGCAAGTCCACGGGCGGCACCATCAACGACGTCGTGCTGGCCATGTGCGGCGGCGCGATCCGCACCTACCTGCTCGAGCACGACGCGCTCCCCGACACCCCGCTCGTCGCGATGGTGCCGATCGGGCTGAAGGCCAAGGAGTCGCACCTGCCCTCCGCCGACGGCGGCAACGCGGTCGGGGCCGTCATGGCGCGGCTCGGCACCGACCAGGCCGACCCCGCCGACCGGCTGAAGGCCGTGCGCAAGTCGATGAAGGACGGCAAGGACGCGCTAAAGTCGCTGACGCCGACCCAGATCCTCGCGATGAGCGCCATCGGCCAGGCCCCGGCGATCCTCGGCCCGGCACTGAAGATGCAGGGCATCATCCGGTCGCCGTACAACCTGATCATCAGCAACGTGCCCGGTCCCAAGACCACGCACTACTGGAACGGCGCCAAGCTCGTCGGCAACTACCCGCTGTCGATCCCGATCAACGGCATGGCGCTCAACATCACGTGCACCTCCTACGACGGCAACATGGGCTTCGGCATCACCGGCTGCCGCCGCACGGTCCCGCACCTGCAGCGCCTGCTCACCTTCCTCGACGACGAGCTCGCCGCGCTCGAGAAGGCCGCGGGAATCTGACGCCCCGTAGTTGTGAGAGTGACCCCTGGGTCACTCTCACAACTACGACTCGGTGAAGCCGCCGCCGATCCGCTCCGCCACCGCCCGCAGGCGAGCGCGGGTGACGTCGGCGACGGTGCGGTAGCCGGCGAGGTCGGCGTGGGACCCCGGCCGGACCGGCTCGGCGCTGTTGACCGACAAGCAGGTACGACGACCGCCGTCCGCCGCGTTCGCGAGGGCCACGGCGTGCCCGGTCGTGCCGCTGCCGGCGAAGAAGTCGAGCACCCGCGCGTCGTCGGGCATCGTCTCGAGGATCCTCCGCACCAGCCCGGTCGGCTTCGGCGACTCGAAGACCTTCCCGACCAGCTCCTTCAGCTCCGCGACGGCGGTGTCGGTCGAGCCGACCTCCTCCGCGAGCCAGATCGTCCGCAGCTTCTTGCGCCGCCCGCCGACGGGGTGGCGCCAGTCGCGCTGGAAGACGTCGACCCGGTCGCCCGCGACGCCCCGGACCCTGCGGCAGACCAGGTCGTCGGGACGCTCGTCGATGCGCGGTCGCGACCAGCGCCAGACCGCGGGTGAGCCGTCGCCGAAGACCGGCTTGATCTCGACCGCACCGTCGAACGGAGCAGTGCGCACGGCGCCGGTGTCGGGGTCGCCCCAGATCGCGAAGTGCAGCGTGGGCGCCGTCAGCGGGTTGAACTTCTTGTTGGTGTTGCGCAGGGGCAGGCGTCGGTAGCGGCGGCCGTCATCGGCCACCAGCGGGAAGTCGGCCTCGACGACGAGATCCGGGCTCGAGGCGTCGAGGGCACAGAGGCGCGCGTCCCTCGCATAGACGAGGAGGTACTCGTGAGAGGTCGCGAAGCCGTTGCCGAGCTGGCGGCCCTTGGGATTGAGGTTCACCACGACCTGCGCGAGGAAGCAGGCCTCCCCGAAGACCTCGTCGAGGAGCAGCCGGAGATGGGCCGCCTCCTTGTCGTCGATGCTCACGAAGATCGCGCCGGTGTCGGCCAGCACCCGCCGGGCCTCCTGCAGTCGCGGCCGCATCATCGTCACCCAGGCCGCATGGTCGGCGAACCGGTCGAGGTAGGCGAACGTGCTGCCGGTGTTGTAGGGCGGGTCGATGTAGACCAGGTCGACCGATGACGCGGGCAGGGTGCGGATCACGTCGAGGTTGTCGCCCTCGGCGAAGGTGTTCCACGGCTCCGGCACTCCGCCATCATCGCCGCTCCTCGGCCCGGCGGGCGGCAGGCCCGACCTGCCACGCCGATGGGCGCAGCCTCCCGGAGACCGGGGTTCGGCTTTCCTAACCTGGCAGACATGCTGCGCCGCTTCCCCGAAATTCTGGTGCTGTGCCTGCTGGCGACCGCCGGCGCCCTGGTGTTCGTCAAGAACGACGATCCGGCCGGGCCGCCTGCGGCAGAGCAGGCAGGCGCGACGTCCGTGCACGAGCTGGGCCCGAAGCCCGACCCGGACGACCCGCACACGTGGCAGACGTCCGACCAGGTCCCGGGTGAGATCGCCCCGCCGGTCGAGCCCGGCCAGCGAGCCCTGATCTCCCGCACGAAGCGGCTCGACTACTCCCCCGCCCCGGGGGTCACCATCACCGGCTGGGACGCGCGTACGCCGCGCGGGCCGGTGCGCTACTTCGTCACCCGCGTCAAGTGGCGCACCCCAGGGATCAGCGTCGACGTCGCCCACGGCACCCGCACCCGCCGTGTGCAGCCCGTGCCGGACATGCTGAGCAGCACCCCCGGCGTGATCGCCGGCACCAACGGCGACTTCTACGACATCAGTGACACCGGCGCACCGCTGGGCATCGGCCGCGACCGCAACGGCCTGCTCCTCAACGCCCTCGACTCCGGCTGGAACAACGCGATCTCCCAGAACACCGAGGGCAAGTGGCACGTCGGCGAGCTGCCGATGGTCGCCGAGGTCGTCGGACATCCCGAGATCGACGTCACCAACTACAACTCCGCGCGCGTGAAGGTCGACGGCACCGGCATCTACGACTGGCGCTTCGGCCGCTCGGCCGGCTGGGGCTGGACCGACCTGCAGACCCGCAACGTGCGTTGGGTTCGGGTCGTCGACCACGAGGTCGTGGCGACAGGCACCACCCTGCCCAACCGGACCCGCATCCAGGGCACCCTCATCGTCGCCCGCGGTGCGCTGCCCTCACGCCGACTCGCGGAGCTCACGGTGGGCTCGACGGTCCGGGTGCGCCGCCACCTCGACGGCGAGGTGCGGATGGCGCTCACCGGCAACTCGCTGCTGTTGAAGAAGCGCCAGCCGACGGTGAGCGACGACGGTGAGATGCACCCGCGTACGGCGGTCGGCGTCGACCGCGACACCAAGGAGATCATCATCCTGGTCGTCGACGGCCGGCAGACCTTCAGCCGTGGCTACACCATGCTCGAGCTGGCCAACATGATGAAGCGCCTCGGCGCCGAGGACGCGCTCAACCTCGACGGGGGCGGCTCGACCACCCTCGCCGCGCAGAAGCGCGGGCACCTGAAGGTCATCAACACCCCGTCCGACGGCTTCCTGAGGTCGGTGCCCAACGGGCTCGTGGTGAGCTACAACCCCTAGGCCGGCAGGTCGACGACCGCGACGCTGGTGACGGCGGCGTAGCACTCGGGGTGCGGGCTCGCGACCTTGCCGGGCGTGACGACGTACTGCCCGTCGACCTCCTCGACCGTCGCCGACGGCGGGACGTCGCAGGAGACGTCGATGACGACTGCCCCGAGCACCCGGCCCTCCGCGGGTGGGTGGGCCCGGATCGCGGCCCGGACGTCGTGGGCGAAGACCGGTGACCGGAACTGGTGGAGGAAGTCACGCTGCGCCTCAGCGGTGTCGAGGACGGTGATCGAGCGACCGACGGCGCCCCCGGCCGCGCTGCCGCCGACGATCGCGACGACCTCGGCGCCGCCGGCGGTCGTTGACGACGACGACGTGCCGGTCGCCGGGTCCGACGCGCTCTCGTCCGCGTCGCCGTCGCAGCCCGCGAGCGCGGTGAGGACACCGAGGAGGACCAGCGATCCGAGAAGAGGCTTCATGGTGGTTGGGACGGTAGCGCGCGGTGCGCGGTTCCGTCCCGGGCAGGATGGGGCGGTGCGCCGTACCTTCTCCCGGGCCGAGCTCGACTCCTTCCGCGACGCGGTCGTGCCCGACCTGCTGCCGACCTCGCCCGACCAGGAGCTGCGGCTGCTGTTCGTCGGCATCAACCCGGGCCTCTGGACCGCGGCCACCCAGACCCACTTCGCGCACCCCGGCAACCGCTTCTACCCCGCCCTGCTCCAGGGCGGGGTGATCCTCGAGCCCATCGACCCCGCGGCCGGGATGACCGATGCCGACCGCGACGCGCTGCGGGCCCGCGGCATCGGGATCACCAACCTGGCCCCCCGCGCGACGGCGAAGGCCTCCGAGCTGACCAGGGCGGAGCTCGAGGCGGGCGGCACGGCACTCCGTGCCCTCGTCGAGCGACTGCGGCCGCGCGTCGTCGCGGTGGCCGGCATCACCGCCTACCGCACGGCGTTCGGTCGTCCCAAGGCCGTCATGGGACGGCAGCCCGAGCCCCTCGGACCCGCCGAGCTGTGGGTGGTGCCGAACCCGAGCGGCCTCAACGCGCACGAGACCGTCGCCAGCCTGGCGAGGGCGTACGGCGACGTGGCCCGTGCCGCCGGCGTTGTGGACAACTGATCCACCCCCTCCCGCCGTGGTCGCGCGGAGCGCAGGGTGGCGCCATGACCGACGCACCGATCACCACCCAGAGCGACCTCGAGCAGACGTGGCGTGCGATGATGGAGCCGCTGGGCTTCACGCGCACCAGCCTGTGGGTCGTGTTCCTCCATCCCGACGGCCGTCCGCACAAGACCCTCATCGAGGTCCCTGCACCGTCGCGGATGGTGGCTCCGGACCCGTCCGCGCCGGAACTGCAGGACCTCCTCGAGGAGTGGACGACCGACCAGGTGCCGGGTGGTCGGGTCGCCTTCCTGCGGACGCGCCCGGGGCGCGGCGGCCTCGACCGCACCGACCGGCTGTGGGCGGCCGCGCTCTACACCGCGGCGCGGCTGGCCGGTGTGCCGTGCGAGGTGGTGCACGCGGCGAACGACGAGCGGCTGTTGCCGGTCCCGCTCGACGAGCTGGACGCGCTCAGCGCCTGATCAGGTGCACGGGAGACCGTTGCAGGTGCGCTCGAGCTCCTTGCCGTCCTTGTCGTAGGTGACCTGCACCGACCGTCCGAAGTCGTCGCTCGCCGACGCCCGGAACCACGCCTGGCCGTCCTCGGGCCTGTCCAGGAAGACGTAGCAGTCGTCCTTCTTGGCCTCCTCGGCCAGGTCGAGCACCGGGTCGCACATCCCGTCGATGACCTCGGGGTCGATGTCCTCGAGGTCGAAGGTCGGCTCGGTCGACGTGCCCCGGGTCCACTCCTCCAGGTCGTGGCCGCGCCAGGTGTAGCTGATCTGCCGGTCGTCACCGGGGTCGTCGGTGTAGGGCATGTAGACGATGATGTAGTCGGTGTAGAAGTTGACCTCCTGCACCACCGTCGTGCCCTTCTCCTCCTCGAGCTTGTCGATGAGGGCCGCGAAGTCGTCGGGGTCCTTGGCGTCGATCCCACCGAACCCGATCCCGTCGCCGACCGCCGAGAAGATCGCCGCGACACCCGCGATGCCCGCGCCGATCAGCGCCACGGCGATCGCCACGACCAGCAGCCGCGGGGCGACCGACCGCGACCTGGCCACGACCGGTGGGACGCCCGACCCGGGGGCGCGCGCGGCGCCGTACGGCACGTGCGGGCCCGACCCGTAGGGCACGTGGGGCGGTGGGGTGTCGGCAGGCTCGGGATCAGGCGTGGGGTCGCTCTTGTAGACGCGCCACTCGTCAGGGGGATCGGGCTGATCGGCCATGGTGCGCACGGTAGGGCAACCGCCGGGTCGTCGACCATGACCCGATCGGATGATCGGCGTTTGAGACCGGTTTGAGACGGCGGCGCCGGACGCGCGCCGGCCGGGCGTCCTACGTTCGCCTGCGGAGGGCAGATCAGTGGTCGCGCTGCGGCCGGAAGGAGACGTCATGGGTTTCTTCAGCAAGGCCAAGGACGCACTCGGCGGCCAGGCCGCCCAGGCCGGTCAGCCTGGGATGGTGCACGTCCAGGGCGCCGGCCCGATCGACCCGGCGATCATGGGCGGTCCGTCGACCCGCTCCGTCGCCGAGAACGACCCGATCTGGGAACCCATCAACGGCGTCTCCCTCCAGGACTACGCCAACTGGGCGCGGGAGGCCCAGACCCGCGGGGTCAACGACGAGGCCGGCCTGATCACGATCGCCGGCGAGGGGGGCGTGTCCGCTGCCGACGCCAAGGCCGCGCTCGACGGCTGGGTGGCCCGGATGGGCCAGTCGATGGCGGTGGGCCAGCAGTTCCGCAAGTTCCTCGGCTACTGAGGTCCGCGCCATGGGGATCTTCGGCGACTGGCAGCGGATGTACCGCGCCAACCAGCAGCAGCTCCAGCAACAGGGAAAGCCATCGACGTTCTTCGGCCAGCTCGCCGACATCCCCAACCAGATGCGCGAGGCGGCCGACAACACCGACCTCGGCCTGCGGATGTCGCGGCACCTCCAGCTGACCAACGGCGAGGGCCTGCCGGGCACGGCGACGGTCACCGCCTCGCAACAGGTCGGCTCCTACGCCGGCATGTCCCCGGTGGTGCGGGTGACCGCGCGCGTCGAGCGCGCCGACGGCTACGAGCCGTACGTCGTGACCTGCGACCACGTCGTCGCCGCGATGAACCTCGGGCGGCTCCAGCCCGGCGGCCTGCTCGGCGTGATGGTCGACCCGCTGAACCCCACCGACTTCGCGATCGACTGGATCCGGACCGGCCAGCTGAGCCCGCCGCCCCCGGGGTCGGTGCCCGGGCCCGGAGCCCCCGGCGCCAGCCGCGAGATCTGAGCCCGTAAAGCGTTGGCCCCGGAGGGATCCGGGGTCCTACCCTGGTGGTCACGCGAGGGCCGTCCTCGCGCGCACAGGCAAGGAGCACGACGTGGGCAGCTGTCGCACCCTCATCGACACGAACCGCAGCGCGGTCCGTGCGACGGGTGCTGCCCACCGGTACCCCTTGTTCAACGGCTCCCCGCTCCCGACGTCCTCGCGCAGGACCGAGGGTCAGGAGCCGCTCACGCTGGAGCCGCCCGGCTAGGTGCACGTGCACCGGCCACGGGCCGCTCCAGCGCTGACGCGCGGGGAGCGGCCTTTCGCATTTTTCGCGCACCCACCCATCCCCACCCACCACATCGCCGACGACACAAGGAGGTGAAGGCGATGACGAAGCGGAAGATCCTGGCCCACGAGGACCGGTTCGACACCAAGGGCGTGACGGTCGCCTTCAGCGCGCCGACGCCGCACGACCCGACGATCGTGTGGGCCTGCGCGGACCACCCCGACCCCGACCTCTTCCACCCGACCGACGAGGCGGGTCTCGCCGCTGCCGTGGCGGTCTGTGCGGCCTGCCCGGTGCGCGAGCTGTGCCTCGAGCTCGGCCTCCGGCGCGACGAGTACGGCGTCTGGGGCGGTGTCCTGCTCGACAACGGCAAGCCGCAGGCCGGTGTGCCGCGGCGGGGCCGGCCTCCGAAGAAGGTCGACACCGCCGCGTGACGGGTGACCCGCGCGGCCGTCGTGCGACGGCGCCCCACAGCGGCGCCGTCACACGATGCCGGTGGCGGTCCAGGCACTCGCCCGGACCGTCATCGGCCCGTCGCCGTACTCCTCACGGAGCGCAGCGACCAGGCCGGCCCGCTCGATCTGGTTGAGCCCCAGGTAGTAGGCACCGGCCGGGCCGACGGCCATCGTGAACGGCGTCCACCACTCCTCGAAGGTGGCGAACTCCAGGCTCACCGTCAGCAGGCTCTCCTCGACCTCGCGCACGCCAGCCCCGGTGAAGATCTCCGTGAGGCCGCCCTCCCAGGAGCCGGGGAGCCGTCCTTCGCCCTCGGCCCCGGGGTCGTGCCGGTGGACGACCTTCCAGAACGGCGAGAGGGCGCCGCGCTCGTTGGCGTGGTCCCACACGCACGCCGACACCCGACCACCGGGAGCGGTCACGCGCGCCATCTCGCGCACACCCTGCACCGGGTCGCCCATGAAGTGCACGACCAGCTGAGCCAGTGCCGCGCCGAAGACGTCGTCGGCGAAGGGCAGCTCCTCGGCGCGCGCCAGGCGCACGTCGGCCGCCGGGAAGGCCGCTGCGGTGGCCGCCATGAAGGCCTCCATCGGCTCCACCGCGCTCACCGCGGCCTCGCCGCACCGCTTGGCCAGCACCGCGGTCAGCATGCCGGGGCCGCAGCCCACGTCGAGGACCCGCGCGTCCAGGTCCACACCGGCCAGCCCCACGTCGGCGAACTGCTCGGCGAGGGGCGCGGAGAAGCGGCCCATGAACTGCACATAGGCATCCGCAGCCACGTCGAAGTACGCCATGCGGCGATGGTGGCACCCGGTGGCTGCGCTGGGAATGGCACGTTCAGATCAGGCCATCCGTAGCCAGACGTGGCCACGCGCCGGGCGGTCCGGAGTAGTCACCCTGAGACCGCGCAGGTCCCGGCGGTCCCGACCGGTACGTTCGATCGCGTGCCCACCCCCCGCCGCGCCTGGTTGATCTGGGGCGTCGGGCTCGCCGTCTACGTCACGGCGGTCTTCCACCGGACCAGCCTCGCCGTCGCCGGCCTGGCCGCGACCGAGCGGTTCGACCTCTCCGCCAGCCAGCTCGCGGCGTTCACCATGCTCCAGCTCCTCGTGTACGCCGGCATGCAGATCCCCGTCGGACTGCTGGTCGACCGCTTCGGACCGCGCACGGTGCTGACCGCGGGCGTGGTCACGATCAGCCTGGCGCAGGCCGGCTTCGCCCTCGCCACGACCTACCCGGAGGCGCTCGCGGCACGTGTCTTCGTGGGACTGGGCGACGCGATGACCTTCATCTGCGTCCTTCGGCTGGTCAGCACCTGGTTCGCCGCCCGCCAGATCCCACTCCTGACCCAGCTCACGGGCAGCATGGGCCAGATCGGGTCGATCGCCGCCGCCGTACCGATGACCTGGGCGCTCTCCGAGCTCGGCTGGACCAGGGCGTACCTGATCTCCGCCGCGGTCGGGCCGGTGCTGCTCGCCGCGCTGCTGCTCTTCGTGCGCGACACCCCCGAGCAGCGCCACCACCGCGGCCACCCGATGTCACGCCTCACGCTGCTCTCCAGCCTGGGCGCGTCGTGGGCGCAGCCGGGCACGCGGCTCGGCTTCTGGGTGCACTTCACGACGCCGTTCAGCGCCAGCGTGCTGGTCATGTTGTGGGGCTACCCGTTCCTCGTGCTGAGCGAGGGTGTCTCGAAGACGGTCGCGGGCGCGCTGCTCAGCGTGATCGTGGTGGCGGTCGTCGCCTCCGGGCCGGTCCTGGGCTGGCTGGTCGGCAACCACCCGTGGCACCGCTCGACGATCGCCCTCTCCACGGTCGCGGCGATGATCGTCGCCTGGACCGCCGTGCTCGCTTGGCCCGGCGACGCCCCGCTGTGGCTGCTCGTGGTCCTCGTCGTGACGTGCGGCTGCGGCGGCCCTGCTTCGATGATCGCGTTCGACGTCGCGCGCACCTCCAACCCGCCCGACCGGATGGCCAGCGCGAGCGGCATCATCAACGTCGGCGGGTTCGTCGCCGCCCTGATCGCCGTCTTCGCGATCGGCTTCGTGCTCGACCTGATGACGCCGGGCTCGTCGGACGACTACACCGACGGCGCGTTCCGCGTGGCGATGAGCACGCAGTACCTGGTCTGGGGTCTGGGCATCGTCCAGATCTGGCGCTACCGCTCGATCGTGCGCCGCACGGTCGGTCGCGAGACGGTCGAGGCCGGCTCGACGATGCTGCCGCTCCCCTGATCGCCACTCCCCTGACCGCTGCTCGGCGGGACGCTAGTCGTCGAGGACGCCTTCCTCCTTGGCCGCCTCCACGATCCGGCGCACGTTGTCGACCGAGCCGCACCCCTCGTCGACCAGCTCGTTGCGGCGGGCCGCCCACTTCGGGCCGAGGTCGGCGCGCACCCGCTCGGAGACCTCCTCGCGGGCCGGGCTGAGGATCGAGATCTCCTCCTCGGCGATGTGGTGGGCGATGAGGTTGCTGAGCTCCTCGAGCGCGTCGTCGAAGGCCTTCGTGTCGGTGCCCTTGAGCTCGAGCAACGCGAGGAGCGCCTCGTTGCCCTCGGCGTGCTCCTCGTGCCCGTGCTCGACGTCGTGCTCGGTGACGTCGGCGGCGGCCTTGCGCAGCACCGGGTAGACCAGCTCCTCCTCGGCCTCTCCGTGCGCGATGAGCACGTGCGCGAAGGCCTGGCGCACGGCGTCGCGGTCCTGGGTCGAGTCGCGCAGCTGTCGCAGCAGCCGCTCGAAGAGCCGATGGTCCTCCAGGATGAGGTCGATGACGTCGCCCTGCGTCGGGCGCCCGAGATTGATCGCGGTGTCCATGCCGCGAAACTACCCGGCGCGAGCGCGGTCCATCCGGCCCTAGGCTCGCTGCATGCCCGAACGCAACGTCCTCGGCGGCGAGCTCGAGCCCTGCGGCACCGACCCGTTGACCGGTTTCTACCGCGACGGCAACTGCTCCTGCGGTCCGGACGACCAGGGTCTCCACGCGGTCTGCGCGGTGATGACCGAGGAGTTCCTCGCCCACCAGAAGGCGGTCGGCAACGACCTCTCGACCCCGCGCCCGGAATGGAGCTTCCCCGGCCTGAGCCCCGGCGACCGGTGGTGCGTGGTGGCGCTGCGCTGGCTGCAGGCGTACGGCGACGGGGTGGCCGCTCCCGTCGTGCTCGCCTCGACCAACGAGCGCGCGCTCGAGGTGATCCGGATCGAGGTGCTGCAGGAGCACGCCGTCGACGTACCCGACGATCCGGGGTCGCTGTCCGACGGTTGACCGCGCCCGATAACGTCGGGGTGTGGCCCCGGATCCGATCGACGACCCGCTGGCTGATGCCGCCGGCACGCTGCGTGTGGAGGGTTACACCGTCGGCCGCCCGCTGCCCGACGTGCTGCTCGTGGAGGGCAAGTTCCTCAATCCCGAGCGGATCGCCCTGCACGCTGCCGGGGAGGCGGGCGACACCCCCATGGGCGTGTGGGCGATCAGCCGTGAGAACGACTGGACCCTGGTCGCCTGGTCGCGACCCGACCTGGTGACGATCACCCAGCGCGGCACCGCGCCGCCGCGCTGGCGGCACCGCCGGATCCCGCCCGCGATGCGGCCCGACGCGCAGACGTTCCTCGAGGGCGGCGCGTCGCCGCACGACATCGTGACCACGCCGAAGCACCGTCCGACCGAGGCCGCCCGCGAGGTGCTCGCGCTCCTCGGCATCGAGGCGCCGGAGCCGCCCGGCTGGGAGCCACCCCCGCCGCCACCGGCACCCGTCGTGACCGCCCCGCCGCCGAAGCCGGCGCGGGTCCGCGCGCCGCGCGCGACGAAGCCGGCCGCGCCGAAGAAGGTCGAGCCCCTCGTCAACGTCTGTCCGACCTGCTTCATGGCCATCCCTTCGACCGGCGTCTGCGACAACTGCGGCTGAAGGCTGGGTCGATGGAGCCGGAGTGATCCGTGGGCCACTCGCACCCGCCGACTCCGGTCCTCAGGCCCCCCAGGCGATGATCCGGCGTGCGAGCTCGGGCCCTGCGTCCTCCTGGAGGAAGTGACCGGCGCGGATCCGGTCGTGCGGCTGGCCCGCTGCGCCGGGCACGTGCGCGATGAGCGGCTTGTCGCCCTTGCCGAGGATCGGGTCGTTGGCCCCGAAGACACAGAGGAACGGCTTCTCCCAGCGGCCGAGCACCTCCCACGCGGCCCGGTTGGCCGGGACCGCCGGGTCGTCGGGCGAGGTCGGCACCAGGCCCGGGAACGCCCGCGCTCCGGCCTGGTACCTCGCGGACGGGTAGGGGGCGTCGTACGCCTTGACGACGTCCTTCGGCAGCGTGGTCACCGTGCCGGCCCGGACGATCCGCCCGGCCGGGAAGACCGGGGTGAAGCGGGCGAACGCCCGCCAGATCCTGAAGGCCACCGGCACCCCGCGGTCGGCGGTGGGCAGGAAGCCGTTGCCGACGACGATCCGGCTGAACCGGTGCTCCTGCTCCGCTGCGATGCGCAGCCCGATGAGCGAACCCCAGTCCTGCACGAAGACGGTGATGTCGGTCAGGTCGAGCGCCTCGATCCACGCGGTCACCCACTCGACGTGGCGCAGGTAGGAGTAGTCGGCGACCGCCGTCGGCTTGTCCGACCTGCCGAAGCCGATCAGGTCGGGTGCGAGCACGCGGTGACCGGCGTCGACGAGCGGCGGGATCATCGTGCGGTAGAGGTAGCTCCACGACGGCTCGCCGTGCAGCAGCACCACGACCCGCCCCTCGCGCGGCCCTTCGTCGACGTAGTGCATCCGCACCGGGTCGGTGCCGGAGGCTCTCACGTCGAGGTAATGCGGGGCGAACGGGTAGCCCGGTAGGGCGTCGAAGCGGGCGTCCGGGGTGCGCAGCACGTCCATCCGCGCAGCGTAGGGCCGTTTCTGCCACGCTGTCCTCCGTGACGGTCTCGACCTCTGAAACCACGAGCGCCCGCACCATCCGCCGCTACGCGGTCGCGATAGCCCTCGCCGGGGCCGTCATCCAGCTCCTGCTCGGTGTCTACTACCTCGCGATGGCGCACTCGCCACAGCCGCACGACCTCCCCGTCGGCCTCGTCGCGACGAAGCAACAGGCTCAAGCGATCACCGCGCAGCTCGAGAGCGACGGACAGTTCGCCGTCGACCACTACGACGACCCGCGCGAGCTCACCACGGCGATCGACCGGCGCGAGGCGTACGGCGGCGTCACGATCGTCCGCGGCAAGCCCACGCTCTACGTGGCCACCGCGGCCTCGCCGGCGGTCGCCAACCTGTTGAAGGTCTCCTACAGCCAGGTCTACTACGAGAAGCTCGGGACCAAGGCCGGCCCGCCGAAGGTCGTCGACGTGGTGCCGTTGCCGGCGGACGATTCGGCCGGCAGCTCGCTCGGCTTCCTGATCCAGGCGCTCGCCCTCGGCGGCTCGATCGCCTCGCTCGCGCTCGGCCAGCTGCGGAAGATGACCGAGCGGTCACTGCTCAACGGCGTTCGTCATGCCTCGCTCCTGGTCGGCTACGCCGTCCTCAGCGCCGGGGTCGCCCTGGTCGCGATGTCGTTCTTCGGGATCGGCGCCGGCGCCGACAAGTGGTCGCTCTTCTGGGGGTTCGCGCTGATCTCGCTCGCGATCACCGCATCGATCGCGGCCGCGGTCGCCCTCGTCGGACCGGCCGGCACCTCGCTCGGCATGCTCTACTTCACGCTCGGCATCATCATCTCCGGGTCGTCGATCGCACCCGAGATGCTGCCGACGGCGGGCCGGGTGGTCGGCCAGCTGCTGCCGCCGGGGGCGGGTGCGACGGTGGTGCGCGACGCGCTCTACTTCCCCGACGCGTCGACCACCGAGCCGTTCGTCGTGCTCGGCCTCTTCGCCGCCGTCGGTCTGGGAGTGGTGCTGGCGAAGAACGCCGTCGCGAGCCTGCCCCGGCAGCGCCCGGCCTCGGACGCCGAGAACGGATAGCGTCGCCGCGTGGTCCGGACCGTCGTCGGCGCGATCATCGTCGACCAGCTCGAGCGACCGTCGTACGTCGTCGCCGCCCGCCGCACCGGGCCGGCCGAGCTGGCCGGCCTGTGGGAGTTCCCCGGCGGCAAGGTCGAGCCCGGTGAGTCGCCTGAAGCCGCGCTGGTGCGGGAGATCCGCGAGGAGCTCGGCGTCGGCATCGAGGTCGGACCCGAGGTCGGCGACCCGGCCGGCTGGCCGATCTCGGAGCGCTACGTGCTGCGCCTCTTCCTCGCCACCGCGACCGAGACGCCGCACGCGAGCGCCGACCACGACGAGCTCCGACGTCTCGGCCCCGACCAGCTCGACACGGTCGACTGGCTCCCGAGCGACCGGCAGGCACTCCCTGCGGTCGCCGCTCTGATGGGTGAAGCTAGGACTTCCTAGTACGCGTGCGGGCGCACGGAATCGGTTCTACCCTCCGAATCGTGGCCGCAACGATCGAGTACTACGACGACCTCATCGACTCCTTCGGTGACTCGGAGTCGCTGACGCTGCTCGTCGTCGCCGGGGCCTCGCGCGACTGCGTCGCGCGGGCGCTCGACGTCGACCTCCACGAGCCGGTCACCCACCCGTGGGACGACGAGACCGAGTCGGACTTCGCCGCGTGGGCGCTGGTCGAGATCGACGGTGGCGTGCTGGGCGTGGAGTACACCGGCTACGGCGACCCCACCGCCGACGCGCTGCGGGCGATGTCGCGCGGCGGCGGAGCGGCGGCCGTCGTCCGCAGCAACCTCGACGCACAGCTGCGCTTCGGCTGCGCGCGCGATGCGGCGGTCGTCTTCGACGCGCACCAGCTGGCTGCGGTCGAGGATCCCGCCGCCGTACCCAGCGAGCTGCGGCCGCTCTTCCAGCTGGTCCACGACGACAACGACGAGGCGGACGCGTTCGTGGTCGGCCTCGCGATGGCCGAGGTCGTGACCGGGCTCGAGCTGACCTCGCAGGAGGCGCTGCTGCTCGCCGGCGCCCAGTTCTTCCGGGGCCCGTCCCTGCTCGACCCCGAGGTGTGAGCGTGGACCCCGTCGGGCGGGTCGCCCCCGGGTTCGAACGCGTCGCAGAGGCCTTCGAGGAGAACCTTGCGTCGCGCGGAGACGTCGGCGCGGGCTGTGCGGTGATGGTGGGCGGTGAGCTCGTCGTCGACCTGTACGGCGGCGTGGCCGACGGCGTCGGGCGCCCCTACACCGACACCACGTTGCAGATGGTTGCGTCGGTCACCAAGGGCGCGATGGCGATCTGCGTGCTGCAGCTCGTCGACCAGGGGAAGGTCGACCTCGACGCACCGCTGGCCGACTACTGGCCGGAGTTCGGCGCCGCCGGCAAGGAGCGGATCACGGTCCGGCAGGCGATGGCGCACCGAGCGGGCGTGCCCTACCTCGACGGCGGACTCACCGTCGACGACATCGTCGCCTGGGAGCCGGCCGCAGCCAAGCTCGCAGCGCAGGCGCCGGCGTGGGAACCGGACGCCGACCACGGCTACCACGCCATCACCCACGCCTGGCTGGTCGGCGAGCTGATCAGGCGGGTCAGTGGCCAGATGCCCGGCGACTACCTGGCCGAGCACGTGAGCCGCCCTCTCGGCCTCGACCTGTACGTCGGCCTCCCCGCCGAGCAGCACGAGCGGGTCGCGCCCATGCTGCTGCCCGTACCCCGCGCCGAGCCCGACGCGGCGACCCAGCGCATGCTCACGCCGGGATCGCTGTCCTTCCGCTCGTTCTTCATCGCCGAGGGTCTGCTCGGCTGGCTCAACCTTCCCGACCTCTGGTCGGCGCAGCTGCCATCGGGCAACGGGATGGGCACCGCCCGGGCGATCGCCCGGATGTACGCGGCGACGATCGGCGAGGTGGACGGCGTGCGGCTGGTCTCGCCCGAGGTGCTGGCCGACGCCGTGCGACCGCAGTCGGAGGGGCTCGACGCCGTGACCGGCTACGAGACCCGCTACGGGACGGGCTTCCAGCTCGCCTTCCCCGTCCGCCCGATGTCGGGCGCGGGTGCGTTCGGGCACTACGGCTTGGGTGGGTCCGTCGCCTTCGCCGACCGCGACCGGGGCTTCGCCTTCGGCTACACCGTCAGTCAGATGGGTCCGTCGACGCCGGCCGACCCGCGCTCGGTCGCCCTCGTCGACGCGGTCGTCGCCGCGCTCGGCTGAGCCGCTCTCCGCATCGGACCCGCGCGCGGAGGATGCAGGTCGCGTCAGCCGCGGTCGGTGTCCTCGACCAACGCCCCCAGCCGCGCGGCGAGCTCGGCACCGAACGACCCGGGGTCGGCGCGCCAGGTCCAGTTGCCCGTCTCGGTGCCGGGGGTGTTCATCCGGCAGTCGCTGCCGAGGGCCAGTAGGTCCTGAGCGGGTACGACGGCCAGGCGGGCCGTCGACGACATCGCCAGCCGCACGAGGGCCCACGGCATGGGCTCGGCGGGGTCCGGGAGGTGCCGGCGCACGGACGCGCGGGTCGCGTCGTCGAGCTCGGCCCACCAGCCGGCGGTGGTGTCGTTGTCGTGGGTGCCGGTGTAGACGACGCTCTGCTCCCCGTGGTGCTCGGGGAGGTAGGGGTTGTCGGGCGAGCCGTCGAAGGCGAACTGGAGCACCTTCATGCCGGGCAGGCCGTGGCGCAACCGCAGCGCGTCGACCGCCGGCGTGATGACGCCGAGGTCCTCCGCGACCAGGGACCCCGGACCGGCCGTCTCCACGAGCGCGGAGAGCACCTCGTCGCCGGGCGCCGTGACCCAGGCGCCGTCACGGGCGGTGGGTGCGTCGGCCGGGATGTGCCAGGCGGCCTCGAAGCCGCGGAAGTGATCGATGCGCACCAGGTCGAAGAGCTCGCGCTGGCGAGCGATCCGCGCGCGCCACCACGCGAAGCCGTCGGCGGCCATCGCATCCCAGTCGTAGTGGGGGTTGTTCCACCTCTGGCCGTCCGCGGCGAAGTAGTCGGGCGGGCATCCCGTGACGGTGATCGGCTGACCCGAGGCGTCGAGCTGGAAGAGGTCGCGATGCGCCCAGACGTCCGCGCTGTCGAGGGAGACGAAGATCGGCAGGTCGCCGAAGAGCAGCACGCCCCGCGACCGCGCGTGCTCGCGCACCCGCTCCCACTGCTGCGCGAAGACCCATTGCTCGCGCCGCAGCGCGTCGACCCGGTCGACGGCAGCCCCGAGCGCCTCGGCCACTGCAGCCGCGTCGCGATCGCGCAGCGCCGGGTCCCACGTCCACCAGTGCGCCCCGTCCTGCAGCTCGCGGAGCGCCACGAACTCGACGTAGGGGTCGAGCCACGCTGCCTGCGCGGCCGACCACTCAGCGAACCCGTCGTCGGGCACGTCGAGGTCGCCCACCAGGTCGGGGTTGCCGGCCATCGCCGACAGCGAATTGTAGGGCGACCCGTCGCCGTCGTGGGTCGGCACGAGCGGCAGGACCTGCCACACGGTGCACCCGGCGTCGGCCAGGAAGTCGACGAACCCGGGCGCGTCGCTCAGGTCGCCGGACGGCAGCGAGGTGACGTGCAGCAGCACCCCCGCCCGACGTACGTCCATCGGTCGGTGTTGCTCACCCATCGTGCTCCTCGGGGATCGGGGACCTTCGAGCCTAGCCGGGCTCACGAAGGGTCGGCGCCGTAGCTCTCCAGGCAGCGCAGGGCCAGCCCCAGCTCCGTGCGTCGCTCGGTGAGCGGATGGCCGATCAGCTCCTCGGCCTGCGCGAGCCGGTAGCGGATCGTGTTCTTGTGCACGAAGAGCGCGTTGGCGGTCTGCTCGACGTTGCACCCCAGGTCGAGGTACGACGACAGCGTCTCCCGCACCCGGTCGAGCCCCTGCTCGGCGCCCGTGAGCGGCCCGAGCTCGCGGCGGACGAGCGCGCGCACGCCGGCCTCGTCGCCGGCCACCAGGCAGGCCAGCTCGACGTCGGCGTAGGCGGTGGTGCGTTGCGCGCCCCCGACCGCGACCGCGTAGCGCTGGGCCGCCACGGCCTCCCGGTGCGAGTCGCGGAAGCCTCGGATGCCGCGGCTGCTGGTGCCGATCGCGACCCGCACCTCGTTCGCCTTCTTGAGCCCCTCGATGGCCTCGCCGATCGCCTCGACGTCCGGAGGCCGGGTGGTCGCGAGCCAGCACCAGACCTCGCCCCGTCCGGCGGGCACGGTCAGGGCTGCGGCGTTGGTCGCCGCGCCGATCGCCGTCGACATCCTGTTCAGCGTGACGAGCGCGTCGGCGGTGCCCTCCTCGCACCACAGCACCAGCGCGGTCTGGGTCGAGCGGATCGGGTGGTCGAGCACGCTCTCGGCGTCCTCGGGCAGCAGCGCCTCACCGCGCAGCAGTGCGTGGACGGTCTCTGTGCGCCGCGCCAGCGCGCCGTGCATGGTCGCCTCGCGCTCGGCGTAGAAGACCCCGATCAGGCTCTCGATCGCCTCGTTGATCCAGGTGCCGCCGTGGTCCCAGAGGTAGACGAGGACGTCGGTGCGGTCGGGCCCGTCCTCGGGTACGGCGGCAGCGACTCCCGTGAAGTACTCCCACACCGCGGCCGCGGCCACCCGGTAGACCTTCAGCAGGACACCGAGCTCCATCTGGCGGCGGGCGATCGAGAGGGCCAGGTCGACCGCCTGCGGGGGCAGCAGGAGCTCCTGCTTCTCGCGGTCGAGGAGGCGCAGGAAGACCTGGTACTGCGTGCGGGTGCTGGCGTGGAGGTCGGCGACGAGCAGCGGGTCCGCGGCCAGCTCGGGGATCTCTCGCAGGATCATGTCGTCGACCTGCTTCACGAAGGCGTCGACGCTGTCCGCCCGGCTCGCCTCGGCGACGTACTGCGGGATCCATTCCGCCAGCACTGTGTCCACCGCCACTCCCCCTTTGTGCAGAGGTCCAGTTTCGCATCGGGATTCTGGCACAGCAGCCCGTTACCTCGGAAGCCGATCTGTGCTGGACTCCAGTCATGACGACGCGCGAGTCCTTCGACTACATCGTCGTGGGTGCCGGCAGCGCGGGCGCGGTGATCGCCGCCCGGCTGACCGAGGACCCCACGACCACCGTGCTCCTGCTCGAGGCGGGCGGCCCCAACGACGCCCTCGAGATCTCCATGCCGGCGGCCTTCCCCAACCTGTTCAAGACCCGCTGGGACTGGAACTACGAGACGACGCCGCAGCCCGGCCTGGGCGGCCAGACCGCCTACTGGCCGCGGATGAAGGCGCTCGGCGGCTGCTCGTCGATGAACGCGATGATGTACGTCCGAGGTGCCCGCGCCGACTTCGACGGCTGGCAGCGCGACTTCGGCGCGGTCGGCTGGTCCTACGACGACGTGCTCCCCTACTTCCTCCGCTCCGAGGCCAACTCCCGCGGTGCCGACGACTTCCACGACGTGCGCGGCGCGCTGCACGTCGAGGACCGGCGGTACACGCACGCGACGACCACCGCGTGGCTCGAGTCGGCCCGCAGCGCCGGGCTCGCCGCCAACGACGACTTCAACGGCGAGACCCAGATCGGCGCCGGCGTCTACCAGGTGACCTGCCACAAGGGCCGCCGCTGGTCCACGGCCGAGGCCTTCCTCGGCGACGACGTCCGCGGCCGCGCCAACCTGACCGTCCGCACCGGCGCGCACGTGACGGGCGTGATCCTCGACGGCAACCGCGCGATCGGCGTCGGCTACCTCGGTGGCGGCACGATCCAGCGCGCCTGGGCCGACGCCGAAGTGGTGCTCAGCGGAGGCGCGATCAACTCCCCGCAGCTCCTGATGCTCTCGGGCATCGGCCCCGCAGGCGACCTCGAAGCCGTCGGCATCGACGTCGCGGTCGACCTCCGCGGCGTCGGCGCCAACCTGCACGACCACCCGGTGGTCCCGATGCTCTGGCGCACGACGGCCAAGGACCTCGGCTTCGACCACGTGACCCTGCCCCGGCTGCTGCAGTGGCAGGCGACGGGCCGCGGTCCACTCTCCTCCAACGTCGGCGAGACCGGCGGGTTCGTGACGACGCGCGGCGGTCTCGAGGGGCCGGACATCCAGTACATCGCCGCACCTACGGGCTTCTACGACAACGGGCTGCGCGAGCCGACCGAGGCGATGTTCACGACCGGCGTCGTGCTGGTCGACGTCGCCAGCCGCGGCCGGCTGCGGCTGCGCGGCAGCGACCCGCGTTGGAAGCCCGAGCTCGACCCGGCGTACTACCAGGAGCAGGTCGACCTCGACGCCGTGCGCGCGGGTTGCCGCCAGGCCGCGGAGATCGCCGCCCAGGGACCGCTGGCGCGGCTGCTGACCGGCCCCGCCAACCGCTCGGCCGACGACGCGGCCGCGATCGACGACTACATCTCCCGGTGGACCCAGACCCTCTACCACCCGGTCGGCACCTGCGCGATGGGCGCGCACGACGACGCCGTCGTCGACGCCGAGCTGCGCGTGCGCGGCGTGGAGGGTCTGCGTGTGGCCGACGCGTCGGTGATGCCGAAGATCACCCGGGGCAACACCAACGCCCCCTCGATCATGATCGGCGAGAAGGCCGCCGACCTGCTGCGCGGCACCACGCTCCCGCGCGCCACCGCCCACCGCACCGAGGAGCTGGCCCGATGACCACCACGCAGAAGACCGGCCGCGAGACCGGAGCGACGTTCGAGGTCCGCAATCCCGGCACCCAGGACGTCGTCGGCACCTACCCGATCCACGGCGAGGCCGACGCGGCCGAGGCGGTCGAGCGGGCCCGGATCGCCGGCGAGTGGTGGGAGGGCATCGGCGCCGCGGAGCGGCGCAAGCGCCTCGACGCCTACCGCGGCATCATCGCCCGGCGCATCCACCAGCTGGCGGGCGTCATCCACGACGAGATGGGCAAGCCCTACGGCGACGCCTTCCTCGAGGTCGCCCTGGTGCTCGACCACCTGGCGTGGGCCGCCAAGCAGGCCCCGAAGGTGCTCGGCACGCGCCGGACCCGCACCGGCGCGCTCAACACCCACCTCGGCGCGACGGTCGAGTACCGGCCGCTCGGCGTCGTCGGGGTGATCGGCCCGTGGAACTACCCGGTGTTCACGCCGATGGGCTCGATCGTCTACGCGCTCGCGGCCGGCAACGCCGTTATCTTCAAGCCCAGCGAGTACACCCCCGGCGTCGGCGCCTGGCTCGTCGAGGCGTTCTCCCGCGTGGTGCCCGAGCAGCCGGTGCTGCAGCTGCTCACCGGCGACGGCTCGACCGGCGCGGCGCTGTGCCGCGCCGGCGTCGACAAGCTCGCCTTCACCGGCTCGACCGCGACCGCCAAGCGGGTGATGGCGACCTGCGCCGAGACGCTGACGCCGGTCGTCGCGGAGTGCGGCGGCAAGGACGCGCTCCTCGTCGACGCCGACGCCGACCTCGAGGCGGCCGCCGACGCCGCGGTCTGGGGCGGCATCGCCAATGCCGGCCAGTCCTGCATCGGCGTCGAGCGGATCTACGTCCACCAGGACGTGTACGACGACTTCACCCGCCTGCTGACCGACCACGTGGCCGCGCTGCGGGCCGGTGTCGACGAGGACGCCCCGGTCGGCCCGATCACGATGCCCTCGCAGGTCGCGGTCATCACGCGCCACATCGACGACGCCGTCACCCGCGGCGGACGGGTGCTCGTCGGGGGCGGCACCGTGGACGGGCACGTCGTGCAGCCCACGCTCCTCGTCGACGTACCCGAGGAGTCCACGGCGGTGACCGAGGAGACCTTCGGGCCGACGCTGGTGCTGCGGAAGGTGGCCGACATGGACGAGGCGATCGCGCTGACCAACGGGTCGCGCTACGCCCTCGGCGCCTCGATCTTCTCCAAGCGGCGCGGGCGCGAGCTCGCCGCGCGGGTGCGGTCGGGGATGGTCGCGGTCAACTCGGTCTTCAGCTTCGCGATGGTGCCGTCGGTGCCGTTCGGCGGCGTGGGCGACTCGGGCTTCGGCCGGATCCACGGCGAGGACGGCCTCCGCGAGTTCTGCTACGCCCATGCGGTGGTGCGCCAGAGGTTCCGCCCGCCGCTGGCGCTGACGAGCTTCGCGCGGACGCCGAGGACCGAGGAGCAGCTCGGCAAGATCATCGCCCTGGTGCACGGCCGGAAGTAGCCGCTACCCCTCCTCGAGCAACGTGAGCTCGCACACCGCGGCACGCAGGGGTGAGCTGCCGCTGATGGGGTCGCTCGGGGTCTGGGCGAGGACCAGGTTGAGGTTGGCGCTGCCTTCGCCGTACGGCGGGTAGCCGGGCAGGCCGAGCTCCCCGCAGGCGTCCCACCAGCCGTGCTGGCCGAAGACTACCTGCGGGTCGAGGTGGGCGTTGAGCTTGGCGCGCGCCCGCACGCTGCCCAGCGGGGTGGCGATCGAGACCCAGTCGCCGGCGCCGATCCCTCGCGCCGCGGCGGTGTCGGGGTGCAGCTCCACGAGCGGGTCGGGGGCGCTCTTGCGCAGCGCCGCGACGTTGCGGTGCTGGGTCTCGCAGAAGAAGAGCGACTTCGCGCAGCTCAGCACGAGGGGGAAGCGCTCGGCGAGGTCGGGCCGCGAGCGCGGGCTGGTCGCCGGCTCCTCGAACGTCGGCAGCGGCGGGTAGCCGTGCTCGGCCAGGGTCGCGGAGTAGAGCTCGACCTTCCCCGACGGCGTCGCGAAGCCGGTCACCTCGTACTTGCGGTGCCGCGTCTCGAGCGGCAGCCGGACACCCTCGGGACGGTCGCGCAGCTGCTCCAGCGTGATGCCGGTCGGCTCGAGCTGGTGACGCCACGCGGCGTCCACGTCGCCGTCGAAGAAGGAGTCCCCGAGGCCGAGGCGGACCGCGAGGTCGAAGGCGACGCGCAGGTCGGACCGCACCTCGCCCCGCGGCTCCACCAGGGGCCGCCGCAGCTGGACGAGCGACTGCGCCTCCTGGCTGATCTCGAATCCGATCCGCAAGGCCTCGACCTCCCACGGGAACGCCGCGGGCAGCACGATGTCGGCGAGCTCGGCGGTCGGCGTCATGAAGAGGTCGACGTGCGCGAGGAAGTCGAGGGCGGCCAGGGCGTCGCGGCCGCGAGCGCTGTCGCCGTGGGCCATCACGGGGTTGCCGCCGAAGCCGATGACCGTGGTGATCCGTCCGTCGAGCGCGGCGGTGTAGAGGTCCTCGCCGCTGGCGAACCCGAAGCGCGCCGGTCCGAGCGGTCGTTCGTCCCGGCCGACGGCGCGTGGACCGTCGGGGTCGACGAGGTCGACGCCGTCCATCCGTCGCGCGGGGGCGGCCTCGAAGAGCACGTTGCCCCCGGGCACGTCGAGGCTGCCGGTCAACGCGTAGAGCACGTTGATGGCGCGCATGGTCTGCGTGGTGCCGCTGTGCTGCTCCAACCCGCTCCACGTGTAGAACGCGACCGGTCGCGACTCCCACAAGGTGCGGGCGGCCTCGACGACCTGCTCGGCCGGCACACCGGTGATCGCCTCGGTGGCCTCGGGCCGGTAGTCGGCGCAGTGGGCGGTGAGCATCTCCCACACCGTCCTGCCGTCGACCACGTCGTCGGCGTTGGTCCACGCCCGCACGAAGTCGGCGTCGTACCAGCCTCTCTCGATCATCACCTGGGTCATCGACAGCGCGAGCGCGGCGTCGGTGCCCGGCCGCACCCGCAGCCAGTGGTCGGCCTTCGCCGCGAGACCGGTCTTGCGCGGGTCGACGAACACCAGCTTCGCGCCGCGGGCGATCGCGGCCGCGGTGCTGGTGGCGTGCGAGAGGCGCGCGACCGACGGGTTGTAGCCCCAGTAGAGGATGCAGCCGGCGCGCTCGAGGTCGGGCAGGTAGCGGCCGGGCACGGCCGCGCCGAAGGTGTAGAGCGGCGCCATCTGACGCCCCCAGCCGCAGAGCTCCATGTAGTTGCTGAAGTTCGGGCTGCCGAACGCGCGGCTCAGGCGCTGCACCCACTCGATCGCGTCGCTGATCGCCGTGGTCGACGGCGAGCTCGAGGTGAACGCGACCGCTCCGGCGCCGTGCTCCTCCTTCGCGGCCATCAGCCGCTCGGCGATCGTGTCGAGCGCCTCGTCCCAGCCGATCCGCTCCCACCCCGGGTCGCCGCCCTTGGGGCCGGTGCGCCGCATCGGGTGGAGCAGGCGGTCGGGGTGCTCGAGGATCTTCGGGGCGGCCTTGCCCTTGACGCAGAGCGCCTTGCCGGTCGGGTGGTCGGGATCGGGCGCCAGGGCGAGGAGGCGTCCGTCCTCGACGGTCGCCCGAGCGCCGCAGCGCGACACGCACAACGGGCAGTAGGTCGGGACCGTCTCCCCGCTCATGCGTCGATCATCGCGCCGGGGACCACCCGGCCGCTAGGGATTGACCTGCAGGTTCACCGTCACGGAGCCCACGTAGCCGCGCTGGTCCTTCACCGTCACCTTGGGCCGGAAGGCGCCCGACTGCGTCGGCGTGCCGGTGACGTAGCCCGTCGTGGCGTTGATCGCGAGGCCGGTGGGCAGTCCCGTCACGGTGTAGACGTACGGGAGCTTGCCGCCCGACCCGCTCACCGCCCGGTCGTTGTACGCCGTGCCGACCTTGCCCGTCGCGAAGTTGCGGTAGCTGATGAAGAAGGGCGCGTAATCGACCTTCAGCGAGACCACCCGGACGCCACTGGCGCCGTGGGAGTCGGTCACCCGGATCGTGACGCTCTTCGTGCCGGGCGTGGTCGGCGTGCCGTGGATCTCGCCCGTGGCCGCGTCGATCGTCAGTCCTGCGGGCAGGTTCGTCGCACTGTAGGTGTAGGGCTGGTAGCCGTCGACGCCCCGGATCGGGCTGGCCGCGTAGGCGACGGTGGCCTCGGCGACGGGCACGTCGGCGACGGTGATCACCGAGATCGGCACGGCCGACGCGATGCCGAAGCTACCCCGCCGCACGACCGACGCCCCCTTCTGGTCGGTGATCGTGACGACCCAGTTGACCACCTTCGCTGCGGTCGGGATGCCGGTGACGGCGCCGGTCGTGGCGTCGATCGTCAGCCCGGCGGGCAGGCCGGTGGCGCTGTAGGAGTAGGGCGCCGTGCCGCCCACGCCGGTCGCGGGCGTCACCGCGTAGCGGGTGCCGACGGTCGCCCGCGGCGTGTCGACGGTGGTCGCGGTCAGGGCGGTGCCGGGCCGGATCACGACCCGCAGCGCGCGGCTGACGAACGCACCCGTGGCATCGGTGACCCTCACGGTCGCGGTCGGAGAACCGGTCGCCGTCGGCGTACCGCTGATGCGACCGGTCGCCGCGTTGATGCTCAGCCCGGCGGGCAGGCCCGTGGCGCTGAAGACGTAGGGCGTGGTCCCGTTGGTGGCGCTCAGCGGGGTCGAGGAGTAGGTCCGGCCGACCGCGCCGTCGTTGGCGCCGATGCTCTTCACGGCGAGCGGCACCGGGGTGGTGTCGACGGAGATCTGGTAGTTGCCGAACGAGGCGTAGTCGCTGTACTGGCCGGCAACGGTCGGCGAGCCGGTGCCGACGCCGTCGACGTAGAGGCGGTACGTCGCCCCGCCCGCCGGCAGGTCCGCGGTCCACGTCGCGCCCATGCCCGAGGGGATCTCGGAGCTGATCCGGCCCGACGGCGGGTTGACCGTGGCGACCGTCGCGCCGCTGGCGTTCTTCACCGTCAGCTGCGCGTCGAGGTCGGCGTACACGCTCGGGGCGACCGTGACCGTCGTGCTGCCGGAACCGGTGAAGCTGAACGCGTCGACGTCACGTCGGGTGCTGATCGTGCCGTCGACCGGCGCGCCGGGTGCGAGCGGCGTCGCGCTCGGCACGTTGTTGCCGTGGTCGTCGGGGATCCGCGGTGCGGACCGCGCGATGATGTCGACGTCGTCCTGGTGGTTGTTGGCGCCGGGGTACTCCCCCATCGACCACTGCGTCACCGACTGGAAGAACGAGCTGCCCATGATCGGGCTCCACGGGTCGGTGCCGGAGTGGTACTCGTGCGTGGCGTCGCCGTCGTGGCTGAGCCCGAAGTTGTGACCGATCTCGTGCGAGAGCACCTGGCCGATGTCGACGCCGGTCGGGTCCATCGCGTCGGTGAACGCCCACGCCGGCTGGTAGGTCTGGTGCTGGTAGTCGGTGTCGAACACGCCGAGGTAGGCGATGCCCGAACAGGCGTGGTCGCAGTCGTCGTAGACCGGGCCGTTGGCGGTGACCATCGCCATCGTGCCGTAGGTCGGGTCGGCGGCCGAGCTGCGGTCGATGGCCGCCAGGCCGGGGTCCTTGGTGGTGACGTTGACGTCGAAGGCCGCGTAGTCCTCGGAGATCAGCTGCCAGGCGGCCTGCATCTCCGCGTGCTCGGCGACCGAGAAGGTCGCGGTCGCGTCCATGGAGTACGGCGCCACGCTGATCGAGCCGACGCCGGTCGCCGTGTTCCACTGCGTGCCGGAGACGGTGCCACCCTTGAAGTTCAGGTAGATCGTGTGCTGCGAGCCCGGCCGCGACTCGAGCAGGAACGTCTCGCTCGTCGGGAAGACCAGGCCCGGCGCCGCACTGGTGGCTGTGGTCCGTGGCGCGGCCGGCTCCACGAAGTAGCCCTTGCCGCACTCGTCCTGGTGGAAGGTGCGGTCGCGGCTCAACCGGCGCAGCGCCTTCGCCGGGAGCTTGTCGACGCGCGCGCACTCACCCGTCGCCCGGGCGGACTTCGTGTGGGTGTCGCCGGGCGCGGCCTGCGCTGATCCGAGAGCGATCAGGGACGCGCCGACGACGGCCGCGAGCGACCCGCGGAACAGCAGAGACTTCATGGGGCTCCTCGGCAAGGGCTGGGAGTCCCTTAGTAACAGTCCGCGGCGCCCATGACTCAGGAACGGCACATCGTGCACGTGCTGAGACCGCCGATCCCCGCTCGCGCGGGCAGCCTCGCCTCCCTCGCCCCCCGAGGACGGGTCGTGTGCCTGAGACCGACCCATCGGGAGTCCTCAGGCACACGACTGGGCTCGGTGGATCGCCAACGACGGGTCGTGTGCCTCAGGCCGACCAGGAGCTGGTGCTCAAGCACACGACCGCGCTCGGCGGACCGCCGACGACGGGTCGTGTGCCTCAGACCGATTCATAGGGAGTCCTCAGGCACACGACTCCACGCGGGCGGGATTCCCCGGGGCCCCCGCGCGCCCCCCGCACCCCCGCGCGGACGGTCCGCCAGAGAACGCGTCGTGTGCCTGAGACCGACCAGGAGCTGGTTCTCAGGCACACGACCGCGCTCGGCGGACCGCCAACGACGGGTCGTGTGCCTGAGACCGACCCATGGGGAGTCCTCAGGCACACGACTCCACTAGGTTGAGCCTGAGCCCGTTCGAGCCCGAAGCGGCGGCAGCAGCGACGGCAGGAGCACGTCATGACCCAGGTCCTGTCCGGGATCGTCCCCGGCATCCTCGATGCCCACATCCACCAGTGGGACCCGTTCGCCACGCCGCGGGAGGCCTCGCGACTCGCGCCGCTCTACAAGCGGGCGCCCCGGCTGATGGAGAGGCTGCTCCCGCTGGCGCTCGACCAGGGCACCCGCGAGCTGGTCCGCACCGCCCAGTACGCCGCGCGCCCCTACCTGCCCGCCGACTACGCCGCCGACGTGGCCGGCACCGTGGAGTCGGTCGGCGTGGCGGTCGACGCCGCCGTACACGTGCAGTGCGGGTGGCACGCGGAGGATCCCTCGGAGGAGACCGCCTGGCTGGAGGGGCTGCCGTTCGGGTCCGGCACCAACCCGGCGCTCGCGGCGATCGTCGCGGAGGCCGACCCGCGCGACGTCGGGTTCGCCGACCTGCTCGACCGGCACGCGGAGCGCAGCGGTCGCTTCCGTGGCATCCGCTTCATGACGACGTGGCACGCCGACAAGGGCGTGAAGAACTGGATCGACGAGGAGGGTGTGATGACCTCGCCGTCGTTCCTGAAGGGGTTCGCGGCGCTGGCCGAGCGCGGTCTGACCTACGACGCCTACGTCTACTCCGACCAGCTCGCCGAGGTCGGCACCCTGGCCACGGAGTATCCCGACACCACGATCGTGCTCGACCACTACGCGCCGCCCGTGGGCCTCCTGGGTCCGATGGGCAAGGCGCAGGGACGTACGGCGGCGGCCCGCTCCGACCTCCTCGCCCGTTGGAAGGACAGCCTCGCCGCGCTCGCGGCGCACAGCAACGTCGTTGCCAAGCACTCCGGCCTCGCGTTCCCGATGCTCGGCTGGAGCGGCCCGGGCGTGGGGCGCGAGGAGATCGCGGAGAAGGTGGCCCCGCTCGTCCAGCACACCACCGAGGTCTTCGGCCCCGACCGGCTCCTCTTCGGCTCCAACTACCCGATGGACAAGGCGATCGCGCCCTACCCGGTCATCGTCGGGGCCCTGGCCGACCTGCTGGCGCCGTACGGGCCGGACCTGTTGCGCAAGGTCTTCCGCGACACCGCGATGGCGGTCTACCGGCTCTGACGACCCTCCGGCCCCGGGCGGTCGGGGCGGTGGCGCACGGGCTTCTCGGCCGGTTCCTTCTTCGCCGGCTCCTGGTCGCTCACGACCATCTTCACGACGGCCTCGCCGAGCTTGGTGCAGAGCTCGGGATGGGTGAAGGTCGCGCCGAGGACGGTGACGGCGACGGCGACGCCGACGAGACGCGGCAGCACCGCAGGCCCGGCGGTCCGGCGGTGCGACTGCCGGGGCCGGGACCGGGGCGGGAGCCCGGGTGCCGACGACCTCGGGGCGGCCGGTGCGTCGTACAACCGCTGCCCGAGCTGCCGCGCGACCTCCTCGCGCGTCGGCGCGTCCAGCACGTGCGGTCGCATCGCGAGCCGCTCGGCCAGCGCGTCGACGTTGCACAGGGTCACGCCGTGGGCATAGACGTCGCCGACCACGGGCGCGCCGACGAAGCAGAGGACGGGCTGGACGTCCTCGGGTCGCACCCACGGCACCAACCGGGCGACCGCGGTCGCGGCGTCGGCCACGGCGAGCGCCTCCCGCTCGCGGCGGTGCCCGTTCTGCCGCAGCACGCCGGCGACCACGGCGACGGTGCCGGTCCAGTTCTTCGAGTCGATGACGTAGACGCCCGACGGGCCGACCACGACGTGGTCGAGGTTCGCCTGCTGCCGTCCGGGCCAACGCACGTCGTGGTACGTCGTCCACTCATCGGCCGGCAGCCCCTGGAGCGCGGTGGCCGTCCGGCCCTCGCCCTCGGCACCCCGCTCCCACTTCGCGGCAGCGTGCTGCAGTCGCTGGGCCTTCTCCCTCATCCGGCGCGCGGCGCCGTCCGCCGATTCTCCTGCCATGTCGTTCCCTCCGCGCACAAGGTAAGGACGGCGGGCGGGATCGTCAGCGGAACGGGCCAAGACCGGGACCCCGATCGGGACCCTCGCTCCCGAGTGCCGCCTCAGGCGTCGCTCGGCGGCGGCCCGAGGTGGCAGGCCGCGGCGGCGTCGGTGAAGACCGAGACCATGTGGCGCGTCTCCTCCTTGCTGAGGACCTCGTCGTCGATGAGGGCCTGCAGCTCGGCGTCGGTCAGGTCGGAGGCGAGGAGCTCGTCCGCGACGCAGTCGGCGGCGTCCTCGTCCAGGCCGACCACCGTGCCGAGCGGGCCGGCGAGGTCGCTGTGCGAGGGATGGTCGCGGGGGTCGAGGTCCGCGACGGCGTCCATCTCCCACTCGCCGTCCCGACGGGCCAGGGTCAGCTCGTCGGTCTGCTCGGCGAGCCCGGAGCGGACCGTGTAGGTGACGGTCGCCTTGTCACCGTCCTGGTCGACGTCGAGCACCCGCATCTCGACGCCGTCCCCGTGCGCGACCCGCTCCCACTCCGCCATGTCGGCGCAGCTCTCGAACTGCCGGGCATCGAACGCCTCGGCCCGGGCGTCGTCGGAGTACATCTCGCAGAGCCCGTTGTAGTCGCCGTGCGCGAGCGCCTCGGCGATGTCCCTCGCGGCGTCCTCGGCGGTCTCGTCGTCGGGCATGGCCTTGACGACCACGAGCACGGCTGCTGCGGTGACGCCGACCATCGCCAGCACGACGACGCCCAGGACGATCGCCACGACCACCCCGAGGCGGCGCGAGCGCGCCGGGTGGGGGGGCATCCCCGGAGGCGGGGGCAGCTGGGTCATCGCTCGACTCCTCAGTCGATCGGCTTGGCTCGAAGACCGAAGGACTGGTACCCCTGATGGATCCCGCCGAGTCCCAGGACCGCGAAACGCCCGCTCAGGTGGATCTCGCCCCTCATCCAGTACATCGCCGCGTCGGGCGTGGTGACCAGGTCGTTGATGACGATGTCGAGCCCGTAGCTGTCGGCTGACGCACCCGGTGCGATGTCCATCACCGCCGGCTCCTCGTCGGGCGTGTAGCTGACCGCGTCCTCGACGACGCCGCCCGCCGGGGCGGTCACGACGACGTCGAGGGTGACGACCTCCTGGAGGTGGTCGGAGATGAAGGTGAAGAAGTCGTCGATGTCGGAGGTGTACGGCGTGATGGTGGCCCTGTACGCAGGGATCTCCTGGCTCAGGGTCGTCGTGACGGCTCCGCTCGTCGGCGCAGAAGCGGCGCCCGGCCCGGACGCCTCCCCCGTGGTGCTGCTCGACTCCTGGGAGGACGAGCCGGTGGTGCTCTCCAGCGCTGCCGTGGACGACGGCGCACCGTCGCCGTCACCGCGGATGACCAGCCAGGTCCCGACCATGCCCAGGACGCCCGCGGAGAGCACGATCGCCACTGCCGTCGCGATGCCACGGCGACGAGGTGCCGGAGGTGCCGCCGGAACCGAGGTCGGCGGTGCCGGCGCAGTCGCCCGCGGCATCGGTGCCGCTGTCGGGGGAGCGGGCGGATCGAGCGGGATCCGGGTCGCGCCGGCGAGCGCCGACAGGATGGTCGCGGTGTCGGGGCGGCGGCCGGGGTCCTTGCGGAGTGCCGCGACGATGATCGGCAGGAGCTCCGGGTCGATGCCGTGCAGGCTCGGTTCCGCGTGCATGACCCGGTAGGTCAGGGACTCGATCGGGCCGGTCCCGAAGGGCGGGCGCCCGGTCGCGGCGAACGCGACGACCGCCGCCCACGCGAAGACGTCGGCAGGTGCGCCAGGAGGGTGGCCGACGATCTGCTCCGGCGCCATCCATCCCGCTGTGCCGACTCCTTGGGCGGTGGCCGTGATCGCCGTGCCCTCCACCGTGCGCGCGATGCCGAAGTCGATGATCACCGGACCGCCGTCGTGCCAGATGATGTTGCCGGGCTTGAGGTCGCGGTGGGTGATGCCGACCGCGTGGATGAGCTCGAGCCCCTCCATCAGGCCCACCGCGAGGGCGCGCAGCCGCTCGCCGGTCAGCGGCCCGGTCCGCGCGACGAGATCGGCCAGGGTGGGCCCGGCGACGTAGCGCAGCGCGAGCCACGGCGTCGGTGCAGCGAGGTCGTGGCCGAGCACCTCGGCGACCTGTCGGCCCGACACCCTCGCCGAGATCGCGACCTCCCGGCGGAAGCGCGACCGGAAGTCGCCGTCGTCCACCAGCCAGGTGTTGACGGTCTTCACCGCGGCCAGCCGACCGGACCGGTCGTCGCAGAGATAGACGCTGCCCATGCCACCCTGGCCGAGCCGGCGCAACACCCGCCACGGTCCGAGCACGCGCGGGTCGTGCTCGCCGAGCTCCGACCCGACGTCCGAGTGCGTCATCGGCGACCGAGCCTCCTCCGCGTCGTCGTCACCACCGACGCAGATCCTCCCAGGCACCGGGCGCGCAGGCGAAGGAACGGCCAACTAACGTGGCGCCATGCCTCGCACCTTCGCCGCTGATCCGCACTCCTACGCGCGCCCCAACGAGGTGGTCGTGAGGCACGTCGCGCTCGACCTCACGGTCGACTTCGACGCCGAGCGGCTCAGCGGCACGGCGACGCTCGACCTCGAGCACCTCACCCCTGGGGCCGACACCCTGGTGCTCGACACCTGGCGCCTCGACCTGGCCGGTGTGACCGACGGCGAGGGCGCGGACCTCCCGTTCGACCTGGGCGACCACGACGAAATCTTCGGGCAGCGACTGGCGATCACGGTCGGCGACCGCGACCGGGTCGTCATCCGCTATTCGACGACCGGTGACGCCCGTGCGCTGCAGTGGCTCGCACCCGAGCAGACCGCCTCGGGCAAGCGGTTCCTCTTCACGCAGAACCAGCCGATCCTCGCGCGCACGTGGATCCCCAGCCAGGACAGCCCGGGCGTGCGCACGAGCTATGAGGCCGTCGTACGCGTGCCGTCGGACCTGCTCGCCGTGATGAGCTCTGGCACCAACCCGACCGAGCGCACCGACGACGGGGTCTACCGGTTCGCGATGGAGACGCCCGTCCCGGCGTACCTCATCGCGCTCGCGGTCGGCGACCTCGAGTTCCGCGAGCTGGGCGAGCGGTCGGGCGTGTACGCCGAGCCGTCGGTCGTCGACGCGGCGGCCTGGGAGTTCGCGGACACCGAGAAGATGATCGCGGCGGCCGAGCGGCTCTACGGCCCCTACCGCTGGGGGCGCTACGACCTGCTGGTGCTGCCGCCGAGCTTCCCGTACGGCGGCATGGAGAACCCCTGCCTCACGTTCGCGACCCCCACGCTCCTGGCCGGCGACCGATCGCTGGTGACCGTCGTCGCCCACGAGCTCGCCCACTCCTGGTCGGGCAACCTCGTCACCAACTCGACCTGGAACGACATCTGGCTCAACGAGGGCTTCACCGTCTACTTCGAGACCCGCATCGACGAGGAGATGTACGGCGCCGCCTACACCTCCATGCTGCTGCGGCTCGGGCGGCAGGAGCTCGACCAGTGGCTGGAGCTGGAGAAGCCGCGCGACACCTGGCTCGAGCTCGACCTCATCGATCCCGACGAGGGGCCGTCGAAGATCCCCTACGAGAAGGGCTCGCTCTTCCTGCGGATGATCGAGGCGGCCGTCGGCCGCGAGAAGTTCGACGTGTTCCTGCGGGGGTACTTCGACCGCTTCGCCTTCGAGTCGATGGACACCGCGACGTTCCTCGCCTACCTGCGCTCCGAGCTGCTCGAGCCGGCCGGGCTCTCCGACGACGACCTCCAGATCGAGGCGTGGGTGCACGCTCCCGGCGTGCCGAGCAACGAGCCGCACTTCGCCTCCGACGCCTTCGACGTCGTCGACGAGCAGGTCGCCCTGTTCCTGGGCGGACGCCCGGCCGGGGACCTCGAGACCGCCGACTGGGTGAGCCAGCAGTTCTGGCACTTCGTCCGCGCGCTGCCCGACGACCTGCCGCACGAGCGGTTCGACGACGTCGACGCCGCCTTCGGCTTCAGCACCAGCGGCAACATCGAGATCGCGACCGCCTGGCTGGAGAAGGTCATCGAGGCCGGCTACCTCTTCGAGCGCCCCGAGGTCGACCGCGCCATGGCCGACTTCCTCACCCGCCACGGCCGCGCCCTCTACATCCGCAAGGTCTACATGAAGCTCGCTGAGACCGACCGCGGCCTCACCCGCGCCCGCGAGGTCTACGCGATCGCCCGTCCCGGCTACCACCCGGTCGCCCAGGCCCAGATCGACAAGGTCCTGGGCCTCACGGCGCCGATCGTCGAGTAGCGCGACCCACCCATCGCAATTCGCCGATTCCCCCGCGCGCCGGTCTAGACCGACCTAGATTTCACTCCGGGCCGCCGAGACCAGCCGGCACCCACGGCGGCCACTGATCCCGGCCGTCGAACGCAGACGATCGCCGCAAGGCATGGGGAACAGCATGAGTGTCAACGAGGTCAACCCCCGTCCGGGTTGGAACCCCGACCCCGAGACGGGCGGGACGAGGTACTGGAACGGCTCGCAATGGCTCGCGACCCGGCCGAAGCGGCGACCGTTCGCCGCCCCGTCCTTCCACAAGGGCTGGGGCATCGGGCTTCTCGCCGTCGGCGTCCTCGCCGCCCTGACGAGCCCGGCGCAGCTCTTCTCGGACGACGCCGGCTCCACCACGGCCGACCGGATCGGCACCTTCTTCGTCGCGCTGGTGGTCGGCTGCGTGTGCACCGCCGTCGGGGTGTACCTCCTCCGCGGCCAGGGCCCGACCGACAAGCAGGTCCACGAGACCGCCGCCCGGGCGGCGGGCTCGGAGCGCCTGGTGCAGCAGCAGGCCTTCATGGCCCCGCCCACCGCTCCCCCGGCGTCCATGAAGCCCACCGTCAGCGACGCCGCCGCCGTCGCGCAGATCAATGCCCTGTCCAACCCGGAGACCGCGACCTCTCTCCGGAACCTTCGCGACCTCATGGAGACCGGCATCCTCTCGGAGGCGGAGTACCAAGCAGCGAAGAAGAAGCTGCTCGGACTCTCGTAGCCGTCGCGACGCGTAGTTGGCCGTTCCCAGGACAGCCGGCCGGTCACCACCTTTACTCACTGATGTGAAGACTCTCCTCAACCTGATCTGGCTGGTGCTCTCCGGATTCTGGATGTGGCTCGCCTACATGTTCGTCGGCATCCTCTGGTGCATCACCGTGGTCGGGATCCCCTTCGGCATCGCGTCGTTCCGCATCGGGTTCTTCGCTCTCTGGCCGTTCGGCCGACAGGTCGTGAAGAAGCCGACCGCCGGCGCCGGCAGCGCGATCGGCAACATCTTCTGGTTCATCCTCTCCGGGATCTGGCTGGCGATCGGCCACGCGTTCACGGGCGTCCTGCTCTGCATCACGGTGATCGGGATCCCGCTCGGCCTGGCCAACTTCAAGATGATCGAGGTCAGCCTGATGCCCCTCGGGCGCGACATCGTGCCCAACCGGGACGTGAACAGCGCCTTCGCCAGCGGCGCCGCCTAGCCTGCGTGAGGATCGCGACAGCCCTCGTGCTCGCGGTGTCGCTCACCGCTGCGAGCTGTTCCGTCGCCGACCTCGGCGGCGCACCAGCGCACCCGTCCTCTCCTGCTCCTCCGTCCGTCGGCCCGGCGAAGCTCCTGACCCGGCTGCGGGTCGAGCCGAGGACCCAGCCGGTCGACTACGACCGCGACGCGTTCGGATCAGCCTGGGCCGACACCGACGGCAACGGCTGCAACCAGCGCGACGACGTACTCCTCCGGGACGCCGTGCCCGGCTCGACCACCGTCGCGCAGCAGGACGGCTGCGACCACGACGTGCTCGCCGGCACCTGGGTCGACCCCTACACCGGCCGGACGCTGACCTTCGACGACCTCAAGGACCTCTCCCAGGCCCAGGCGATCCAGATCGACCATGTCGTGCCGCTGGCCGAGGCGTGGGCGTCAGGGGCCGACGCCTGGACCGGCGACGAGCGCCGCACCTACGCCAACGACCTCTCCGAGCTGCTCGCCGTCGACGGTCCGACGAATGCGAGCAAGGGCGACGACGACCCCGCTGCGTGGCGGCCGCGGAAGGACTTCCAGTGCGAGTACGCCAAGCGGTGGATCCGCACGAAGTACCGCTACGACCTGGCCGTCGATCCCAGCGAGGTCAAGGCGCTGCAGGAGATGCTCGGCTACTGCTAGGGCCGCAGGACGATCGCGTACGGCGGCTCGGCCGACCGCCCCTGGAACGCGAGGATCGCGGGGTTGATGATGCGTCCCTCGCGGATCTCGATCGCCCGCCGCACCGTCTCGTCGCCGTCCCAGCCGGAGGGGCCCTCGAGCACCGGCCGGAGGAACGGGATCAGCGCGTTGCTGTTCTCCCAGGTCGCCGAGTTCCAGAGGTACGACGGGCTGTGGTCGACCGCGTAGTAGAGGATGTTGTCGCCGACGATGAACGTTGGGTCGTCGAAGCCGGTCGGCTGCGCCCAGTCGAATCCCATCCCCGCGTCGCACGACACGTCGACGATGATGCTGCCGGGACGGAACAGCGGCAGGTCCCCGGTACGCAGGAAGATCTGCGGGTCGTTCGGGTCCTGCAGCGTGCAGTTGACGACGATGTCGGCCTGGGAGAGGTACGTCGGCAGCTCCTCGCGTCCCTCGTCGGTGAGGACGTAGCCGGGTGCGTCGGTCGGCGCCTGCTCGATCTGCCGGATCTGCGCGGAGTGGATCGGCGATGCGACCGCGGCGACGGGCCGGTTGGTCAGCACGCCGACCGAGTGCACACCGTGCGCGTTGAGCGCGGTGACCGCGCCGCGCGCGGTGGCCCCGAAGCCGATGACGATCGCGACCAGCTTGCGGCCGTAGGAGCCGGTGAGCCCGGCGAGCTCGAGCGCGTGGATCACCGAGCAGTAGCCGGCGAGCTCGTTGTTCTTGTGGAAGACGTGCAGGCCATAGCTGCCGTCCTTGTTCCAGTGGTTCATCGCCTCCCACGCGATCAGCGTGAGACCCCGGTCGATCGCGAGCTGGGTCAGCTCCGTGTCCTGCACGCAGTGCGGCCAGCCCCACAGGACCTGCCCGGGGTGGAGAGCAGCGACGTCCTCGTGCTGCGGCTTCGGCAGGAGCACGACGTCCGCGTCGGCCAGGATCTCCTCGCGCGACGCGAACCCGGCAACCTGTCCGGCGAGCGCGGCGTCGTCGACACCGAACCGCGCGCCGTACCCGTGCTCCAGGGTGATCCGCTCCCGGATGTCCGCGTCCAGGTGCGGGATGTGCTCCGGGTGCAGGGGCAGCCGGTACTCGTTCTCCTTCGCCGACGAGCCGATCACGCCGAGCCGCAGCAGGCTCATCGTTTCTCGGCCGGATGGTGCTGCGGCGACTGGTCGCTCATGGGTTGACTCCTCGGGAGGAGGGCGCGGACCGCCCCGTGAGCCGACCCTACGCCCCGCGCCTGATTGGCTTGCCCCACCGCGGGCACCTGACCACCCGCCCGAGGAAGCCGGCAGATCCGAGGAACGAGCCATGCACGCCGTACTGCTGACGTGGAACCCCGGCCCCGACAACACCCACGTCTGGAGCCCGGAGGCGTGGGAGGCCGCGATCGTCCGGCCGACCCAGCACGGGCAGGCGGTCGCGACCACGTGGGGTGTGGGCAACCACGTCCACCACATCGGGCCCGGCGACGAGGCGTACCTCTACCGGCAGGGTTCGTGGGGCCGCGGCATCGTCGCCCGCGGCGTCATCCGGAGCCGCCCCTGGCCGGCCCCGCACTGGGACGAGGCGAAGGCCCGCCAGGGTGTCGTCACGCACTGCGTCGACGTCGAGTGGCAGGACGCCGTGCCGGTCGGGGCCGCGATCGGTGTCCACCAGCTCGAGGCGCTGGTGCCGGAGTTCGGCTGGCGCAAGGTCTACAGCTCCGGTCGTCGTACGCCGGCGGGGGTGACCGCCGGACTCAGGCAGGTCTGGGAGATGCACGGGACCGCGGCCGTCGCGGACGAGGACTGAGCTCGTCAAACCACGCCACCACAGCAGAGATCAGGCTGGACTTCGCCCCTGGGCCACCGCGGATCGGGCGTTGATCGTCGGGACCGTCGCCGCCGCCCGGCCGCGGACATCGGAGCCGACGAGGGCAAATGGGGGAAAGGTCGTCCTGCTACCAGGCGGTGCCTCCGCCGCGCCCATCAGCGTCCGCTACTCGCACGCCACCCCGTCGTTGTCCGCGTCCAGACCGTGAGGATCACTCCCGGTCACGTAGATCGGTCCGTCCACGTCCGCGCAGTCGAGGTCGGGCGGGTAGGCGGGGATGCAGGGCGAGTAGCCCGACGCGCAGTTCGACGAGGGCGGGTCGGCGAAGTGCTTGGGTGGCTTGGGTGTCGGCGGAGGCGGAGGCGGCGCGCACGTGAACGCCTTCGAGGCGCGGTCGGCGGCGACGTACTCCTTCTGGCGAGGGTGCCGCCCGTAGCCGTCGCGGGAGTCGTAGCGCGCGATCGCGAGGCCCTTCTTGATGAGCCGCAGGCCCACGTCGAGGCCGCCGACGTCGACGTAACGCAGGAGCCGGTCGTACTTGTCACGGTCCTCGTCGGCCTCGGTCAACGAGACCAGTCGTCCCTCGACCAAGTCGGTCAGCAGGTCGCTCGCCTTGTCGTGGCCGCACTCTCCCACCTCGGGCGCGTCGATGCCGACGAGGCGGACGACCTCGCCGTTGCGCAGGCGCACGGTGTCACCGTCGCCGACGTGGGAGACGAGGTACTTCAGCTCCTTCGGCTCCTTCGACGGCTCCGGCTTCGCCGGCCGCGACGGATCGACGCCGGACGACGAGTCGTCGGCCGAGCTGTCGGTCGCCTCCTGCGAGGAGTCCCCCGACGCGGACGCCGACATGACGCCGAGCATGCCGCCGAACACGAGAACGCCGACCACGCCGGCGACGATGCCGCGGTTGCGGTGCAAGGTACCGACGGCGCCGTCGGCACCCTGGTCCTTGCGGGCGTGCACCCTGGCGAGCTCGGTCTGCCGGTCCTCCAGCCTGCCCTTGGCGTCGCGCAGCAGGTCGGCCAGCAGTGCGAGCGCTCGATCGGGTGGCGCCGGGTAATCCTCCGCCCATGCTCCGAGCACCTGGACGGCATCGACGACGGCGGGCGAGCCCCCGACGCCGCTCACCTTCTGCCGGTTCGTCACTCCCCACGTGATCATGTCCGTGCCTACGACGGACTGCTCGTAGATGTTGGCCAGGCGCCACTCCACCCTGCCCTGAGCGGAGACGTGCCGGAATGCGCGATCGCTGACGAGCAGCGATCCGTTGCGCACCGCGACCGGCCACGGCACGGCGCCGCGCTGCTGCACCCGCGGCTCGACCAGATCGACGTTGCGCAGCTCCATGAGCAGGCTCTCGCGGGCCGGGATCCGCTCGTCCGGCTCACCGGCAGGACCACTGCGCATCACCCCCTGCACCGACTCGAGGAGGGCGATGCGCGCCTCCGCGGCGCGGATGTCGGAGTGGACGTCGGCGAGGGCGAGGCTGCGGCCGTACGACGAGACCTGAGCCTCCTTCTTGTACCGCCGCCCGATCACCACGATCGCGACGATGGCGAGATAGACGGCCTCGAACAGCGATCCGAGGACACGCGCCGTCAACGAGTCATCCGAGCCGCCCGCCGACTCGACGAGCCACACGGCGACGACGTACGGCCAGAAGATCGCCAGCAGCACGACCGCGATCACGATGACGGCCGCGATGCACCCCGCAGGGCCGTCGTTCTTCCGAGCCATGGCCGGACGGTACGTCGCGGTCCCGCCAGTCCGCCGCGAAACGAGCGATCTCGGGAGGCCACTGCGTATCGTTCGTCTTCGAGTTCGGCAGGTCTGACGGGAGGTACGGCGGTTGCGGTCCCTGCGCACCAGTCCGTTGCTGTGGAGCGGCATGCTCGCCGGTGTTGCGATGGTGCTGGGCTTCATCGCCTACAGCACCAGTCCGGAGTCGATGTCGCGGGTCGATGCCTTCTACCGGACGCTGCAGCTCTTCGTCCTCGACAGCGGGCCGCAACCGGGCGGGACGCCGTGGGAGCTGGAGGTGGCGCGCTTCTTGGCGCCAGTCGCGATCGGGTCGGCCGCGGTGGCGGCGACGGCGGCGTTCCTGCGTGACCAGTACCAGCGGTTGCTCATCACCCTGCTCGCCCGCGACCACGTGGTCGTCGTCGGGCTGTCGTCGTCGGCGGGCTACATCGCCGAGGCGCTGCGTGCGCAGGGCCACAGCGTGGTGGTCGTCGAGGCGGATCGCGCGCACCCGCGGCTGCCCGGCTTGCGGGCTTCGGGAGCCCGGACGGTCGTCGGCGACGGACGCCAGGGGGTGACGCTCGAGCGCGCGCGCGTCGAGCGTGCAAGTCACGTGATCGTGACGACGGGCAACGACGCGGTGAGTCTCGACGTCGCCGACCGCGTGCGCTCGATCCGGGCCGAGCAGGGGCGCGGACACACGATCGTGCACGTCGCGATCGACGATGCGGCGCTCTGGCTCGAGGTCGGCCGGCTGACCTTCGGTCGCAATCCGTCGGGCACGTCGGTGGAGTGCTTCAACCGCGAGGACCGCGCCGCGAGCCGCATCGTGGACGTCGCCATGGATCGCGCCGGCGGCCGGCCTACCGGCATCCGCGTCGAGGGCGGGGGCTCGCTGCGCGAGCGGGTGGTCGCGCACCTGGAGCGCCGGGCCGTGCTCGCAGGCGTGAAGCTGGAGCTGGACGACCCCGACGCGACCGTCGCCGTGGTGGGCGGCTCCGCCGACGGGGGCGCCGACAGCAGCGTGGCGCGCGCCATCGCTCTGGCCCGCCTCGACCCCCGGCTGCACGTCGTGGCCGCGGTGACCGGCGATACCGCAGACACCCTCCTCGACCTGCTCGGCGACCTGGCCGACCGGGTGACGATCGTGCCGACGACCGCGTCGTCCTTGGCCGACGACTTCCTGCAGGCCTCCGCCATCGAGCTGATGGCCCGCGCGAAGCACGACGACTACCTCGAGCAGGAGCGCGCCCAGGGCCACACGGTCGCCCACAACCCGTCACTGGTCGGCTGGACCGAGCTCCCGGAGTCGCTGCGCGTCTCCAACCGCCGATTCGCCGCGTCCGTCGCCGAGACGCTCAGCATGGTCGGCGCCACCTTGGTGCCGCTCCACGACGGCGAGGCACCGACGGCGCTCGGCATCAGCGGCCCGACGCTCGACGCGCTCTCGATACGCGAGCACGACCGCTGGGCGGCCGACCTGCGCGCGGATGGCTGGACCTACGGCGCCGGCGCGAAGGACCCGATCGCGCGCACCCACCCGCTCCTCGTCAGCTGGGACGAGCTGGACGAGCCCGAGCGTGAGAAGGACCGCGACGCCATCCGGGCGATCCCGAGCATGCTGGCGCGGGTCGGCTACGCGGTGCAGCTGCCATCAGGTGACGACGCCGAGCTCCCGTAGCTCCTTCGCCGATCCCTCCGACAGCTCGGCCGAGGTGATGGCCTGCTCGACGTTGACGAACCGTCCCGCGATCATCCGCTGCTCCACCACCCGGTCGGCCTCGTCCTTGGTGAGGCGGCCGTACTGCATCAGCGTCTGCGCGCTCACCATGTTGAGGTCGACCAGGCCCGCGTCGTCGAGCGCACGGGCCACGTCAGGCCGGCCGACGTTGATGCTGCGCGCCATGCCGGGGTTGGTCTCGGCGAGCCGCCGGTAGTGCTCCCGGGTGTTGCGCCGCGCCATCTCCACCTCGATCGCGTCGAGCTCGGGTGGTCGGTTGCGGTAGATGATGCCGAACGTCACGGCTGTCCCGAGGAACAGGAAGATCATCCCCATTCCCAGTCCGGACACCGGTCCCGTCGGCGTCCCGTCCTTGTCGGTGGGCGCCGCTTCGAAGACCACGAAAGAGACGATCGCCATCACCTCCAGAGCCGCTCCGATCCCGATCAGCATCCACCTCTTGCGAGGATCGTGCGGGCGCAGCAGGCCAGCGCGCAGGAGCGGCACGAAATTGCCGAGTCCACAGGTCACCAGCGGCAGGATCGCGGCGATCCATCCGGTCTGCGGCTTGGCGTTGAACGCCTGCCACGGGCTCCGCTGCGCCGTCGGAGGAGGTGGCGGCGCGGTCATGGGTCGGCTGTGTGCCACCGCCGGCGGGGGCGGAGGTGGCGGCGCATACTGCGCTACCGGCCGCGAGGACGCGGCAGGCTCGCGTACGACGGTCGCGACCCGCGTCACGTCAGGGCTCCCGAGCGGCTCTCCCGATTGCTGCTGCTCCTGCACGGTGACGAGCAGGCGACTGAGCCGCTCGAGGTCGGACTTCCACCGCATGTCGTCCATCTCGATCGCGTTGATGCGCGCGAGCCGCCGGATGCTCTTCGGCAGCTCCTCCATGTCCGGCATCCGCGCGCCCTCGACGAGCACGGGGATGGTCCGGACCCGCGGCGACTCGAGCGCGTTCTCGATCTCGAGCCGCACGAAGTCGTTGGACTCGTCGATGCGGCGCTTGCTCGACCCCGGACGAGGATCGAGCCAGTTGTCACCGATCAGGACGAGCACCACATCGCACGTCTCGATCTCGCGACGGATGTGCTGCTCGAAGTCGACCCCGGCAGGGATCGAGTCGATGTCCATGAAGATCGAGGCGTCCCGCAGCCGGTGTGACAGACCGTCGTGCAGCCCATTGGCCTGCGACTGGCAGTCGCTACGGCGATAGGAGATGAAGATCCTGAGCGGCGGCTTCGTCTCGGAATCGACCCACAGAGACCAACCGGACGGGGCAGGCCCCCAAGCAGGATCCGGCTTCCAACCGGGAGGGGGTGTCCACCCGGACGGTGGCTTCGGCCAGTTCGGCGGTGGGTTGTACCTGCGCCCCATGGTGCTTCCCTACTTCATGGCGGTCCCGGACACCGCGACCATAGCCGCGGGACCGGCTGGTGGTCACGGGTTCGGCGGACGAGCGGACTCCGTCAGCCGGCGGTCATGAGTCCTCGAAAATGCCGTCGAGGCTGCTCACCAAGTCGATCCGCTGCCCGACGTCGCTGTCAGGATCGATCGGCTCACCGTCCTCGAGCGCCTGGGTGATGGCATCCATGGTCTCGGAGTCGTCGGCCCAGGTCTCGGAGAGATCGAGGTCGGTGTCGGGGTCACAGCTGCTCTCGAAGATGCAGTCGTTCCAGCTCGACGCGGTGAGGCTGTAGGAGAAGAGAGCGGCGTCGATGCCCTCGACCGCCGACTCGCAGAAGTCGATCCCCTTGACGGCGTCCTCGTCGAGGCGGTTGCGCTCGACCGAGGCCGCACCGACCAGCTCCGAGTAGTCGGCCATCGTGAGCCCGACGTCGAGTCGCGAATCCACGGTGGCGAGAGCGTCGAGAGTCGGGTCGACGGCTTCATGACAGGTCTTCTGGTCGGCTTTGAGCTGGTCGTGCGCCTTGTCCTCCGCCGACGGCTTCGACAGGATGACCGCGGCTGCGCCACCGGCGGACAGCAGGCACACCGCCGCCAGGAAGCCCGCGATGATCAGCCCCTTCCGTCGCGGCGAACGCGGTGCCCGATGTCCGTTGGACGCGGGGGGCATCCCCGGCGTAGACGGCGGCGAGAGCGGCTGGCCGGTGTCCGGGTCGAAGCGCGGAGCTTCCGACGCCGGAGCGAGCGGACGCCCGGTGTAGGGGTCGAACCGGGGCGCTTCTGGCGGCGGCGCGAGCGGCTGACCGGTGTAGGGATCGAACCTCGGCGGGCCGAGGTGCGAGGCTCCGTCTCCGGGACCACCCGGGGGCGGCGGGGGCAGGACGGTGTCGTCGTTCATGGCGTGACCTCACGTCACTCGACCCGAGGGTGAGCGGCATGGTTGATAGCTTCCGAGAGAGCGTCGCGCCCGAGCATCGTCGTCGTCGAACCGCTCCCCCACGGTTGCCCCGACGTTAACCTCCGGACGACGGCTACGACTCCGGTTTCGCAGAATCGGTGGGCTCCGTGATCGCCTCAATTGAGCCTGAGGGCATTCTTGATCGTCGGTTCGACGACGTCCCTCACGTACGGCGCATCGGGCCGCTCGCCCCACCGCTGATCGCCGCGCGCCGATGGATGCGAGAAGGCGCAGACGACGACGCGGTTGCCACCGAGGGTCGACTCGTAGAGATGCGGCGAACGCTCCTTGACCAGCGGCAATGTCGAGCGAGCCCAGGCTGACACCTTGCCTCCTTGCAGCACCACGATGGTGGGCTCGAGGATGGACAGCGTCGCGCTGAAGTGTCGCTCGCAGTTGTGGGCCATCGTCGGCGTCGGGCGTCCGGTGCTGGTGTCCTTCGGGCCGGTCGAGCAGAGCAGACGGTTGACGAGTGCGAAGCCGTCGAAGAGGTGGAAACGCCGACCGTTGGCAGGCTCGATGAACTCGCTCTCACGATCGGTGCCGGCGCCCACCCCCATGAGGAGTCGCAGTGCGGTCGTCGTGCCTCGCATGTGCGGGTTGCGACCCGGAAAGCCGTCGTCGGCGTAGAAGCGACGCTCCAACCCCGAGACCTGAAGGGTCTGCCGGTAGCGCGTCTCTAGAGACACCCGTTCGGTGAACTCGGCGCGCTTCGGCAGCCCGGACTCCTGCCCGACGACCACGATCCGCAAAGGGTGGCCGTTGCGCTGGAGGTCGTAACGACGTCCGACGTGGCTCATGATGCCTTTGCGGAACAGGTAGTCCTTGTCAGAGGAGGCTCGACACTGCTTGCACGAGGTGCAGATGAACTTGCCCTCGGACAACAGGTTGGCCTCGACGTACCTCTCCAGCTTCCGGATCCGTCGAGCGGTGGCTCCTCGATCGATCGCGATCGTCGGCGTGGTCATGCCCTGCCCTCCACGGTTGTTCGAGCAAGAGCGGCGAGGTCTGCGCCCGTGATCCCTGGATAGCCGTGCACGGCGTCGCGCCATCGAGCCGGAACGGCCGCCGCCCCCCAACGCGCGCCGAGGAGTGCACCGGTGATCGCCGCCACCGTGTCGGTGTCCACGCCGATGCCGATCGTCCGGCTCAACGTGTCCGCGACGTGTTGATCGGGCGCGGAGGCATCGGTGCGCACGATCGATGACCAGGCGGCCTGGAGGGCGACGACCACGTAGCCGTTGTCCGTGAAGCTGCCCGGCTCGCTCTGCTCGGCCTCCTCGATGATGTCGGCCCATCGCACGGAAGCGTCGCCTGCCAACAGCTCGAGTCCCGTCCTCAGCTCGAACTCGCCGTCGAGGACCGCGTGCCGGATCGCGAGGCACCACAGGGCGCAAGCGTCACCGGCCAGCGGGTCATAGTGGGTCAGCCGGCTGACCCGTTGCGCCGCCTCGACCAACGCGACCGGGTCGTCAAGGTGGGCGAGTGCGACCGGCGCAGTCCTCATCAAGGAGCCGTTGCCCGCCGTACGGCCGGTCTGTCGATGAAGGTCGTGCGACGTCGCCGCCAACGCGGCAGCTGTTGGCTCGGGACCGCCTTCGGCGAGCACTCGCCGGGTCTGGATGCCGATGTCGGCCGGCGACGTGTCGAACCACTGACGGAAATTGCGCGCCACCTGATCGAGCGCGGATTCGCTCCGTAGGTCGGCACCCGTCGCCGCAACGTCGGCGATGCACCACAGCATCGCTGTGTCATCGCTCCACTCCCCCGGCGCGAAGTCCCCGAGTCCGCCGCCCAGCATCTCCGGGCCGTCACGACCGACCTCCGCCGAACCGAACTCGTAAGGGACGCCCAGGGCGTCGCCGACCGCGGCACCCAGCAGAGCACCTTCAGCGCGGTCGACCTGCTCCGGAGTCATGTCGCCATCATGGTCGACGCTCCGACAGAACCCCGGCCTCTCCACTCGCACTCATGGACGATCACTTTGTTCATTCTGAAGACGGCACGACGGTCCCCGCCTCAAGCTGCGACCGTGCCGATCCTCCGAACCGCCTAACCCAGGCGTCATTGGAGAACTTTGACGTGAGAGCCGCGCTCCAGAGCGACCCGGTCAAGCGGCGCTCGAACCGGCTGCACCGTCATCTGCCTAGGCTGCTCTGCATGACCAGTGCGAGCTCGCCCGAAGGCGACCTGACCCTCGGCCACGTCATGAGTGCCTGCGGCATCGACCCTGCTGAGGTCCTCGTCATCCGTCATACGTACAACGACGACGGTCTCCGACGAGGCGAGACCAGCTACGAAGCTGTCTGGGCCTATGCGCGCGAGCAGGGGCTCAGGTTCAACGGCAAGCAGCCGAGGCTCTGGCTCAACTTCCTTGCCGAGAGCGGCCGTCGTTGCCGTTACTGGGGCGCCTTCGAGAACGGAGGAGAGGTCTCCGAGGAGCAGACGGACTCTCACCGCTACTTCGACCTTCGCCCGATGACGGTGATGTCCTCCCTCGCGAACCGGCTGGTCATCGAGTGGTCGAAGGACACCATCAACTGGGCGAAGAAGGGGGCATCGGCAGCAGGGTTCCCCATCGTCGAGATCGCCGACCCCGACGTCGTGTCGTTCCCGGGCTACGACAGCGTCCTCCTGAGCCGCTCCGAGCTCAGAACCATGCTCGAAGACTCCCGCTACGAGGCGTGGCGCACGGCGCTGGGAGCCGTGCAGGGCATCTATCTGATCACCGACACGAGCACCGGCAAGCAGTACGTCGGCAAAGCAGACGGCGCCGAACGCATCCTCAGCAGGTGGACGGCCTATGCCCGCGACGGTCACGGCAACAACAAGGCGCTCCGCGAGCTGAAGGGCGCCGACGCAGAACATTCCCGCCACTTCCAGTGGAGCATCCTGCGGGTCTTCGGGCCGTCAACGCCGACCGCCGAGGTGGACAAGGCCGAGGCCCACTTCAAGCGAGCGCTGATGACCCGGCAGTTCGGCCTGAACAGGAACTGAAGCGCCACCCGTTCGGAATCAGCTAGGTCGGTCTGGTGCGCGCCATCTACCGTCCTCTTCGCTCGCCGTCCCTGCCCCTTTAGCTCAGCCGGACAGAGCGCCGCGCTACGAAAGCGGAGGTCGCAGGTTCGACTCCTGCAAGGGGTGCTGGCCGCCGTCGGTCGAGGAGGTCGCGCAGGGTGACCGCCGTTGGTCGAGGAGGCTGCCGCCGCCGTTGGGCGAGGAGGTCGCGCAGCGGGACCACCGTTGGTCGAGGACGTAGCGCAGCGTGACCACCGTTGGTCGAGGAGGTCGCGCAGCGACCGTCACGAGACCCAAGGAGGATGACGACAATTGACGCGATGAAGGCCGTCGGCCAGGTCCGCAACATCTCGCGCCTCCCCTGGGTCCACGGCCTGCGGGTCATGCCCGACGTCCACCTCGGCAAGGGCGCGACGGTCGGCTCGGTCGTGGCGATGAAGAACGCCATGTCGCCCTCGGCGGTCGGTGTCGACATCGGCTGCGGCATGCAGGCGGTGCGCACGTCGCTGAGGACCGCGGACCTCCCCGCCGACCTGCACGCGCTGCGGCTCGCGGTCGAGAAGGCGATCCCGGTCGGCTTCTCGGCTCACAAGTCGATGCCCGACGTGAACCGCCTCAAGCTCAACCACGGCCGCTACGCCGGCTGGGACCGCTTTTTGGGCCGGCTTCAGAGGCCTGCACGACGACGTGCAGGACCGCGAGAAGAAGGCCAAGCAGCAGATGGACTCGCTCGGCGGCGGCAACCACTTCATCGAGCTGACGTCCGACGACGGAGGCCAGGTCTGGCTGATGCTGCACTCCGGTTCGCGCAACATTGGCAAGGAGATCGCCGAGCGGCACATCTACAAGGCCAAGGGCCTGGAGCACAACCTCGGTCTGCCCGACCGCGACCTGGCGGTGTTCCTCTCCGGCACCGAGGAGATGGACGCCTACCTGCGCGACCTCTACTGGGCGCAGAAGTACGCCGCCCGCAACCGCGCCGTCATGATGGCGCTGTTCTGCAACCTGGTCCGGCGCGAGTGGCCTGGAGGTCGAGTACCGCGAGCAGATCTCCGCGCACCACAACTACGTGGCGCAGGAGACCTACGACGGCGTCGACCTGGTCGTCACCCGCAAGGGCGCGATCCGGGCGGGCGCCGGCGAGTACGGCCTCATCCCCGGCTCGATGGGCACCGGCTCGTACGTCGTGCTCGGCTTGGGCAACGGGGCGTCGTACTGCTCCGCGTCGCACGGCGCAGGCCGCCGGATGTCGCGGTCGAAGGCCAAGCGCACCTTCACCGTGGCGGATCTGGAGGCCCAGACCACAGGCGTGGAGTGCCGCAAGGACGCCGGCGTGATCGACGAGATTCCCGGCGCCTAAAGGGACCTCGAGTCCGTCATCGAGGCCCAGACCGATCTCGTCGAGGTCGTCGCTCAACTCACCACGCTGATGTGCGTAAAGGGCTGAATGCCACCCGAGCAGTCGCGGTATCCCCTACTGCTCCCACATGGTGTCGCAGGGTCACCGCACGCCGAACCTCCCTGCTGAGCAGTTGCGCAGCAGGGGTGGCGCGGGTCCGGGTACCAATCGTTGCCTGCGTGTAAAGGTCGCACTCCAGACAACACCGCACTGGCGAGACCTAATAGTGCTGCTTGTAGACCACGCGCTGGGGCCCACCGTTGGCGGCGTAGTTGTTGAACTGGACCTGCACCGTAGTGTCCCCGGTTGCCGACGCGAACGCGTCACACATGCGGTACTCCCGGGCCGAGTTGTGAACCACACCCGGGTTCTCGAAGAGGTTGCGCCCCTTTGTGTCGAAGATCCGGTGCACGTTCCCCCGTGCCATCCCGAGGTGAACCTCCCGATACTCCGCACCGGACACGCAGCCGGGGGTGTCAGCTTGCGGCCTGCGGCTGCCCGACCGGGATCGCCACGATGAGCCCAGCGACCAGGGTCGGAGCAATCGCGAGGCGGGTAGGCCGAAGCTTCATACCGACGACGCTAGGTCGTGGATGCGGCGGTGTCCGGGAAACTGCCCAAGACCCAAACAGGTTGTCTCCGGGTCCTTGGGCACGGCCCGACAGTTGGGCTCCCCACCGGGCGGTGCCAAAGCATTTCGGGGAGGAAGGACTCAAATCGGTCTGTCGCCAAGATGGTTCTGACTAAGGTCGCGACCATGAACGAGAGGTCGGTCGCCGAGGCCCTGCAGGAGGCGGTCCAGGAGCGTGATTGGGCGCAGTTCCACACCCCAGCCAACCTTGCTAAGAGCGTGGTGATCGAGGCCGCTGAGTTGTTGGAGTGCTTCCAGTGGGACGAGAGCGCGGACCGCGGACGGGTCGCCGAGGAGCTGGCGGACGTGTTGACGTATTGCCACCTTCTCGCGGCACGTCTCGGGCTGGATCCTGATCAGATCGTGCTGGACAAGCTCGACGTCACCCGTAAGAAGTACCCGGTCGATCAGGCTCGGGGGCGGAGCACCAAGTATGACCAGCTTTCGGATTGAGGAGGTCTCGTTCAAGGCCGAGGAGATCGCGGCATGGTCTCGCCTGGAGTCTCGGTTCACGAACTGGCCAGTCGTCTACACACTCTCAGACGCAAACGAGATCTACGTCGGGGAGTCCTTGAACGTCGCCGGCCGCTTCAAGCAACACCTGGAGACGCCCTCGAAGGCGCATCTGCGCGGCGCGCGGGTGGTGGTGGACGACACCTTCAACAAGTCCGTCTGTCTGGATCTCGAGTCGTTCCTCATTCGCCTCTTCGCCGGGGACGGCCAGTACCAGGTCCTGAATGGCAACCACGGCATCATGAACGCCGAGTACTACGGCAGGGCAGGCTACCGCCGCACCTTCGAAGCAATATTCGAAGATCTCCGCCGGCGGGGCGCCTTCACCCGCCCCCTCCGCGAGATCGAGAACACAGACCTCTTCAAGCTGTCGCCCTTCAAGGCGCTGACGCAAGACCAGGCCATCGCGGTAGAGGACATCCTTCGGGGCTTGTTCGACGATCTAGAGTCGGGCGCATCTAGCCGGATCGTCATCCAAGGCGCGCCCGGCACGGGCAAGACCGTAGTCGGCATCTTTCTGATGAAGCTTCTCAGCGACATCAAGACCGCCGACGTCAGCGCTCCACCCGAGAGCGACAGCCTTCTTTCCGAGTTTTTCGTGCCCGGCTACCCGGAGCTCCTCACCGACCTTCGCTTCGGCCTCGTCGTACCGCAACAGTCCCTCCGGCAATCAATCAAGGCCGTGTTCCGTAAGACGCCAGGACTCAGGACAGACCAGGTTCTGTCGCCGTTCCAAGTCGGCCAGTCGGCCGAGTCGTTCGACCTCCTGATCGTCGACGAGGCTCACCGGCTCAACCAGCGAGCGAACCAAGCCGCCGGTCCGCTGAACACAATGTTCAGCAAGATCAATATCGACCTGTTCGGCGAGGACGACTACTCGATCACCCAGCTCGATTGGATCGAGATGAAGAGCAAGCACCAGGTGTACCTGCTCGACGGCGCGCAGTCCGTCCGGCCGGCAGATCTGCCACTAGCGGCAACGCAAGCACTCGTGGAATCCGCCAGGAGCAACGGCCGCGTCTACCCGCTGAGCTCGCAGATGCGGGTCCGCGCTGGTGACGATTACGTCCAGTACGTACGCGGCATCCTCGCGGGCACGATCACTGAGCGGCGACACTTCGACGGATACGACCTCCGGTTCTTCGACCATCCGGCCAAGATGCGCCAAGAGATCATTCAGCGGAACAGCGAGCACGGCCTTGCGCGACTTCTCGCCGGCTTTGCCTGGCCTTGGAAGTCGAAGCGCGACCCTAGCGCGATCGACATCCAGCTCGGCGACTTGGCGCTGCGGTGGAACTCAACGGAGGTCGATTGGGTCAACACCCCAACCTCGGTCGAGGAGGTCGGCTCGATCCACACGATCCAGGGCTATGACCTCAACTACGCCGGCGTAATCATCGGCAACGACCTTCGCTACGACCCGGCGCGTGGTGCCATCTACTTCGACCGGCAGAGCTACCACGACCCGCGAGGCACCACGAACAACCGGATGCTCGGCATCACCTACTCCGACGACGACATCCTCCAGTACGTCCGGAACATCTACGCAGTGTTGTTGACGCGAGGAATGCTGGGGACATACGTGTACGTCACTGACGGGCCGCTGCGCACGCACCTTCGCCAATTTCTTTCCCCCCTGTCCCGTGGCAGGTAACGGAGCGCAGAATCACAGCGGCGCCGCCAAGCCTCAGCGTCCCGATGGCGCGAGGACCCCACGGGTGGAGCAGGGCATGCTTCGGACCTATTGCTCGAGCCTTACGACGATGGCGTCGTTCTGACGTGACACCCAAAACACGACGAGTCCCAGGCGCTCCCGCGCGTAGGACGGCAATCGGTTGACGAGGCCGCGGTATTGACCGTTGTCGGGCAGGGCGATCCCGTATGTCGCCGCCGGATCGTTCATGCGTTGAACGAGCTCGCCAAGCATCCCGACGAAGTAGTTGTGCTGCTGAGCGCCCGTGACGCCCTTCTCTGCCTTGACTTCGATGACGAGCCGCCGTCCGTCCGAGCGAGTCGCGACAATGTCAATGCCAGGAGAGCGCCCCCAAGCGACCTCGACCACAAACCCGTCTGCGACTAGGTAGTCCCTGACAGCAGCCTTGACCTCGTCCTCGCTGATCGGACCCTGGTCGTATCGCGCGACGATCCGGAGGTCCTCTGCACGAGGACCTGGCGGTTCGACGTCGGGCATCGCGGTAGTACTCCAGGCCCTTCTCGCCCGCGAACCCCTAGTGAACCTCGGGGCGCAGGTGTCGGTACCGCACGTTAACAATCTTGCCGTCAGTCCCGACGTACCGCTGAAGCCTCCGGCTGCTTCTAGGCGTCGCGCTGCCTGATTGATCGACTGGCGTTGGGGCACTCCGAGGCGCTTTGCAAGTACGTCATCGTCAAGCGGACGAAACCGAATCGCTTCCAGGATCCGATCGGCAATGGTGGCCATGACTCAGGCTGTCTGGACCGCCGACGTTGTAGTCACGAAGGACGTGCGTCATATCGCCGCGAACGACACACCGCTCCTCGCCCCCGCACTGACGGAAGGGCGGCCACCGCCACGCGGTGACCGCCGCTTTCGTCGTACGCGCTGGAACCTCAGCTGCAGCCGCTGGTGCTACCGCAGCCCTCGCAGACGTAGCAAGAACCAGCAGGCCGCATCTTGGTGCCGCAGGTCATGCACAGGGGGCTGTCGACGGCGTGCCCGGTGATCTGCTCGAGGAGCTCGGCGCTGGTCCGGGCCTGGGGGGCGTCGGGGGCCTTGTCGGTGATGACGATCTCGGCCTCCTCTGCCTCCTCGACGAGCTCGGCGGCGGCGCGGACCTCGACGGGCTTCTCGATGAGCTCGGACGCGGAGCCGGTCTCCTCGATGGGCTCGTAGGAGCCGGTCTCAAGGTGGCGCTGGCGCTCCTCGGCGGAGTAGATGCCGAGCATCGACCGCTCCTCGAAGGACAGGTAGTCCAGGGCGAGGCGGCGGAAGATGTAGTCCATGATCGACTGGCTCATGCGGATGTCGGGGTCGTCGGTGAGGCCGGCGGGCTCGAAGCGCAGGTTGCTGAACTTCGAGACGTAGGTCTCGAGCGGGACGCCGTACTGCAGGCCGATCGACACGGCGATCGAGAAGGCGTCCATGACACCGGCGAGGGTCGAGCCCTGCTTGCCGAGCTTGAGGAAGACCTCGCCGAGCGAGCCGTCGTCGTGGGCGCCCGAGGTCATGTAGCCCTCGGCACCGCCGACGGTGAACGACGTGGTGCGCGAGACGCGGGACTTCGGGAGGCGCTTGCGGGTCGGCGCGTAGACGACCTTCTCCACGACCTTCTCGATGACCTTGGCGTCGGCCGCAGCAGCCTCGGCGTCGGCGGCGTCCTTCTTGGCCTTGCCGCCACCGTCGGCGAGCGGCTGGCCCACCTTGCAGTTGTCGCGGTAGATCGCGGTGGCCTTGAGACCGAGCTTCCACGACTGCAGGTAGATGTCCTCGATGTCCTCGACGGTCGCCGTCTCCGGCAGGTTGACCGTCTTCGAGATCGCGCCGGACAGGAACGGCTGGCAGGCCGCCATCATCTTGACGTGGCCCATCGGCTTGAGGGACCGCTCACCCATCGCGGTGTCGAAGACCTCGTAGTGCTCGGGCTTGAGGCCGGGAGCGTCGACCACGTGACCGTGCTCGGCGATGTAGGCGACGATCGCCTCCACCTTCTCCTCGTCGTAGCCCAGCTTCGTCAGCGCCCGCGGGATCGTCTGGTTGACGATCTGCATCGAGCCGCCGCCGACGAGCTTCTTGAACTTGACCAGCGAGAAGTCCGGCTCGATGCCGGTCGTGTCGCAGTCCATCATGAAGCCGATGGTGCCGGTGGGCGCGAGCACCGAGGCCTGCGCGTTGCGGAAGCCGTTGGTCTTGCCGAGCTCGACGACCTTGGCCCACTCGTCGGTGGCCACCTTGTGCACCTGGGCGTCGGCGATGTGCAGCGTGCGCACCTCGTCGTTGGCCGCCTGGTGCTTGCGCATCACGCGCTGGTGGGCCTCGGAGTTGCGGGCGTAGCCGGCGTAGGGGCCGACGATCGCGGCGAGCTCCGCCGAGCGACGGTACGACGTGCCGGTCATCAGCGACGTGATCGTGGCCGCCATCGAGCGACCGCCGTCGGAGTCGTAGCCCAGACCCATCGCCATCAGCAGCGCGCCGAGGTTGGCGTAGCCGATGCCGAGCTGGCGGTAGTTGCGGGTGGTCTCACCGATCGGCTCGGTCGGGAAGTCGGCGAAGCAGATCGAGATGTCCATCGCCGTGATGATCAGCTCGACGGCCTTCGCGAAGAGCGGCGCGTCGAACGTGTCGTCCTCCTTGAGGAACTTCAACAGGTTGAGGCTCGCCAGGTTGCAGGAGGAGTTGTCGAGCGACATGTACTCCGAGCAGGGGTTGGACGCGGTGATCCGGCCCGTCTCCGGGTTGGTGTGCCAGTCGTTGATCGTGTCGTCGTACTGCAGGCCGGGGTCGGCGCACGCCCAGGCCGCCTCGCTGATCTTGCGGAACAGCCCGCGGGCGTCGACGCGCTCGATCTCCTCGCCGGTCTTGCGACCGCGGAGCGCGAAGTCGGTGCCATCCTCGACGGCGCGCATGAACTCGTCGGTGACGCGGACCGAGTTGTTGGCGTTCTGGTACTGCACGGACGTGATGTCCTTGCCGCCCAGGTCCATGTCGAAGCCGGCGTCACGCAGGGCGCGGATCTTGTCCTCCTCGCGCCACTTGGTCTCGACGAACTCCTCGATGTCGGGGTGGTCGACGTCGAGGACGACCATCTTCGCCGCACGCCGCGTCGCGCCGCCCGACTTGATGGTGCCGGCCGAGGCGTCGGCGCCGCGCATGAAGGACACCGGGCCCGACGCGGTGCCGCCGGAGCTCAGCAGCTCCTTGCTCGACCGGATGCGGGAGAGGTTGAGGCCGGCTCCGGAGCCGCCCTTGAAGATGAAGCCCTCCTCCTTGTACCAGTTGAGGATGGAGTCCATCGAGTCGTCGACCGAGAGGATGAAGCAGGCCGACACCTGCTGCGGCGACTTGGTGCCGACGTTGAACCAGACCGGGGAGTTGAAGGAGAAGTACTGGTTGACGAGCAGCCAGGTCAGCTCGTGGTCGAAGAGCTCGGCGTCGGCGTCGGTCTCGAAGTAGCCGTATTCGATGCCGGCCTTCGTGTAGGTGCTGACGACGCGGTCGATGAGCTGCTTGAGGCCCGTCTCGCGCTCAGGGGTGCCGACGGCGCCGCGGAAGTACTTCGTCGTGACGATCGTGCTCGCGTTGACCGACCAGAAGTCGGGGAACTCCACGCCGCGCTGCTCGAAGACGGTCTCGCCGGTCTTCCAGTTGGTCTGGACGACGTCGCGCCGCTCCCAGGTGATCTCGTCGTAGGGGTGCACGCCCTCGGTGCTGAAGACACGCTCGATCTTCAGGCCGGTGCTCGACCCCTTGGTCGCGGCGCTGGTTGCGGAGTTGGCGGTCTCGGTCACTTGCGAATCCCCCTGGCTGGGTGCGGTCGGTTTCCAGTGTTGCTCGTGGCTCCGACAGAATCGGAGCCGGAGTTTGGTGCCCGGGCAGACAGCTTCCCCACTCCCTGCCCGGGCGGTCTGTGGTCAGCCCGATGGGGCTGAGAAGGTCGCCTCTTTCTCAACAACCGTGCCCGCTCGCTCCATCCGCATCAGCGCGATTTCTGCCTCGAAATCGGCTGCGGACTCGAAGCCGCGGTAGACGCTGGCGAACCTGAGGTAGGCGACCTCGTCGAGCTGTCGCAGCGGCGCCAGGATCGCCAGGCCCACCTCGTGGGCGGCGATCTCCGGGCTGCCGGCGAGGCGCAGCTGGTCCTCGACCTCCTGGCCGAGCACGGCCAGGTCGTCCTCGCTCACCGGACGGCCGTTGCAGGCCTTCCGCACACCGGCCACGGCCTTGTCGCGGTTGAACGGCTCGGTCGCGCCGGAGCGCTTGAGCACCGTGAGCTGCATCAGCTCGACGGTCGTGAACCGCTTCTCGCAGGCCTGGCACACCCGGCGGCGGCGGATGGAGCAGCCGTCGTCGGCGACGCGGGAGTCGAGGACCTTAGTGTCCTGGTGCTTGCAGTAGGCGCAGTGCATCGGGGCCGGTCCTCCTTCGCTGTTCGCGTCCGGGCATGACGAAGTAGACCCTCTGGCGGGCCTCGCTTCGCTGTGGATAAGAGCGATCTAGCTGTGCAGATCTCCGCTGGTCCTGTTGATGGCCCTGGGGATAACTACATCGTTGTAACTACTAGATGTAGTGGTGACCTTACGCCCCCACCACTAGGGGTGCAAGCGGAGTCGCGGAAGTGATCCAGGGAAATGTCTGCTGGGTCACGTTTGTGCAGGTCAGAGCGGTCTTCGCGACAGGGAGTACGGCGTGTCGTCGGGCGAGTCGCGAGTATCAGGACCGTCTCAACACAGGTCCAAATGGTTCGGAAGGCTGATTCGGAGGGAGGGTCTCGTCACTAGCGTTACCTCGCGGCCTCGGGGCCACCCGCACTCCCCTGTTTCTGCACCTGGCCGGAGGCCCTCATGACCCACCGTCGTACACGCATGCTCATCGCCGTCCCCTCAATCGTCCTCATCGGCGTCTCGCTCGTCGGCTGCGGGAACGCCGTCAAGGACGCCGTCAAGAACAAGGTCGAGGACGACCTCAAGAGCCAGGGGGTCGACGCCAACCTCGACGACATCGAGAACGGCAACATCGAGATCGACACCACCGACGGCGGCGTCACCACGGGCAAGCTGCCCAAGACCTTCCCCACTGACGATGTGGCGATCGTCGACGGGAAGATCCTCGGTGGCCAGTACACGAAGAACCCCGCCACCTGGACCGTCGTGATCCAGGTCGGCGACGCGGGCGGCGACAAGGCCGGCGCGTACTCCACGGCCGAGGAGAAGCTCACCGGCGGTGGCGCGGAGACCGTCACCGAGAAGGTCGACAACGGCACCGCGATCACCGGTCAGTACGCGACCGACACCTACCTGGTGACGCTCGCCGTCACCGACTCCAACGGCGTCGACGTCAGCTACACCGTCTCGCCGAAGTAGCACCACCCCTCAGGACCTGCCGGTCCGCGGTCGCTCGGTCGCGTGGGGTCGATCGAGCGGCTGCGGGCCGGTTGGCGCGTCTGGGCCTCAACACCTTGGCTCGTCGGACACAATCACCTGCGTGAGCAGCGGCAAGCGCGCAGGAGCGCGCCAGAAGCGGGGCTTCCGCCCCGTGCTGCTGGTGCTCGCCCTCGCGATCACGCTCTGCGTCGTCGCCTGGGGCTACCTCGTCTACGCCGCGATCGACTTCGGCTCCACCGCCCGTCACGACGACGACAACGCCGCCTGGTTCTACCTCGCCGTCGCCGCGATCGGCGCGGTCGCGTGCCTGTTCCTGGGGTTCATGCTCGTCGCGCGGTTCTCGAGGGCGGTCGGGTTCACCGCCGCGCCGGACCCGAGGCCCGCGAAGGTGAAGCGGGACTCGTCCACCCCGAAGGGCGGGAAGCGGGCCGCTCGGTAGGGCCCGCGGCGGCTGGGGCTGTCGCCGTGCGCCATACGTTGGGAGCCGCCGACGGCTCCGAGCGCATGGCATCCGGCAATCAGGCGGCCAGGGAGGCCTGCTTCACCGCGCATTGGCGCTCGACGGCAACACCGTCCTCCGCGTGGCGCAACGCGCAGAGCGTGGATCGCCTCCCGCGCGTCCGCCAGGGGGTCAGTTCGTTGTCCACAGGTCCCACTCTCGCGGGTGTCCCGGCGGCGCGATCCGGCCTAGCGTCCGAGTGCCGCCCGCGCTCTGCGGACGGGCTCCAGTCTCGGGAGGTCTCATGCAGCACGTCCGAACGCCCGCGCTTGCCGGTCTCGCCGCCCTCGTCATCGGTTCCCTCGCTGGTTGCGGCGGGCACGACTCATCAGCTCCGTCGGCGCCGGGTCCGGTCCACGGGCCGGCGCGGGCGGCCGGTCATGCGGACCGCGCGGACGCGCGGGATGGCGGCCTCGCGACCGAGGATCGGCAGCTGCCCGTGGGGTCGGCGTCGAAGATCGCGGGCGATCGACTACGGCGTTTCCACATCCGAGAACACTGACCTGTTCGGATTGGCTCTGCCCGGGTTACCTTCGCCTTCCCGCCATGGGTCTGGGCGGGGTTCGATCTCGGGAGGCTCTGATGGGGATGACTCTGCGCGCGCCCGCACTCGGTGCGGCCGCGCTTCTGATGGTGGTGCTCGGCGGGTGCGGCGGGGGCGATGATCCGCCCGGAGACCCGGGCACGCCAAGCGCGTCGTCGAGCTCGGAAGTCACGAGTACGACGACTGAGACGACGGCCATTGCGACGGGTCCTGTTGAGCCGACCGTGCCGCCGGAGGCGGAATCGCGCGGTCAAGCAGGAGTTACCGCCTTCGTAAGGTTCTACTGGCGTGTCGTCAACTATGCGATGAAGACCGGCGACGTCAATCTCCTCGCTCGCATCGACCAGCCATCTTGCTCGGGTTGCGCCGCCGGAATCCAAGGGATCAACCGGGTGTATCGCCGCGGCGGCAAGATCGTCGGCGGCAACTACAGGGTTGTGGCGCTGAAGCCGGTGTCTTCCGATCCCGAGCACTGGGCTGTGGTCACCCACACGCTTGTGAAGACGCAGCGAACTGTCGGTGCCGGCAACCTCAACGGAACCTTCAAGGGCGGCCCGGCAAAGTGGCTGGTCTCTGTCGCCCTGGTCCGAGGTACGTGGAGTGTGACGACAGTGGAGCTCCTGTAATGCGATGGTTCGTCGCGGCGCTCGCCGCACTCGCCGCGTGCTGCCTCGGTCCGGCCTTTGCCGACGACGGCGCCGACGTCGGATCGGGCCCCGGACAGTTTGGGGTCTGGGTGCACGACGATGCAGCAGGAACCTCAACGTCCGGGAGCGCCAGCACTTCAACGACCGGGACCTTTCACTCCCAATCTGCCTGCCAAAGTGTGTGTACTGGGCAGTTCACCTGCGCCGACGGCACGATCAAGACCCATTCGTGGGTTGAATCCCCAACCGGTGATCTCCTGTGGGAGACCTATTCCTGTCCCTCCGACGCCGCACCCGCCGTCACCGGCGGCCTCGTGGCGACCGCCTTCCGGCGCATCCCCCTCCCGCCCTCGACACTCTCGGTCCAGCCCCCGGGCGGGAAGACCCTGGTCAACTTCGACACCAACTTCTTCACCCACGAGCAGACCCTCGATCGCACCGTGAGGCTCCTCGGGCAACGGGTGGACCTGCGGATCCGGGTCGACTCCTACACCTGGCGCTTCGGCGACGGCGACTCGTTGCGAACGGACGAGCCGGGAGCGCCGTACCCGAGGCTGTCGATCACGCACAGCTACCTGCGGACGGGGAGGTACGCGCCGGCGGTGGACACCACCTGGGTGGCGGACTACCGGGTCGGCGGCCAGGGGTGGAAACCCGTGCCGGGCAGCGTCACCATCCCCGGCGGGTCGGTGGCGCTGCGGGCGATCGAGGCGCGGCCGACGCTCGTGGGCTACGGCAGCTGAAAACGGAGCGAAGGACGGACCCGGGGTCGTGGGTCCGCCCTTCGTCTTCCCCTAAGGGGGCCCGGGCAGTTGGGCCGCCTTGGTGCGTCCACGCGGGTCGGTGCGTGGACGGAGTATTCAGTTGTAGAACCGTGGGGTCATTCGACGAGCGTCACTCAGTGGGGACGCGGAGGTCCTGACCGGCGTAGACCACGCTCGAGTCGAGGCTGTTCATGTCCTTGATGCGGGCGACCATGCCGGCCACGTCGCCGTCACCGGTGACGTCGACCGCGTCGGAGGCGATGTCCCAGAGGGTCTCGCCGGGAGCGACCGTGACGACCTGCACCTGCTCGACACCGGCCTCCTGGGTCGCGACCGAGCCGGCGGCGAACCACACGCCGAGCGCGAAGGCGAGGAGCACGCCGAAGCCGAAGACCACCAGTCGGCCGCGCCGCGTGAGGCGGACGCTGGTCGGGCGGCTGTAGCTGACGTGCGGGGCGAGGGTGAGGGTGCTCATCGGTGTGACCTCCGGGGAAGAGTTGGTCGGTGTGTTCGAGAGAAGTTCAGCGAGGGGGTCCGACAGAAACCTGCCGGGCCGTTCGATCAACAGTTCGATCGAACACATGTACGAGGTTAGAACAAAGGTTCGAACGGATCAAGGACCTGGTCGAATAGATGTTCGACGGCGTGTCGCGACACGCCGGTTCGAACAGATGTTTGAAACCGAGGCGTGATCGGCGTTACCGTCGGCGACATGGCGGACAAGCAGGCGAACACCCAGGCGCGCGGCAAGAAGGTCAGCGAGCTGCCCGACGGACCCCCGGACGCGACCGGGCTCACCCCGCGCCAGCAGCGCGTGCTGCAGCACATCAAGGACAGCATCGACCAGCGCGGCTACCCGCCGAGCATGCGCGAGATCGGCAGCGCCGTCGGCCTGACCAGCACCTCGAGCGTCGCCCACCAGCTGCGCGTGCTGGAGGAGAAGGGCTTCCTGAAGAAGGACCCGAGCCTGCCCCGCGCCCTCCAGGTCGTGCTGCCCGAGTCGATGCAGAGCACCCACGACATCACCGGCTACGGCGACAGCAACCCGGTGCCCACCAACGTGCCGGTCGTCGGCCGGATCGCCGCCGGCGGACCGATCCTCGCCGAGGAGCGCGTGGAGGACGTCTTCCCGCTCCCCCGCCAGCTCGTCGGCGACGGCCAGCTCTTCCTGCTGGAGGTCAGCGGCGAGTCGATGATCGACGCGGCCATCTGCAGCGGCGACTACGTCGTGATCCGCCAGCAGCCCACCGCGGAGAACGGCGAGATCGTCGCCGCCATGATCGACGGCGAGGCCACGGTCAAGACGTTCCAGCGCAAGGACGGCAAGGTCTGGCTGCTGCCGCACAACGACGCCTTCGAGCCGATCGACGGCACCAACGCCACGATCCTCGGGAAGGTCACCGCTGTCCTGCGCCGCATGTGATGGTCACGGTTCGTCGGGCCGTTTAGGCGCGACATAGAGTCAGGGACATGCTCCGTCTCGGCTCGCTCGCCCTGCTGCTGTGCTCAACCCTGCTCGCCGCGCCCACGGCGCACGCCGCGGCGGACCCGCAACGCACCGATCCGCGGCACACCGCCCACCGCGCGGCCCGTGCCGAGGCCGCCCTCGACAAGGTCACCTCGCTGCTCGACGACGGCCTCGACAGCACGCTCGGGACCGACAGCGGCGAGCTGACCCTGGCACTGCGCGACCTGGCACTGCTCCGGAGCGCGCTTCCGCCCGCGCAGCAGCGGGAGGCGTCGACGTACCTCTCCCGTCCGACCGCCAACCCCAACCGCTGCCCCGACGCGTCGTGCTACACCACGAAGTCGGTGCGCAGGATGTGCTCGAAGACGGTGTGCGTCCACTACGTGACGAAGGCCGACGACGCCGTCAACGGCGTGCCGCGGCGCAACCGCGACGGCGACCACCGGCCCGACTACGTCGAGAAGGTGCTGGCCACCATGACGCGCGTGCACCAGCGCTACGTCGACGCCGGCTACCGGCGGCCGATGAGCGACGGCACCCGTGGCGGCGACGGCCGCTCCGACATCTACCTCGCCCAGATCGGCAACCAGGGCCTCTACGGCTACTGCACCACCGACGCCTCGTCGCTGCCGCGGCACGGCGCGACCTGGGCCTACTGCGTGCTGGACAACGACTACAGCCACCGTGAGTTCCCGCGGCACACGTCGACCCAGAACATGCAGGTGACGGCGGCGCACGAGTACTTCCACGCCGTCCAGTTCGGCTACGACATCGGCGCCGACGCCTGGTTCATGGAGGCCACGGCGACCTGGGCCGAGGACGAGGTCTTCGACGCCGTGAACGACAACACCGGATACCTGCCCTACGGCCCGATGGGGAAGCCCGGCCTGCCGCTCGACACGTTCCGCGGTGGCTACTGGTACGGCGCCTGGATCTTCTTCCGCCACCTCACCGAGCACTTCCCGCAGGCGCAGGCCGGACTGCCGATCCTGGTGCGCACCATGTGGCGCAACGCCGACGCCGCGACCGCGACCGCGCCGGCGCTCTACGCGACGGCCGCGATCGAGGCGGCCCTGGCGGACAAGGGGACCGACCTCCGCACGCAGCTCCTCCGCATGGCGGCCGACAACCTCCACCCCAGGCGCTGGTACGACGAAGGGCGGCTCTACCCCGCGACCCGGCTCAACGGCAGCACGACCCTCAGCCCGACGCAGCCGCGCAAGGCGCTGGGCTTCGCCGAGGACCACCTCACCTCGGCGTCGTACCGGTTCGAGCCCAGTCACACCGGGCCGCGGTGGCACCTGTCGCTCAGCCTGGACCTCGCGCCGGTCGAGCGCGGAAGTGCCGCCCTCGTTCGCGTCCTGCTGGAGACCGGCGGCGTCCGCACCACCGTCGTCGAGCTCACCGATGCCGGCGACTACACCGGAAGCTTCGACTTCGGCGCCGGTGCGGTGAAGGCGGTCGAGGTGACCGTGGTCAACGGCAGTGCCCGCTACAACTGCGAGGTCGGCACCAAGTGGACCTGCAACGGACGCCCGCTCGACCAGGACCAGCACCAGTCGGTCGTCGCGGAGGCGCAGCGCGTCTAGGCGGTGGATCCCGACAGCCGCGCCAGCGCCTTGCGCGCCACGGCCGGATCGGTCGTGGTCCACATCGGCGGCAGGCTGGCCTTGAGGAAGCTGCCGTAGCGGGCGGTGACCAGGCGCGGATCGAGCACGGCCACGATGCCCTTGTCGCTCGTGGTGCGGATCAGCCGTCCGGCGCCCTGCGCCAGCAGCAGCGCCGCGTGCGTGGCAGCGACCTGCATGAAGCCGTTGCCGCCCGACTGGTCGGCCGCTCGCTGGCGGGCGCTCATCAGCGGGTCGTCGGGGCGTGGGAACGGCACCCGGTCGATGATCACGAGCTGGCAGGTGTCGCCCGGCACGTCGAGTCCCTGCCACAGGCCGAGGGTGCCGAAGAGGTTGGTGTGCGGGTCGTCGACGAACTGCCGCGCCAGCTCGGGCAGCTGGGCGTCGCCCTGGGCGAGCGTGGTCAGGTGGGGCAGCTTCGAGCGCACGTGCTCGGCGGCCGTCTCGGCCGCGCGCCGGCTCGAGAACAGCCCGAGCGTGCGCCCGTTGGCCGCGTCGACCAGCTCGGTGATCTCGTCGAGCTGCGCCGGGCCGAGACCGTCGCGCCCGGGCTGGGGCAGGTGGCGGGCGATGTAGAGGATCGCCTGCTTGCCGTAGTCGAAGGGGCTGCCGACGTCGAGGCCGACCCAGGGTTGGGGGTCGCCGGTCGGCTTGCCGGGGTCTCGTGACGGTCGCTGCGCGACCTCCTCGACCATCGGCCTGCGCGGGCCGACCTCCTCGACCACCGGCCTGCGCTGCGCGACCTCCTCGACCGTCGGGGCGCCGGGGTCTCGTGACGGTCGCTGCGCGACCTCCTCGACCACCGGGGTGCGCTGCGCGACCTCCTCGACCATCGGCCTGCGCTGCGCGACCTCTTCGACCACCGGGAAGCCGCCGAGGGGGACGCGCTCGGAGGGCTTGAGGCCGACCGAGGTCGCGACGGAGGTGAAGTCACCGCCGAGCATCAGGGTGGCCGAGGTCATCACCACGGTCTTGTCGGCCAGCAGCTTGGCGCGCAGCTGGCCCCACACCTGCAACGGGGCGATGCACAGGCGCGGAGGCAGCCGGTCGGTGCCCTCGGTCAGCCAGAGCACGTCGGTGTCGGCGTTGGCGGCCATCCGGTCGGCGGTCGCGAAGAGCTCCTGCACCGCGCCCTTCGCCTGGGTCAGGCCGGCGTCGGGCTCGTCCTTGGTGTCGGCCTTCGGAAAGGCACTCGCCAGTGCGCGGGCGGCGTCACGGACCAGCGCCAGTGCGTCGGCCAGCTCGTCGGGCAGCGCTTCGAAGCGACCGGGCCGGGCCTCGCCGATCGCGCCGCGCAGCACCGCTGCGGCGTCCTCGAGATCGCCCGCCGGGTCGTCGGTCTCCGAGCGCACGTGGCGAGCGGCCCGCCGCGCGGCGCGCTCGACCTCGGAGGCCCACAGCTCGTCGGTCGCCGCCTGGGTCACCCGAGCGGTCAGCTCGTGGGCCTCGTCGATCACCACGACGTCGTACTCCGGGATCATCGGGATCCCCTCGATCGCGTCGATCGCGAGCAGGCTGTGGTTGGTGACGACGAGGTGGGAGCGCTGCGCCTTCTCGCGCGCGCGCTCCGCGAAGCACTCCTCGCCGAAGGGGCACTTGGCCGCGCCCAGGCACTCCCGCGCGGTGACCGAGACCTGCCGCCACTCGCGGTCGGTGTGGCGCGGGGCGGCGTCCTTCTCCCCCGAGCCGCCGTCCTTCACCTCGCCCTCGGCCCACTCGCGCAGCTCGAGCACCTTCTTGCCCAGCGCGCCGAGCGCCGCCTCGGCCTGGATCAGCTCGCCCTGGTCGTCGGGCGCGCCCTCGCGGATCCGGTGCAGGCAGGCGTAGTTGGAACGGCCCTTGAGCACGGCGTACGACGTGTCGACCCCGGCCCGTCCCGTGACCGCCTTCGTGAGCCGCGGCAGGTCGCGCTCGACGAGCTGGTGCTGGAGCGCGAGGGTCGCCGTCGCGATGACGACGCGCTTGCGGTGGAGCATCGCGGGCACGAGGTAGCCCAGCGACTTGCCGGTGCCGGTGCCGGCCTGGACGAGCAGGTGCCGGTGCTCCGCCATCGACTCCGCGACCGCCTCGGCCATCGCGACCTGACCCGGCCGCTCGGACCCGCCGAGCGCCTCGACGGCGGCGGAGAGCGTGGCGCGCAGCGCGTCGTGGTCGACCCCGGACATGCCCGGAACCCTAGACGTCGGGCCGGACAGGATCAGCGACCGGGCCGCGTGGCTGTGGACAGCGCCGCGGCGACGAGGTCGCCGAACTGCCGGTGGCCCTCCGCCGTCAGGTGCAGGCCGTCGTCGAGGTAGGACAGGTCGGCGTGCTGCATCGAGAGGTAGCCGACGCCGTACCGCCTCGACAGCCGGGCCAGCTCCGCATCCACAGCGGGTACGGCGCCCGCTCGCTGCGGCGCCGGCGGCGGCCCCACCACGAGCACCCGACGGTGGCCGAGGTCGGCGAGCAGGTCGGCGAAGCCGGCCCGGATCGCCGCCCGGGACTGGTCGAAGTCGTTGAGACCGCCCTCCACCACCACGAGGCCGGGGTCGCGGGCGAGGGCGCGAGGGGCCCGGTCGGCGTACGACACCGCACCGCACTCACTCGAGTGCGCGCCGAAGCCGGACCCCGAGAACCCGGCGACGTGCACCCGGCCGGGGAGGCGCGTTGGCCAGCTGTCGGCCGCGCTGGTGCCGAGCCCGACGGAGTAGGAGTCGCCGATGACGAGCACGTCGCGGCCGGTGCCGGTGACCAGCGCGGACCGCGCAGCCGCGGCCTGCCGGAAGCCGGTGCAGCGGTCGGTGTCGGCGCCCGCGCGGACCGTCACGAAGAGCCCGGCGGCCGCGACGACGGCCACCAGGCCGACGGCTGCGAGCCATGCTCCCCGGGTGCGCACCCGGAGATGATCAGCGAGACACGGGCACCTTGTCCCCGGAACCGCGAGAATCGAGGATCTCCTCACAGTCGGTGAACTGGTCGGTCCCGTAGCTGCCGTCGCACGAGTCGGAGCCGTCGCCTCCCGAGAGGGAGTCGTCCCCGCTGCCGGCCTCGAGCACGTCGTCGCCACCGCGCCCCTCGAGCACGTCGTTGTTGCCGTAGGACACCAGCGTGTTGGCGTCGTCGTTGCCGAAGAGGTGACTGTCGAAGTAGGCGTTGCCGATCAGGTCCTCGATGCTGCTGAGGTCGTCGGTGCCGCCGACTCCGGTGTCCTGAGGTCCGACGATCGCCAGGTCCACCGTGAGCACCGCACCTTCGGCATCGGTGTAGAAGTTGTCCTCGACCTGGTCCACCCCGTCGCCCCCGTCGACCAGCTCGTCGTTCTCGTCCAGGGTGAACTGGTCGTCGCCGGGACCGCCGTACAGCTCGACCAGCCCCTCCTCGCAGGTGGGTCGGCACTCGGCGCTGGTGAGCTCGTCGTCGCCGGCACCGCCCTCGTAGTGGTCGCCGGCGTTGGCGGCCTCGAGGATGTCCGGGCCCGAGCCGCCGTAGACGGTGTCGGCGCCGCCGTTCTCCTCGGAGAGGTACTCGTCGAAGCGGTCGCTGCCTCCCCCGCCGCGCATCACGTCATCGCCCGGACCGCCCAGGAACCGGTTGCTGGCCCTCGAGCCGAAGAGCCGGTCGTCGCCCGCACCGCCGGACAGGAGTGCGTGCCGACGCCAGGAGTCGGTCGGGCCGGACAGCACCCGGGTGCGCAGCACGTCGTCGTGCGCACTGCCGAGGACGTTCGCGATGCCGGTGAACGAGTCGCGTCCCCAGCCCGTCTCCTGCGGCACGGTCCTCCTCAGGTCGACGCGCACTCCCCGCGGTGCGAGCCGGAAGTCGGCCGCGGTGTTGTAGGTGCGCGGATCTCCGACCAGGCGGTCGTCCCCGGGGCCGCCGTTCAGCACGGCACCGCCCTTCCCGCCGTAGGCGGTGTCGTCGCCGGGCCCGAGGTCGATGAGGTCGTGGCCCCGTCCGCCGCACACGATGTCGTTGCCCCGTCCGGTGGTGATCTTGTCGGCCTTGGTCGTGCCCAGCACGACGTCGGACCGCGCCCGGTTCGGGTCGGGGTGGTGCGCATCGTCGAGGTCGATCGTCACCCGGTGCCCGCCGCAGGTCGCCGGCCCGGCGGCATCCGCCGGCGTCGTGGCGACTAGGAGGGCGGGGACGGTCAGGGCGAGTGCGGCGACGCAGCGGATCATGGTGCAACGGTAGGAGGATCCGGGAGCGATGGCAGCAGGGATAACCCTCGAACCACGGGGCTTCAACCGCCCTGCTGGACCTCGCACGAGTGGAAGGTGTTGTGGCCCGAGCCGCCGTAGCAGACGTCGCCGCCACCCCGCCCGAACAGCCGGTCGTCACCCTTGCGGCCTTTCAGCACGTTGGTGCGGGCGGTGCCGCGGAGGACGTCGTCGTACGGCGTCCCGCCGACCTGCTCGATCGCGACCAGCTCGTCGACCCCGCCCGGGCCGGTGTCCTGAGGTTCCTCGATCTCCAGGTCGACCGTGACGCCACGGTGGGTGCCCGAGTGGAGGGACGAGTAGCCGACGGCGTCGATCCCGGGCCCGCCGACGACCAGCTCGTCGGACGTCGTCCCGAAGAAGGTGTCGGCACCGGGGCCGAGGTGGATCTCGTCGCGGGTGCCCTCGGGCGAACCGCTCGGGAAGACCTCGTCGCCGCTTCCACCGGCCCTGATCTCGTCGGCGCCGCCCCCCGGGTAGAGGTAGTCGCCCCCGCCACCGCCGAAGATCCGGTCGCCGACGTCGTCGCCGTCGGCCCAGATCCGGTCGCTCCCCTCGCCACCGCAGATCACGTCGGCACCGCTGCCGGCCTGGATGAAGTCGCCTTCCGGCGTGCCGAGGACGACGTCGGACTCCGGACGGTCCGGGTCGGGCGCGGAGGGGTCGTTGAGGTCGATGGTGACGACGAGCCCGGCGCAGGTCGGCAGGTCGCCCGGGGCGCCCGCCGAGCTCGCGGGTGCCGCGGGCACGAGGCCGATGGCGGCGAGGACGGCGACTCCGAGGATCCGGTGCATGGGCTGCACCCTAGAGCGACCGACGCCCGCAGGTCCGGCAGTTGGCCCGGATGCCTGCGATCGGGGTGGGATCAGCGGGTGCCGCTCTCGCACGCCCGGCGGTCGTCGACGCCCTTCCCGCCGTCGCAGACGTCCGTGCCGGGACCGCCGCGCAGCAGGTCGCCGCCGTTCGCGCCGAGCAGCTCGTCGTCACCCTGCTGGCCGGCCAGACGGTCGGCCCCGTAGCCGCCGCGGACGAAGTCGTCGCCGTACCCGCCCCACACGCGGTCGTTGCCCCGCCACGCCTCGATGATGTCCCGGCCGCACAGCCCATGGAAGTAGTCGGCCTCGTCGCCGCCGACGAGGAAGTTGGGGCCGCAGTCACCGGTGACCTGGTTGGCGAAGTGGCTCGCGCCGCTGGCGTTCTCGATGGTCCGCACGATGTCGTGGCCGACGCCGGTGTCCTGGCGGACGTTGCTGCCGAGGTCGACGCTCAGGCCGTGGTGGGCGTCGACGTAGTCGATCCAGTCCCGGCCCGCGCCACCGATCATCACGTCGTCCCCCTCGCTGAACACGAGCCTGTCGATGCCGGGCCCGCCGAGTCCCTTGTCGTCGCCGGCGCCGAGGTAGATGGTGTCACCGCCCCCGCCGGCGCAGACCACGTCGTCGCCCGCCCCGGTGCGGATCCGGTCGTCGCCGGGCGTGCCGAGCACGACGTCGGAGGCCGCGCGGTCGGGGTCGGGAGCATCGGTGTCGGCGAGGTCGATCGTCACCGCGAGCCCGGCACAGGTCGGTGTGCCGGCGGAGAGAGCGGGCGGGTCGGCGCTCAGGAAGGAGCCCACGACCACGAGGACCGCTGCGAGACCGAGACGCGACATGTGCACCAGTGTCACACCTGCCGCGTCGAGGCGCCTCGGACCTTCACGTGGACTCCTCGCAGCCGTCGTACTGGTTGGTGCCGGCGCCGCCGTCGCACAGGTCGGCCCCGTCGCCGCCCTCGAGGTCGTCGTCGCCGCCTCGTCCGAAGAGCTGGTCGGCGCCGTTGCCGCCGGCGAGGCGGTTCGGCCCGTCGTCGCCGCTGAGCACGTCGTCGCCCTCGCTGGACCCGACCAGGTTCTCGATGCTCTGCAGGATGTCCGTGCCGCCCGGGCCGGTGGCCTGGGGTGCGGCGACCTCCAGGTCGACCGTCACTCCCGGACCCGGCTCCTCGACCAGACCGACGTAGCTGACCGTGTCGGACCCGTCGCCCCCGTTGAGGAGCTCCTTGCCGCCGCCCGACACGAGCAGGTCGTTGCCTCCTCCACCGAGGTAGAAGATGGCGACGGCGGGATCGCAGGACCCACAGTCCGCGGCGTCGGTGAAGAAGTCCCGGTCGGCGCCCCCGTAGTAGAGGTCGCCGGCGGTGGCGTTGCGCATCGTGTCGTTGCCGGCACCGCCGTAGACCGCGTCGGCACCCCGGGAGAGCCCCGACTGCTCGAGCTGGTCCCAACCGCCGCGCCCCCAGATGGAGTCGCCGCCCGCGCCGCCGTTGAGGTGGTCCGAGCGGTCGCCACCGTCGAGGAAGTCATCCCCCGGACCGCCGTACGCCGTGTCCTCGCCCTTGCCGAGGAGCACGCGGTCCGCACCCCGTCCCGCACAAACGACGTCGTCGCCGCCGCCGGTGCGGAACCTGTCGCGGTGCGGCGTCCCGAGGATCACGTCGGACCGCCGCCGGTCGGGATCGGGCGCTCCCGCGCGGTTGAGGTCGATCGTCACCGGCCGGCCGGCGCAGGTCGGGCGCTGGACCGCACCGGCTGGAGCGGACGACGACGCGACGGTCGGCACCAGCAACGCCGGGGCCACCAGGGCGAGTGCGATCAGCCATCGCTTCATGCACCCCACGGTAGGCCTGTTCGGCGGCTTCGGCAGCCGGGAGGCCGAGCGCGTGACAGGCTCAGACGGCGTACGCCGCCAGCTCACCCGCGAGCGCCTCGGTCGCACGTCCGGAGATCCGGGTGCCGTCGGCGGTGTGCTCGAGCGAGGTGATCTCGCCGAGGCGGTGGATCTGGTCGACCAGGTCGCCGCGGGCGTAGGGCACGAGCGCGTCGAACTCCACCTGCGGGCGCGGCAGGTCGGCCTCGATCGCGGCCAGCGCGTCGGCGATGCCCTCGCCGGTGCGGGCGGAGACGACGACGGTGTGCGGCTCACGCTGCTTGAGGCGGGCCACGACCATCGGGTCGGCGACGTCGGCCTTGTTGATGACGATGAGCTCGGGGATCTTGGCGGCGCCGATCTCGGCGAGCACCTCGCGCACAGCGCTGATCTGACCCTCGGGGTCGACGTGCGACCCGTCGACGACGTGCACGATCAGGTCGGAGTCGGCGACCTCCTCCAGCGTCGAGCGGAACGCCTCGACGAGCTGGTGCGGGAGGTGGCGGACGAAGCCGACGGTGTCGCTCATCGTGTAGACGCGGCCGTCGGACGCCTGGGCGCGGCGGGTGGTCGGGTCGAGCGTCGCGAAGAGCGCGTCCTCGACGAGCACGCCCGCGCCGGTCAGCCGGTTGAGCAGCGAGGACTTGCCGGCGTTGGTGTAGCCGGCGATCGCGACCGACGGGACGAGGTTGCGCCGCCGCTCCTGACGCATCGTCTCGCGCGTGCCCGACATCGCCTTCAGCTCGCGCCGCAGCTTCGCGATGCGGTCGTTGATGCGGCGGCGGTCGGTCTCGATCTTGGTCTCACCGGGGCCGCGGCCACCGATGCCGGCGCCGCCGGCGACCCGGCCACCGACCTGGCGGGAGAGGTTCCCACCCCAACCGCGGAGCCGCTGCTTCATGTAGTTGAGCTGGGCGAGCTCGACCTGCGCCTTGCCCTCCTTGGACTTCGCGTGCTGGGCGAAGATGTCGAGGATCAGCGCGGTCCGGTCGACGACCTTGACCTTGATCTTGTCCTCGAGGTTCCTCAGCTGCGAGGGGGCGAGCTCACCGTCGCAGATCACGGTGTCGGCGCCGGAGGCCTGCACGATCTCGCGAATGCCCTCGACCTTGCCGCGACCGACGTACGTCGCCGGGTCGGGCGACTGCCGCCGTTGGTAGATCGCGTCGAGGACCTCCGAGCCGGCGGTCTCGGCCAGCAGCGCGAGCTCGGCCATGGAGTTCTCGGCGTCCTCGATCGTGCCCTCGGTCCACACCCCGACGAGCACCACGCGCTCGAGCCGGAGCTGGCGGTACTCGACCTCCGTGATGTCCTCGAGCTCGGTGCGCAGCCCGGCGACGCGTCGCAGCTCGTGACGGGCGGCGAGGTCGAGGTCGCCCGTGGTCAGCTCGGGGTCGTCGTCGGCGTACCCGGACTCCCAGGACTCCTGGTCGTCGGTGGCGAAGTCGTCATCGGTGTCGTCCCACGCGGCGGTCTGCGCCAGCTCGGCGTCGAGGGAGAAGTTCTCAGCGTTCGTCATAAGTCTCTCCAGCGTAACCACGACGAGCGCCGAAGGCTTCCCGATTACCCGCGTCGTCCGCACTTCTTGCGGGTCCGCAGTTTGTGCGGTAGCCTGGTGGCATGACCCAGGATCAACCGGTCGTCGCACACCGGGAGAGGCTGGACGCCGTACGGCGGGCCCTCGACGCAGCCCAGCAGCTGATGACCGAGAGCCAGGATTCCGTCGGAGCCCTCCCCTACCTTCGGGAAGCGGCCGACCGGCTGACCGAGCTCATCGACGAGTCGATGGCGGCCGCCGTACTGAACGGTCAGGCGTCCTTGCGCAGCGCGGGGGCCCAGGCCGGGCTGACGGAGAACGCCGTCGGCCCGCGACTGGCCCGCACGCTGACCCTCGGCGCCTACGCCGACGACCGCGGACGGGTGACCGCCGCGGGGGTCGAGCGAGCGAGGTACGACCTGGAGTCAGGGGTGTCGAAGCAACCGGCGGCGGCACCTGCGCCGATGCGGTTCAAGCCGCGGCGGCCCACCTAGATCGGAGCGGACGACCGCTCCGGGATCGGAGTTCCACGATGACGCGAGCGGACCTCACCCACCTCTACTTCCTGCTCGACCGGAGCGGGTCGATGCAGTCGATCAAGGCCGACACCGAGGGCGGCTTCGCCGCGTTCATCGACGAGCAGCGCAAGAGCGCCGGCGAGTGCCGCGTGACGCTCGCGCAGTTCGACAACGAGTACGACGTCGTCTACTCCGGGCGCCCGCTGGCCGACGTACCTCCGCTCGACCTGCAGCCCCGCGGGTCGACCGCGCTGCTCGACGCCATGGGCCGGCTCGTCACCGCGGCCGGCGCCGAGCTGGCGGCCCTGCCCGAGCCCGAGCGGCCCGGCACGGTGATCGTCGCCGTGATGACCGACGGTCACGAGAACGCCAGCCAGGAGTGGACCCACCCGGCCATCAAGGCGCTCGTCGAGCAGCAGACCAACGACTTCGCCTGGCAGTTCCTCTACATGGGCGCCGACCAGGACGCCGTCGAGGTCGGCCTCTCGCTCGGTGTCTCCGCCGGTGCGTCGGTGACCTACGGCCGCGGGAAGACCCGCGAGGCGATGGCGATGAGCGCCGGCAAGGTCAGCAAGCTCCGCTCGATGCGCGCCAGCGCGCCCGCCGGCGCCCCCGCTCCTGTCATGGAGGCCTACACCGACGCGGAGCGGAAGTCGCTGGAGGACTGAGGCGCCTCAGTCCAGGGTGCCCACGCCCGAGGGCACGTCGGGGTCGACCCGGAAGCTGGGGAAGACCCCCTGGCGGGCGCCGGGTGCGAGCACGCCCGCGCGACGACCCAACCGCATGGCCGCGACCTTGGCGGCGGGCACCAGTCCGCGCTCACGGGTGGAGCGGGGAGCCCGGCCGAGGCGGGTGCGGAGGTAGTAGTTGGCGGCCCAGAGGTGCTCGCGGCGCATCGAGTCGGCGGTCCAGACCTCGGTGGACAAGGAGACGTTGACCCCTTCGAGGTTGTCGACGCGGTGCGGGCTGTTCTGCGGCCACCAGGCCACCTGGCCGGGCTCGAGGTCGAGCCGCGCGGCGTGGTCGTCGTACTCCTCGTCGTAGGGGAGCTCCTCGTCGCTGGCGCCCGCCACCAGGCGCTCCAGGTTCTGCTGGCTGACCATCCGCTCGTTGAGCGGGTAGACCCAGGCCCGCTTGCGGCCCCGGATGTGCCACAGCATGTTGGGCTGGTTGTCAGCGTGGTAGTAGACCATCGCCTCGGGCGAGGAGATGAGCAGCGACGCAGAGACGCGCACCGGCTTGAAGCCGGGCACCAGGTCGCAGACCTCGTCCATCAGGTCGTCGACGATGCCGCCCATCTCGGTGTCGTGGATGTTGACACCGACGATGTTGAACCACAGTCGGCCGCGCTCGACGATCTCGAGCAGCTCCTTGCCGGGCAGGTCGGTGTCGGCGCCGCGACGCCAGTCCTCCAGCCGCCGCCGGTCGTTGCCGAACGTGTAGGGGTGCACGATCGTCCGGGGCACGCGGTCGAGCAGGTCGGCGAGGCCGTCGTTGGTGAAGAGCGGGTGCTCGTGGAGCCGGTGCGGCGCGATGTGCGGCTCGGTGCCGAAGGCCCTGATGTCCTCGAACCTCCAGGGCAGAAGGTGGTTCTCACTCATGCCGGACCAGTGCACGAAGTCCCCCACCCTGATCCATCGGGTGGGGGACTTTTGTGCGAGCGAGCTGCTTCGGTCCCTACTTCGGGGGCATCCGGATGCCGCCGTCGACGCGGATGACCTCGCCGTTCATGTAGGAGTTGGTGAGGCACTCCAGGACCATCGAGGCCAGCTCGTCGCCGGAGCCGAGGCGCTTCGGGAAGAGCACGTTCTGGCCGAGGTTGGCCTTGAAGGCCTCCGACGCCTCGCCCTCGCCGTAGATCGGCGTGTCGATCAGGCCGGGGGCGATCGTGTTGAGGCGGATGCCGGCGGCGGAGAGGTCACGGGCGACCGGAAGGGTCATGCCGACGACGCCACCCTTGGAGGCGGAGTACGACGCCTGGCCGATCTGGCCGTCGAACGCAGCCACGCTCGCCATGTTGACGATGGCGCCACGGCAGCCGTCCTCGTCGCCATCGTTCTGGCTCATCGCGGTCGCGGCCTGGCGGACCATGTCGAAGGTGCCGATCAGGTTGATCGCGATGACCTTCGTGAAGGCCTCGAGCGAGTGCGCCGACTCGAGCTGGCCGTCGCGGCCGATGGTGCGCTGGGCCCAGCCGATGCCGGCGGAGTTGACCACCGCGCGGAGCGGGGCGATCTCGGCGGCGGCCTTGACCGACGCGGCGATCTGCTCGGTGTTGGTGACGTCGACCTGGGCGAAGACGCCCTTGATCTCGGCGGCGAGGGCCTCGCCCTTGTCGGCCTGCAGGTCGGCGACCACGACGGTGGCGCCGCGGGCGGCGAGCTGGCGGGCGCACGCGGCGCCGATGCCCGACGCGCCGCCGGTGACGATGGCAGAAGATCCGGAAAGTTCCATGCCGCGGACTCTAGCGGGGCACCGTCGACTGTGACAGCAGTGGTGTCAGCGTCAGAGACGGCTTGTCGCTGCCGGCGGGATAGTCCCCCACGTTCGGCACCCGAATTCGGTGAAATCTGGTGCCGAACGTGGGGGACTATCCCGAATTCCGGCCGACAGCGACTACAAGGAGGTGGTGCCCTCGGCGACGATCACGGCGGGACCGGTCATCAGGACGCGGTCGTCGGCGGTCCAGCTGATGCGCAGGGTGCCGCCGGGCAGGTCGACGCGGTAGGGGGTGTCGCGGGGAGCGTCGTCGGCGAGCGCGGCCGCCACCATCACGGCGCAGGCGCCGGTGCCGCACGACCGGGTCTCCCCCGAGCCCCGCTCGTGGACGCGCATCGCGAGGTGGCCGGCCCCACGCCGTACGACGAACTCGACGTTGACGCCGTGCGGGTAGAGCGTCGTGTCGTGCGTCGGAGCCTCGTAGAGCAGGCCGGCGTCGGCGAGGTCGTCGACGAACGCGACCGCGTGCGGGTTGCCCATGTCGACGTGGAGCGCCGGCCAGCTGCGGTCGCCGACCGCCACCTTCGTCTCGTCGAGCACCTTCGGCGCACCCATGTCGACGGTGATCTCACCCTCGGCGACCCCGCCCTCGAAGGTCAGCGTCTTCACCCCCGACCGCGTCGCGATCGGCACCGGGACGGAGGGGTCGACGAGCCCCTCGAGCGCGAGGTGCCGCCCGAACACCCGGACGCCGTTGCCGCACATCCAGGCGAGCGAGCCGTCGGAGTTCCAGTAGTCCATGAACCACTCGGCGTCCTGTCCCGCGCCCGCCTCGAGCGCCGCGGTGCGGATGACCCGCAGCACACCGTCACCGCCGATGCCGGCGCGGCGGTCGCAGAGCGCACGGGTGCGCTCGGGGTCCATGTCGCCGTGGAGCGCGCCGTCGTGGTCGGGCAGGAGGACGAAGTCGTTCTCCGTGCCGTGGCCCTTGAGGAACGGGTACGACGCGGTCATGCCCCCAGGCTACCGGCGCAGCGCGGGGTGCTGGCGGGCGAGCGCCGCCAGCAGGATCCGGCGCGGCGCGAACCTCCCGAGCCCGACCGCCGCCTTGGTGCCCAGGCCGGGGATCACGATCATCCGCCCGCGCTCGAGCCCGTCGATCGCGGCCCTCGCCACGTCGACGACGTCCTCCCACATGAAGCCCGGCAGGACGCCGCTCTTCTCCTCCTCGCTGAAGCCCGCCGTCTCGAAGAACTCCGTCGCCACCGGCCCCGGGCACAGCGCCGTGACGCTCACGCCCTTGCCACGCACCTCCTCCGCCAGCGCCTGGGAGTACGACGCCACGAAGGCCTTGCTGCCGCCGTACCCCGCCTGGCCGGGCAGTGGCTGGAACGCCGCGCTGGACGCGACGTTGAGCAGCGCGCCGCGGTGCTCGACCAGGCTCGGGAGGAACCGCGTGGTCAGGTCGACGACCGCGGCGACGTCGACCTCGACCATCCGCAGCTCGGCCTCGACGTCGGCGGTCAGCACCGGTCCGGTGGTCGAGAGGCCGGCGTTGTTGACCAGGACCGAGACCTCCAGCCCGAGCGCCGCGACCCGCGACGGCAGCGCGGCCCGCGCCGCCCGGTCGGTCAGGTCGGTGGCGAGCACCTCGGCGCGCACGCCGGTGGCGGTCAGCTCGGCGGCGAGCTCCTGCAGCCGGTCGGCACTGCGCGCCACGAGTACGACGCCGTGCCCGCGCTGCGCGAGCTCGCGAGCCATCTCCGCACCGATGCCGGAGGAGGCGCCGGTGACGAGGGCCGTGGTGGTGGGGCTGGGAGCGGGCAGCGACATGACGTCGAGCCTAGGGGTGCGTCAGCCCTTGTAGAGACCCTCCTCGTAGGCCGGACCGTAGTAGGCGTCGAGCTCCTCGATGCTCTGGTCGCGCTTCTCCATCCGGTGGGAGACCACGGCCCGCCGCGGCACGATGCCGGTCGGGTCCCAGGTCTCGGGCTTCCACAGCTGCGAGCGAAGGAACGCCTTCGCGCAGTGGAAGAACACGGTGTCGATGTCGACCACGATCGCGAGCACCGGCCGGTGCCCCTTGACGACCATCTCGTCGAAGAACGGCGCCTCGCCGACCAGCCGCGCCCGGCCGTTGATGCGCAGCGAGTCGCCGCGGCCGGGGATCAGGAAGTTCAGCCCGACGTGCGGGTTCTGGAGGATGTTGCGGTAGCCGTCGGCCCGGCGGTTGCCCGGCCGTTCGGCGAGCGCGATCGTGCGGTCGTCGACGACGTGCACCAGGCTGCCCGGAGGGTCGCCCTTCGGGGAGACGTCGACGTTGCCTGCGGAGTCGGAGGTCGCGACCATGCAGAACGGCGCCGCGGCGAGCCAGTCGCGGTCGACGTCGGCCAGCTCCGCGCGTTCCTTGTCGCGAGCGGCGGCGCCCGCCTCGCCGAGGAGGGCGGTCAGGGCTGCGTCGTCGGTGATCTCGGTCCAGGTCACCTGCTCAGGGTAGGACGCAGGACGTAGGCCGCGCCGCCCCCGCGGCGGGTCGGCTCCGCAGCGGCGGTCAGCCGCCCGTGCGGCCCGATCTCGATCGCCTCCACCGCCCCGATCTCCGCCGACGACGAGCCGGGCGGACCGGCGACCGTGAACTGGTGCCCGTAGCGGCCGAGCTTCGTGCCCCACTGGTCGATGAAGGCCTGCTCCGCGGTCACCGTGCTCGTGTTGCGCTGGGAGGCGCGGGGCGCGGCGATCGCGTCGGGCAGGCTCATCCCCAGGTCGAGACGGTTGAGCAGCACCTGGAGCACCGTCGTGATGATCGTGGACCCGCCGGGCGAGCCGATCACCAACACCGGCCGGCCGTCGCGGGTCACGATCGTCGGCGACATCGAGCTGCGCGGCCGCTTGCCGGGCTCGATCCGGTTGGGGTCGTCGGGGTCGTAGACGGCGGTGAAGTCGGTGAGCTCGTTGTTGAGCAGGAAGCCCCGCCCCGGCACGACGATGCCCGAGCCACCCGTCTGCTCGATGGTCAGCGTGTAGGACACCGCGTTGCCCCACCGGTCGACCACGGCCAGGTGGGTGGTCGACAGGTTCTCGGTGTCGGGTCGCTCGGTGCCGGCCAGGTCGCGCCCGCCGGTCGCGCAGTCGCCGTCGTAGGAGGTCACGTCACCCGGCGGCACGGGCTTGGCGGCCGCGTGGTCGGGGTCGATCCGGCACGCGCGCTCCGCCGCGAACCCGTCACTGAGCAGGTCGTCGGTCGGCACGTCGACGTAGGCCGGGTCGCCGACGTACTCCGCCCGGTCGGCGAAGGCCAGTGCGGTCGCCTCGAGGTAGTGGTGCAGCACGTCGCGGCGGCGCATCCCCGAGAGGTCGAACTGCTCGAGGATGTCGAGCGACTCCCCCACCGTCGTGCCGCCCGAGGACGAGGGCGCCATGCCGTAGACGTCGTAACCGCGGTAGTCGACGTGGGTCGGCGCCTGCACGAGCGCGCGGTAGCCGGCCAGGTCGGCGGTCGTCATGCTGCCCGGCGGCGCCGGCAGGTCGGTGCGGCCGCTGAGCGGCGGGTCCTGCACGTTGGCCGCGATCTCCCGGCCGAGCCGGCCCCGGTAGAGCCAGCCGACGCCGCGCCGGCCGAGTCGCTCGTAGGTGCGCGCCAGGTCGGGGTTGCGGAACCGGCTGCCGACCACCGGGAGGCCGTGGTCGAGGTAGAGGTCGAACGTCGGCTCGAACGTGCGGAAGCGGAGGGCGTTCTCCTTCGTCTGCAGGCGGAAGGTCGGGTCGACGACGAACCCGCGGCGCGCCAGTCGGGCGGCCGGCGTCAGCGCGTCGCTCAGGGAGAAGGTGCCCCAGCGGCGCAGCGCCTTCGACCACGTCGCCGCGGTGCCGGGCACCCCGACCGACACACCGCTCGTCACCAGCTGCGGCGTGAACGGGTAGGGCTGGCCGGTGGCGGGATCGATGAACGCGTCGTGCTCCATGGCGGCAGGCGCGGTCTCGCGGCCGTCGATCGTGTTCACCTCTCCGGTCCGCCCGTCCCGGTAGACGAAGTAGCCGCCGCCCCCGATGCCAGCGCTGAACGGCTCGGTGACGCCCAGCGCGGCGGCGGTCGCGACCGCGGCGTCGACGGCGTTGCCGCCCCGGGCGAGCACGTCGAGACCGACCTGCGAGGCGTCGGGGTCGACCGAGCTCACCGCGCCGCCCCGGCCGACGGCGACCGGGTTCTTCGGTGGCGAGTGTCGCTGAGCCACCTGGGGTGCGGCCTCCGTGGTGGTGGCGGTCGCCCCGAGCAGCGAGGCGGAGAGCGCGCCGCAGGCGAGCAGCGCGGTGGTACGACGAAGCATCGATCCTCCCGAGATAGGAACTCTCCTCACCTTCCTCCGCGACGCGCAGGTTGTCGAGGCCTCAACCGGAGGTGCCCCGGTCCTCCGCGAGCAGACCCACGAACCGGTAGCGCGCGGCGATGAACGCCTTGTTCTGCGTGGCCTCGACGAGCTCGAGGTCGTAGCGGCGCGGAAGGATCGGCCGGCCGGCGCCGAGGGTGACGGGTGCGATGTAGGTGATCACCTCGTCGAGGAGGCCCGCGTCGGCGAGCTGCCCCACGAGCTCGCCGCCACCGACCACCCAGAGGTCCTTGCCGTCGGCCGCGGCGGCCATGGCGTCGTGGACCTCCCGGACGTCGCCCTGCGCGAACCGGATGTCGGCCTCGACCGTCGGCGCCGGGAGGTCGCGGTGCGTCATCACCCACGCGGGCATCGGGTAGAACCACTCGCCGGGGTGGTGGCGCAGGATCCACTCGTAGGTCGTCGCGCCCATCACGATGGCGCCGATGCCCTTGATGAAGTCGTCGTAGTTGAGCGGGCCGTGCTCGTCCTGGTCCTGCCGCATCAACCAGTCGAGCGAGTCGTCGGGGTCGGCGATGAAGCCGTCGAGCGTGGTGGCCGTGTAGTAGATGAGCCGGGTCATGCACCCATCGTGGACCGGACCTCCGACACGATGCTGGACAGCGCTTGCTCGACCCGGTCGGGGGCGTCGTGCTCGACCCAGGTGATCCGCGGGTCGTCCTTCCACCACGCCATCTGCCGCCGGGCGAACTGCCGCGTCGCGATCACCGTGCGCTCCTGCGCCTCGGCCAGGCTGAGCTCGCCGGCCAGGTGCGTCATCACCTGCTGGTAGCCGATCGCGCGCGACGCCGTACGCCCGTCGGCCAGGCCCTCGTCGAGCAACCTCTCGACCTCCTCGACGAGGCCGGCCGCGAACATCTCCGCCACCCGCGCCTCGATGCGCTGCTCGAGGAGCGCACGATCGATGCGTACGCCGACCTGGACCGTCGCGGGCTCGACGTACTCCTGCCGCGGCAGGGTCGCGGAGAACGGCCGGCCGGTCAGCTCGATGACCTCGAGCGCGCGCACCACGCGGCGCCCGTTGTCGGGCTGGATGCGTGCGGCGGCCTCGGGGTCGCGCTCGGCGAGGAGGGCGTGCAGCGGTGCCGCCCCGCGCGCGTCGAGCTCTGCCTCCCACTTCGCGCGGAGCGCGGGGTCGGTGCCGGGGAAGTCGAAGCGGTCGAGCACGGCGCGCGTGTAGAGCGCGGACCCGCCCACCAGCACCGGCGCCCGGCCGTCCGCGCGCAGCGACGCGATCACCTCGCGCGCCCATCCCTGGAACTCCGCGACCGTGGCCGGCTCGCTCACCTCGAGCCGGTCGAGCAGGTGGTGCGGGATGCCGCGGCGCTCGGCTGGGGGCAGCTTCGCCGTGCCGATGTCCATGCCGCGGTAGAGCTGCATCGCGTCGGTGTTCACGACCTCTCCCCCGAGCCGCTCCGCGAGCTCGAGGGAGAGGCTGGTCTTGCCCGCGGCGGTCGGACCGACGATCGCCACGATCGGCGTCTCCGTCGGCGTCGGGGCGCTGCCCTCGGCCATGGGGCCAGTCTCTCAACAGGGATAGGGTGCACGACAGGCGGCCCGTACGGCGGCCGTCACGACAACAGGGGGTTTCTCGTGGGCTTCTTCGACAAGGCCAAGGACAAGCTGGGCGACGCGGTCGACAGCCAGGGCGACAAGATCGCCGACGGCCTGGACAAGGCCGCCGACCTGGTGGACGACAAGACCGGCGGCAAGTTCGGCGACAAGATCGACACCGGCGTCGACAAGGCCAAGGACGCGCTCGACGGCCTCGACGGCAAGGACGACGACATCAAGTGACGATCCGGGACCCCAGCACGGGCGCGGAGCGCTTCGTGATCGTGCCGGCGTCCTACGTCTTCTTCCTGCGTGAGACCGGCAGCAGCACCGAGGTGCTGCTGCAGCTGCGCCGCGGCACCGGCTACATGGACGAGCACTGGGCCGCTGCCGCGGCCGGTCACGTCGAGCGCGGCGAGACCGCCGAGCAGGCCGCCCGGCGCGAGGCCGAGGAGGAGGTCGACGTCACCGACGTCGACCTCCTCTTCCTCACCGCGATGCAACGCACCGCGCACGACCTGCCGATCGACGAGCGGGTCGACTTCTTCTTCGCGGCTCGGTCCTGGACCGGCGAACCGCGCATCGTCGAGACCGCGAAGTGCGCAGACCTGCGGTGGTTCGCGCTCGACGCACTGCCCGACCCGGTCGTGCCGCACGAGAAGGTCGTGCTCGAGGCGTTGCGGTCGGGCCGGGTGCCGCCGCTGACCCACTTCGGGTTCTAGTCGCTAGAAGGTCGCCGAGCCGGGATCGCCCGGCGCGCCGTCAACCTCCAGCGTCGCCGCGCCGTGCGGCTTCACCGCGGGCCCGGTGGGCATCGGTGCCTCGGTGCGCAGCACGAGCGGCGGCACCGGCGTGCCGTCGTAGTCGTGGGTGCAGGTGACGTAGTCGGTCAGCGACATGCCGGCCTCGACCAGGAGCCCGCACTGCCACGCGCCCGCGCCGGTGAGGTCCGAGACGACCCACACGTCGTCGAGGTCGAGGTGCACCGTCAGCTCGGCGGGACCGTCGCCCGTCGCGGTCGCCGCGACCGTCACCTCGAAGGGTCCGCGCGCAGGACCGCCGTCAGGGGCCTCGACCACCGTCACCGTCGACAGGCCGGCCGCGACCGGCACCGGGGTGGTGGGCGTGGGCGTAGGCGTGGGGGTCGGGGTCGGCGTCGGGGTCGGCGTCGGCGTAGGAGTCGGAGTCGGCGTGGGAGTCGGCGTCGGCGTAGGAGTCGGCGTCGGTGTGGGCGTCGGGGTCGGCGTCGGGAGCGTGTACGTCGGCGGGACGGTCGCGATCACCACCGGATCCGGCGACGGCGTGGTACGGGTGGGCGGCGGGGGCGGCGGCGCCTGGTCGGCCGGCTTCGTGGCGGTCGCGCCCGGTCCCTGTGGCGAGGAGGTCCCGACGGCAGGCCGGGTGCCGGCGTCGGGGCGGTCGCTCCCCCCGCCCGCGGTGAGCGCGAGCGCGGCACCGCCCACGATCCCGGCGGCGACGACCGTCGCCGCCGCGCCGATGAGCACGGGGTTCGGTCCGGCCGCCGGGCCCGAGCCGCCGGACGTCGTGCTCCCGGCGGCACCGCCGGCACCCGCTCCCCCGGCCGCGGCGAACCACAGCAGCCCGCCCTTCTTCGCACCGGTGATGCCCCACAGCACGACCGGGAACAGCCAGGCGGCGAGCTTCTGGTTGACGCGGTCGACGGCGACGTACGCCGTGCTGCACGCCTCGCAGCCGTCGAGGTGCGCGGCGACCTTGGCCTCGGCACGCGGACTGAGGTCGCCCCGGACGTACTGGCTCATGCGCTGCTGCGTCCACCCGCACGCACCGCCGCTCGCGGGGAGCAGGTGCTGGTCGAGGTAGGCGCGCTTCAGGCCCTCGCGGGCGCGGTAGGCCAGCGAGGAGACCGCGCCGGCCTCCATGTCGAGCAGGCCCGCGACCTCGGCGGGCTTGCGGCCCTCGACCTCGAGGTGCCACAACACCTGCTGCCACGACTTCGGGAGCGTGGCCAGTGCGGAGACCGCGACGTCGCGGTCGAGGTCCTCGACGATCTCCTCGACCGGCGGGAGCACGTCGTCGAGCAGCCAGGGCTGGTCGGACGACGGCGACTCCTGCACTGCGCGGATCCCGTCGCGGTAGCCGTTGCGGATCGTGACGTGCAGGTAGGCGCGGAAGTCGTCGGTCGGCCCGCGGCCGGCCTTGAGCTGGGCGAGCACCTTGGCGAACGACTCCGCGACCAGCTCGTCGGCCTTGTCGTTGCCGACCAGGATGCCGGCCAGCCGGCGCGCCGCCCCGACCTCCAGGGCGTAGAGCTCGCCGAAGGCCTCGCTGTCTCCCTCGCGGGCGCGCTCGAGCAGCGCGGCGGCAGCGTCGTCGCCTTCGCGGGGAGGGAGTGGGTTCATCGGGTGGCCTCGGTCGGACGGCAGGGGGCACCCGGCGCACCCCCCGTGCGTCTCCCGCTCAACGAGCCGGAATGTCCAACATGATGCCTGTTCGGAGAAAAGTCGAGAAATTCCGAGAATCGCGTGATGTTCGCCTGATCCGCCCGTCTTGGTGGGTGAACGCGGCGACCAGGAGGGTCGCCCGCACACCACGGAGGAGGCGCTATGTCGACACCGTCGTCCCACCCGGACGCCGACCGTCTGCCGCAGCCCACCTCCCTGGCGGACTACCGGGCGCGCGCCGATGCGGCCCCGGAGACGTGGTCCCCGCCCTCCGCGGACGTGACCGAGCTCCTCACCCGTTTCGGCCGGGCGGCCGATGCCCAGGAGCCCGCGGCCGTCTACCACCGCGTCGTCGCGTCGGTGCTGGCCCGCGCCCCCAGGCTGACCGACGAGCACGGCGTCGGATGGACGCGTTACGTCGGCCTGCTCGAGCGGCACGGCACCAACCCCAAGGCCGCCGTCAACTGCGGCGTCCTCTCCAACCTGGTCGGCATCGCCGCGTTCGGCGACGCCCTCGACTTCGTGGCCCTCGCCGGCCTGGCCGACCGCCTGGGCTCGCCGCGACTGGCAGCGGTCCAGCACCGCACGGCGCGGTTCGTCGAGCCCGACCCCACCTTCCCGCTCACCACGGTCGCGATCCGGCGAATGGTCGGCGCCGCCGGGCATCCCGTCGCCGCGCGCAGCATCGATGCGGCAGCCGCGTTGCTCCTGGAGGGCGTCGAGCCCGACGAGTTCCTGCCGCTGGTCCGCACCCGCGCCGAGCTGCTGGGCCTGATCGACACCGGCAGCGTGCTCGAGTGGCGCCACCACCTCGCGATGATCGCGGCCAACCCGTGGTCGCCCTACGCCGCGCACCTCGCGGGCCTGGCCGACCAGGTCGACCGACCCCAGGCCGGGCTGGCCATCGAGCGCGCCGCCGACCTGTGCCGAGGGCAGCACAGGGAGCGCGAGCGCGAGCAGGTCGCCGAGCAGGTACGCCGCCTGGTCGAGGCCAGCGGGGTCAGCCAGCGCCAGTTCGCCCAGTGGGCCGGCACCTCGCCCTCGCGGCTGTCGACCTACCTCTCCGGAGCTGTCACGCCTGCGGCGACGCTGATGCTCCGCATGACCCGCACGTCCCGCTTGCTCCGAGAGCGAGACGTGACCGTGGCCCCGCCACCGGAGTCCGAGCCGAGCTGGGGGGCCGCTCGGACTCCGGTGGACGGCGGGACGACCGACCCGGCCGAGCGCGTCCCGGGGACGCTCGGTCGGCGCCGGTCGCACCTGTCGGCCGTCTGACTTTCATCACAGAGGGGGCGTGACGCCCGACCGAGCGGACCTGGGGGGCCGCTCGGTCGGGCGGACGGGGGAGAGAGACCGCCGTCCGGGCCGAGCAGATCGGGGGGTCGCTCGGCCCGGGCGGCCCTTTCATGCCCGTACGACGGCCCGCAGCTGCTCCGCCGCCCGGGTCGCGACCGGGTTGCTGCCCGCCCGGGAGGCCAGCTCGACGAGGGCGTAGAGGTCGGCGGCCGCCGCGAGGGCGCGGGCCTCGTCCGGCCCGGTGCCGTGGCGGGCCCGCCACGACGCGAGGACCCCCTCGACGTAGGCCGGCTGCCTGTCGAAGCGCAACAGGTTGCCGAGGTCGGTGAACGGGTGGCCGCTGTGGGCGAACTCCCAGTCGAGCACGCCGGTCACCTCGAGGGTGCCGGGGTCGAGCAGCAGGTTCTTCGGGTTGAGGTCGGAGTGCACCAGGCTGGTGCGGCCGACCGTGTCGAGGAGGTCCTGCGCCCGGTCGAAGTGCGCGGCCAGCGCATCGAGGTCCGCGGCCGACCAGCCGTGCTCCGCGAGGGACCCGCGGTGCAGCTCCACCCAGGTCGGCCCGCCGGCAGGGAACGGCTCGATCGTCAGGTCGCCGTCGGCGTACGCCCCTGCCCGGAGGGTGGGCATCCCGGCCAGCACCGCCGCGACCTCGCCGACCGCCTCCCCCATCCGGCGTTGTCCCGCCGGGTCGAGCGTGGGGAGGAGCAGGTCGCCCCGGGTCCCGGGCAGCAGCTCGGTCACGAGCAGGGCGGGCAGGCCGGCCTCCGGATCGACCCGGCGCACCTCCCTGACCTTCGGCACCGGCAGCAGGCCGCGCACCAGCCGCAGCAGGGAGGCGGTGATCTCGGCGGCATGCTCGGGATGGCGCGGGTCGACGTAGATGCGGACGACGGTGCGCTCCCCGCCCGCATCGGCCACGAACGTCTCGCCCGACCAGCCGCCCTCCAGCGGCTCGAGCGACGCGCCCGCGGCGAGAAACGGATCCATCACACGAGGAGCGTGGTGTCGAGCCTGGTCTCGACGGCGCCGTCGGGACCTCGCTCGACCAGGTAGGCGGCCTTGTCGCGCTTCTCGGTGAACGCGCCGGCGTACTCCGTGCCGCGGTAGAGCACCCCGACGCCGTCGTCGGTCGCGTAGCCGGTGGGCAGGGTGCCGTCGGCGACCAGCGAGTGGAAGAGCGGACGGCGCTGCTCCTCGGAGTCGTAGTGGACGCCGTTGGAGAACGGCACCAGCGCGAGGCCGTTGGTGATCGGGCGGAGGTCGGGCCCGAAGGAGTCGGTCGTGCCGCCGACGTGCCAGCAGATCGAGCCCGCGGAGACGCCGGTCAGCACGACGCCGGCCTGCCACGCCTCACGCAGGACGTCGCCGACGCCGTGCAGCTCCCACATCGCGAGCAGGCCCGCGACGCTGCCGCCCCAGACCCAGATCACGTCCTGCTCGAGGAGCAGCCCGCGGACGTCGTCGACGTTGGGCATCGTGAAGAGCTGCAGGTGCGAGCCGTGGAAGCCGGCTGTTTGCGCCATGTCGTAGAAGTCCCGGACGACCTGGGGGTTGTCACCGCAGGCAGTGGCGAGGAAGCACACCTTCGGGGCCCGGCCGTCGACCCCGGCCAGATCGACCGCGTGACGGGTCAGCGGACCGACGGTCCAGCGGGTGCGCTGGGAAGGGAGGGCGCCACCCGAGGTGGCCAGGATCGTGGGAGCGTCAGCAGGCACCCGGCCGATCCTGCCATCCTCACCGGCGCGTGGCGCGGTCGAAGGCCGCCCGGCCGGGGCCGAGGCGGTCGAGGTAGGCCGCGCTGCCGGCGAGAAGGTCCTCGGCCGCGGCGACCAGGCCGGAGTAGGCGTTGAACGTGAAGGCGCCGCCGACGGAGATCCGGGCGACGCCGACCTCGGCGAGCCGAGCGACGTCGGGACCGCCCGGGAGCAGCAGCACGTTGACGGGCCGATCGACCTCGCGGCAGAGCGTCGCGATCTCGTCGAGGTCACGCAGGCCCGGCGCGTAGAGCACGTCGGCACCCGCCTCCTGGAAGGACTGCAGGCGCGCGATCGTGTCGGCCAGGTCGGCGCGGTCGTAGAGGTGATTCTCGGCCCGGGCGGTCAGCACAAGGTCGCCCGCCGCCTCGGCAGCGGCCGCCACCCGGTCACGCGCGTGGGCCGCGTCGTGGATCGGCGCACCGGCGTCGCCGGTCGCGTCCTCCACCGAGCAGCCGGCCAGACCGGCCTCGCGCGCCAGGCGCACCGTCGCGGCCACGTCCTCGGGGGCATCGGCGAAGCCGTTCTCGAGGTCGGCGCTCACGGGCACTCCCGCTGCCCGCATCAGCGCCGCCGCGTGGGCGATCGCCTCGTCACGCCCGACCTCGCCGTCGCGAAGCCCGAGGGTCGCCGCGTGCCCGCTGCTGGTCGTCGCCAGCGCCGCGAAGCCCATCGCCGCCAGGATCTTCGCCGAGCCGGCATCGAACGCGTTCGGCATGAGGAGCGGTTCGCCGGGACGGTGGAGGGCGAGGAAGTCGGTCATGGTGGCGACGCTAGGCCCCGCCGGGGACACCCCCTCAGGCCGTGGGCGCGGGGAGCACGCAGAACTCGTTGCCCGACGGGTCGGTGTAGGAACGCCAGGGCAGCTCGCCCCACTCGGGTCGGTGCAACGGCGCGCCGCCACGCTCCGCGATCGAGGCCGCGACCCCGTCGGGCTCCTCGCCCGGCTCGAGTCGGACGTCGAGGTGCACCGGGTTCTTGCCCTCGCCCTTGGCGACCGGCTCCGGGCACAGCTCGAGCACGGCGCCCCGCCCCGAGGGGTGCCGCAGCGTGGGGGCCGCGGCTCCGGCGACCCTCTCCCAGCCCGTCAGCCAGGCCCAGAACTCCACGTCACGCGCGGGGTCGGCCGAGTCGAGCTGGATGGCGGTCAGCACGGCCGGCGGCTCGGTGGTCGGCTCGACGACCAGCCGGACCCGCCCCGGAGCGGACGGTGCCTCGGGGACCGTCGGGAAGCAGAGGTCCAGCACCGGACCGCCCTCGACGGCGAGCCGGGTCTCGTAGCCGCCCTCCTCGTCGGTGAGCCGCTCGCAGCCGAGCGCCTCCTCCCAGAACCGACCCAGGCGGCGCGGGTCGACGGCGTCGAGGACGACGTTCTCGAGGTACATGGCCCCCACCGTAACCAGACGGGAGGACTGTTGCCCCTGTGTTCGATGTGACTCAGGAGGCGGCCCGACAGGCCGGACAGATCATCTGCTCCCGTTCGGCTACGGCCGCCGTCAGCACGCCCGCCACATCGCCCGGCGCGAGCATGACGTCCTCCCAGCTGAACCGCAGCACCAGCCAGCCGTCGGTCACGAAGGCGTTGTAGCGCCGGGCGTCCGCGCGCAGGGCCGCCCGGTCGCCGTGCCACTCGAAAGAGTCGGCCTCCACGACGATGCGCAGCCGCTCGTCCACCAGGTCCGGCCGGCCCAAGAAGACCCCGCCCCGGTAGATCGGCACTTGCGGCACCAGCGTGAGGCCGCGCACCGGGAGGGCGATCGCGCGCAGCACCGACTCGAACGGGTTCGCGGCCGCCGCGCTCGCGGACCCACCGACCAGCCGCATCCGGACCGCGTCCCGGCCGCGTGCGTCGCGGACGAGTGCGCGCAGCCTCGCTCGCGGATATCCGGACCGGAGCGCGGAGTCGGCGATCGCGAGCGCCTCGTCGAACGGCAGGTGGCGCAGGCAGTCGAGCAGCGTCCGGTCGGGCGAGGTGAGGTGGCCGTCGACGTCGTCCGGTCCGAGGTCGAACCAGCGCACCTCGACCCCCGCCCGCCTGCCGGCGGCAACCTTCCGGTTCGGCCGCACCGCGACCTGCGGCGCGGACGGCACCGCCTTGACCGCCCACCCGTGCTCGAGCGCCGCGCTCGCGAGGCAGAGCACCCCCGACAGCCCGTGGGCGACAGCGCGTGCGTGATCCAGCTCCGGCAGCGCGTAGCGGCCGCGGGACAGCACGGCGATGCCGCCGGTCGCCAGGGCGCCGTCGACCTCCCGGCGCGACGTCGCGTCGATCAGCTGCGCACGGGTCGCGACACCACCCAGACGGGTGAGCAGCTCGACGACCTCCACCCGGCAACCCTGCCCCGGATCGTCGGACGACGTCGCCGCCCTTCCACAGGCCCCTCTACAGGGCCCTCCCCAGGCTCAGCCGCAGGCGGGCGCGTCCGCGAGGGGTGCCGGCACGCCGACGGCCGGCATGCCGAGGCCCACCGACCGCTTCTCCTCCACCTCACCCGCCCGCCGCGCCCAGGCATCCCCGGACCGCGTGCGCCGCAGCGCGCGGACGGGTCCGTCGGCCACGAGGTGGTGCGGGGCGGCGTACGAGATCCGGACGGTGACCAGGTCGCCCGGCCGGGGCGCCTCGCCGCCGACCGCGGAGAAGTCGGCCTCGAAGTGCACCAGCCGGTTGTCGGGGCCGCGGCCCGAGAGGCGGTGCGTGGTGGCGTCCTTGCGGCCCTCGCCCTCGGCCACCATCAGCTCGACCTCGCGCCCCATGAGGCGCTTGTTCTCCTCCCACGCGATCTCGTTGACGAGTGCGACCAACCGGTCGTAGCGGTCGCGCACGACCTCCGGTGGGATCTGGTCGGGGAGGTCGGCGGCCGGGGTGCCGGGCCGCTTGGAGTATTGGAAGGTGAACGCGCCGGAGAAGCGGGCCGCGCGGACCACGTCAAGGGTGGCCTGGAAGTCCTCCTCGGTCTCGCCGGGGAAGCCCACGATGATGTCGGTCGTGATCGCGGCGTCGGGCATGGCGGCGCGGACCCGCTCGATGATGCCGAGGTACTTCGACTGCCGGTAGGACCGGCGCATCGCCTTCAGCATCCGGTCGGAGCCCGACTGCAGCGGCATGTGCAGCTGGGGCATGACGTTGGGCGTCCCGGCCATCGCCTCGATGACGTCGTCGGTGAACTCGGCCGGGTGCGGGCTGGTGAAGCGCACCCGCTCGAGGCCTTCGACCTGGCCACAGGCGCGCAGCAGCTTGGAGAACGCCTCGCGGTCGCCGAACTCCACGCCGTAGCTGTTGACGTTCTGCCCCAGCAGCGTGATCTCGGAGACGCCCTCGGCGACGAGCGCCTCGACCTCCGCGAGGATCTCCCCCGGTCGCCGGTCCTTCTCCTTGCCGCGCAGGCTCGGCACGATGCAGAACGTGCAGGTGTTGTTGCAGCCGACCGACACCGACACCCACGCCGCGTAGGCGGACTCGCGCTTGGTCGGGAGGGTCGACGGGAACACCTCGAGCGACTCGAGGATCTCGACCTGCGCCTCCTCCTGCACGCGCGCTCGTTCGAGGAGCACCGGGAGCGAGCCGATGTTGTGGGTGCCGAACACCACGTCGACGTACGGCGCCTTCTGCGTGATCGTCGCGCGGTCCTTCTGCGCGAGGCAGCCGCCGACCGCGATCTGCAGGTGCGGGTTGGCGGCCTTGATGGGCGCCAGGTGGGAGAGGTTGCCGTAGAGCTTGTTGTCGGCGTTCTCCCGCACGGCGCAGGTGTTGAAGACGACCACGTCGGCCTGGTCACCCTCGGTCGCGGCCACGTAGCCCGCGTCCTCCAGCAGCCCCGAGAGTCGCTCGGAGTCGTGGACGTTCATCTGGCACCCGTAGGTGCGGACCTCGTAGGTGCGGGGGCCACCGCTGGTCGAGGAGGGACGACGTCCGGTCTCGAGACCCGGTGACTGCAAAGCGGCGTTCATGACCGCACAAGGGTACGCGCAGGTAGGGTCCCGACCGTGATCCGCGTGACCACTGTGGCCGCCGTCCTGCTGGCCCTCCTCGCGGGCACCACGACCGCTCCTGCCGTCGCCGACGAGAGCCGCCCGCGCGGTGACGGCTTCACCATCACGCAGGCCATGTCGATGAACGACCCTGTCCACCACCGCGGTCAGGTCGCCCGGCAGCTGCGCACCTACATCCGGCACACCCCGCGCGGGGCGACGATCTCGATCCAGACGTTCTACCTGGCCTCGTCGGTCACCTGGCCCGCACTGCGCGCCGCCTACCGCCGCGGGGTCGACATCCGTGCGGTGCTGTCCGGCGGGCCCGGCGGCTCACCGCTGACGGGGGTGTCGTCCATGGGCGTGAAGCTCGACAAGCTCGTCAGCGCCGGACGCGCCCACGGCCGTCGCGGGTCGTGGGTCGTGTGGACCGACAACGTCGCCCGCGGCCACGACGGCCCCAACACCGTCATGCACGCCAAGTTCTGGCAGTTCTCCCGCGTCGGCGCGACGCGGAAGGTCACGATGATCGGCTCCTACAACAACAGCGACGCCGCGGATGCGCGGGCCTACTCCGCGATGGTGACGCTCGCCGACCCGGACCTGTACGACGCCGCGCAGTCGATCTTCAAGGAGTCGGCCCTCGACCGGCACCGCCCGGGCAACCCGCTGCGCCGCTTCTCCGGCGAGGGGTGGGACGCCTACTTCATGCCGGCGACGCCGATCTCGCGCGCCAACGACCCGGTGCTCAAGCGGCTGAGGGCGATGCCCGCCGACGCGCACACCCGGATGGCCGTCTCGATGTACTCCTGGCAGGGCCGCCGCGGGGTCTGGCTGGCGCGCCGGATGGCCACGATGCTGCACGGCGGCGCGCACCTGACCGTCGTCGTCGGGCCCGACATCTCTCCGCCGGTCATGCGGATCCTGCGCGAGGCGCACGCCCGGTTCGAGGACGGCTGCTGGCGCACCACGCGCACGCCGTCGGGCTACGCGTACACCCATGACAAGGAGATGACGGCCACCTGGGTCAAGGCCGGCGAGACGCAGTACGGCGCCTGGCTGGGCTCCGACGACTGGGGCAACGGGCCCGGCGGCTCACAGTCCGACCAGGCCACGATCGGCCTCCACTCCGCGTGGGCCTACCGCCGGCTCACCAGGCTGCTCGCGCCGCAGATCAACCACGAGCCCGACAACCTGGGCCGCTGCAACCCGCTCTGAGCTACTTCGACCTGGGCGTGACCCAGAGCCGGATGACGCCCTCGCCGACGACGGTGCCGTCGTCGCGAACGCCCTTGACCCGGACCTCGAGGTCGCCGTCGGCGGTGTCCCACTGGGCCTGGTCGGTCTCGGCGACGCAGGTGATGTCGCTGCTGGCCTTGGCGGTGTAGGCGACCTCCATCCCCTTGGGGATCCAGCGCTTGTCGCTGGGGATGGTCACCTCCGCCAGTGCGCCCATGGCCGCCTCGAACCCGTTGCACAGCGCGATGGCGTGCACGGTGCCGATGTGGTTCTGCACGCTGCGGCGCTTGGGGATGACGAGCTCGACGTGGTTGGGCTCGACGATCGTGAAGCGCGGGTGGATCGAGGCGAAGTACGGCGCCTTCTGGGCGAACGCGATCGAGAACGCGCGCTTGCCGACACCGCCGACGACCGGCAGGCCGGACGCGGTCTTCCAGAGGCTGTGGACCTGGCTCATGGCCGCTACGTTACTCGGGAGTAACTAGCGGCCACAAGACCAGGTCCGGCGACGTACGTCTCACGCCGCTCGGGCAGTCCGGCTCAGCTGAGCTCGCGCTTGACCTGGTCGTAGACCCACGCGTAGGTGCGCGCCATCCCGTCGGCGAGCGGGATCGACGGCTCCCAGCCGAAGACCCGGTTGATCTCGGTGTTGTCGGAGTTGCGACCGCGCACGCCCTGAGGAGCGTCGAGCTGGTAGTTGCGGGTGCACTTGATGCCCGCGATCTCCTCGACGATCGAGTAGAGCTGGTTGATCGAGACCAGCTCGGCCGAGCCGAGGTTGATCGGCTCCTCGTGGTCGCCCGCCAGGATCATCTGCGAGCCCTTGACGCAGTCGTCGATGTACATGAACGACCGGGTCTGCTCGCCGTCGCCCCAGATATCGAGCTCGTGGTTGCCGGTGATGACCGCGGTCGCGATCTTGCGGCACACCGCGGCCGGCGCCTTCTCGCGACCGCCGGTCCACGTGCCCTCGGGGCCGTAGACGTTGTGGTAGCGCGCGACCCGGGTGGTCATCCCGAAGTCCTCGGAGAAGTGGCGGCACATCCGCTCGGTGAAGAGCTTCTCCCAGCCGTAGCCGTCCTCGGGCATCGCCGGGTAGGCGTCGGCCTCGGCGAGGGCGGTCACCGCGGTGTCGGTCTGCTTGTCGGCGGCGTAGACGCAGGCCGACGAGGAGTAGAAGTAGCGCTCGACCTCGTGGGCCTTCGCGGCCTCGAGCATGTGGGTGCTGGTCAGCACCGTCAGCATGCAGAGCGCCTTGTTGTTCTCGATGAAGCCCATGCCGCCCATGTCGGCGGCCAGCATGAACACCTGCGCGGCACCTTCGGTCTGCTCGAAGGCGTTCTCACGCAGGGAGAGGTCCGCGACCTCGTTCTGCGCGTCGGGGTGGACCTGGTACCACTCGTCGACCGGCTTGACGTCGACGGATCGCACCGTCTTCCCCTGCGCGAGCAGGTCGGCGACGAGGTGCCCGCCGATGAATCCGCCTCCTCCGGCAACCAGTACGTCAACAGGACGCGAGACCATCGCGATGCTCTCCTCATAGGTAGATGTGATCGGGGCCCCCAGGTTGTGCGCGACCGATACTAGACGGGCGCCGGTCCGGTCGTCCGCGAGTCCAGGACAGTCGTCCCGCCCACGGCCAGCACCTCCACCCGGTTGCCGGCCCCGTCGAAAGCGTGGAACCGCTCGTGCCCGTCGAAGGACGCGCGCTCGCGCCAGTCCACCTCGAAGCCGAGCTCCGCGAGCCGCGCGCCCGTGCGCTCGAGGTCGGCCACCGAGGCCAGCAGCAGCGCCGGGTGCGCCTTCCTGGCGGGCGTGAAGGGATCCTCGACGCCGACGTGGATCTCGGCGGCGATCGCGCCGCCGTCGTACGCACGGAACCAGGCGCCGCCGCGAGCGGCCAGCGCGGCCGGCTTGGCGACCTCCGTCATGCCGAGCCCGTCGGCGTAGAACCTGCGGGCGTCCGCCTCGCCGCCGGGCGGGCAGGCGACCTGGACGTGGTGCAGCCTCACGACGCGACCGCCGCCTTCTGCGCGACGACGAAGATGCGCCGGAAGGGCAGCACGACGCCGTGCCCGTCGTCGGGGTACGCCGCCCGCAACCGCCGCTTGAGCTCGTCCTCGAACCCCGGGCGCAGGTCGTCGGGCAGCGCTTGGAGCGTCGGTCGCGCGCCGGTGCCGGAGATCCAGGTGAAGACCGGGTCGGGACCGTGCAGGACGTGGAGGTACGTCGTCTCCCACGCGTCCACCGCACAGCCGAGCCGCTGCAGCGCGCGCAGGTAGGTGGCCGCGTCGTGCGAGGAGGGTACGGCGACGCCGCCGGTGTGAAGGGCGTACGGCTCCTCGGCCGCCAGCTCGGCGCGGAGGGTGTGGCTGGGCTCGTCGAAGTTGCCGGGCACCTGGAAGGCGAACCACCCTCCGGGTCGCACCTGCTCGAGCAGGCGCGGCAGCAGGTCGAGGTGGTCCGGCAGCCACTGGAGCGTCGCGTTGGAGACGAGCACGTCGACCGGACGCGGAGCGGCCCACGTGCGGACGTCGCCCACCTCGAAGCCGACGCCGTCGATCGACGCTCGCGCGGCGGCGATCATCTCCGGGCTGCTGTCGACGCCGGAGACGTCGGCATCCGGCCAGCGGTCCTGGAGGAGGGCGGTCAGGTTGCCGGGACCGCAGCCGAGGTCGACGACGGCCGCCGGGGCGTCGGCCCCGATGCGGGAGACCAGGTCGACGAACGGACGACCGCGCTCGTCGGCGAACGTCAGGTAGCGGTCGGGGTCCCAGGTGTGGGTCATCGCGCCTCCTCGAGGAACTCGAGGATCCGCGCGCCGACGTCGTCCGGGCGCTCGAGGTGGAGGAAGTGGCCCGCATCGGGGACGAGTGCGACCCGGCCACCGTGCTCGAACCGCCCGCTGACCTGGGCCGCCCACCGCGCGTCCAGGCATCCGTCGCGGGCGCCCTGGAGGTAGAGCAGGGGCACGCGGGGGCCGCCGAGCGCAGCCGCGCCGAGGTGCCGGTAGCGGCTCGGCAGCTGCCACGGCCTCGCGCTCGCTCGGTAGTACCCGATCACCGCAGCTCTGCGCTCGGGCGTGGGCACCGAGGCGGCCAGGAGGGCCAGGTCCGCCGTCGCGTCGTAGCCCGGCGACCACCGTCGCCACAGGTGCGCGACCAGCCTGTCGAAGGTGCGCTCGGGAAGCGCGGGCAGCTGGTTGTAGACCGTGTACCAGCTCAGCGCCAGCTGCCGCGGCAGGATCCGTGCCCAGCCGCCGATGTCGTCACGGGTCGGGTTCATCAGCAGGAACGGCGGTACCGCGAACGACACGACCCGTCCGAACGGGCTGTCGTCGTACGCCGCGATGCCGTTGGCGGTGATCGCGCCCCAGTCGTGCCCGACGAGTACGGCGCGGTCATCGCCGCCGAGGGCGGCGTGCAGCTCGAGCACGTCGCTCATCAGCGCGGGCACGTGGTAGCTGCCGTCGGCGGGCAGGCCGCTGGGCCCGTAGCCGCGCGTGAAGGGCGCGACGACGCGGTAGCCCTCGGCGGCCAGGACGGGACCGAGGTGGCGCCAGGTGTGCGCGGTGTCGGGGAAGCCGTGCAGCAGGATCGCGAGCGGGGCGTCGGTGTCGCGCGGGTCGCCCCATGTCAGCGAGGCGATGCGGAGCTGGTCGAGGTCGGTGGTCAGCTGGTCCACGTCGCTCACCCTAGGTCGCACTTATCTTGACGTCAAGATTCTCGACTGATCCGGTAATGTGCGCGCATGGCCGACCGGGACGAGGTGGACGCGCTGCTCGACGCGTGGACACGCGAGCGTGACGACCTCGACCTCGGGCCGGTCGCCGTCTTCAGCCGCATCTCACGACTGGGCCACCACGTCGACCGCGCGCGCCGCGCCGCCTTCACGGCCCACGACATCGAGCCGTGGGAGTTCGACGTGCTCGCCGCCCTGCGGCGGGCCGGGTCGCCGTACGAGCTCTCGCCGGGGCGGCTGCTGCGCGAGACGCTCGTGACGAGCGGGACGATGACCAACCGGGTCGACCGCCTCACCGCGCGCGGACTGGTCGAGCGCCACCCCGATCCCTCGGACCGCCGCGGCGTCCTCGTCCGCCTCACCCCCGAGGGCAAGGACGCCGTCGACGGTGCCTTCAGCGCTCTCCTCGACGCCGAGCGCGAGCTGCTCGCGGACCTCTCGGTCGCCGACCAGGACGTGCTGGCGGGGCTGCTGCGCCAGCTGCTCCTGCCCTTCGCGGAGTAGAGAGGGCGCCGGGCACTGCCAAGCAGGAGTCGTGTGCCTGAGCACGTCCCATAGGTCGGCGAGAGGCACACGACTGCGATCGGCGGCGAGGGCGCCGGGCACTGCCAAGCAGGAGTCGTGTGCCTAAGCACGTCCCATAGGTCGGCGAGAGGCACACGACTGCGATCGGTGGGGGCGTCTCCGACCTCAGCCGAGCGTCACTCGAGCACGGCGGCGGCCTCGAGCCACTCCATCTCGACCGCCTCCTTCTCCTCGAGCAGCGCGCTCAGCTCGGTGCCGAGGGTCGTGAGCCGCTCCGGGTCGGTGGCGTGCTCGACCAGCGCGGCCGTCAGCTTCGCCTCCTGCTCCGCGATCCGCTCGAGCTGCTTGTCGAGGCGGGCGAGCGTCTTGCGCGCCGCACGCTCCTCGGCCGAGCCGGCCTTGGCGCGCGCGACGCCGTCGGCGGGCGGAGGTGCGCTCCCGGCGGCGGAAGGCGCGCCCGCCGAGGACGGTGCGCCGGCCGAGGACGGTGCGCCCGCCGAGGACAGTGCGACGTCGGCCGAGCGACGCTCGAGGTACTCGTCGACGCCACGAGGCAGCATCGAGATCTGGCCGTCGCCGAGGAGCGCCCAGACGGAGTCGGTGACGCGCTCGAGGAAGTAGCGGTCGTGGGAGACGACGACGAGGGTGCCGGGCCAGCCGTCGAGGAAGTCCTCGAGGACGTTGAGCGTCTCGATGTCGAGGTCGTTGGTCGGCTCGTCGAGGAGCAGCACGTTGGGCTCGGTGAGCAGCAGCCGCAGCAGCTGGAAGCGGCGGCGCTCACCACCGGAGAGGTCGCCGAGGCGCGCGGTGAGCTTGTCACCGGTGAAGCCGAAGCGCTCGAGCAGGGAGCTGGCGGTGACCTCGCCGTCGACCGTGCGGGTGACCCGCCTGATCGACTCGACGGTCGCGAGCACCCGTGCTTCGGGGTCCTCGACGTCGACGTTCTGCGACAGGTGCCGGAGTACGACGGTCCGCCCGTGCCGCACGCGTCCGTGCTGCGGCGCGAGCTCGCCGGAGAGCAGCGACAGCACCGACGTCTTGCCGGCCCCGTTGACGCCGACGATCCCGACGCGGTCGCCCGGGCCGAGGCGCCACGTGGCGTGGTCGAGAAGGACGCGCTCGCCGGCACCGGGCACGCCGCGGCGCAGGTCGACGTCCTCGAGGTCGACGACGTCCTTGCCGAGCCGCTGGGTCGCGAAGCGCTGGAGCTCGAGCCGGTCACGCGGCGGCGGCACGTCCTCGATGAGCTCGTTGGCCGCGTCGATGCGGAACTTCGGCTTCGACGTCCGCGCGGGGGCGCCGCGCCGCAACCAGGCGAGCTCCTTGCGGACGAGGTTCTGCCGGCGTACCTCCGAGGCCGCGGCCTGCCGCTGCCGTTCGGCCTTGGCCAGCACGAATGCCGCGTAGCCGCCCTCGTAGGCGTCGACGACGCCGTCGTGCACCTCCCAGGTCTGCTGGCAGACCGCGTCGAGGAACCAGCGGTCGTGGGTCACCACGACGAGCGCGGACGACCGCGAGGCGAGGTGCGACGCGAGCCACGCGACGGCCTCGACGTCGAGGTGGTTGGTCGGCTCGTCGAGGACGATCAGGTCGTGCTCGCCGATGAGCAGGCCCGCCAGCCCGCAGCGACGACGCTCACCGCCCGACAGGCCCACGACAGCGCGGTCGAGCTCGACGCCCGCGAGCAGCACGGTCACGATCTCGCGCAGCACGGGGTCGGCGGCCCACTCGTGGTCCGCACGCCCGCCGAGCACCACCTCGCGGACGGTGTGGGTGTCGGAGTAGTCGTCGCTCTGCTGGAGGTAGCCGACGAGCAGTCCGCGCTGGCGCGACACCCGGCCCTCGTCGGGCTGCTCCTCGCCCGTCATCACCCGGAGCAGCGTGGTCTTGCCGTCGCCGTTGCGGCCCACGATGCCGATCCGCTCGCCCGCCCCGACGCCGAGGGAGACGTCGGAGAGGAGCGGGCGGACGCCGTACGCCTTCGAGACGCGCTCGAGGTTGAGGAGGTTGCTCATGAGTAGGCGACCACGTGCGCGCCGGCGACCGGGCCGTGCACGACGGCGGTCTGCTCGTAGCCCCGGCCGGCGAGGCGGCCGGCGATGAGGCGCGCGTCGTCGGCGTCGCTCGCGTGGGCGAGCATCGTCGGCCCCGACCCCGACAGCAGCGCCATGATCGCGCCGCACTCGAGCGCGGCCTCGGCGGCCCGCTCGAGGTCGGGCCGCAGGTAGAAGGCGGCCGACTCGAGGTCGTTGTAGAGGAACACCTCCAGGCCCTCCGACCCCGGCGAGCGGAGCGCGTCGAGCATGGCCGGACGGATCCGGTAGTCGTGGTCGCCCTCCTCGAGGAGGTCGTAGGCACCGTAGACCGACGGTGTCGAGAGGCCCTCGTCGTTGAAGATCACCACCCACCACCACGAACCGTTGTCCTCCACCGGCGTGACGACCTCGCCGCGGCCGGTGCCGGTGGCGGTGCCGCCGACGAGCGCGAAGGGTACGTCGGAGCCGAGCTCAGCCCCGATCGCCAGCAGGTCGTCGTCGGACGTGCCGAGCGACCACAGGCGGTCGAGCGCGACGAGCGTCGCGGCGGCGTCCGCCGACCCGCCCGCCATCCCCCCGGCGACGGGGATGCTCTTGCTGATCTCGATCGCGGCGGCGCGCTCGATGCCGTGGTGCTCGACGAGCGCCCGGCCCGCACGGATCGCGATGTTGGTGTCGTCGTCGGGCACCGACGAGAGGTCGACGTGAGGCCCCTCCACCATCGTCGACACCGACCACTCCTCGGCGGAGGTGACGGTGACGTCGTCGTAGAGCGACACCGCCTGGTAGACGGTCTCCAGCGGGTGGAAGCCGTCGTCGCGCACCCGCCCGACACCGAGGTAGGCGTTGATCTTGGCGGGCGCACGCACCGTCACCGACGGTGTCGAGGCTCGCTGCGCTCGCACCTCAACCACCGCCCTCTCCTTCGGCCTCACGTGCAGAGCCTGCCAACTCCTCGGCGATACGCACGAACTGGGAGATGTCGAGCGACTCCCCGCGCGCCAGCGGATCGACCCCCGCACGGACCAGCGCGGCCTCCGCGGCCTCGCCCGATCCGGCGAGCCCGCGCAGCACGCCGCGCAGCACCTTGCGCCGCTGGGAGAACGCGGCGTCGACCACGGCGAAGACCTGCTCGCGCGGGACCGCCGTGGTGGGCGGCTCCCGTCGGGTCCAGGCGACGAGCCCGGAGTCGACGTTGGGCGCCGGCCAGAAGACGTTGCGGCCGATGGCACCGGCCCGGCGGACGTCGGCGTACCACGCGGCCTTGACCGACGGGACGCCGTACGTCTTCGAGCCGGGGGGCGCCGCCAGCCGGTCGGCGACCTCCGCCTGCACCATGACCAGGCCCTTCTCCAGCGAGGGCAGCAGGGCGAGCAGGTGCAGCAGCACCGGCACCGACACGTTGTAGGGCAGGTTGGCGACGAGCGCGGTCGGTGCGGGCCCCGGCAGGTCGGTGACCTGCAGCGCGTCGGCGAGCACGACGCGCACCCGGTCGGCCTGGTCCGGTGCGTGCTCCGCGATCGTGGCGGGCAGCGCCTCGCCGAGCACGGGGTCGATCTCGATGGCGGTCACCGACGCGCCGGTCTCGAGGAGCGCCAGCGTCAGCGAGCCGAGTCCGGGGCCGACCTCGACCACCACGTCGTCCGCGGTGACCTTGGACTCGCGGACGATGCGCCGCACGGTGTTGGCGTCGATGACGAAGTTCTGCCCGCGCTGCTTGGTCGGGCGGATGCCGAGCCGGTCGGCCAGAAGACGGACCTCCGCCGGCCCGAGGAGTCTCGGACCGGCGGAGCTCGTCATGCAGGTGAGGCTAGCGACTCAGTACGCGAGCCGGCCGCACACGGGCCACGCGCCGTAGCCGCCCGAGGCCGCGCGCACCTTCTCGGCGATCGCGATCTGGGTCTCCCGCGAGGCGTTGGACGGGAGGCCGGAGCCGCCGTACGCCTGCCAGGTGCCGAGGCTGAACTGGAGCCCGCCGTAGTAGCCGTTGCCGGTGTTGGCGGCCCAGTTGCCGCCGGACTCGCACTGGGCGATCCGGTCCCAGGCGGTGCTGCCGCCGGCGTAGTTGGAGGTCACGACCTCCTGGGTGCCGACCTCGACGATCTCGGCGACCGGCTGGGTCTTCACGTCGGAGTGCAGCAGGACGCGCTTCACGAGCTCGCCGTTGCGGAAGGTGAGCTTGTACGAGGCGTCGCGCACGCCGGCGACCCCGTCGCGGACGACGGTCTCGGTGCCCTCGGGCGACGAGCTGTCCTCGCGGGTGATCGTCGGGGCCGAGAACGACTCGCCCTTGATGTCCTTGTGCTTGATCTCGATGTCGACCCAGCGGACCTTGTCGCCGTCATCGAGCTTCTTCCCGTGCTTCGGGAAGACGAGGTCGTGCTTGTCGACCTTCACGTGCAGCGCACGGAGGGCGTCGGTCGCGGTCAGCGCCGGCACGGTCACCTTGCGCGGCTTCTTGCCGGCGAGCGTGACGGTGAGCTTCTTCGGCGTCACGACGCGCAGCTCCATGCCGCCGCGGTCGATGTCGGCGCCGCGGCTGGTGGACAGGCGGGCGCCGCGGTAGAGCGCCCCGATCTGGCCGAGCGCGTCGTCGACGTTGGTCGCCGTGACCCAGTGGGTCGTCTCCTTGCCGTCGACGGTCAGCTCGACCGGACGGCCGTAGCGCACCGAGATGCGGGTGCCGTCGGAGATGGTCTCGTCGGGGTCGGGCTGGACCACGTCGTGGGAGGTCAGCTCGATGCCCTCGGCATCGAGGACGTCGCCGACCGTGTCGCCCATGACGCGCACCTGGCGCTCCTGGCCGTCCACGGACAGCGTGACGGGGGTGCTCATCGACCGGTAGCCGGCGGTGGCGACCGCGACGGAGGTCAGGACCACGGCGGTGGTGGCGATGAGGGCGACCCTGCTGCGCGCGGCCCAGCCGAGCAGGGCGGCGGCGCGGGTCTTCAGCGAGGGAGGGGTCGAGAGGGACTGGGTAGGGTGCTCGTCAACGGGCACGGTTCTCCGAACGTCGTACTCCCCGGGCCACGGGTGCCAGCACTACTCCCGAGACAGGTGCCGCCGTACCTCATACGTACGGCGCCGCCCGTGATGCTTCTCAGTGCTGGTCGAGAGGTCCCGATCCCGGCTTTCTGCGATCTACGAGAACAAGAGCAAGCACCCGATGGCAAACCGGCGACGCCGCTTCCACGCTCAGCGGGTGACCTGTTTCACCTCGATTTCGCCTCATTGGCCCCAGCGGCCACACCCGCTTGCTTGCTTTTGTTAGCACTCTGCGAGCTGAGACCGTCCCCTCACCACGAGCCGCCGAAGGCCTGCTCGGTGGTGGCGTCGATGGCCGCGCACAGCTCGCCGAGGTCGTCACCGCGCACCTCCGCCATGGCCCGCACGGTCAGCGGCACCAGGTAGGAGGCGTTGGTGCGGCCGCGGTGCGGGTGGGGGGTCAGGTACGGCGCGTCGGTCTCGACGAGCAGCCGGTCCTGCGGCGTCACCACCAGCGCGTTGCGCAGCGGTGCGGCGTTCTTGAAGGTCACCGTGCCGGCGAAGGAGAGGTAGGCGCCGCGGTCCAGGCACTGCCGGGCGAAGTCGGCGTCACCGGAGAAGCAATGCATGACCCAGCGATCGGGCGCACCCTCGGCGTCGAGGACGTCGAGCACCTCCTGGTGCGTCTCGCGGTCGTGGATCACCAGTGTCTTGTCGAGCCGCTTGGCGATGTCGATGTGCGCCGCGAACGAGCGCACCTGGGCCGCCCGGCCCTCCTCGCCCGTGCGGAAGCTGTCGAGGCCGGTCTCTCCCACCGCGCGCACCCGCGGATGGACGGCGGCGAGCCGCTCGATCGTCTCCAGCGCGGCATCGAGGCCGCCGGCGGCATCGAGCCGCGGGGCCTCGTTGGGGTGCAGCGCGACCCCGGCCACGACCTCGGGGTGCGTGCGAGCGAGCTCGACCGCCTGCGTGGCACGACGCAGGTCGCAGCCGATCTGCACGATCCGTCGTACGCCGACGGCGACCGCCGCGTCGATCGCCTCCCGCACGTCCCACGCCTGTGCACCCGGACCACCGCGACCGATGTCGAGGTGGCAATGGTTGTCGACCACCGGGTGCGGCAGCGGCTCGGGAGCTGAGGGCAGGTCGAGGGCCTCGGTCACCCGATGATTCTCTCCAGGATCGTCTCGGCGAGCACCTCGGGCGCCTCCGTGGGGATCCAGTGCGAGAGGCCCTCGAGCACGACGAGCTCGAAGTCGCCGTCGCACCAGTCGGCCGCGTGCTCGACGGCCCAGCGCCCCAGGGCGACGTCTTCGTCGCTCCACACCATCGTGGTCGGTGCCGCGACGCGGAAGCGGACGAAGCCCGGCTTGGTGAACGGCAGGGCGCGGTAGCAGTTGAGCGAGGTCGGGAACGCGCCGTCCTCGACGATCTCGCGACGGAACCGCCGTACGTCGGCCTTGCTCATGCCGCCCTTGAGCAGCTGCACGTCGAACCACGCTGCTCGCCGCTCCACCACCAGCTCGGGGAGCAGCGGGAGCTGGATGAGGCCCATGTACCAGGACCTGAGGGCCTGGTCGGAGCGCAGCATCGCCTTCATGAACGCAGCCGGGTGCGCGACCGAGACGGCGGTGAGGGTGCGCACCTTCGCGGGGTGGTGGCCGGCGACGCACCAGGCGACCGCGGCGCCCCAGTCGTGACCCACGACGTGCACGCTGCCGCCGATCGCGTCGATGAGGGCGACGACGTCGTCGGTCAGGTCGGGCAACGTGTAGTCGCGGCGGCGCTTCGGTCGCGCGCGGGGCGAGAAGCCGCGACGGTCGGGCACGAACGTGCGGAATCCGGCGGCGTTGAGGACCGGCGTGACCTCGCCCCAGCTGGTCGCTCGCTCCGGCCAGCCGTGCAGCAGCACGACGGTCTCGCCGTCGAGCGGCCCCTCGTCGACGACGTCGAAGACCAGCCCCTCGCGCTCGACCGTGCTGATCCGATCGGCCTCAGTCATCCGTGTCCTCGCCACTGTGCACCACCTGGTAGACCTCGCGCTTGGGCAGCCCGGTCGTCCGGGCCACCGCGGCGATCGCGTCCTTGCGGGACTGGCCCTCGCCCACCAGCGCGTCGACCGCCTCCCGCAGGCTAGCGTTGTCAGTCAGGTGACTGGTAGATGCCTCCGGGGCTCCCTGCACGACGATCGTCACCTCGCCCCGTACGCCGTCGGCCGCCCACGCCACGAGCTCGGAGAGCGGGCCCCGTCGTACCTCCTCGTAGGTCTTCGTCAGCTCACGGCACACCGCTCCCGGCCGGTCGTCCCCGAACGCCTCGGCCATCGCGGCCAGCGCGGTCGCGGTGCGGTGCGGGGACTCGAAGAAGACCATCGTGCGCGGCTCGGCAGCGAGGTCGGCCAGCCGCCGGCCCCGCTCGCCGGCCTTGCGCGGCAGGAACCCCTCGAAGCAGAACCGGTCGACCGGCAGCCCGGAGACCGCCAGCGCGGTGAGCACCGCGCTCGGGCCGGGCACCGCGGTCACCCGGATGTCGGCCGCGACGGCCGCAGCCACGAGGCGGTAGCCGGGGTCGGACACCGACGGCATGCCGGCATCGGTCACGAGCACGACGCGGTCCCCCGCCTCCAGCGCCTCGAGCAGCTGGGGGGTGCGGGCCGACTCGTTGCCCTCGAAGTAGGAGACGACCCGCCCGGCGAGCTCGACGCCCAGGTCGGAGACCAGGCGGCGCAGCCGCCGCGTGTCCTCGGCGGCCACCACGTCCGCCCCGGCCAGCTCCTCGGCGAGCCGCGGCGGCGCGTCCCCCACCCGGCCGATCGGTGTCGCCGCCAGCACGAGCACACCCGGAGAGGTCACGAGACGATCATGGCAGGGACCGTAGAGTTCACCGTCGTGACGGCGACCGACGAGCGGCCCAGGCAGAAGTGGGCGGGCCTCTCACGGACGGCGGACGGGTGGCCGGTGCCGACGGCGTACGAACGCGCGCGCAGCTCTCTGCGCCGGCTGCGGCCGAGCGACCGGGCGATCGGCTGGCTGGCGCCGATCAGCGTGACCCTGGTCGCGCTCGCCCTGCGGCTCTACCACCTCGGCACCCCGGCTCGCTTCGCCTTCGACGAGACGTACTACGCCAAGGACGCCTGGTCGATGCTGCACAACGGCTATGCGCAGACCTACCTGACCGACGTCGACGGCAACACGGCCAACAAGATCGACGACGACATCCTGGCCGGGCACGTCGACCACGTCTGGACCGGCGACCCGTCGATGGCGGTGCACCCCGAGGTCGGCAAGTGGCTGATCGCGCTCGGCGAGAAGAGCTTCGGCATGGACCCGTTCGGCTGGCGCATCGCGTCGGCCGTGGTCGGCGCGCTGATGGTGCTCGTCATGTGCCGGCTGTTGCGCCGGATGACGGGCTCGACCCTGCTGGGATGCATCGGCGGCATGCTGGTGATGCTCGACGGCCTGCACTTCGTGCTGTCGCGGCTCGCGCTGCTCGACATCTTCCTGGCGTTCTTCCTGCTCTGCGGCATCCACTGCATCGTCGCGGACCGCGACTGGTTCCGCGACCGGATGGCCCGCCTGGTCGACGACGAGGCACCGCCCCGGTGGGGACCGGTCCGCGCGATGCTCTTCCGGCCGTGGCTGCTCGCCGGTGGGATCAGCTTCGGGCTGGCCTGCGGCACCAAGTGGGTCGCGATCTACCCGCTCGCGGCGTTCGGCCTGATGGTGTGGCTCTGGTCGGCCGGGGCGCGGCGCAGCTTCGGCGTGCGGTGGTCGGTGGTGAAGTCGGCGGTCGCCGACGGCGTACCGGCGTTCGTCCACCTGGTCGTCATCGGCCTGCTCGTCTACATCGCCACCTGGACCGGGTGGCTGCTCCACGCGAACGCCTTCGAGGACCACCTGAGCTCGACGCAGTACCGCCAGTACACCGGCCACGGCCACTGCGCGAAGGACGACGACTCCTACATCGCCACCGACCTCGACCGCAGCAAGCGTTGGCCGACCGCGACGGAGCCCGACGCGCACGGCCCCGCGGAGCTGTGGCAGTCGCTGCGCTCGCTCTGGTACTACCACCAGGACGTCTACACGTTCCACACGCACTTCCTGAACTGCTCGACGCACACCTACGCCTCGAAGCCCTCGAGCTGGCTGCTGCTCAACCGGCCGGTCGGCGTCGCCGTCACCAACGACATCCAGCCGGAGAACCGCGAGCTCAGCGCCGACGACCAGAACCTGCCGCGCGACCCCGCCTGCGACGCCGCGCCGGGCGAGGACTGCATCCGGCAGGTGCTCCTCATCGGCACGCCGATGATCTGGTGGACCGGCTGCATCGCGTTGCTCTTCGGCGTGGTGATGTGGATCGGCCGGCGGGACTGGCGCTACGGCGTCGCGGTGGTCGGCACGTTGTCGACCTGGCTGCCGTGGCTGCAGTACGACGACCGCCCCATCTTCCTCTTCTACGCGATCGCGATCCTGCCCTTCGTCGCGATGGCGCTGACGCTCTCGATCGGCACCCTGATCGGGCCGTCACGCCTGCCGTCGACCCGACGCACGGTCGGGGTGGTGGTCAGCGGCGCGTTCCTGGTGCTGGTGCTGGTGAACTTCGCGTGGTTCTGGCCGATCTGGACCAACGGGCTGCTCACGACGAGCGAGTGGCTCGACCGCATCTGGTTCTCGCGATGGGTGTAGGAAGACCGTCATGAAGCGTCCGTTCCTCCTCGCTACCGTCGCGGCCGCCGTCGTGGTCGTCGTCGTGGTGCTCGTGCTGGTCGTGGCGTCGGGAGACGGCGACTCCGACGGCAGCGGCGCCGACCGCACGACGACGAGCTCGGGGCCGGCCGTCGTCTCCGACGACGACTGGTGCGCGGGCTGGGACCGGGTCGTGCAGACCCAGGGCGCCTACGTGGCTGACCCGACGTCCACCAACGCCGACGCGGTCCTCGCGGCGGTCAGCGCGCTGCAGGACCTCGGCGTGCCCGAGAGCCTCGACCCCGCCGGCTACACCGAGCTCGGCGCGGTGCTCGACGACGTGCACGGCAGCGTCGACCCCTCGTTCACCCCGTCGATCGCGCCGTCGGAGCCGGCCGACGTGGAGAGCGACAACGCAGCCCAGGCGCCGTTCGGCGCCTGGCTGGCGCAGTACTGCCCGCGCTGACCGGGTAGGGCCCGATGGGTGGGGGTACCGGGCCACGATGACCGACCTCACCGCACTCGTCCTGTCCTGCACGCTCAAGCCGTCGCCCGCGCCGTCGAGCTCGGTCGCACTGGGCGAGCAGCTGCTCACCGCATTGGGCGAGCACGGTGTCGCCGGGTCGCTCGTGCGGGTCCGTGACCACGACGTGCGGTTCGGCGTCAGCACCGACGAGGGCGACGGCGACGCCTGGCCGACGATCCGCGAGCAGGTGCTGGCCAGCGACATCCTGGTGATCGCGACGCCGATCTGGATGGGCCAGCCGTCCTCGGTCTGCAAGATGGTGCTCGAGCGGCTCGACGCCGAGCTGTCCGAGACCGACGACGAGGGGCGGATGTCGACCTACGGCAAGGTCGCCGCCGTCGCGGTCGTGGGCAACGAGGACGGCGCCCACCACGTGACCGCCGAGTGCCTCCAGGCGCTGAACGACGTCGGCTTCAGCGTGGCGGCCAACGGGTCGACGTACTGGGTCGGCGAGGCGATGCAGGGCACCGACTACAACGACCTCGACGAGACGCCCGAGAAGACCGCGAGCACGACGAAGACCGCCGCCGCCAACACCGCCCACCTCGCACGCCTCCTCAAGGAGAGCGGCTACCCGCCGGCCTGAGGAGGTCGCCGCTGGTCGAGGAGTGTGGTCGCTGGTCGAGGAGGCCGGTCGCTGGTCGAGGAAGTCGCCCAGAGCGGCCGCTGGTCGAGGAGGTCGCGCTAGCGACCGCTGGTCGAGGAGGTCGCGCGCGACCGCTGGTCGAGGAGGTCGCGCTAGCGACCGTCACGAGACCCGGTGAGATACCCGCCGACCCCACGCCCGCGGCCAGGCGCAGGCGTCTCGATACGTCCTCGCCCAGGGGCTCGGACAACTCGACGAGCGGGAGGGCCGGCTCCTCAGTGGTTGCGCAGGGCCTTGATCAGCTCGCCCTTGCGCATTCCGGAGCGCCCGTCGATGCCGATCTCGGCAGCGCGCTTGCGCAGCTTGTCGACGGTCCAGTCCTCGTAGTCGCCGGACTTCCCGCCTCGGCTGCTGACCTTCTTCTTGCCCTGGGCCGCGCCGGCGTTCGCGATGCGGGCGGCCTTCTCCTTGCTGGCCCCGTCGCGCCGCAGGGCCTCGTAGGTCTTGTCGTCCTTGACGCTGGGACCGGGCTTCTTACCGGCAGGCATCGGACTCCTCCTCCGTTCGTCGGCAGCACGGAGAGGTTCGGTACCCGCAACGCCGGAGGTCAAGCGGGGCCGTCAGCGGACCGGTCGACCACCGGCCGGACCGCCGCACCCGCCGCGACCCGCACCACCCCGGCGTCCCAGTCGACCTCGACACCGTCGCCGACCTCGACGAGCCGCGAGTGCCGGTGCAACCACCGCACGACGGAAGCGATCAACCACGGACCGCGCTCCGGCGACCGCTCGTAGCCGAGCATCGAGCCCGGCCGGCCCCGGCCGACGAGCAGCGCGCCGACCTGCACGCCGGATGCTCCGGCTCGGCTGCGCAGGCGTACGTCGAGCACGCGCGCGTGGTGCGAGGCGGCACCCGCATCGGGCGGGAGGTCGACCCGCATCGCCAGCAGCGTCGAGAGGCGGTGCCGGACCGGATGCCCGACCTCGTCGATGCGGCTGCGCAGCAGTCCGTCCCGCTCCACGCTCAGGTGGACCCCGCTGGTCACGTCGTCGACGAGGTCGATCTCCACGACGCCCGGCTGGTAGCGCTCGGCGAACGCCGGCGCGAGCCGCGCCCACGAGCGGAAGGCGTGCGCACCGAAGCGCGGCAGCAGCGCCGCCATCCCCACCAGCAGCGCCGTCGGGACCAACCGTCCGTCCGGGTCCTCGACGAGCTCGATGTCGTCGACCTTGCCGACCAGCTGGCCGTTGGAGTCGACGATCTGCCGGTCCAGCAGGTGCAGCACCGCGTCGAAGCCGGCATCGGGCCAGCCGTCGATCGGGCCGGGGTGGTCCGGCCGGAAGTCGTGCATCTCCGCACCCACGTCACTGCCCCATCTTCGTGATCACCATCAACGGCAGCGCCGCGACCGACGCGATGACGATGAGGACCAGGTAGCCGGACGCGAGCACGTTGGTCACGCGCCCGTTGGTGTGCTCGCCGAGGTAGTCCGGGTCGTTGGCCACGACCAGGATCGGGAAGTACGTCAGGGGCAGCGCGATGGCGGAGAACACCACCGAGAACTCCGTGACCAGGATCGGGTCGACCATCGTCATCAGCACCCCGGCCGCGAGCAGCACGCTGACCACGATCGTCGCGTGGAAGGCCCCGGCGAGCTGCGGCTTGACGTACTTGCCCCACTGCCAACCGCCGTACTGCGCGAGGCTGTAGCCGACGGAGAGCCCCGTCTCGCAGGCCGCGCCGAAGGTGGCGGCGACGAAGCCGAGGATGACGATGGCGAGACCGATCTTGCCCAGCGCCACGGCCACCGGCAGCCCCACCTGACCGAGGGTGTCGACGGAGATGCCGAGCGGGCTGTAGACCGTGGTCGCGGCCGCCGCGATCGAGAGGGAGAGGATGCCGCCAAGCGGGAAGCCGATGAACACGTTGGTGCGCATCGTGACGATGTCCTTGGTCGTCCAGCGTTCCTCGACCCCGCCCGAGGAGAAGAAGAACACCTCGTACGGCGTCATCGCGGCCCCGAAGAGCGCGATCGCGTAGTACGCGTAGGTCGTCCAGCTCTCCCCCAGCGGCTTGTCGGCGGTCGCCATCTGGTGACCGAGGTGCCCCCAGTCGGGGTGCAGCTGCCAGGCCGCCACGCTGAAGACGATCAGGGAGAGACCGAGGAGGCCGAGCACGTTCTCCATCAGCGAGAACTTCGCGCGCCACAGGACCAGCCACACGAGCAGGGCGACGACAGGGACCCAGGCCAGGTAGTAGACCGACGTGACCAGCTCGAGCGCGAGGGCGACGCCGCCGATCTCCGCGATGAACGTGAGCAGCGTGACCGCGATGGACCCCACCAGGTTGAGCAGGCCGACCCGGGGCCCGAGCCGCTCGCGGACCAGGTCGAAGGTGGCGCGGTGGCTGACGGCCGCGATCCGGCCGGACATCTCGGCGAAGATGCAGATGCCCGCGACGCCCACGACGACGGCCCAGCCCAGCGACATGCCGAACCGGGACCCCACCAACGCGTTGGTGACCAGGTCCCCGATGTCCACGAACCCGCCGATGGCGGTGAGGACGCCGAGGGCGACGGCCAGGTAGCGCTTCACGGCCGCCGCCTCACAACGCTGCCTTCCGCCGGTCGAGGGCGGCGTGCAGCCGGCCCAGCTCGCGCCGCAGGTGCGGGACGTCGTACCGCTCGTCGACGACGGCCTCCCGCGCCTGCTGCACCGCCTCGGTGGCACGGCCGATCAGCGACAGGACCTTGTCGGGCAGCCCGCCGAGCGATGCCGGAGCCTGGAGCGACGACAGCTTCTCCTCGGCCTTGGACGCGGCCTCCTCGGCGTCGGCAGCCATGGTGACGCCGTACGACGAGGGCACCTTCCCCGCGTCCAGCTGACCGAGCACCAAGCGGGCAGTGGCGACCTCGCTCGAGACGTCGTCGAGCGTCTGGCGGGCCTGGTCCCGCCAGTCCGCGGGCCCGGGTTGGCTGACGGTGCACCCGGTGACGAGGCACCCCGTGACCAGCAGCAGGAGAAGGGAGAGGGTGACGACGAGACGGCTCATCGTCGCCTCGCCACCAGCGGCACCCCCAGCCACAGGCTCGTGAAGACGGTGAGGACGGCCAGCGAGGCGATGATGCCGGCCGTCGTGCCCAGCACGACGTCGAAGACGAGGAGCACCACCGCTGCCGACACGAGCGCCAGCCCCGCGAGCCCGACGCGTGCGCTCACGTTCGCCGCCTCGACCATCCAGGGCCGCTGCTGCTGCCGGAAGAGAACACGGTGGAACGACACGGGCGCCACGATCAGGCAGGTGGTCATCACCGATCCGGACAGGACGCAGAGGTAGATCGTGCGTTGGGTGTGGTCGAGGTCGGCGAACCGGTCGCTGAAGGGCACGGTGAGCAGGAAGCCCGTCAGGATCTGCACACCGGTCTGCATGACCCGCAGCTCCTGGAGCAGCTCGTTCCAGTTGCGGGCGAGCTGCTCGGACGGACGGGTGCGGCCGGCGGACGTGGTGGGACGCCCGTCGCTCAACGCCGCGCCCCCGACGGGGGCTGCGCACCATCGGCCGCCGGGTCCGGGCCGATGTCGACGAGCATGCCGCCCGGTCGGTAGTCGCGCACCTCGCGCACCACCCACCGCGGGTGCTTCCCGGTGCGGCCCTCGAGGAGTGCGCGGACGACGTCGACCTGCTGGGGCGTGCCGAGCTGGGCGACGACGTGGCCGCCCGGCATCAGGTGACGCAGCGCCACCCCGAGACCGAGCACCAGCAGCGCGGTGCCGTCGATGCCGCCGTCGACCGTGCTGGGCGGGTGGTCCTCGTCGGCCACCTCCGCCGACGGCACCCATGGCGGGTCGAGGATCACCAGCGCGACCCGCTCGTCGTCGGCGAGGGCGTCGGCCATCGACGCCGCACGGACGTCGGAGGTCATCCCCGTGGCTGCCGCGTTCCGGCGTACGTACGCAGCAGCCACGGGGTCGCGGTCGACCTGGATGAGAGGTCGACCAGTCATGATGGCCGCGAGGAGCCCGATCTGGCCGGCGCCACAGCACAGCTCGAGGAGGGGACCGTCCGGACACGATGCCGAGAGCGCGGCGGCCCAGTGGCTCTGGGCGGTCGTCCACGGCCTCGGCCGCATGATGCGGCGGTCCCACTGGACGTTGAGGTCCCCGAAGGCGGCGATCTCCGTTTCCACGTCCACAGCGGTCATGGAGCCGAGGTACCCGTCGTCGGTTTCCTCATTCTCGAGATTCTCCGAGATCCCGACGGTCGTTCGCTGGGTGTCGCGCATGGGCCGCCGATACCCCGTGGGAGGGGTCCCGATCCGCGCTCCGATCGGGTGGGAGAACTCGGTGGGTCGCCCTCGATCGCGACGGATGCGGCCGCCGGAGCCGGGTACCAAGGGGTCGATCGACACGCGCGGCCTGTCGGCGACGAGACCGCCGGCCGACTGGCCCGGCCCACCGGGGTTCTCTCGTCCGAAGCCCCGGTCGCGGTTGGCTCCGGGCTGGTCGGTCGGTTCTCGTGACGCTTGCCGATCAGAGGAGAGGGACCTCATGACGATCTCACCGCCTGGCCCCCACGCCGTGCCCACGCCCGACGCGACAGCGCACGGGCTGCCCCGACCCTGCGGACCGATCAGCGAGGCCGTCGTACGCGCTCTGACGGCGCCGCCGGGCCGACGCCGCGTGCCGCAGCCCTCCGACGTCCGCGCCGTGGGCGACCCGTTGACCGACCGTGACTTCCAGCTCGGGCTCTGGATGCTCTACGAGATGCACTTCCGCGGCTTCGACGACGTGGACCCGTTCCTGGAGTGGGACCCCCTGCTCCTCGCAGCACGCCGCTCGCTCGAGATGGTCTTCGAGCGCGCGCTGCGCGAGCTGGCCGAGCCCGACGACGACCTCCCGACCTCCGCGGACGAGGTGACGACGGCGCTGCTGCGCGTCACCACCGACGCGACCGAGCCCGCGCTCGCCGCCTACCTGGCGCGGGAGGCGACCGAGGACCAGTTCCGCGCCTACCTCGCCCAGCGTGCGGTCTTCCACCTGCGCGAGGCCGACGTCGAGTGCCTGCTGCTGGCGCGGCTCAGCGGCGCGCCCAAGGCGGCCCTGGCCGAGATCCAGTACGACGAGCTGGGTGCCGGCCGCGCCGACCGGCTGCACGCCGACCTCTTCGCCCGGGCGCTGGAGAGCCTCGACATGCCGACCGACATCACGACGTACGTCGACGGGGCCGACGCCACGACCCTGGCGACCGTCAACGCGGGCACGATGCTCAACCTCCACCGCCGGCTCCGCGGCGCCGCGGCAGGTCACTTCGCGGCGTTCGAGGCCACGAGCTCGGTGCCGTGCAAGCTGATCGCGGCCGGAGCCGACCGCCTGGGCCTGCCGCCGGAGGTCGCGACCTACTACACCGAGCACGTCGAGGCCGACTCGGTGCACGAGCAGGTCGCGATCAACGCGCTCTGCGGAGAACTGGTCGCCGCGGACCCGACGCTCGGGCCCGACGTGCTCCTGGGCGCCTCGATCTGCCTCGCGGTCCACACCGTCGCGAGTGACGTCATGCTGGCCGCCTGGCGCGAGGGGTCCGCACCTGAGGAGGAGATCGCCTCATGAGCGACGACAGCGCTGGGACCCGGGTGAGCGTGACGCCCTGCAAGGGCGGCCCGCTCCTCCTGCGGGGCGCCACCGAGATCGAGGACGAGGACGGGCAGGTGCACCCCGTCGTACGACCCGTGGTGGCGTTGTGCCGGTGCTACCGCACCGAGAGCCCGCCGTGGTGCGACAGCTCGCACAAGACCCCTCGGCGGTCCGCCGGCTCCTGAGGCCGGTGACGCCGAGCTGAGACGAAGAACGGGATGGCCGAGGTGAAGACCTCGGCCATCCCGTGGCAGGAAAGCGTGCCCGACGGGGGAATCAGGCAGCCTTCTTCGTCGTCGTGCGCCGGCGACGACCGGAGATCTCCTTGCGGAGATCGGTGAGGATCCGCTGGAGCAGGCGGGAGACCTGGACCTGCGTCACGCCGAGCTCGTCGGCGATCTGCTGCTGGGTCTTCTGCTCGTAGAAGCGCATCCGCAGGATCTCGCGGTCGCGCATCTTCAACCGGCGGCAGGCCGGGGCGAGGACCGCGACGGCCTCGGAGTGCTGGAACCCCATGTCCTCGGTGGGCAGCCGATCGATCCAGGCGTAGTCCGAGTCACCGCCCGGCGCGGTCTCGTGCAGCGAGTCGGGCGTCGACAGGGTCGCGCACTCGTAGGCCTCGAGCACGTCCTCGGTGGCACAACCGACCTCGGCAGCGACCTCGCTGGGCCGCGGCGGCCGACCGAGCTTCTGGGTCAGCAGCTCCTCGGTCGCTGCGATGCGCGGTCGCAGCTCCTGGATGCGCCGCGGCGGACGCACCGTCCAGGTGGCGTCGCGGAAGTAGCGCTTCAGCTCACCCAGGATGCTCGGCACCGCGAAGACCAGCAGGTCGTCGCCCCGCGCGGGGTCGAAGTTCTGCACGGCCTTGGTGAGCGCGAGGCAGGCGACCTGCTCGAGCTCCTCACGCGGTTGGCCACGGTTGCGGTAGCGCGACGCGAGAGCGTGCGCGACCGGGATGTTGATGACGATGACCTCGTCCAGCAGCATGGCGCGACGAGCGGGCTCAGCATCGACCGCTTCGGCCAACAGTGCTGCAGTGCGTTGCTTGCGTTCGTCCGACGGGACAGTCTTGTACGGCATGTTCGGTTACTCCCGTTATCGAGAGCTGACGTGGCGGTTGGCTCGGCCACTGGTGCGGTGCCGGCTCGAACGGCCGGCTCCGCGGGGGGTACTAGGTGACCATAGTCCTAAATGACTAGAAGGACTAGTCCTCCCGGAAAAGTTCTCGCCGTGCGCTCCGCAAATGCGGGAAACCGCCAGTCACTGGGTGACTGACGGTTTCCCGGATGTGGCGCAGCTGTCGCCTCAGGCGTCGAAGCGGTCGGCCTCCATGACCTTGGTCCAGGCCGCCACGAAGTCCGCGACGAACTTCTCCCGCGCGTCGTCGCTGGCGTAGACCTCCGCCAGCGCACGGAGCTGCGAGTTCGACCCGAAGACGAGGTCGGCCGCGGTCGCCGTACGGACGACCTCGCCGGAGGCCCGGTCGCGACCCTCGTAGACCTGGTCGCCGGACTCGGCGACCTTCCACTCCACCCCCATGTCGAGCAGGTTGGTGAAGAAGTCCGCGGTGAGCACGCCGACGCGGTCGGTGAAGACACCGTGCTTCGACTGGCCGTGGTTGGCGCCGAGCACCCGCATGCCGCCGAGGAGCACGGTCATCTCCGGTGCGGACAGGTCGAGCATGTAGGCCCGCTCGACCAGCAGCCGCTCCAGCGGGGTCTTCTCGCCGGTCCGCGCGTAGTTGCGGAACGCGTCGGCCCGGGGCTCGAGGACCTCGAACGACTCGACGTCGGTCTGCTCCTGGGTCGCATCGGTCCGACCGGGACGGAAGGGTACGGCGACGTCGACCCCGCCGTCCTTGGCGGCCTTCTCGATCGCGGCGTTGCCGGCGATCACGATGAGGTCGGCCAGCGAGACCTGGGCGCCACCGGCGCCGTTGAACTCTGCCTGGATCTCCTCGAGCGTCGACAGCACCGTCGCGAGGTCGGCCGGGTTGTTGACGTCCCAGTCCTTCTGCGGAGCCAGCCGGACACGGGCACCGTTGGCGCCGCCGCGCTTGTCGGTGTTGCGGTAGGTCGAGGCCGAGGCCCATGCCGCGGACACCAGCTGCGGCACGCTGAGCCCGCTCTCGAGCACCTTGGCCTTCAGCGCCGCCACGTCGGCGTCGGCCACGAGCTCGCCGGAGACGGCCGGCACGGGGTCCTGCCAGATCTGGGGCTCGGCCACCCACGGGCCGAGGTAGCGCTCGATCGGGCCCATGTCGCGGTGGAGCAGCTTGTACCAGGCCTTGGCGAAGGCGAGCCGGAACTCCTCGGGGTTCTCGAGGAACCGCTGCGAGATCGGACCGTAGATCGGGTCGAAACGCAGCGCGAGGTCGGTCGTGAGCATCGTGGGCAGCCGCTTCGGCGAGTCGGCGGCGGGGCCGGGGATGATCGCCTCGGCGTCCTTCGCCACCCACTGGTGGGCGCCGGCGGGGCTCTTCGACAGCTCCCACTCGTAGCCGAAGAGGATCTCGAAGAACCGGTTGCTCCACTGGGTGGGCTTGTCGGTCCAGGTGACCTCGAGGCCGCTGGTGATCGCGTCGGCACCCTTGCCGCTGGCGTAGGCACTCTTCCAGCCGAGGCCCTGCTCCTCGAGCGAGGCGCCCTCGGGCTCCGCGCCGACGAGGTCGGGGTCGCCCGCGCCGTGGGTCTTGCCGAAGGTGTGGCCGCCCGCGATGAGCGCGACGGTCTCCTCGTCGTTCATCGCCATCCGGCCGAAGGTCTCCCGGATGTCACGGCCGGCGGCGACCGGGTCGGGGTTGCCGTTGGGGCCCTCGGGGTTGACGTAGATCAGGCCCATCTGGACGGCGCCGTAGGGCTCGGCCAGGTCGCGCTCGCCGCTGTAGCGGTCGTCGCCCAGCCAGGTGTCCTCGAAGCCCCAGTCGTTCTCCTCCGGCTCCCACACGTCCTCGCGACCGAAGCCGAAGCCGAACGTCTCGAAGCCCATGTCCTCGAGCGCCACGTTGCCGGCGAGCACGAGCAGGTCGGCCCACGAGATCTTCTGGCCGTACTTCTTCTTCACCGGCCACAGCAGGCGGCGAGCCTTGTCGAGGTTGCCGTTGTCGGGCCAGCTGTTGAGCGGCGCGAACCGCTGCTCGCCCGCACCGGCGCCGCCGCGACCGTCGAAGGTGCGGTAGGTGCCGGCGGCGTGCCAGCTCAGCCGGATCATCAGGCCGCCGTAGTGACCGAAGTCAGCCGGCCACCAGTCCTGCGAGTCGTGCAGCACCGCGGCGACGTCGGCCTTGAGCGCCTCGACGTCGAGCTTCGCGAACTCCGCCGCGTAGTCGAAGTCCTCGCCGAGCGGGTTGGTCGCGGGCGCCTGCTTGTGCAGCACGGTCAGGTCCAGCGCGTTGGGCCACCAGTCCTGGATGGTGCGCGGCGAGGACGTCTTGGGCGTCGGGGAGTCGAGAGCCGGGTTCTCGCTCTCGCTGCCCTGGCTGGTCACGCCGTGGTCGACGGGACACTGGTCGGTCATGAGGACGACACCTTTCGAAGGGGGTTGCTGGACTTCAGAGTCGTGCGGTGGAGCAGTCGGGGCAGGTGCCCCAGTAGATGACCTCGGCCTCGTCGATCACGAAGCCGTTGTCGGCGGAGGCGGTCAAGCAGGGGACCTCGCCGACGGCGCAGTCGACGTCGCCGATCGCGCCGCAGCGGCGGCACACGACGTGGTGGTGGTTGTCACCGACGCGCGTCTCGTAGCGCGCCACCGATCCTGACGGCTGGATCCGACGGATCAGTCCGGCCGTGGTCAGGGCGCGCAGGACGTCGTACACGGCCTGGTGCGAGACGTCGCCACCTTGGGTGGTGTCGGCACGCACCGCCGCGATCAGGGCGTCGGTGTCGGCGTGCGGCTGCGCGTGCACCGCCGCGAGCACGGCGACCCGGGGTCGGGTCACCCGCAGCTCGGCACCCCGGAGCAGCTGCTCGAAGTCGGGGGCCGGGGTCACGGATCCAGTCCTATCGGGTTTTCTTGAATCATTCAAGACTGACGCGCGACAGATTCACCGTCCGGACGGTGAAACTGTCGCTGGGACGACGCAATTGCATCGTCCCAGCGACAGTTTCGTCGTCCTAGTGCGTCGTCTGGCCGGGGCAGTCCGCCGGCACGACCCAGCCCTGGTGGTCGTCGACGAAGTCCGACGTCCGGGCGCGGCCGAGGTTCCACTCCAGCCAGTCGTCGGCCTTGTTGTCGGCGAGGCCGATCGCGCACGGCTGGAGCTCGGCCGGCAGCTTCTCCAGCTCGGGGATCGCGTCGTCGGAGAGGCCGGTGAGGTAGTCCCAGTCGACCTTGCCGGTCTCCTCGTAGCGGTCGATGTTGTGGCGCGCGATCCACGCGTCCGGGTTGAGCGCGGCCAGCCCGAGGAGCAGGGCCACCCCACTGAGGAGCCCGAACCGCGGCAGCCACGGCGCCCGCAGGACGACGCCGCCCACCATCGCCGCGACGACCAGCAGGCCCAGCCAGCCCTCGAACACGTCGACGAGGAGCCGCAGCCGGGTGAAGCCGTAGGCGTCCTGGTAGACGTCCATCCGGTAGAGCGCGGACGCGACGACGACGAGCGTCGCCGCGCACAGCACGCCGAGCGAGCCCCGCAGCCAGGCGCGGTCGGCCACGGTCGCCCGCGGCGCCTTCCGGCTCGCCGCCCACACCACGAGCAGCGTGAGCGCGGTCGCGACGGTGAGCTGGCCGAAGCCCTGGTGGACGTAGTCGGCGTAGGTGATGCCGGTGGTGCGCTCCAGGTAGTCGTGCCCGCCGAAGATCACCGCCGCCTGCGCGACCAGGAAGAGCACGAAGACCGCGTCGACCACGAGCACCGGGGCGAGCCACTCGAACCGGTGGCCGACCGGCCGGGGGGTCCGCTCGCCGGCGCTGACGACCGGCGGGTTCAGCGCGAGGTAGCCGCCGGCGACCACGATGCCACCCACGAAGAGCGCGATGAAGACCCGCAGGCCGAGCTCGGCCGACCCCAGGTCGGGTACGACGGCGCCGACCCACTCCGCGAAGAGCGCATCGGCCGACGCGAAGAGCACCGCGAAGACGACCAGGCCGATCAGGGACAGCACGGTCGTGCGCAACAGCGCCGCCTTGTTGCCGATGCCGGTCACCACCCGGAGCGTCCGGCCCAGCCACGGCAGGCCGCGCAGCCCCGCGAGCGGCCAGGCGGCCAGGGAGAGCAGGAAGGCGGGCACGGTCCGCCCGCGCACCAGTCCGACCGCGCAGAGGCCGCCGCCCGCGAGGCCGCAGAGCACCGCGATCCACTCCGCGTCGCGGACGGCGCTGACGGAGGCCAGCACCGCGCACAGTGCCGCACACGTGAGGGTGAACGGGTCGCGGCGGTTGCGGCTCGAGGCGAGCAGGACGCCTCCGGCCGCGAGCAGCACGACGGCAGTGCCGATGCCGAGGTCGCGGTCCGGCACCACGATCGAGGTCAGCACCCCGACCGCGAGCGCCCCGAGGAGCACGCGGAGGTTGCCGGGCAGGGACCGCTCGGGCCAGTAGTCGCCGAACAACTGGTCGGTGAGCGACTCGGGGGCGGCGGGCGGGACGGGTCGTCGGGCGTCGGCCGGGGCCGACTGGACGGAAGGGACGGTGGGGTCGGGCACGGGGGTCTCCTCGGGGACGGTGCGAACAGGAGGTACGACGGGGAGCTCGGCGCGCACGTGCGCCCCCGCGCTCCCCGGTGCGGGGTCGACGAAGCCGATGGCGCCGCCGTGCAGGTCGGTCACCCACCGCGCGATGGCCAGGCCGAGCCCGGTGCCGCCGCCGTCGGCGCCGACGTCGCTGAGGGTGCCGAACCGCTCGAACGCCCGCTCGCGGTGCGCCGGCGCCACGCCCGGGCCCTGGTCGGCGACGTCGAGCCGCCACCGCTGGCCGGCGCGCTCGGCACCGACGGTGACCACGCCACCCGGTGGACTGTGCCGCGCGGCGTTGTCGAGCAGGTTGGCCACCAGCTGGTGCAACCGTGCCGGGTCCCCGGCCACGGTCAGGTCGGGCGGGGTCACGCGGACGTCGTACTCCACGGGGCGGCCGGCGGCGCGCGCCTCGGCGACGACCGCCTCCAGCAGGGTGCGTACGACGACGTCCTGGCGAGCGAGCGGGGCGCGACCGGCCTCGACGCGGGACAGCTCGAGCAGGTCACCGACGAGCCCGGCCATCCGCTCCCCCTGCCCGAGCGCGACCCGGAGCGCGGCCGGGTCGGGCTCGCCGACGCCGTCGGCGAGGTTCTCGAGCAGGGCGTTGAGCGCGGCCAGGGGGGTGCGCAGCTCGTGGCTGACGTTGGCCACCAGCTCGCGGCGCTGCCGGTCCACGGCGCCGAGCTCCTCGGCCATCCGGTTGAACGCCGTGGCCAGCTCGCCGATCTCGTCGCGCGAGGCGGAGGTGACCCGCACGTCGTGGTCGCCGCCGGCCATCCGCTGCGCGGCTGCCGTCATCTCGCGCAAGGGCGAGGTCATGCCGACCGCGAGCAGCTGGGTGACCCCGAGCGCGAGGGCGACGGTGACGGGAATCCCCAGCCAGACCGGCACTCCTGCCGCTTTTCCGATCGACGTGACGACCACCGCGACCAGCACGCTGGCGGCGACGAGCAGCCCCAGCTTGACCTTGACCGATCGGACCGGGTCGAGCAGGCTCACCGGCCAGGCTCCAGCGCGTAGCCCACGCCGTGCACGGTCCGCACGCGGTCGGCGCCGATCTTGGCGCGCAGCGCCTTGACGTGGCTGTCGACCGTCCGGGTGCCCGACGCACCCGGCCAGCCCCAGACGTCGGCGAGCAGGCGGTCGCGCGACAGGACCGAGCCCGGGGCGCCGGCCAGGCACACCAGCAGGTCGAACTCCGTCGGGGTCAGGTGCACCTCGGCGTCCGCGGCCCACACCCGCCGCGCGCCGGCGTCGATGCGCAGGTCGCCGAGCTCGGTCACACCGCCGGAGGCGGCCTCGGCGAGCTCCGCCGCGCGATCGACGCGACGCAGCAGCGCGGCCACCCGGGCCACCAGCTCCCGCATCCGGAACGGCTTGGTCATGTAGTCGTCGGCCCCGACCCCGAGCCCCACCAGCACGTCGGTCTCGTCGTCGCGCGCCGTGAGCATCAGCACCGGCACCGGCCGCACCGCCTGGATGCGGCGGCACACCTCGTGCCCGTCGAAGCCGGGCAGCATCACGTCGAGCACGACCAGGTCGGGCGCGTGCTCCTCGAAGGCGCGCACGGCACCCGGGCCGTCGACGGCCTGCGTGACGTCGTACCCCTCCGCCGTCAGGCGGTCGGTCACGGCCCCGTTGATGACGGGCTCGTCCTCCACGACGAGGACGCGGTGACGCCGCAGACTGCTCATGCTCCGAGCGTAGGAGCGCGGGAGGTCGGGAGGCGGGGACGACTCGTGAAGGTTGTGTGCAGATCGACGGCGCCCTGCCACCTACAGGCGGACCTCTACCCCGTAGATGTCGAGGGCGTAGGGGAGGCGCTCGGGCCGGAGGCGGGGACCGGCGGCGAGCCGGGGCTCGGCCCTGCTGATCAGCCGGCCGAGGAAGGCCTGCCCGAGGAAGATCGACAGCCCGGCGCCGGGGCAGCCCTGGGGGCCGTGGCTGAAGAAGTTGAAGCGCCAGTCGTCGGCCGCGCCGCCGCTCACCCACTCCTCGGGCGCGAACCGGTCGGCGAAGGGCACGCGCGCCCGGTTGCGGTGGTTGAAGAGGTTGTGGATCAGCACCTGGGTGCCGGCCGGTGTCTTCTGGCCGTTGGCCCAGCGCACGTCCTCCACCTGGACCCGGCCGAAGAGCGACGTCGTCGGCCACAACCGCATCGCCTCGAGGATGCAGCCGGCGATGTACGTCGACCCGGCCACCGTCTCGACGTCGGTCAGGTCCTTGCCGGCCACCTCCGAACGAGCGACGCCGAGCACCTTCGAGTGCGTCGGGAGTACGGCGAGCGCGCGCATCAGGTTCGCGGGCAGGGTGTCGCCCATGGCGAAGAGCCAGTGGATCAGCTGTCCGGGCACGTCGGTGCCGGCGCTCTGCGGAGCTCCCGCGACGAGTCCGGTCAGGGCGCCGGGATCGGGGTCGTCGACGTACTCCTGGAGGCGGGCGTGGAGCTCCTCGTAGCCGTCGGCCGGCTTGCCCGGCATCTTGTTGCCTGCCGACATCAGGTCGCCGAGCAGGTCGGTGAGCGAGGTGTCCTCGGCCGCGTCGGCGCCGAGCACCACGATCCGCGTCAGCCGCTGGAAGGCCGTGTTGACGTCGTCGAACGTGATCGGGCGGTCGAGGGTCATCAGCCCGTCGGCCGCGGCGACCGCGTGCGCCGCGAAGCCGCCCGCGAGCCGGTGGGTCGGCGCACCGGTGTCGAGCACCGCCTCCGCGAAGGCCCGCCGGTCTGCCCACAGGTCGCCGCGCGAGATCGTGAGCGCGGTCGGCTGGAAGGCCGCCATGCCCTTCCGCTTGGCGTCGGGGTCGGACGCGAACGGCGACGGCGACCCGCCCAGCACCACCCTCAGGTCGTCGGGATGCGTGACGAGGAGTGCCTCCTCGCTGCCGACCCGCACCCAGAAGGGATCGGGGCCGTACTTCTTCTCCAGCCCCTCCACGAGCCGGTAGGCCAGGTGGTCGGCGGGCAGCCTGCCGACCGCACTGACGACCACCTCCCGCTTCCGGAACAGTCCCTGCACGATGTTGGGCACGCCCACCTGGGCGGTGAAGCGCACCCCCTCGACGAGCGAGGCGTGCTTGAAGTCGAGTGCCACGGTCCGAACCTTTCAGCAGTGCCGGAGATCAGGATCAGAACGGCAGGTAGGACTTCACGGTGTCGGCCGCGCGCAGGATCCTCGGCTTCTTGCCGGGCTCGGCGGCCCCGAGCTCGTGCCAGGGCGCGAACACCCGCTCCACGTCGCCGATCACCGGCTCCAGCTCGGGGTAGTGGCGCAGCAGCACGTCCTTCATCGAGTTGTCGTTGACCCAGTCGTAGCCGGTCTTCGTGTAGACCTCCGGGCGGAAGTCGGCGGTGAAGAAGCGGTCGCTCTTGAGCCGCCGCGACGCCATCAGGATGAAGATCCGGAAGGCGGTGTCGGAGAAGCCGAACCCCTTCGGCGGCTGCTCGGCCTGCATGCCGATCTGCAGGTCGACCGCGTCGACGTCACCGTTGTAGATCTCGTTGATCTCGCGCGCCCACTGCTGGTTGGGCGTGATGTCGTCGATCCGCTTGCGCCGCGGCATCCGCAGCGCCTCGCGGAAGTCGTTGTAGCGCGGCACGCCCCGCTCGCGGTCGCGCACGATGTCGAGGGTCGCGAGGTCGGTGATCTGTCCGTCGACCCGGGTCAGGTTGCGCAGCGCGTTGGGGTAGTTGTGGAGGCACACGGCACCGGCGCTGGCCCTGCCGATGGAGTACCACATGTCGCCCATCTCCAGGCTGTGCATGAAGTCGCGGGTGAAGCGGCCCTGGATGTCGGTGAAGTAGGCGTCCTTGAGGTGCTCGCCGCTGGCGAGCGAGTAGAACGACCAGTCGTCCGGGATGAGCGGGTGCATCCGGTAGACCGACACGAACTCCTCGGTGAGGGAGAACGGCGCCGAGTGGTGGTCGGTCGCGGACCCGATGATGCCGGACAGCGCCTCGCTGTCGCCGACACGGCCGATCTTGTCGCGGAATGCCTCGCCGAGGGCGCCGTACCAGTTGGCGGCCATGCCGATCTGCAGCGCGGGGTGGCGCAGGACGCACGGGGTCCACTCCACCGTGTGGATCTTGGCGATCAGCGCGGACACGACGAGCACACCGAGCTCGAAGAGCCGCTGGTCCTCGAGCTCGGGGTGCGCCTTCTTGAGCGCGTCGCACACGCTGTTGTGCTCGCGGGCGAAGAGCGTGTGCAGGAGGCCCGGTCCGAACCAGTAGTTCTCCTGCATGCCGGTCAGGTCGATGCCGGGGATGTCGCTGGCCGGCAGCCGCCCGTTGTCGTCGACGCGCACCTTGCCGTCGGTGCCGGTGCGGATCCTGCCCTGCTTCTCGGCGCCGCTGCCGTAGACCTGCGACCCGTCCCACCAGTGCGTCTCGGCGTTGCCGAAGACCGGCGCCGGCTCGCCGTCGACGATGTCGCCGCGCATCGGGATCGTCTCGCGGATCCGCATCGGGCGCTCGGGGAAGTCGTCGTCGGCCGCGATCGGGACCTCGATGACCCGGTCGGCGAGGCCGTCGCCGTGGAAGAACCAGTTGTGGTTCTCGAACTGCAGCCAGGCGGCCCCCAGCGCGTTGAGGATCCCCGCGGGCTTGAACGTGTCGCGGGCCATCAGCCGTCGGCTGATCTCGCGGGGGTCCGGGGTCAGCAGCCGCTTGCGGTCGATGACCGTCTTCTCGATCGGCACGTTGCGGCCGAACCCGGAGTCCTTCGAGCCCATCATCGGGCAGCCCAGGTCGTTGTAGGTGCCGTCCGCGGTGCGCGCACGCTCGATGCCGCTGGGCGGGTCGCCCACGGGCGGATCGGGTCGCATCCCGTCCTGCTCGTGCAGGTTGTGCTCCCGCAGGTCGTCGCGCGCCTTCGACAGGGCGGCGAGCTGGAGCAGCAGCGAGGGGTGCTCGTACCACTGCAGGTTCAGCGGGTTCGGGACATTGACCATCGGGAGGCTCTCCTTCGAGGAGGGGGCGGCGACGGGAGCAGCCGGCCCCGCTGTGCGAACGACGGCGATGTGTCCTGCGTCACGCTGTCGCAGGGAGAACTTAGGGGGCGGGCCCCGACCTGCACAGCCCCTCGCCCGGCACAATGCGGACGTGACCGTCGAGATCGACCTGACCTACCACGGCGAGCCGGCGGGGATCGCCGCCGTCGCCCGCTCGGTCGAGGAGCGCGCGCCGGGCTCGGCGCTCTACGTCCCCGAGGGCGCGCACGACGCCTTCGTCTACATGGCGCTGGCGGCGGACGGCACGTCGAGGATCCAGCTCGGTACGTCGATCGCGCTGGCCTTCGCCCGCTCCCCCATGGCCATGGCCTACCCGGCGTGGGACCTGCAGCGGCTCTCCCGCGGTCGCTTCGTGCTCGGCATCGGGTCGCAGATCAAGCCGCACATCGAGCGGCGCTACTCCATGCCGTGGTCCCGGCCGGCGGACCGCATGAGGGAGTACGTCGCCGCCCTCCGCGCCATCTTCCACACCTGGCAGACCGGCGAGCCCCTCGACTTCCGGGGCGACTTCTACACCCACACGCTCATGCCGCCGCTCCTGAACCCCGGCCCGGTCAGTGCGCCTCCACCCATCTGGCTGGCCGGGGTCGGTCCGCGGATGATCGAGGCCGCGGGCGCGGTCGCCGACGGCTTCATGTGCCATCCGCTGCTCTCGCAGAACTACCTCCGCGACATGATCCGCCCCGGGCTCGATGCCGGCCGCGCGACCGCCGACTCCGATCGCGACTTCATCGTCACCGCGATGGCGATGGTCGCGACCGGTCGCACCGAGGAGGAGCTCGCCACCGCCGTCGCCGGGACCAAGCGGCAGATCGGCTTCTACGCCAGCACGCCGGCGTACAAGCCGGTCCTGGACCACCACGGCTGGGGCGACCTCCACGCCGAGGCACACGCCCTCACCAAGCAGGGCCGGTGGTCCGAGCTCGGCGGCCTGATCGACGACGAGGTGCTCGGCACGCTCGCGGTCGTCGCCGAGATGCCGGACGCGGGCGCCGCCGTACGCGCTCGCTTCGAGGGCCTCGCCTCCCGCGTGATCCTGTCGATCCCCTACGCCACGGACCCGACGTTCGGGCTCGACATCGTGACCGCCTGAGAATCAGCACGACGGCCGATGTGGCCGGCGCACCGCGAGCGGATACTGCGGGGATGAGGTCCCGCCTGGTCACCCTGCTCGTCGCCGCGGTCGTCGCGCTCACCTCGCTCGCGGCGAGCCCTGCGCCCGCCCGCGCCGACGGCGCGCCGGTCCTCCAGGTCACCGAGTTCACCGGCGTCGGCCTCGACGTCGTGCCCAACGGGGGCACCCAGTTCCTCCAGGCCTCCTGCCCGACCGGCATGACGCCGCTCTCGGGCTACGTCACGTCGTCGGCCGTCGACGACCTGCGCCGCCTCTTCGAGACCTTCCACGTGGTCGACGGCGGCAACTTCCAGACCAGCATCGTCAACTTCGGTGCCCAGACCCGGACCGTCCAGGCGGTGGTGCGCTGCGTCACCACGGGCCAGCTCGGGACCGTCCTGACCGCGTCGGGCACGTTCGACGCGGCGTCCGACCACGTCGCCGAAGGCACCGTCTCCTGCAGCGACGGATGGATCCCGATCAGCGCCTCGGTCACCGAGCCGCACAGTCCCGACCGGACCCTGCTCACGTCGAGCCCGACGGCCGACCTCTCCGGCTGGACGGCCCGCGCATGGGTGGGCGACCCCGACGACCCGACGGAGGTCATGACGGTCGAGGTGAACTGCATCCAGAAGACCCGGCTCCCGGGCATCGTGGGCGCCAGCAACTACGACGGCGTCGGTTGGGGCGCAGGAGCCACGGCCGACTGCCCGACCGGGCTGCAGCCGCTCTACGGCGGCACGGCCCACGTCGGTGGCGACCGGGGTGCCATCACCGTCCTCGCGCACCCGACCGGCACCGGCTGGGCCTCGACGACGCTGTCCCTGAGCACCGGCTCCATGCTCACGGTCGTCGCCTGCGTCCCGGCCGCCCTGCCGACCATCTCCCTCTCGGGGTCCGCCGGCTACACGAACCAGCCGTCGCTGTCGTGGAGCTTCTCCGCCACCGATCCCGCGGCGGCCGGCGGCTACTCGCTCGGCACCGTCTGCCAGACCTTCCACCCCGGGACGGGGAGGCTCCCCCACCCCTGCACCTCGCCCATCACCGGGTCCGGCCTCGCCGACGGTGCCCACACCATCCGGGTGTGGGCCGAGACCAGCGACGGGCGCCGGTCGGTCGTGGCCGAGGCGACGGTCACGGTGGACACCGTCGCACCGACGGTGACCATGTCCGCGCCGCCGATCTTCCCGCCCACCCGCTCCGTCGCCGTCGCCTGGACCGGCGCCGACGCGACGACCGGGATCCGCGGCTACGACCTGCGGCGACGCCGTACGCCCCTCGTCGGGGCCATCAGCGACTGGACGACGCCCGTCTCCACGCTGGCGCTCAGCCGCACGTACGACGACCTGGCCGAGGGTGCCACCTACTGCTTCGAGGTGCGGGCGACCGACCGTGCGACCAACGTCGGTTCGTGGGCCCGGCGGTGCACGGCGATCCCGGTCGACGACCGCTCCCTGAGCCGGTCGGCGGGCTGGAGCGAGGTCGCGGCGCCCGGGTGGCTCGACGACACCGCCCTCGAGACCACCGAGCGCGGTGCCAGCGTGTTCAGGCGCGCCACCACTCGGCGCGTCGCGCTGACGGCCCTGACCTGCCCCACGTGCGGCGCGGTCGCGGTCCTCGTCGGCGGCACCGAGGTGGGGAGGATCGACCTGTCCGCCCCGAGCACGCAGCGCCGCCTCCTCACCCTTCCGCCCTTCGCTGTCGCCACGGGCGCGCTCGTCGTGAAGGTGGTCTCCGACGGCAAGCTGGTCCGGATCGACTCGGTGTCCTCGTCGCGCTGACCGGCACGCCCTCAGAAGGGCCGCGCGGGGAGCGGCTTGATCAGCGGTTCCAGCAGGCGGGCGGACATCTCGACCGTGAGCACCTCGCGGGACTCCAGCGGGATGACCTGCCGCTTCGACTCGTCGATCTCCCAGACGTCCTCACCGATCAGCCGGCCCTCGTCGTCGTAGGGCCAGATCATGTGCTCGACGTTGCCGACCAGGTAGTGGGCCTCGGGGTCGACCGGCGCTCCCGCCTCGGCCAGGAGAGCACCCGGTGTCTGCTGGTAGATCGTCGCGGTCGAGACGATCATGTTGTCGCCGACGGCGAGCTTCTCGTCCTCGGCGTAGAAGATGCACTGGGCCGTGCGCGACCACTCGTCGTAGACCGCCTGCACGGCCTCGGCGCCGTCGAGCACGGTGCAGATGCCGAACACGTTGAAGTGGTAGACGGGGTGGTCAACCGTCATCTCCGGCGCGAAGATCTCCTTCCACCGGCCGGCCATCTCCAGGTAGCGGTGCCGGTTGTAGGCCTGCAGCATCCAGCGGTGCCGCGGGTTCTCGGTCGACTCGAGCAGACGCTCGACGGCGATGTTGGTGCGGGTGATGTCGAACCGGGTCATGACGGGCTCCTCGTGGGTGCGGATGGGGCGCGCTGCTCAACCTGCCGGAAGCAGGGCGTCGGACCTTGACGAAGCGCGACATCTTCTTGACCCTGGACGACATGTCGCTGATCCGGGGCACGTCGCTCCAGGGATTCACCGAGCTGGTGGCGGAGCTCGGCGCGGAAGCCCCGCCTCTCCTGGAGCAGGCCCACCTGTCACCGCGCGCGATCGGCGACCACGACAGCTTCATCGACTACCGCAGCGTGATCGCCGTGCTCGAGTCCGCGGCGCGGTCGACCGGAGCCGGTGACTTCGGCAGGCGGCTCGCGCAACGGCAGGGTCTGGAGATCCTCGGGCCGCTGGGCATCGCCGCCCGGACAGCACCCACCGTCGGTGCCGCTCTCCAGGCCGTCGAGCAGTACCTCGCCGTCTACAGCCCGGCGCTCGCCGTCGGGGTGAAGGCCGTGCCCGACTCGACGCTCGCCGCCTTCGAGTGGCAGATCGTCGTGCCGCGGCCACCGTCGCACCGGCAGGCGGCGGAGCTCGCCCTCGGGGTCGCCCTGCGCGTCTTCCGGCTGCTCGCCGGCCCGGACTTCCTCCCCACCTCGGTGCAGCTCCGGCACGAGGCACTGGTCGAGCGGGCGGACTACCTCCGTTACTTCGGTTGCCCGATCGACTTCTCCGCGTCGACCTACGGGTTCCGTTTCCCCAGCGCCGTCCTCGACCTGACGCTGCAGGCCGACAGCGCCGTCCACGCGGTGGTCCAGGACTACCTCGGGACGGTGGCGGTGCCGCACGGCTCGACCGAGGTCGACGCCGTCACGAGGCTGATCCGCCGGATGCTGCCGACCGGTGGCCTCGACCTCGACCTCGTCGCCCACCAGCTCGCCCAGCACCGGCGCACACTGCAGCGTCGGCTCGCCGCGGCGGACACGTCGTTCGCCGAGCTGGTCGACCAGGTGCGGCGGGACGAGGCGGAGCGCTACCTCAGGGACACGACGATGCCCCTGGGCCAGCTCTCCGGCATGCTGGGGCTCAGCGAGCAGAGCGCGCTGTCCCGAGCATGCCGCCGGTGGTTCGGCGCCTCGCCCTCGCAGGTGCGACGCGGAGCTCGGTGACCCAGGCGACGGAACGGATCGCCGCGGTCCAGCTGCTCTCCCTCGGCACCGGCCAGGTCGACCTGCGCCGTTCGCTCCTCGAACGCTCGACGCCCGCCGACCCGGTCGGTCGCTAACGTCGTCGCCATGCGTGCCACCTCCACTGCCGTCGTACCCTCCTCCCCCGACCAGGTCTGGGCGGTGCTCGCCGACCACGAGGGCATGTCCTCCTGGGGTCCCGGCATGAAGGCCGAGGTGACCACCCCCGGTACGGCCGAGCGCAACGGCGTCGGCGCGGTCCGCAGGATCAGCGCGCCCGGCCCCGCGCCGGCGATCGTCGAGGAGATCACCCGCTTCGAGCCCGGTCACGCCCTGGGCTACAAGGCGCTCGGCGGGGTCCCGTTCAAGAACTACCGCGGCGAGGTCCTGCTCACCCCCGAGGGCGACGGCACCCGCATCGACTGGACCCTCAGCGCCGACCAGCGCGTCCCCTACGCGGAGAAGGCCGCCCTCAAGGGCGTCGCCAGCGGCCTCCTCGCCGCCTTCGTGCGCGCCGTCAAGAAGAGCTGACCCCAGAACGGACGTAGCCGAACGGGAGTGGTGGGAGCCCTGGTTCGGATGTGACTCACGAGGCGGCGAGTTCAGCGCCTGGCGGAGTCTGCTCCCGTCCGACTACGAGGGCGCGCGCTCGACCGCCCACACTGGGGCTCGCGGCTACTCGGCGGCGGGGGCGCCGAGGAGGGGGACGAGGTACTTCGTGGCGAACGCTCTCGTCGCGGCGTCGTCGTGCATGGGGATGCGGCCCTCGGGGGCGAGGATCAGGCTGAGCGCGAGGCGGGCCTGGATCTCGGCCACGATGTCGGCGTCCACGCCGAGGTAGCGGCCCTCGGACTGCAGGTCGCGGACGAACCGGGCGAGGTAGTCGCGGACCAGGACCATCACCTGGTCGGCGAGCTCGCCGGCGCGGAACGTCTCGCCGCCGTTGTCGTCGTCGCCGCGCATCAGCCGCACGAGGAACGGGCGGTCGGAGACGGCGTGGGCGAAGACGGTGAAGCCGGCCGCCGACTGGTCCTCGACGGTGTCCTCGCGCTCGATCGCGGCGTCGACCTCGGCGATGATGCGCTGCGCCTCGCGCACCAGGACGGCCTCGACGAGCTGCGCCTTGCGCGGGAACCGTCGGTAGACGGTCGCGACGCCCAGGCCCGCGGCGTCGGCGATCTGGTTCATGGTCGTACGGCGGGCACCCCCCTGCGCGAGCTCCACGAGCGCGGCATCGAGGATCCGCTCGATGGTGGTGTCGATGCTCACGAAGTCACCCTAGCGACCGCTAGCAGTCGGTGATAGATTCCGACCAAGTTTCTATCAACCCGGTTCTCGCCCCAGCGTGGAGGTCCTCCCGTGACCACGTCCGCAGCAACCCTCGTCTCCCGGCTCCGCACCACCTTCGAGTCCGGCCGCACCCGCGACCTGGACTGGCGGCGGGCCCAGCTCTCGGCCCTGGCCGCGATGTTGCGCGACAACGAGGACGCCCTCCTCGCCGCGCTCGCCGACGACCTCGGCAAGCCGCGCTGGGAGGCCTGGGCGGGCGACATCGCCGCGTCGGCCTCCGAGGCCGACCACCTCCGCAAGCACCTCGGCGGCTGGGCGAAGGACGTGTCCGTCCGCGTTCCCGTGGCCTTCCTCCCGGCCCGCGCCTCGATCACGTACCAGCCGCGCGGCGTCGTCCTCGTGGTCGCGCCCTGGAACTACCCGGTCTACCTCCTGGCCACGCCGCTCGCCGCGGCGCTCGCCGCGGGCAACGCGGTCGTCTGCAAGCCCTCGGAGCTCGCGCCGGCCACCTCCGCGCTCGTCACGAAACTGGCGACCGACTACCTCGACACCGACGCGATCGCCTTCGTCGAGGGGGGTGTCGAGGAGACCACGGAGCTCCTGCAGGAGCGCTTCGACCACATCCTCTACACCGGCAACGGCACGGTCGGGCGCATCGTCGCCGAGGCCGCGGCCCGGCACCTGACGCCGACCACCCTGGAGCTCGGCGGCAAGTGCCCGGCGATCGTCGACAAGGACGCCAACCTCAAGCAGGCGGCGAGCCGGATCGCCTTCGCCAAGTGGTCCAACGCCGGCCAGACCTGCATCGCCGTCGACCACGTGTGGGTCCACCACGACGTGCACGACGAGCTCGTCGACCGGCTCCGGACCGAGCTCGCGCAGCGCTACGGCGCCGACCCGCGGCAGAGCGCCGACTTCGGCCGCGTGGTCAACGAGCGGCACACGGCGCGGATCAAGAGCCTCCTCGACGGCGGCGGCTACGACGAGGTCGCGGCCGGCGGCCAGGTCGACGTGGAGGCCAAGTACGTCGCTCCGACGATCGTCACCGGCGTGAAGCCCGACGCGCCGCTGATGGGCGAGGAGATCTTCGGTCCCGTGCTGCCGGTCCTCGGCTTCGACGACCTGGACGAGCCGCTCGGCCACATCAACCGCGGCGACCACCCGCTCGCGCTCTACGTCTTCTCGCGCAGCAACGCCGACCGCGTGCTCGACGGCACCACGTCGGGCGGCGCGTGCGTCAACGACACGATGCTCCAGATCTTCCCGCCCGGCCTGCCGTTCGGCGGCGTCGGCGAGAGCGGTTACGGCGCCTACCACGGCAAGTGGGGCTTCGAGACCTTCAGCCACCGGCGGGCGGTCTACCGGCGGCCGGGCTTCTTCGCCGAGAACGCACTGACCAAGGCGCCGTACACCGCGTTCAAGGAACGCGTCGCCCGCTTCGTCTACTGACCCACGAGGAGTTCTCATGAGCAAGCTGACCGGACGCGTCATCGCCATCACCGGTGCGGGGCGGGGCATCGGCGCCGCGACCGCGACGGCCCTCACGGCCGAAGGAGCACGCGTCGCCATCGGCGACATCGACCTCGACGTCGCGAAGGCGACCGCCGAGCGGATCGGGGGCGACACCCTCGCCCTCCCGCTCGACGTCACGTCGGTCGACAGCGTCCGCGACTTCATGGACACCGTCGAGGCGACCCTCGGCCCGATCGACGTCTACATCAACAACGCCGGCGTGATGCCGCTCTCGACCCTGCTCGACGAGGAGGACGCCGTCATCGACCGGATCTTCGCGATCAACACGCGCGCGATGATCCACGGCACCCGCGAGGCGGCCCGGCGGATGCTGCCGCGCGGTCGCGGCCACATCGTCAACGTCGCCTCGACCGCCGGCAAGGCAGGCGTCGCGGGCAGCGCGACCTACTGCGCGTCGAAGGCCGCGGTGGTGCAGTACACCGAGGGCGCCTACGCCGAGCTGCACGACCAGGGCCTCGAGTTCTCCGTCGTGATGCCCGGCATCACCCGCACCGAGCTGACCGACGGGGTCGAGGACCTGCCGGGGTTCCGCGCGATCACGCCGGAGTCGGTGGCCGAGGCGATCACGGCGGCGGTCATCAAGCCACGCTTCGAGGTCTACGTGCCGAGGTCGGCGCGGACGCTGATGAACGTGACCCGGATCCTCCCCTTCGGGGCCGGCCAGTGGATGGCGAAGCGGATGGGCGTCGACCACGTCTTCATGGACGCGCTCGACCGGCCCGAGCGGGCGTCGTACGAGTCCCGCGCCAAGGGCGGCGAGCTGTGACCGCACTCAAGAAGCCGACCCTGCTGCACTTCCCGGGCGACCGGCTCCTCACGGCGGCGGGCCACCGCTTCGGCACCAAGCCGGAGCCGCTGGCGGAGCCGCCCGCCGGGAGCGGGCTCCGCCCGGTCATGGGCGAGCGCGGCCTCCCCGTCGTGGGCAAGTCGCTGCAGATGATCCGCGAGGGGTTCGTCTCCTCGCGCGAGATGCACGCCAAGTACGGCACCGTCTTCTGGGCGCGCGCGTTCGGGACCGACGTGGTGTGGGCAATGGGCGCCGACCCGGTCCAGGAGGTGCTGCAGAACAAGGACAAGGTCTACTCGCAGTCGGGCTGGGAGTACTTCATCGGCCCGTTCTTCACGCGCGGCCTGATGCTCCTCGACGGCCAGGAGCACCTGCTCCACCGGCGGATCATGCAGGAGGCGTTCACCCGTCCACGCCTGGAGGCCTACCAGGACCGGATCGACGCGATCATCGACCGGGCCGTACCGGCCTGGCCGACCGACGAGCCGATGCTGATGTACCCGGCGGTGAAGGCGCTGTCGCTCGACGTCGCGACCGAGATCTTCATGGGCACCGAGCCCGACGACGAGACGCACGCGCTGACGCAGGCGTTCATCGACGCCGTACGCGCGGGCACCGGTCTCGTCCGCACCCCGCTGCCGTTGCTGCCGACCCGCTGGAACAAGGGCCTCGCGGGCCGCAAGGTGCTCGACGCGTACTTCCGCTCCCAGATCCCCGCCAAGCGCGCCTCTCAGGACGACGACCTCTTCGCCGCGCTGTGCCACGTCGAGACCGAGGACGGCATGCGGTTCACCGACGACGACATCGTCAGCCACATGATCTTCCTGATGATGGCCGCCCACGACACCTCCACCATCACCGCGACCGCCATGTCCTACTACTTCGCCAAGCACCCCGAGTGGCAGGACAAGGCACGCGCCGAGTCGCTCGCCCTCGGGACGTCCACGCCCACCATCGACGAGCTCGACTCGCTGACCACCCTGGACATGGTCTTCAAGGAGGCGATGCGGCTGGTGGCGCCGGTGCCCGCCCTGGTCCGGCGCACCACCGCCGACACCAGCCTCGACGGCCGCTACGTGGCCAAGGGGACGCTGGTCATCGTCGTGCCGGGGGCGTTGCACACGATCGGCGACCACTGGGTCGCGGTCGACGACTTCGACCCGACGCGCCACGTGGAGCCCCGCAACGAGCACAAGGCCCACCGCTACGGCTACGTGCCCTTCGGCGGCGGCGCGCACAAGTGCATCGGCATGGCGTTCGGCACCAACGAGGTGAAGGCGCTGATGCACAAGATGCTCACCACCTTCGAGCTCGAGATCGACCCCGACTACGTCATCGAGTGGGACAACACCTCGCTGGTGGTCCCCACCGACAACTTCCCCGTGACCCTGAGGCGGCTCGCTTGAGCTCGATGACCAAGGTGTACGTCGCCCGCCCGGGCGAGGCGCTCGGGGCCGACTCCCTCACCTGGCGACTGTTCGGCGACCAGCGGATGCTGCTCGTGGGCATGCGCGCGGGCCTGCTGCAGACGATGCACCCGGCGGTCGACCAGGCACTGCGCGACCACGACTCGACGTACTTCCAGGGGCCGATGAAGCGGATCCTCCGGTCGCTGCCGCAGATCCTCGGCGTCGTGTACGACGCCGACGCACCGGCCACCGCGGCGCGGGTCCGCGACTACCACCGCCACCTCAAGGGCACGCTCGCGGACGGCACGCGCTACAGCGCGCTCACCCCCGAGGTCTTCTACTGGACGCACGCCACCTTCTTCGAGCTCCAGGTCGCCCTGCGCGACTTCTTCGGCACGCCGCTGTCGGAGGACCAGAAGGAGCTGCTCTTCCAGGAGTCGCGCCAGTGGTACTCCCTCTACGGCGTCTCCGCCGCGGGGACGCCGACGACCTACGCCGAGTTCGTCGACTACTGGGACCACATGGTGGAGGACGTCCTCGTGCCCAACGCGATCGCGCGGTCGACGTTCAACCGCACGAAGAAGGGCATCTTCGGGCCGTCCCCGACGCGGTACCTTCCTGAGGTGCTGTGGCGGCCGCTGTCCGACACGCAGTTCGACGCGATGGCGTGGGTGCTGCGCGGCACCCTGCCGATCCAGCTGCGCGAGCGGATGGACCTGGACTGGAGCGAGGCCGACGAGCGCCGGCTCCGCAGGATCGGAGCGGGGATCCAGCACACCTTCGGCCGGCTGCCCGTGCAGGCCCGCCTGGTGCCGCAGGCCCGGAGAGCCTGGCGTCGCGAGCACGCCGCCCGATGACTGGAAACGTCTGTTGTCAGTTCAGTATCGACGAAAGTAGTGTGACCCGGTGACCTCCCCGAACACCCTCTGCGCCGCCTTCCAGCGCACCGCCAAGGTCCGGCCCGACGCGGTCGCCGTCCGCACGCCCGACGACAGCGTCTCCCTCACGTGGCGCGAGTACGACGAGCGGGTCCGCAAGGTCGCCGCCGGCCTCGCCGCTCTCGGCGTGGGCCACGGCGACACCGTCGCACTGATGCTCACCAACCGGCCCGAGTTCCACGTCGCCGACACCGGTGTCCTCCACACCGGCGCGACGCCCTTCTCGATCTACAACACGCTCGCCGTCGAGCAGATCGCCTACCTGTTCTCCAACGCGGGCAACAAGGTCGTCATCACCGAGCTGCAGTTCCTCGAGAAGCTGCGGCTCGCCGACACCGACGGCCGGATCGAGCACTTCTTCGTGGTCGACGGCCCGGCCGAGGGCGTGGAGGGCGCGCGGACGCTGGCGGACCTCGAGGCGAGCGGCGACCCGTCGTACGACTTCGACGCGGGGTGGCAGCAGGTGCAGCCCTCCGACGTGCTGACCCTCATCTACACCTCCGGCACCACCGGACCGCCCAAGGGCGTCGAGCTGACGCACGCCAACCTGATGGCGGAGATGGACGCGCTCGAGGACTACTACCCGCTCACGCACGACGACTCGCTCGTGTCCTACCTGCCCGACGCGCACATCGCCAACCGGTGGGGCGCGCACTACAACAACCTGCGGTTCGGCATCCAGATCACCACGGTCGACGACCCGAAGCAGATGATCCCCGCGCTCTCCAGCGTGCGGCCGACGTTCTTCGGCGCCGTGCCGGCGGTCTGGTACAAGGTCAAGGCAGGCATCGAGGCGGCCCTCGCCGCCGAGCCCGACGAGCGCAAGCGGAAGATCGCGGGCTGGGCGATCAGCACCGGCACGAAGGTCGCCTGGCTGCGGTCGGACGGGAAGCCGGTCCCGCCCCTGCTCAAGGTGCAGCACGCGCTGGCCGACCGGCTGGTGCTCAGCAAGCTGCGTGAGCGCATGGGGCTGGACCGCGTGAAGGTCGCGGCGACCGGCGCCTCGGCGATCGCGCCCGACGCGCTCGCCTTCATGCTGGGGCTCGGCATCCCGGTGCTCGAGGTGTGGGGCATGTCGGAGACCTCGGCCGTGGTCACGATGAACCCGCCCGACGGCATCCGCATCGGCACGGTCGGCAAGGTGGTGCCGGGCGGCACCAGGATCAAGCTGGCCGACGACGGCGAGCTCCTGGTGAGCGGCCCGCTCCTGATGAAGGGCTACCGCAACGACCCCGACCGCACCGCCGAGGCGATCGACAGCGACGGTTGGATGCACACCGGCGACATCGCGACCATCGACGACGACGGCTACGTGCGCATCGTCGACCGCAAGAAGGAGCTCATCATCAACGCGGCCGGCAAGAACATGTCGCCGCAGAACATCGAGGGCGCGATCAAGGTCGCCTGCCCGCTGGTGATGAGCGCGGTCGCGATCGGCGACGACAAGCCGTTCGTCACGGCGCTGCTGACCCTCGACCCCGACGCGTGCGCGGCCTATGCCGAGAAGGCCGGCCTCGCCGACCCCTCCCCCGCCGCCGTCGCCGCCGACCCGGCGACGCACGCCCTCGTGCAGGCCGGCATCGACCAGGCCAACGAGAAGCTGGCGCGCGTCGAGCAGATCAAGAAGTTCGCGATCATCCCCACCACCTGGGAGCCGGGCGGCGACGAGCTCACGCCCACGATGAAGCTGAAGCGCAAGCCGATCGCGGAGAAGTACGCCGCCGAGATCGACGCGCTCTACGCGCGCACCTGATCCGCATCCCCCTGACGTACGGGTCGTGAATTCCGAAAATAACGACCCGTAGGTCAGGGGCGACGGGTCAGGCGGGCGCGACCTCGACCGGGATGCCGTTGACGACGGCGGTCCCGGTCGGTACGTCGACCAGCCGGTCGTCGGCGAGCAGGTTGCTGTTGACGCCCGGCCGCTCACCGGCGACGGCGGCGCGGGCGCCGTCGACGGCGTGGCCCCACCCGTGGGGCAGGCTCACCACGCCGGGACGGATCGCGTCGGTGACCTCCACGGGCGCGACCACGGAGCCGGTGCGGGTGGTGAGCCGGGCGTCCGCCCCGTCGACGAGGTCCAGCCGCGCCGCGTCCTCGGGGTGCACCTGCAGGGTGCAGGCGTTGGAGCCGCTGTTGAGGGCGGCGACGTTGTGCATCCAGGAGTTGTTGGAGCGCAGGTGGCGGCGGCCGATGAGCACCAGGCCGTCGGGAGGCGGCGCGGCGAGCTCGGCCTCCAGACGGGCCACGTCACCGGTGATCTCGGTCGGTGCGAGCTCGACCTTGCCGCTCGCCGTGGCAAGCACGTCGGGGAGCCGGGGCCGGAGCGGGCCGAGGTCGAGGCCGTGCGGCGCGGCGGCGACGTCGGCGAAGGTGAGGTCGTAGGGGCCGGCCTTCAGCAAGATGTCGAGCAGCCGCGGCGGTCCGGTGAGGCCAGGCTCCGGGGCGGTGCCGTTGATGGCCGCGACCTGGGCGGCGAGCCCGTCGTCGAGCGCGGCGACGTCGGCATCGGGACCGAGCCGCATCAGGATGCCGGTGAGCCGGAGCATGGTCTCCCACTCCTGCGGCATGTCGGTCGGCAGCGGCGCCTCCGACCACCGCGCGATGTTGCGCACGGAGTACTGGTAGAGAAGCAGGTCGTAGTGCGGCCGCTCCAACGGCGTCGGACCGGGGAGGATGACGTCGGCGTGCCGGGTCGTCTCGTTGAGGTAGACGTCGAGGCTGACCATGAAGTCGAGCCCGGCGAGCGCCTCGTCGATGCGCGCGGCGTTGGGCGCACTCACGCACGGGTTGCCGCAGACCGTCAGCAATGCGCGCGGCCTCCCCTCGCCAGGAGTGAGCAGCTCATCGGCGAAGGCCGCCATCGGGAGCTCCCCCATCACCTCCGGCAGGCCCTGGACGCGACTGTGCCAACGCCCGTGCCGGAACGGCTTGCGCGGCCCGGGGCGGGTGTTGGGCTGGCCGGCGGCGGCTGTCGGGAAGAGCACGCCGCCCGGACGGTCGAGGTTGCCGGTGATGACGTTGAGCACGTCGACGAGCCAGCTCGCGATGGTGCCGAACCGCTGCGTCGTCGTACCCATGCGGCCGTAGACGGCCGCTCGCTCGGCCTGCGCGAGCTCGCGCGCGAGCCGTCGGATCGTCGCGGCGTCGACGCCGGTCGCCGCGGCGACGTCCTCGGGCGCGAAGCCCTTGGCCAGGCCACGCACCTCCTCGACGCCCGCGACGTGCTCCGCGGCGTCCGCGAGGGTGTCGAGACCTTCCTCGAAGATCGTGTGCACCATTGCGAACAGCAGCAGCGCGTCGCTGCCCGGTCGTACGGCGACGTGCTCGGTCGCCGCCTCGGCGGTCCGCGTGCGCACGGGGTCCACCACGACGACCTTGCCGCGCTCGCGGATCTCCCGGAGCCGGCGACGCACGTCGGGCGCGGTCATCAGGCTGCCGTTGGAGACCAGCGGGTTGCCGCCGATCACCAGGAGGTGGTCGGTGTGGTCGAGGTCGGGGATCGCGACGGTTGCCGGGTCGCCGTACAGATAGCCGGAGGCGAACACCTTGGGGATCTGGTCGACGCTGCCGGCGCTGAACACGTTGGTGGTGCCGAGCGCCTTGATGAGCGCGCGGAGGTAGAGCGCGCCCGCGAGCGAGTGGGCCGTCGGGTTGCCGAAGTACGCCGCGACGGCCTGCGGGCCGTGCGCGTCGATGATCGGCAGCAGCCGCGCCTCCACCTCGGCGAACGCCTCGTCCCAGCCCACCTCCACGAACCGGCCGTTGCGCTTCACCAGCGGCGCGCGCAGCCGGTCCGGGTCGGTGTGCAGAGCGCCGATCGAGACGCCCTTGGGACAGGTGTAGCCAGCGCTGAAGACGTCCTCCTTGTCGCCGCGGACCTTGATCTCGGGTCCGCTGACGACCACCTCCAGCCCGCAGGTCGCCTCGCACAGCGGGCAGGTGACGTAGGACGTGCGGGCGACCGGCGGCACGTCAGCCCACCTCCGAGCCCAGGCCCGCCTCGTCGAGCTCGGCGACGAAGCGCTCGACCTCGGCGATCGCGAGCCGCGCCTCCGGCACGATCCCGAACACGGCGAAGACGTGCACCTGGCCCGGCCAGACCTGCAGCTCGCAGTGCCCGCCGGCCTCGGACTGCACCTGGCTCCACAGCTCGGAGTCACCGCGCATCATCTCGCCGCCGCCGGTGATGACCAGGGTCGGCGGGAGGTCACGGCCCGCCTCGGCCGACACGTCGAAGCGCGGGTCGCTGGGGGTGGCGGTCCGGAAGTAGTGCCGGATGACCCGCCGGGCGTAGCGCGGCACCACGACGGCGTCGCGGCTGCTCCGGTAGGCGGCCGCGGCCGTGTCGAAGCTGCCATCGACCAGGGGCGAGAGGAGCACCAGCGCGGCGGGCATCGCCACCCCGCGACGGCGCAGCTCCCCGCAGAGGCTCAACGACAGGTGGCCGCCGGCGGAGTCGCCGCCGACGACGATGTCGGCCGGCCGGTGGCCCTGCCCCAGCAGCCACAGGTAGGCACGCACCATGTCCTCGTGGGCGGCCGGGAAGCTGTGCTCGGGGCCGAGCCGGTAGTCCAGGCTGAACGCACGACGACCGGTGCGCCGGGCCAGCGCCGCGACGAACCGCCGGTGGGTCCGGGGCGAGCAGACGGCGTACGCACTGCCATGCGCGTAGAGCAGCACCTTGTCCCCCCGTTCGGCCGCCGGCCCGACCCACTCGCCGCGGACCTGCCCGGCGTCGGTGCGCGCGCGCACCGGGGTGTGCGGCACCTTGTCGAAGCCCGCGGCGACACACGCGGCCTCGATGGCCACGCGGGTGACGCGCAGCCCCACGGCCGAGCCTGGCAGCACCCGGCTGACCTGCTTGAAGGTGGGCCGCATGACGGCATTGAGGACCCAGCTCTGACGGGACGGCACGTGGCCGGCGACGTCGTACGGCGCGCTCACGACCCCAGTTGACCACAGCCGTCTTCAGATGTCAGGGATTGACTTTCCCGACCCGTTGTTGGCTCGACCGGTTGCGCGTAGGTTCACGCCATGGCCGACGCCGAGCGCCTGCGCGCAGCCGCCACCCTCATCGCCGACACCTTCCTCCCCGCGGCGGACGGGATGCCGTCGGCCTCCGAGGTGGGCGGGGTCGACGTGATGTTCGACATGACCGCCAACAACCCGCGGCTGGCCGACCGCCGTCAGCTCGAGATGCTGCTGCGGCTGTGGACCTCGCGCAGTCTCGGCGCGCTCGTCACCGGCCGACCGGTGCGGTTCGGCGACCTCGACCAAGCCGGACGCGAGAGGTTCCTGCTGGCCCTCGCCCGGTCACGGATGCCCCAGAAGCGGGCGATCTTCGCGGGGTTGCGGTTCGGGCTGCTCGTGGCCTCCTACGCCAGCCCCGGCCCGACCGGGCGATCACCGCTCTGGGAGCGCACCGGCTACGCGCCGCCGTTCGGCGTCCGCCCCGACGCGCCCCCACGCCTCCTCCAGCCCACCCACGTCACGGCGGACACCGAGCTGACCTGCGACGTGGTCGTCGTGGGGTCCGGCGCGGGCGGCGGCGCCGCGGCCGGCGTCCTGGCGGCGTCCGGCCTCGACGTCGTCGTGCTGGAGGCCGGGCAGTACCACGACGACGCCGACATCGACGGTGCCGAGCTGACGGCGTTCACGCAGCTGTACGCGCCGGCCCCCACCATGACGGCGGAGGGCCAGATCGCCTTCATGCAGGGCTCCGGGGTCGGCGGTGGCACCGTCGTGAACTACACGACGTCGTTCCGGACGCCGGACGACGTGCGTGAGCAATGGGCGTCGCTGGGGGCGCGGCAGTTCACCGAGCAGGAGTACGGCGACGCGCTCGATGCCGTCTGCGCACGACTCGGCGTCAACACCGACCACGACCGTGCCGGCATCCGCGACGCGCTGCTGCAGCGAGGGCTGGAGAAGCTCGGCTGGCACGTCGACGCGATGCCTCGCAACGTGATCGGCTGCGAGCAGGACGTGGAGTGCGGTCGGTGTGGCCTGGGCTGCCGCCTCGGCGCCAAGCAGTCGACCGCGAAGACCTGGCTGGTCGACGCGCAGGAGGCAGGCGCGCGGATCCTCGTCGGCACCCGGGCGCAACGGGTGCTCAGCGCGCAGGGCCGGGCCACGGGGGTCGAGGGCCGGTCCGCGAGCGGGGCGCGGGTCGTCGTACGTGCGCGTGCCGTGGTGGTCGCCGCCGGCTCCCTCCAGACCCCGGCCTTGCTCCGACGCAGCGGACTCGGCAACCGCAACATCGGCAAGAACCTGCGGCTGCACCCGGCGACCGCCGTCTGGGCGCGCTACGAAGAGGACGTGCTGCCGTGGACCGGGCCGCCGCAGAGCCGCTACTCGAAGGAGCACCGGGACCTCGACGGCGAGGGCTACGGGGTCATCTACGAGACCGCGCCGATCACGGCGGCGTTCGGCGCCGGCTTCCTGCCCTGGCACGGCGCGGCGGAGCACGCCGCCCTGATGACCGACCTCGCCCACCTCGCGCCCGTGGCGGTGATCGTCCGCGACCGTGACCCGGGCGAGGTCAAGGTCGACAAGCAGGGTGAGCCGGTCGCCCACTACCGGCTCTCCCCTCACGATGCGGCCCACATGCACCGCGGGATCGTCGGCGCCGCCGAGATCTCCCAGGCGGCCGGCGCCACCGAGGTCTTCACCGGTCACGCCCGCCCGGTGGGCTACCGGCCCGGCCGCAGCGGCTCCGTCGAGCAGTTCGCCGCCGCGGCGCTGGCGGAGGGCTACGCACCCGGCCGGATGACGATGGCCGCTCTCCACATCATGGGCACCGCGCGGATGGGCGGCTCACCGGAGATGTCGGCGACCAACCCCGACGGTGAGACCTGGGACCTCCGCGGCCTCGTCGTCGCCGACGGCTCCTGCTTCCCCACCGCCTCCGGCGTCAACCCGATGATCTCCATCGAGTCGATCGCCTACATGAACGCCCAGCGCCTCGCCGCCCGCCTCACCTGACCCGCGCGGGTCAGCGACCGAGCACCTGGCGGGCGATGGCGTACTTGTGGACCTCGGTGGGGCCGTCGTAGAGGCGGAAGGCGCGGATGTCGCGGAAGATCATGGCGACCGGGGTCTCGTCGCTGATGCCCATGCCGCCGAGCACCTGGACGCACCGGTCGGCGACCTGGAAGAGCTGCTCCGAGACGGCGGCCTTCACCATGGAGCTCTCGTGACGACCACGGGCACCCTGGTCGAGCTGCCAGCACGCCCACCAGATCATCAGGCGGCACTGCTGCAGCGCGATCTCGTTGTCGGCGAGCATGAAGCCGACGCCCTGGTGCTGCCCGATCGGCTTGCCGAAGGCGGTGCGGGTGCGGGCGTGGTCGAGGGCGATCTCCTGGGCCCTCGAGGCCGCACCGAGCCAGCGCATGCAGTGCGTGAGCCGGGCCGGCGCGAGCCGCATCTGGGCGTAGCGGAAGGCCTGGCCCTCCTCGCCGAGCAGCGCGCTCGCCGGCAGGCGGAGGTCGTCGAAGCGCACCACGCCGTGGCCCTCGACGTAGTTGCGGTCCATCGTGTCCATGGTCCGCTCGATCACGATGCCCGGCGCGTCGCCGTGGCAGAGGAAGAGCGTCGGACCGACGCCCTCGAGGTCGGCCATGATGATCCAGGTGCCCGCGCCGTTGGCGCCGGTGATCAGCCACTTGCGACCGTTGATCACGTAGTCGGCGCCGTCGCGGACGGCCGCCGTCGTCAGCTGGCCGGGGTCGGAGCCCGCACCGCCGGGCTCGGTCATCGCGAAGACCGAGCGCTGCCGCCCGTCGACGATCGGCTTGAGGTACTCCGCGACCTGAGCCGGGTTGGCGATCTTCGACAGCAGGAACATGTTGCCCTCGTCGGGAGCCGCGCAGTTGAGGGCGATCGGCCCGAGCGTCGACCAGCCGGCCGCCTCGAAGAGCACCGCCTGCTCGAGGTGGCTCGGCGCGATGCCGCCCATCTCCGCGGGCGCCTGGAAGGTGAGCAGCCCGGCCGTGCGGGCCTTCTCGACGAGCTCGCGCCGCAGGTCCTCGGTGGGGCCGTGCTGCGTCAGTCGCGGGTCCTTCTCGTAGGGCACCACCTCGTCGGTGACGAACGCGCGGATCCGCTCCGCCAGCGCTGCGGTCTCCGCGGGGACCTCGAAGTCGATCATGCTGCTCCGTCCATGAGCTCGTGGGCGCGCTCGAAGAGCCGCACCGTGGTGGTGTGCAGTCGGTCGCCGATCTCGCGCGGCGCCAGTCCCGCGTCGGCCCGCGCGTTGCTGCCCTCGAGGATGATCCCGAGCTTGAAGCAGGCGAGGACGACGTACCAGGTCAGGTGGGTGAGGTCGCGGGACGTGCGGGTCGCGTAGCGCTCGACCAGCTCGGCGCCGCTCGGCAGTCCCCCGGCGCGGGCCAGCAGCCCCGCGAACTCGTCGGGCGCCCCGGGCAGGTCCCACGTCGCGACCATCCAGCCGACGTCGAGCAGCGGGTCACCGATCGTCGACATCTCCCAGTCCACGATCGCCGCGACCGCGGGCTCGTCGCGCCGGAACATCACGTTGCACGCGTGGTAGTCGCCGTGCAGGACCCCGGGCTGCCACTGCCGCGGGACCCGTTCCTCCAGCCAGCGGGCAACGCCGGCCACGTCGCCGATGTCCGGCCCCGGATAGCCCGCCAGGCCGTCGTACGACGCGAGCTCGGAGAGCCACCGGCCGACCTGTCGTTCGAGGAAGCCCTCGGGTCGGCCGTAGTCGGCGAGGCCGACGGCGACGTGGTCGACGGCTCCGAGCGCGGCCAGTGCGTCGACCATCGAGAAGGCCAGCTGCCGCCGGCGGTCGGCGGTCCCGGCGGCCGGGTCGGGCAGCTCCGCGCCGGCGTTGAAGCCCTCGATCGGCTCCATCAGGTAGAAGACGGCATCGCCCAGCACCGAGGCGTCCTCGCAGGCGGCGATGAGCTCGGGGTGCGGCACGTCGGTGCCGGCGAGTGCGCCGAGCACCCGCGTCTCGCGGGTGATGACCTTGTTGCTGCCCGGACGGAGGTGCTCGGGGCCGCGCCGGAGCACGAAATCGCGGCCGTCGCGGGTGAAGCGCAGCATGATGTTCTGGGTGCCGCCGGCGAGCGGACGGACGGCGGTGATCGGGCCGGCTCGGAGACCACGGGCGTCCATCCAGGCCGCGACCCGGTCGAGTGGCAGCTGCATCGCCCGCCGTACCCCTTCCTCCAAACGTTGACAGTTCTACTGTGACAGTTTGACTGTTAGCATGCAAGCGTGAGTGAGGCTGGCAACACCGACGAAGGCCTGCTGACGATCGACGAGCTCGCGAGCGCGGCATCGACGTCGGTCCGCACGGCGCGCTACTACGCCAGCCTCGGCCTGCTCCCCCCGCCCGAGCGCCGCGGCCGCCTGGCGTTCTACGACGAGCGCCACCTCGCCGCCCTGCAGCTGGTCCGGGCGCTCCAGGAGCACGGCTTCTCGCTGGCCGACATCCAGGAGTACCTGGAGCGGGTGCCCGAGGGCGCCAGCGCCGACGACCTCGTGATCCAGCGCGTGATGCTGACCCCGTGGGCCAACGCCCGGACGGAGACCGTCACCCGCAGCGAGCTCGACAAGCGCGCCGGCCGCAAGCTGACCAAGGCCGAGGTCACCTGGCTGACGAAGATGCGCGCCGTCCGCGAGACCGACGAGGGCTTCGAGCTGCAGATGACCTTCCCGATCACCAGCCAGCTGCTCGACCTCGACATCCCCCGGGACGCCGTGCTCGCTGCGGACGACCTGATCGGCCGCCACATGGACGCGCTCTCCGACGAGCTCACCGAGCTGTTCCGCGCGCAGGTGCTCGCGCCGTTCCGCGCGCAGGAGCACACCGACGCCGAGCGCGACCGGTTCGAGTACAGCCTCGGCAAGCTGCGCCAGCTCACCCTCGAGGCTCTCGTGGCCTCCTTCCAGCGCGCCTCCAACCAGGCGATCGTGCGGGCGCTCGAGAGTCGCTGACCCGACCGAGGGCCGGGGCACGGATGCCCGCGGGCCGATCGGGTACGTCGACAGGGTCCCCTCGCGAAGGAGCCCGCCCATGTCCGCACCCCTGATCGGCTACTTCCTCTCGTGCGAGGAGTACGGCGTCGACGAGCTCCTCGAGCAGGCCGTCCTCGCCGAGGAGGCCGGCTTCGAGGCGCTCTGGATCAGCGACCACTACCACCCCTGGAACGACGAGCAGGGCGAGAGCGCCTTCGTCTGGTCGATGATCGGCGCCCTGTCCCGCGTCACCCGGCTGCCGGTGACCACCGCCGTCACCTGCCCGACCGTCCGCATCCACCCGGCGGTCATCGCCCAGGCCGCGGCCACCTCCCACGTGCTCCTCGAGGGACGGTTCCGACTCGGCATCGGCACCGGCGAGGCGCTGAACGAGCACATCCTCGGCGACGCCTGGCCACCCGAGAAGGTGCGCCTGGAGATGCTCGAGGAGGCGGTCGAGGTGATGCGCGAGCTCTGGAAGGGCGAGGCCGTCCAGCACCACGGCACCCACTACACGGTCGAGAACGCACGGATCTACACGCGCCGCGACGACCCGCCGCCCGTCTACGTCTCCGCCTTCGGCCCCAGGGCCGCGGAGGTCGCCTGCCGCATCGGCGACGGCCTGATCACGATGAGCCCCGAGGGCGAGGTCGTCGACGCCTTCCGCCGCGACGGCGCCGGCAAGCCGCTCGCCGCCGGCTTCAAGGTGGCCTGGGCCGACTCCGAGGACGAGGGCGCCGGGCACGCCCACCGCCTCTGGCCCAACGCCGGCCTGCCGGGCGAGCTCGCACAGGTGCTCCCCTCGCCCCAGCACTTCGCGCAGGCGAGCACCCTCGTCACCGAGGAGTCGATCCGCGAGAGCACGGTCTGCGGTCCCGACGTCGACCGCCACGTCGCGGCCTTCCGTCCCTACCTCGAGGCCGGCTTCGACGAGGTCTACGTCGCCAACATGGGCCCGCACTACAAAGCGATGATCCAGGCGTACGGCGACAAGGTGCTCCCGGCCCTGAAGAGCTGACCGACCCGGCGCGTCGTTGTCAGAGTGACCCTGGGGTCACGCTGACAACGACGCAGCGAGGGCTCGGACCGGCTAGAGCCCCAGGCTGCGGCCGATGATCTCCTTCTGCACCTCGGTGGTGCCGCCGTAGATCGTCGAGATGCGGCTGTCGAGGTACGCACGGGCGATGGGGTACTCCAGCATGTAGCCGTAGCCACCGTGCAGCTGGACGGCCTGGTTGACGAGCTTGTTCTGCAGCTCGGTGGCCCAGTACTTCGCCTGGGAGGCGCCCACCGCGTCGAGCTCGCCCTTCACGTGCTTGCGCACGCAGTCGTCGATGAACGTGCGGGTGATGGTCGCCTCGGTGTGCATCTCGGCGATGAGGAAGCGGTTGTGCTGGAACTTGCCGATCGGCTTGCCGAACGCCTGCCGGGTCTTGGCGTAGTCGAGGCACATCTCCACGATGCCGTCGCACGCCGCGGCCGCCTGGCAGGCGATGATCAGCCGCTCCTGCGGGAGGTTCATCATCAGGGAGATGAAGCCGGAGCCCTCCGCGCCGAGCAGGTTCTCCTTCGGCACGCGGACGTCGGTGAAGGAGAGCTCGGAGGTGTCCTGCGCGTGCAGGCCGACCTTCTCGAGGTTGCGGCCCCGCTCGAAGCCGGGCATGTCGCGCTCGACCACGAGCAGGCTGATGCCCTTGTGGCCGGCCTCGGGATCGGTCCGCGCGACCACGATCACCAGGTCGGCGTTGATGCCGTTGGAGATGAACGTCTTCGAGCCGTTGAGCAGGTAGTGGTCGCCCTGGTCGACGGCGGTGGTGCGGATGCCCTGGAGGTCGGAGCCGGCACCCGGCTCGGTCATCGCGATGGCGGTGATGAGCTCGCCGCTGACACAGCCCGGGAGCCAGCGCTGCTTCTGCTCGTCGGTCGCGAGGCTGGTGAGGTAGGGGACGATGATGTCGGTGTGCACCGAGAAGCCGGGGCCGTTGGCGCCGGACCGGGTCTGCTCCTCCGAGACGATCACGTTGAAGCGGAAGTCGTCGATGCCGGGACCGCCGTACTCCTCCGGCACGTCGAAGCAGAGCAGCCCCGCCTCGCCCGCCTTCAGCCAGAGCTCGCGCGGGACGATGCCGTCGCGCTCCCACTGGTCGTGGTGGGGGACGACCTCCTTCTCGAAGAAGGTCCGCACCGTCTGCCGGAAGTCCTCGTGCTCTGCCTCGAAGATGTCGCGCATAACGCTGACAGTAGGACTGTCACAGTCCCGGTGTCAATGTGATCTGACCGTCAAGGACCGATCACGTCAGTGACCGGCCGAGGCTCAGATCTGTGACGGGCGCCCCAGGAGGTGCGCGACGACCGCAGCGGCGGCACGCTCGGGCTGCTCCCAGAAGAAGAGGTGTCCCGCGCCGTCGTACCGCTCGAGGCTCGCGTCGGGGAGCAGCGAGGCGAGCCGCTCCCCCGCGCCCGGCCGTACGACGGTGTCGCCGGTGCCGTGCAGGACCAGCGTCGGCGCGGTGAGTGCTCCCAGCCGGTCGCGGGCGTCATGGGCCTGGGCCGCCTGCATCTGCCACACCGTCACCGGGCCGGGGACGCGCACCGAGACCGCGGCAGCGGCGAACTCCTCGTAGCGTCCGGGCCCGGCGCTGAAGCCGGGCGAGAGGTTGGCCTCGACCATCAGGTCGAGCGCGAGCCGGCGCTGTCCGCAGGTCGCCGACGCCATGAAGTTCGGGGCGTGCTCGCCGAAGGTCTCCTCCAGCGCGTCCGCGCCGGCCCAGGTGCAGCCGAGCACCAGCCGCCGGACCCGCGAAGGATGCGCCAGCGCCAGCTCCTGCGCGACCGCGCCGCCCATCGACGCGCCCAGCACGTGCGCGCTCTCCCAGCCGAGGTGGTCGAGGAGGGCGACCGCGTCACCGGCGAGGTCGGCCACCGTGAACTCCTCGGCGACCCGCCACGACCGGCCGATCCCGCGGTGGTCGAAGGCCACCACGTCGAAGCGTTCGGCCACCGCGGCGAGGAAGGACTCGCCCCACATGCCGTGGTGGCCGGACACGCCGTGGATCAGCAGCAGCGGCTCACCCGCGCCACGGCGGACGTACGCGATCGGGCCCGCAGGCGTCCCAGCGCTCTCGATCTCGCTCACGGTGGCCCACCCAACCACACCGCCACGGGGTCAGATCAGCTTGCGGCCGAACCGCCGTCGCAGGCGGAGGTCCCACAGCAGCAGCGGGAAGGGCTGGCTGCGGACGAACGACGGCAGGAAGCGGCTCACCACCCGCGTCACGCGCACGACGCTGTCGTGGCGCCGCTGCTGGCGGCGGTCCCACGGCAGGTCCATCGCGGCGCGCACCGGCGCGGGCAGGAAGCCGATGTTCATGAAGGTCGCGAAGCGGCCGAGCGTCACCTGCAGGACCTTGGGGAAGGCGTGGAAGCCGAGCACCACGTCGAGCAGGTAGCGCCGCACCTCGGGGTCGAAGGAGACCCGGCTCAGGCCCTGCTGCCAATAGACCTCGAACGCGGCGCGGTCGGCCGGCCACATCTCCTCCCGGACCTGCAGCGTGGTGCCGAGGCGCGCCCCGTGACGGTAGAGCAGGTCGAGCGTGGCCTCGTCCAGCGGTCCGTGCAGCCGCTGCACCATGTCCTCCATGCCCCAGTAGAGGCAGGCGGCGACCCAGAGCTGCAGCCCGGGATCCATGGCGTTGTACTTCACCGGGCTCTCGGCGGTGCCGCCCGGCGAGCGCACCTGGGCGTGCTGCCGGTTGACCTCGCGCCGGTAGGCCGCGCGCTCGTCGTCGGAGCCGAGGAGCGCCACGGACAGGTAGGTGAAGGTGGTCCGGGCCCGCTTGACCGGGTGCCGGTCGGTCCGGCCGTCCTCGACCTTCGACTCGAGCACACCGCGACCGACCTCGGGCCAGCCCAGCTGCATGATGACGTTGGCGCCGCCCGCGTAGAGCGCGGTGATGCCGTCGATGTACTTGCGGAGCGCGTCGATGTCCTCGGCGGTCGTCCGCGCGTCGGTGTCCATGGCCATGTCGCGCCTCAGTAGCTCTTCGGGAGGCCGAGCGCCTGGGTGCCGATGTGCGCCAGCACCAGCTCCTCGGCCACCGGGATGTTCTTGCCGATCCGGGCGTCGCGGAACATCCGCTCGACCGGGTACTCCTTGCTGTAGGCCATCCCACCCAGCGTCTGGAAGGCCTGGTTGGCGGCCTCCCACGCGACCTGCGCCCCGGTCAGCTTGGCGATGTTGGCCTCCGACCCGCAGGGCTGGTGCCGGTCGAAGAGCCAGGCGGCCTTGTAGGTCATCAGCCGGCCGAGCTCGGCCTTCGCCTTGATCTGCGCGAGCGGGAACTGCAACGCCTGGTTGGCACCGATCGGCCGCCCGAAGACCACGCGCTCGCGGGCATAGTCGCAGGCCACCTGCAACGCGGCGTCGGCGGCGCCGATGCCGCCGGCCGCCGCGAGGATGCGCTCGGGGTTGAGCACGTCCCAGAGCACCGCGAAGCCCTGGTCGACCTCGCCGATGACGTTCTCCGCCGGCACGCGTACGTCGTCGAGGAAGACCTGGCTCGAGTAGAGGATGTTCGACCCCATCTTCGGGATCGGCTGGAAGGTGAGCGTGCCGTCGGCGAGGGCCTGCTTCACGTCGATGAGGAAGAGCGTGAACCCCGCGGTGCGGGGCCGCGCCTCAGCGGCCGGGATGGTGCGGGTGACCGCCACCATCCACTCGGCGTTCTCGACGTTGGAGATCCAGACCTTCTGACCCTTGATCAACCAGTCCGGGTCGGAGCCGGCGTCGCCGTCGGGACGCGCGGAGGTGGTGATCTCCAGCGCGTTGCTCCCCGCGTCGGGCTCGGTGAGCGCGAGGCAGAACTGCGACCGGCCGGTCGCGAGGCCGGGCAGGATCCGCTGCTTCTGCTCCTCGGTGCCGTGGCGGGTGATGGTCATGCCGCCGAAGCCCGGGGTCGTGATGTAGAAGAACGAGCCGGCGGTACCGCCGGAGGCGCAGAGGGTCTCGTTGGCGACGGCCAGCTCGAGCAGGCCCTGCCCCCCGCCGCCGTACTCCTCCGGGACCGCGAGGCCGAACCAGCCGCCGGCCGCCAGGTCGTCGTACGCCTCCTGCGGGAAGCGGTGCTCCTCCTCGCAGCGGGACCAGTAGGCGTGGTCGTACTTCGCGGCGACCGCGGCCACGCCGTCACGAACGGCGAGGGCCGAATCGGGAAGCTCGAAATCCATCTGACAACCTCCGTACTCACATTGACAGCAGAACTGTAACAGTCCCGCTGTCACGGTGCTAGCGGCGGCTCGCGCGCATCGATGCAACGGTGAGCAGCAGGTCGACGCAGTGCTGCACGAAGACCTCGCGGGGTACGTCGAGACGGCCGCTGACGTAGAGGAAGAAGTCGTGGCTCAGGGCGCCCACCAGGCTGGCCGACTTCAGCCGGCGCTGGGCGGGGCTGTCGCGCTTGGGGATCTGGTCGGCGATCATCTCCGCGATCACCGGGAAGAACCGGTCGCGCGCCTCGAAGAGCAGCGGGTCGGTGGTCGGCGCCACGAACATCACCTGGCCGCGGTCCGGGTCGTCGAGCGCCAGGCCGACGACCGCGTCGACGGCCGCGGCCGCGACCGCACGCGGGTCGCGGGACGACGCGGCCTCGGCGACGGCCGCGAGGATCGCCTCGCGGCCCTCCTCCGCCAGCGTCTGGAAGACCGCGACGGTGAGCTCGTCACGGTCCTGGAAGTGCTCGTAGAAGTACCGCGACGTCAGGCCGGCCTCGCGGCACACCGCCCGCACGCTGACGGCCTGTCCGCCGCCGGCGGCGATCAGCCGCACACCCGCCTGGAGCAGGCGCGCGCGACGGTCCTTCTGGCGCTCGGCCAGTGTCGTGCCGCCCCAGATCCGCGGCGTGTGCTCCATGGTGGGTCACCGTACCGGGCGACCCGGGCGCCTCACTCGAACTGCAGCTGCACGAGCTCGTCGACGAGCCACTTCCCGTGCTCGCGCACCATCGTCAGCTCGACGCCGCTGCGGGCGTGCAGGGCCTGGCCGTCCTTGCTGCGGATGTCCTTGTCCGTCAGCGTCTGGTCGGTGAAGACGAGCACCTCGACCTTGCCGTCCTTCTCCCACGTGGCCGCCGACTTCACGACCCGGCCCTGGCTGATGAGCTTCCGCGGCCCGATCATCTTCTTGCGCAGCCCGGTGAGCGCCTCGGGCGAGTACTGCTCCTGGAAGGAGTCGGTGCCGTCCTCGGTCACCCACGCCATGTCCTCGTCGTAGGTGCGGTAGTCGTAGGTCAACCACGAGTAGACGACCTCCTCGGCCGCCTTGGTCGCCGCCGCCTCGTCCGACGCGTGGTCCTTCAGCTCCTGGGCGTCGGACCGGTCTCCCCAGAGCAGCACCAGGCCCGCGATCGCCGCGACCAGCAGCACGGCCAGCGCAGCAGCGGCGACCCGCCAGCGGTTGTCGGTCATCGTCGTCCTGTCGTCGGTGTCCACGGGTGTGCTCATCGCAGCGGCGGGGGCGCCCACTGCGCGCCGCGCTGGGAGGCCGGATAGCTGGTCGGGCAGTGTCCGTCGTCCTGGGCGGGGTGCCGCTCGGTGTCGCGCGGCGGGTGCTCGTCCTGGCCGTAGCCGCAGTAGTCGAAGTGCTCGAAGAAGCCGTTGAGGTGGACCGCGCCGCCGTAGACGGCACTGGCCAGGGCCTTGAAACCACGGGGGTAGTCGCGCAGCAGCGCGCGCAGGTGGGGGTCGCGCGCCGCGACGAAGTCGGCCAGCGTGACGTAGGGATCGAGGTAGTCGCCGATGATCCCGTCGACGTCGTGGACGAGCCGGCGCAGCTCCTCGATCTGGCCGGGCGCCTTCTCGAGGAGGCGCACGAGGACCGGGTCGATGGTCCGCAGCCAGGCGGTGAAGACCTTGGCGTTGCGCGTGATCGAGTCGAACGTAGGGATGAGGTCCTCCCCCATCCGCAGCAGGGTGTCGCCGTTGTCGAGCAGCCGCTGGGTCATCGCCCAGTGCTTGTCGAAGTCGTTGAGGAGCACCGATCCCTGCACCACCATGCGCTGGAGGTCGTCGGCGGTGCCCTCGAGCCCGGAGGCGGTCTCCCGCAGCACGGTCTTGAGGGCCTTCGGGTCGATCTGCTCGATCAGCGCGTTGAGGTTGATCGCCGCGGTGGCCAGGCTGGTCGGCAGGTCGTCGGCGGTCCCCTCGACGGTGTCGCCGTCCTCGAGGTAGGGCCCCTCGTCGTCCTTCGGCTGGAAGTCGATGTACTGCTCACCCACCGGCGACAGGCTGCGCACCTTCGGCCGCGCGTCGGCCGGGACCTTCGCCGACCCGTCGAGGCGCACCTTCGCAGCGACGCCGTCGTCGGTCAGCCGGAGGTCGGTGACCCGTCCGACCCGGACCCCTCGGTAGGTCACCTCGGAGCCCTCGTAGAGGCCACCGCTGCGCGGGAGGCTCACGGTCACGTAGACGCGCGGCTCGGTGATCGGCGTCCTGAGGGCCACGCCGAAGAGGTAGAGCAGGCAGAAGGCGAACGCCGACACGATGCCGACGACGCTGAGGACGTTCTTGCGCATCATCGGTGGCCTCCGAGGAGCAGGTCGAGGCCGGGCAGGTAGAGCTGCCCCTTCTTCGGACGGACCGGCGGTTCGGGCAGCCGAGGCGCGCCGCCGAGGATGTTGACCTGGGTCTCGTCGATGTGGAGCAGCGCCCGCAGGGGCAGGGTGTCGCTGGGAACCGTGCGCGTCAGCTGATCGGCCACCGCGACGAGGTCGTCGAGCCCGGCCCGCAGCTTCGACCGCGTCGACAGCACCTGGTCGGCGATCGGCCCGAGCTGGTGGAGGATCGTCAGCAGCGGGTCGTCCACCCGCAGCGCGATCCTCTTCGCCGTACGCGCGAGGCCCTCGGCGCCGGTCAGCAGGGCGACGACCTTGTCGGTGTCCTTGCCGAGGGTCTCGACCGCCGGTCCGACCTGGTGCAGGGCCCTGCGGATCGTGCCGCGCCGCTGCGCGAGCACCGCCGAGACGGCGTGCAGCGCCTCGAGCGTGCGCGAGATGTCCTCCCTGCTGGCGTTGGCCTCGTGGAGGAAGCTCGTCACCCGCTCCAGGCTCGCCCGGATCTCCGACTCCCGGCCGCCGAAGGTGGTGTTGAGCTCCTCGGCGATCGTCTGCAGCTCGCCCAGGCGGCCGCCGTTGATGAGCATCGACGCGGAGGCGAGGGCGTCCTCGACCGAGGGCGCCGTCGTCGTACGACGCTCGGCGAAGCTGTCGCCGTCGCCGAGGTCGTGCGCGGACCTCCCGGGCGTCACCTGGACGATCAGCTCACCGAGCGGGGTGTCGTAGCGCAGCCGGACGGTGGAGTCGTCGGGGATCTTCGTGGACTCCTTGATGTCCATCGTCACGTGGGCCTGGAAGTCCTCGGCGGTCACGTCCTGCACCCGGCCCACGGAGACGCCGTTGACCTTCACCTGCGCACCCTGCGCCAGGTTGAGTGCCTGGTCGAAGACCGCGGTGACCTCGTAGGTGTCGCCCCCGACCCCGGACCCCGGGAGCGGGAGGTCCTTGTAGCCGGTGCTGCAGGCGGAGAGGCCGGCGGCGAGCAGCCCGGCCAGGCATCCGGTGAGCCAGCGCCTCATGGGGTCCGCCCTCCCCCGGTGCCGCCGAGCCCGCCCAGGATCCCCCCGAGGATCCCGCCCAGGTCGGGGAAGGTGGCCAGGTTGCAGACCGGCCCGATGAGCTGGCAGAGCCGCTCGAACAGCGGGCCCAGGCCGAGCAGCTGGCCCGGGTTGCCGCGCACCCAGATGTGGTTCTCGGGCGTGTGCGCGTTGGCGATGTTCTCCGCGGCCAGGGGCAGCGTCTCGAGCGTCTCGCCGAGGTCCTGCCGGCTGTCGAGCAGGCTGCGCATCAGGGACTGCACGTCGGCCAGGCTGGCCTTGATCGTGCCGCGGTTCTGCTTGCTGAACGCCGTGATCCGGTCGATGGTCGCCGACGCCGAGGTCAGCACGTGGGCGATGTCGCCACGTTCGCTGTTGAGCAGGTCGATGGCACCGCCGAGGTTCTGGACGAAGGTGCGCACCAGCTTCTGGTTCTTCACCAGGCCACCCGCCAGGTGGTCGAGCGAAGCCATGGTGGCGAAGATGTTGGAGCGCTGGCCGTGCACCGTGTCGACGAGGTCCGCCAGCCCGCTCACGGCTCCGCGCAGGTCGTCGCCGTTGCCGCTGAAGGCCGCGGCCGTCACCTGCAGCACCTCCCGGAGGCTGTTGGTCACGCCGGGTGACTTGGTGAGCGACGCGGCCAGGTCGGAGATGGAGCCGAGCACGCGGTCGAAGTCGACGGGCGTGCGGGTGCGCTCGATCGGGATGGTCGCGCCCTCGGCGATCTCCTTGCCGCCCTTGTAGACCGGGGTGAGCTCGACGTAGCGGTCGGTCGCCACCGACCGCGAGACGACCACGGCCGCGGCGTCGGCGGGGATCTTGATGTCGTCGTCGGTGATCTCCATGGTCACCTCGACAGCGCCGCCCTTCGGCTCGATCCTGGTGATCTTGCCGACCGGCACTCCCAGCACGCCGACGTCGTTGCCGACGTAGAGGCCGGACGTCTCCTGGAAGACCGCGGTGATCTCCAGGTCGTTTCCGCCGACGATCGGCTGGCAGCCCCCGGCCGAGCCGAGCAGCACCAGGCTGAGCAGGCCGACGATCATCCGCCGCATCTCAGCACCCCCCTGTCGGGCCGCAGCGGACGTGGTCGGGCAGCACCTCGGGGAAGTACAGGTTGACGAACGGTCCGTCCCCGGTGGCGTTGGCGATGTAGCGCGCGGTGACGGCCAGGCTGTGCAGCGCCGCCTTGAGCTGCTTGTCGCGCGAGGTGAGCACGCCCACCACGGTGTCGAGGTCGTGCAGCATCGGGCGCAGCCTCGCCTCGTTGTCGTCCATGATCTGGTTGATCGAGGTCGTGATCGACCCGATGTCCTGGAGCAGGTTGCGGATGGCCTCGCGCCGGCGGACGAGCTCGTCGATGACCAGGTTGGACTGCTGCATGAGCTGCACCAGGTCGCCGGTGCTGTTCGAGAGCTGGTCGGAGATCTGCCGCGAGGCCTCCAGCAGGTCGGCCACCTGGCCCTCGCGCTGGGTGATCACCTTCGAGATCCGCTGGATGCCGTTGAACGCCGGCGCGAGCCTGGGACCCGCCACCCGCAGGGTGTCGGCCACGACGCTGAGCGACTTGGCGATGAGCTTGCCGTCGATCTGGTCGACCGCGTGGGTGCCCTCGTCGATGACGTCCTGCAGGTTGAAGGGCACCGAGGTGTGCGCGAGCGGGATGGTGTCGTCGGCCAGCTCCCCTTCGCCCTTCGGCGCGATGGAGAGGTAGTGCGTGCCCAGCAGGGTGCCGACCTTGACCGACGCCTCGGTCTGCGCGCCGAGGTGGATGTCCTTGTCGACGGTGAAGGTCACGAGCACGTGGTCGTCGACCACCTTCACGCTGCGCACCTCGCCGACCTCGACGCCGGCGATCTGCACCCCCTCGGAGGCCCGCAGCCCCGCGGTGTGCACCAGCTCGGCCCGGTAGGTGTGCGCGCCGAACGGGATCACGCTGATGGCGAGCACGACGAGGCCGAAGACGCCGAGCGCGACGAACGCGGCGATGCCGATCCGGAACGGCTGGTCGCGGCTGATCAGCCTCATCGGCAGACCTCCGAGTAGGAGCCGGGCAGCGTGGAGGTCCGCACCGTGACCGGCCCGAGGTCGAGGTCGAGGTCGCAGAAGTAGAAGGTCAGCGCGTTGCGGTAGGAGAAGACCCGCGACAACGTGCCCATCAGCGTGCCGAACCCGTCGATCGCGTCGGCGAAGCGCGGCTCCTCGGCGGCGTACATGTGCAGCAGGTCCGCCGCCTTGCGTACGTCGGCCGACAGCGGCGCCCGCACGTTGCGCAGGAACGTCTCGCTGGTGTCGATGACGTGGGCGATGTCGTCGATGGTCTGGCCGAAGACCTTGCGGTTGCGCGCGAGCCCGGACATGAACCCCGTCAGCTGGCGCACGGTGCCGCGCAGCTCGTTGCCCTGGCCGGCGAGGTCGACCAGCACCGGCGTCAGGTTGTCGAAGACGGCGGCGAAGAGGTCGTCGCGATCGGCCAGGTAGTTGGTCAGCTGCGCCGTCTGGTCGAGCAGGTCCGCCACGGTGCCGCCCTCCCCTTGCAGCACCTTGATCACCGACTCGGCCAGCTTGTTGACGTCGTCGGGCTGGAGCACGTCGAAGAGCGGCCGGAAGCCGTTGAGGAGGGCCGTCAGGTCGAACCCGGGGCTGGTGCGGTCGATCGGCACGGTCGCGCCGGGGTCGAGCGCGGGCCCCCGCTTCTCCGGCTGGACGAGCGAGAGGTAGCGCTGTCCGAGCAGGTTCTGGTAGCGCATCACGAGCTCGGTGTTGGCCAGGAGCGGCTGGTCCGCCTGCAGGGTGAAGGCCACCTTCGCGGTGGCGTCCTCGCCCTGGTCGACCTCGATGGAGGTGACCTTCCCGACCTGCACGCCGGCCACCCGGACGTCGTCGCCCGTGCGCAGGCCGCTCACGTCCGCGAACTCCGCGCTGTAGGTGTGCGTCTCGCCGTCGACCCGGTCGGCCATGGTGTTCGCGAGCAGCAGCAGGAGCATGGCGGAGATCGTGAAGAACGCGATCACCTTCACGTGCACCGGCTTGACCCGGAAGCGCACGGCGCTAGCCACAGTTGCCTCCCGCGTCGGACCCGTAGCGGGGGCAGTCGGCACGGGTGTAGTCGTCCGGGCCGCGGAGGTAGATGTAGCCCTCGACGCGCGCGTAGCCGTCCTCGAGGGTGGAGAGCAGCTGGTGGGACAGGTTGCCCGTCTCCAGGAGCGTCTGGCTCACGCCGGCCCGCTCGTCGTAGACCGCGCCGACGATCGTCTGCGAGAGCGACAGGGCGTGCAGGTAGTCGGTCTCGTGCTCGGTCAGGAAGTCGTCGGTGTCCTGGACGAGCAGCAGCCCCCCGTCCAGCAGCTGCCCGAGCTGCTCGCGCCGCTGGACCAGGTGGTGCAGCGTGACGAGCGCGTCGTCCGTGGCGTCGAGGAGGTCGGGGGCGTTGCGCGCGACGGCCTCGAGGTTGGTCGCCAGCAGACGCAGGTCGCTCTGCACGCGCGGGATCACCGGAGCGAACCGCTCGGTGTAGCGGTTGAGCGTGTCGATCGCGACGCCGAGGTCGTCGCCGCGCCCCTCCAGCACCGTGGACAGCGTGTGCAGCGCCGTCGCGAGCTCGGCCGGCCCGAGCGCGTCCACGAGGGAGTCGATGCTGTCGAGCGCGGTCTGCAGCTCGAGGGTGCCCTGCGACTGGTCCTGTTGGATCACGTCGTGCGCAGCGAGCACGGGCGAGGCGTCTGCTCCGGCCGGCAGGGTCAGGTCGACGTACGACGTCCCGAACACCGACGCCGGGAGCACCCGTGCCTCGACGCCCCTGGGGATCTCGCCGAGCTGGTCCTTGTCGATCTCCATCGACAGCCGCACCCGTCGGGCGTCCCCGTCGATGGCGGCCACCTTGCCGACGACCATGCCGCGCATCTTCACGTCGACACCGGTGCGCAGCGCGCCGCCGACCGACTCCATCTCCGCCGTGACCGGCACGGTGTCGGAGAAGCCGCCGCGGAGCTTCACCACGAGGACGCCCAGGAGCAGGAGGATCACGACGAACACGGCGACCCCCTGGACGGCGAGCTCGCTGCGGGTCGGGTCCCGGTGCGCGGAGCGGAGGATGCCCATGCGCTAGCCCGAGATCCTGACGCCCGGATCGGTGCCGTAGAAGAACAGGGTGAAGAGCATGTCGAGCAGGATCACCGAGACGATGCTCGCCCGGATCGCGCGACCGGTCGCCTCCCCCACGCCGGCCGGGCCGCCGGAGGCGTTGAAGCCGTACCAGCAGTGCAGCAGGGCGACGATCAGGGTGAAGACGAGGATCTTGAAGGTGGAGATCAGGATGTCGCGCCCGGACAGGAACTGGCTGAAGTAGTGCTCGTAGGTGCCGCCCGACTGCCCGAAGACGACGGTGACCACGCCCTTGGAGGCGACCCACGAGCCGATCAGGCCGAGGTAGTAGAGCGGCAGGATCGCCGTCATCGTCGCGGCCACGCGCGTGGTGACGAGGTAGTGCATCGGCGGCACCGCCATCACGCTGAGGGCGTCGATCTCCTCGTGCAGCCGCATCGAGCCCAGCTGCGAGGTGAAGCGGCAGCCGACCTGCGAGGCCAGCGCGAGGGAGGCGATGAGGGGGGCGAGCTCACGGGTGCTGACTCCGGCGTTGATGGCGCCGGTCAGCGGCCCGAGGCTGAGCAGCTCGAGGCCGCTGAAGCCCTCGATGCCGAGCGAGGTGCCGGCCGCCACCGAGAGCAGCACCATGATGCCGATCGTGCCGCCGCCGATGAGCAACGCGCCGGTGCCCCAGGCGATGTCGGTCAGCTGGCGCATGTACTCGCCCGGGTAGCGCTTGAGCGTCAGCGGGACGGCGCCGACGGCACGGACCGCGAACCGTCCGAACGAGCCCATCTTGGCGAGCGTGTCCATCACGCCGTCGGCGAGCCCGACGATGCTGTCCCCCAGCCGCGTCGACGCCATCAGACGAGCCTCTGCGGCACGAGCATCACGTAGAGCTGGGTGATCCCGACGTTGACCAGGGCGAGCAGGATCACGCTGAGCACGACCGACTGGTTGACCGCGTCGGAGACGCCCTTCGGGCCACCCTTGGCGTGGAGGCCCTTGTGCGCGGCCACGATCACCGCGAGGAAGCCGAAGATCGCCGACTTCAGCACCGCCATCACCAGGTCGAGGGTCTGCCCGAAGGAGATGAAGGCGCCGAGGTAGGTGCCGGAGCTCACCGAGCCCGAGCCGACCACCAGCACGTAGCCGGTCAGGATCGCCGTGGTCGCCACCACGGCGCTGAGGCAGACCCCGACGATCACGGCCGCGACGAGGCGCGGCGCGACGAGGCGCTGGATCGGGGAGATCCCCATGACCTTCAGGGCGTCGATCTCCTCGCGCACCGTGCGGGCACCGAGGTCGGCGGTGACCGCCGCTCCCACCACGCCGGCGATCATCACGGCCGCGACCAGCGGCGCAGCCTGCCGCATCACGCCGATCGCGTTGACCGCGCCGATGAAGGACTGCGCGCCGATCTGCCCGGCCACGCCGCCGACCTGCACCGAGACGATCACTCCGAACGGGATCGAGACGAGGATGGTCGGCAACAGCGAGACCCGGGTCATGAACCAGGCCTGCTCGAAGAACTCGTCCCAGGAGAACCGCCCACGCACGATGTCGACGGCCGCCGCGAGAGCGGAGTCCCACGCGAGGAGCACCATCTCCCCCGCGGTGACGACCCCGGTCCGTGCGTGGTCGACGACGAAGTCGACGGCGCCGCGTGCGCCCACCATCGCGTTCGCCACGTCTCTGGACCCCCTGGTCTCGGGTGGTGCGGAAGGCTCGGGACAGATTCTTAACAGGTGCTAATCCTGTCGAAACAAACGGCACCCTAGCCGAAAAGTCACGGGCTGTGGGGCCTCGTTCGCATCAACCGGCAGATTGCCGGCGGCGCAGCTTCTCCAGCTCGCGCACCGTGATGGTGCGGGTCTCGGGCGGCGCCACGATGTCGACCGGCGTGTCCCAGTCGGCCCAGGTGAACGAGGCGGACCCCGACGCGCCGAGGTCGACCGACCGTCGTACGACGCGACCGTCGGTGTCGAACCAGTAGTCGGTCACCGCGGGGCCGCTCGCCCCCGGCGCCGCGCTCGCGGCGACCTTCGCGACGACCTGGTAGCGGCGGACGGTGGCGCCGGCAAGGGTGTCCTCCCCGCTGTAGCGCACCTCGGTGATCTCGTCGCGCGCGCCGTCGAGCTGGGCACGGGGGTCGGCGTCCTGCAGGACCGAGTCGGTCAGGCCGAGGTCGTCGGCCCCGATCGCGACCCACAGGCCCCGCGACTCCGGGACCCGCATGTAGGTGGCGTCGCCGACCGTGCGCAGGTCGACCGTGCCGCCCCCGGGCTGCCAGTCGGCGAGCCGCAGGTCGACGTCCATGCCGTCGTCGCCGTACTCCACCGAGCCGCGGCCGTGCAGCTTCACCTGTCCCGACACCGCGAAGGTGACGTGTGCGGTCGCGCCGTCGTCGAAGCTCCCCTCGAGCTCGTCGAGGAACGCCTCGACATCGACCTTCTCGCCCTTCTCGGCGTCCTGCGGCCGCGGCGGTCCGGCCTGCGCCGGGTCGTCGGCGCTGCACGCGGTGAGCCCCGGGAGGAGCAGCGCTGCGACGGGCAGGAGGGTCGCCCACCGCCTCATCCGAGCACCCGTGGCACCAGCTCGAGCAGGGAGACCAGCGACTTGGTGAGCACGGCGTGGACCTGCTCCCGGTCGAGCCGCTCGGACTCCAGCCACTCCCACAGTGCTTGCCAGGCGAGCTCGCCGAAGCACGCGACCAGGGCGCGCGCCGCCGGTGACGCCTGGGCCGGGTCGTCCATGACCGTGGCCAGGACGTTGTCGATCGTGCCCTCGTCGATCTCGCGGAGCACGCCGCTGACGACCGGGTCGCTGTGCGACCCGCTGTGCACGCGCCGCAGCGCGAGGAACGACTCCCGCGTCGCCCCGACCCCGTCGAGCCAGCGGTCGATGACCTGGGCCACGGCCGCGTCGAAGTTCTCGGTGCCGCTCACCAGGCCGGTCAGCGGCGGGAGGGACGGGACCTTCGCCGTCTTCTGCAGCACCGCCAGGTAGAGGTCCCGCTTCGAGCCGAACTCGTGGTAGATCCAGCCCCGGTTGCACTCCGCGTCTGCGGCGATCGCCACCGTGGAGACCTTCTCGTAGGGCTGGCTGGCGAAGTGCTGCGCCGCCGCGCGCAGGATGCGGCTGCGCCGATCAGGCGGATCGATGAGCACCTCGGCGGTCATGGCGCTGAGGATACAGGGATCGTTGACAGGTGCTAACGGACTACTACTCCTCGCGGATCCCGAAGCGGTCGTGCAGCGCCCGGAGGGGCCGCGGCGCCCACCAGTTGGCCTGCCCGAGCAGACGCATCAGCGACGGCACGAGGAGGGCGCGGACGACCGTGGCGTCGATGATCACGCCGACCGCCATCGCGACCGCGATCTGCTTCATGAAGAAGACCGGACTGACGGCGAAGGCCAGGAAGACGACGGCGATCATCAACGCGGCGGCCGAGATGATCCGCCCGGTGCGCGCCACTCCACCCGCGACAGCGTCGGCGTTCGACAGCCCCTCGTCGCGCAGCTCCTTGATGCGCGCCATGACCAGCACCGCGTAGTCGGTCGCGAGGGCGAACGTGACGGCGAAGATGAAGACCAGGCTGGTGACCTCGACCGCGTGGGGGCCGTGGTAGCCCAGGAGGCCGAGCGCGAACCCCTTCTCGAAGACGAGCACGAGGAGCCCGACCACCGCCGAGAGGGTGAGGGTGTTCATCAGCAAGGTCTTCAGCGGCAGCAGGACGGACCCGGTCAGCAGGAAGAGCAGCACGACCGTCAGCAGCACGATGAGGGCGATGACCGGCGGTGCGTTGGAGACCAGGCTGTCCTCCTCGTCGATGAACCGCGCGGTGTTGCCGGAGACGAGGAGACGGGTGCCGTCGGCGGTGGGGAGGTCGCGGATGTCGCGTACGGCGTCGCGCGACCGCTCCGACAGGGCCGGCTGCGCGAGCGTGGCCGTCGTGAAGGCCACGCCGTCCGGGGCCTCGGTGAAGGGCGCGACGGCGGCGACGCCGTCGACCTCGCCGATCCGGGACGCGAGCCCGGCCAGGGTGGTCGCGTCGGCCCCGCCGGTCACGGTGAGCGAGACCCCCTCGACCAGCCCGCGGCCGAAGTGGTCGGCGACGTAGGCGTTCACCGCGTAGGACTGCTGCCCGGGCGGCACCGCCTGCGCGCTCGGGCCGGTCAGGGTCGTGCCGAGCAGCGGCGCGGCGAGCGCGAGGAGCGCCGAGGTCGTGAGGAGGGCGGTCACGACGGGGCGACGCATCACGGCGCGGGCGATCCGGAACCAGCCGTCCGAGGCGGCCGACACCGATGCCCCGCGCCGGATCGACCACCGGTCGATCCACGGGCCGAGCGCCACGAGGATCGCCGGCACCACCACGACCGCCAGCACGGCCGACAGGGCACCGACGGTCGCTCCCGCCACCCCGATCGAGTAGAGGAACCGTTGCGGCATCAGCACCAGCGCCGCCATCGCGCCGGCCACGGTCAGCCCGGAGAAGAGGGCGGCGCGGCCCGCCGTACGCACGGCCCGGCGGTGCGCCTCGAAGGTGCGGCCGTGCGCCGCCACCTCCTCGCGGTGACGCGAGACGAGCAGCAGCGCGTAGTCCACCGCGAGCCCCAGGCTCAGCGCGGTGGCGATGTTGAGGGCGAAGAGTGAGGTGTCGACGAACGAGGCCATCACGCGCAGCGCGAGGAGGGTGCCGACGATCGAGAGGATGCCGAGGACCAGGGGGACGGCGGCGGCGACCACGCTGCGGAACACGAGGAGCAGCAGGATCGCCAGCAGCGGGAACGCGATCAGCTCGGCGTTGGTGAGGTCCTTGCGGGTCTGGTCGTTGACCTCGTTGAAGGACGGCGCGAACCCGCCGTAGCTCACGTCGAACATCTCGGAGCGGACCCGGGCGCGCACGGACTCGTCGGCCAGGCCGCCCTTGTCCTCGAGGTCGGTCGTCGACAGGCTGGCCGGCAGCACGATCGAACGGCCGTCGGCGGCGACCAGGTCCGGCGCGGGCGTCGCCGGGTCGAGCGGGTTCGTCACGTGCCCGACGTAGTCGGCGCCCCGGACCTCCTCCACCAGCCGGCCCACCTCGGCGACGACCGCAGGATCGCTGGTGTCGATGGCTGCGCCGTCGGGGTCGCGCAGGAGGACCACGAGTCCCGGCTCGGCGTCGTAGCCCAGGGAGTCGGCGAGCACCTCGCCCGCCCGCTCGCTCTCCGAGGCGGGATCGGTGAAGCCGGCCGCCTTCAGGTGGTGCTCGACGTCGTGTCCGAAGAAGACCGCCACCGCCGCGAACAGGAGGGCGGCGAGCAGGATCTTGCGGGGGTGGCGCCAGGTGAGGTCGGCGAGCCGGTCGAGCACGCTCGCAAGGTATCGCTCCCGTCGGGGTGAGCAGGAACACGTCCGCGATCGCTCTTCCCGACTTCAATGCGGCGGTTCGGCCCATGGACCATGGTCGACGGAGTCACAATGCCCTGTGGGGACGGGGCGTTCACGCTCTTGTGGCCACCCCTGAAGGAGCTTGAGGAAGGACGGGATCAGTCATGCCCTCGGACGTCCGGGGCCGCTCGGGGCGGCAGACCGACCGGGTGCCGGGCCTCGACACGTTGCGCGCGCTCGGCGTCGCGACCGTCGTGGGCTACCACCTCGGGGCGCCGCACCTCGGTGGCGGCTTCCTGGGCGTGACGCTCTTCTTCGTCCTGTCGGGTTACCTGATCACCCGGCTGCTGCTCGCCGAGATCGACCTCACCGGCACGGCCGACCTCCGCGCGTTCTGGGTGCGCCGGCTCCGCCGCCTCCTGCCCGCCGCCTACACGGTGGTCGTGGTCTGCCTGGCCGGCGCGATGATCTTCGCCCCCGACCTGCTCACGAAGGTCCGCGGTGACGGGTTCGCAGCGCTCGGCTACGCCAGCAACTGGTGGATGATCTTCCACGACGTCTCCTACTTCGACTCCTTCGGCCTGCCCTCGCCGCTCGCCCACCTCTGGACGCTCGCCATCGAGGAGCAGTTCTACGTCGTCTGGCCGGTGGTGCTGATCGCGATGCTCCTGCTGATCCGGCGCCGCGACCGGATCCTCGCCACCGTCGGCGCGGCGATCCTCGCCTCCTCGATCCTGATGGCGGTGCTCTACGACCCGCTCGACCCCAACCGCAGCTACATGGGCACCGACACCCGGATGGGCGAGCTGCTGATCGGCGCCTTCCTCGCGCTCGCCCTGCACCTGACCGAGGACGACGTCGCCCGGGTGCCCGACCGGCTGGCCGTCGTACTCGAGGGAAGGCGGGCCTGGCTCGCGCTCGCCTGCTCGGCGGGGGCGTTCGCGCTGCTCGCGATGGCGCTGCCCGACACCTCCGCCCTCGCCTACCGCGGCGGCATCCTGCTCGCGGCGCTCGCCTCCGCCGGCATGATCCTGTCGCTGCAGGCGACCGCCGTCTCACGGGTGGCGGTGCACGTCGACAACGGACCGGTCGGGGCGCTCGGACGACGCTCCTACTCGGTCTACCTCTGGCACTACCCGGTGCTGGTGGCGCTCTCGACAGCGCAGAACATCGGGCACTTCTCCGGCGGCCGCGCGCTGGCCATCGTGCTCGTGACGCTCGCGCTGTCCGAGGTCTCCTACCGGCTCGTCGAGGGTCCCGTACGACGCCACGGCCTGCGCCGTGTCGTCCGCACCGTCACGAGCGGGATCCGCGGGCTGCCGCGGCGCTGGCGGCGACCGGCCTTCGTCTTCGCCGTGTCGCCCGCGCTCCTCGCCTGCCTCGCGCTCGCCGGGGTGAACACCCCGGCACCGAAGGACCACGGTCCGACCACGGTCGTGACGGGCTCGGCGCCCGTCGGCAGCGACACCGGTCGGTCCGTCCCGATGGCGGCCCACCAGCACGAGCCGAAGCACCGGCCCGACCCGGCCGCTCCGCTGATCGGGCGCGACACGGTGGCGATCGGCGACTCGATCATGATCGACATCGCCCCGCTGCTGGGCTCCGAACTGCCGCACGTCACGATCAACGCCGAGGTCGGCCGCCAGCCCTGGACCGGGCTCGACATCGCCCGCTCCTACGCGCAGTACAACCGGCTCGGGGGCAACTACATCCTCGGCATCGGCACCAACGGCGGGATCGACGTCGACTCGCTGGCGGACTTCTGCGAGGACCATCCGTGGTCGCGGATCTTCCTCATCACCCCCCACGTCAACCGCACCTGGGAGAGCACGAGCGTCGACGCGATCGAGGCCGTCGCCCGCGACTACCCCAACGTCCGCGTCGTCGACTTCCACCACGCGGCCGACGGCCACCCCGGCTACTTCGCCGGCGACGGCGTGCACCTCACCAGCGACGGCAACCGGGCGATGGTCGACCTGATCCTCAGGGCCGCGACCGACGCCTGACGGGGCAGCTGGAGATGTCGGCCTGGTCGGCGTAGAGCGGCAGCTCCTCGATCGTGGCGGTGAGCGTCTCCGGGCCGCCGAAGAGGCGTGCCGGGTCGAGGTAGACGGCCTCGTCGAAGTACTCGCTGACGATGGCGCGCACCGGTGGTGATCCCGGAGTGAGCGTGCGGGCGACCGCGTCGCGCACGTAGCCCTGGCGCAACGGGTGGAGCTTCGCCGACGACGGCGTGTGCACCTCGTGCCAGCCGTGGAAGAACTCCTCCTCTCCCAGCCGCTCGGGCTTGGGGAACCAGGTGAAGTGCGTGAGCCAGTCACCCTCGGCGACGGGCTGCGGCACCGACTCGGTGACGAGGTAGGCGTCCCCCGGCACCTGGCGTACGACGTCGCGCCAGACGTCGACCGAGTCGACCCAGAGCTCGACGACGGCACGGAGCTCGGCGCCCCGACCCATCAGCAACGTCGCGCCGGGCAGGTCGGCCGCGACCGACACCTGCAGGGACCGGAGCCCGGCGACGTCGAGGCCGGGCGCGCGCCCGGCGGCCTCGTCGTCCCAGACCAGCAGGTCGATCTTCTCCACGGCGTGCTCCTTCTCAGAGGATCTCGGCGATGCGCTCGACCTGGCTCAGGTCGGAGCTGGTGGGGATGAGGTGGACCTCGTCGCACCCGGTGTCCTCGAACCGCTTCAGGTGGTCGCGCAGCTCGGCCGGGGTGCCCGCGAAGCCGGCGGTCGCGGCCAGGGCGTCGACCAGGTCCGGCGGCAGCCAGTTCATGTAGTGGCGCAGGTGCCGGTGGACCTGCCCGCGCGGGTCGTCGCCGACCGCGAACCAGAACGAGGTCGTGAGCCGCGGCTCCGCCCGCCCGACCTCCGCCCAGGCGTCGCGGGCGAGCCGGAAGAGCGCCTCGACCTCCGCTGCGTCGGCCGCGAGCGTGACGCCCGCGAGCCCGTCCGCCCAGCCCGCGGCGTGCCGGATCGTCCGCTCGCCCATCGTCCCGACGAGGATCTCGGGACCACCGTCGCGCACCGGCGGCGGCCCCACCGGTCGTACGGCGTCCGCGACCCGCTCGCCCGCCCACACCGCGCGCATGGTCGCCACGGCGTCGGCCATCACGCCCATCCGCTTCGTGCCGAGATCGGCGTCGACGACGCGGTAGTCCTCGTCGCGGCCACCCACCCCGACCCCGACGCTGAGCCGCCCCCGGCACAGCTGGTCGGCGGTGGCGAGGCTCTTGGCCAGGAGCACCGGGTGGTGCAGCTGCGGCACGACGACCGTCGTGGTGACCCGCACCCGCGAGGTCCAGGCGGCGACGGCGCCGAGCAGGGTCGACGCGTCGGGGTTGTCGAAGGCCATCCGCTCGCCGAAGCAGAGCGAGGAGAAGGGGCCGGCGTCGATCGTGCGCGACCAGGCCTCGAGGATGCCCGCCAGATCCGAGGGGAGATCCGGCTCCATCACGGGGAGCGTCATGCCGACCTGCACGCGGGCACTCTGTCACGCTTCCCGCAGAAATAGAACATGTTCTAGTATTCCGGCCATGCACACCGAACGCGCGCAGCGCTTCACGGACAAGCGGGTCGTCGTGACCGGCGCCAGCGGCGGCCTCGGCCGCACCGTCGTCGACCTCTTCCGCGCGGAGGGCGCTCGGGTCGTCGCCACCGACGTGGTCGCCGGCGACGGCATCGCGGCGTGCGACCTGGCCGACGACGACGCCCGCGACGCGTTCGTCCAGCACGCGCTCGCCGAGCTCGACGGGCTCGACGTGCTGTGCAACGTGGCCGGCATCCAGCAGTTCGCGGAGCTCGGCAAGCTCACCGCGGCCGGCCTGCGGAAGCACTTCGACGTCAACGCCCTCGCGCCGATCCTGCTCGCCCAGGCGTTCGCCCCGGCGCTCGTGGAGAGCAAGGGCAACGTGGTCTCGGTCGCGTCGATCTCGTCGGTGATGGGCCAGCCCTACAACGCGCAGTACTGCGCGTCGAAGGCCGCACTGCTCCTCGGCATGCGCTCCCTCGCGGTGGAGCTCGGGACCAAGGGCGTGCGGGTCAACTGCGTCTCCCCCGGCGGCATCGACACCCCGATGATCCAGGCTGCCGCCCACGGCCTCCCCGCCGACACCGACTGGAACCTGATCGCGAAGAGCCAGTCCGTCATGCCCGGCTTCATGCCGCCCGAGGAGGTCGCCGAGCAGCTGCTCCACCTCGCCTCGGACGCCGCGCGCTCGGTCACCGGCGCCAACCTGGTGGTCGACCGCGGCGTCGTGTGGTGAGCGCCGCGCCTACTGCAGCGCCGCGGTGAGACGCATGACGTTGTCGACGTACCTGGTGCGCGCGGGACGCTCCTGCCAGGCCTCGCGGGTGAGCTCGCGCGAGAGCGTGCGGTAGGAGTCCTCGACCTCGCGCAGCTTCGCCACCACCTCGGGGCTCGGCAGCATGAGGGAGACCTCGAAGTTGAGGCCGAACGAGCGCATGTCCATGTTGCTCGAGCCGACCACGGCGACCTTGTCGTCGACGGTGAAGTGCTTGGCGTGCAGGACGTACGGCGCCGGGTAGCGGAAGATCCGCACGCCCGCGGCGAGCAGCGCGCGGTAGTACGACGCCTGGGCGTGCCCGACCATGAACTGGTCGGACACCTCGCTCACGAAGAGCTCCACCGCGACCCCCCGCTGCGCCGCCGTCGTCACGGCGTAGAGGAGCGACTCGTCCGGCACGAAGTAGGGCGAGGTCAGCGAGATCCGCTCGGTGGCGGAGTAGATCAGCGCGGTGAACATCCGCAGGTTGTTCTCCGCGACGATGCCCGGTCCGCTCGGCACCACCTGGCAGGGCACGTCGAAGACCTCGTCGGCGCGCCGGTCGGGGGCGCCGTGGACCGGCACGAGGTCGACCGCCTCGGCCGTCTCGACGTACCAGTCGGTGGCGAAGACCGCGTTGAGCGCGCCCACCACCGGGCCCTCGAGCCGCACCATCAGCTCGACCCACTCCCGGCCGAGCCGGTGGTTCTTGCGGCTGTTGTAGCCCGGCTCGGTGAGGTTGAGCGAGCCGGTGAAGCCGACACTGCCGTCGACGACCAGGATCTTGCGGTGGTTGCGCAGGTCCGGCCGCCGGAACCGGCCGCGCAGCGGCTGGATCGGCAGCATCGGTCGCCAGCGGATCTCGGTCCGCCGGAGCCGGCGCAGCATGCCGCGGTAGCCGTCGACGCGACGGGAGCCGAGGTGGTCGAACAGCATGCGTACGACGACGCCGCGCTCCGTCGCGCGCACCAGGGCCTGGAAGAGCGGGTCGGTCACGTCGTCCCACGCGGTGATGTAGAACTCGACGTGGACGAAGGACCGGGCGCGGTCGACCTCCGCAGCCATCTCGGCGATCACGCCGGCGTAGTCCGGCCACAGCTCGACCTCGTTGCCGCCGGACATCGGCAGCGCACCCAGCCGGCGGTTGAGCTCCGCGACGGTGCGCAGCTCCGGCGGGATCGCGCTCTCGTCGTACTCCAGGTGGAGCGCCTCCGAGGGGCCGAGGACCGCCTCGATCGCGCGCTTCTGGCGGGCCACCCGCCGACCCTCGAGCCGGGTCCGGCCGAAGAGCTGGAAGACGATGAAGCCGATGATCGGCTCGACCAGGATGAGCAGCAGCCAGGCCATCCCGGTGGAGGGCTTGCGGTTGCCGGGGATCACCCCGAGGGCGACCAGTCGGAGCACGATCTCCAGCGCGAGGAGCAGCCACCCCAACGTGGACGTCGGGTCGGGCAGGTTCATGCCCGCACCCTAGTGACGGCCTCAGGGACCGAAGGTCACCGCCGCGCAGAGGGCGCACACGCTCTCGCGCACCTCGACGCCGTACTCACTCTCGACACTGACCAGCTGCCACTCGTGATCGTGAACCGGTGGCAGGGAGGCCAGCGCCTCGCTCACCCGATGCGGCTGTCGTCGCGGTAGGTGACGACCCGGTCGCGGCGCCACGGCGGCGCGTAGAGCAGGGAGATCACGATCGCCAGGATGCCCGCGATCAGCAGGATCGTGCCGAGCGCGTCGTCGTTCACGAAGTTGAGGTCGACCGTGATCACGTTCATCACGAGGATGAGCCCGGCGATGATCAGGACGATGCCTAGTCCGATGTACATGTCCTCCAGGTGCCCATCGCGGCAGGCTCCATACCGGTGAGGCGTACGGTCGCTGGCATGACTGGTCTGCGCAGCACCGTCGTCTCCGTGCCCACCACCGACGGCACGGCTGACGCCTACTTCGTGGCACCCGACGACGACAGCACCCGTCCCGGAGTGCTTCTCTACATGGACGCCTTCGGCCTGCGGCCCCAGCTGGAGTCGATGGCCGACCGGCTCGCCGGGGAGGGCTACGCCGTGCTCGTGCCCAACGTCTTCTACCGCCGCGGCGCCGCACCGCTGGTGGAGCTGCCGGCCTTCATCGGCGGCGACGGTCGCGCCGGGTTGTTCGACCAGCTCAAGCCGCTGATGGCCGACCTCACCAACGAGGCCGTCATCCGGGACGCGGAGGCCTTCGTGGACTGGCTCTCCGCCCGCCCCGAGGTCGGCGACACCATCGGCGCGACGGGCTACTGCATGGGCGCCCGGCTCGCGCTCCTCACCGCCGCCTACCACCCCGACCACGTCACCGCGGCGGCCGGCTTCCACGGGGCGCGCCTCGGCTCGGAAGCACCCGACAGCCCGCACCTCTTCGTCGAGGCGATGACCGCCGAGCTCTACCTCGGCCACGCCGACGGCGACCCGTCGATGCCACCGGAGCAGATCGAGCGACTCGACGAGGCGCTCGACGCCGCCGGCGTACGTCACACGACCGAGGTGTACGACGGCGCGCAGCACGGCTACACGATGGCCGACACCGACCGCTACGACGCGAGCGCCGACGCCCGCCACTGGGCCGCGCTGGTCGACCTCTTCGCCCGCAACCTCTAGCTCATGATGCGGCGGATCACCCAGTAGGACACCGCCCCCGACACGATCATCAGCACCAGCATCAGGTCGAACCCCGCCCAGCTGCCCTGCCCCGGCAGGGCGGTGTTGGCACCGAACAGGCCGGCGACGAACGTCGGCACCAGGATCAGCCCGGTGACCTTGCCGAGGTAGCCCTGGAGCCGCTCGGAGGCCTCCTGCTGGCGGGCCTGGCTCTGGATCGTCAGCAGGTCCATGTCGGCGCGGATCTCGTTGTAGAGGTGCTCGAGCTTCTCCGACGCGGCGTCCACTGCCGCGCTCAACGCCTTCGCCTGCTCGTTGGAGGTCTCGGCCCCGTCGTCCTGCTCGCTGTCGCGGTCGGGGTCGGCGAACCAGGTGTCGTTGGGCATCTCGTCGCCGGCGAGGCGGAAGGCCGTCACGCTGCGGGAGAACTCGCCCACGATGGCGAGGAAGGTGCTGATCTCCACCGCCGCGTCCTTCAGCGACTTCGGCTCCTCGTCGCCCTGGTCGTCATGGTCACCCAGCGTCGTGTAGAAGAGCACCTCCCACTCCGAGACCCAGCGCTGCAGCATCCGCAGCGAGGCCCCGTACGTCGCGACGAGCGAGCGGGCCAGGTAGACCGCGAGGTCGCCGGCCTCCTTGGGACGGTCCGGTCGGGCGGCGTCGACCGGGTCCTGGACCCAGCGGTGCGCCACGTGGCTGGTGAACGGCTCGCGGAGCAGCGGCGCGCCCGCCTCCGGGGGACGGCCACTCCTCAGGATCCTGCTCGGGTGCCAGCAGGTGACCATCCAGTCGGGCCCGACCACGAGCTCGACCAGCTGGATGACCAGCTGCTCGTCCTGCCCGTCGAAGCGGTCGTCCTTGTTCTCCTGCTCCCGGGTGACCAGCGCGGGCACGGACACCTTGCGGACGCCGGTGCGCTCGTCGCCGTACGTCTCCGACTTGGGTTGGACGTCCGGGGTCAGCAGGTCGGTCAGCATCGCGAGGTTGAGCTCGGGGCACCACGGCCGGAGGCGCTCGAGGAGGTCCGCGGCCTGCACGGCGGGGTCGCCGGCGTCCGGGTCGACCTCGAACCACCGCACCACGCCCGGCGGCTGGTCGGCCTCCGCCGCCTCGGCCGCGTCGTCGAGCGGCACCATCGTGCCCGGGACGCCGGCACGCCAGTGGCTCACCCGGACGCCACGAGCGCCCCCCGGTGCCACCGCACCACCGTCGCCGACGTGCAGGTCCAGCACGTCGCGCCGCGAGATCGTGTCCGGGTCGCAGCGCACCGCCACGCCCTCGTCGCGCAGCGCCTGCACCATGTCGTGGATGTCGCAATGGCCACCCTGGCTCCGGAACGCGTGGAGGAGCGAGGACACCTTCGCCATCCGCTCGGTGCGCTGCCCGTGGTGGAGCTCCGCTGCGATCCGGCTCGCCGTCTCGCGCCACGACCCTGCGCGGAGCTCGACGGGGCCGCCCTCGATGGTCGACACCCGCTCATGGTGAACCCGCGCGGCGGGCGCGGGGGCGAAAAGCGCGAAACCTGGGTGGCCCGGGCTTGCGCCGACCGGGATGGGTACTCGCCATGCCATGACATCCGACACCGAGCTCGCCCTCATCACCGGTGCCTCCAGCGGCATCGGGCGGTCCCTGGCCCAGGTCTTCGTCGACGAGGGGTACGACGTCGTGGTCGTCGGCCAGAGCGAGGGGGTCGAGGAGGCGGCGGCCGAGCTGCGGGCCTCGGGCCGGGAGGTCCTGCCGGTGCGGGCCGACCTCTCGACGGCCGCCGGCGTCGAGGAGCTGTGGCGCGCCGTCGAGGCGACCGGGCGACCGTTGGCGGCGGCGGCGCTCAACGCCGGCGTGGTCGTCAGCGGGCCCTTCGCCGACACCGACCTCGCCGAGCACCTCGGGTTGGTCGACCTCAACGTGCGCTCGACCGTCCACCTGGCCAAGCTCGTCGTGGACCACATGGTGCTGTGGGGACGTGGCCGCATCCTGATGACGGCCTCCATCGCGGCCGCGACGCCGGGCCCGTTCCAGTCGACGTACGCCGCGTCGAAGGCGTTCGTCCACTCCTTCGCGGAGGCGGTCGGCTACGAGCTGAAGGACACCGAGATCACGGTCACCTCCCTGATGCCGGGCCCGACCGACACCGAGATTTTCGAGCGGGCCGACATGGAGGACACGGTCATCGGGCAGGAGCCCAAGGACGGTCCGGACCGGGTCGCCCGCGACGGCTTCGACGCGATGATGGCGGGAAAGCCGCACGTGCGCGCCGGCAACATCCTGAACAAGGTCGCGGCCGAGGTCGCCACGCACCTGCCCGACCGGATCGGCGCCGCGGTCGCCGCGTCCCAGGTCAAGCCGGACTGACGCCGCCGCGCCCGGCCGCTACTCCGTGGTGGCCGTCCCCACGTCCGACGCCGCGTCGCTGAACTCGCCCTCGACCGCACCGAGGCTGGGCCGCTCCCCGGTCCCGTCGACGCACACCCATTCGGTCTCGTCGCCGTACTGGTCGTGCCCCTGCACGCAGTACTCGTCGCCCCGCTGCTCGACGTCGACGCGGACCCCGGGCAACGTGAAGAACACCGCGTTGCCCACCCGGACCGGCCCGGTGTCGGAGTCCACGGACATCTCGATGCCGGGCAGCCCGCTCCTCAGGAGGTCGTACTGCATCGCCGCCATGAGCTGGGTGTCGTGGTACATAGCCCGCGGCCGGTCCGAGCGCTCGTTGAGCACCCACACACCCGCGAACGCCCCGCCCAGCACCGCGATGATCACGAAGGGCAGCACGACGAACTGCACGAACCGCCGCAACAGGCGGCGTCGAGGCCGGTCTGGCTGGTCCACGATCTCCCCCACGCAGATGTGCTGAACTCGTCCGGGGAGCCTAGCGGTCCGAGTGGGAGGGACGCCGGGGATGGCGTCCATGTCGTCCTACGACTGCACCGTGCTGGGTCGGCTAGGCGCAGGACGGCCAGGTCTGATCACGCTACGGTGCGCCGATGGACCGCCTCCTCGACTTCCTCGCCGTGCTCTTCACCGTCCTCGTCGGGCTCCTGGCAGCCGGCCTGATCTTGATGTCGGACGACCCCCACAGCTGGTTCATCGGAATCGGCATCTTCCTGGCGATGATCGTCGGAAAGCTCGCCGGGATCCACGACGTGTCGAAGCATCAGAGCGCCCAGCTCCAGTACCTCGTCGAGGTCGCCGCAGATATGCCTGAGCAGTGACACAGGCGCCCACCCGACCATCAACGGGGTGATTCGCGCAGTTCGCCGACCGCAGCAACCACGGCACCGACGATCGCGAGGATCATTCCCAACCCGAGGGGCAACCACGGGTCGTCCACCCCTTGGCTACGCGTGCTCATGAGATGCACGGTATTGGAGGACGAGCCGACATCGACGCTGGTTCGGTGGAACCGACCGACCTCACGGGCACGAGAATCGGCTCTCCCGCGCTAGGGTCCCACCGGATGGGAGCGCAGCGCAGGCCACGGCGGCCCACCGGGCCCTTCCAAAGCAGAAGACCGGACCCCTGAGGGTCCGGTCCGTCGGGTCTCTCTCCGAGAGATCACATGGTGGAGCTGAGGGGATTCGAACCCCTGACCTTCTCATTGCGAACGAGACGCGCTACCAACTGCGCCACAGCCCCAAGCGAGGGGAAACGGTAGCACCAGGCGATGCGTGCTCCCGAATCCAGGGGTCAGGCGCCGGACACCCGACGCTGCTCCGGGGAAGCCTCCTCGGCGCGCTGCCCGACGGCCTCGCGGGCGAGTGCGGAGTCGGCGGCGTTGCGGCCCGAGCTCCACACGCCGGTGGAGTCGAGGTCGATGGTGCGGACGGTGCGACCGGCCTGCGCCTTGGCGACGTACGTCGGCAGGGTGACCGGGACGGGGTCCCAGCCATCGGGGTCGACCGGAGCCACGGGGGCCTCGGCGACGTCGTCGCGGACGGCCTCGATCTCCTCGGTGTGGTCGCCGGCGTCCTCCTCCGCGATCGCCTCGTCGGCGAGCGTGGTGCGACGCTTGCGGACCGGCGTCGCGCTGACCCGTGCGGCGCGCTCCTGCTTGACCATCAGGCGGCAGGCGACCAGCCACGCGACGAGCAGCGCGGCGGGTGCGGCGAGCAGCGTCCAGCCGACGGTGCCCAGGGCAGCCAACGCCGCGACGATGACGTTGAGGGCCACGATCGTGCCGAGCACGCGGCGCCGTCGCTGGGCGGCCCGCGCCGCGGCGGCCTTGCGGGCGCGGAGCTGCACGGGGCTGAGAGCTGCCGTCGGGGCGGCGACCTCCTCACGAGCTCCAGCCGGCGCGGCGTCGCGCGCGGAGGGAGCGGTGGCGCGCGTCGTACGTCCGATCACGAGCTTGGCCTCGTCGCCCGACACCGGCTCCCGACGAGCCAGCACGCGCACCCGGTCGGAGAAGCTCTCCACCGATCGGCTCGCCCGGTCGATCTCGTGGTGCTTGAGCGCCTTGGGCACGAGGTAGACGGCCCAGGCGACCGCCAGGGCGACGAAGATCAGTCCGCTCAGGTCCACACGGCAGAGGCTATGACCGCTACCGCACTTCGGGACGTATGTCTATCGGTGTGTCACAGAACGACTCATGTGACTCATGTGATTCATCGGCCCGTCATCCGCCGGATTCCTGGCGGCGGGAACCGAACGTCTGCGCTCGGTCATCGTCCAGGGTGAGGGCGACAGAACAGGAGCGAGGCGACATGGACGAGACCGCGCGCGCGGCCTACGCCGAGTTCGCGACCGCGCGCTGGGGCGCGTTGGTGCGGGCCGGTGTGGTGCTGGGCTGCGACCACCACGCCGCCGAGGACCTGGCGCAGGCGACCCTCGTCCGCTGCTTCGTGAAGTGGAGCCAGGTCGAACGGGCGCACGACCGCGACGCGTACGTCGCCCGAGTCCTCGTCAACCTCCACCGCCAGGGACGGCGCCGGCGCTGGCGCGACGAGGTCCCGAGCGAGGCCCCTCCGGAACGGTTGGTGGAGAGCGACGCCGCCGCGGTCGACGACCTGGAGGGAGTACGGCGTGCGCTCCTCTGTCTCACGCCCGAGCAGCGTGAGGCCGTCGTGCTGCGCGTCCACCTGCAGCTGCCTGAGCGCGAGGCGGCGGCCGTCCTGGGCGTGCCGCCGGGGACGGTGAAGAGCCGGCTGTCCCGCGCGCTCAGCAGGCTCGCCACCGAACCGACCGTGATCGAGATGCGTGGAGGACGACAATGACCGACGACACGGAGCAGCGGGTGATCGCGCTCATCGACAGGATCCCGGTCGCGGGCGCGCCGGTGGCCGACCTGGTGCGCGAAGGCGTCCGCACCCGGCAGCGCCGGCGCACGCGCTGGATCGCTGGCGGCGCCGGCTCGCTCGCCGTCATCGGGATCGTCACCGCGATCCTGATGTCTGGCTCGGACGCCTCAAGGGGGCGCGACCCGGTGCCGGTCGCCAGCGACAGCCCCACGGCGACCAGCACGACGACCACCCCGGCCGCACCGCTGCCCATCGTCGAAGGACGGTGGATCGTCGAGGCGCTCATCGGGCCGGGCGGCAAGCCGGTGCTGGACGACCGCTGGCGCGGTCAGGTGTGGCTGAAGCTCGAGAACGGCCACGTCACGGGCGACACGGGCGTCAACAGCATCTTCGGCCGCTACGAGCAGGGGGGCGCCGACGGCGAGGACCTGGTGTTCTTGCCCGACAAGCTCGGCACCACGCTCGTCGGCTGCACGGACTCCAGCGGCGCGAACTGCGAGCCGCCGTTGCTGGACCGGCTGCTGGCCGTGCGCCACGTCAGCCAGGTCGGAAAGAAGGTCTACCTGCACGCCGAGAGCTGGATGATCGTCGCGGTGCTCCGCCCCGCTGGCTGAGGATCAGTGCGGCGCGGAGGCGTCCCCGCCCGACTCCTCGAGCCGGGCCAGCAGTCCCTTGGGGGCGTCCTCGCGCGTGATCGCGAAGATCCGGTGGTCGCGCCAGGCGCCGTCGATGTGCAGGAAGCGCGGGGCGTAGCCGACCTCGTGGATGCCGAGCTTCTCCACGACGCGCAGCGAGTTGGAGTTCTCGGGGCGGATGCAGATCTCGAGCCGGTGCAGCCTGGCGTTGAAGAAGCAGTGGTCGACGGCCATGGCGACGGCGCGCGGCATCACGCCACGGCCGGCGTGCTTCTGGTCGATCCAGTACCCGATCGAGGCGAACTGCGCCGAGCCGCGCACGATGTTGTTGACGCTGACCTGGCCGGCGAACTCCCCGTCGACCTCCACGACGAAGGGGAAGGTCGTCCCGCGGCGGGCGGCCCGTGACAGCCGCCGCACGAGAGACGGGAACGTGGTCGGCCGCGCCTCGCCGCCGGGAGGGACAGTGGCGTCCCACTGCGAGAGCCACGCCAGGTTGCGGCGCCGGGTCTCGCGCCATGCGCGCGCATCGGAGCGACGGATCGGTCGGAGCACGACGACGGGGTCGGTGCCCGACATGAGCTGGTTGGGCCAGGCCCGGCCCTCGCTCGAGACGATCATCCGCTCACGAGCGAGCCGGCGCAGCCGGTCTTCGGCGCTCAATGGTCGCTCCCCACGATCTGCTCCACCGCGTGCACGAGGACCGGTTCCAGCACGGCGAGCGCGTCCTTCACGCCGCCCCGCGAGCCCGGGAGGTTGACGACGAGGGCCTGCCCCGCCACGCCCGCGAGGCCGCGCGAGAGCGCAGCGGTCGGTACCCCCTTCGCGACGCCCGCCGCGCGGATCGCCTCGGCCAGGCCGGGCACCTCGCGGTCGAGCAGGGAGCGGGTCACCTCGGGCGTGCGGTCCGTCGGGGTCAGCCCGGTGCCGCCGGTGGTGAGCACGACGCGCGCTCCGTCCGCCGCCGCCGCGGCGATCGCGGCGCCGACGGGTTCGCCGTCCGGGCACACGACCGGGTCCTCCACCGCGAACCCCAGTGAGCGCAGCGAGTCGACGATGAGCGGACCGGTCGTGTCCTCGTAGACACCCGCCGCCGCCCGGTTGGACGCGACCACGACGACCGCCTTCAGGCCGGGGGTCATCGCGACCAGTCCCCCGACTTCCCGCCCGTCTTGGTCTCGACCCGCACGTCGGTGATGACCGCTCCCTTGTCGACGGCCTTGACCATGTCGACCACCGTCAGCGCGGCGACGGACACCGCCGTCAGCGCCTCCATCTCCACCCCCGTGCGGTCCGTGGTCCGCACCGTCGCGACGATCTCGACGGCGTCGTCGGCAACGGCGAGGTCGACGGTGACCCCCGAGACCGCGAGCGGATGGCACAGCGGGACCAGGTCCGGCGTGCGCTTGGCGCCCATGATGCCGGCGATCCGGGCCACCGCGAGCGCGTCGCCCTTCGGCACGCCCTCCCCGCGGAGCAGCGCCACCACCGCCGGCGAGACGAGCACGCGTCCCGAGGCCGAAGCCGTCCGCGCCGTGACCGCCTTCTCCGAGACGTCGACCATCCGGGCGGCCCCGGACTCGTCGACGTGGGTCAGGCCCGGCGCTGGGTCAGTCATGCACCCATACTTCCACCACCCATGGGTCCCGTAGTTGTGAGAGTGACCCTGAGGTCACTCTCACAACTACGCGCGCTCTCCGAGCGAGAGGATCTCGACCTCGCTGCCCGCCGGCAGCGGCGCACCGCCCGGCGGCACGACAAGGAGTACGTCGGCGGCGGCGAGCAGGCGCTGGGAGTGGCCCACATGGCCGGGCAGCTGCGCGACGCGACCGGGGGCGACGAAGGCCGCGGGGAGCACGGTGGCCCGGTCGGCCGCGACCTCCACCGGCGCGTCGAGGACGGCCCGGCGGGAGCGCGCCGGGCGACCGGCGAGGGCGTGGAGCGCGGGCTCGGCGAAGAGCCGGAAGGAGCAGTAGGCCGCGACCGGCGTGCCGGGCAGGCAGACGACCGGCACCCGCCGTCCGTCGGAGGCGACGACGGTGCCGCACCCCTGCGGCCGGCCCGGCTTGACCGCGACCCCTCCGAACCAGAACCCCTCACGATCGCGCAACGCCGCCTTCACCACGTCGTGGTCGCCGGCCGAGACCCCGCCGGTCGTGACCACGAGGTCGGCGTCCTCCGCGGCTGCGGTCAACCGCCCGACCAGGACCGCGGGGTCGTCGGGCACCGGACCGAAGATGGTCGCCCGCGCCCCCGCAGCCTGCGCTGCAGCGCAGATCGCGACGGTGTTGCTGTCGGCCACCTGGCCCGGCTCGGCCGCACGACCGGCGACGGCCAGCTCCGCGCCCGTCGCGACCACCGCGACCCGAGGCGCAGGACGGACGGCCAGCGAGTCGATGCCGACACCGGCCAGGAGAGCCAGGTGGGCAGCGGCGAGCGCGGCGCCCGCGGTCACCACGACGTCGCCGGCGGCGACGTCCTCGCCCGAGCGCCGGACGTGCCGGCCGGCGGTCACCGGGCGCGAGACGACGACCCGGTCCACGCCGCGGTCGGTCCACTCGAAGGGCACCACCGCGTCGGCGCCCGCCGGCACGGGTGCCCCGGTCATGATGCGCAGTGCCGTCCCCGGAGCGAGCACGGGGCGCGTGACGTCGCCGGCCGCGACCACCCCCAGCACCGGGAGCTCGACCGGAGCGGAGACGTCGGCGGCACGGACGGCGTACCCGTCCATGGCGGCGTGGTCGAATCGCGGGAGGTCGGCCGGCGCCGCGACGTCGGCCGCGCTGACGAGGCCGAGGGCCTCGGCGAGCGGCACCACGACGGGCGGGAGCGGCGCGACCAGCGCCAGGATCCGGTCGAGGTGGGCCGCGACCGGGACCCCGGGTTCAGCCATCCGAGGAGAGGACCTCGCCCGCGGCGACCCGCTGCGCCGATGTGGTGTCGAGCTCGACGTCGCCGACGATCTGGACGCCGTGCCCGAAGGTCCAGTCACCGCCGACCTTCAGCGAGGTCGCCTTCGCCATCGAGGGCGCGCCCTCGGGGAAGCGCTTGTCGAACTCGCCCACGAGCTTGTAGTGGTCGGGGTCGAGGTCGACGTAGGGCAGGTCCGCCGCGACCATGTCGAGCACGAAGTCCTTGCCGATCTCGTAGACGTCGGAGCGCAGCACCAGCAGGTCGTTGGTCGTCTTGACCGGCACGAACCGGGCGCGCGTGACCTCGACCAGCCTCGCACCCTCGAAGACCTCGATCGCCGCACCCATGGCGGTCTCGATCTGGATCACCTTCGGCGTGCTGGGGTCGGCGGGGTCGAGCGTCTTCTCGTTGCGGATCAGCGGCAGGCCGAGCACGCCGTCGCGCTGGTCGAGCGTCTGCGCGAGGACGCGGAGGTCGATCCAGAGGTTGTTGGTCGAGGTGTAGCGGTGCCGCTCGAGGTCGGCGAGCGCCTCGAGGTCCTCCTTCGCCGTCTGCGCGGTCTCGCGCAGCACCAGCCGCTTGTCGGCCTTGCGGCGGGCGAAGTGCCCGCCCTTCTTGTCCGAGGGAGTACGACGGACCGCCTCGATCGCGAACGGCGCACCGCTCTGTGCGAACCACCCGGCGACCTCCGGCGAGGCGACCGCGCCGAGGTTGTCGGAGTTGGAGATGAAGACGTAGTGGAAGCCCTGGTCGAGCAGCTGCGTGAGGACGCCGCTGCCGCGCAGCGCCGTGTAGACGTCGCCGTGGCCGGGCGGGCACCACTCGAGGTCGGGGTCGCGGGGGAACTCCGCCGGGGTGAGGTCGCTCGCCAGGAGCTTGGGCTCCTTGTTCTGCAGGAAGTCCAGCGGCAGGCCCGCGACCGGGAGGTCCTCGTAACGGGCGAGCGCCTCGAGGGTGTCGGCCGACGTGCGGAAGCTGTTCATGAAGAGCAGCGGCAGCGGGGCGTCGTACGTCTGCCGGAGGTGGAGCACCTGGCGCGCGATGATGTCGAGGAAGGACAGGCCGCGGCGCACGCACAGCAGCGACTTGGCGCGGTCCATGCCCATCGAGGTGCCGAGGCCGCCGTTGAGCTTGATGATCGCGGTGCGGCGCAGCGCCTCGGCGGCGACGTCGTCGGGCACCTCGACGTCGGCGAGCGCCTCGATGTCGACCGGCTCGATGCTCGACTCCGGGATCAGGCCCGTCTCGCCGTGCTCCAGCAGTCGGTAGTAGTGCGCGAACGTCTCGATGGCCACCGGGTCGACCCCGGCCTCGGCCATCTTCGCGCGTGCCATCTCCAAACCGGCGCTACCCATGCTCCGATCGTAGGCTGGCCGGGTGCCGAGTCCGCAATCATGCCCAGAACCGGGCGGTAACACCGGTCTGGCCAAGCTCGCACTGCGCGACCAGCTGCTGACCGCCCGCCGTCGCCGCCCCCTCACCGACGTGGGCGCGGACGCCCGCTCGATCGCCGGGCACGTGCTCGCCGCGACCGAGGTACGACGGTCCGCCACCGTCGCCTGCTACGTGTCCGTCGGCACCGAGCCCGGCACGTCGGAGCTCCTCGACCGGCTGGTCGGAGCGGGCAAGCGGGTGGTCCTCCCCGTGCTGCTGCCCGACAACGACCTCGACTGGTCGGTGTACCGCGGGCCGTCCTCGCTCGCCCCCGCCGGCCGGGGCCTGCTCGAGCCCGCGGGCGAGCGACTGGGGCCCGACGCGATCGCCACGGCCGACGTCGTCCTGCTGCCCGGGATGGCCGTCTCCCCCGACGGGATGCGCCTCGGCAGAGGCGGCGGCTCCTACGACCGCGCTCTCGCGCGGGTCCCGGTCGGCACCTTCACCTGTGTCCTGCTCTACGCCGACGAGCTCGGCCAGGACGTGCCGGCCGAGCCCCACGACCGCCGCGTGAGCGCAGCCGCCACCCCCGACGGCGTCACCCGCTTCACCACGGGCTGAGCTCCGCGTCAGCCGGCGTCCGGCACGAGGGTGAGGCGGTGCTCGGCGGCCTCGTCGACGGCGTCGGGGGAGAAGACCCACGGCAACGTGTCGCCGCGGACATAGAGGTCGGTCTGGTCGGTGTAGTTGTCGTGGAAGGCGTGGCCGGACTCGCCGGTGAGGTTGATCCAGCGGGCGCCGTCGAGGTCGTCGAGCGGGATCACCATCCGCATCGAGGGCGCCGTGACGACGTCGTACCCCTCCGTCGCGTCCCACCCCGTGGCGTTGGGGATCGCGCCACCGCCGCTGGCGTCCCACGGCCCGCGGTTGAAGAGCGCCTCGATCGGCCCGATGCCCGACTCCCCCAGCGTCGAGGAGCGCAGCTCGAGCCGGTGCAGCTTGCCCCAGCTCCACTCGTCGGCGTCGGGCGACTGCCGGGCGGTGAGGTCGTCGCGCGCAGCCCGCAGCGACGCCTCGAGGACGTCGTCGCGGGTCTCCACCACGTCGTCGGTCTCGACGTCGTCCCACCACGGGTCGCCGGGCCGGGTCAGCAGGTCGGTGACGACCTCGAACCACCGGTCGCCGCCGTCGGGCTGGACGTCCTCGGGCAGCTCGTCGTCGAACGTCCGCTGCAGCAGCTCGCGCCACACGACGTTGTAGTACGCCGCCGCTGCACTGCCCGCGCCCTGGTGGAAGTCCCAGTGGTCCAGCAGCCGCTGGCCGTCGGAGTAGTAGCCGGCCGGCAGGTCGATGCCGAGGAGGTACGGCGTCAGCACCTCTGCCATCGGGTTGCGGTCGTCGTACTGGATCGCCGACATGTCGCCCACGGTGAGGTCGTCGTGCCGCTCCAGCAGTGCCTGGATCCGGGCGGACCGGTAGCCGCGGTCCCAGTCGTCGGTGAGGAAGTAGGGGTAGCCGCTGCTGTCGTCGACGACCGCCTGGTTGGCGGTGACCACCATGCCGGAGGCAGGGTCGAGCACGTGCGGGAGGGCGTCGTAGGGGACGTACTTGCCGGACCAGTCGTTGGCGGACCTCCAGCCCGCGGCCGGCATCCGGCCGTCGTTGCCGGGCCTGCGGATCGGCACCCGTCCAGTCGCCTGGTAGCCGATGTGGCCCTCGGTGTCGGCGTAGACGACGTTCTGCCCGGGTGCGGCGAAGTCCGACAGCGCCGCCCGGAAGGAGCGCCAGTCGGTCGCGAGGTTGAGCGCATAGAGGGCATCGGCGGTCGGGCGTGGCTGCAGCGCCGTCCAGGCCAGGGCGACGGCGTGGTCCCACCGGTCGCCGTCGTCGTCGGCGATCCCGTCGCCCGCGTCTGCGGCGAGGTCGCCGAAGTCGTCGTCGAGGTCGGACAGGATCGGGCCGTGCGCGGTCGCCCGGACCCGCAGCGTGACGTCGTCGCCGCCGCGCACCTTGATCGTCTCCTCGCGCACGGTCATCGGACCCAGGTGGCTGTCGTGCTGCCACCGGTCGCCCCGCACCCGCTCGACGTAGAGGTCGGTGGTGTCGGGCCCGAGGTTCGTGAAGCCCCAGGCGATGTGGTCGTTGTGCCCGATCACGACGCCGGGCACCCCTGAGAAGCTGAAGCCCGCGACGTCGAGCGGACAGGCGGCGGTGATCTCACGGCAGTGCAGGCCGACCTGGGTCCACACGCCGGGCAGCGAGATGCCGAGGTGAGGATCGTTGGCGAGGATCGGCGCACCGCTCGCCGTGAGGTCGCCGCTCACGGCCCAGGCATTGCTGCCGATCCCGTCGCCCTTGCCGATCAGGGCCGGCATCGCGTCGACGACCTGCTGCACGCCCTTCAGCTCGCGCTGCACGTCCGGCCCGACCGGCGGCCGCGGCAGCCTCTCGCCGCTGCCGTCGACGTCCTGCTCGAAGACCCCGCCGACGACGCCGCCCTGCTGGACGATCGGCGGGTGCTCGTCGTAGGGGTACGGCGGGAAGAGCTGTTGCGCCCGTGCGGGCCCCACCGCGGCCACCGACAGGGCCCGGGCGATCTCGTCGTCGAGGTTGCCCTTGAGGTCCCAGGCCATCGCCTTCAGCCAGGCGATCGAGTCGACCGCGGTCCACGCCTCGGGGTGGTAGTCGAGCCCGGAGAGGTCGAGCAGGGAGTACTCCAGGGAGATCTCCGACAGCGACCGGTCCGCGAGGTAGTCGTTGACCCCTTCCGCGTAGGCGTCGAGGAGGTCGCGGGTGGCCGGCTCCAGGAGGGTCAGCTCCTTCTCCGCGACCTGCCGCCATCCCAGCGTGCGCACGACCTCGTCGGTCTCGAGGGCGTCCTCGCCGAACATCTCGCTCAGCCGCCCGGCGGTCGCGTGCCGCCGTACGTCCATCTCGAAGAAGCGGTCCTGCGCGTGCACGTAGCCCTGGGCGAGCATGAGGTCGTGCATCGAGTCGGCGTAGATCTGCGGGATGCCGTGGTCGTCGCGCAGCACCTGCACGTCGCCCTGCAGGCCCTGGATCTCGATCTCGCCGTCCAGCTGCGGCCACGAGCGGCGTACGACGACGACCGAGACGATCGTCAGGAGCACCAGGAGCAGGACGAGCCCGGCGGCGACGTAGGTGGTCCACCGGAAGGGGGCCGGCCAGCTGGCGAAGCGGCGAGTGGCAGCGGTCATGGTGTCGTCATTGTGCCGACTCCTGGTCGCGTCGCCTATCATTGGCAGTCGAAACACGAGAGTGCTAACCCACGCGGAGTGCCGATGCCGACCTACCAGTACGCCTGCACCGAGTGCGACCACGCCTTCGAGCAGTTCCAGAGCTTCTCCGACGACGCGCTGACCGTCTGCCCCGAGTGCTCGGGCCGGCTGCGCAAGCTCTTCAACGCCGTCGGCGTCGTCTTCAAGGGCTCGGGCTTCTACCGCACCGACAGCCGCGGCAAGAGCTCCTCGAGCGAGAGCTCCACCAGCGCCGGCACGACGACCTCCGGGTCGTCCGAGTCGAGCTCCTCCTCGTCGTCCTCCACGGGCTCCACCTCTTCCTCGGGGTCGTCGGGCTCGTCGACGTCGTCGGGCTCGAGCACCCCGGCTCCCGCCTCCGCCTGAGCCGTCTGTGGACAGGCCGCGCGAGGGGCGCGGCCGCGGTGCCCGCGCGCCTAGCGTCGGCCCATGGACTCTCCCGCACCGCGCTCCCCTCGTGACCACCTCCGCGACCGGCTGACCACGGTCCGGCGAGCGGTGCTCCGACGCCGCCGCCTGCTCGCCGTCCTGTGCGTCGCCGGGGCGGTCGCGGCCGGGCTGCGGGCGACGGCGCCGCCGGCGGCACCCACGGTCGAGCTCGTCGTCGCCGCCCGCGACCTGCCCGCGGGTCAGGTGCTCGGGACCGGCGACCTCGCCGTCGCCGACGTCCCTCCCGACGCCCTCCCGGGCGGGGCGGTGACGGAGGAGAACGGCGTCGCCGGGGCCGTCCTCGCCTCACCGCTGCGCGCGGGCGAACCCGTCACCGACGTCCGGGTCGTCGGGCCGGGACTGGCGGACGCCGCGGATGGGCGCGTCGCCGTACCGGTGCGGCTCTCGGACGCCGCCCAGGCCGCGCTCCTGACCGCCGGCGACGTGATCGACCTGATGGCGACCGACCCCGAGCACAGCACCACCTCGACCATCGCGGCCGGCGCGATCGTGCTCGCCGTGCCGCCTCCGGCCGACGGCGCCGACGCGCTCAGCGGACGCCTGGTGGTGCTGGGGATCTCGGAGACCGCGGTGGCCGAGGTCACCGCCGCAGCGGTGACCGCCTTCGTGACTTTCGCGTGGCCCAACCGCTAGTTTCGTGAGCGGTCCCTGCCGGGGGTGTAGGGAAATAGTCTCGGAAAGAGGAGAAACACAGATGTCCGGGTTCAAGAACTTCCTCCTGCGCGGCAACCTCGTCGAGGTCGCCGTCGCCTTCATCATGGCCGCGTCCTTCGCTGCGGTCGTGTCGACCTTCGTCGCCTGGCTCACGGCTCAGCTGCCGGACGGTGTCAGCGACGTCTTCAGCAACGACAAGAACTCGTTCGGCGCGTTCATGAACGCCGTCATCGCCTTCGTGATCCTGGGCGCGGTCGTCTACTTCCTGGTGGTCCTGCCCTACACCAAGGCCAAGGACAAGTTCTTCCCCGTCGAGGCCGGCGGCCCGACCGAGATCGAGCTGCTCACCGACATCCGCAACGCGCTGACCAGCCGCGAGGCCTGATCCGCAGGCGGTCGCGCCGACGATCGCAACGACGCAGAGTGCCGTCTCACCCGCCGTGGTGGGGCGGCACCTGTGATTTCAGCCAGCGCTCGCTGGCCGACTCGCCCTCCTCGGAGCGCTCACCCGGGTCGCGCTCGTCGCTCGTGACGTCGGGGAGGCCGTCCCCGAAGACCTCCGCGAGCCGCCGGCGGCGCTCCCACTCGGTCTCCCGGCGCGGGCGTCGTACGGCGTCCTGCTCGTCACTCACGTGCACAGACCCGCGTTCTGGCGCTGCTCGTCGGAGAGGCCCTGGTCGTCCTTGTTCTTCTTCGGGCCGTCCGTGGAGCCGGTCTGGCCCTCGGCCGGCGGGCTCGTCGTCCCGTCCGGGTCGTCGGCCGCGCTGATCGACTGCTCGCTGAACTCCTTCGTCAACGGCTGGTCGTCGCGGAGCAGCTTCCACAGCTCGGTGACGCGGTCGGTCCACTCGACCCGGCCCTCCTGGGTCGTGGAGTAGACCCAGGGCGTCGTCACGAACTTGATGTTGTCGAGCCCGATGCCGGCAAAGCCCCGGCCGAGGTCGGCGAGCTGCGCGATGTTGTCGTAGTCGGTCTGGATCGAGCCGGTGACCGCGTTGAGGAACTTCACGAGGCGGTCGGGCCGCACGAGCATGCCCCCCGAGATCGCCTTGTTGATCATGGCGGCCATGAAGGCCTGCTGCCGGCGGATCCGGTTGGGGTCGGTGCCGTCGCCGACGTGGCGGACCCGGACGTAGCTCAGTGCCTCGTCGCCCTTGATCTCACGGGTGCCGGCCTTGAGCGTGATGCCGTGCTCGGTGTCGTCGATGTCCTCGGGGATGCACACCTCGACGCCGTCGAGGGCGTTGACCATGTCCTTGAAGCCCTGGAAGTCGATGACGACGTAGTTGTCGACGCGCACGTGGGAGATGTGCTCGAACTGGCGGATGGTGCAGGCGGCGCCACCGACGGAGAAGGCGTCGTTCCACATCACCTGCGAGGCGGCGGGGATCTCGCTGCCGTCCTCGTTGTAGCAGACCGGACGGTCGACGAGGGTGTCGCGCGGGATGCTGACGCCGTAGGCGTACTTCCGGTCCGCGGAGAGGTGGAGCAGGATCGTGGTGTCCGACCGCTGGCCGTCACCCGTGAGCCCGTCGATGTTGCAGCCGTCGCAGTCGCGGGTGTCGGACCCCATGACCAGGATGTTGAGCGGCTCCTGGGGCCCCTCCGCGTCCTCCTTGGTCGGCCGGTCGTCGCCGAGCTGAGCGGTGAGGTCGACGTGGTTGAGGTTGGAGTTCCAGTGGTTGTAGATCACCACGACCGCGGAGGCGGTGCCGATCGCAAGGAGCGCGAGCGCCGCCGCGATCACCTTCGCGACCGTGTGCCGCTTGCGCATCCGGCGCTTGCCCGCGACCTTGCGGTTCGTCACCGACGCGGTGACGCGCCTCGCCTGCGCCTTGCGTCGGCCGGCGGGGTCACCTGCAGAGGTGTCGTCGTCGGCAGGGGTGTTCGTCAAGGTCTCACCTGGCTGGGCTGTCGCGGCACGGTCGGCGCTGCGGGGCGCCTATCACGGTAGGAGGGCCGCCCAAGCCGGAACCCCTACCGGTCGTTCCCTCCATTGTGAACGGCGAACCCTTCGATCACGAATCCGGCGTGTCCGCCGCGGCGCGCACACCACGGTCTCCGTCAGCATCCGTGCGCCGCAGGACCGAGCCGAGCCGGAGGGCCGAGAGCAGGAAGAAGAGGGCGCCGACCAGCGCGTACCCGCCGATGCCCGCGACGCTGTCGGCGCCTGTCAGGCCTTGGCCGAGGAACGATGCTCCCGCGAGGACCGAGATGCCCCCGCTGAGCATCTGAGGCACCTGGCCGCCGAGCCCGCGGTCGCGGACCGCGACGACGAGCTGAGGGATCCCGGCACCGATCGCCCACGCCCCCCACATACCGAGGACCGCCCCGATCGACCCGGCCGATGCCACGCCGAGAGCGATCGCGACGACGGCGCTCACCACCACGTTGATCCCTTGGGCCATCGGCCGACCGTGGGCGTCGGCCCGGGCACGGATCTGCCAGAGCACCGCGCCCGCGTCGAACAGCGGGTACCCGACCAGCAGGACCGTCAGCCACGGTCCGGTCGTCGGGCCGTGGGCCAGCAGCAACGCGGCCCACACGACCGCGAAGGCGGACCGGGCGAGGTAGAGCCGCCGCAGGGATGCGCGGTAGGGCCGCGGAGCGACCTCACGGGGTGACGCGGACTCGATCGTGGACATGGGTTCTCCTCTGGCTGGTGGCGGAAATGGTGGGCGCGATCGTCCGCAGCCCATGTAGAGTTACTAGTACGTCTACATCGAGACGATAGACTGTCCCCCGCGATCGACGCAACTGGCCGGAGCCGTGATGGAGGACGGGATGAACACGAGGAGCGCTGCCGTGGCAGGCGCCCGTTCGGGCGCCGCGACGCGAGCGCGCATCGTCGCGGTGGCCAACGAGCTGTTCTACGCCGACGGCATCCGGGCCACGAGCGCCGACCGCGTCATCGAGCGGGTCGGCATCACGAAGGTGACCTTCTACCGGCACTTCCGCACCAAGAGCGACCTGGTCGTGGCCTACCTCGAGCACCAGGCAGCCGGTGAACGCGCCTGGGTCGAGAGCGTCCACCGGGAGGGAGATCCGATGGGATCGCTGCAGAGGCTCGCCACCGACATCGGCGCTGCGAGCTGCAGCCCAGGGTTCCGAGGGTGCGCGTTCATCAACGCCGCCGCCGAGTTCCCGGATCCCGCGGACCCTGTGCGACGTGTCGTCGATGCACACCGACAGTGGATGCTGAGCGAGCTCGCCGACATCGCCGCCGAGGCCGGCTGCGACGACGTGGACTCGGCCGCGCGGCAGCTGATGCTCGTCCGCGACGGCGGGATGGTCAACGGCTACCTGGGTGAGCCGGCAGGGGTCGCCGCTTCGCTCGCGGCAGCCTTCACCTCGATCGTCACGCGCTGAGGGGCGGTCGGCGATGGACGCCGACCGGGCCACGAGGATGCGTCGGCTTCTGTGCCTGCGCCCCCGATCGCTAGGCTTCGTACCGCTCGTGCGGGATGCCTCCGGCAGCTCCGCACGTCGCGCCCCCGTAGCTCAGTGGATAGAGCAGCCGCCTCCTAAGCGAAAGGTCGCCAGTTCGACTCTGGCCGGGGGCACCGCACGGACAGGATCCGTCGTTCGGCCGATGCCGTCCACCGATCTTTGATGCACTCTCCCTGAGACAGCCGCGACCGTCCGAGGCCCAGGGAGTCACCATGAAGACGCGAACGATCTCGACCCTCTGTGTGATGGCCGTCGCGGCCGGAGCGCTCTCCGCCAGCGTGGCCGGTCCAGCAGCCGGCTCCGCGACCGGCACCGTGGCCACCTCCGCCTCGCGGGCCGTGGTCACCAACGGCAGGATCGCCTACACCAAGTCGTGGCCCGTGGACGGCAAGCAGGGCACGGACATCTTCTCGGTCAGGCCCGACGGCACCGGCGACAAGCGGCTGACCACCTCTCACGACGCGTCCAACGCGATGTGGTCCCCCTCCGGCAGCCGCATCGCCTTCGAGCGTCCGGGCAGCGTGTGGCTGATGAACTCCGACGGCTCCCACAAGCGGGTGCTGACGGACGGCGAGCTCGTCGGCTGGATGCCCACCGGCGGCCGGGTCCTCGTGGTGCGGTGGCCGGGCGGGCACGGCGAGGACCCCGCCTTCCTGCTGCACAGCACAGGCACCGGCACGGAGGAGCAGCTTCCGATCGACCTCCCGCTGGTGCCGGGACCCCTGGAACCGCCCTACGACGACTACAGCGAGTGGGACGGTGCGGGCAGCCCGGTGCTGTCCCCCGACGGTGAGCACCTGGCCATCATGTTGTCGCGCTACGACGACGACTACGGCTACGGCTACTTCTTCAGCTCGGTCTTCACGGTGCGGCTCGACGGCACAGAGCTGACCCGGCTGCCCAGGTATGCGAGCAACTGGGCGATCTCCGACTGGTCGCCCAACGGCAACCAGCTCCTCTACTGGGGCGAGGAGCCACGCGGCTACTGCGCCAGCTGGGTGAAGTCGTTCCGCCTCGACGGCAGCGCGGGCTCGGTGGACGTGCAGAAGCACTGCGCGAAGCCCGACCCCGCGTGGTCACCCGACGGCAGGCGCATCGTCTTCGCCAGCGGCCGGTCCGACAGCCTGCAGATCGTGCGGAAGGACGGCACGCACAACAAGAACGTGATCCCTCAGCAGCGCGGGGTCTACCGGGGCCACCCCGACTGGCGGCCGAGCCGCTGACCCGACTCGACAGCTGATCGCGTCCGGACCGTATTCGGACGGGAGCATCCGGGCGGAACGCGCCGATCGGGCACCTCCTGAGTCACACCGGCCCCGCCGGTCCCCCACCTCCCGTCCGACTACGAGGCGCTACATTGACGCCGCGGGGAGGGGCCGCCGAGAGGAAGCTGCGCAGTGACCGAGATCGACCCGACCAAGCCTGTGCTGGTCACCGGCGCGACCGGATATGTCGCGAGCTGGATCGTCCGCTACCTGCTCGAGGACGGCCACACCGTCCGCGGCACGGTGCGCAACCCCGACAAGTCGAGCGGGCTGGAGCACCTCCACGCCCTGGCGGCCGAGCACGAGGGCCGGTTGACGCTGCACGCCGCCGACCTCCTCGACGACGGCTCGTTCGCCGAGGCGATGGACGGCTGCGAGCTGGTCATCCACACCGCGTCGCCCTTCCTGCTCGGCAAGGTCCGCGACCCGATGGCGCAGCTCGTGACACCCGCGCTCGAGGGCACCCGCAACGTGCTCGGCAGCGTCGACGCGACGGAGTCGGTCAAGCGGGTGGTCCTCACGAGCAGTGTGGTCGCGATCCACGGCGACAACGTCGACATGGTGGGCCGCGGTCCGTTCACCGAGGACGACTGGAACACCACCAGCAGCGTCGACCACCAGCCCTACCCCTATTCCAAGACCGTCGCCGAGAAGGCCGCCTGGGAGATCTGCGCGGCGCAGGACCGCTGGGACATGGTGACGATCCACCCCGGCCTCGTCCTCGGGCCCGCGCTCACGACGGCCAGCAAGTCGGGCTCGATGACGACGATGAGGACGTTCGTCAACGGCAGCCTCGCCGGGGGCGCGCCCGACCTGCGGTTCGGTCTGGTCGACGTGCGCGACGTCGCGCGCGCCCACGTGCTGGCCGGCTTCACCGCGACCGCCCACGGGCGCTACATCACCAACGCCAGCAGCATGAGCATGCTGAAGATGGGGCGGATCCTGCGCAAGCGGTTCGGTCACAGCTACCCGTTCCCGGTCGCCAAGGTGCCCAAGTCGGTCTTCAAGCTGGTGGCGCCGGCCGCCGGCTACTCGCGTGAGTTCGTCGAGAAGAACGTCGGCTACAAGCTCGAGTTCGACAACTCGCGCTCGATCGACGAGCTCGGTCTGACCTACCGCAAGCCGTCGGACACGATCGCCGACCAGTTCCAGCAGATGATCGACGACGGGTTGGTCCACAAGCCGATCGGCCGCTGACGCCGGTCAGACGCCCGGCGCGGTGCGCCGCAGCGCCAGGAGGGCGATGTCGTCGGCCGCGTCGTCGCCGCGCAGCCGCTCGAGCAACGAGGCGAGCAGCTCGGACAGGTCCTCGTGGGCGTGGCGGCCGGCCTCCTCGCGGAGGCGCTCCATCCCGACGTCGATGTCCTCGCCCCGGCGCTCGACCAGGCCGTCGGTGAAGCCCAGGATCGTCGCACCGACGGGCAGGTCGATCGTCACGACGTCGTACGACGACGGGCCGACGCCGAGCGGAGGACCGATCGGCATCTGGACGTACTCCCCGCTCCCGTCGGAGAGCACGAGGGGCAGCGGGTGCCCGGCGTTGGCCAGGACCACCTCGCCCGTGGCCCACGTCCCGACACCGACGACCGCGGTGACGATGTGGTCGTCGACCGCGATGTCGAACTGGCGCGAGCACTTCGCGAGGGCCTCGTCGGGACCGTCGCCGTCCTGGAGGTAGGCGCGCAGCGTGTAGCGGGCGCGCGCCATCTCGGCGACCGCGTCGACGCCGTGGCCCGACACGTCGCCGACGACGAAGCCGAAGCGGTCCTCCCCGACCGGGACGATGACGTAGAAGTCGCCGCCGATCTCGACGCCCTCGGTGCCGGCGACGTACTCGGATGCGACCTCGACCTGCGAGATCGCGGGGATGACCTGGGGCAGCAGGGCGCGCTGCATGCGGACGAAGACCTCGCCCTGGGCCTCGTAGAGCGCGTTGTTGGTCTCGTAGAGCTGACTGATGGTGGCCGCGTCGGTCTCGTCCCGGATCCGCGAGGACACGACCTGGCGCGCCACCAGGGCGACGGCCGCGGTGAGAAGAAGCCCACCGAGCAGCAGGATCAGCGGCAGCTGCTGGCTGAGCGGGCTGCCGAGGTGGTCGACCGGGCGGGCCACCAGGATGAGGTAGGTGTCGCCGAAGGGGACCTTCTCGGTGTGGGTGCGCCCGTCGAGGGGGAGGCTGGCCGGATCGACATCGGTCGTCGTCAGCTCACCCTCGTCCACATCGTCACCGACGTAGATGGCGTAGTCGAGCTCGGAGAAGGCCGAGTCGCGGTCGACCGGTGCCCGGCGATCAGCCGGGATCGCGCGCTCCACCTTCACCACGAGCCCGGTGGCCGGGTCGGCCATGGCGTAGGCGATCCGGCTCTGGTCGCCCATGTCGACCAGCTCCACCACCGACGTCTTCGCCCGCATCGCCCGTCCGAGCAGCTGCTGGATCTCGGGCCCCCGCGGGTCGATCCCCGGGGTGCCGCCCACCGCGGCGAGCCGGGTGTAGGTCTGCCCCTCCCGGCGCCACAGCGAGGCCGCCACGAAGGGGCCGTCCTTGCCGACGTTGGCGGCGAACTCGTGGCGGAACACGGTCGGGGCACCGTCGCGCCCGGAGGCAGCCTGCACCTGGAGCGCGGTCGTCAGCGGTTGCTGGATCACGAGGATCGCCGTCGAGAGCACGGCGGCCGCCTGCTTCGACTGGGTCTCGAGGAGCCGGTCCTCGGTCGCCTCGTCAGCCCGGTGTGCCGCCCACGTGCCGAGCACGGTGAGCACCACGCCCACCAGCGCGGTGATGGCTGCAGCGCGGACCGGCCGGCTGTACCGGCCCGGCCCCGCGGGGAGCGGTTCCGCCACCTCTTGAACCTTTCCTACGCGATCACGGGTAGTCGAACCGTAAGGGTTGCGGCGCCGCCCCACCCGCAGATTGACCACTGTCCGGGCGTGGCGCCGGCCGCGGCGGGCCGGGCGCCGGGACGTCGTCCTAGGAGACGCGATCGAACGAGAGGCCCGCGGCCCGCAGCCGCGTCAGCAACGCGTCGCCCATGGCTTGGGCGGTCGTCACCTGGCCCGAGGTGGTCGGGTTGTCGTCGAGGGCGAGGCACAGGGCCGACTCGGCGAGCATCTTGGCCGTCTCGGTGTAGCCCGGGTCGCCGCCGGAGACCTTCGTGCGCACGGTCGTCCCGTCGCTCTCCCCGACGAACTCCACGCTGAACCACGACTTGCTCCGGCGCCCCTCGGACGGGCCGGAGCCCTGGGGCACCCGCTTCTTCAGCGCGTTGCGCAGGGGAGGCACCTGGGAGGCGACCGCGATCCCGCCGGCGCCCGCCATGCCGCCCGCCGCATAGCGCAGGGTCTTGGTGCCGGCGAAGTGGGAGTAGCGAAAGTCCGGGCCGTACGACGCCAGCGCGGCGCCGCTCCGGGCCACCACGAACGGGTCGATGGTCGGCAGCGGGAGGAGCCAGTAGCCCAGCGTCTTGTCGCGACCGGGCTTGCCCGCGACGGCCCGGGACCTGCGGTCCTTGGGGCGGGGCTCGACCCGCTTGCGCGCCTGCATCGCCTCGCGCATCTGCTTGGCGCGGGCGAAGGCGTTGAGCGCGGAGTGGAAGGTGCCGCCGGAGAACGTGCCGTTGGAGCGCACCACGCCACGCAGGGTCACCGGCGCGGTGATCTCCCCGCCGACGGCACCCGCCAGCTCCTGCACGGTGAAGTAGGCACCGAGGTCGTGCGGGATCGAGTCGAACCCGCACGCGTGCACGAGCCGGGCGCCCGACCTCTCGGCGGTCGCCTGGTGCTCGACGTACATGCGGTCCACGAACTCCGGCTCGCCCGTCAGGTCGACGTAGTCGGTGCCCTCCTGCGCGCAGGCGGCGACCAGCGGACCGCCGTGCTCCAGGTAGGGGCCGACCGTGGTCGCGACCACCTTGGTCTGCGCGGCCATGTCGCGCAGCGCGGCCTCGTCGGTGGAGTCGACGACCACCAGGTCGACGCCCTCCCCGCCGGCGCCGAGCCGGTCGCGGACCTTCTCGAGCTTCTCCTTGCTGCGACCGGCGATCGCCCAGCGCACCCCGTCGGGCGCGTGCTCGGCGAGGTAGTCGGCGGTCAGCCCTCCGGTGAAGCCGGTGGCTCCCAGGAGGACGACGTCGTAGGTCCGGGAGGCGGGGGTCGCAGCCATGCCGACGATCCTCCCACCAGCGACGAGCGCCGGTCGAGGAGGTCGCGCAGCGAACGTCCCGAGAACGATGGAACCTCCCTGGGTCGTCGTTCCGTCGTACGGTCAGCAGCCCAGCAGGAAGTGAGCTCGTGAACCGAGAGAGCGAGGCGGCGTACGCGGAGTACGTCGAGCAGGCGTGGCGCACGCTCGTGCGCGCAGCGGTGTTCCTCGGCGCCCTGCCCCACGAGGCCGAGGACCTCGCCCAGACCACGCTCGTGCGGTGCTACACCGGCTGGGACAAGGTCAGCAACGCCGACAACCGCGACGCCTACGTCTACCGCATGCTCCTCAACTGCCTGCGGGACACCCGGCGGAGCAGGTGGTGGAAGGACCGCGCCGCCACCGGCGCGCTCGAGGACGACGGCCGCTTCCTCGCCGCCGCCGACAGCACCGACTCCGTCGCCGTGGCCGATGCCGTCCACCGCGCCCTGTCGTGCCTGACCAAGCCCAACCGCGACGTCGTCGTGCTGCGCTACTTCGTGCAGCTGACCGAGCGGCAGACGGCCGATGTGCTCGGCATCCCCGCCGGCACGGTCAAGAGCCGGCTGTCGCGCTCGCTGGCCCAGCTGGCTGCGAACGACCACCTACTCGACCTGAGCGGAGGCGCTTCGCGATGACCGACCTCGAAGAGCTCTGGGACGACCTGCCCGTCGGCAAGGCCCCCACCCACGACATCCTGCGGGCGGGTCGCAAGGCCGCCGGCGCGGCGAGCGGCTCCGGTCGACGGCGGCGCTTCCTCGTGCGGCCGCTGCTCACCGCCGGCGTCGTCACCGGCGTCGTCGGTGCGTTCATCGCCGGGGCGCTGGTCAACGGCGGCAGCGGCGGGGGCGGCAGCGACGACTCGGCGGACAGTGCGCCGTTCGCCGAGTCCACCAACGTCGCGTTCCAGGCCGATCTCGAGCCCGCGGAGTCCTGCGACGAGCTGCTCGAGGCCTACGTCGACCGCGGTCTGGGGCGCGTCACGGCGTGGGGTTGGGAGGACCCCTACCGCGGCTACTACGGGCGCGACCTACTGGTCAGCGCCAAGTCGATGACCACCGAGCTGCACGGGAACCTGAACGGTCTGGCCGACGACGGCTACGTCCCGCAGGCGAGCGCTCCCTGGGCGGACACCGGGGCGCTGAGCTACAACGCACGGTCGACCGACGACGACGCGCCGCACACGGTGCGCCAGCAGGACAGCGACACCGGCACCAACGTCCAGGAGATCGGGGTCGACGAGCCCGACGTCGTCAAGACCGACGGCTCGCTCCTCGCCCGGGTCCGCGACGACGAGCTGGTCGTCTACGACGTGACCGGGCCGCACACCGAGCGGCTCTCGTCCCTGCGCCTCGACGGCATCGAGGGCACCGAGATCATGCTCACCGGCGACACGGTCGTCGCTGTGGGCACCGACGACGAGGCGCCCCGGACCTCCTCGACCTACGGCGAGAGCGCCAGGGTCGGCACCCGGGTCCTCACGGTGTCGCTCACCGACCCGCGCCGGCCGGAGGTCGTCGACGACGTGGCCTACGACGCGCGGTTGCTCTCCGCACGGCAGCACGGCGCCGACGTACGCCTGGTGCTGTCGAGCGGGCTGCCGGACCTCGGCTTCGCGCACCCGCACCGCGGCCTCAACCGCCGGGAGGCGCTCGACCGCAACCGGCAGAGGATCAAGCGGTCGACCATCGAGGACTGGCTGCCCACCATCGCGGCCGACGGCGGCGACCCGGACCAGCTGCTCGACTGCACCGACGTGGCGGTCCCGGACGACGAGCTCACCCTCGACACCGTCAGCATCGTCGGCTTCGACGCCGGCGACGCGACCTCCGTGGACGCGATCGGCCTGGCCGGGGCGACCGACATCGCCTACGAGTCGACCGACCACCTCTACCTCGCGGCCACGCCCGCGTGGGGCGACGGCATCGGCTGCTGGGAGGAGTGCCCCTACACCCGCAGCGTGCCGAGCGTGCGCGGCGGCAGCACCTACCTGTTCGACTTCGCGCTCGACGGCACCCGGGCGACGCACGTCGCCTCGGGCGAGGTCGAGGGCGCGATCGACGACCGATGGGCGATGGACGAGGCCGACGACGTGCTGCGCGTCGCGGTGACGCCGACGTCGGAGACCGGCGACTTCAACTCGGTGGTGACGCTCGAGCAGGACGGCCAGGACCTCGTCGAGGTCGGGCGCCTCGACGGGCTCGGCCGCCACGAGGACCTCACGTCGGTGCGCTGGTCCGACGGACTCGCGGTGCTGGTGACCTACCGCCAGGTCGACCCGCTGCTCGCCGTCGACCTCACCGACGTGAAGCGACCGCGCCTCATCGCGAAGCTGAAGATCCCCGGCTTCTCCTCCTACCTCCACCCGCTCGGGCCCAAGCGGCTCGTCGGCATCGGACAGGGACCCACCGGCCACGGCTGGGGCGCCCAAGCCGGCCTCTTCAACGTCGCGCACCTCGAGCGGGTGCACCGGATGGACGTGCTGCACTACGCCAACGGCACCGACCCGCTCGCCGGCACGGACCCCCGGTCGTTCACGTTCATCAACTCCGCCCGCACGTTCCTCACCGTGATCCAGGACTACCGCCGCACGCGCGTCGGCTACCTGTCGGTCGTGCACATCGAGGACGGCCGGCTGCACAACCGGATGGTGCAGGTGGAGTACGGCGACGACGTCGACCAGGTGCGCGCCGTGCCCCTGCCCGACGGGCGGGTCGTGCTGGTCACCGGCGAGGACGTGGAGTTCTTCGACCTGCACGACAGGTCGTAGCCGTCGGCGCGCCGTCGTACGCTCGGAGCATGTGCCGCAACATCCGGGTCCTCCACAACTTCGAGCCGCCGGCCACGACCGACGAGGTGACGGCCGCCGCGCTGCAGTACGTGCGCAAGGTCAGCGGTGCGACGAAGCCGTCGCAGGCCAACCAGGCGGCTTTCGACCGCGCGGTCGCCGAGATCGCGCACATCACCCAGCACCTGCTGGAGGACCTCGTCACGACCGCGCCGCCCAAGGACCGCGAGGTCGAGGCAGCGAAGGCGCGCGAGAAGGCGCGCCTCCGCTACGGCTGATCGCGGGGGCTCAGCCCACGCCCGCCTCGACGTCGTGGGTCACCGTGATGGCCTCGGCGAGCTCGACCAGCTGGTCGTCGGTGAGGTCGATGTCCTGCCAGACCTGGATGTCGACGAGGTTGGGCCCGTCGAAGTAGCGCAGGTTGCGGGTCTCCCCCGCGCTGCCCTCGATCACACCCGGCTCGCCGCCGACCGTGACGTCGGTGCCGCTGCCGAGCTTCTGCGCGGCGTCCTTGGACTGCAGCATCACGACCACCTTGTGGTCGAAGGCGAGGTAGTGGCTGTCGTCGCCGGGCTTCGCCAGCGTCAGCACGAAGCTGTCCGAGCCCTGCACGACGTAGCCCTGCGGCACCTTCGCGAGCTCGAAGCCCACTGGCTGCGCGCCGGCGTAGTCGACCAGCTGCAGGCCGGCCCCGTGGGAGCGGTCGGCGTGCCGCGGCGCGGCCGCGGGCGGTACGGCGTCGTCGTGACCGACGACCGCCACCACTCCGAACACGGCGCCGACACCGAGGGTGAGGCCGGCGCCCGCGACGGCGGCGCGGGTGCGGCGCCGCCGGCCGAGCGCGGCGTGTCCGCGGGAGAGGTCGGCGGCGACCTCGTGGTCGGCCGGGTCGGTCGCGGTGGTGTCGAGACGGGCGAGGCGGTCGATCAGGTCGTTCATCGGGATTCTCCTTCGAGGGTGGGTACGACGAGGGCGGCGCGCAGCTTCTCGAGGCCGCGCGAGGTCTGGCTCTTGACGGTGCCGGCCGTGCAGCCGAGCGCGTCGGCGGTGTCGTCGACCGAGAGGTCGTGCACGTGGCGGAGCACCACGGCCGCCCGCATCCGTGGCGGCAGGGTGGCGAGGGCGGCGAGGAGCGCCGGGTCGGTGCCGCCGGAGTCGTCGTCGTGGACCGCACGGTCGGGCATCGTGTCCGCGGTGTGCTCGCGGCGGGTGAACGCCCGGCGGTGGTGGTCGGTGGCGCAGTTGACCAGGGTGCGGCGGGCGTAGGCCACCGGGTTGCCCGAGCGGGCCCGCCGCCAGGCGAGGTAGACGCGCACCAGGGCGGTCTGGACGAGGTCCTCCGCCAGGTGCGGGTCCCCTCCGGCGAGCAGGCGGGCGGTCGCCACGAGCCCGCTGCGCTGGGCGCGCACGAAGTCGGCGAACTCGCGGTCCCGGTCCCGGCTGCTCACGTCACGACCCTCATGACTCTTCAACGGATCGGACCCGGTCGCGGGTTGCACGGGCCGCCGTACTCTTGCAGCCGTGACCTCCGCGCCCACCACCACCGCGACCACCGCGGCGCTGGCCCTCTGCGCGGAGCGCCCGCTGGTCGTGCTGACGGGAGCGGGACTGTCCACCGACTCGGGCATCCCCGACTATCGCGGCCCCGGGGCGCCGGCACGGATGCCGATGACCTACCAGGAGTTCGTGTCCGGTCCGCAGGCCCAGCAGCGCTACTGGGCCCGCTCGCACCTCGGCTGGTCACGGATGCGGCGCGCCGAGCCCAACGCCGGCCACGCGGCGGTCGCGACCCTCGGCGCCGACCTGGTCATCACCCAGAACGTCGACGGCCTCCACGAGGCCGTCGGCACCCCCGACCTGGTCGCGCTCCACGGCCGCATCGCCGACGTGGTCTGCCTCTCCTGCAGGAGTACGACGGCCCGCTCGGCCCTCCAGCAGCGGCTGGCCGAACTCAACCCGGGCTGGGTGGAGCGGCACGCGGCCGTCGCCGACCGCCCCGACGGCGACGTCGACCTCGACGACACGGCCGGCTTCGTGGTGCCGGCGTGCGCGTGCGGCGGAGCCCTCAAGCCAGACGTGGTGTTCTTCGGGGAGAACGTCCCCGCGGCGCGCGTCGAGCGCTGCTACGCCGCCGTCGACCGGCTCGCCGCCACCGACGGCGTGCTGCTCGTCGCCGGCTCGAGCCTCACCGTGATGAGCGGCCTGCGCTTCGTGAAGCGGGCAGCCAAGCTCGGCGTGCCCGTGGTCATCGTGAACCGCGGGTCCACCCGCGGCGACGACCTGGCGTCGTACAAGGTCGACGCCGGGACGTCGGACTGGCTGCCGGCGCTGGCCGGGCTGCGGACGAGGTCCGTCTCCCCCGCGCCTACAGGCGCTTGACGAAGATGTGGTCGGCGGCCTCGGGGAAGATCTCGGCCGTCTCCCCGCCGGACCCGACGAGCACGCCGTCGGCGGTGGCCTGGATGGTGATCGTCTTGTCGGGCAGAGCGCCGACGCGGCGCATGGCGCTCATCAGCGCCTCGTCCTTCTGCATCTCCTCGGAGATGCGGCGCACCAGGGCCCGGCCGGGCTCCTCGACGGCGGCCTTGGAGAGCGGCTCGACATCGGTCATGAACTCCTGGCCGTGGTGCTCCTCGCCGAGCTCGGCGAGCCCCGGGATCGGGTTGCCGTAGGGCGACTCGGTCGGGTGGTCGAGCAGCTCGAGCAGGCGGCGCTCGACGGTCTCGGAGATGACGTGCTCCCAGCGGCACGCCTCCTCGTGGACGAGCTCCCAGTCGAGGCCGATCACGTCGGTCAGCAGGCGCTCGGCCAGCCGGTGCTTGCGCATCACGCGGGTGGCGAGGCGCTCGCCGTCCTCGGTGAGCTCGAGGTGGCGGTCGCCCTCGACGGTGAGGAGCCCGTCGCGCTCCATGCGCGCGACCGTCTGCGACACGGTCGGCCCGCTCTGGTGCAGGCGCTCCGCGATCCGCGCGCGGAGCGGGACGATGCCCTCCTCCACGAGCTCGTAGATGGTGCGGAGGTACATCTCCGTGGTGTCGATCAGGTCACTCACCCCGCCATTCTCACCCATCGCGCCCGCTCGCGTCGCTCCGCCCACCGTGCGTGCCCCCGCGGCCGTTTGGCAGGCTCGGGGCATGCAGCCGAACGCCCAGCCGACGACAGAGCCTCTGATCGTGCCGCAGCGCTTCCACGGCCCGCCGCGGTCGGGCAACGGCGGCTGGACCGCCGGGGCCCTCGCCGAGCGACTCTCCGCCCGCGCCGACACCCCGGTGACCGTCGCCCTGCGGCTGCCGCCGCCGCTCGACCGACCACTGCCGATCGCCGAGGGGGAGGCCGGCATCGTCGCCACCGACGACGGCCGCACGGTCGCCGAGGCCCGCGTCGACAGCGCCACGCCGACGCCCGTCGAGGCCACCACCGTCGAGGTCGCCACCGACGCGCAGACCCGCTACGCGGGCTTCCGCGGCCATCCGTTCCCGACCTGCTTCGCCTGCGGCCCGGAGCGCGCCGAGGGCGACGGGCTGCACGTCTTCCCGGGCCGGCTCGCCGACGATCCGTTGCGGGTCGCGACCGTGTGGACGCCGTACGACGTCACCGTGCCCATCACCTGGGCCGCCCTGGACTGCACCAGCGGCTGGGCGGCGGGCGTCGAGGAGCGCCCGATGGTGCTCGGCACCATGACCGCGCAGGTCCTCCGGCTGCCGCTGAGCGGGCAACCGCACGTCAGCGTCGGCACCCTCCTCGGTGTCGAGGGCCGCAAGGCACGGACGGCCTCCTCCCTCTACACCGCCGACGGCGAGCTGCTCGCGACCGCCGAGCAGGTGTGGATCACCATCAACCCGGACGACTTCTCGTGACGGCCGACCTCGCCGGGCCGCACTGGTGGCGGGAGGCGGTCGTCTACCAGGTCTACGTGCGCAGCTTCGCCGACAGCGACGGCGACGGCGTCGGCGACCTGCCGGGCATCACCTCCCGGCTGCCCTACCTGCGCGAGCTGGGCGTCGACGCCCTCTGGATCACGCCGTTCTACACCTCGCCGCAGCACGACCACGGGTACGACGTCGCCGACTACCGCGATGTCGACCCGCTCTTCGGCACGCTCGCCGACGCCGACGCGCTGCTCGCCCGCGCGCACGAGCTCGGGCTGCGGGTGATCGTCGACCTGGTGCCCAACCACACCTCCGACGAGCACGTGTGGTTCCGCGCGGCGCTGGCCTCCCCGCCGGGTTCGCCCGAGCGGGCGCGCTACCTGTTCCGCGACGGCCGCGGCCCCGGCGGCGACGAGCCGCCGAACAACTGGCACTCCGTCTTCGGCGGCCCCGCCTGGACGCGCGTCCCCGACGGCCAGTGGTACCTCCACCTTTTCGACACCACCCAGCCCGACCTCGACTGGCGCAACCCCGAGGTGGGCGACATGTTCGAGGGCGTGCTGCGGTTCTGGCTCGACCGGGGCGCCGACGGGTTCCGGATCGACGTCGCCCACGGCCTCTACAAGGAGGCGAGCCTGCGCGACCAGGAGCGCTCGACGGACGCCCCTCCCCCGCCGCCCAACGTCATCCCGGCCGACGACCCGGACGGGCCGCCCCGGTCGATGGTCGAGCGCGTCGTGCGGGACGAGCCGATGTGGGAGCAGCCGGAGACCCACGAGGTCTACCGGCGCTGGCGGCGCGTGCTCGACGAGTACGCCGACGAGCGCGGAGACCGGATGGCCGTCGCCGAGGCCTGGACGCAGACGCCGGCGTCGATGGCCGAGTTCGTCCGCGCCGACGAGCTGCACCAGGCGTTCAACTTCGCGTGGCTCACGACACCGTGGTCAGCGCGCGGCTTCGCCGAGGTGGTCAACAGCTCCATCGCCGCGCTCGCGAGCGCGCACGCGTCGCCACCGACCTGGGTGCTGAGCAACCACGACGTCGTACGGCACCCGACGAGGTACGGCGGCGGACCCATCGGGCTCGCCCGGGCCCGCGCCGCGACGCTCGTGATGCTCGCGCTGCCGGGATCGGCCTACCTCTACCAGGGCGAGGAGCTGGGCCTGGAGCAGGTCGACGTGCCGCCGGAGGCGCGCCAGGACCCGTCGTGGTTCCGCACCGGCGAGCCGGGACGGGACGGCTGCCGGGTGCCGCTCCCGTGGTCGGGCGAGGCGCCGCCGTACGGCTTCGGGCCGCAGGCCGGACAACCCTGGATCCCGCAGCCGGTCGACTGGGCCGGCCTCACGGTCGAGGCGCAGGAGACCGACGACGGCTCGACCCTGGCGTTCTACCGGCGCGCGCTCGCCGCCCGGCGCGCGGCGGTGCTGGGCGCCGACGAGACGTGCGTCGCGAAGGCCGACGGCGACCTCCTGGTCGTACGCCGGGCAGACCTCACCGTGCTGCTCAACGCCGGCCGGCAGCCGGTGGCCCTGCCCGCCGGCGAGGTGGTCATCAGCAGTGCGCCGGTCGACGACGTGCTGCCGCCCGACACCGCCGTGTGGCTGCGTTAGCCGTCAGTCGTCGGCCAGAGCCGCGTTGTAGCGGCTGAGCAGGATGCCGAGCTGGTCGAGGTCGCCGGCGCTCCAGTCGCCCAGGCGCTCCGCGAGCAGCCGACGGCGGTGGTCGGCGACATCGGCGAGTCGGCGTACCCCCTCCTCGCTCACCGAGATCAACGTGGCGCGGCCGTCGGCCGGGTCGGGGGTGCGGTCGACCAGGTGCAGGTCGAGCAGGTGCTGCACCTGCCGGCTGACCGCACCCTTGTCCATGTCGAAGACCGTGCAGAGCGCGGACGCCCGCAGCGGACCGTGCTGGGCGAGGTAGCCGAGCATCAGGTAGGAAACGCCCTGCAGGTCGGGGTGCACCGCGCGGGCGCGGACCCCGATGATGCGGCGCACGCGGCGCACCAGGATCCCGACCTCCTGCTCGAGCTGGCGCAGGGTGTCGGTGCGCTCGCCGTCGACGGTGGCGTTCATCGGGCCTTCGCCTCCTCGACCTCGAGCTCTCCGGTCGCCTCCGGGGCGGCCGCCTCGGCCGGGCCGGTGTTGGTGCGCAACGGCGTCTCCTTGATGAAGAGCACGCAGACGAAGGCGGCGACGACGAACGGGACGGCGATCATGAACAGGTGTCCGGTCGCGTCGCCCATCGCGGCCTCGTAGACCGACCGCACCGGGCCGGGCAGGGCGTCGAGGTCGGGGATGTCGCCCGTGGAGTGCTTCAGCTCCGAGATCTGTCCCGGGGTGAGCCTGCCGCCGGCGATCAGCTGGGCGATGCCGCCCTTCACGCTGCCGCTCACCTGGTGGGCGAGCACCGCGCCGAGCGCGCTGACGCCGATCGAGCCGCCCATCGAGCGGAAGAACGCCACGACCGAGCTGGCCGCGCCGAGGTCGCGCGGGTCGGCGGTGTTCTGGACGGCCAGCACGAGGTTCTGCATGGTCGCGCCCAGGCCGAGGCCGACGAGGAGCATGAAGCCCCCCACGACGGGCAGCGGCGTCTCGGCGTCGATGGTGGAGAGCAGCGTCATCCCGACGATCACCAAGAGCATCCCCCCGACCAGGAACCTCTTCCAGTAGCCGGTGTTGGTGATGATGCGACCGGTCAACGTGCTCGACACCAGGAGGCCGCCGACCATGGCGATCGACATCAGGCCGGCCTCGGTCGGGCTCATGCCGCGGGCGAGCTGGAAGTACTGGCTCAGGTAGACCGTCGCGCCGAACATGGCGACACCGACCATCACCGACGCGAGCGTGGCGAGGGCGATCGTGCGGTCCTTGAACAGGTGGAGCGGGATGACCGGCTCCTTGGCGACCCGCGCCTCGACGTACAGCGCGGCGGCGATGAGCAGCACACCGCCACCGACCATGAGGGCGGAGATGCCCGAGATCCAGTCGAAGTCGGTGCCGGCCAGGGACACCCAGACGAGGATGAGGCTGACGCCGGCCATGATGAGGGTCGCGCCGACGTAGTCGATGGAGACCTCGCGCTTGATCGTGGGCAGGTGCAGTGTCTTCTGGAGCACGACGAAGGCGAGCGCCGCGATCGGCAACCCGACGAAGAAGCATCCGCGCCAGCCGAGCGGGCTGTCGACGATCAGGCCGCCGAGCAGCGGGCCGCTCACCGTGGCGGTCGCGAAGACCGCACCGATGTAGCCGCTGTAGCGACCGCGTTCGCGCGGGGAGACCATCGAGGCGATGACGACCTGGACCAGTGCGGTCAGGCCGCCCACGCCGAGGCCCTGCACCGCGCGGGCACCGATGAGCACGCCCATGCTGGGGGCGAACGCCGCGATCAACGAGCCGGCGGAGTAGATGACGAGCGCGCTCTGCACGAGCAGCTTCTTGCTCATCAGGTCGGCGAGCTTGCCCCAGATCGGGGTGGTCGCCGTCATGGTCAGGAGGGTCGCGACGACGACCCAGGTATAGCCGGTCTGGTTGCCGTGGAGGTCGTTGACGATGGCGGGCAGGGCGTTGCTCACGACCGTGCTCGACAACATCGCGACGAACATCGCGAGGAGGAGCCCGGTCAGGGCCTCCATCACCTCGCGGTGGGACATCTGGCCGGTCTGCTCAGCGGTGGCTGACTGCGACATCGGTGGGGCGCCTCGATCTTCACTCGTCGTACGTTTGGTTGATGTCGTCAACCTTATTCGGCGATGGTTGCAGATGTCAACTTGTCGGGGCGGGTGGGGTGCTGGTGGCGGCCAGGTGTAACTCAGTGTCCGATGCGCTCCCACGGCGTTCGATCCACTCCCTCGGCGTTAGGACCGGTCACAGCACCGAGGGAGCGAGCGGTACGCCGCGGGAGCGGATCGAACACTGAGTTACTGCCCGCCCGGGCCCGGCTCGGGCGGGGCGCGCCACAGCGGGCGGCGCCTCGCGGCGGCCGGCTGTAACTCAGTGTCCGGTGCGCTCCCACGGCGTTCGATCCGCTCCCTCGGCGCCAGGACCGGTCACAGCACCGAGGAAGCGGACGGTACGCCGCGGGAGCGGACCTAACTCTGAGTTACATCCAGCGCGCGCGCAGCGCCCCGACCTTCGACCTCGCGACCTCGGTCGAGGGGGCGTGAAAAAAGGAGCGACCCGCAGGCGTGGTCCGGAAGGACCGCCCGGGGGACGTGCCCGGTTCGCCTGCGGGTCGGGTGGCTGCGTTGGATTGGCCGGCAGCCCGGCCTCAGAGAACGGGGTGATCCCACCCCGGTTCGCTGGGGTTGCCTAACCGGCAACCACCTCACGCGTCCTATAGGAACTCATTCCTCGGATCACCTCCTTTCTCGTGTACGGAAAAGGTAGGTCGCCCGCGGCCGAAAGCAAAGTGGTTTTCACACCGCCGCCGCAGCGAACTGCGCAGCGTGCAGCCGGGCGAACGGACCACCCCGCTCGAGCAGCTCGGCGTGCGAGCCCTGCTCGACGATCCGGCCGTGCTCCATCACCAGGATCAGGTCCGCGTCGCGGATCGTGGAGAGCCGGTGCGCGATGACGAACGACGTGCGGTCGGTCCGCAGCGCGGCCATCGCGTGCTGCAGCAGCAGCTCGGTGCGGGTGTCGACCGAGGAGGTCGCCTCGTCGAGGATCAGCAGCGCCGGTCGCGCGAGGAAGGCCCGCGCGATCGTGATGAGCTGCCGCTCCCCCGCCGAGAGGTTGGACCCCTCGTCGTCGACGCGGGTCTCGTAGCCCTCCGGCAACGAGTGGACGAACCGGTCGACGTACGTCGCCCGGGCCGCCTCCTTGATCTCCTCGTCGGTCGCGTCCGGCCGCCCGTAGGCGATGTTGTCGCGGATCGTGCCCTCGAACAGCCAGGTGTCCTGCAGCACCATCCCGATCCTCGCGCGGAGGTCGGCCCGGGGCATCTCGGTGATGTCGACGCCGTCGAGGGTGATCCGACCGCCGCCGAGCTCGTAGAACCGCATGATGAGGTTGACCAGCGTGGTCTTCCCCGCACCCGTCGGTCCGACGATCGCGACCGTCTCCCCCGGCCGCGCGACCAGCGAGAGGTCCTCGATCAGCGGCTCCTCGGGGTCGTAGGAGAAGGACACGTGCTCGAACGCGACCTCGCCGCGCGTCTGCGCGGCCTCGGTCTCGTGACGGTCGCCAGGGCGACCTCCTCGACCAGCGGCGAGCACCGACCCGACCTCCTCCTCGGCATCGAGCAGCTCGAAGACCCGCTCGGCCGAGGCCACGCCCGACTGGAGCAGGTTGGCCATCGACGCGATCTGGGTGATCGGCTGGGTGTACATCCGGGAGTACTGGATGAAGGCCTGCACCTCGCCGAGCGACAGCGATCCGTTGGCCACGCGCAGGCCACCGACGACCGCGATGACGACGTAGTTGAGGTTGCCGATCAGCATCATCACCGGCATCACCAGGCCGCTCACGAACTGCGCGCGGTAGGAGGACTGGTAGAGGCCCTCGTTCGCCTCGGAGAACTCCGCCTCCACCGCCCGGCGGCGGCCGAAGACCGTCACCAGGGCGTGCCCGGAGATGGCCTCCTCGATCTGCCCGTTGAGGCGACCCGTCTGGCGCCACTGGTTGATGAACTGGGACTGCGAGCGCTTCATGATCTGCGCGGTCGCGACCATCGCCAGGGGCACCGAAACCAGGGCGATCGCCGCGAGCAGCGGCGAGACCCAGAACATCATCCCGAGCACGCCGACCACCATGAGGAGCGACGTGAGCAGCTGGCTCATCGTCTGCTGGAGGTTCTGCGCAATGTTGTCGATGTCGTTGGTGACCCGGCTGAGGAGCTCGCCGCGCGGCTGTTGGTCGAAGTACGACAGCGGCAGGCGGTGGATCTTGTCCTCCACGTCCGAGCGCATCCGCTGCACGGTGCCCTGCACGACGTCGTTGACGAGCCAGCCCTGCAGCCAGCCGAGGAACTGCCCGAGCACGTAGATCGCGAGCACGATGAGCAGCACGTGGCCCACGGCGCCGAAGTCGACGCCCTGACCGGGTGTCAGGTCCAGGCCACGTAGGAAGTCCGCCTTCTGGTGGTCGCCGCTCGCCTCGGCCGCGGCCACCGCCTGCGCCTTGGTCATGCCGGCCGGCAACCGGTCGCTCACGAACCCGTTGAACACCAGGTCGGTGGCCTTGCCGAGGAGGTAGGGCCCGACGACGACGGACGCGACGCTCCCCGCGGCGAGGAGGAGTACGGCGACCGCCTGGACCCGCGCGGGACGCAGCAGCCCGAGCAGCCTCAGCCCGGAGGCGCGGAAGTCGTGCGCCTTCTGGCCGACCATGCCGCCGCCCATCGGCCCGCGACCGAAGCCCGGACCCTGCACGACGCGCTCGGTCTGCTTCATGGTGGCCGGCTTGCGGGTCTCGTGACGGTCGCCGGAGCGACCTCCTCGACCAGCGTTCGCCTCACTCATGCCGCTGCTCCTTCGATGATGCCCTGGCTGGCCGCGATCTCCTGGTAGGTCGGGTTGCCGGCCACGAGCTCGTCGTGGGTGCCCCGCCCGACCACGCGCCCGTCCTCGAGCACGATGATCTCGTCGGCGTCGCGGATGGTGGCGATGCGCTGGGCGACGATGACGACCGCGGCCTCGCCCGTCGCGATCAGCTCGGCCTGCAGCGCCGTGCGCAGCCGCGCGTCCGTCGCCACGTCGAGTGCGGAGAACGCATCGTCGAAGAGGTAGATCTCCGGTCGTCGTACCAACGCCCGGGCGATGGCCAGGCGCTGGCGCTGCCCGCCCGACACGTTGGTGCCGCCCTGGGTGATCGGCGCGTCGAGCTGCTCGGGCATCTCACGGACGAAATCCGCTCCCTGGGCGATCTCGAGCGCGCGCCACAGGTCCTCGTCGGTCGCGTCGGGATCGCCGTAGCGCAGGTTGGAGGCGACGGTGCCGCTGAAGAGGAAGCCGCGCTGGGGCACCAGCCCGATGCGCGACCACAGCAGCTCGGGCTCGAGGTCGCGCACGTCGACCCCGTCGACGAGCACCCGGCCCGCCGTGGCGTCCAGGAGCCGCGGCACCAGGTTGACCAGCGTGGTCTTCCCGGCGCCGGTCGACCCGATCACAGCGACCGTCCGCCCGGCGCGCACGGACAGCGAGATCCCGTCGAGCACGGGCGACTCGGCGCCGGGGTAGGTGAAGCCGACGTCCTCGAGGTCGAGGTGGCCGGCCAGCTCGACGTCGGTGACCGGCGCCGCGGGCGGCACGATCGAGGAGCGGGTGTCGAGCACCTCGGCGATGCGGTCGGCGCTCACGGACGCGCGCGGCACCATCATCAGCATGAACGTGCCCATCATCACCGACATCAGGATCTGCATCAGGTAGGACAGGAACGCGGTGAGCGCACCGACCTCCATCTGCCCGTTGTCGACGCGGTGCCCGCCGAACCAGATCACGCCGACGCTCGCGATGTTGGACACCGCCATCACGAGCGGGAAGAGGGTCGCCATCCAGCGACCGGCCCGCACCGACATCGCGGTGAGGTCGTCGTTGGACCGCGCGAACCGCGCGGTCTCCTGCGGTTCGCGCACGAACGCGCGCACCACCCGGATGCCGGTGATCTGCTCGCGCAGCACCCGGTTGACGTCGTCGAGCCGCACCTGGACCTGCCGGAACGCCGGGATCATCTGCGAGACCACGATGCCGATGCAGACGAAGAGCACCGGCACCACGGCCACGACCAGCCAGGAGAGCCCGAAGTCCTCCCGCATCGCCATCACGACGCCGCCGACCATCATGATCGGGATCGTGACGGCCATCAGGCAGGTCATCATCGCGAGCATCTGGACCTGCTGGACGTCGTTGGTGGCGCGGGTGATGAGCGAGGGGGCGCCGTACGTCGACACCTCGCGGCTGGAGAAGCTCCCGACCCGTCCGAAGACCGCTGCCCGCAGGTCGCGACCCAGCGCCATCGCGGCCTGGCTGCCGAACCAGGCGGAGGTCATCGAGCAGGCGGCCTGCACCAGCGCCACGGCGAGCATGACGCCGCCGATCTTCACGATGTAGTGGGTGTCACCGGTCGCGACGCCCTTGTCGATGATGTCGGCGTTGAGGTGGGGCAGGTAGAGCATCGCGGCGGTCGAGGTGAACTGGAGCACGACGAGCGCGCCCAGCCACCCGCGGTACGGCGACAGGTACTCCCGCAGGAGGCGCAGCAGCATCAGGATTCCTTCCGCGTCACCGCGCCGTAGAGCACGGTGTCGACGATCTGCTCGGCGGTGAGGGTGTCGCCGCCGGTGAACTTGGGGTGGGTGCCGGAGAAGGTGAGGAGCCGCAGCAGGCGTACGACGTCGGCGACCGGCATCCGCAGGTCGGCCCGGTCGGGGGCAAAGAGGTCCTCCATCGCGTGCTGGGTCTCCTCGATGAGCCGGGCCCGCTCGGCGTCATCGGGCGGCGGCTCGGGAGGCCCCGGCATGCCGAGCTTGCGCATCAGCACGAAGACACCTGCGAACCGCTTCTGCATGAGCCGGGTCAGCGCGACCGCCCGGTCGCGCAGCGGCTGGTCGAGCGGGATCCGGCGCAGGTCGGCGAGCATCCGGCCCGGCTCGAAGGCCTTGAGGACGGCGGCGTCGACGAGCTCGTCCTTGGAGGAGAAGACCCGGAAGATCGTGCCCTCCGCGACACCGGCCGCCTCGGCGATCAGCCGGGTGGTGACGGCGCGGCCGTGCTCGTGCAGCAGCGGCACCGTCGCCACGATGAGGGCGTCGCGCCGCTCCTCGGGCGACAGGGGCGCCGCCCGCCCCCTTCGCTGCTGGTCCTGCATCCGACCAGCGTAAGTGAGTGAGCGCTCACTCACAAACGATTTCGCCGCGCCGCCCTCCTGACGCGAAGCAGAGACGTGCGCGCCGGGTTGAGGCACGATGCGCACGTGCAGATCACGACGCCCGACCCTGCGACGTACTCCGCCCTTCTCGACCTCGAGGTCACGCGCCTGCCGCGCACCGAGCGGGCAGCGTCGGCCTGGCTCTTCGAGGCGTCGCAGATGTGGGAGTACCGCCACTTCCGCACCGTGCTCGTCGGTGACGAGCTCGCGGCCTGGGGCTTCACCGCTCGGCCGATCTTCTTCCCGCCCGACTGGGCGATCCTCCACCTGATCGTCGCGGCCGCGCACGAGGGCCGGGGTGTCGGCACCGCGCTCCGCGCGGAGCTGACCGCCACCCTCCCCGACGCCGCGCGCGTGCTGGCCTCCCGGGTCGACGACCTCGAGGAGAGGTCGCTGGCGGTGGCCAAGCACTGGGGCTACCGCGTCGAGCAGCACGGCATCGTCTCCGAGCTGCCGCTCGTGGATCTTCCCGAGCCCGACCTACCGCCGGACGTCACGATCGAGGACGTCGCACCGCTGGACTTCGCCGACGAGGACGCGGTCGACGCCATGCTCGTCGACAGCCAGACCAACCCGGAGGCCGTGCAGGACGGCATCGTCTCGCGGCTGGCCGACGTGCGCACGGAGCTCTCCGAGGTCGGCCGGCCGTTCGCCGTCCTCGCCCGGGTCGCCGGGGCACCCGCGGCCATCATCACCGGCGAGATCAAGGACGGGATCCTCCTCATCCACTACACCGGCGTGGGCCGGGCCCACCGCGGGCGAGGCCTGGCCCTCCTGCTCAAGCAGGACGCCCACCTGCGCGCCGCCGCGGCCGGTGCGACCCGGAGCTACACGACCAACGAGGCTGCCAACGCCGGCATCCGCCACGTCAACGCCAAGCTCGGCTACCAGATCGTCACGGGCGACTACCGGATCCGGCGCGAGCGCTGAGCGCCGGCGCTCCCGCGAGCGGTTAACCGGTTGAACAGCGACCACAGAGCGCCCGACGATCAAGCCATGAGAGTCGAGATCCGGGAGCCCGACCTGTCGTCGTACGAGCCGTTGGTGCGGTTGCGGATGGACCGCCTCCCGCGCTTGGTGCGCAAGCAGGCGGAGTGGCCGTTCGTCCACCGCGACGCGATGGAGGTCTGCACGTTCCACGCGGCGTACGACGGCGACACGCTGCTCGGCTGGGCCAACATCGCACGGTGGTCGTGGTTCCCTCCGGGCATCGCGTTGATCAACCTCACCGTCGCGGCGGCCCACGAGGGCACCGGGGTCGGAGGCGCGCTCTACAGGACGTTGCTGGAGACCCTCCCCGACGGGATCGAGACCCTCGGCACGGCCGTCGACGACGCCGAGACCACCTCGCTCGAGATCGCTCGTGGGTGGGGGTTCCGGGTGAACCAGCACGGGATCGAGTCCGAGCTCGAGCTGACCGACCTCCCGGAGCCCGTGGTGCCCGACGGCGTGACGCTGGAGGACGTCTCCTCACTGGAGTTCGCCGACGAGGAGGCGGTCGAGGCGATGCTGCGCGACAGCCAGACCAATCCCGAGGCCGCCGAGGGCTTCGTCAGCGGCCTGGAGGACTACCGCAGGATCGCGGCCAAGGTCGACGTCGAGATCGCCGCGCTCGCCCGGGTCGACGGCGCTCCCGCGGCGATCATCGTCGGCGAGGTCGAGGACGGCATCCTCGGCATCGCCTACACCGGCGTGGGCCGCGCCTTCCGAGGGCGCGGCATCGCCGTCGCCCTCAAGCAGTACGCGCACCGGCTCGCCGCCGACGCCGGGGCGACCGTCTGCCACACCATGAACGAGGAGGCCAACGCCGGCATCCGCCGCGTCAACGCCGAGCTCGGCTACCGGGTGACCGGCGGCATGTACCGCCTGCGCCGCCCCCGCTGACGCGCGATAGTCCCCCACGGAGGGCACCTGAATTCACTCATCTCGGGTGCCCTTCGTGGGGGACTATCCCGAATTCAGCCGCCGAGCGCCGCGGCGAGGTCGCCGCCGGGGAGGACGGGCACGAGGATGCGGGCGCCGTTCGGGCCACCGACCCGCACGGTGTGGACGGCGGGCTGCCCGGACGGCAGGGACGCGAGCGAGGAGCCGACCAGGGAGAGCCGGATCCTGTGGCCGGCCTGGAACCGGTTGCCGACCGGCCACAGCTCGACCTGGTAGGTCCGCCACTGGCCGGGCTTGGCGGCCTGCTTGGTCGAGTAGTCGCCGTACGGCTGCACCACGTCGCCGCCCTGGACGAGTGACCGGCCGGGGACGAGGCCGGGGTACGACGTCGACAGCCGGCCCACGGTCAACGGGTGCGAGGACCCGTCGGGAGCGACGTCGGAGAGCACGGCCCAGATGCCGCTGTTGGGGGTGGAGGTCTTCAGCGGCAGCTCGAGGGTGACCGGGCCGGCCAGGTCGACCGAGGAGGACAGGGCCCGGGTCGTGTACGTCAGGCCGGTGAGGTCGGCGAGCAGGGTCTGGGTGAGGAGCGGCAGCGCGCCGGTGATCATGTCGAGGCCGGCGGCGCCGACGATCGCGGCGTTGGGGACGTCGGTCATCGTCGGGATCGACGGCACGGTGGCGTAGCTCTGCGTGCGGGCCAGCAGCGGCTTGGTGAGCGACAGCGTCCTCGCGCCGAGGTGGAGCGGCACCCAGGAGGTGCCGGGCAGCGGCCAGTCGGCGCCGTCGCGCCGCACGAAGTCGCCCTGGAGGTAGCGCAGCCGGTCGCCCTGCGACATCAGCAGCTGCACCCGCGGGTGGGACTCAACGCCGTTCGCGGTGCCGAGCACGTAGTGGTCGAGCCACGCCTGCGCCTCGGCGGCACCGCCGTCGGTGCCGGCGGGTGTGCCGTCGTGGCCACCGGCCAGGAGCAGGTGGGCGCCGTCGCCCTTCAGCGCCTGGTAGGCCTCGAACGCCCCGCGCGACTCCACGTCGAAGAACCCGTCGAGGAGCAGGACCGGGATGTCGTTGGCGTCGCCGCGCCAGCCGCGGTCGCGCCACCACTGGTCGAGGCTCGGGTGGGCGAGCCCGGCGTTGACGCCGGCGGTGAACATGCCGGCGAAGGCGTCGTACGCCGCCTTCGGGTCCGTCACCCGGTCGCCGCCCTGCAGCACGATCGGTGCGCCGATGAGGCCGAGCACGCCGGCGCCGGGCACCAGGTTCTGGATCCCGCCGGGCACCAGCAGGTCGCGGTAGAGCTCGTGGGTGCCCGAGCGCGTGACCGCGGCCTTCACGCACGGCAGGTGCAGGTGCCAGCTGTTGAACAGCATGATCGCGCTCGCGGAGAAGCCCGCCAGCGCGAGCCGACCGTCGCTGAACGGCTGCGTGCACGCCCAGTCGAGCACCTCGACGACGTCCTGCTGGGTGCGCGGACCGAGCGCGTCGAACTGGCCGCGGCTCGAGCCGGTGCCGCGGATCTGCACGAGCAGGTAGTTGTAGTCGGCATCGAAGGAGAAGGTCTGGCTGTTGTTGCCGTACGGCGAGAACTCCACGACCGTCGGACGGGCGGCCACCGGTCCGGGGCTGGTGAGCGTGGTGCGCAGCGCGACCCCGTCGGAGGTCGTGAAGTCCTGCTGCACCACGACCGGCGCCGTGTCGTCGGCCCGGGCCTCGGGCGAGGCGTGGAGGAACGCAGCGATGAGGGCCACCGCCGACGTCACCGCCCCGAGCATCCGGACGTTGCGACCTGCGGTCATGGTGCCTCCTGAGCACGAGGGTCCGCAGGCGCAACGACGCGGGCTGTGCCGGGGTTATCCGATCGGATGATTCGCAGGTCTGAGACCGAAAAGAAACCTCGAAACGGGTGCCGTCACGGGCGGACAGGACCTACCGTTTTCCCACGGGAGGGCCGTTGGAGAAGGCACGCCCGTGACAGTCCTCGAGATCGCGACCTACGGTCGCAACACGCTGCGGCGGCGCCGGCTCGAGGCTCGGATCCTCGAACCCGCGGTCCAGCCCGGCCTCGCCCCCGCCTACGAGCTCGATCCGCGTGCCCCGACGGCCACGCTGCTGACCGAGCTGCTGCCCGACGTCACCCTGGACGACCTCGTCGGCGTCTCTCCCCTCCCCGCCGCGGCGGCGCTGCACGCGCTCCGCGACGTGGCCGCCACCCTCCACGCGATGCACGAGTGCGGTCTGGTCCACGGCGACCTCCGCCCGTCCGGGGTGTTGGTCCTGCCCGACGGGCGCGCCGCCCTCGCCCGGTGCGACAGCTCCCCCGCGGCGCGCGGCACCGACCGGACGACGGCGGCGCGGGCCGACTCCCACGGGTTCGCCGTGCTCGCCTTCGAGCTGCTCACCGCCATCCACCCGCTCGATCCGACCGACGTCGCGGCCATGGTCGCGACGCTGGGGGAGCTCCCGCCGGCGGCCGCGGGGGTGCTCGCGCACGCGCTGACCGCCGCGCCCGCCCAGCGTCCGCTGCCGCTCGAGCTGGTCGGTGCGCTCGAGGACATCCCGGCCGACCAGTGGCCCTCCAACCAGCTACGCCCTGTCGAGAGGGCCCTCCCGCCCGTCGAGGCCGCACCCCCGCCGCCCGTCGAGGCCGCACCCCCGCCGCCCGTCGAGAGCGCACCCCCGCCGGTCGAGAGCGCGCCCCCGCCGCCGGAGGGCGCACCGGGCCTGTCGGCCACCACCGAGCGCGTCCACCCCCAGCGGCCGCTGTGGCGTCGGATCGTGTCGGCGATCACCATCGTGCTCGGCCTGCTCACCGTCGTCGGCGGCGGCGGCGCCGGCGCCTGGATGCTCTTCACCCCGGCGCCGACCGCGGGGGACGCGGCGCCGCCGGTCCAGGTGCAGCGGGTCGCCCTGTCGATCACGCCGCCCCAGGTCACCTGCCCCCGCGCCGCGCTCCACCTGGCGGCCACGATCCTCACCGACGGCGGCGAGGGTCCGCTGCAGGTGCGGTGGCGGCTGCCCGACGGCACTCTCGCCCAGACCCAGTCGCTGATGGCGGAGTCGGGCGAACGGGTGGTCCGCACGTCGTTCGACCTCGACCTCACCGGACGTCGCCGGATCGTCGGCAACGTGCGCGCGGTGGTGAGCCCCGCCGGCGTCGTCGCCACGGCGCCGCTGCGCTACCTGTGCGAGGGAGCCTTCAAGCCGGCGCGCCACTCCCCACGGATCTGAGGTCAGGGAGCGAGACGCTCGATCTGCCACCCCGTGCCCGCACGCCGGTAGCGCAGCCGGTCGTGCATCCGACCCGGCCTGCCCTGCCAGAACTCGAACGCCTCCGGGCGCACGCGGTAGCCGCCCCAGTGCTCGGGTACCGGGATCGGACCACCGGCCGGGCCGCCGTACTCCTGCGACGCGGCCGCGTAGCGCCGGTCGAGCTCGTCGCGACCGTCGACGACCTGCGACTGCGGCGAGGCGTGCGCGCCGAGCTGGCTGCCGCGCGGGCGGGCGGAGAAGTACGCCGCGACCTCGGCCTCGCTCAGCCGCACCGCCACGCCCTCGACCCGCACCTGGCGCTCGAGCGGGTGCCAGGGGAAGAGCAGCGCGCAGCGCGGCTGGTGGGCGAGGTCGTGCCCCTTGCGCGAGGCGGTGTTGGTGTAGAAGGCGAAGCCCTCGTCGCTGAGCCCCTTGAGCAGCACCATCCGGGCAGCCGGCTGGCCGTCGGGCGACACGGTGGCGACGACCATCGCGTTGGGCTCGTGGAGGTGGGCGTCCTGCGCGTCGGCGAACCACCGCCGGAACATCACGAACGGGTCGGGGTCGGCGTCGGACTCGGTCAGCCCCGCTTCGCCGTACTCCCTCCGCAGCGCGGCCAGATCGGGCTCCTCACCACCAGGCATAGGCCGACGGTAGTGGGTGGGGCAGAATGCCGGTGATTCTCTCTAGTCGAAGGAGACTGCGGATGCCTGAGGTACACCACGGACTGGAAGGCGTCGTCGCGTTCGAGACGCAGATCGCCGAGCCCGACAAGGAAGGCTCTGCGCTCCGCTACCGCGGTGTCGACATCGAGGACTTGGTGGGCCGCGTGCCCTTCGAGAACGTGTGGGGCCTGCTCATCGACGGCTCCTACACCCCCGGCCTGCCGCCGGCCGAGCCGTTCTCGCTCCCGGTGCACACCGGCGACGTGCGCGTCGACCTGCAGGCCGCGATCGCGATGCTCGCGCCGGCCTTCGGCATCCGCTACACCTACGACTCCACGCCCGAGAAGGTCCGCGAGGACCTCGCCCGGGCGGCCGTGATGGTGCTGGCGTACGCCGGCCAGTCGGCCCGCGACCTCCACGAGCCCGTCGTCCCGCAGCGTCTCGTCGACGAGGGCAAGACGCTCGCCGAGAAGTTCCTCATCCGCTGGCGCGGCGAGGCCGACCCCAAGCACGCGCACGCGATCGACGCCTACTGGTCCTCCGCGGCCGAGCACGGCATGAACGCCTCGACCTTCACCGCCCGGGTGATCACCTCGACCGGTGCCGACGTCGCGGCCGCGCTCTCGGGTGCGATCGGCGCGATGAGCGGCCCGCTGCACGGTGGCGCGCCCTCCCGCGTGCTCGGCATGATCGAGGACGTCGAGAAGTCCGGCGACGCACAGGCCTACGTCAAGGGCCTGCTCGACTCCGGTGAGCGGCTGATGGGCTTCGGCCACCGCGTCTACCGCGCCGAGGACCCCCGTGCCCGGGTGCTGCGCCGCACGGCCCGCGAGCTCGGCGCCCCGCGCTACGAGGTCGCCGAGGCGCTCGAGAAGGCCGCCCTCGCCGAGCTGCGCGAGCGGCGCCCCGACCGCGTGCTCGAGACCAACGTGGAGTTCTGGGCCGCGATCGTGCTCGACTTCGCCGAGGTGCCGGCGCACATGTTCACCTCGATGTTCACCTGCGCGCGCACGGGCGGCTGGTCCGCGCACATCCTCGAGCAGAAGACCACCGGTCGCCTGATCCGCCCGTCCGCGATCTACACCGGCCCCGCCGCCCGGCAGGCCGACGAGGTCGAGGGCTGGGACCCGGGCTGGATCTCGTAGGGCGAACCACCCCGCTCACGACCTCCCCACACCCGACTCGATCGCCCACACGACGAGCTGGGCACGATCCCGGGCGCCGAGCTTGACCATGGCCCGGCTCACGTGGGTCCGCACGGTGTCGGGGCTGACGACGAGCTCGGCGGCGATCTCGGCGTTGGACCGCCCGGTGGCGACCCACCCGAGGATCTCCCGCTCGCGGTCGGTGAGGTCGCCGAGGCGCGGGTGTGGACGGGTGGCCGGCCGCGCGCCGAAGTGCTCGATCACGGTGCGGGTCACCGACGGGGCGAGCAACGAGCCACCGTCCGCGACGACCCGGATCGCGTCGAGCAGGGCGGCGGGCTCGGCGTCCTTGAGCAGGAAGCCGCTGGCGCCGTTGCGCAGGGCCTCGAAGACGTAGTCGTCGAGCTCGAAGGTCGTCAGCATCACCATCCGGACCGCAGCGAGCCCGGGGTCGGCGGTCACGTCGGTCAGCAGCTCGAGGCCGTCGCGCACCGGCATCCGGATGTCGCAGAGCACCACGTCGGGACGGACCCGACGCAGCATCCCCAGCGCCTCACGGCCATCGCCCGCCTCACCGACCAGCTCGAGATCGGGCTCGGCGCCGATCAGGGTCGCCAGCCCCATCCGCACCAGAGGCTGGTCGTCGACCAGGGCCACCCGGATCGTCACGACGGCAGCTCCGCGACGACCTCGAACCCGCCGCCGTCGTACGGCCCGACGCGCAGCGTGCCCCCGACCCGCGCGACCCGGGCGCGCATGCCGCTGATGCCCATGCCCTCATCCTGCACCGCACTGCCGCGGCCGTCGTCGCGGACGGTGACCACCCACCGGTCCGCGCGCTGCTCGCAGGTGACGCTCGCCCGGGTGGCGTGCGCGTGGCGGAGCACGTTGGTCAGTGCCTCCTGGACGACGAGGTACGCGACCTCGCCGACGCCGGCTGCGACCTCGGGGGTCGGGGAAGCGACGTCGGGAGTGGCGTCCACGCGCAGGCCCGCGGCCCGGACCCGGTCGAGGAGCGCCGGCAGGTCGGCGAGCCCGGCGGCCGGGCGGCGGGGGGCGGTGCCGGAGATCGCGGCCAGCTCCGAGCGCAGGGCGTCGAGGGAGGCGCGGCTGGTGTCGCGGATCGCCTCGAGGCTGGCCCGGGCCTTGACCGGGTCCTGGTCGAGCACGTGCAGCGCGACGCCGGCCTGCATGGCGATGACGGCGAGACCGTGGCCGACGCCGTCGTGCAGCTCCTGCGCCATCCGCAGCTTCTCGTCGGCGACGGCGCGGTCGCGACGGTCCCGCGTCGCGCGGCGCCGGGTGCGCACCTCGGTGCCGATCGCGGCCGCCGCGGCGACGAGCGCACCGATGCCGAGGGACTGCCAGGAGCTGATGTCGACCACGTCGTCGCGCACCCCGCGCACCAGCAGGCCGGCCCAGACCGCGACCGCGCCGACGACCGTGAAGGGCAGCCAGCGCCGTACGTCCGCGGTCAGCGCGGCGATCAGGGTGGCGACCGGGATCGTGAGGAACACCGGTCCGTTGTCGCCGCCGGCGAGGAAGTAGCCACCCACCAGCAGGCCGTTGAGCACCACCAGCTCCGGCGTCCGCCACAGCCAGAAGAGGACCAGGGCGGACAGCGCGCCGAGCACCATCGGCAGCGGATGGCCGGCGTTGACCGCGATCGAGCCGCCGGTGACCACGAAGGTCAACGGCACCAGCCACCAGCGGCGCGCGGCGCGACGGACGTCCATGCCCCGAACCTAGGGGTCGCACCGGCCCTCGGCGTACAACGACGGGCGGTGGCGGCGTACGCAGGACCGCGTATGCCGCAGCCGCGTGACGGCGGACGCGCTCGGGCCGCGGTGCGAGCACGGTGGAGCCATGACCGACAACCACAGCCTCGTCGTCACCACCGACGCGTTGACCAAGAGGTACGGCGACCGCACCGCCGTCGACCACGTGAGCATGACCGTGCGGCGCGGTGAGGTGTACGGCTTCCTCGGCCCCAACGGCGCGGGCAAGACCACCACCCTGCGGATGCTGCTCGGCCTCGTCCGGCCCTCGTCCGGCACCGCGACGGTCGCCACCGACCGGGTCGGCGCCCTCATCGAGGGTCCCGGCTTCCACCCGTACCTGTCCGGGCGCGACAACCTCCGCGTGCTCGCGCGGGCCCGCGGCCTCGCCGGGACCGAGGTCGCCCGCGCGCTCGAGCGCGTCGACCTCAGCAACCGGGCGGACGACCGCTACAAGGGCTACTCGCTCGGCATGAAGCAGCGGCTCGGCGTCGCGGCGGCGTTGATGGGTGACCCCGAGCTGATCGTCCTCGACGAGCCGACCAACGGCCTCGACCCGGCCGGCATGGCCGACATGCGCGAGCTGGTCGTGGACCTCGCCCGTGGCGGCCAGACCGTGCTGCTCTCGAGCCACCTGCTCGCCGAGGTGCAGGAGATCTGCGACCGGGTGGGCGTCATCCACGACGGGCGGCTGCTCCGCGAGTCCACCGTGGCCGAGCTGCGCGGTGGCACGTCACTGCGGGTCCGGGCCACGCCGGAGCCGGAGGCGCTCGCGGTCGCGATGCGCCTGGCCGGCGACGACGCCGTACGACGGACCGCCACCGGCCTCGCCCTGGACCTGCCTGCCGACGCGGCGCCGCACCTGGCGCGCGAGCTCGTCGCGGCCGGCATCGACATCCACGAGCTCACCACCGTCGAGCGGACGCTCGAGGAGGTCTTCTTCGAGATGACCTCCACCCACCACGAGGAGCACGTCTCATGAGCACGACCACCGTCCCTGCCTCCACCGCGACGACCCGGGCGACCCGCGCGGAGCTGCTGCGGCTGCGCAAGTGGCCGGCCGTCTGGATCACCGTCGGCAGCTGGCTCGCCCTGAGCCTGATGTTCGGCTACCTCTTCAACTACCTGTCCTACCGCAGCGGCGACAGCTCCTTCTCCAACGAGGGCGCCACCAAGGCGACGCTGCTGGCCGAGATGCTGCCCGCGAGCGTGCCCGACGTGCTGGTGCAGGGCATGCCGATGTTCGGCGGCGCGCTGATGATGGTGCTCGGCGCCATCGTGGCCGGCAACGGCTATGGCTGGGGCACCTGGAAGACCGTCTTCTCCCAGGGGGTCGACCGGTCCGCGACGGTCCTGGGATCGCTGGTCGCGCTGACGGCGTACGTCGTCGGCATCCTCGCCGTCACCCTCGCCCTCGACCTCGGCATCTCCCTGCTGATCGCGGTCACGGAGTCGCAGGACGTGGTCCTGCCTTCGCTGTCGGCGGTGCTGGAGGCGCTCGGGGCCGGCTTCCTCGTGCTCGAGATGTGGGCGGTCGTCGGCTACGCGCTGGGCACCGTCGCCCGCGGGCCTGCGCTGTCGGTCGGGCTCGGCCTGGTGTGGGCGCTGGTGATCGAGAACCTGCTGCGCGGCGTCGGCCAGCTGCTGTCGTGGATCGACGCGCTGACGACGGTGCTCCCCGGGACCGCGGCCGGGTCGCTGATCGGCTCGATCGTCGGTGTCGGCGGCGAGGACCCCACCCCGGGCGTCCTCGACACCGTGTCCGGCACCCGCGGGGCGATCACGGTCGCCTGCTACATCGTGGTGGCCGCGGCGGTGAGCGTGGTCGTCGTACGGCGGCGCGACGTCGGCTGAGTCGTCAGCGGGGCACGTGGTCGAGGAGCACGGCGCCGGCCTCGGCGGCCCGGGCGGCGTCGCCCGCCCGGATCGCGGCGAGCACGGCGTCGTGCTCGCGCGCGAGGTCGTCGGCGTCGCCGGGGCCGTCGATGCTGGCGCGCAGGGTCTCCACGAGGCCGTCGTAGAGCTCGGCCAGCAGCGGGTTGTGGGCGGCCGCGACCACCGCGACGTGGAACTCCACGTCGGCGTCGACGAAGGCCGCCGCGTCCCCCGAGTCGACGGCCGCACGGCGACGCGCGATGGTCGCGTCGAGGACCGCCAGGTCCGCGTCCGTACGACGCCGGGCGGCCAGCGCGGCCGCCTGCACCTCGATCGCGTGGCGCACCTCCAGCAGGTGCGCGATGTCGACGCGCTCGCACTGGCGGCGCATGAGCGCCTGGACCTCGGTGGTGGCGGCGACATAGGTGCCGTCGCCGCGGCGGACCTCGAGCACGCCGACGTGCGCGAGTGCCTTCACTGCCTCGCGGACGGTGTTGCGGCTGACGCCCAGGGCGGCCGCGAGCTCCGGCTCGGGCGGGATGCGGGTGCCCACCGTCCACTCACCGCTGGCGAGCAGGTCGCGCATGCCGTCGATCGCCTGGTCGACGAGCGAGGCGGGGGCAGCGGGTGCTAACGGCATTTTCATCCAATCATCCGATGTCTGCCATACTACGACACATGGCCACGATCGTCGACACGCCCGCGCCGGACGCGACCGCACCATCCTCGCAGTCGCGACGACGTGCGGGCGCCGGCCTGGTCGTCGCCGTCCTGCTCGTGGCCCTCAACCTGCGGATCGCCGTCACCAGCCTCGGCGCCCTGCTCGACCGGCTGGGCGACCTCGGCGTCTCGCCGACCACCCAGGGGCTGCTCACGTCCCTGCCGGTCCTCTGCTTCGCGCTCGTCGGCGCGACCTCGATGGCCGTCACCCGGCGGATCGGGGTCGATCGCGGACTGGCCCTGTCCCTTGTGATCCTCACCGCCGGGCTGGTGCTGCGCGTCCTCGACGGCACCCCTGCCCTGCTGGCCGGCACGTTCGTCGCCTGCGCGGGCATCGCGCTGGCCAACGTGCTGATCCCGGCGATCGTCAAGGAGCACTTCCCCGGGCGGGTCGGCGCGCTGACCGGCGCCTACACCGCGGTGCTGTCGCTCGGCTCGGCCGCCGGCGCCGCGCTGACCGTGCCGCTGGCCGACGCGACCGGCAGCTGGCGCCTGGGCCTGGGCCTCTGGGCGATCGTGGCCGTGGCCGCGCTGCTCACCTGGGCTCCCTTCGCCCGCGGACGCGCCGTCCGCCGCGCGACGGTGAAGGGCGCGTCGCTGTGGCGCAACCCCACCGCCTGGGCCGTCACGCTGCTCTTCGGCACGCAGTCGACCTTCGCCTATGTGATGATGAGCTGGCTGCCGAGCATCTACGCCGACGCCGGCTTCAGCCACGAGGCGGCAGGCGTGCTGCTCGCCGTCAGCATCGTGATCGGCGTGCCGTTCTTCTTCCTCGCCCCGAGCATCGCGGGCCGGGTCCGCCACCAGGGCCACCTCATCGCGGGCCTGACGGCACTCACGGCCGCCGGCTGGGCGGGCCTGTGGCTGGCCCCGGAGGGCGGCGCCTGGGTCTGGGCGGCCCTGCTCGGCGCCGGCGGCGCGGTCTTCCCGGTCGTCCTGCTCTGCTTCGCCCTGCGCACGCGTACGGCGGCCGACACCGCCGCGCTCTCGACCATGGGCCAGAGCGTCGGCTACCTCATCGCGGCCGGCGGGCCGTTCGTCGTCGGCATGCTGCACCACGCGACGGGCGGCTGGAGCCTCCCGTGCGCGCTGCTCGTGGCGATCGGGGCGCTCCAGGTCGCGGCCGGCTACCGCGCCGGGCGTCCGGTGGTCATCGGCGCCGAGCAGCCGGCCTAGCGGGACCCAGCCCGCCCGGCCTCCGGCCCGTCAGCCCTCGGTCGAACGCGACGTGGAGTCCGGGTCGAGCCGGTCCGCCTTCCGCAGCCGGTCGTCGAGCTCGCTCTGCTCCTCCTGGAGACGAGCCCGTTCCTCCTGGGCCGCGAGCTCGAGCTGCTCGGCCTCCGCACGCATCCGCGCGGCCTCGGCCTCGGCGCCCTGCGTCTCGGCCTCCCGCTTGCGGAGCTCCGGCGCCTGCTGCGCGACCTCGGTGCGGATCGTGGCGGCCTTCTCGCGGCCCGCCTCGTGCCTCTTCTTCATGCCCATCGCCACGATCGCAGCGACGACCAGCAGCACCACGACGACGATGACGATCCAGATCCAGGTGTCCATGATGTCCTCCCTCTCGATCAGGAGCGGTAACCGAACCTGACGGGAGCAAACCCGGGGCGCCTCAGATCCGCTTGCCGAAGCATCGGTTGAGCGGGCTGTCGCGGTAGTGGCCGAAGACGGGCACCGGCACGTAGCCGGACGACTCGTAGAGGCTGATCGCCTCGGGCTGCCGCAGCCCGGTCTCCAGGACGACCAGGTCGTAGCCCGCGGCGACGGCGGTCGACTCGAGCTCGGCGAGGATGCGCCGGGCCAGGCCGCGGCCGCGAGCCTCCCGAGCGACGTACATGCGCTTGATCTCGACACTGCGGGAGCCACCGAGCGCGAGGACCGGGGAGCGCCGCCAGGCGCCGGTGCCCACCGGGACCCCGTCGAGGTAGGCCACGAGGAAGAGGCCGCCCGGCGGGACGAACATCGCCGGATCCACCGGGGTCTCGTCGGGCGAGCCGTAGCGCTCGACGTACTCCTCCTGCACGCGGGCGATCAGCGCCGTCGCGTCGGGGTGCCCGTAGCCGACGGCGCGCAGCTCGACGCCGGGCCGGTCAGCCAATCGGACTCCCGCAGGCGTCGCAGAACCGGGCCTCGGCGTCCTGCTGCACACCACACTTGCTGCAGAAGGGGCCCGAGCGCGCCTTCTTCTCGGCGATCTGCGCGTAGGCGTCACGGATCACGGGCGAGACCTCGCCCGCGACGTAGCGCGACGTCGCGCCGAGGAAGCCGGCGCGGGTGATGCCGAGACCGATGCCGAACGCGAGGAACCCGCCGAGGAAACGAGCGATGTCGGCGCCGGCCGGTCCGTCGAAGTCGTCCCGCGCACCGAACACCGCGCGGACACCCTGGACGAAGATCGCGATGCCCACGACCATGACGACGGGGCCGACGATCTGCAGGGCCAGCCGGACGCCACGCTGCTGGGCGAGGCCAGGGGTCTCTGCCACGGTTGCCCTCCCGAGAGCACATCTGGACCGGTTCGGCACCGGCCCGAGCGGGCTGTCAGACTACTGGGAGCAGCCTGACAGCGTCGTCAGCACACCCACCGCTTTGAGAAGGTTGCCGCATGACCGACGCCCCGCAGTCCCTGGTGCAGATCCCCGCCGAGCTCAAGCCGGCCGACGGCCGCTTCGGCGCCGGCCCGTCGAAGATCCAGACCAGCCACCTCGACGCGCTCGCCGCGACCGGCGACGCGCTCATGGGCACCTCCCACCGGCAGGCGCCGGTGAAGAGGACGGTCGGCCGGGTGCGCGAGGGCCTCGCCGAGCTCTTCGGGCTCCCGGAGGGGTACGAGGTCGTCCTGGGCAACGGCGGCGCGACCGCGTTCTGGGACATCGCGACCTTCGGGCTCATCGAGAGGAAGAGCCAGCACCTCTCCTTCGGGGAGTTCTCGAGCAAGTTCGCCAAGGCGGCCGCGGACGCGCCCTGGCTCGACGCGCCGTCGGTGATCAAGTCCGACCCGGGCAGCCTCCCCGCCGCGGTCGCCGAGGCCGGCGTCGACGTCTACGGCTGGGCCCACAACGAGACGTCGACCGCCGTCATGGCCCCGATCGTGCGGCCCGAGGGCGCCGACGAGGGCTCCCTGGTGCTGATCGACGCCACGTCGGGCGCCGGCGGCCTGCCGGTGGACCTCGACCAGGTCGACACCTACTACTTCGCCCCGCAGAAGTGCTTCGCCTCCGACGGCGGCCTCTGGATCGCGATCATGTCGCCGGCCGCGATCGAGCGCGCCGAGCGGATCGCGGCGAGCGACCGGCACGTCCCGGCGTTCTTCGACCTCAAGACCGCCATCGACAACAGCCGGCTCGACCAGACCTACAACACCCCGTCGGTCGCCACCCTCTTCCTGATGGCCGAGCAGCTGGACTGGATGAACAGCCTCGGCGGCATCAAGGGCATGGTCGAGCGCACCACCGAGTCGAGCAACCACCTCTACGGCTGGGCAGAGCGGACGTCGTACACGACTCCCTACGTCACCGACCCGGCCCACCGTTCCCTGGTGATCGGGACGATCGACTTCGACGACGCGATCGACGCCGCCGCGATCGCCAAGACGCTGCGCGCCAACGGCATCGTCGACACCGAGCCCTACCGCAAGCTCGGCCGCAACCAGCTGCGGATCGCGATGTACCCCGCGATCGACCCGGCCGACGTCGAGGCGCTCACCCGGTGCATCGACCACGTCGTCGAGAACAGCTGAACCGGGTCTAACCGGCTCCGGCCGCGTCGAGCTCGGGCTCGGCGTCGGGGGCCCCCGGCTCGGCGGCAGCGGCGGCCGCCCTCCGGCGTTCCCACGCGGACCAGCCGACCATCGTGCCCGCCACGAGCGCGGCGCCGGCGATCTCGTCGAGCACGTAGTGCTCGGCGTAGTAGACGAGCATGAGCATCATCGCCGCCGGGTAGAGCAGCAGCGCCCAGCGCCAGCGGCTCCGCAGCTGGGTGATCCCCCAGAGGGCCACGAGGATGGCGAGCCCCGCGTGCAGCGAGGGCATCGCCGCCACCTGGTTGCCGACCGCGGAGACGTGCTGCTGGGTCGTGCCCCCGCTCCCGTGGGACGAGCCGAGGTCGAACCAGCCGCGCCCGGTGATCCGGTGGACCTCCCCGATGTAGCCGTCGCGCGAGGCCATCCACGGCGGGGCCATCGGGTAGACGACGAAGCAGACCACCGCGAGCGAGATGACCGTGAGGTAGCGCCGCATGTAGCGCACCCACTGCGGCCGGTTGCGCTTCCACAGGAAGGCCGCCACGGCCAGTGCGGCGAAGAAGTGCGAGTAGTAGACCGTGGTGAGCACGACGTCGTACCACCGCGGCGCCATCGACCGCTCGCACGGGTTGCCGCAGAGGTGGTGCTGCAGCCACTCGGTGGGGAGGGTGCCCCCGAAGAGCCACTTGTCGAACTTGATCGGCTCGGTGACGTGGACGCTGAAGACGCCGAGGTCGTCGGAGAGTCCGCGGCTGTAGAGGTAGGCGAGGAAGACCACGAACGGCGGCCACCAGTCCTTGAGGAAGAGCAGGTGCTCGCGGACCGGGCGCCGGACGTCCCAGGCGACCGTGCCGAGCCAGATGCAGATGACGACCTCGATCGCCTGCTTCGGCAGGCCGAAGACCTGGATGTAGAGCCACAGCCCGACCAGGTAGACGGCCATGCCGACCACATGGACCATCACGTCGAGCACCCCGGAGCTGGGGCGCACGGCTTCGTCTGACATGCACACCTCCGAGCAGACGATAGGACCAAACACCGTGCGATCGCAGGTGAAATAGCAGTGAAGGTCCGTGTCGTGCGCCACGGTCGCCGCCGGGTCACCGGGCGAGGCGCGCGACCACCCGTTCGTAGGTGGTCGGGCCGAAGGCCACGAGCCGGGCCGTCCGCACCTCGGTCAGGGTGCCGCGGAGCGTCTCGACGGCTGCATCGATCGCGTCGTCCAGCGGCCAGCCGTAGGCGCCGGCACTGATGACGGGAAAGGCGACCGAGCGCGCGCCGAGCTCGTCGGCGACCTCCAGGGCACGCCGGTAGCAGGAGGTCAGGAGGCCCCGGTCGGTCTCGCCCCGGGTGCGGTTCGGGCCGACGACGTGGATCACCCAGGTGGCCGCCAGGTCTCCGGCCGTGGTCCAGCCGGCGTCACCGGTCGCGAGGCCGCGGGGGAAGCGGCGGCGGCAGTCCTCGAGCACCGCCGGACCACCGGCCCGGTGGATGGCGCCGTCGACACCGGCGCCGCCCCGCATGGCCCGGTTGGCGGCGTTGACCACCGCGTCCACGTGCTGCTCGGTGATGTCGCCCTCGACCGCCTCGACGTCCATGCGCGCGAGCCTGCCACGGACCGTGGGCGGGAGGCGCTACTTCAGCAGCCGCAGGACGGCGCGCTCGAGAGCCGCCTGGCGCTCGTCGGGCGAGTCGTAGCTGCGACGCGTGGTCGCGCTGATGGTGCGCCCCTCGTCGTACGCGTCGACGACGCGAGGATCGACGTACGACGACCTCGCCAGTGCCGGAGTGTTGCCGAGGTACTCCGCGACCTCCCGCATGGTCGCCGCCACCGCGCGCTTGCGGGCGGTCTTGCTGGCCTCCGGGCCCGGCGCCTCGGCCAGGGCGGCCGCTGCGATCACGGTGGCGTGCCAGGTGCGGAAGTCCTTGGCCGAGGCGTCGAGGCCGCTCGCCTCGCGGAGGTACTCGTTGACCAGGTCGGGCGTGAGCGAGCGCCACTTGCGGTCGACCTGGTAGCACAGCAGGCTCAGGTCGGTGGTCGACCGGCGTCGCCGCAGTCGGTCCAGCAGCTCGGTCACCTGCGGGTCGTCGACCTCGATCCGGTGCTCGATGCCGGACTTCCCGGTGAACTCGAAGACCAGCACGTCACGCTCGCGCCGCACGTGCTGTCGCTGGAGCGTGGTGAGCCCGAACGAGCCGTGCTCCTCGGTGTAGACGTCGTTGCCGATGCGGAAGTAGCCGAGGTCGAGCAGCCGTACGGCGAGCGCACAGCCGACCTCCAGGCAGTTGTCGCCCAGCGCGAGGTCGGCCAGCACCCGCTCGCGGATCCGCGGCAGCCGCCGGCCGAACCGCAGCACCCGGTCGTACTTCTCCGCGGAACGCTGCTGCACCCAGCCGGGGTGGTAGAGGTACTGCCGGCGTCCGGCGTCGTCGGTGCCGACCGCCTGCAGGTGGCCGTTGGGGAAGGGCGAGATCCACACGTCCCGCCACGCCGGTGGGATCACGAGCCTCTTGCAGCGCTCGGCGTCCTCGGCCCCCAGCCGCTCTCCGTGCTCGTCGAGGTACACGAATCCTCTGCCCGCGCGACGTCGGGTCCAGCCCCGTTGGTCGGGGGACGTCTTCCGCAGGCGCACGGCCTGAAGGTAACCGCCCGCGGACGACTCAGACGAGCGACAGGTGCACCGTCGCCTCGCCACCCTCGTCGAGACCCCCTGTCAGCGCGGCCGGAGGGCCCGGCGGAGCACCAGCAGGAGCACGGCGCCCGCGACCCCGCCGATCGCCCACGGCCAGTAGGGACGGGTGGCGTCCTGGGCGGGGCTGTCCCGGTCGGTCACGGTCCCCGGCGTCGAATCTGCGTCGCCCGGGCCGCCCTGGCCGGCCGGGCCGCCCGTGCCGCTGCCGGACGAGCTCGTGCCGTCCACCGCGGCCTGCACCTTCGGGGGCAGCGCGAAGGAGAGCACGTCGCTGTACTGCCCCTCGGAGCTGAGGAAGACCCGCCCGGAGTCGTCGACCGCGATGCCCTCCCCCTGCGGCTGCGAGGGCAGGTCGAACTTCGCGACCTCCTTCAGCGACGGCCAGCTGTAGACGGCGGCGGAGAAGTAGCCGCGGATGATCAGGTGCTTGCCGTCGGGGAAGAACGCACCGTCGGTCGCCACGCCGATCAGGTCGTCGCCCCGCAGCTCCAGCTCGTTGGTGCCGTCGGGATCGAGGTGCGCCGGAGCCGCGTACATGCGGCCGATGATGTCCTTGTCGACGATGAGCACCTGGCCGGTGACCGGGTGCACGAGCAGGGTCTCCGCGTCGTGCGGCCCGTCCGGGTAGGTGAGGTCGTACGTCGTCGGCTCGACCTCGCCGTCGTGACCGAACGGCACCTTCAAGAGCTCCACGGAGTCGCGCACCTCGTCGTTGTCGCCGGTGTCGCCGACCAGGACGTCGCCGTCGGGCATCGGGGCGATCGACTCGACGTCGGTGGGCTCCCCGCTCCAGGTCGTGACGGCCGTCGTCGAGCCGTCGGCGGGGTCGACCGTGAAGACCCGGCCGGAGTCGCCGGAGTCGTTGATCGTGGCGAACAGCCCGTCGTGCGCGACGAGCCCGCTCGACTCGATGATCTCCGGGTCGGCGAAGGAGAACGCGACGTGCTCCTTCGGCAGCGCGTCACCGCCCACGGTCAGCCCGAGCCCGAAGGGCAGCACCGCGAGGACCGAGAGCAGCTTCTCCAACCCGGTCACCCCGCGTCCGCGTCGCGCGCCAGCAGCGTCGCCAGGCGCGGCGCGACCTGCCAGGTGCCCACGAGGTCGTCGTACTCCCGGCGCAGCGCGGCGTCGCCCGCCGCCCGGCCCCTGCCGACGGTCCGCACCGCGCGCAGCATCGTGTTGCGCGGCGTGTGCTGGCTCTCGACGAACTGCACGACGTCCACCCGGTAGCCCTCGAGCCGCAGCAGCATCTCGCGCACCGCGTCGGTCAGGGTGTCGGCGAACCGCTCGCGCAGGATGCCGTGCCGGGTGAGCGAGGAGTACGGCGCCGGGGTCGGCGCCGCACGCAGCTGCGCCGCCAGGTCGTGGTGGCAGCACGGGGCGGCGAGGACGAGCGGCGCCTCCCAGGCGACCGCCCGGGCGAGGGCCTCGTCGGTCGCGGTGTCGCAGGCATGCAGCGCGAGCACCACGTCGGGGCGTTCGTCCCGGACCGGCAGGTCGGCGCCCTCGATCGTGCCGACGACGAAGTCCGCATCGATGTGGAGGGATGCGGCGACCGCGGCGTTGTGCTCGGCCGACTGCTGCTTGACGTCGACGCCGACGAGTCGCACGGGCAGACCGCGCTGCTCGGTCAGGTAGCGGTGGGCCGCGAAGGTCAGGTAGCCGTTGCCGCAGCCGAGGTCGACGATCCGTAGCGGGTCGTCGACGGTGGGCCGGCGCAGCTGCTTGCCGAGCGCCTCGGTGATCGAGGCGTCGAGGAGCCGCACGAACTCCTCGACCTGGCGGTACTTCGCCTGCCTGCTGGGCTTGATGCGCCCCTGCGCGTCCGCGATGCCGAGCGCGACCAGCACCGGGTCGTCCTCGGGGAGCAGCCGCTCCTTCTCCCGGTCGTGGCCGCGCTCGACGACGACGGCCTCGGGCCGCTCGGTCGAGTGGGTGATCGCGTCGAGCTTCTTGGTGATGCGCGTCTGGTGGACGTGGGTCGTCGTCTCGACGTGCCAGTTGCCGAACGCGTCGTCGAGCAGGACCTCGAGTGCCGCGCCGGCCGCGTCGCCGGCGAGGTGGTTGGCCGTGTGGGCCTGCGTGGCGTCGTACGTCGTGACCTGCAGGTGACGTCCGGTCTTCAGGTCGACCCAGCGCAGCTCGGCACGCCGCCACTTCGGGGTGCGGCCCTTCTGACGGCCGCTGGCGACCGCCCGGACCAGCGCGTCCGGGTCGAGGACGCGACCGCGCACCTGGGCCAGGCCGGCGGCCAGGCTCTCGGTCCGGCTGCTCATCGGAGGACGGCGGCGACGACGACGACGATCAGGAGGGCTGCCAGCGCGACCGGGATGACGAGTCGACGATGGCGCGGGTTCACCCGTCAAATCTACCGGGCGCCGGTCAGCAGCTCCGCCAGGTGCAGCGCCCGGACGCCGGCGAGGTCGTCGAGCTGCAGCGCGCAGGACAGGCCGTCGGCCAGCACGACCGTGCCGGGATCGGCCTCGATCGCCGCGCGGACCGCCGGCAGCAGGTACGATTCCGCGATCGCGACCGACGTCTCGTAGTGCCCCTTCTCCACGCCCCAGTTGCCGGCCAGCCCGCAGCAGCCCGACACGACCGTCACGTGGGCGCCGGCACGCTCGAGCAGGGCGCGGTCGCTCCCCCACCCGAGGACCGAGGAGTGGTGGCAGTGCGGCTGGGCGACGACGTGCACGCCGGACAGGTCGGGCAGCCGCAGGTCCAGCCGGGTGACGAGCTCGGCCAGCGTCACCACACCGAGCCCCGCGTCGGAGCGCAGGGCGGCGGTGCAGGAGGGCTCGACGCCGAGCACCGGCACGCCGCTGTCGAGGTACGGCGTCAGCACGGCCGTGGTGCGCTCGAGGACCTTCCGCGCGGTGTCCCGCTGTCCCGTGGACGTCCACGTCAGGGCGCAGCAGGCCTTCTCGTCGATCACCCGCGCCGTCAGCCCGGCTCCCTCGAGGTAGGCGATCGTCGCGAGGCCCGGACCGGTGCGGAAGTACTCGGTGAACGAGTCGGCCCAGATCCACACGTCCGGCGACTCCGTGTCGGTGCGCCGCACCGCCTTCGAGAACCTCGGCGACGCCAGCGCGGGCAGCGAGCGCCGCTGGTCGACCCCCGCCATGGCCTTGGCCAGCGCGGCGAACGGTCCGCCGCGCAGCGCCACGTTGCCCACCCGCGCCATCGGTGCACCCAGCCGGGCCCAGCGGGGCAGCCGGCCGAGGGCATAGTGCGAGCGCGGACGCCGCCGGCCGTCGTACGTCCGGTGGAGCACCTCGGACTTGTACTCCGCCATGTCCACGCCCGTCGGGCAGTCCGACGCGCAGCCCTTGCAGGACACGCAGAGGTCGAGCGCCTCGAGCACGGCCGGGTCGGTCAGCCCGCCGGCGAGCCCACCGGTGACCGCCTCCTGCAGCACCCGGGCGCGGCCCCGGGTGGAGTCCTTCTCGTCGCGGGTCGCGACGTAGGACGGACACATCACCCCGGCGGGCGACGGGGCGACGCACTTGCCCACCCCGGTGCAGCGGTGGACCTCGGTCGCGATCGGCCCGTCGACGAGCAGCGGCAGCACCGGCCGGAGGTCGGCGTCGAAGGGGCGGGGGTCGACGAGGACACCCGGGTTGAGCAGCCCGTCGGGGTCGGCGGCGTGCTTGATCGCGGCGAAGAGGGCGAGCGACCGGTCGTCGTACATCAGGGGCAGCAGCTCGGAGCGCGCCCGTCCGTCGCCGTGCTCCCCCGAGAGCGAGCCGCCGTGCTCCGCGAGCCGTTCGGCACAGGCGACGAGGAACTCGCGGAACGCGGCCGCGCCGCCGGAGAAGTCGAAGTCGACCCGCACGTGCACGCACCCGTCGCCGAAGTGCCCGTAGGGCACGCCGTCGAGCCGGTGCTCGCGGAGCAGGGCGTCGAAGTCGCGCAGCCATGCGCCGAGCCGCTCGGGCGGGACCGCGGCGTCCTCCCAGCCCGAGTAGGCCGGTCGGCCGAGGCTGCGGGCCGCGAGCCCGGCGCCGTCCTCGCGGATCCGCCACAGCGCGGCGGCCTCGGCGGCGCTCGTCACGGCCCGGGAGTCGAGGGCGCCGGCGACGGCTGCGATGCCGGCGAGCGCAGCCGCCCGGTCGGCACCGGCGACCTCGACGAAGAGCCAGCCCTCACCGCGCGGGAGGTCCGGCACGGCGCCGCCCCGCGCCCGCACCAGCTCCACGATCCGCGAGTCCAGTCCCTCGCACGCGATCAGCCTCGCCCCGGCGCCGAGCACCGCCGGCACCGCGTCGGCCGCCTCGATCATCGAGGGGTAGCCGAGCACGAGCAGGTCGCGCGGCTCCTCGGGCACCAGCGACACCGTCACCTCGCGCAGCAGCCCGAGCGTCCCCTCGGAGCCGGCGAAGAAGCGCGGCACGGAGAGCCGCTCGGGGAGCAGGTGCTCGAGCGAGTAGCCGGAGACCTGCCGCGAGAAGCGGCCGAACGACGTCCGCACGTGGGCGAGCTGCTGCGCCACCACGGCCGCGAGCCGGGCCTCGACCTCGCCCGCGCCGGCCGACCGGTCGGCCCAGAGGACGTCGGCCGCGACGATCGTGTCCGACGTACGGCCGTAGCCGAGCGCGCGCGACCCGCACGCGTTGTTGCCCACCATCCCGCCGATCGTGCAGCGGGTGTGGGTCGAAGGGTCGGGCCCGTAGCGCAGGCCGTGGGGCGCCGCGGCGGCCTGGAGCGAGGCGTGCACCACGCCCGGCTCGACCCGGGCGGTGCGGGCTTCGGGGTCGATCGCGAGCACGCGGTCGAGGCGGCGGGTGTCCACGACGACCCCCTCGCCGACGGCGTTGCCGGCGATCGAGGTCCCCGCACCGCGCATCGTCACCGAGGAGCCGGCCGTGGCAGCGACCTCCAGGACCGCCTCCAGCTCGTCGCGGTGGCGCGGCCGGGCAACGGCGGCCGGCAGCACGCGGTAGAGGGAGGCGTCGGTCGAGTAGAGGGCGCGGGTCAGGCTCGAGGCGTCCGCGTCGACACCACGACGGACCAGCTCGGCCACCAGGTCCCGGGCGTCACTCACCCGGTCAATCTAGTGACCTCGCCGCGCGCACCATCGATCAGGGGCAGGCGGTGATCGTGGTGTCGTCGCGCACCGTGCACCCCTGCCCGATCCGGGTGGCCACCAGGTCGGTGCCGTCGAGCGACCAGCGGTAGAAGGTGTTGCGGTAGACCTTGCGGGCGGAGCCCGGGTAGGCGTTGTCCGTGATGCGCGTGCCGTCGTCGTCATAGCTCATCGTGACGATGCCCCCCGACTGATCCACCCAGGTGCGCCAGGTGTCGGTGCCGCCCTCGGCCTCCGTGAGGTTGCTGGTCTGGCTGCCGAACATCGGCGAGCCCGGCGCGGCCGCCTCCACGACCTGCCCGTCACGCACCAGGTAGAGGTGCCAGGTCGTGTACGTCGTCCCGGCCGCCCCCTCACTCTCGGCAACGGGGATGACGACCGTGTCACTGCCCTCGATCGTCGTCAGGGGGCCGACCTTCGAGACCGGGCCGACGACCGGGGTGGTCAGCGACCGGCCGCCCGCTTCCAGCTGGAGGGAGACGCTGCCCTCGCTCCCGCTGAGCCGGACCTGGTCGCTCGTGCCGTCCCCGTCGAGGTCGCCGTCGAGCCAGGTGCCCGCCTCGACGCCCTGGTCCTGGGCCCAGGCGTCGGGCAGCCCGTCGGGGTGGCGCTCCCACCAGTGCGTGGGCAGCGGCGCCGACGTCGTCGTGTCGGTGGCGTCAGGGACCTCGTCGTCCCCGCCCCTGACGGTCATCAGGGTGACGGGCACGGCCACGACCAGTGCGGCTGCCGCGGCCACGAGCAGGAGGGGTCCCGGTCGCCGCCACGCCGGCGGCGGGTCGACGACCGGGGTCGTAGGGCGCAGCTCCTCGGGTCGCACCAGCTCGGCGCGGGCCGCTAGTGCGTCGCGCAGGCGGGTCTCGATGTCGTTCATCGCGAGCCCTCCATCCTCTGCTCCAGGGCCGCGAGCGCTCGGCTCGCGGTCGACTTCACGGTGCCGCGCGAGATGCCCATCGCGTCGGCGATCTCTGCCTCCGAGAGGTCGCTCCAGTAGCGGAGGACCAGCACCTCCCGCTGCCGCTCGGGCAGCGTCTCCAGCGCCTTCAGCACGGTCCGGTGCTCCTCGCTCAGCACAGCGAGGTCGTCGGGCCGTTCGGGCCCGGTGTCGTGCGGCGGCGCGTAGGCGCGCGCCGTACGTCGGCGGCGCAGTGCCGAGCGCGAGCGGTTGACCACGGCGCGACGCACGTAGCCCAGCGCCGCGTCGGGGTCGCGGAGCGAGCGGGTCTTCAGGAGCCCCGCGAAGACGTCGTGGACGACGTCCTCGGCGGCGCCGACGTCGTCGACGAGCAGCACCGCCAGCCGCACCAGGCTCAACCGGTGCGCCGCGTAGAGGTCGGCGACCAGCTGTTGCTGGTCGACGTGACGGTCGACGAGCGCCAGTCGCGCCATGACCCACCGCCCTTCTCCGCCTGCGTCCCTGTCACCTAGTAGACGCCCGAGCCGGGCCGAGGTTGCCTCCGGAGCGCTGGCGGATCCTGATCGGGCCGGACCGGCTACCAGTGCTCCAGCGAACCCCGGATGATGCCGGCCAGGTCGTCCTCGGTCACCGGCTTCGGCGCGGTCGCCAGCAGCCGCTGCTGCTTCACGGCGCCCTCGACGAGGTCGTCGACGTCGGCCTCGCCGTAGCCGACCTCCCCGAGACCGTTGGGGATGCCGACGTCCCGCATCAGAGCCGCGAGGACGCGCGGCAGCACGTCGGCCCCGTCGCCCTCGGCGGCCGGGTCGAGCAGCCGCGCCGCGCGCAGGTGGCGTTCGGGAGCGGCGTCGAAGAGGAAGCGGAAGGCTTCGGGCGCCGTCAGTGCCACCGCCATCCCGTGCGGAACGATCGCCTCGTCGTCCGGGTAGCCCGCCGGCCGGAAGTCCCGCACCCGTCCGGCGATCGGGTAGGCGTTGGCGTGCGGGATGTGCACGCCGGCGTTGCCGAAGCCGAGCCCGGCGAAGGTCGCCGCCATCGCCATCTGCTCCGCCACGTCGGGGGGCATGCCGCCCTCACGGACCGCGGAGCGGAACGCTCCGGCGAGCAGCCCGAGCGCTCGTTCGGACCACAGGTCGGCGATCGGGTTCGAGCCGCAGTAGGGCACCCGCTGCTCGGGCGTCTTGGCGTCGAAGTCGCCGTACCACCGCGCGGTGTAGCTCTCCAGGGCGTGGCAGAGGATGTCCATGCCGGCCGCTGCCGTGACACCGGCGGGCTGGGTCGCGGTGAGGTCGGGGTCGACCACCGCGAGCCGCGGACGCAGTGCCGGGTGGCTGATGCCGGTCTTCACCTTCAGCGACAGCACGTCCATCACGCAGATCGTGGTGCTCTCGCTGCCCGTGCCGGTCGTCGTCGGCACGGCGACGAGCGGCAGCAGCGGGTGCTGCGGCGCCCGGGCCCTGCCGACGGGCGCGTTGATGTAGTCCATCAGCTCACCCGGGTTGGTCACCAGGAGGGCGACCGCCTTCGCGGTGTCGATGGACGAGCCGCCGCCCACGGCGACGACCGCGTCGAAGGGTCCCTCCGCCCGGGCGAATTCCACGGCGTGCGTCAGCGACTCGTCGGTGGGCTCCACGTGCGTCCGGTCGTACGTCGTCACGTCGAGCCCGCGCTGCACGAGGCCCTCCGCGACGGCGGCCGGGTGCCCGGCCGCGGCGACGCCGGGATCGGTCACCAGGAGCACCCGTCGTGCGCCCCAGGTCGTCAGGTCGTAGCCGAGCTCGCGCGAGGCGCCCCGGCCGAACTTCAGGGCCGGCGCGGCATAGGTGAAGACGGTCTCAGTCACGTCGCCCAACCTAGCGCCGGGGTCAGGGGTGGACGACCGCGATCGCAGCCTGGACCAGGCTGCTGGTCTCCCGCCCGCTGCCCTCCTCGAGCTCGGCGAGCGGCACCCACGCCACGGCGTCGGTCGTGCCGTCGACCTCGACCACCCGGGGCTCGACACCGACGGGCACCGTCGCCCGGTAGACGATGCGGATGGCGTGGAAGTCCTCGCGCCGGCCGTTGGGTGCGACGCCGGTGAAGTGGTGGTCGTCGACGGTCAGCAGGTCTCCCAGCGTGCCGTCGAGCCCGCACTCCTCGTGGAGCTCCCGCAGGACGGTCGCCGCCGGCGCCTCGCCGTGGTCGACCCCGCCGCCGGGGAGCGTCCACACGCCGGGGTGCGGGCCGAGCGCGGAGTTGCGGGTCAGCAGCAGCGCCCCGTCGCGCTCGACGTAGGCGTAGGCCGCGACCCGCTGGCGCCGGTGCGGCAGCAGCACGGCGAGCGCCTCGCCGACCAGCCCGACCGTGGGCACCTTCCCGTCGACGACCGCGCCGAGCGGCTTCCAGGCAGCCTCGACCGTCGAGCCGTCGACCTCCACGACGTGCGGCTCCGGGGAGTCCGGCGGCACCCAGCCGTCGTACACGATGCGCACGGAGTGCGCGTCGACCCGGCGACCACGGCGCCAGGTGTCCTCGAGGTGCATGGAGAAGACGTGGGCGGTCTCGCCGACCTCGGCGTGCAGCCCGGTCTCCTCGTGGATCTCGCGCACCACGGCCGCACGCGGGTCCTCGCCGTGGTCGACGCCGCCGCCGGGCAGGGTCCACAGCTCGTGCTTGGTGACCCGCTCGGAGAGACGGCTCAGCAGGATCTGGTCGTCGCGGACGATGACGGCGTACGCCGCCAGCCGCTGCACCCGCTGCCCCATGTCTCCTCCTCGTCCACCCACCCTACGGGCCTCCGAGGCCGGGCCGTCGCCGGAGCATCAGGCGAAGGGCGGGCGCGCGTCGCGGGCCAGCGACCGGCGTCCGGCCCACCGCCACACCCGGGCCGCGCGGTCGCGGTCCTCGTCGGTGACCAGGTTGCCCATCCACCGCAGCGCGAGGGTCATCAGCAGGTCCGAGCGCATGCCCACCGGCCCGAGCGCGGGCAGCAGCCGCGGCACCGTGACCAGTCCGGCGAGCCGCCGCGCGATCGAGAACGACTCCCCGTAGTGCCCCCGCAGCACCGCCGGCCAGATCACGCCGAGGTCGCTGCGCGGCTGCTCGGTCATCAGCTCGGCCACCAGCCGGCCGGTCTCGAGGCCGTAGTCGATGCCCTCGCCGTTGAGCGGGTTGACGCAGGCGGCGGCGTCGCCGATGAGCGCCCAGTTGGGCCCGGCCACGTGGGAGACCGCGCCGCCCATCGGCAGCAGCGCCGAGGTCTCGGCCCGCAGGTCGCCCTCGAGCTGGAAGCTCTCGCGGAGCTGGTCGGCGTAGAGCCGCATCAGGGGCTTGATCGCGACGTCGGCAGGTCGCTTCGCGGTCGCGAGGGTGCCCGCGCCGAGGTTCACCTCGCCCGTGCCGAGCGGGAAGATCCAGCCGTACCCGGACAGCACCTTGCCCGCCTCGTCGCGCAGCTCCAGGTGCGAGCTGATCCACGGGTCGTCGGTCATCCCCGAGGCGACGTACGACCGGCCGGCGACGCCGTAGACGGTGTCGCGGTGCCACTCCCGGCCCAGCAGCTTGCCGAGCGGCGACCGTACGCCGTCGGCGACCACCAGGCGCTGGCAGCGGATCTCCAACCGCTCGCCGTCACGTCCACCGCGAGCGAAGACGACGGCGGCCACCCGGCCACCCTCGACACGTACGTCGACCGCCCGCGCGCCGTCGATGCAGGTCGCACCGGCCTTGATGGCGGTGGTGCGGAGGTGGTCGTCGAGCTCGGTGCGCGCGATCGCGCTCCCCCACTCGGGCAGGTGCCCTCCCGGCCACTTCAGCTCCAGCGTCTGCCCGAAGCCGTGGGCTCGCAGGCCCTGGTTGACCGTGTGGGCGCGCACCCAGTCGGTGAGGCCGAGCCGCTCGAGCTCGTGGATCGCCCGGGGGGTCAGGCCGTCTCCGCACGTCTTGTCGCGGGGGAAGACCGCCGCGTCGGTGAGCACGACGTCGGCGCCGAGGCGTGCTGCCCAGGCCGCCGCGGCCGAACCCGCGGGGCCGGCGCCGACGACCAGGACGTCGGTCTGCATCGGGACGGACTGGCTCACGGCCCCATTGTCTCAGGCTCGCGCTCAGGCGCGCCCGGCGCCCAGGCTCCCACCGTCGACCACGATGGTCGCACCCGTGGTGTAGCCACCGGCGCGGGAGGCGAGCCACACGGCGGTGCCGCCGATCTCCTCGGGGCGACCGATCCGGCGCACCGGGATCGTCTCCATGGCGAGCGCCGCGACCTCCGGGGTGTCGATGATGAAGGACGACATCTTGCTGGCGAAGAGGCCCGGCGCGATGGTGTTGACCAGGATGTGCTCGGGCGCCAGCCGCCGGGCGTAGTGCCGGGTCAGCTGGGCCAGCGCCGCCTTGCTCGCGGAGTAGGCGTAGTTGTCCATCATCGGCGCCGTCAGGCCGTCGATCGAGCCGATGTTGATGACCCGGGCCGCGCGCTCGGCGGACGCGGCGGCGCGCAGGAGCGGCAGCAGGCCGGCGGTGACGTAGTGGAGGGCCTTCACGTTCAGGTCCATCACCTTGTCCCACCCGTCCTCCGGGAAGGACTCGATCGCGGCCCCCCAGGTCGCGCCGGCGTTGTTGACGAGCACGTCGAGCGCGTCGACGCGCGCGGTCACCTCGCCGACGAAGTCCTCCACGCCCGCCACGGTCGACAGGTCGGCGCGGACGCCGTCGACCTCGCCGTGCGCACCGAGCTCTGCCACGGTCGCGGCGAGCTCGCCCTCGCGCCGCGCGCACACGAGGACCCGAGCGCCGGCGTCCAGGAACGCCGTCGCGATCGCCAGCCCGATGCCGCGCGAGCCGCCGGTGACGACGGCGGTCCGCCCCTCCAGCGAGAACAGGTCGCTCATGCGGGCCACTCCCTCATCCAGTCCTCGACGGGCAGCGCCATCGCGTTGCAGAGCGTGCAGATCGTGCGGTACCACCCGCACACCAGCAGCAGCTCCATGCGCCGCTCGTCGTCGAGGAGCCCGCCGAGCTCCGCCCACGTGACCTCCGCGAACGAGCCGGTCTCCTCGAGCTCGTCGACCGCCCGCAGCAGCGCCGCCTCCTCGGTGGTCCAGCGCGGGTCCTCCGGACCGCTCAGCACGAGCGCGTCGCACTCGCCCCCGCTCAGTCCGGTCAGCGGTCCCCAGAACGCCGCCTGGCCGCCCCACTCGTAGGCACAACCGACCTGCGCACAGGTGCGGAGGATCGCCATCGTGCGCAGCCGCGCCGGGAGCCGCCCGTCGACGTACAGGCTCTCGCCGAGGGCACGGGTGCGGTCAGCGAGGGCAGGGATCCGCTGCAGGCAGCGGGTGAGCAGCAACGGGTCGTACGTCGCCTCCGGGTGCCCCCAGCGCCTGATCCCCGCCTCGTCCTCGGCACTCCACGGCTCGGCCAGGGGTGCCACGCGTCCTGTCACGCCGCGAGCGTACTTATCGGCAGTTGTGCATGCAAGTGGTCAGGGTGCGCGCTCGGCAAGCAGGCCGGTCAGGGCGTCGCGAGACGGCACGCCGAGCTTGCGGTAGGTGGCGGACAGCTGCGACTCGACGGTCTTGCGCGTCACGAAGAGCGCTTGGGCGATCTGGGTGTTGGTCATCCCGTCGGCCGCCATCCGCGCCACGCGGAGCTCGCTCGGCGTGAGCGCCTCGACTCCGGTGAGGCGGCGACGCCGGACGCTGCCCCCACACGCGCGGATCTCCTCCTCCGCGATGCTGACCAGCCGCAGGGCACCGCACCGGTCCGCGACGTCGAGCGCCCGTCCGAAGACCTCTCGGGCGGCGGTCCGCTGCCGGTCGGACCGCAGCAGCCCGCCGAGGGTGACCAGCGCTCGTGCCAGCTCGAGCCGCTCCCCTGCCGCCTCCAACAGGCGCACGGCGTCCTCGGTGCGGGCGATCCCGTCGCGACCGCCCAGCACCAGGCCCTCGCTGTGGAACAGCAGTGCGCGAGCTCGCGGGAGGGCCCACCTTTCCGTGGCTCGCCGCTGCTCCTCGAGGAGCGCCCGGGCGCCGGTCCTGTCGCCGAGTCGGGCCATCGCGACCGCGGCCGGCAGCCGCCAGAGGATGCCAGGGTTCCTGGCGCCTCCCACACGGGAGGCGACCCCCTCGCCCAGGTCGACGACGTCGCCCCAGCGCCGCTGCTCCGCCCGGAGCAGCATCATCGTGAAGGCGACGGTGTCGTAGACCGTCGTGCCAGCGTGCTTCTCGTCCTCGACCTCCGTCAGAAGGCGCTCTGCGTCGACGAGCTCGTCGCGATCGATCAGCACGCGGCCCAGGTAGGCCGCCGTCGCCAGCCGTGGGAGCCACATGCCGGAGGCCTCGGCCACCCGTCGCGCCGCCCGCCCGTGTGCCTCCGCCTGCTCCAACCGACCGGCGAGCCATCCGCCGTAGCAACCGACGACCGACCAGACAGCGAAGGTCGTCTCCGAGCTGTGCGCCGTCGCGCGCCGCAGCCCCGCCTCGATCGCAAGGTCCGCGTGGCGGTGCCGACCCGTGATGAGCAGCCCCAACGCGGTCTGCCAGGCCGCGGACGTCTCCCCTGACTCCTCGACGAGCCGGCCGTCGCCCAACGCCTTGACAGCGAGGTCGGCGCAGCGGTCTGCGCTGGTGTCGCCCTCGACGATCAGGTGGTAGGAGAGCGCACCGAGCAGGCGCCTCTCCGCGGGCGTGGCCCCCGTCAGCCCCGCCGCCAGCTCCTCCACGCGACGGCCGGCCTCGGGCATCGCGGCGTACTGCAGGAGCCCGGCCGAGACCGCATTGGCGCGTACGTCGAGGGCGAGCTCGCGGTCGCCGGGGCCGAGCCGGTCGGCCACCCGCTCGATCGCCTCGACATCCGGCAGGTCGCCCTGCATCGTGCGGAGCACGGCCAGGGTGCTCGCCGCCTGCGCCTGCTGCCGCGGGTCGTCGCTGGAGTCGACGACGTGCTGCAGACGGGGCGCCGCGGCGGCGTCGAGGAGCCGGAACTCCGCGAGTCCGAGCGCGAGCTCGGCTGCCGACCGCAGGTCCGGCGGGGGCGGCTCGGCCAAGGCGCGGGCGAGCAGGCTCCGCGCTTCGGTGGCGGCGCCGCCGGTGAGCGCGGCGCTCCCGGCGGAGAGCAGCTGGCGGGCCACCCAGGGCTCGTTCAGCGGGGGCGCGAGGAGCAGGTGCTTCGCGACCTGCTGCGGGTCGACCGACTCGTCGGCAAGCAGCTGGGCCGCCACGGCGTGCGCCCGGGCGGCGGTCTGGGCGCCGAGCCGCTGGTAGGTCGCGGACCGCACGAGCGGGTGGACGAACCCGAGGGGCGCACCCGCGCGGAGGATGCCGGTCTCGACCAGCTCGTCGACCGCGCTCGCCGCTGTAGCGACGTCGAGCTCTGCGAGTGCGGCGGCGTGACGAAGCTCCGCCCCGTCACCCAGCACCGCGCAGGTCTCGGCGACCCGCTGCGCGGCCGGCGTCAGGCGGCCGAGCCGCCTGCCGACGCTCCGAGCGACTGCGGCCGGGCGGGCACCCCGGACGTCCTCGACGGTGATCGCGGCGAGGTCGCGCAGGCTCCGCAACAGCTCGTGCACGAGGAACGGGTTGCCCTCGGTCAGCTCCGCGCACGCCACGCAGACCCGGTCGTCGACGTCCGCCCCGCGAGCGGAGCGTACGACGGCCGCCACCCCGTCCGCGGTGAGCGGCGCGAGGCCGAGCTCGACGGCCCGCGCACCGTCGGCGAGCGCACCCACGTCCGCAGCGCCCGCGACCCCGTCGCGCACCGCCAGCACCAGCACGACGGGCTGCTCGTCGAGCCGGCCGGCGAGATGGTGCAGCCAGCGTGCGGACGCGTCGTCCACCCAGTGCACGTCGTCGACGACCAGGGCCAACGGCCGTTGGGCCGCGAGGTTGGCCGTGAGCCAGGTCAGGGCGTGCGTCGCCTCGGCAGGGGACATCGCCGCGCTGCCCGAGCCCGGCGCCAGGACGTCGCCGGCCAGCTGCGCCGCATCCACGAGGACTCGTGCGCGCAGCTCCGGCTCGGCCGCGAGGAGCCGCTCGAACAGCTGCCGCGCCACCCCGAACGGAAGCTCCCGCTCCAGCTCGTCGGCCCGCGCGCGCAGCACCCGCAGCCCGTCGGCTCGGCCCGCGGCAAGGTCCAGCAAGGTCGACTTCCCGATGCCCGCGGGCCCCCGGACGAGGAGCAGGCTGCCGAGCCCGCGCCGCGCGTCGCCGTACGCCTCGACGACGGCGGCCAGCTCGGCCCGCCGCTCGAGCGCCTCGTCCACGGTCGGAGCCTATGCAGGTCGGGCCCGGTCGGCCCGCTCAACCGAGGAAGTCGCGGGCGACGTTCGACCAGAGCCGGGTGCTGAGGTCGAGCGACTCGACATCGATCCGCTCGTCGTTGCCATGGAACATCGCCGCGAAGTCCCGGAAGGAGATGCGGTCACTGAAGAGGCCGTAGCCGTAGGCCATCGAGCCGGCGTCGCGGAAGAAGCGTGCATCGGTGATCCCCACGAGCAGGAAGGGCACTGGCCGTGCGCCGGGCAGGAGCGCCGAGCTCACCGACGCCAGCGTGTCCCACAACGGCGTGGCGGCCGGGGACACCGAGGCCTCGTGCAGGAGCCCGAACCTGACCTCCACCGAAGCCATCAGCTCCTCGCCGACGGCGGCGGCGATGATCGCAACCACGTCGTCGGTCGTCACGCCAGGCAGCGTCCGGATGTCCAGCTGCACCTCGACGCGATCGGCGATCACGTTGCTCTTGACCCCGCCGCTCACCATCGTGGGCGCGATCGTCGTGGTGGTGGCTGCGTGGATCAGCCGGGCCAGGCCGAGATCGGCGTCGTCGCTCGCGCAGTACGCCGTCAGTGCGTCGGCGTCGAGGAAGAGCGTTGCCACCTCGTCCGGCAGGCGGCACGCCTCGATGAAGTCGCGCCACTCCCCCTCGATCCTGGGTCTGCTCTGGATGGCGGCCAGCCGCTGGACGACCTCTGCCGCCTTGACCAGCGCGTTGTCCGTGCGCAGTGGCATGGACCCGTGTCCCGGCGTCCCGGTGACCACCAGGGTCACCCAGCCGAACCCCTTCTCACCGACCATGACCGGCAGCAACGTCTCCGTGGCTCCCGGCACGGGCAACGCCATGCCACCGGTCTCGGTGATCACGTAGTCGGCGGCGACCGACTCGCGCTGGTGCTCGAGGAGCCACTCGGCACCGTACGTCCCGCCACCCTCCTCGTCCGCCACGGCCAGGTAGATCAACGACCCGCGTGGCCGGAAGCCGCTGTCCGCGAGGTCACGGACCGCCACGGCCATCGACGAGGTGTGGTTGAGCATGTCGATCGCTCCCCGGCCCCAGACCTCGCCGTCGATCAGCTCGCCGCCGAAGGGGTCGTGCCGCCAGCCGTCGGCGTTCGCCGGCACGACGTCGGTGTGGCCCATGAGGAGGAGGGAGGGCGCGTCAGGGTCGGTGCCCTCGATGCGCGCCACCAGGCTCGATCGTCCGGGCACCGGCTCGTAGCGCTCGACGTCGATCCCCGGCCCGTCGACCACGGCGGCGATCGCGTCGACGTTGCGGGACTCTCCACCCGAGTCGGGTGTGCCGTCGTTGACGCAAGCATTGCGGATGAGGGCCTGGAGGAGCTCCGGGGTCGCGGTGGTCATGTCGAAAGCATGACCACCCCGACGTGTCACCGCATCAGGGTCGGACCCTGAAGTCCCTGCGGATCACGGGTCCTCGGCGGTGAACTGCTCCTCGGCCTCGTCGAAGCCGGGCTCGTCGGTGAACATGCCCTTCGCGACGTTGAACTCGCGGCCGGCGTTGCTGACCTCGGTGTTCTCCGGCCGGTTGTCCGGGTCGAGCCGCTCGTCGCGCTCCTTCAGGATCTGCTCGACAGGTGTGCCGTCGAAGCCCTTGGCGTCCGCCGGGAACTTGCCCTCCGGGGCGTGCACCTCGTCTCCCTCGACCTTGACTCTCTCCTGCGACTCCTCGTCGCTGCGGTCGGTGGACATGGTCACTCTCCTCTTTCTTGGGGCAGTGGACGCCGAGGCAGTACCCCCTCCGCCGCAGATCACCGCTTCCTGAAGGCCCGGTGGGTGAGGAGGTGGATGTCGCTGTCGAGGCAGCCGGTGGTGCGGTGGGGCACGTAGAGCGACGCGGTCTCGTTCGGGACGTAGACGCGGAACCCGTCGACCGCGTGCGGTGAGCAGCGGTGTCGCGGGTAGTTCGCGGCGCGGGTCTCGTCGACCCGGCTGGCGGCGTGCTCGCCCGGCAGCAGGGTGAACGAGCTCGCCCCGCCGCGTCGGTCCGCGGCCGCACCGACCTGGGTGCCGTCACCGAAGCCGACGTACGACAGGCCCCCGAACCCGCCGCTGCGACAGGCGTGGTCCGACACGTTCGTCATCACGATCCGGCCGTAGCGATGCCCGGCCCCGTCATCGGTGTGCCGGTACCGCACCGCGACATCGTGACTGGTGCACTCAGCAGCCGTCCGTACGGCGTCGGCCGGCCCGACGGAGATCCCGACGAGCCCGCCGAGCAGGGTGATCCCAGCAAGGGTGGATGCGATCTTCTTCATGCTTGAGGGACGTCCGGCACCGGGCAGCGGTTGCTCCGCGGACCTGAGAAAACCCGAAGACCACAGCCCCCGCTGGTCGAGGAGGTCCCGCATCCCCCCGCTGGTCGAGGAGGTCGCGCAGCGACCGTCACGAGACCCCGCAACCGTCCTCACCCACCGCCCCCACCGCCGGTGCGCACCCCCCACTGGTCGAGGAGATCGCGCACCCCCGCTGGTCGGGAGGTCCCGCATCCCCCGCTGGTCGAGGAGGTCGCGCTAGCGACCGTCGCGAGACCCCGCAACTGTCCTCACCCACCGCCCCACCGCCGGTGCGCAGCCCCCGCTGGTCGAGGAGGTCCCGCATCCCCGCCGGTCGAGGAGGTCCCGCAGCCCCCGCTGGTCGAGGAGGTCGCGCAGCGACCGTCACGAGACCCCGTAACCGTCGTCACCTACCGTCCCCACCGCTGGTGGGTACGTCACCGGGTCTCGAGACGCCGAAGGGCCTCCCGAGCAAGCTCGGAAGGCCCTTCGTCTCCTCGACCTGGTTCGTTACACCAGAACTTCGCTATCGCTCAGTTCTGGTACGAACCAAAGTCGAAGTCGTCCAGGGCGACGGCCTGGCCACCCGCACCGAACTCGTAGTCGTAGGACTCGTAGCCGGTGACGGCGTAGGCCGCCTGGCGGGCCTCCTCGGTCGGCTCGACCCGGATCGCGCGGTAGCGCTCCAGACCGGTGCCGGCGGGGATCAGCTTGCCGATGATCACGTTCTCCTTCAGACCACGCAGTGAGTCCGATCGAGCGTTGATCGCGGCGTCGGTGAGCACCCGGGTGGTCTCCTGGAAGGAGGCCGCCGAGAGCCACGACTCCGTGGCCAGCGAGGCCTTCGTGATGCCCATGAGCTCGGGACGACCCGAGGCCGGCTTGCCGCCCTCGGAGACGACGCGACGGTTCTCCTCCTCGAACTTCACGCGGTCGACGAGGTCGGAGGGCAGCAGGTTGGTCTCACCCGACTCGAGCACCGTGATCCGGCGCAGCATCTGCCGCACGATGATCTCGATGTGCTTGTCGTGGATCGACACGCCCTGGCTCCGGTAGACCTCCTGGACCTCGTCGACGAGGTGCTGCTGGGTCCGGCGGACGCCGAGGATGCGCAGCACCTCCTTCGGGTCCGGGGTGCCCTGCGTGAGCATCTGGCCGACCTCGATGTGGTCGCCGTCGGCCACCAGCAGACGCGAGCGTCGCGAGACGACGTACTCGATGACGTCGCTGCCGTCGTCGGGGGTGACGAGGACCTTGCGGGCCTTGTCGGTCTCCTCGATCTGCGCACGGCCGGCGGCCTCGGAGATCGGCGAGACACCCTTGGGCGTGCGGGCCTCGAAGAGCTCGACCACACGGGGCAGACCCTGCGTGATGTCGTCGGCCGACGCCACACCACCGGTGTGGAAGGTACGCATCGTCAGCTGCGTGCCGGGCTCACCGATCGACTGGGCGGCGATGATGCCGACCGCCTCACCGATGTCGACGAGCTTGCCGGTGGCCAGCGAGCGGCCGTAGCACTTCGCGCAGGTGCCGGTGCGAGCGTCGCAGGTCAGCACGGACCGTACGACGACCGACTCGATGCCCGCCTCGATGAGCTCGGCGATCTTGACGTCGCCGAGGTCGTCGCCGGCGGAGGCGAGGACCTCGCCCGACGTCGGGTGGACCACGTCGACGGCCGAGGTGCGGGCGTAGGCCGCGGTCTCGGCGTTCTCGTCCTTGACGACCACGCCGTCCTCGCCGCGCACGCCGATGACCTTCGGGAGGCCACGCTCGGTGCCGCAGTCGTCCTCACGGATGATGACGTCCTGCGACACGTCGACGAGACGACGCGTCAGGTAGCCGGAGTCGGCGGTCCGCAGCGCGGTGTCGGCCAGACCCTTGCGGGCACCGTGGGTCGAGATGAAGTACTCGAGCACGGAGAGACCCTCGCGGAAGTTGGCCTTGATCGGCCGCGGGATGATCTCGCCCTTCGGGTTGGCCACCAGACCACGCATGGCACCGACCTGGCGGATCTGGTTGAAGTTACCGGAGGCGCCGGAGGTGACCTGCATGAAGATCGGGTTCTTCTTGTCGAAGGCCTTCTCCATCGCGTCACCGACCTGCTTGCCGGCCTCGGTCCAGATCTCGATGAGCTCCTGGCGGCGCTCGTCGTCGGTGATCAGACCACGCTCGAACTGGGTCTGGATCTTCGCGGCCTTGTCCTCGAAGCCCTTCAGCAGCTCGGCCTTGTTGGGCGGCGTGGTGACGTCGGCGATCGACACGGTCACACCGGAGCGGGTCGCCCAGTGGAAACCGGTGTCCTTGAGCGCGTCCAGCGACGCCGCGACCTCGACCTTGCCGTAACGCTCGGCGAGGTCGTTGACGATCGCGCCGAGCTGCTTCTTGCCCACCTCGTAGTTCACGAAGGGGTAGTCGGCCGGGAGGGTGTCGTTGAAGAGCGCCCGGCCCAGCGTGGTCTCGAGCGTGGTCGGCTCGCCCGGCTCGACGCCCTCGACGACGGCGTCGGTGAACCGGATCTTGACCTTGCTCTGGAGGGTGATCTCGCGACGGTCGAACGCCATGATCGCCTCGGCGGGCGAGGCGAACATGCGGCCCTCGCCGATGGCACCCTCACGGTCGGTCGTCAGGAAGTAGAGACCGATGATCATGTCCTGGGTCGGCATGGTGACCGGCCGGCCGTCGGACGGCTTGAGGATGTTGTTGGTCGAGAGCATCAGGATCCGCGCCTCGGCCTGCGCCTCGGCCGACAGCGGCAGGTGCACCGCCATCTGGTCGCCGTCGAAGTCCGCGTTGAAGGCGGTGCAGACGAGCGGGTGGATCTGGATGGCCTTGCCCTCGATCAGCTGGGGCTCGAAGGCCTGGATGCCGAGGCGGTGCAGCGTGGGCGCACGGTTGAGCAGCACGGGGTGCTCGGTGATGACCTCTTCGAGGACGTCCCACACGACCGGGCGCGCGCGCTCGACCATGCGCTTGGCCGACTTGATGTTCTGCGCGTGCGACAGGTCGACGAGGCGCTTCATCACGAACGGCTTGAAGAGCTCGAGCGCCATCTGCTTGGGCAGACCGCACTGGTGCAGCTTCAGCTGCGGACCGGAGACGATGACCGAACGGCCGGAGTAGTCCACGCGCTTGCCGAGCAGGTTCTGGCGGAAACGCCCCTGCTTGCCCTTGAGCATGTCGGACAGCGACTTCAGCGGCCGGTTGCCCGGGCCGGTGACCGGACGCCCGCGGCGACCGTTGTCGAACAGCGAGTCGACGGCCTCCTGGAGCATCCGCTTCTCGTTGTTGACGATGATCTCCGGCGCACCGAGGTCGAGCAGGCGCTTGAGCCGGTTGTTGCGGTTGATCACGCGGCGGTAGAGGTCGTTGAGGTCGGAGGTCGCGAAGCGGCCACCGTCGAGCTGCACCATCGGGCGCAGGTCCGGCGGGATGACCGGTACGGCGTCGAGCACCATGCCCTGCGGCTTGTTGCCCGTCTTCCGGAACGCGTCGACCACCTTGAGGCGCTTGAGGGCGCGGACCTTGCGCTGGCCCTTGCCCGTGGCGATGGTCTCGCGCAGGGACTCGACCTCGGCCTCGATGTCGAAGCTCTCGAGGCGCTTCTGGATCGCCGTGGCGCCCATGTGGCCCTCGAAGTACTTGCCGAACCAGTTCTTCATCTCGCGGTAGAGGACCTCGTCACCCATGAGGTCCTGCACCTTGAGGCTCTTGAACGTGTCCCAGACCTCGTCGAGGCGGGCGATCTCGGCCTCGGAGCGCTTGCGCGCCTGCGCCATCTCGCGCTCCGCGCCGTCCTTGACCTTGCGCTTCTGGTCGGCCTTGGCACCCTCGGCCTCCAGAGCCGCGAGGTCCTCCTCGAGCTTCTTCGCACGGTCGTTGATCGCGCCGTCGAGGCGGTCGGTGAGCATCTTGCGCTGCTGACCGACCTTGGCCTCGAGCGAGGACAGGTCGCGGTGGCGGGCGTCCTCGTCGACGGCGGTGATCATGTAGGCGGCGAAGTAGATGACCTTCTCGAGGTCCTTCGGCGCCAGGTCGAGCAGGTAGCCGAGGCGGCTCGGAACACCCTTGAAGTACCAGATGTGGGTCACGGGAGCGGCGAGCTCGATGTGGCCCATGCGCTCGCGGCGCACCTTGGAGCGGGTCACCTCGACGCCGCAGCGCTCGCAGATGATGCCCTTGAAGCGCACGCGCTTGTACTTGCCGCAGTAGCACTCCCAGTCCCGGGTGGGACCGAAGATCTTCTCGCAGAAGAGGCCGTCACGCTCGGGCTTGAGCGTGCGGTAGTTGATGGTCTCCGGCTTCTTGACCTCGCCGTGGCTCCACGTGCGGATGTCCTCCGCAGTGGCCAGGCCGATCTGAAGCTGGTCGAAGAAGTTCACGTCGAGCACGATGGCTGCTGTCCTTCGTTAGTTCTGAGAAAGGTGAGGCTGGGGACTGAGGGAGGCGGCGCGCCGCACGGGCGCGCCGCCGTCACACTCAGACTTCTTCGACGCTCGAGGGCTCGCGACGCGACAGGTCGATGCCGAGCTCCTCAGCGGCACGGAAGACGTCCTCCTCCGCGTCGCGCATCTCGATGGCCGTGCCGTCCTGGGACAGCACCTCCACGTTGAGGCAGAGCGACTGCATCTCCTTGACGAGCACCTTGAACGACTCGGGGATGCCCGAGTCGGGGATGTTCTCGCCCTTCACGATGGCCTCGTAGACCTTGACGCGACCGGGCACGTCGTCGGACTTGATGGTGAGCAGCTCCTGCAGGGCGTAGGCGGCGCCGTACGCCTCCATCGCCCAGACCTCCATCTCACCGAAGCGCTGGCCACCGAACTGGGCCTTACCGCCGAGCGGCTGCTGGGTGATCATCGAGTAGGGACCCGTGGAGCGCGCGTGGATCTTGTCGTCGACGAGGTGGTGGAGCTTCAGGATGTACATGTAGCCGACCGAGACCGGGTCGACGTAGGGCTCACCCGAGCGACCGTCGAACAGGTTCGCCTTGCCGTCGGAGCCGATGAGGCGCACCCCGTCGCGCGTCGGCAGCGTCGCACCGAGCAGGCCGATGATCTCGTCCTCACGAGCACCGTCGAAGACCGGCGTGGCGACCTTCGTGTTGGGCTCGGCCTTGTCGGCGCCGATCGAGGTGAGGCGCTTGGCCCACTCCTCGTCGGCCAGGTCGGCGTCGATGTGCCATCCCTGCTTGCCGAGCCAGCCCAGGTGCAGCTCGAGGATCTGACCGATGTTCATCCGTCGCGGGACACCGAGCGGGTTGAGGATCACGTCGACCGGGGTGCCGTCCTCCATGAACGGCATGTCCTCGATCGGCAGGATCTTCGCGATGACGCCCTTGTTGCCGTGGCGGCCGGCGAGCTTGTCGCCCACCGAGATCTTCCGCTTCTGGGCGACGTAGACCCGCACCAGCTGGTTGACGCCCGGCGGCAGCTCGTCGCCGTCCTCGCGGTCGAAGACGCGCACGCCGATGACCGTGCCGGACTCACCGTGCGGCACCTTCATCGAGGTGTCGCGGACCTCGCGCGCCTTCTCACCGAAGATCGCGCGGAGCAGCCGCTCCTCGGGGGTCAGCTCGGTCTCGCCCTTCGGGGTGACCTTGCCGACCAGGATGTCGCCGGTGGTGACCTCGGCGCCGATGCGGATGATGCCCCGCTCGTCGAGGTCGGCCAGCATCTCCTCGGAGACGTTCGGGATGTCCCGCGTGATCTCCTCCGGGCCCAGCTTGGTGTCGCGAGCGTCGACCTCGTGCTCCTCGATGTGGATCGAGGTGAGGACGTCCTCCTGCACCAGACGCTGGCTGAGGATGATCGCGTCCTCGTAGTTGTGGCCCTCCCACGGCATGAACGCCACGAGCAGGTTGGTGCCCAGCGCCATCTCGGCCTGGTCGGTGCACGGGCCGTCGGCGATCGGCGAGCCGACCTCGAGCCGGTCACCGGAGGCGACGAGCGGGCGCTGGTTGATGCACGTGCCCTGGTTGGAGCGACGGAACTTCGCCAGCTTGTAGGTCTGGTAGCTGCCGTCGTCGTTCATGACCTCGACGAGGTCGGCCGACACGTTCTGGACCACGCCGGCCTTCTCGGCCACCAGCACGTCACCGGCGTCGACCGCGGCGCGGTACTCGATGCCGGTGCCGACGATCGGGCTGTCGCTCCGGATGAGCGGGACGGCCTGACGCTGCATGTTGGCGCCCATGAGCGCACGGTTGGCGTCGTCGTGCTCGAGGAACGGGATGAGGGCCGTCGCGACCGACACCATCTGGCGCGGCGAGACGTCCATGTAGTCGACGTCGTCGCCCGGGATCTCGGAGACCTCGCCCTGGCGAAGGCGCACGAGCACCCGCTCCTCGGCGAACTTGCCCTTGGCATCGAGCACGGCGTTGGCCTGCGCGATGACGTAGCGGTCCTCGTCGTCGGCGGTGAGGTAGTCGATCTGGTCGGTGACGACACCCTTGACGACCTTGCGGTAGGGCGTCTCCACGAACCCGAACGGGTTGATCCGGCCGTACGACGCCAGCGACCCGATCAGACCGATGTTGGGACCTTCAGGGGTCTCGATGGGGCACATGCGGCCGTAGTGCGACGGGTGGACGTCACGGACCTCCATGCCGGCGCGGTCGCGCGAGAGACCGCCGGGGCCGAGCGCCGAGAGGCGACGCTTGTGCGTCAGGCCGGCGATCGGGTTGGTCTGGTCCATGAACTGCGAGAGCTGCGAGGTGCCGAAGAACTCCTTCAGCGCCGCGACGACCGGCCGGATGTTGATCAGCGACTGCGGCGTGATGGCCTCGACGTCCTGGGTCGTCATCCGCTCGCGGACCACGCGCTCCATGCGGGCCAGGCCCGTGCGGAGCTGGTTCTGGATCAGCTCGCCGACGGTCCGCATGCGGCGGTTGCCGAAGTGGTCGATGTCGTCGGGCGAGATCTCCTGGACGCCCTGCGGGGTCTCCAGCTCGGTCCGGCCGTCGTGCAGCGCGACGATGTAACGGATCGTCGACACCATGTCGGCGATCGTCATCGTCTGCTGGTCGAAGGCCTGGTCCTCGCCGAGCTTCTTGTTGATCTTGTAGCGACCGACCTTGGCGAGGTCGTAGCGCTTGGGGTTGAAGTAGTAGTTCTTCAGCAGCGTCAGCGCGGCCTCACGCGTCGGCGGCTCGCCCGGGCGCAGCTTGCGGTAGATGTCGAGCAGGGCGTCGTCCGGACCCTGCGTGTTGTCCTTCTCCTCGGTCAGCTGGATCGACTCGAACTGACGCAGGTCGGCCATGACGGCCTCGTAGTCGTAGGCCTCGCCGGTGTCCTCGGCGATCGCCTGGAGCGCCTTGAGCAGCACGGTGACGTTCTGCTTGCGCTTGCGGTCGAGACGGACGCCGACCAGGTCGCGCTTATCGATCTCGAACTCCAGCCAGGCACCGCGGCTGGGGATCATCTTCGCGGTGAAGATGTCCTTGTCGGAGGTCTTGTCGGCGCTGCGCTCGAAGTAGACGCCGGGCGACCGGACGAGCTGGGAGACCACGACACGCTCGGTGCCGTTGATGACGAAGGTGCCCTTGGGCGTCATGAGCGGGAAGTCGCCCATGAAGACCGTCTGGCCCTTGATCTCACCGGTCTCGTTGTTGGTGAACTCCGCCGAGACGTAGAGCGGCGCGGAGTAGGTGAGGTCCTTCTCCTTGCACTCGTCGACGGTGTACTTGGGGTCGTAGAAGACCGGGTTCTCGAACGAGAGCGACATCGTCTCGGAGAAGTCCTCGATCGGCGAGATCTCCTCGAAGATCTCGGTCAGGCCGGACTTGTCGGAGACGTCCTCGCCGGCGGCGCGGCGTGCGGCCACCCGGCCCTGGTGGGCCTCGTTGCCGACGAGCCAGTCGAAGCTGTCGGTCTGGAGCGAGAGGAGCTGCGGGAGCTCGAGTGGTTCACTGATCTTTGCGAAAGAAATGCGGGACTTACCGGGAGTGGTGCGCGCGGCCAAGAGGGTTGTCCTTCGACGGGTTCGCTCTCTGAGGGGCACCGACCCACCACGAATCGGCCACCGGGCAGGCCGAAGCGCATCTGAGGGCAGGCGCAAAGCGCCACGATACACGAACTCAGGGCGCAAACCAATACCAGCGCCACCCTCAGGCCGAGTACTTCGTCAGCCTGGAACGAGCCTTCACGGGATCATGCTGCCCGGACCCCCCTCAGTCAAGCGCCTGCCCGGCGCGGCGAGGGGTCGGAGAGCCGATCAGGAGCAGTCGGACTCGGTGCAGATGTCGTCGATCAGCCAGTCCCCGTGGTCCTCGACCATGCTCAGGGTGGCCCACATCTGCAACGGGCGCGGCTCCGAGCGGCCCTTCTGGCTCTCCTGGTCGACGTAGACCACGACGGTGGCCCGATCACCCTCCGGGGAGACCCGGGTGAGGCCGGTGCCCCGCACGACCGCGGTGACGACGACCTTCTCCGACACCACCTGGTCGCGCAGCGTCGTGCCGGCGTCGGTCTTCTGGTCGAAGAGGTCCGTGCGCTGGGCGGCGAAGTCGTCGGTGAGGTACTTCTCCGCCTCGGCGAAGTCGGCGTCGAGGGTGCGGTAGTCGTAGCCGAGCACGGCGGGTACGGCGGCAGATGCTGCCGCGACCGCCTCACGGCCGGCCTCCTCCGAGCTCGACTCCCCGGTCTCCTGCTTCTTGGGCGAGTCGTCGCCCAGGCTGCCCGGCCAGGCGAGCACCACGACCATCAGCGCGAGCGCGAGCACGGCGACCCCCGCGGCCACGAGGAGCGACCAGGTCGGCACGCCGCCCTGCTGGGCGTCCACCACGGGCGCGGGCTCGGCGTCCGCCACCGGAGGCGGAGCCACCGGAGGCGGAGCCACCGTCGGCTCGGCCGGGACGGGCTCGGTCACGGCGACGGGCTCGTGGACGTCGGCGGGCTCGCGGACCTCGTCCGGCGCCCGGACCTCGACCGGCTCGCGCACGTCGGCGCGCTCGGCGATCGGCGCCTCCTCGGCCTCGTCGGCCTCCGCCTCGGCGTCGCGCGCAGAGGCGAGCTCGGCGTCGTACGCCGTCCGCTTGTCCTCGTCGAGCAGCACCGCCGCGGCGTCGTTGTAGGCGCGGAAGCGGCGGTCGGTCGGGTCGAGGTCGGCGATCGCGGCCTTCCACGCGGCCTTGACCTCGTCGGCGCTCGCGGTCTCGTCGACGTCGAGCAGGTCGTAGAGGCTGATGCTCACTGCTCGCCCTCCGTCGTGCCCGCCGAGCCGGAGGTGGCGTCCTGCGACGGCGACTCGGTGCCCGGGCTGGTCGACGGGGTGCTGCCCGGCGTCGTCTCGGGGATCGCGGGCTGGGTGAAGGAGGGGCGACCGTCGTCGATGTCGTCGAAGTCGTCGACCAGCCAGTGCCCGTCGATCTTCACCAGGTCGACCTCGTAGCGGAACCGCTGGGGACCGGTCGAGATCGTCTTCTCGCCGTCGGTCGACCCGTCACCGCCCTTGTCCCCCTTGCCGCCCTTGCCCTTGTAGGGATAGGCCAGCTCGATCGTGCCGGCGACCAGCACCTTGGCCGAGTCGGCGTCCTGCGAGGCCACGCCCACGGCGTACACCGTGCCGGTGCTCGAGGCCTTGAGCTGGGCGACGGTCTGCTCGGGGATCTTCACGGCGTCCTTGAAGACGTCGGCGAACTTGGGGCTCATCAGGTCGGTGATCTCCGCGTACTGCGGCAGGTGGCCCTGGTCGTCGAGCATGTCCGGGCCGTAGGTGTTGAAGCGCGTCGCGAACTCCCTGGAGACGCTCAACAGCTGCTCGCGGTCCTTCTCCGCCCCGGAGGCCGGCACGGCGTCGTCCTTGAGCGACTGGACCTTGTCGCCGATGCTGTCGCCGGCGCCGCGCGTGAGGACCACACCGACGGACACGGCGAGGCACACGACGATCACCAGGACCAGCACGACCAGGAGGGCCAGCCGGCGGGCAGGCGGCAGCGTCACTCCTGAGCGTCCAGCAGTGGTTCGAGGTAAAGCCACTTCCACGAGTCCTCTCCGAGCGACGGCGGCGCCACGTTACCGCTCGGTGCCAAGGCCGCCGCGCGGCCGCCCCAGGCGAACTGCTTGCTCTCGGGGTCGTAGGTGCCCAGCACCTTCTGCCTCGGGTCGATCCCCGGTGCCACCCGCGACAGGTTCTGGTAGCCGCGCGGGTTGCTCTTGGTCGGCGGCTCGGTGCACTTCACGTCGAGGTTCATCGGGGTGTCGCCGCGCTGGCTCGGGCTGCGGTGCTTCGTGCCCTCGTACCCCTGGTAGCACAGCGGTGTCGTGGTGATGATCAGACCGATGTGGGCGTCGTAGAGGCCGGTCTGGGGGCTCTTGGCGGTCACGCCGAAGGAACCCTCGAGCAGGATCGGGTAGGCGATGAGCAGGGTGCGGAGGCCGGCGAGGTTCTTCACGACCACGCGACCGACCGTGACCACGTTGTTGAGGAGGTCGGAGAGCTCGGCCTCGTTCTGCTCCAGGAAGGTGCGCAGCTGGTTGGCCGTGAAGGAGCCGGAGTCGATGACCTTGCGCAGGTCCTTGTCGGCGCCCGCCACCGCGCCGGTGAAGACGCGCAGCTGGCTGGCGAAGGTGCGCAGCGAGCCCTCCGACCCGACCTGGGTCTTGAGCACCGTGTTGGAGTCGCGGATCAGCGCGGTCGTGACGTCGAAGTTCTCGTCGGCCGCCTCGATGAAGTCGTTGCCGGTGTCGATGATCTTCTGCAGGTCGTCGCCCGTGCCGTCGAAGGCGACGCCGAGCTCGTGGACCGTGGTGCGCAGGGCGTCCTGGTCGACGCTGCCGACGGTGGTGGCGATGTCGCCGAGCAGCTTCTCCGTCTGGATCGGCGTGGCGACGTCGGAGATCTCCGATCCGTCCTTCAGGTAGGGCCCGTCGTCGGTGTTGGGCTGCAGCTCGACGTACTGCTCGCCCACCGCCGACCGGTTGCCCACCAGGGCACGGGTGTCGGACGGGATCTTGTCCCACTCGTTGTCGATCTCGAGCCGGACGTCGACGCCGTCCTTGGTGAGCGTCAGGCTCTTGACCTCGCCGATCCGCACGCCGCGGTAGGTGACCTCGCCGCCGGCGAAGATGCCCCCGGACTCGGGGTAGTGCGCGGTCACGGTGTAGCTCTGGTCCCACAGCAGCCGGTCGAGCTTCGCGTAGCGCGCACCCACGAACGAGACACCCAGCAACGTGATGATCGCGAAGATGACGAGCTGGACCTTCGTGCGACGGGTGATCACGGCGCCACCTTCGGTCCGGTGACCGGGGTCGCGAGGAACAGCGCCAGGTCGGCGTCGTCGCCGAACCGCTCGTCCCAGGCATCCTTGTCGGCGCCGGTCAGCGTGGGCACCGGCCGCGGCAGCAGGCCGTTGCCGAGGTTGCCGATCACACCGTCGAGGAGGTCGCCGATGACGGTGCCCTGGTCACTCGCCTGACCATCGCGCGGCAGCAGGCCGCACAGGACCGGGAGGTTGACCGCGTCGCAGACCTCGTCGAGCAGATAGTCGGGCAGCCGCGCACAGGCCTGCGGGTCAGGTGGCGTCTTGAGGCACTTCTGGATCGCCGACTGCACGCCGTGGCACAGGTTGTTCAGGTCGAGCAGCTGGTCGAGCGGGGTGTTGTCGGGCAGCTCGTTGAACGGGATGCACAGCACGTCGGGCAGCGAGAGGTTGTTGAGGTCGAGATCGAGGTTGATCGAGAGGTTGACGTAGTCGCCGAAGTGGAGGTTGTGCGCCACGGCGGGGTCGCGACCGATCACGTCGTCGCCGAACGGGAACAGGTAGACGATGTTGAGAGCGTCGATGAAGTCCTGGCCGGCGTTGTTGAGCTGGGTGAGGACCGGGTCGAGCTCCTGCAACGTGCTGATCGTGGAGTCCTTGGTCGTCTTGATCACGCGGACCCCGACGTCGCTGAGCCGGTTGAGCCCCTGCAGCATCCGCACCAGGTCCTGGCGCTGGCGGCTGATCGAGTCGAGGGCGCTCGGCAGCATCTCGAGCGCGTCGTCGATGCTGCGTTGGTGCTGCCGGGCCTCGAGGGCGAGGCGGTTGAGGGAGTCGATCGCGTTGACGATGTCGGCCTTGCGGTCGTCGAGCTGGCTCACCAGCGACTGGACCTGGGTGAGGACCGAGCGCGCGGAGTCCTCGCGGCCCTCGAGCGCGTTGTTGAGCTCCTTGGTGATCGTCTTCAGCTGGGCGACGCCACCGCCGTTCAGGAGCAGGCTCAACGCACCCAGGACCTCCTCGACCTCCGGGTTGCGCCCGGTGTGGTCGAGCGGGATCACGTCGTTGTCGCCGAGGAGGTTGTCGGACGCCCCGGTCGTCGGCGCCTGCAGCGACACGAACTTCTCGCCCAGGAGGCTCGTCTGGCGGATCGAGGCCGTTGCGTTGTCCGGCAGTCCGGTGTCGTTGCGGAGCTGGATCGTCACGACGGCGGTGTAGCCGTCGAGCTTGACGTCGGTGACCTGGCCGACCGTCACGTCGGCCACCTTCACCGAGGACTTCGGCACCAGGTCGAGGACGTCGGCGAACTCCACCTTGACCGAGATCGGGTCGTCGCCCACGTCGGCACCACCGGGCAGCGGCAGCTTGTAGACGTCGAAGTCGCACCCGGTGAGCAGGAGGGCGCTCGCGAGGAGGGCGACGAGTGCGCGCAACCGCCGGTTCATCGCGACACCTCCACGAGTCCGTTGAGCGTGGGGTCGAACGGTTGGTCGTCGGCACGGGAGCCCGAGCCGGCGCCGAGCGGCGCGTTGCGCGGCAGGACCCCGGTGATGATGTCGCAGATGTGACCGTTGGGGTCGTCGGCCGACACCAGCGCGCAGAGCAGCTGGCCCGGGTTGCTGGTCAGCTCGTGGACCAGGTTGCCGAGGTTGGCGTTGGCGTCGAGCGTGCCGGACTGCGGGTTGTAGCCCAGGCCCAGGTTGTTGAGCGCGAGCGGGCCGGCCCGCAGGATGGTGTTGAGGTCGTCGCGACGCCGCACCAGGACCTTCGCGACCTGGTTGATGCCGCGGATGTTGCGGCTCAACGACGCCCTGTTCTCCTCGACGAAGTTGCCGACCACGTCGAGCGCGGTGCCGAGGTTCTTGAGCGCCGACGTCAGGTCGTTGCTCTCCCCGGCCAGCAGCTCGGACACGTTGCCCAGCGACTTGTTGAAGTCGCGCACGGTGCTGTCGTTGTCGGCAAGGGTCTTGATGAACGACTCGAGACGCTGGGCGGAGGAGAAGAGCTCCTCCTTGTTGTCGTCGAGGGTGCTGCTGAGGTCGCCGAAGTTCTCGATCGTCCGCTTGAAGTTCGCGCCCTGGCCGCCGAAGTTGCGCGCCGTCTGCTCGAGCAGGTCGGTGAGCGCGCCGTCGCTGTTGGCGCCGTTGGGACCGAGCGCGACGGTCAGCTTGTCGAGACTGCCGTAGATCTCGTCGAGCTCGAGCGGGATCGCGGTGCGGTCGGTCGGCAGCTCGGTGCCGTCGGCGAGGACGTCGCCGCCGGTGTAGGCCGGCGTGAGCTGGATGTAGCGGTCGCCGACCACCGACGGGGAGACGATGACGGCCTTGGCGTCGGCCGGGATCTTCACGTCCTTGTCGTAGTGCATGACGACCTTGACCTGGGTGCCCTCGGGCGTCACGGAGTCGACCTTGCCGACCGGCACGCCGAGGACCCGCACGTCACTGCCCTCGTAGACCGAGACGGTGCGCGGGAAGTACGCCGTCACCGAGCGGTCGCCGTGGTCGCCGCCGAAGGCCCAGAAGGCGCCGGCGGCCACGAGCGCGCCGATGATGATGAGCGGCACGAAGCGCTGGATCTTGTCGTACATCAGCCGATCCCTCCACCCAGGCCGGGGATGGGCGGCAGGTTCGAGATGTAGGTGTCCCACCAGGGCCCGTTGGCGAAGACGTTGGCGAACTCGACGTAGAACGGCGCGAGCATCTTCAGCGACTGGTCGAGGTTGTCCTGGTTCTTGGTGATCACCGCGAGCACCGACTCGAGGTGGCTGAGCGCCGGCTTGAGGTCGGCGCGCGAGTCGCGCACCAGGCCGGTCAGCTCCTCGCTGAGGTCCGAGGTGGCCACGAGGAGGTTGTGGATCGCATCGCGACGCTGCACGAGCGCACGGAACAGGACGTCGGCGTCATCCATCAGGTGGACGATGTCGGAGTCGCGCGCGTCGAGGACCGTCGAGACCCGCTCCAGGCTCTTGAGCAACGAGTTGATCTGCTCGTCGCGCGAGGCGACCACCTCGGACAACGCGGAGACGCCCTTGAGCGCCGCGCGGAACTCCTCCGGCGTGTTGCGCGTGAGGTCGGCAAGGGTGGACAGCGACTTCGCCAGCTGGTCGGTGTTGATGTCGGCCGAGGTCTTGGCGAGCCCGCTGAAGGCGTCGACGACGTTGAACGGCGACATGGTGCGCTCGGGCGGGATGGTGTCGCCCTCCTTGAGCTCACCGCCGCCGGACGGCTCGATCGAGAGGAACATCGAGCCGAGGATCGTCTTCACCTTGATCGCGGCCTTGGTCTCGTCGCCGAGCTTGGCGTCGGTCTTGATCTGGAAGCCCACCTTGACGTGGCCGTCGTCGAGCTCGATCGACTCGACCTTGCCGACCCGGACCCCGGCGAGGCGGACCTCGTCGTTGACCTTCAGTCCACCAGCCTCGTCGAACTCGGCGTAGTAGGTGTCACCGCCACCAATGAGCGGGAGGTCGGACGCGCGGAACGCGGCCAGGAACCCCAGCAGGAGCACGGCGATGCTGGCGAGGCCGATGACGACGGGATTGCGCTCCCGGAACGGCTTCATGCTCATGGCAGCGTGCACCTGTCTGCGCCGACGGAGTACTTCGGCTGCGCCAGCACGTTGTTGCCCAGCCGAACCGTGGCCTGGAAGTGGCACAGGTAGAAGTTGAACCACGATCCGTAGCTGCCGGTGCGGCCGTACTTGCGGATCTTGATCGGCGCGACCTGCAGCACCCGGTCGATCTCCCCACGGTTGCGGTCGAGCAGCTCGACGAACGAGCGCGCCTGCTTGATGTCGCGCACGAACGGCTCGTGGATGTCGTCGACCAGGCCGGCGGTCTGGACGGCCAGGTCGGAGATGCCGTCGAGCGAGGAGAGGATCGCCTGCCGGTCGTTCTTCAGGCCCCCCACCAGGGTCTGGAAGCTGCGGATCAGCGAGGTGAGCTGGTCGTCGCGGTCGGCGATGTGGTCGAGGACATAGGTGAGGTTGTCGAGCAGCTCACCGATCACCTTGTCGCGGTCGGCCAGCGTCGAGGTGATCGACGCGGTGCTCCCGAGCAGGCCCTCGAGGGTGCCCCCCTCGCCCTGGAAGACCTGGACGATCTCGTAGGACAGCTTGTTGATGTCGTCGGGCGAAAGCGCCTCGAAGAGCGGCTTGAAGCCGTTGAAGAGGACCGTGAGGTCGAGGGCCGGCTTGGTGCGCGTCACCGGGATCTCATCGTCCTCCTCCATCACCTTGTCGCCCTTGCCCTCCTGGGAGAGCGCGATGTAGCGCTGCCCGATCAGGTTGCGGAAGCGGATCGTGGCGTGGGTCGCGTCGTCGAGCCGGGTGTCGGAGTCGACGCTGAAGGTCACCAAGGCCTGGTGGTCGCCCTCGACCGCCACGTCCTGCACCGTGCCGACCTTCACACCCGCGACCCGGATGTCATCGCCCTTGTTGACGCCCGTGGCGTCGGCGAAGACGGCCTTGTAGGACGTCGTCGACCCGAAGGACAGGTTGCCGATCGTCGCGACGAGCACGCCGGTCGCGAGACCCGTGGTCAGCATGAAGATGAGGAGGCGGACGAGGTCACCGGTGGTCCGCTTGTCGAGGGTCAGCCCCATCAGCGATCACCCGCCTCGGCCACGATCGGACCGGCCAGGAGGACGCCGAGGTCGGAGCTCGCCGGGTCGCCGTACGCCTGCTTCAGCATCGAGCGGAGCACGGACACGTCACCGGGGGTGCCGCGGTAGCCGAGCGGGTCCCTGTCGAAGCCGGGTGCAACGCGGTCCGTCCCCTTTCCAGTGGGCTCGTCGACGCCGTCGTCGAAGTTCGGCGGGTTCTGGTAGGGGTGCTCCTGGTCCCAGGGCGGGCTCGGCAGGTTGTAGCAGTTGGGCCCGCGGGTGTCGCCGAAGTGGGGCTTGTCGTTGACGTTGTAGCGCCGCGGCTGGTTGGGGATCGTCTCGAGCACGATGTGCAGCTCGAAGCCGCGGAACGACTGCGCGATGCGCGGCTGGATGTTCGTGAGGGCGCCGAACACGCAGGGGAACTCTTTCGAGTAGCGGGCCAGCACCTCGAGCTGCTGGGTCGTCAGCTCGTTGGCCTCGCGGATCAGGTCACCGTTGCGGTCGAGGAAGCCGCGCGCGGTGTCGGCGAACGCCGTGATGTCGCGGAGCGCGGCGTTGAGCGTGGCCTCCTTCTCCTCGAGAGTGCCGGTCGTGACGATCGTGTCGTCGAGGATGTCGGCCACCTGGGGAAGGATGTCGGCGTAGATGTCGGCGGTCTTCGCGGTCAGCCGGAGGTCGTCGACCAGCGCCGGGATCTGCGGGTTGATCCGCTTGAGGTAGGAGTCGACGACCTCGAGGTTGTGGCCGAGCTCGTCGCCGCGTCCCTCGAGCGCGGTCGAGAGCGCGGACAGCGTGGTGTTGATGTCGGCGGGCCGCACCGCCTCCAGGAGCGGGTAGAGGTCGTTGAGGACCTCCTCGACCTCGGTGCCGAGGCGGGTCTTGGTGATCGTGGCGCCGGCCTGGATCGTGCCCTCGGGCCCGGACTGCGGGATCACCAGCGAGACGTACTTCTCACCGAAGAGCGTCTTGGGGACGATCGCGCCGGTCACGTTCGCCGGGATGTCGTCGACCTTGTCGGGGTAGAGCCCGAGCGTCAGCGTCGCGCCCTCGTCGTCGGCCTTCGCGTTGAGGACCTCGCCCACGATGACGCCGCGGATCTTCACGTCGGCGCGGTTGGGCAGCTGCAGCCCCGTCGAGGTCGTCTCCAGCTTGACCTCGTCGTAGTCGGCGAACTTCTTCGTGAAGATCGCGTAGGTCAACCAGACGCCGAGGAAGAGCAGCACGACGAAGATCACGCCGAGCGTCTTGTGGAAATTGAGGGCCTTGTCGAACATCGCCGCGTCACCCGGCCAGTCGGACGGTCGTGGACGCGCCCCAGATCGCCATGGACAGGAAGAGGTCGATCACGTTGATGGCCACGATGCTCGTGCGGACCGCACGACCCACCGCGACACCCACGCCCGCGGGACCGCCGGAGGCGGTGTAGCCGTGGTAGCAGTGGATCAGGATGACGACGACGGAGAAGACCAGCACCTTCCCGAAGGACCACAGGACGTCCCCGGGTGGCAGGAACTGGTTGAAGTAGTGGTCGTAGGTCCCCGACGACTGGCCGTAGTAGACCGTCACGACGAGCCGGCTCGCGACGTACGACGACAGCAGGCCGACGACGTAGAGCGGGACGATCGCGACGAGACCGGCGACGACGCGGGTCGCGACGAGGAACCGCATCGAGGGGATGGCCATCACCTCGAGGGCGTCGACCTCCTCGGAGATGCGCATGGCGCCGAGCTGGGCGGTGAAGCCGCAGCCGACCGTGGCGGCGAGCGCGATGCCGGCGACCAGCGGGGCGATCTCGCGGGTGTTGAAGTAGGCCGACACGAAGCCGGCGAAGGCGGCGGTGCCGAGCTGGTTGAGCGCCGCGTAGCCCGAGAGGCCCACCTGGGCACCGGTGAAGAACGTCATGCCGAGGATGACGCCGATGGTGCCGCCGATGACGGCCAGGGCGCCGGAGCCGAGGGTGACCTCGGCCAGGAGGCGGAGGATCTCGCGCGGGTAGTGCGAGATCGTCCGCGGGACCGCCGCGATGACGCGGAGGTAGAAGGCCAGCTCGTGCCCGAGGGTGTCGAGGCCCTTGAGCGGCCGCTCGTAGATCGCCTTTGCGTTCGCCATGTCGTCCCCCGCTAACCCGTCTTCGGCGGCACTACCTGCAGGTAGACCGTGCTGAGGATGAAGTTGACGACGAACAGCAGGAGGAAGGTGATGACGACCGACTCGTTCACGGCGTCACCGACGCCCTTCGGGCCACCGGCGGCGTTCATGCCCTTGTAGGCGGCGACGATCGCGGCGATGAGTCCGAAGACGAGCGCCTTGATCATCCCGATCCACACATCGGGCAACTGTGCCAGGGCGGTGAAGCTGGCCAGGTAGGCGCCCGGGGTGCCGTCCTGGAGGATCACGTTGAAGACGTAGCCACCGGCCACGCCGACCACGCTCACCATGCCGTTGAGGAACACGGCGACGAGCATGCAGGCGAGCACGCGCGGGGCGACCAGGCGCTGGATCGGGTCGATGCCCAGCACCATCATCGCGTCGAGCTCCTCGCGGATCTTCCGCGCGCCGAGGTCGGCCGCGATCGCCGAGCCACCGGCGCCGGCGATGAGGAGCGCGGTCGCGATGGGACCCGCTTGCTGGATGACGGCGAGCACCGACGCGGAGCCGGTGAACGACTGGGCGCCGAACTGCTTGATGAGGCCACCGACCTGCAGCGCGATGACCGCGCCGAAGGGGATCGCCACCAGAGCCGTGGGGATGATCGTGACCGACGCGATGAACCAGGCCTGCTGGAGGAACTCACGCAGCTGGAAGGGCCGTCGGAACAGCCCGCGCCCGACGTCGAGCCCGAAGGCGAAGAGCTTGCCTGCGGTCCCGACGGGCGCGAGGAAACGTGCCGCCGTGGAGGACAACGCCGACCTCAGTGGTTCGTCTGGTGCTCAGCATCGGCAGTGAACGACCCCGGCGGCGGGGTGATGCCGTTGAGCCGGCACCACTCGCCCGGGGGGCGCTGCGCCCTGCGCGGGATGCCGTTGGACGGCTCGAGCTGAAGCGGGATGGGGGGCAGGGGCGGCAGGTCCATGTCCTTCTCCGCCGCGAGCTGGTCGGCGTCCTTCTCCTCCGACATGCCGATCGGGCCGACCGTCTGGGCGTTGAGGAACTGACGCACCACCGGCTCGTCGGAGGAGAGGAGCATCTCGCGGGGGCCGTACATGGCCAGGTGCTTGTGGTAGAGCAGCCCGATCTGGTCGGGCACGACCCGGACGCTGTGGACGTCGTGGGTCACGATGAGGAACGTCGCGTCGATCTGGGCGTTGAGGTCGACGAACAGCTGGTTGATGAACGACGTGCGCACCGGGTCGAGGCCGGAGTCGGGCTCGTCGATGAGCAGGATCTCCGGGTCGAGGACGAGGGCACGGGCCAGGCCGGCCCGCTTGCGCATGCCGCCGGAGATCTCGCCGGGGAGCTTGAACTCCGCGCCGAGCAGACCCACCAGGTCCATCTTCTCCATGACGATGTCACGGATCTCCGACTCCGACTTGCGGGTGTGCTCGCGCAGCGGGAAGGCGACGTTGTCGTAGAGGTTCATCGAGCCGAACATCGCGCCGTCCTGGAACAGCACGCCGAAGAGCTTGCGCACCTCGTAGAGCTCCTTCTCGGAGCAGGAGGCGATGTCGGTGCCCTCGATGAGGATCGAGCCCTCGTCGGGCTTGATCAGGCCGATGAGCGCCTTCAGGAAGACGGACTTGCCCGTGCCGGACGGGCCGAGCATCACGGAGATCTCACCGGCAGGCAGCGTCAGGGTGACGCCCTTCCAGATGAGCTGCTTTCCGAACTGCTTGGTCAAGTTCGTCACTGCGACATCGACGCCCATGCTGACCTCTTCCTCATGACGTGCAACCCACCGACTGGTCGCTTTGGGAACAACGCGACCGCGTGGCGCACGTTACGCGGTAACCGTGGTCCACGTCACGCAGGGCCGCGATTCCGAGACGGTGCCGTCGCCGTACCGAAATGCGGAGAGGCGGGCCCCCTCACGGGGACCCGCCTCTCGATGCAGCGACGCGGACGCCGCTACGAGGTCACTTGAGGGTGACGGTGGCGCCGGCGGCCTCGAGGGCCTCCTTGGCCTTCTCGGCAGCGTCCTTGGCGACCTTCTCGAGGATCGGCTTCGGGGCGCCCTCGACGAGGTCCTTGGCCTCCTTCAGACCGAGGGAGGTCAGCGCGCGGACCTCCTTGATGACGTTGATCTTCTTGTCACCAGCGGCCTCGAGGATGACGTCGAACTCGTCCTGCGCGGCAGCGTCGTCGCCACCGGCAGCGGCACCGCCGGCGGCGGGGGCGGCGGCAACGGCGACCGGAGCGGCAGCGGTGACGCCGAAGGTCTCCTCGAACTGCTTCACGAACTCCGAGAGCTCGATGAGGGTCATCTCCTTGAACGCGTCGAGGAGCTCGTCAGTGCTGAGCTTCGCCATGGTGGCGTTTCCTTCCGTTGGTTGGCCGGCCGCGGTGTGCGGCTCGACCGGCCGAATATTGGGTACTGCAGGTGGTGGTGCCGGGCCGGTCAGGCCTCGGCGGTTTCGCCCTCGTCAGAGGCGACCTCGGCGGCCGGCTCCTCAGGAGCCGCCTCCTCGGCGGGTGCCTCGTCGGTGGGGGCCTCGGTCTCGACCGGGGCCTCCTCGGCGGCGACGGGCGTGCCCGCACCACCTGCGAGGATCGAGGGGTCCTCAGCGGCCTTGGCCTGGAGCGCACCCGCGAGACGGGCGGCCTGGGCCAGCGGCGCGTTGAGGAGGTAGACGGCCTGGCTGAGCGAAGCGAGCATCGCGCCCGCCAGCTTGCCCATCAGGACCTCGCGCGACTCGAGATCGGCCAGCTTGGCGATCTCGGCCGGGTCGAGGGCCTTGCCGTCCAGGACGCCACCCTTGATGACAAGGGCGGGGTTGGCCTTGGCAAAGTCACGCAGACCCTTCGCGGCCTCGACGACGTCGCCCGTGATGAAGGCGATCGCGGTCGGGCCGGAGAGGAGCTCATCGAAGCTCTCGATCCCCGCCTCCTTGGCGGCGATCTTGGCAAGCGTGTTCTTGACCACGGCGTAGCTGGCGTTCTCGCCGAGGGAGCGCCGCAGGTCCTGCAGCTGCTTCACGGTGAGCCCGCGGTACTCGGTCAGCACAGCACCGGCGGCATCACTGAACGAGCCAGTGATCTCCGCGACGGCGGCCTGCTTGTCTGCCCGCGCCATGGGTCTCCTTCCGGATCTGACCTCCGGTCGAAGCTCCCCTGAGATGACGGACGCCCTGAGCGCAGGCGCTCAGGGCGTGGACACCGGCTGCACCCCTGCGCAACCACTGGTCATGCTCTGATCCCCTACGCAGGCCGTCCCGCTCTCACGGAACCTTCGGTCGGCACTGAGGCAGCCCCGACAACCGGCGGTCTTAAGGTTTCGACGCTGAGCGTACGGCGGGCAGGTCGGTGGGTCCAAATCGGGGCGGCGGGCGGCGGGGCTCCCCCGACCGGCCGGGGCGAAACCCGGTGCGAGCGCACCCCCGGTCACTGGCACGATGGACCCGTGACCACCTCGACGCCCCTGTCCGCCCTCTCCGCCGACCAGCTCGCCGAGCGCCTGACCGCACTGCGGGCCGACTACGAGGCGCTGCAGGCCAAGGGGCTGAAGCTCGACCTGACGCGGGGCAAGCCGGGAGCGGACCAGCTCGACCTCTCCAACGGCCTGCTCGGCCTGCCGACGGGCTTCAAGGACCGCTCCGGCACCGACGTGCGCAACTACGGCGGGCTCGACGGCCTGGCCGAGGTGCGGGAGATCTTCGCCGACCTGCTCTCCGTCGACGCCGCGCAGGTCGTCGCGGGCGGCAACTCCAGCCTGACGATGATGTACCAGGTCGTCAGCTGGCTGCTCTCCCACGGCGGTCCCGACTCCCCACGCCCGTGGGCGCAGGAGGAGAAGGTCACCTTCATCTGCCCCGTCCCGGGCTACGACCGCCACTTCACGATGCTGGCCGAGCTCGGCATCGAGATGGTGACGGTGCCGATGCACCACGACGGCCCGGACGTGCCCGCGGTGCGCGCGCTCGTGGGCGACCCGTCGGTCAAGGGGCTGTGGCTGGTGCCGACCTACGCCAACCCGACCGGTGCGGTCTGCTCGACCGAGGTGGCCGCCGAGCTGATGGCGATGGAAACCGCCGCGCCCGACTTCCGGATCCTCTGGGACAACGCCTACGCCGTGCACCACCTGACCGACGAGGAGACCAAGAGCGCCGACGCGCTCGGCCTCGCCTCGGCGTCGGGCCACCCCAACCGCCCGATCATGTTCGCCTCCACCTCGAAGATCACCTTCGCCGGCGCGGGCGTGGCCGCGCTCGCGGCCTCGCCCGAGAACCGCGAGTGGTACCTCAAGCGCCTCTCCTTCGCCTCGATCGGCCCGGACAAGGTCAACCAGCTGCGGCACGTCGAGTTCTTCGGCGACGCCGACGGCGTACGCGCCCACATGCGCAAGCACCGCGACCTGATCGCGCCGAAGTTCGCAGCCGTCCAGGATGCGCTCACGGCCCGCCTCGACGGGCTGGGCATCGCCACCTGGAGCAAGCCGGTGGGCGGCTACTTCGTCGACCTCGACGTCCTCGACGGTACGGCGGCCCGGGTGGTCCAGCTCGCGAAGGACGCCGGCATCGCGCTGACCCCGGCGGGCTCGGCGTTCCCGCACGGCAACGACCCCGACGACCGCAACATCCGGCTGGCGCCGACCTTCCCGGTGCTCGCGGAGGTCGAGGCCGCGATGGCCGGCGTGGCCGTGTGCGTCGAGCTGGCCGCGGTCGAGCAGCTTGCCGGCGGCTGAGGCGCTAGTCGGCCTCGGGCTCGACCGGCAGCAGGTCGGGGAAGGTCAGCTCGACCTGCAGGCCGAGCTCGGCCATCAGCTCTGCCCCGCCGGGCGTCCACGGCAGCGGGCGGCCGTTGGGGAGCTCAGAGCGTGCCATAGACGGCCTCCTCGCCGGCGTTGTCCGTCGAGGTGAGCGTGGCCTGCACGTTGGCGGCGATGAAGGCGAGCTTGTCGGCGTAGCGGGCGCGCTCCGCAGTGCCCTCGGTGAAGAGCTCCGCGATCTTGTCGCGCGCCCGGCCCATCTCGGGGATGTCGTAGGGGTAGCTCTCGGCGAACCCCTCGAGCCGGAAGGGCGGGTGGCCGACCACGCCGGCGAGCCGACGGGCGATCACGCTCCCGACCACCTGGACGGCGTCGTCCTCCTCGTGCCCGGCGGCGACCAGCCGCTGCACCAGCCGGTCGTTGAGGTCGAGGACCTTGCCGGCGTTGCGCAGGTAGGCCAGGCCGTCCTCGGGGCGGTAGTAGCTGTGCACCTCGTTACGGGTGCAGAGGAACGCGAAGTCCTCGACGGCGACGAACTTCCCGTGGACCAGGTCCATCAGCCCGACGGCGAGGTCGAAGAAGCTCGTCGAGGTCCAGGTCTGCAGGAACTGGTAGCGCTCCACCAGGAGCTCGCGCCGCGCGACGCCGTAGGACGTGGTGAACGGGAAGGCGCCGAACTGCAGCAGCCGGTCGGCGACGTCGTCGGTGGTGATGTCGTGAACGGCGTCGAGCCGGGCGATCGACGACTTCACCGAGTTGATGTTGATGTGGATCAGGTGGCCACCGGCGAAGGAGGCACCCGGCGTCTCGGCCAGGCGGCGCTCCGCGACCTCGAGCGTCTCCAGGATCGGGTAGTCGTCGTCGGCGTTCATGGTGATGAACTCGTCGTCGATGGAGTCGAGCACCATCGAGAGCCGCTCGAAGAGCCCGATCTCCTCGTCGAAGGCGTGGTAGTCGACGCGGGTGGAGAGCGTGGCGACGTACGCCTCGTTCTGCTGCTGGAACTCCGGCGCGCTGCCGTCGGCGACGTAGATGTCGGCCTCCGGGTAGAAGCGAGCGAGGTACTCGAGGAGGCCCCGCAGCGACGTCGGCCGGTTGCGGGTGGGGATCAGGATCCGCACAGCGCCCTAGCCCTTCACGCCGATGGGCGTGAAGTCGACATCGGGGTAGTAGGAGCAGAAGGTGCGCACCCGCTCGTGCATCTCGTCGCTCAGCATGTCGCCGCGTCCGGCGCCACCGACGTTCTTGCGGGTCCGGTCGCCGCCCTGCACCTGGTCGAGCACCGCGGCGAACACCTCCTCGTCCCAGCCGAGCCTGCCGAGCTTCGCGATCCGGCGCACCTCGCGGGTGGGGTCGGCGATGAGGTCCTCGTAGGTCATCAGCAGGCGGTGCTCGGCCTTCCACCAGCTGACGTAGAAGTGGATGTACCAGGGCAGCGCCATGTCGACCAGGAAGCCGTGCATCCGGTCCTCGGGCCAGCCGAGCATGTCCTCGTCGACGTAGGCCGCGGGGGTGTAGGGCGCGCTCTTCACGACGTGGTCGCGCAGCGAGACCACGATGTCGTAGATGTTGCGGACCAGGAAGACCGGCACCAGGTCGTAGTCGTCGATGAGCCGCTGGGTCTCGTGGTTGTGCTTCACGTGGTGCTGGGCCACGAAGCCCCGCGGGCGCGACGGGGCCGTGATCGTGCCGCGCACGAAGGCGTCACGCAGGGTGTCGGTCGCCGCGAACGCCCGACGGATCTGGGCCTCGTCGAGCTCCTGCTCGCGCCGGAAGTACGACGGCACCAGGTGCTCACGGCGCAGGCCGGGCAGGCCGGCCACCAGCGAGGAGAGGAAGGTCGAGCCGCTCTTGGGCATGCAGGCGATCAGGACCGCCTTGGTCTGCGGGGGCTGGGGGGCGTTCACGAGGCGACCTCCGGAGCGGTCTGCAGCAGGGCGTCGACGAGCAGTGCAGCGAAGGCGTCGAGGCCGGCGTCGTTGAAGTGGGTGTCGTCGCGGCGCATCTCGGAGCCGAAGCCGTCGAGGTAGGGGCCCTCCACGGCGAGCGGCAGGCTGGCGGCCAGCTTGGCCTGGGCCTCCACCACGTCGGGGTTGACCACCCCCATGCGGTACGACGACCGGCAGATGATCCACGGCACCACGCCCACGGTGCGGGTGACCGCCTCGTGGAGCCGGACGAACATGTCGGTGTAGTCGGCCGTCGAGGTCTGCAGCAGCGTGTCCTTCTCGCCCTGCTGCCAGACCACGTGGGTCACTCCCTCGCCGTCACCCGCGGCGAAGCGCTCCTCCAGTGCGGTGAAGCACTTCTCCCCGGGGAGCCACTCCGCCAGCGAGGTCGCGCCGACCGCGGCGAGCGTCAGCCGCAGCGACCCGGGCCACGGCAGCCCCGCGAGCCGGTCGGCCACGCGCGGCCAGACGCTCCCGTCGGTGCCGGTGCCGCCCCGGACGGGGTCGCTCAGCGGGAAGAGCTCGCCGCCGGCGAGCGCCTCGCCGAACTGCGAGGCCTGCGCCGTGCCGCAGTGGTTGGCGAGGTTGGACTGGCCGATGGCCAGGATGTGCATCTCAAGCTCCCTCGACGGGTTTGTGGACGATCCCCTGGCAGGTCGGGAGCATCATGATCTCGACCCCCAGGGAGGCGGCGACCTCATCGAGGGCGCGGCGCTGCGCCCGGTGTCGCGGGAAACCGTAGTCGTCGAACACCACCGGCGCACCCGGCGCGAGGAGCTCCCAGAAGAACCGGAAGGCCTCGACCTCGGGGTAGGCGGCGTTCATGTCGATGTGGAGGTAGGCGACGCGGGTGCCGACGTACTGGGAGAGCGTCTCGGGCACGGTGCCCTCGACGATCCGGACGTAGGGCTTGTCGGCGAAGTTGGCGCGGGCGACGTCGGCCACGTCGGGGTAGCGGTCCTGGATGGGCGCGGGCTCGTCGGGCAGCAGCTGCTCCGGCACGATCCCGTGGAAGGTGTCGAAGAGGTAGAACGTGCGGTCCTCGAAGGCGTCGTCGCCGAGGTAGGCCATCACCGCACGGGCGGTGCCGCCGGTGTCGACGCCGCACTCCACGAAGTCGCCCGCCACGTGGCGGGCTGCGGCCGCGGCCTTCACCAGGGTCTGCACCCGCCAGCGGATGTCGCGGCCCCACGCCGAGATGCTCTTGGCCTCCGCGTAGGCCTTCGTGAACGCGGGGTCGTCGAGCCACGCCGGCTCGGCCATCGACACGCACGCGTCCTCGGCGCTGAGGGCGAACCGCGCGACCCGCGCCAGCTCGACCAGCTGCCCCTCGCCGCTGTCGTTCTCGATCGCGGCGGCCAGGTCGCGGGCGACCTCGGGCTCGACCCCGCGCCGCCCCAGCACGGTGGCCAGCTCGTTGCCGAGGAGGTGGTCGTCGGGCGCCGCCGTGCGCCAGTGCCGCAGCAGGGAGAGCAGCTTCTCGTCGGTGTCCTCGACGAGGTCGGCGAGGTCGCGGATCCGGACCCCCGACACCGGCACGTCGCTGCCCGTGTAGCGCTCCAGGAGGAGGATCACGAAGTTGACCAGGTCGACCCGGTAGCCGGCGGTCCGCAGGATGCGGCGGACCGGCTCGCGGGCGTCGAAGTCGTGGTGGGTGACCTCGACGAGGGGCTGCAGGTCGGCGACCCGCAGCCCGCTCTCGGCGAGCTCGGGGTCGCCGTAGCGCTCCAGGAGCGAGGCGACCAGCTGCCCGAGATCGGCCTTGTAGCCGCCCTGGCGCAGCAGCAGGCGGATCGACTCGGGGACGTCGACCTCCTTCTCGGCCGGTGCGTTGAGCGCGGCGAGCACGCGGCGGCGTACGTCGACGGGGTAGCCGGCCTTGCTGAGCAGGTTGGCGATGCCGGGGACGGCCTCCGCCTCGACCTCCTTCGGCGGCTCCAGCGCCGCCAGCACGCGGCGCCGGTCGATGGCGGAGTAGCCCGCCTTCCGGAGCACGTCGGTGATCGCCGCCGGGACGTCGACCTCGGCGGGCTCCTCCCGCGGCTCGAGCGCCGCGGTGACCGCCCGGACGGTCGGCGGGGGGACGCCGGCGGCCTTGAGCACCCGCTTGATCGCGTCCTCGGGGTCCAGCCCCTCCACCAGGCTCGCCACGTCGCGGACGCCGAAGCCCTCGGCGGGAGCGTCGGGGTCGCCGTACTTCTCCAGGACGGCGAGCACCAGGCGCGTGACGTCGGCCGGATAGCCGGCCGCCATCAGGAACCGCCGGATGGACTTGCCCAGGGCTCCCGCCGGATCGGCGCCGGGCTCCGTCCACACCGCCGCGCCCAGGCTCGTCACAGCCGCCTGGAGCTCCTGCCTCCGCTCGAGATCAAACCCCTCGGTCGCCATATTGCTCACGATCCTTGCCGACGGGGACGACGGGCGTCAACCGGGTCCACGGGTGCGCGAAACGGGCCCGAAACCCACGGCGTCCGCCCGCAGTGCAAGGGTTTTCCCAACGGTCCGACACCGCAATCCGGCTGTAGTACTGTCCCCGTTTGCACACCGCCCAGCGAGGAGAACCCGTGAAAGCCGTGATCCTGGCCGGAGGTCTCGGCACGAGGATCTCCGAGGAGACCAACACCAAGCCCAAGCCGATGGTCCAGATCGGCGGCCGGCCGATCATCTGGCACATCATGAAGCTCTACTCCCACCACGGGATCAACGACTTCATCATCTGCTGCGGCTACAAGGGCTACGTGATCAAGGAGTACTTCGCGAACTACTCGCTGCACATGTCGAACGTGACGTTCAACATGGGCACCGGCGAGATGGTGGTGCACGAGAAGCGCACCGAGCCCTGGACCGTCACGCTGGTCGACACCGGCGAGGAGACGATGACCGGCGGCCGGCTGCGCAGGGTGGCCGAGCACCTCGACGACGACGAGCCGTTCGCCTTCACGTACGGCGACGGGCTGACCGACGCCGACCTGACCGACGAGATCGCCTTCCACACCAAGCACGGCAAGAAGGCCACCGTGCTGGCCGTGGAGCCTCCGGGCCGCTACGGCGCCCTGGAGATGGAGGGCGACGCGGTCAAGGGCTTCATGGAGAAGCCCCAGGGAGGCACGCACATCAACGGCGGCTACTTCATCCTGCAGAAGTCCGTCATCGACCTGATCTCCGGGGACGAGACCGTGTGGGAGCGCGAGCCCCTCGAGCACCTGGCCAACGCCGGCGAGCTGATGGCCTACCACCACGACGGGTGGTGGCAGCCGATGGATACCCTCCGCGAGAAGCTGATGCTCGAGGAGCGCTGGGAGCGGGGCACTGCCCCCTGGAAGAAGTGGGACTGACGCACGCAATGATGCCTTCGCCTGAATTCTGGAAGGGCCGTCGCGTCTTCCTGACCGGTCACACCGGTTTCAAGGGCAGCTGGACGAGCCTCTGGCTGGAGAAGCTCGGGGCCACGGTGTCGGGCTACTCGCTCGCGCCCAACCACGAGCCGGCCCTGTTCGACCTGCTCGCCCCCTTCGGCAACGCCGAGTCGACCTACGCCAACCTCACCGACTTCGAGCGGTTGCGCGGCATCGTGCACGACTTCCGGCCGTCGGTGATCCTGCACATGGCGGCGCAGCCGCTGGTGCGCGTCGCCTACGCCGACCCGCGCGAGACCTACGCGTCCAACCTGATGGGCTCGGTGAACGTCCTCGACGCCGCCAAGGACCTCGACGGGCTCGACGCGGTGCTGGTGGTCACCTCCGACAAGGTCTACGCCAACTCCGACGCGGGCGTGCCCTTCGCCGAGGACGACCTGCTCGGCGGCCACGACCCCTACAGCGCGTCGAAGGCGTGCATCGAGATCGCGACCTCGAGCTACCGCGACAGCTACTTCGAGCCGCGCGGCATCCCGCTCGCGACCTCGCGCGCCGGCAACGTCATCGGCGGCGGCGACTGGTCCGTCGACCGCCTCGTCCCTGACGTGTGGCGTGCGGTCCGCGACGGCAGGCTCCCCGAGCTGCGCAACCCGGACTCGACCCGCCCCTGGCAGCACGTGCTGGAGCCGATCTCGGGCTACCTGCTGTTCCTCGAGGCGCTCGTCGAGCGCGGCGTCGCCGAGCCGAAGGCGCTGAACTTCGGCCCGCTCCCGGGCGCGGTCGAGGTGACCACCGGGGAGGTCGCCGACGCGATCGCGCAGGGCCTGGGCCACGAGCACGGCTGGGTGCAGGCGGCCGGCGAGCACCCGAAGGAGAACAAGCTGCTGGCCCTCGACGCCTCGCTGGCGATGAAGTCCCTCGGCTGGTCGCCGCGGCTCGACTCGCCGACCACGCTGGAGTGGACCGCGGAGTGGTACCACGACTTCAACTCCGGGTCCGACCCGCGCGCGATCACCCTCGGCCAGATCGAGCGCTACGAGCAGCACCCGGCCGCCACGCTGCAGGCGAGCTGATGCAGTTCGAGGGCGTCGGGATCGACGGGGCGTACATCGTCCACCTCGACCCTCGACGCGACGAGCGCGGCAGCTTCGCCCGCCTCTACTGCGTGGACGAGCTCGCCGGGGCGGGCATCGACCTGGTGCCCGTGCAGACCAACCTCGGCAGCAGCAAGCAGGCCGGCACGCTGCGCGGCCTCCACTTCCAGGTCGCCCCGCACCAGGAGGCGAAGCTGGTCCACTGCATCGAGGGGTCGATCTTCGACGCGATCGTCGACGTGCGCCGCGACTCCCCCACCTTCGGCAAGACGGCCAGCGTCACGTTGAGCGCCGACGGTGACCGCGCGTTCTACATCCCGCCCGGCTGCGCCCACGGCTACCTGACCCTCGAGCCGGACACGAAGGTCCTCTACTTCGTCGGCACGCGCTACACGCCCGAGGCCGACCGCGGCCTGGCCTGGGACGACCCCGACCTCGCCATCCCGTGGCCGATCGAGCCCCAGGTGATGGTCGACCGCGACCGCAGCAACCCCCGCTTCTCCGAGCTGGACCCGGAGTGGCTCACGTGACCGGCCGAGCCCGACGGCGGGCGCGATGACCCTCGAGTACCACCCGACCGCCTCCATCTCCCCGCTGGCCGACATCGAGCGCAGCGTGCGGGGCTCGCGCTACGTCATCGGCGCCCGCTCGGTCATCGACAGCTTCGTGAAGTTCAAGCCGGCCGGCGGTTCCGGCGACATCGTCATCGGCGAGAGCTGCGTCTTCAACTCCGGCTGCGTCCTCTACTCCGGCAACGGCATCACCGTCGGCGACGCCGTCTCGGTCGCGGCCAACTGCGTCTTCGCGCCCACCAACCACCAGTACGACGACCCGGACACCTTCATCCAGTCCCAGGGCTTCCGCCCCAGCAAGGGCGGCATCGTCATCGAGGACGACGTCTGGTTCGGCGCCGGCTGCGTGATCCTCGACGGCGCCCACATCGGCAAGGGCTCGGTGATCGGGGCCATGACCCTCGTGCGGGGGGTCGTGCCGCCGTACTCCATCGCTGCGGGGAACCCCATGAAGATCGTGGGCTCGCGTCGATGAGGTTCACCGTCTTCGGCGCGACCGGGTTCATCGGCGGCACGCTCACCGCCCACCTGCGCGCCGCCGGGCACGAGGTGCTCACACCGTCACGGCACGAGGTCCCCGACGGCGACCTCGGCCACGTCGTCTACGCGATCGGCCTCACCGGGGACTTCCGCTCACGCCCGCTCGACACCGTCGACGCCCACGTGACCGTCCTGGCCGACCGGATCCGAGGCGCCCGGTTCGACTCCTGGCTCTACCTCTCGAGCACGCGCGTCTACAGCGGCATCGACGCCACGACGGTGTCGGAGGAGTCGGTGCCCCTCGCGCGGCCCACGGCCGACGGCATCTACGACCTCAGCAAGCTCCTCGGCGAGGCGATCTGCGCGTCGCGTCCCGAGCCGACCGTCCGCGTCGCGCGCGTGTCCAACGTCTACGGCGCCGGCGCGCACAGCGACACCTTCCTCGGCATGCTCCTCGCCGACGTCGCGGCCGGTCGCGACATCACGGTCGGTGAGGGACCGCAGTCGTCGAAGGACTACGTCGCGGTCGACGACCTCTGCCGGATGCTCACCCACGTCGCCACGGCGGGCAAGCACCGGCTCTACAACCTCGCGAGCGGCCAGCCCGTCACCCATGCCGAGATCGCCGATGTCATCGCCGACCGCACCGGCGTCGGCGTGACGTTCGCGCCGGACGGCCCCACCCGGACGTTCCCGACCATCGACGTCTCCCGCGTCCGCGCGGAGACCGGGCTGCGCCCGGCCCGGCTGACCGAACGGCTTCCTGACATGCTCGCCGAGGCCGCCGCGCAGCCGACCCCGTCCCACTCCTAGACCCGCACCGACCGACCGCTCCGAGAAAGGCCAGCAAGTGGCAGACGCAACCAGTGACCCGATCGCCCAGTTCGAGGGAGAGCGCCGTGACTTCGTCAACGGCTACCCCGGCGACGCGGAGTGGCAGAAGCAGTCGATCGACTGGGTGACCCGCGCCTTCAGCCAGAAGTACATGTACAACTTCGACTGGCTCGGCCGCCCGGTCATCCAGTTCCCGGCCGACATGGTCGCCTACCAGGAGGTCGTCTGGGCGGTGAAGCCCGACCTCATCATCGAGACCGGGATCGCCCACGGCGGCTCGCTGGTGCTCAGCGCCTCGCTGCTCGCCATGCTCGACTACGCCGACGCGGTCGCCGAGGGCACCACGCTCGACCCGGCCAACCCCAAGCGCAAGGTGCTCGGCGTCGACATCGACATCCGCGACCACAACCGCAAGCTCATCGAGGAGCACCCGATGAGCTCGCGCATCGACATGCTCCAGGGCTCCTCGGTCACCGACGAGATGGCCGCCCAGGTCGCCGAGCACGCCAAGGGCTACAAGACCGTGCTGGTCTCACTCGACTCGATGCACACCCACGAGCACGTCGCCAAGGAGCTCGCCTACTACGCACCGCTCGTCACGCCCGGCAGCTACTGCCTGGTCTTCGACACGATCGTCGAGGACATGGACGACAGCGTGTTCCCCGACCGCCCCTGGTCGCAGGGCGACAACCCCAAGACGGCCGTGTGGGAGTTCCTCAAGGAGAACCCCGACTTCGAGATCGACCAGGACATCAACCAGAAGCTGCTCATCTCCGCCGTGCCGGACGGCTGGCTGCGCAGGAAGAGCTGACCAGCCGGTCGTCGTACGAAATCGAGAAGGCGCCGCAACCCTCAGGGGTTGCGGCGCCCTTTCGTCTCTCCGGGTCTCGAGACAGCGACGTCCGGCCCGGGTGCCGTGGGCTCGGCAGGCTCAGCCTGCGGAGGCCTCGTCCTCGACCGTGACGTTCTTGACCCGGTTGGGGTCGACCTGGACGCCGGGGCCCATCGTCGTAGAGACGGTGACCTTCTTCAGGTAGCGGCCCTTGGAGCTCGACGGCTTGAGCCGCAGCACCTCCTCGAGGGCGGCGGCGTAGTTCTCCACGAGAGCGCTCTCGGTGAAGGACGCCTTGCCGATGATGAAGTGCAGGTTGGCGTGGCGGTCGACGCGGAACTCGATCTTGCCGCCCTTGATGTCCGTCACGGCCTTGGCCGGGTCGGGGGTGACCGTGCCGGTCTTCGGGTTGGGCATGAGGCCACGGGGGCCGAGCACGCGACCGAGGCGGCCGACCTTGCCCATCATGTCGGGCGTCGCGACGACGGCGTCGAAGTCGAGCCAGCCGCCGGCGACCTTGTCGATGAGCTCGTCGCCACCGACGACGTCGGCGCCGGCCTCACGAGCGGCCTCGGCCTTGTCGCCGTTCGCGAACACGAGGACGCGAGCCGTCTTGCCGGTGCCGTGGGGCAGGTTGACGGTGCCGCGCACCATCTGGTCGGCCTTGCGCGGGTCGACACCCAGGCGCATGACGACGTCGACGGTCTCGTCGAACTTCTTCTTGCTGGTGGCCTTGGCGATCTTGATCGCGGCCAGCGGCGCGTAGAGCTCGTCCTTGTCGAACGTCTCCGTCGCGGCGCGGTAGGTCTTGCTGCGCTGCATGGTGATTCCTTAGTTGTCTAGGAGTAGTGGTCAGCGGGCCGCAGCGGCCCTCCCACGGTGGTTCAGCTGCCCTCGACGGTGACGCCCATGGAGCGGGCGGTGCCCTCCACGATCTTCATCGCGGCGTCGATGTCGTTGGCGTTGAGGTCAGGGAGCTTCGTGTTGGCGATCTCGCGCACCTGGTCCTTGGTCAGCTTGCCGACCTTCTCCTTGTGCGGGACGCCCGAGCCCTTCTTGAGACCGGCAGCCTTCTTGATCAGCTCGGCGGCCGGCGGGGTCTTGGTGATGAAGTCGAACGACCGGTCCTCGTAGATCGTGATCTCGACCGGGATGACGTTGCCGCGCATGGACTCCGTCTGGGCGTTGTACGCCTTGCAGAAGTCCATGATGTTGACGCCGTGCGGACCGAGGGCGGTACCGACCGGCGGAGCCGGGGTGGCCGCACCGGCCTGCAGCTGCACCTTGACCAGTGCGGCGATCTTCTTCTTGGGAGGCATTCCTCTATCTCTTTCTTCTCGTGGTCATGACGAGGAGTACGTCGTACGCCTCTGCCACCTGTTGCTCGAGCAACCTGGTCATTCTGCCGCTGATGAGCGGGACCTGCGAAATTGCGGTCGCCTCTCGGCTCACCGGGTCTCGATACGCGCCTCACGGCTTCGTTCCTCAGCCGTGGCGCTACTCGACCTCCCGCCGTGGTCCGCGACCTCGCAAGCTCGGTCGCGGCGGCGTGATCAGACCTTTTGAACCTGCGAGAAGCTCAGCTCGACCGGGGTCTCGCGACCGAAGATCTCGACCAGCGCCTTGAGGCGCTGCGCCTCGGCGTTGATCTCGGTGATCGTCGCGTGCAGCGTGGCGAACGGACCGTCGACCACCATCACCGAGTCGCCCTCGCCGAAGTCGGCGACCTCGATCGGCTTCTTGGCGGTGGAGGAGCCCGCGGCACCGCTGGCGCCGGAGCCCTCGGAGTCGGCCGCGGCCGGCATCACGATCGTCGGGGCGAGCATCTTCTCGACCTCGTCCATGCTCAGCGGCACCGGCTGGTGGCTGTGGCCGACGAAGCCGGTGACGGACGGGGTGTGGCGCACGGCGGCCCACGACTCGTCGGTGAGGTCCATCCGGACCAGGACGTAGCCGGGCAGCACGGTGCGGCGGACCATCTTGCGCTGGCCGTTCTTGATCTCGGCGACTTCCTCGGTGGGGACCACGATCTCGTGGATGAAGTCCTCCATGTTGAGGGAGTGGATGCGGTTCTCCAGGTTGTGCTTCACCCGGTTCTCCATGCCGGAGTAGGTGTGCACCACGAACCACTCGCCGGGCTTCATCATGAGCTCGCGCCGGAAGGCCTCCAGCGGGTCGAGCTCCTCGCCGGCGTCGGCGCTCTCGTCGGCCTCGGCGGCTACCTCGTCGCCGTCGCCCTCGACCTCGGCGTCGAGGACGCTCTCATCGGCATCGAGTGCGCTCTCGTCGGCGTCGAGGTCGCCTTCGTCGTCGCTGGGTGCGCCCTCATCGGTCTCGAGTGCGCTCTCGGCGTCCTCGATCTCCTCGGGGGCGGTGACGTCCTCGCCCGTCTCCGGGGCGGCGTCGTACTGCTCCGACACGTGCTGCTCCATCAGTTGCTGTTGCTCGGGGGTGATCGCTGCCGAACCGGCAGGCGTCACACGTTGTCCGCGCCGGTGAAGACCGCGAAGACCAGCTTGCCCAGACCGAGGTCGAGCAAGGAGACCATCGTGATCATCACGAGCACGAAGACCAGGACGACGAAGAAGTACGTCGACAGCTGCTCGCGCGTCGGCCAGACGACCTTGCGCAGCTCGGCGACCACCTGACGGTAGAACGTCACCGGCCCCGTGCGCCGGTCGCCGGACCTGCCGGCGTCGGACGTGCGGCCCTTCGGGGTCGCATGGGAGTCCGACACGCTGCTCACCTCTTCATCGTCTGGTCGTTCACCTGGTCCTGCAGGGCACGAGGGACTTGAACCCCCAACCTTCGGTTTTGGAGACCGATGCTCTGCCAGTTGAGCTAGTGCCCTCCGACGGCTCCCCAGCCCATCCGAGCCCGGCCTCCTCGCACTCCGTGACCACCGTCACGAGGGCGCGACACACCATGGGGGAAATCCACCAGGGTGGAGTCTACGCATCCCGGACCAAGCGGGCCAAAAGCGCTCCGTCCGCGCACCACACCTAGCATGGCCACCGTGCGCGACCCCCACACCCTCCCGAAGGCGCACCTCCACCTGCACTTCACCGGGTCCATGCGCCACGCGACCCTGCTCGAGCTGGCCGCGCGCGACGGGATCCACCTCCCCGACGCGCTGGTCACCGAGTGGCCCCCGCAGCTGACGGCGGCCGACGAGAAGGGCTGGTTCCGCTTCCAGCGGCTCTACGACGTGGCCCGTTCGGTCCTGCGCACGGAGGACGACGTGCGCAGGCTGGTCCGCGAGGCCGCCGAGGACGACGTCGCGGACGGCGGGCGGTGGCTGGAGATCCAGGTCGACCCCAGCGGCTACGCAGCGCGCTTCGGCGGGATCACGGCGTTCACCGACCTGGTGCTCGACGCGGTGCGCGACGCCAGCGCGACCACCGGGCTCGGCATGGCGGTCGTGATCGCCGCCAACCGCACCCGCCACCCGCTCGACGCCCGCACCCTGGCCCGGCTCGCCGCGCAGTACGCCGACCGCGGCGTGGTCGGCTTCGGGCTCTCGAACGACGAGCGGCGCGGCTCCACCGCCGACTTCGCCGGAGCGTTCGCGATCGCCGAGCGTGCCGGGCTCCTGCTGGCCCCGCACGGCGGCGAGCTGCGCGGACCCGAGCACATCCGGACCTGTCTCGACACCCTGCACGCCGACCGGCTCGGCCACGGCGTCCGCGCCGCCGAGGACCCCGAGCTGCTCGCGCGCATCGTCGACGCCGGGGTCGCCCTCGAGGTCTGCCCGGTCTCCAACGTGGCTCTCGGGGTCTACTCCGACCCCACGTCGGTGCCGTTGCCGGCGCTGCTCGCGGCCGGCGCGACCATCGCCCTCGGCGCCGACGACCCGCTCCTCTTCGGGTCGCGGCTCGCGGGCCAGTACGCCACCATGCGCGCAGCGCACGGGCTCACCGACGAGCAGCTCGCCGAGCTCGCGCGGATGTCCCTGCGTGCCAGCAGGGCACCCGACGACGTACGCAAGGCGGCGGAGGCCGACATCGACGCCTGGCTGGCCGCCGGCTAGGCCGCCGAGACGACCACGACGAAGCAGTCGTGTGCCTGAGGACTCACTGGGAGGCGTCGTCAGGCACACGACCCCAGGCGGGGCGATCACGACGGAGCAGTCGTGTGCCTGACAACACCCCATCCGCCGTCCTCAGGCACACGACGCGCCATGGGGCTGGCCGCCGGCTAGGCCGGCAGGTCGACCTCCACCCTCTCCAGGGAGTACGGCGGCGCGCCGGTGCCGTTGACCTGCACGTGTCCCCAGGCGTCGTACTCGGCGAGGCGCACCGTGGCCGGCGGCCCGTCACCGACGACGAGCTCGCCGGTCGTGGCGCCCGCGTCCTTCGCGGTGACGAGGCCGGCGCAGCGGTCGATGCGGCCGTACCAGTGGAAGAACCCGTCGAGCGGCTCGAGGTGGCCGGCGAGGTGGACCGTCACCGCCAGCACGTCGTCGCCGACCAGCACGGTCGCGGGGCCGTCGTACCCCTCGCCGTCGTCGGGCGGGACGAACGCCATGCCCGCGGGGTGGCGCCGGGGCCTGCGCCGCTTCATGCCAGGAACCCGGAGCGCCGCCACAGCCGGCGGCTGAAGCGGGTCATCAGCCCGTTGTCCTCGAGGAAGGCCGCGAGGGAGGCGAAGCCGACCCGCGCCATCTCCTGGTGGTGGGGGTTGGCCATCGCCTCGCGGTAGGCGCGCTCCACGTCGAGCCCGGCGCGGTGGTAGATGCCGCGGTGCACCAGGCAGCGCCGCATCGTCGGCCCGCCGAGGCCCTGGAGGTTGGCCACCAGGAAGCGCTCGAGCCGTGACGCGTGCTGCAGGCGGTGCACCACGCCCTCGCGGGCGAACTTGATGTGGCGCGCCTCCTCCGTCACGTGGATCCGCATCAGCTGCGCCACGACGGGCTGCAGCTCGGGGTCGGTCATGATGCGCCGCTGCTGGGCGTCGAAGATCTCCTCGCCGATGAGCGCGCCGACCCAGAGCAACGACCCGTGGAGAAAGTGCGGGAGCAGCGCCGCGGCCACGCGGTCGGCCAGGCCCATCCGGAACGGCCGGGCGCCCATGCGGTCGATCACCTTGCCGAACATGGTCATGTGGCGGCACTCGTCGCCCATCTCGGTGAGCACGTAGTGGGCGAACGGCGTGGTGGGGTCCTCGCGCAGCAGCTGGAGCAGCAGCCCGCGGTTGAGGATGTTCTCGAACCAGAGCCCGACCGAGAGGATGTTGGCCATCTCCTGGCGCGAGAGCTCGATGCGCTGCTCCTCGGTCAGCTCCTCCCAGTAGGGGGTGCCGTAGAGGGAGACGACCTCCTTGGGCAGGAAGTACTTCCCGTCGACGAGCGGCGCATCCCAGTCGATGGCGACGGCGGGCTCGTAGGAACGGCGCACGGACCCGTTGATGAGGCGTCCGGCGACCTTGTCCATGGTGCGCTCGGGAGTGGTGGTCATGCGGGTCCTTCCCGGAGGATCTCGGCCAAGTTGTTTACATAGCCTCGCATTTCGTCAACGACCGGTCAAGGGGTCGTACGATGCCGCCATGGCGAGCGCCACCCCCCTCCGTCCCGGGCCTGCCCGCCCGGACGCGGCCGAGCAGATCCGCGACCGGATCCTCGACGCCGCGACGGAGTGCCTGCTCGCCGAGGGCCTCGACGCACGGCTGCACGCCGCCATCGCCGAACGCGCCGGCATCTCGCGCCCGACGGTCTACAAGTACGTCGGCGACCAGGCCGCGATCGTGGCCGCGATCCTCGACCGCGAGCTCGACCGCTTCTTCGGCGCCGCGATGCCCGTGCTGCAGCGCAGCGACGACCTCCAGGCCCACCTGGTCGGCGCCATCGTCTTCGTCGTCGACTACGCGCGCGACCACGCGCTGCTGCAGAAGGCGCTCCGGGAGCACCCCGAGATCATCCTGCCGGCGCTGACGACCGCGTCCGGACCTCTCGTCGAGCGCGTGGTCGGGTTGTTCGAGGACCAGCTCGCCCGTGCGCTGAGCCGGTCGGCCTCGCCGCTCGACCCCCGCTCGGCCGCCGAGTGGGGCTACCGGATCGTCATCTCGCTGGTCACCACGCCGACCGCCGCGCTCGCGCGCGAGGACACCCGGGCCTACGTCGAGAGCCTGGTCCGCCTGATGGCGATCGTCGATCCCGACTAGAGCGAGCAGCCGACGAGGACCGGCTCGTTGACGAGGGCGATGCCGTAGGTGGCCTCGACCCCGTCGCGGACCTCCCGCGCGAGCGCGAGGAGGTCGGCCGCGGTCGCGGTGCCTCGGTTGGTGAGGGCGAGGGTGTGCTTGGTCGAGAGCGCGACCGGCGCCGGGTCCCTGTCGAGGCCGTGCCCCTTCCCGAAGCCCGCGTGCTCGATGAGCCACGCGGCGCTCGTCTTCACCAGGCCCCCCTCGGCCGGCCACGCCGGCGCGCCCTCCGGCACGACGTCGGCGGGCACCACGGGGTTGGTGAAGAACGAGCCGGCGCTCCACGTGTCGTGGTCGGCGGGGTCGAGCACCATCCCCTTCCCCGCACGCAGCGCGAGCACGGCGGACCGCACCTCTGCCAGGGGCGCGCGCTGCCCGGTCTCGACCCCCAGGGCAGCGGCGAGCTCGCCGTACGCGACCGGTGCCGACAGCGACCCCTGCCGCAGCTGGAACGTCACCGACAGCACCAGGTGCCGGCCGCCGTTGGCGTCGTAGCGGTCGACCTTGAAGCGCGAGGTGCGGTAGCCGAAACCGCAGTCGGCGGCCGCGAAAGTGCGGATGCCGCGGAGCTTGCGGTCCCACACCCGCACCGAGGCGATGGTCTGGGCGACCTCCTGTCCGTAGGCGCCGACGTTCTGGACCGGCGTCGCGCCGACGGAGCCGGGGATGCCCGACAGCGCCTCGACTCCCACCCAGCCGCGCTCGACGGCCCGGGCGACGAGGTCGTCCCAGGTCTCCCCCGCCGCGACGGTCACGAGTGCTCCCCCGCAGGTCGGGTCGTCGGAGTCGCCCACGTCGGCGCTCACCCCGCGGGTGGCGACCTCCACGACGGTGCCCGCGAACCCCTCGTCGGCGACGACCAGGTTGCTGCCCCCGCCGACCACGAGCACCGGCTCGCCCGCGGCGTCGGCCTCGCTGACGGCGGCGACCAGCTCCTCCTCGGAGGTCGCCCGCACCCATGTGCGGGCGGGACCGCCGAGCCGCAGCGTGGTGTGGTCGGCCAGCCGATCAGACACGGACGACCGCCTTCGGTGCGCCGAGGACCTTCTCACCGCCACAGGTGACCTCGAGCGCGATCGTCGCGCGGCCGTCGGCGACGGACTTGACCGTGCCGGCGACCCGCACCGTGGCGCCACCCTCGGCCGGCACCACCACCGGTGCGGTGAACTTGCAGCCGAGCTCGACCACCTCGGCCTCGTCGCTCCACGTCGCGACCGCCCGGGCCGCGAGGGCCATCGTGTACATCCCGTGCGCGATGACGCCCGGCAGCCCGACCATCCGTGCGACCGCCTCGTCCTGGTGGATCGGGTTGTGGTCGCCCGACGCGCCGGCGTAGGCGACGAGGTCGGCGCGGGTGACGAGGTAGTCCTGCGGCTCGAGCTCGGCGCCCGGCTCCAGGGCGCTCATGACCCGCTCCGGTGGACGATCGTGGCGCCGGCCGTGCACACGAGCGCCCCGTCGGCGTCGGTGATCGTGCTCGTCGTGCGGAGGATGTCGGTGCCCTCGATCTGGCGGACGCCGGTCACCGTCAGCCGGGCGGTGAGCTCGTCGCCGACCTCGACCGGCCGCTCGTAGGCGAACTTCTGGTCGCCGTGCACGATCCGCGAGAGCTCGACCTCCTCGGCCTCGAGGAACTCCAGCAGCGCCCGGAAGGTCACCACGATCGGGAAGGTGGCGGGGATCCGTCGCGAGCCCGATCCGGTGGCGCCCACGAACGCGGCGACCTCCTCCTCGGTCACGACGACGGGCCGGGTCGGCGGGAACTCGCGCCCGACGAGCGTGGGGTCGATCGGCATGTCCCCCACCCTAGGGCCGGGGTGCTGCATGCTTGCCGCCATGTCGGCTCGGGCGCGGTTCACGACCCTCGCCGCCGTCCTCGCGGCGGCGGTGGCGCTGGGCCTCGCGGGATGCTCCGACGAGCCCGGCACCCGCAGCCCGGAGCCGACCGCCACCCTCCGGGGCTGCGGCCCCCTGGAGTACGACGACGTGGCCGGCCGCCCGCCGTCGTACGTCCACGGGCCGCTGGCTGCCCTCCCCAACGACCACGCCCTCTGCGCCGGGTCGTGGCTGCCGAGCACCGGCACCGACTTCGTCCCTCAGGGCCTGGTCGTGCGCGGTCACCAGGCCTGGGTGAGCGGCTACGACGACGGCGACGACGGTCCGTTCGGCCGGGACACCTGCCGGCTCCTCCGGATCGACACCCGGACCGGCCGCGAGCTGGCGCAGCAGGCCCCGATCGAGTCCGCTCATGCGCCGCGTGACCACGACGTCTGCCGCCACGGCGGCGGCCTCGCGCTCGACGAGCACGGCCTGTGGGTCTCCCAGCGCACCAAGATCTGGCTGCTCGACCCGGCGTCCCTGGCGGTGCGCCGGGTGTGGCACCTGGTCGACGAGGTCTGGGGGTCGGTGCTGGTGATCGACGGCGACGGGCGGCTCGGTGTCGCCGGCTTCAGCGGCCACCACCACAAGCAGCTGCACTGGTTCGAGCCGGCCGACCTGCTCGCGCCGGGCCGGATCGACATCCACCCCGAGGACGCCGTCGAGGTCCAGGTCGCCCCTCGGTCGGTCCAGGGCGCCGTGTGGGCGGACCTCGGGCCGGGCTCCGCGCGGGTCTGGTTCACCCGGTCCAACACCTACTGCGGCGAGCTGTGGGCCTCGCCGCGGCGCCGGGTCGCCTTCCACCCCGGGGCCGAGGGCGTGGCGCTCGCCGCCGGCCGGCTGTGGGTGGTGAGCGAGACCACGGCGGCGCCGTACTTCCTGCAGGGCGGACGGCCGGTCGTGCCCGCACTCGCGGCGTACGACGTCAGGCGGTTCGATCGCTGGCGGCCGTCGGAGTGCGGGTCCTGACGCGGAAAATGACCACGACCCGGCGTCCCCACGGGAGCCGGGTCGGTCAGGCCGGAAGGCCGAGCGGTCAGCGCGTCTCGCGGTGCTCGGTGTGCTTGCGGCAGCGCGGGCAGAACTTCGACAGCTCGAGGCGGTCGGGGTCGTTGCGCCGGTTCTTCTTCGTGATGTAGTTGCGCTCCTTGCACTCCACGCACGCGAGAGTGATCTTGGGGCGAACGTCGCTGCTCTTGCTGGCCACGGGAAGTCCTTGCTGCTGTCGTCTGAGGTGCTGCTCGGTTGCTGCTGTCTGTACTGCTGGCGTAGCGGGGGCGGGACTCGAACCCGCGACACCACGATTATGAGCCGTGTGCTCTAACCACCTGAGCTACCCCGCCAGGGGTTTCCATCCCAGAGCCCCTTTACGGAATCGAACCGTAGACCTTCTCCTTACCATGGAGACGCTCTGCCGACTGAGCTAAAGGGGCAACGCCGCAGAACGATACAGGCCGCGTGGGCGAAGGACGAAATCGGTGCCTCAGTCCTGGATCCGGGCCCAGGGACGGGCCTGTTCGAGCTCGTACCCGAGCTCCAGGAGCACCGCTTCGCGACCCCAGCCGGCGCCGAACATCATGCCCTGCGGAAGGCCGTTGGAGGCGGTCGCGAGCGGCAGCGAGACGGCCGGTGTGCCGGTCACGTTGTACAGCGGGGTGAAGGCCACCCAGTCGTAGAGCTTCTCGACGATCGCGGCGTAGTCCTGGGTGGGGTCGAGGTAGCCGATGGCCGGCGTCGGGTGGGCCAGGGTCGGGGTCAGCGCGACGTCGTACCTCTCGAAGAAGAGGGCCGCCTCGCGGGTGCTGCGCCGCAGCCGAATCATCGCCCCGGGCAGCCGGTGGAGGTGGCGCTTCGCGTGGCTGGCCAGGCCCTCGGTGAGGTTGTCGTGGTGGGCGCGCACCCAGCTGCGACCGTGCAGCCGGCGGCCGCCGCTGAGCAGGGCGAGCGCGAGGGAGGCCCAGTAGAGGAGGAAGTCTTCGCGGAAGGTCGCCGGGACGGGCGCCTCGGCCTCGACCACGGTGTGCCCGAGGTCCTCCAGGAGCCGTGCGACCTCCTCGGTCAGTGCGGTGACCTCGGCATCCGCGCCCCGCTCCACCCCCGTGGTGTTGAGCGCGATCCGCAGGCGCTTGCGCCCCGGGCGGGTGAGGTCGCCGATGGGCGGCATCTGCAGCGGCCGGAAGACCTGCTCGGCCTCGCGGAGGAACGCGGCGGTGTCGCGCACGCTGCGCGTGAGCACGCCGTCGGCCACGATCGCGATCGGCTGCTGCCGGATCACCGCGTCCTGCGCCAGCCGGCCGCGCGTCGGCTTGAGGCCGACCAGGCCGTTGATCGAGGCCGGGATGCGGATCGAGCCGCCACCGTCGTTGCCGTGCGCGATCGGCACCGCGCCGGCGGCGACCAGGGCTGCGGAGCCGGCGCTGGACGCACCCGCGGTGCGCGCGGTGTCCCAGGGCGAGCGCACCGGACCCAGACGCGGGTGCTCGCAGCTGGGGCTGAAGCCGTACTCCGACAGCCGGGTCTTCCCGAGGGGGATCAGCCCGGTCGCGAGGTACATCCGGGCGAGGTCACCGTCCTTCTTCGCAGCGCGTGGTGCCCACGCGTCGGTGCCCGACATGGTCGGCCAGCCGGCGACGTCGACGTTGTCCTTGAGATACGTCGGTACGCCGGCGAAGTAGCCGCCGTGCGGGTCGCGGGCCGTGCGGCGGGCCCGCGCGAAGTCGGCGTGGGCGACGGCGCCGAGGTCGCCGGCCACCTGCTCGGTGCGGGCGATCGCGGCCTCGACCACCTCGGGGATCGAGACCTCGCCCGCCCGGAGCCGCTCGACGAGGCCGACGGCGTCGAGGTCGCCGAGGGCGTCGTCGCCGTACGCGTGCACGCGGGTCATGCGGGCACGTTAGGTCAGCGAGCGCCCTGGCGGTGGCAACCCGGCACGTGCGGGTCGAAGAGCCCCAGCGCCTGCATCAGCGCGAAGGCGGTCGTGGGCCCGACGAAGGCGAAGCCGCGCCGCTTCAGCTCCTTGGCCATCGCCACCGACTCCGGCGAGGTGGTGGCGTCCGGGGCGGGCACCGCGTCGGGGGCGAAGCCCAGCAGCAGCCGCTCCAGTCCCTCGGCGTCGCGCAGGCCGACGGTCGCCCGCGCGTTCTGCACGGTCGCCAGGATCTTCGCGCGGTTGCGCACGATGCGCGCGTCACCCATCAGCCGCTCGACATCGGCCTCGCCGAAGCCGCTGACCGCGTCGGCGTCGAAGCCCACGAAGACCTCGCGGAAGGCGGGCCGCTTGGCCAGGATCGTCGCCCACGACAGGCCCGACTGGAAGGCCTCGAGCGTCATCCGCTCGAAGTACGCCGACTCACCGCTGACGGTCCGACCCCACTCCTCGTCGTGGTAGTCGCGCATCGGGCCCGGGCCGCCGGCCCACGCGCAGCGTCCTACCCCGTCCTCGCCGACCACCGGTCCCATGGGCGTCACTATGCCGCGCGGGTCCGACAGCGCTCGGAGGTCAGCCGCCGTACGGCACCGTGATGATCTCGAGGCGATGGCCGTCGGGCGCGTCCCAGTAGACCCCGCGACCGCCGTCGTTGTGGTTGATCCGGCCGGGTTCGCGCCCGAACGGGTCGGCCCAGTAGGTCAGGCCGCGCTCCTCGATCCGCGCGAGGATGGCGTCGAAGTCGTCGTCGGAGACCAGGAACGCGTAGTGCTGCGGCTGGAACGGCTCGGGGTCGTGCAGGACGTCGAGGCTGACCCCGTTGGCCATCCTGACCTCCCGGAACGGTCCGTAGGTCTCCGCCTCGGGCAGGCCGAGGACGTCGGTGAGGAACGTCGCCGTCGCGTCCCTGTCAGAGGCGTGCACGATCGTGTGGTTGAGCTCGACGGCCATCAGTGGGCTCCCTTCGGGACCGGGACGGGCAGGAGGACGGCGGGCACGATCGTCGCGGCGTCGACGCGGTCGCGGCGCGCCTGGCGACCTAGCGGCGTTCCCTGAGCCGCGCGTTGGGGAGCTCCGGGGCCGGGATCGGGCGCAACCGGTCGCCCGCGACGATCCCGAACCGTCCGTCGTCGACCTGGGAGGCGTCGGGCACCACCGCGCCCTCGCGGACGATCTGGGCCTGCCACTCCTCGCGGAAGCCGACGACCTCCTCGTGCGTGCGGCCGACGAAGTTCCACCACATGACGATCGACTCGCCGAAGGGCGGGCCGCCGAGCACCAGCACGCGGGCCCCCTCGTCCCCGGCCACCACGGCGAGGGTGCCGTCGCCGGGGGGCACGTAGGCGAGCTCGGCCGGCTTCGCCGTCACGCCGTCCACCGTCACCGAGCCGCGGTCGACGAGGACGCCGTGCTCGAACGACGGGTCGACCTCCAGGGGCAGGATCACGCCCGGCTCGAGGACGACCTCGGCGCCCAGCAACGGGGTGAAGGTCGCCACCGGTGAGGTGTCGCCGAGCAGGGACCCGAGGAACACCCGTCCTCGCCAGCCCTCGCCGGCCAGCTCCGACGGTGCGTAGTGCTCGAAGCCCGGGTCGGTGTCCCGGGCGGCGTCGGGCAGCGCGACCCACAGCTGGGCGCCGTGGAGCGTGGTCGTCGTCGCTGTCGAGACCTCGGAGTGGCTGATCCCGCGCCCGGCGGTCATCAGGTTCACCTCGCCGGGTCGGACCATCGCGTGGTGACCGGCGCTGTCGCGGTGCTCGATCTCGCCCTCGAAGAGCCAGCTCACGGTCTGCAACCCCGTGTGCGGGTGCGGTGCGACCGACATCCCGCCGGTCTCGGCCACCGGGTCGGGCCCGTAGTGGTCGAGGAAGCACCACGCGCCGATGAGGCTGCGCTGCCGCTGGGGCAACGTCCGTCGTACGGGCATCGCGCGCAGCCCGCCCAGCGGCACCTCGCGCGGCGTCATGATCTCCACCGCGGTCGCCTCGGCCCCTGCGCACACCAGCTCGTCGGGCCGGGCCTCCTCGTTGCTCACCCCTCCATCCAACCCTGCAGGGCCGAAATCGGGATAGTCCCCCACGTTCGGCACCTCGATCCGGGGAAATCGGGTGCCGTACGTGGGGGACTATCCCGCGGATCGACTACGAGTCCTGCGCGCGCCGCTGCTGGTCGTCAAGGAGGCTGGAGATGTCGCGCGGCCGGTAGTCGTCGAACCTGGCCGGCGTCGTCCGGCGGTAGTAGTCGAGCGGGTCGACCTTGCCCGACCGCTCGAAGTGATCGACGCGCTCCCTCAGCCCGGCGAGGAACTCCGGGTGGAGCCGGGTGCCGAGGAGCAGCTGGGCGAGTGCCGAGGGACCGGCGAGCGGGAGCCCACCGTTGCCGAGGAGCTGGCCGTGCTCGTCGTCGGTGAGCTCGGTCGGCAGGAGCCAGCGGGCGAGCTCGTCGGCGAAGCCACGGGCATCGGCGAACCGCTGGGAGCCCCCCGCGATCGTGGCCTTCATGGCCTCGAGGGTCTCGACCATCTCGAGCGGGAAGGTCTGGGAGCGGTCAGCGGCGAACCCGGCGAGGCGGAGCAGGCGTGCGGTCTCGCGCGGCCCCAGCTCCTCGAACAGCTCGGCGGCCAGCGCCTGGTCGTCCTTGCGGGCCCCGAGGAGCGCGCCCCAGGCGATCAGGTCGGCGGGCTGGGAGTCCTGGCTGAGCGAGCGCGCCTGACCGGCCAGGTCGGTGGCCGAGGGCGCCTCGGGCGTCTCGGACGATCGATCCGGCCGTGCACTCGTCCGCGTCGTCACACCGGCCGGGTACCCCGCCGCGCACCGGTTGAAACACGGTCAGCAGGAGCCGTCGACCGGATCGACCCCGGTGACCCGCCACGACCCCACGATGTTGGTCACCTCCACGTGCTCGGGCGCGCGCGTCGCCTCGCCCAGCTGGGTCGGTGCGCCGTCGGGCACCTGCAGCTGCGTCGCGTCGATGCAGACGTCGATGAGCAGGCGGTCGCCGTGGGGCTCGGCCCGCACGAATTCCACGGTCACGTCGCCCGCGTAGGTGCCCCTGCCGTCGTACGCACGGAGCGCCTCGCGGTAGGGGTCGACGACGCGCGCGGTCGCGTTGAACGAGAGGAGACGGGAGACCCGACCCTCGCGGGCGGTCAGCCGCCGGCCGCGCTCGAAGTCGACATAGGTCCGCAGAGCTCTCGCGTAGACGCCCTCGAGCTCGGGGGTGCCGACCAGGTCGACGCCTTCGTCGGGGTAGTCCGCCTCGTCCGCCGCGTCGGAGGTCGCCGACGAGCTCGGTCCGTCCGCGGTCGGCTCGTCGTCAGGCGTCGAGCAGCCGGCGAGCAGGAGCAGGAGCAGGGCGGACGGGACGGCGGTACGACGGGGACTCATCGCGTCCCACGCTAGCGGGCGGGTGTCGGAGAACCGGAGATTCTGCGCGCCACAGGATTGAACCGCCGCACCGCGGGGCAAGAACGCGCCGAAAGCAGTAAAAACAGCGGGTTGACCCCCTGACGGGCTGCGGTCGTCCATCCTAGTGTTGGCCGCAGCTGCACGGCGTGACTCGGTACGTCGGCATCCCCGCCCTTGACCAAGGAGCACATCGCGCATGTCCATGCCCCCGCAACCCCCCGGACCCCCGAGCCCGCCGCCTCCCGGAGGGCCCACCCCGCCTCCTGGCGGCATGCCCGGTGGCGGCTTCCCCGGAGCGCAGCCCGCGGGCGTGCCGCGTCCGGGCGAGCTCCTCAACCGCTTCCTCGCGCGGCTGATCGACCACGTGATCCTCGGCATCGTCTTCGTGCCCATCTGGATCGTGATCTCGATCGTCATCGGGGTCGCTCTCGACGGCTTCGCCGCCAGCTTCGTGTCCAACGCGATCATCGGCGTGCTCATCGCGGTCATCTACGTCGGCTACTTCGCCTACATGGAGTCCAGCCGCGGCCAGACCGTCGGCAAGATGCTGTTGAAGCTGCGGACCTACGGGCCCGACGGCGTGAGCAACCCGACGATGGAGCAGGCCGCGAGGCGCAGCTGCTACGCCGCCGCCTACGTGCTCTGGATCATCCCGATCCTCGGCCCGATCGTCGGCGGGCTCGCCCAGCTCGCGCTGATGATCTACATCGCGGTGACGCTCAACAGCGACGTCCCCGAGCACCAGGGCTGGCACGACAAGTTCGCCGGCGGCACCCGCGTCATGCAGGTCGGCTGACCCCAGCAGCACCCGGAAGGGGCGCCACCCGATCGGGGTGCCGCCCCTTTCGTCTACCTTTCGGTCATGGGCCTGCTCACTCCCGTCGCTGTCAAGATCGGCTCGATCTCCTGGATGCCGAAGCTGTTGCCACAGATCGTGTGGGCGGACAACGTGGTCCACAGGGTGACCCGCGACCGCTACGGGATCCTCGACATCGCGGGCCTGCCCAACCTGGTGCTGACCGTGCCGGGCCGCAAGAGCGGCATCCCCCGCTCGACGAACCTGCTGACCGTCCCCGACGGGGACGACTGGCTCATCGCGGGCTCCTACTTCGGCGCGCCCAAGACCCCGCTGTGGGTCGCGAACCTCCGCGCGACCGAGACGGCGGAGATCACCTACCGCAGGAAGGACCAGCGGGTCTCCTGGCGCGAGCTGTCGGGTGCGGACCGCGACGCGGCCTGGCAGACGATGCGCGCGACCTGGCCCAACTTCGACAAGTACGCCGAGCGCACCGACCGGCTGATCCCGGTCTTCCGCCTCACCGCCGTGTAACCCGGCTCACTCCCGTGCGGGTCCCGGTAGATGAGCGATGCCTAACTTTGGTTTGGCTCCCCTTATATTGACCGGGTGAGGCCGCAGTCGACGCGTGCGCCCGAGCGCACCGCCCCGCCCCGCACCGGGGTCGGCTTCGCCACCTCTCTGGCCGTCCACGGCCGACGGCCGGCTCTCGTCACCGGCTCCGCCGTCCTTTCGTACGACGGCCTGGCGGCCCTCGTCGCGCAGGCGCGGTCCGACCTCGGGGACGGCCACGAGCTGGTGGGGCTGCGCCCGTCGCCGACGCTGGAGTTCGTCGTCGCCTACCTGGCCGCGCTGGCGGGTGGCCACACGGTCCTGCTGTCCCGCGACGAGGTCCTCCCCCGCGCCTACGGCGCGAGCCGCGGGTGGGCCGAAGGCGGCTTCGTGCCGACCGGTCGCACGGCACCGGCCCTCCATCCCGACCTCCGGCTCCTCCTCAGCACCTCCGGCTCGACCGGCTCCCCCAAGCTGGTGCGCCTCTCGCAGGCCAACCTCGACAGCAACGCCGGGGCGATCGCCGACTACCTCGGCCTGACGCCGGCCGACCGCGCGCTGACCACGCTGCCCCTCGACTACTGCTACGGGCTGTCGGTGCTGCACAGCCACCTCGCCGTCGGTGCGTCCGTCGTGCTGAGCGACCTCTCGGTGAGCGACCGCGCGCTGTGGGACCTCGCCCGCGCGGCGGGCGTGACGTCGTACGCGGGGGTGCCCTACACCTTCGACCTGCTCGACACCGCCGGCTGGCCCGAGGTCCCGACCCTGCGCACGGTGACCCAGGCGGGCGGGCGGCTCGCGCCGGAGCGGGTGCGGGCGGTGGCCGAGCGCGGGCACCGTGAGGGCTGGGACCTGGTGGTGATGTACGGCCAGACGGAGGCCACCGCACGGATGGCCTACCTCCCGCCCGACCTGGCGCGGGACAACCCCACCGCGATCGGGATCGCGATCCCCGGGGGCGACCTCCGGCTCGCCCCTGTGGCCGGACAGCCGGCCGGCGTCGGCGAGCTGGTCTACACCGGCCCCAACGTGATGATGGGCTACGCCCACGGCGTCACCGACCTCGCCGACGGCCCCGGCCCCGACGAGCTCCGCACCGGCGACCTCGCCCGCATCACGACGGACGGTCTCTTCGAGATCGTCGGCCGGTCCTCGCGCTTCGCGAAGCTCTTCGGACAGCGGCTCGACCTCGACCGGCTCGAGACGCTGCTGACCCTCGGCGACCACGAGATCGCGTGCGCGGAGTCCGCCGACGCCACCCGGCTGGTCGTCGCACTGGCCGGCGACCCCGACCCGCTCGCGGTCGAGGAGATCGCGACGATGGCGGCCGCGACCACCGGGCTGCCGCCGCACGCGATCACGGTGGTGCCGGTGCCGGCGGTGCCCCGCCTGCCCAACGGGAAGGTCGACCAGGCGGCCGTCTCGCGGCTCCGGCTCCGGACCGAGAGCGCGCCCGAGCGCTCGGCGACCGAGTCGCTCACCGCCCTCTACGGCGCGGTCCTGCGGCGCCAGCAGGTGCGCCCGCACGACACGTTCGCAGGCCTCGGCGGCGACTCGCTGTCGTACGTCGAGCTGGCCCTGCGGCTCGAGCGCCGCCTCGGCCGGCTTCCCGCCGACTGGCCCGAGCGCCCGATCGGCGACCTCGCCGGGCTCGCGCCCGCCTCTCCCGTGCGCCGTTCACGGTGGGTCGCGCTCGACACCAGCATCGTGCTGCGGGCGGCGGCGATCGTGATGATCGTCGGCAGCCACACCAACCTCTTCGTCCTGCTCGGCGGTGCGCACGTGCTGCTCGGCGTCGCCGGCGCGAACTTCGCGCGGTTCCACCTCGGATCCGAGGCGGGCGCCCGAGGTCGCAACATCACCCGCTCGCTGGCGCGCATCGCGGTGCCGACCGCGGTCTGGGTGAGCGCGGTCTGCCTGGTCAGCGGCGAGTACGGCTGGCGCAACGTGCTGCTGCTCAACGACGCGCTCGGCAGCCGTCGCTGGCAGGAGCCGGAGTGGCACTTCTGGTTCATCGAGGTGCTCGTCTACGTGACCGTGGCGGCCGGCCTGGTGACCGCGGTCCCGCTCGTCGCCGCGTGGGAGCGCCGCTCGCCGTACTGGTTCGCCGTCGGGCTCGTCGTCACGACCCTGGTGCCGCGGTTCTGGGCGACCTCGACCGGCTACGGCGGCGACGTCATCCACTCCTCGCTCTTCGTCGCCTGGCTCTTCGCCGGCGGCTGGGCGGCGGTCCGGGCCGAGCACGCCGGCCACCGGCTGCTGCTCTCCCTGCTGCTCGTGCTCGGCGTCCACGGCCTCTTCGACGACCCGACCCGGGAGGCGACGGTCGTGCTCGGCCTGCTCGTGCTCGTCTGGCTGCCGACCGTGCCGGTCCCCCGCCTCGCCGTCGGCGCCCTCGGCCAGCTCGCCGGCGCCTCCTTCTCCATCTACCTGACCCACTGGCAGGTCTACCCGCACCTGGAGGACCGGTGGCCGCTCGGCGGACTGCTCGCCTCCGTCGCGGTCGGCATCCTCGCCTGGAGGGCCATGGACCTGGTGACCCGCTCCGTTCCCCGCCTCGGTCACCGCTCCGCGGGGTACCGCGCGCTCTGTAACCTCCGCACGACGAGATGATCAAGGAACAACGATGAAGACCCTCCGCACGGCCCTCGGCCTCGCCGCGCTGTCCCTCGTCGTCCCGGCGCTCACCGCGTGCGGCGACGACGGCCCGACGCTGGTGATCTACAACGCGCAGCACGAGCAGCTGCTCGACGAGATCGCCCCGGCGTTCGAGAAGGAGACGGGCATCAACGTCGAGCTCCGCAACGGCAGCGACCTCGAGCTGTCCAACCAGCTCGTGCAGGAGGGCGACGCGACCAAGGCCGACGTCTTCCTCACCGAGAACTCACCGGCCATGTCGCAGGTCGAGGCCGCCGGCCTGCTCGCCGCGCTGCCGAGCGCCACCCTCGACAAGATCCCGGCCGACTACCGACCGCCCAGCGGCGACTGGACCGGGTTCGTCGCCCGCTCCACGGTGCTCGTCTACAACACCGACGACGTCGAGGAGTCCGACCTCCCGGCCTCGATCCTCGACCTGGCCGACCCCGCGTGGGACGGCAAGATCTGCTTCTCCCCGACCGGCGCGGACTTCCAGGCGATCGTGGCCGCTGTGCTGGAGATCGAGGGCGAGGACGCCACGAAGCAGTGGCTCGAGGGCATCAAGGCCAACGGCACGACGTACGACGGCAACAACGTCGTCCTCGAGTCGGTGAACTCCGGCGAGTGCGAGGTCGGCATCGTCTACCACTACTACTGGGCGCGGGACCGCGCCGAGAGCGGCGACGTCAGCGACCACAGCGCTCAGTACTACTTCGGCGACCAGGACCCGGGCGCCTTCGTGAGCGTCTCCGGTGCGGGTGTGCTCGACTCCAGCGACATGAAGAAGGAGGCCCAGCAGTTCGTCGACTTCCTCGTCAGCGAGAAGGGCCAGCAGATCATCGCGGACAGCTACGCGCTGGAGTACCCGCTCAATCCCGCGGTCTCCCTCGACGATGACAACGTCAAGCCCTTCAAGCAGCTGCAGCCGCCGCCGGTCAACGTGTCCGACCTCGACGCCAAGGCGGTCGTCGACCTGCTGACCGAGGTCGGATTCCTCTGAGCACCCTGGCGCCACCGGAGCAACGCACGACGAGGCATCCTCGGCCGCTGGCCGGGGGTGCCTCGCCCGCGCTGCTGCTCGTCGGCCTCGCGGTCGCGACCCTGGCTCTGGTGCCGCTCGGCTACGTCATCGCGACCACCGCCGACCTGGGCCGCCAGGAGGCGGTCGACTTCCTGTGGCGTCCCCGCATCGGTGAGCTGCTGTGGAACACCGTGCGGCTGCTGGTCGCCGGGGTCGCCGCGAGCACCGTGCTCGGCGTCGCCGGCGCCTGGGTGGTGGAGCGCACCGACGTACCGCTGCGCGGGTGGTGGCACGGCGTGCTGTGCGCGCCGCTGGCCGTGCCCGCCTTCGTCAACGGCTACGGCTGGGTGTCGACCACCCACGCGGTGCAGTCCTTCCCGGGCGCGGTCATGGTCGTGACGCTCTCCTACTACCCGCTGGTCTACCTGCCCACGGTCGCGGCGCTGCGCCGGCTCGACCCGGCGGTCGAGGAGGTCGCCACCTCGCTGGGCCGCAGCGGGTGGAGCGTCTTCGTGCGGGTGACGCTGCCCGCCGTGAGTCCGGCGGTCCTCGGCGGCGCGCTGCTGGTGGGCCTCCACCTCCTGGCCGAGTACGGCGCCCTGCAGCTGCTCAACTACCCGACCCTGACGACGGCGATCCTCCAGCAGTACGCGACCGTCTTCAACGGTCCCGAGGCGACGCTGCTCGCGCTCGTGCTGGTCACGTTCTGCCTGCTCCTGCTGGGGATCGAGGCGCTGCTGCGCGGGCACCGTCGTCGCGCCCGCGTCGGCTCGGGCAGCAGCGGCGACCCGGTGCGCGTCCGCCTCGGCCGGGTCAAGGTCCCGGTGCTCCTGGCCCTGACCGCCCTGGCGGGATGGTCGCTGCTCGTACCGCTCGGCGCACTGGTCCGCTGGCTGGTGCGCGGCACCTCGACCACCGTCGACCTCGGCGAGCTCCTCTCCGCCGCCGGGACGACGATGCTGCTCGCGCTGATCGGGGGGCTGACCGCGACGGTCGTCGCGGTGCCCGTCGTGTGGCTGGCCGTGCGCCACCGGGGGCTGCTCACGACCGCGATCGAACGCAGCGTCTACACCGCCAGCGCCATGCCCGGCATCGTGATCGCGCTGGCGCTGGTCACGGTCAGCATCCGCGTGCTGCCGGGTCTCTACCAGACGGTCGTCGTGCTGCTCGTCGGCTACACGATCCTCTTCCTGCCGCGAGCCGTGGTGAGTGTCCGGTCGACCTTCGAGCTGGTCCCTCCTGGTCTCGAGGACGTCGCCCGCAACCTCGGCTGCAGCGGCGTGGGGGTCGCGCGCCGGGTGACGCTGCCGCTCGTGCTGCCCGGGCTCGCCTCGGCCACCGCCCTCGTCGCGCTGGCGGTGGCCACCGAGCTCACCGCGACCCTCCTCCTCGCTCCGCTCGGCACCGACACCCTCGCCACCCGGTTCTGGTCCGACGCCGCCGCGATCGAGTACGGCGCCGCCGCCCCCTATGCTCTTGCGCTGATCGTGCTGTCGATCCCCTCGACGTGGATCCTGGGAAGCCTGAGCGTGAGGAACGGGTCATGACCAGCGGCTCGCACCCGCCCGCGGCGCTCGAGATCGAAGGACTCGAGGCCGGCTACGGCCGCACCGCCGTGCTGCGGGGACTCGACCTCGCGGTCGGCGACGGCGTGACCGCCATCCTCGGCCCCTCCGGCTGCGGCAAGACCACCCTGCTGCGATCGGTCGCCGGGTTCGTCTCGCCGACCGCAGGCACGGTGCGGCTCGCCGGCACCGAGGTCGTCAGCGGGCGGCGCGCGATGCCCGCCCGACTGCGGGCGATCGGCTACGTGCCCCAGGACGGCGCGCTCTTCCCCCACCTCTCCGTCGCGCGCAACGTCGCCTTCGGGCTGCCGCGCGCCGAGCGCGGCGACAGCTCCGCGCGGGTCGCGGAGATGCTCGACCTGGTCGAGCTGCCCCGCAGCATGGCCGGCCGCTACCCCCACGAGCTGTCCGGCGGGCAGCAGCAACGGGTCGCCCTGGCTCGCGCGCTCGCGCCGCGGCCCGGGCTGGTGCTGCTCGACGAGCCGTTCTCCTCCCTCGACGCGTCCCTGCGCGAGGACACCGGCCGCGCCGTCGTACGCGCGCTGCGCACGGCCGGTGCCGCGGCCCTCCTGGTCACCCACGACCAGGGCGAGGCGCTGTCGCTCGCCGACCAGGTCGCGGTGATGATGGACGGCGCGTTCCTGCAGGTGGCCTCGCCCACGGCGGTCTACCTGACGCCCGCAGAGCCCCGGGTGGCCTCGTTCCTCGGGCACGCCTCGCTCGTGGAGGGCGAGGTCGTCAACCACACCGAGGCACGCTGCGCGCTCGGCGTGCTGCCGCTGCGCACGGCGCGCGAGGCCGGGCTGGTGCGGCTCGCCGTCCGCGCGGAGCAGATCCAGATCCGCAACGCCAGCACGGCTGGAGGCGGCGACGGTGCCCCGGCGGAGGTCGTCGACATCAGCTTCTACGGCCACGACGCGACGGTCCGCGTCCGACTGGACTCCGGCGAGGAGCTCGCCGCGCGCACGCCCGCCACGTCGGTGCCCACACCCGGCGACCGGGTGTGGGTCGGCGTCGTCGGCGACGTCGTCGCCTTCACGGTCTGACCGGGCGCCCACCGGGGCGCCGTCGGAGCAGCGACCGGGCGCCGGGTTGACCTCCTGGCACGGCGTTGCCTACGGTCCGTCCTACAACTTCACACCGCGCCGTTCGAACCGCAGCGGGAGAGTCCTCGTCCTCACCAGGAGCGAGGCGCCGAAGGAGCAAGTCTCCCCGAGAATCTCTCAGGCCCCGTTACCGCTGAGGCGAGGCGAACTCTGGAAAGACAGGTCACCCCCGTGCCCTGCACCCACGGTGCAAGCCGCCCATACCGCGACGGTGAAGCTCTCAGGTACCGATGACAGAGCGGGGAGGTCACCCATCCGCGGGTGCCGCGTCGCGCGGCACCACCACCAGGGAGCCTCCCGCACATGCCATCATCGGCGTCTCTTCAGACACCCCTGCACGCCCTCCACGAGGCGCTCGGCGCCTCGTTCACCGACTACGCCGGCTGGCAGATGCCGGTCCGCTACGGCTCGGAGACCGCCGAGCACCACGCGGTCCGCACCACGGCCGGGCTCTTCGACCTGTGCCACATGGGCGAGATCGAGGTCACCGGCACCGAGGCCGGCCGCGCCCTCGACCGTGCCCTGGTCGGCCGGCCCTCGGCCATCCCGGTCGGTCGCGCCCGCTACACGATGATCTGCGACGAGGACGGCGGCATCATCGACGACCTCGTCGTCTACCGCCTCGGTGACGACCGCTACCTCGTGGTGGCCAACGCGGCGAACACCGCTGTCGTCGCGGCCGCGCTCACCGAGCGTGCCGGGGGCTTCGACGCCACCGTGCGCGACGCCACCGACGACTGGGCACTGATCGCGGTCCAAGGGCCGACGGCCGCGGCCGTCGTGGCCGGCCTCACCGATCTCGACCTCACCACGCTGAAGTACTACGCGATCGCCGAGACCCGGCTCGCCGGCGCCGACGTCCTGCTCGCGCGTACGGGCTACACCGGGGAGGACGGGTTCGAGGTCTACTGCGCCTCCTCGGAAGCCGCCGCGACCTGGCTCGCGCTCGGCTCCGCCGGCGCGGAGCACGGCCTGGTGCCCGCCGGCCTGGCCTGCCGCGACACGTTGCGGCTCGAAGCCGGCATGGCGCTCTACGGGCACGAGCTGACGAGGAGGACGACGCCCTACGACGCCGGGCTCGGAAGGGTCGTCGTGCACGACAAGCCGGAGGGCTTCGTCGGCGACGCCGCCCTGCGGGCACGGGCCGCCGCCGAGCCGCGCGCCACCCTCGTCGGCCTGCGGCCGGCCGGACGACGGTCCCCGCGCGCCGGCTACACCGTCCTCGACCCGGCCACCGGCGAGGCGGCCGGCACGATCACCAGCGGGTCGCCCTCGCCGACGCTGGGCCACCCCGTGGCGATGGCGTACGTCGCCCCGCACCTCGCGACCGTCGGCCTCACCGTGCAGGTCGACGTGCGCGGCAGCCGGGAGGACGCCGAGGTCGTCGACCTGCCCTTCTACCAGCGGACCACCTAGGCGACCGCGTCGCCCACCCGCCCACCGACACCTCCAGGAGCACGACCATGACCAACCCCACCCACCTGAGCTACACCATCGAGCACGAGTGGCTCGAGACCACCGGCGACACCGCCCGCATCGGCATCACCGCCTTCGCCGCGGACGCGCTCGGCGACATCGTCTTCGTCGACCTCCCCGCCGTGCGGAGCACCGTCGTCGCCGGCACGCCGTGCGGCGAGCTCGAGTCCACCAAGTCCGTCAGCGACCTCTTCGCCCCCGTCGACGGAGAGGTCGTCGAGGTCAACCAGGCCGTCGTCGCCGACCCCAGCCTCCTCAACTCCGACCCGTTCGGAGCCGGCTGGCTCTTCGTCGTCCGGGTGACCCGTTCACCCGAGCTGCTCGACGCCGCCGCTTACGACGGGATCGCCCGATGAGCACCGTGCCGACCACGACCGGGAGCCACGACGAGCCGCTGGCGTCGTACGACCCCGAGGTGCACGCCGCGATCCGCGCCGAGCTCGGGCGTCAGCAGTCCACCCTGGAGCTGATCGCGTCGGAGAACTTCGCCCCCGTCGCGGTGATGGAGGCGCAGGGCTCGGTCCTGACCAACAAGTACGCCGAGGGCTACCCCGGCCGGCGCTACTACGGCGGCTGCGAGCACGTCGACGTGATCGAACGGCTCGCGATCGACCGCGTGAAGGGCCTCTTCGGGGCGGCGTACGCCAACGTGCAGCCGCACTCGGGCGCGCAGGCCAACGCGGCCACGATGTTCGCGCTGCTCGACCCGGGCGACACGATCCTCGGTCTCGACCTCGCCCACGGCGGCCACCTCACCCACGGCATGCGGATCAACTTCTCCGGCAGGCTCTACGAGGTCGCGGCGTACGGCGTCGACCCGCGCGACTTCCGCATCGACATGCGGGAGGTGGAGCGCCTCGCCCTGGAGCACCGGCCGAAGCTGATCGTAGCCGGCTGGTCGGCGTACCCGCGCCACCTCGACTTCCCGGAGTTCCGCCGCATCGCCGACCGGGTCGGCGCCTACCTGATGGTCGACATGGCGCACTTCGCCGGACTGGTCGCGGCGGGGCTGCACCCCAACCCGGTGCCGCACGCCGACGTGGTCACGACCACGACCCACAAGACGCTCGGCGGGCCGCGCGGCGGCGTGATCCTGACCGACCGGCCGGACCTCGCCAAGCGCTTCAACTCGGCGGTGTTCCCCGGCCAGCAGGGCGGTCCGCTCGAGCACGTGGTCGCGGCCAAGGCCGTCGGCTTCAGGATGGCCGCGTCGCCGGAGTTCCGCGAGCGCCAGGAGCGCACCCTGGTCGGCGCGCGGGTCATCGCCGAGCGACTGGGCACCCCGGGCCTCGCGCGCGCCGGCGTCTCGGTGGTCACCGGTGGCACCGACGTGCACCTGGTCCTCGTCGACCTGCGGCACTCGCTGCTCGACGGCCAGCAGGCCGAGGACCGGCTGCACGACATCGGCATCACGGTCAACCGCAACGCGGTGCCCTTCGACCCGCGGCCGCCGATGGTGACGTCGGGCCTCCGCATCGGCACGCCAGCCCTCGCGACGCGGGGGTTCGAGGAGGCAGACTTCGCGGAGGTGGCCGACATCATCGCGACCGCCCTGCAGCCGTCGTACGACGACGGTGCGGCCGCTTCCCTGCGCATCCGGGTCGCGACCCTCGCCGCCGCCCACCCCCTCTACCCGGAGCTGTGACGTGGCACTGAGCGTGTTCGACCTCTACTCGGTCGGCATCGGACCGTCGTCCTCGCACACGGTCGGCCCGATGCGGGCGGCGAAGACCTTCGTCGACGGTCTCGTCACCGACGGTGAGCTGTCCCGCGTCGGCCGCGTCCACGCCGAGCTCTTCGGCTCGCTGGGCGCCACCGGGCACGGTCACGGCTCGGAGTCGGCGGTGCTCCTCGGCCTGGAGGGCGAGGACCCGGCGACGGTCGACACCAGCCGTGCCAGCGGGCGGGTCGCGGTCGTGCGCGAGCGCGGCAGCCTGACCCTCGGCGGGGAGCGGGAGGTCGCCTTCGACGCCGACGTCGACCTGGTGATGCACCGCCGCGCGTCACTCCCGGCCCACCCCAACGGCATGGAGTTCACGGCGTACGACGCCGACGGCTCCGTCCTCCGGCAGCGCCGCTACTACTCCGTCGGCGGTGGGTTCGTGGTCGACGAGGGCGCGGAGGGTGCCGCCCGGGTCGTGCTCGACAGCACTCCCGTGCCGCACCCGTTCACGACCGGAGCGGAGCTGCTCGCGGCGTGCGCGTCGGCCGATGGCCGGGTCTCCGACCTGATGCTGGCCAACGAGGCGAGCTGGCGCGGCGAGGCCGAGACGCGCGCGGGCCTCCTGGAGATCTGGCGCGTCATGGCGGAGTGCGTGCAGTCGGGGTGCGATCGCGACCCGGTCACCGAGCCCCTGCTCCCGGGCGGGCTCCGCGTGCCGCGCCGGGCGCCGGCGCTCCACCGGGAGCTGCTCGCCGACGTCGGTTCATCGGACCCCCTACGGGTCATGGACTGGGTCAACCTCTTCGCCCTCGCCGTCAACGAGGAGAACGCGTCCGGCGGCCGGGTCGTCACCGCCCCGACCAACGGTGCGGCCGGGATCGTCCCCGCGGTCCTGCACTACTGGGTGCGGTTCGTCGCGCCGGCCGCGGGGCTGGACGAGGAGGCGGTCGACGACGGCATCGTGCGCTTCCTGCTGACCGCCGCGGCGATCGGGATCCTCTGCAAGACCAACGCATCGATCTCCGGTGCGGAGGTCGGTTGCCAGGGCGAGGTCGGCTCCGCCTGCGCGATGGCGGCCGGCGCGCTCTGCGAGCTGCTCGGCGGCTCGCCCGCCCAGGTCGAGAACGCCGCCGAGATCGGCATCGAGCACAACCTCGGCCTCACCTGCGACCCCGTGGGGGGTCTGGTCCAGATCCCGTGCATCGAGCGCAACGCGATCGCCAGCGTGAAGGCCATCAACGCCGCCCGCCTGGCGATGAACGGCACCGGCTCCCACCACGTCAGCCTCGACAAGGCCCTGAAGACCATGCGGGAGACCGGGCGCGACATGCACACCAAGTACAAGGAGACCGCGCGGGGCGGGCTCGCCGTCAACGTCATCGAGTGCTGACGGCACTCCTCGTCAGTCCGCGCCGAGGTGGCCTGACCACTTGCTGGTGAGGTCGAAGAGGAGCCGGTCGAGCGGCTGCTCGAGGTCGACGGCGATCCGGCGCGACTGCGCGGCCTCCATGAGTCGGCTCGCCAGGTCGCGGATCTTGACGTTGTGGTTCTTCGACCACCACTGCAGCATCGTGAACGCGGCGTCGGGCCCGAGACCGTAGACGAACATGAGCACGCCCTTGGCCTGCTCGATCGTGCTGCGCGACTCGTTCGACGCCTGGACGGCACGGGTCGCCTCGGCGCGGGCCTGCTCCTCGAAGTCGGCCGTCAGGTCGATGTAGTAGCCCTCGACGACCTTGATCTCCCCGCCGCCGCCGTACCCGCAGCCGGTGAGCACGACCTGCCGCTCCTGGTCGTCGGCGCGCATCAGCCGGTAGGAGACGGCGAACGAGCCGCCCTGGTTCGATGCCCTCTCGAGCTCGTCGCGGACGCGATCCACGTCATCGGGGTGCTTGCTCGCCATGATGAATTCGGTGGTCGGGCGCACGCTGCCCGGCTCGAGGCCGTGGATGCGGTAGACGTCGTCGTCCCAGTCCCAGGTCTCGTCCTGGACGTTGTAGGCGAACTGTCCCGTCGGACGGGACGTCCCGCCGGGCGTTGCTGGATCAAGGCTCAACGTCGGCCCTTCTGAACCACACGAGTCGGGCGCCAGCCTGCGGCTCGACCGGCGTCGCGGAGCATCGTATAGATCATCCGCACCCGACCGCTTCCCAGTCCTCGAAAAGCTCGCGAAACCGCATGGCAGACGCAACCGCCCCCGGCCGCAGGTTCACGGGCCGGGGGCGGTGCTGTCCCTGTGGCAGGTAGTGGATTCGAACCACTGTAGGCAATGCCGGCTGATTTACAGTCAGCTCCCTTTGGCCGCTCGGGCAACCTGCCAGGGTGTGTCGACGACCTGATTTCCGAGGCACGGGAGGCCCGAGGTTGGCGGGTCGACAACGACGCGAAACAATAGCGCAGCACGTGCCCGTCCAAGAAAACCAGGGGACTGAACTAGACATGGCCGATTCCTCCTTCGACATCGTCAGCAAGATCGACCGCCAGGAGGTCGACAACGCGCTCGGCCAGACGGCGCGGGAGGTCGCGACCCGCTTCGACTTCAAGGGCACCGGCGCCACCATCGAGTGGAAGGGCGAGCAGGCGATCGAGATCACAGCCTCGGCGGACGACCGGGCGAGTGCCGTGCTCAGCGTCTTCCAGGACAAGCTGATCAAGCGCAACCAGTCGCTGAAGATCCTCGACGCGTCCGAGCCCCGCCCGTCCGGCCAGCAGTCGAAGATCGCGATCACCCTCAAGGAGGGCATCACCTCCGAGGACGCCAAGAAGATCAGCAAGCTGATCCGCGACGAGGGCCCCAAGGGCGTCAAGGCCCAGGTCCAGGGCGACGAGCTCCGGGTGTCCTCGAAGAAGCGCGACGACCTCCAGGCCGTCCAGGCGCTGGTGAAGGCGCAGGACTACGACTTCGCGGTGCAGTTCACCAACTACCGCTGAGTCCACCTCGCGCTGGGCCGTGGCGAGCACGGCCCAGCGCAGGAGTCAGGTCAGCCGTCCGTGCGGCGGCCGGCAGCGCCGTTCACGCCACCCTTGTCGAGGCGGCGGGCGACGTGCCCGTTGCGCGGCGACCTCTTCTCCTTCGGGCCCTGGACCTGGGTCGGCGGACCGGGCCGGACCTTAGGCCCGGCGGGCTGGACGCCGAGGGGCGGCGCCTTGTAGGTCTTGGCCTGCGCCCCGGCGGGCGGTTGGGTGCCCTGCGGAGCGGCATGGACCTTGGCCGTCGAGGCGCCGGGCGGCGGCTGTCCGTGGCTGCCGCCCGCCGAGTCCGGCAGCGCCTGGGCGAGCGCCGGGACCGCGACCGCGGCTCCGCCGACCATCGCGAGTGTGGCGATGCCCGTGCGCCAGCGCACCGGTTGCGAGTGCCTCCGTCGCTGCATGGTCAGCACACCACCGTGAGGTGGAACGGCGAGTCCTGGCCGGCGGTGTTGGCCGCGTTGTGGATGTCGACGAAGACCGCGTTCGGGACCCCGGACCGCGGAGACACGTCGATGAACCCGCTCGCGGCGTTGCCCGCCGTGGTGGTGCCGATCGTCGCGTTGTAGACGCAGGACTGGACGTCGCGACCGAGGTCGACCTGGTAGAGGCCGGTGCCGAGGTGACTTGTAGTGACCGAGAACCCTTGGCTGTGGTGGAGGGTCCCGTCGGCGTTGACAGCTGCGCCGAGCACGGCGACGTCCTCGTTGCTGAGCCCGAAGTCGAGGATCTCGTCGGAGTCGATCGCGTCGGTGGCGATGTCCAGCGTCCCGAGCGTGTTGTCCTGGACGTCGTCGCCGGTCAGTGAATTGTCGGTGACGTCGGTGCCGGTGAGCGAGCCGTCCCCCACGTCGGCCGAGCCGATCGTCCCGTCGAGGATGTCCGCCGTGGTGACACCGCCGTCGGAGATGTCGTTGGTGACGATCGTGCCGTTCTTGATGTCGGCCGAGAGCACCGAGTCGTTGAGGATGTCGACGGACTTGATCGACTCGTTGAGGACGTCGGCGGTGGTGATCGACGCGTCGGCGATGTCACCGCCGGTGACGGTGCCGTTGAGGATGTCGACACTGGCGACGGTGCCGTCCTTGATGTCGACGCTCTGCACGCTGTTGTTGATGATGTCGGCGCTGCCGACCGTGTTCGCCGCGTAGGCGGTGCCGGTGGTCGCGACCAGCACGATCGCGGTGCCGGCCAGGACCTTGCCGAAGGTGGGTTGCGGGAGCCTCATGCGCTTGCCGTTTCCTGGAGAGGGTGGGGGCCCGAGACCGGCTCGCCGAACGAGCCTGATTTCGACGCTAGACCCGCCCCGCCCCTCTGTAATCAGCCTTACGGGCTAATACGACCCGGCGCATGACCGGGGCCCGACTCCCCCAAGGAGCCGGGCCCCGGTGCGCGGTTCTCAGCCCTTCTGGACCGGCAGGTTCTTCTTGCCGTGGTCCTTGGTCGGGCGCAGTCCCTTCACGCCGTTGTCGTGCTTGCTGTGCCGCAGCTGCTTGCCGAGCTTGATGCCGGTCGACTTCTGCGGGTACCTGTTCAGCGGCTGCTTCGGCACCGGGGCGAAGTGACCCTTGGCCACCGTGCCCCTGGTGCCGGCGGGGGGCTGCTTCGGCACGGGGGCGAAGTGGCTGGTCGCCACCGCGCCCTTGGCGCCCGGGGGCGGTTGGCCCGATTTGTCGGAGCCGGAGGCGGCTCCGATCGCGGGGGCCGCGATCACCACGGCCAGCACCGTCGCCCCGGCGGCGATGCCGTGCTTCAGGTGGAGCTGCATCAGCAGACCACCAGCAACTGGAACGCCGCGTTGACCAGCGTGCCCGTGGCGTCACGGGTCGTGGCGAACACCGCGTTGGGGTTGCCCGAACGGTCGGTCACACCGGTGATCGCACCACCGGCACCGCCGATGCCGCCCTCACCCTGGGTGGAGAAGTAGCCGCAGTTGGAGATGTTCCGCCCGAAGTCGACCTGGTAGGTGCCGGTGCCGAGCGAGGTGCCGGTCACCCCACCGCTGCTGCTGAAGATGCTCCCGTCACTGTTGACCTGGGCGTACAGGACACCGATGTCCTCGTTCGTCAGCCCGAAGTCGACGATCTCGCCGGCGTCGATCGAGTTGTCCGCGACCTCGGTCGCCTGGACCGAGTCGGTGGCGAGGTCGGAGCTGGTCAGCGACTCGTCGGCGACGTCGGCGCCGTCGAGGGAGCCGTCGGCCACGTCACCGCCGGTGATGGTGCCGTCGAGGATCTTCGCCGACGTGATGGTCTCGTTGGCGAGGTCGTTGCCGACCAACGTCCCGTTCTTGATGTCGGCGGACAGGATCGAGTCGTTGAGGATGTCCACCGACTTGAGCGACTCGTTGAGGATGTCGGCCGTCGACACGCTCGCGTCCGCGATGTCGCCGCTCTTGATCGACCCGTCGAGGATGTCGATCGACGCGATCGTGCCGTCCTTGATGTCGACGCTCTGGACGCTGTTGTTGATGATGTCGCCGCTGCCGACCGTGTTCGCCGCGTACGCCGTGCCGGTCGTCGCGACCAACAGCACCGCGGTGCCAGCGAGCACCTTGCCGAAGGTGGGTGTGGGAAGCCTCATGCGTTGCCGTCCTTGAGCCGGGGGGATGGTGTGCCCGAGAGCGGCCCGGCGGTGACCGGACCGGCTCCCGACGCTAGACGGGCGCGGCGCCTGACGAATCAGCCCAACGGGCTAATTGTTGGGCTTCCCAACGCCTTATGGTTCGGATCATGAACCGGGTGATCACGATCCTGCTCTCCGTCCTCGTCGCGCTGGTCGCGGTCAACGCGGTCCTGGTCTGGCACGCCGGCCAGCAGGCCCACGAGGATGCCGAGCACGCCCACGACGACGCCGTGAAGCAGTCGTGCATCCAGAAGGCGGAGGCCACCGGGATCGTCGTGCTCCTCGGCGGCCAGCCGGACAAGCGGCTGGGCGCAGCGCAGACCCTGGCCAACCAGCTCGATGCGTGCTGAGCCCCGCGCGATCGTCGACATCGAGGCGCCGCTGGAGCAGGTCTGGGCCGTCATGCTCGACACCGAGGCGTACGGCGACTGGAACCCCTTCGTCTTCCGCGCCGAGACTCCGCAACCTGCGGCCGTCGGCAACCCGATCGTGCTGCACGTGCGGTGGGCGGGCGGCCGGACGACGCGCTCGCCCGAGGTGATCACGGCCATCGACCCGCCGACGACCGATGCCGACGGCGTCACGACGGCTCGCCTCTCCTACGTCTACGCCGGCCTGCCCACCCGGCTGCGGCTCATCCGGGGCACCCGGCACCAGCGGCTCGTCCGGAGACCGGGCGGCCCGACGACGTACGACACGGTCGAGGAGTTCAGCGGACCGGCCGTCCGCCTGGCGGGGCCCGACCGCGTCGCCGAGGGCTTCCGGCGCCATGCGGAAGCCCTCAAGCGACGCGTCGAGGCCCTGGTCGGACCCTCCTAGACGGCGACCATCGCCGGCACCGTCACGGCGCCGACGGCGGCCGTCAGCCACACCTTGGAGCCGAGCTCGACGTCGAGCGAGCGCGCGTGGCTGCGCGAGAGCACCACTGAGACCGGCTCCGCCCCCGCACCGAACTCATCGTCGAGCTGCACCTGGAGGCGGACCTCGAAGCCCACCCGCAGCACCCGCGTCACGGTGCCCGGGAAGGCCCCGGCCCGGCCCGGCGTGACGGCGACCTCGACGTCGTGCGGCCGCAGTCGCACCGGACCCAGCCGGGTCACCTCGCCGAGGAAGCCCATGACGAAGTCGCTCGCGGGCTCGTCGTAGAGCTGGTCGGGCGTGCCGATCTGCTCCACGCGGCCCTGGTTGATCACGACGATCTCGTCGGCGACCTCCATCGCCTCCTCCTGGTCGTGGGTGACGAACACGGTCGTCACGTGGACCTCGTCGTGGAGGCGGCGCAGCCACTCGCGCAGCTCCTTGCGGACCTTCGCGTCGAGCGCGCCGAACGGCTCGTCGAGCAGCAGGACCGAGGGCTCGACGGCGAGCGCCCTGGCCAGCGCCATGCGCTGCCGCTGACCACCGGAGAGCTGGGACGGCATCCGGTCCGCGAACTGCGACAGGTGGACGAGCTCGAGCAGCTCGCCGACCCTGCGCTTGACCTCCGCCTTCGGCGTGCGACGGATCTCCAGCCCGAACGCGACGTTCTTCGCCACCGTCATGTGCTTGAAGACCGCGTAGTGCTGGAAGACGAAGCCGACGTTCCGCTTCTGCGGCGGGAGCTTCGTGGCGTTGACCCCCTCGATCGCGACGCTGCCGGTGTCGGCGGTGTCGAGCCCGGCGATGATCCGCAGCAGCGTCGACTTCCCGCCGCCCGACGGCCCCAGCAGGGCGGTGAGCTGACCGGTGGGAAGCGAGACGCTGACGTCGTCGAGGGCGTAGAAGTCGCCGTACTTCTTGGTCACGTTGGTTACTTCGATGCTCATTTGAGGTGACCTTCCTTGGGTCGGAGCAGGGAGACCACGACGATGCAGAGCACGCTGATGAACGCCAGCACGAACGCGATCGAGTAGGCGCCGGGCTGGTCGAAGCTCTGGTACTTCGACTCCACGAGCAGCGTGGCGGTCTGGGTCTGGTTGATGACGTTGCCGGACACGACCTTCACCGCGCCGAACTCGCCGAGGCTGCGCGCGAGGCTCAGGACCACGCCGTAGACGACGGCCCAGCGGATGGACGGCAGGGTGATCCGCCAGAAGGTCTGGCGGAAGTTGGCACCCAGGCTGCGTGCCGCCTGCTCCTGGTCGTCGCCGATCTCCTGCAGGACGGGCACGACCTCGCGGATGACCAGCGGCAGCGCGACGAAGCAGGTCGCCATGATCATGCCGGTGCCGCTGAAGATGATCCGCAGGCCCCACTCCTCGACGGTCGGACCGAACCAGCCGTCACGGCCGTTGTAGACCAGGAGCAGGGCGAGTCCGACGACGATCGGCGAGACCGACATCGGCAGGTCGATCAGTGCGGACAGCAGCCGCTTCCCCGGGAACTCGTAGCGCACCAGCAGGATCGAGATGGTCACGCCGAAGACCAGGTTGATCAGCACCGCCTGGACGGCGATCTCGAGGGTCAGCAGCAGCGCGTGCACGGTGGCCGGCTCGGAGAAGACGTCGAGCAGGGGCCCGACGCCGTCGGAGAAGGCCGTCTTGATGATCGTCTCGACCGGCCAGGCGACCAGGAAGAAGACGTAGCCGACCGCGATCACGCGGAGCAGCCACTTCACAGGGGTGGAGACCTCAAGCACGGGAGCTCACCCGCCTCTGGATGATGTCGAGCAGCACGATCACGACGAAGGCGACGAGGAGCATCAGGCTCGCGACCGCCGCGGCGGACGCACCGCTGCCGTTCTCGATGTGGGTGAGCACACGGACCGACACCACCTCGGTGTGGAAGGGCTTGTTGCCGCTCAGCAGCACCAGCGAGCCGTACTCCGCGATCGCCCGGGCGAACGAGAGCGCCGCACCGGCGGTGATCGCCGGCACCAGACTGGGAAGGATGACGCGACGGAAGATCGTGCCGCGGCTCGCGCCGAGCGACGCGGCCGCCTCCTCGACGTCGTGGTCGAGCTCCTCCAGCACCGGTTGCACCGTGCGTACGACGAACGGCAGGGTGACGAAGGCGAGCGCGAGGGTCACCGCGTTGCGGGTGTAGGCCCAGTGCAGGTCCAGCGGGCTGTTCGGCCCGTAGAGGCCGAGCAGGACCAGACCGGCGACGATCGTCGGCAGCGCGAACGGGATGTCGATGATGACGTCGAGCAGCCGCTTGCCGAAGAACCGGTCGCGCACCAGCACCCAGGCGATGACCGTGCCGACGACGATGTTGACGAGCGTCACGAGGACGGACTGTCCGACGGTGAGCCGGACGGCCGCCATGGTCTGCGGGTTGGTGATGGTCTGCCAGTAGCCGGACCAGCCACGGTCACTGGCGGACACGACGACGGCCGTGAGGGGGATCAGGACCAGCAGGCTGAACCAGACGATCGAGATCCCCAGCGCGAGCGACGAACCCGGGGTCAGGGTCGTGCTGCGACCCGCCCGACGCCGAGGCGTCGGGCGGGCCGGAGCATCGAGCGATGCAGCAGTCATGCGGGCTGTCAGTCGTCCTGGGCGTCGGTGCCCGACTTCTGGATCAGGTCGATGATGATGCCGAGCGGCTCACCGTCCTCGCCGTCGGCGAAGAACTTGTCGGCAGCCTCGCTCCAGCCACCGAGGTCACCGTCGATCGTGAACAGCTTCGCCGGGGCGGGGAACGGGTCGGACGGGTCGTTGGCGCCCTCGACCTCGGGCACCTCCACGCCGTCGACACCTGCGACCGGGCGGAAGCCGTACTTCGCGTAGATCTCCTGGCCGTCGGCGCTCTCGAGGAAGTCGAGGAAGTCCTGCGCGCCGTCCTTGGCGTCGACCGTGACGGCCGCGGGGTTCTCGATCAGCAGGGTGTCGTCCGGGATGACGTAGTCGATGTCGGAGTCGTTCTGCTTGGCGAGGATCGCCTCGTTCTCGTAGGTGATGAGCGCGTCCTGGTCGCCCTCGAGGAACGCCGAGGTCGCGTCGCGGCCGCTGGCAGGGAGCACCGGGGTGTTCGCGAGCAGCTTGGCGACGTACGCCTTGGCCTCGGCGTCGGTCCCGCCGTTGCCCACGATGTGCTCCCAGGCGGCGAGCATCGACCAGCGCGCCGCGCCCGAGGAGCCCGGGTTGGCGGCGACCACGGTGGTGCCGTCCTCGACCAGGTCGTCCCAGCCGGTGATGCCCTCGGGGTTGCCCTTGCGGACGGCGATCACGACGACGGAGCTGGTGGCGATGCCCTTGGTCGGGCCCGACTTCCAGTCGTCGGAGACCAGACCGGCGTCGACCAGGCGGGTCATGTCGGTCTCGAGCGAGAAGTGCACGACGTCGGCGTCGGCCCCGGCCTCGACCGCACGGCTCTGGTCGCCGGACGGACCGTAGGACGGCGCGAACTCGACGTCCTTGCCGGCGTCGGTGTCCTGGAAGGCGGAGAACTCCGCGTTGTTGGCCGTCTCGAGGACGGAGAACCCGACGAGCGAGAGCGTGTCCTTGGAGCTGGTGCCGCCGGCGGACGTGCAGGCGGTCAAGGCCAGTGCCCCGGTCAACCCCACCACCGCTGCCTTGAGCGTCTTCTTCATGACTTCACTTCCTTGTCCCGACCGATGCCCCGGTAGGCACGGCCTTCATCGTGAATGACAGGTAGATTACTAGACTTTAGTGAGTCAATACGCAAGTCCCGCGTGTCGGACCGGGATCTCGTGCGCGCTCGGCGAGCCCGGGTGTGTGAGCGAGGTCACCCGGCGCCCGCGCCCAGGGGCTGGCGAAGAATCGGTCGCGCTCCGATCGCGGACTATCGTTGGGGGGCGTGCCGGGAGTGCGCGGGCGAGACTTCGGACACGTGTCCAGCAGAAAACTGGAACACGTTCTAGAATCGGGACGAGGTGCGCCGCGGCGCCGCGACACCTACGAACCTCAGCGCACGACGCCCTGACACCGGGGCTGTAGGGAAAGTGGATCGAACGTGAGTCAGACCAAGCAGGTCAAGCAGCTCGACCGGGTGATCATCCGGTTCGCCGGCGACTCCGGCGACGGCATGCAGCTGACCGGTGACCGGTTCACCCAGGAGTCGGCCGTCTTCGGCAACGACCTGGTCACCCTGCCCAACTTCCCCGCCGAGATCCGCGCCCCCCAGGGCACGCTGCCGGGCGTGTCGTCCTTCCAGGTGCACTTCGCGGACCACGACATCCTCACCGCCGGCGACCGGCCCGACGTGCTGGTGGCGATGAACCCGGCCGCGCTGAAGGCCAACCTCGGCGACCTCCCCAAGGGCGCGGCGATCATCGTGGACACCCACGACTTCACCAAGCGCAACCTCGACAAGGCCGGGTACGACGTCAACCCGCTCGACCTGCTCGGCGATGCCAACGACCCCCTCGGCGAGTTCCAGGTGCACGCCGTCGACCTGACCGGCATGACGGTCGAGGCGGTCAAGGAGTTCGGCCTGTCCCGCAAGGACGCGGCGCGGGCGAAGAACATGTTCGCCCTCGGCCTGCTGTCGTGGATGTACGGCCGCCCGACCGAGCCGACCACGAAGTTCCTGGAGTCGAAGTTCAAGAAGAGCCCCGACATCCTCGGCGCCAACCTGGCGGCCTTCAAGGCGGGCTGGAACTTCGGCGAGACCACCGAGACGTTCGTCGTCCGCTACGAGATCAAGCCCGCAACGCTGCCGGCCGGCGCCTACCGCAACATCACCGGCAACCTCGCCCTCTCCTACGGCCTGATCGCGGCCGGAGTGCGCTCCGGACTGCCGGTGTTCCTGGGGTCCTACCCGATCACCCCGGCCTCCGACATCCTCCACGAGCTGTCCAAGCACAAGGCGTTCGGCATCACCACGCTTCAGGCCGAGGACGAGATCGCCGGCATCGGCGCCGCCATCGGCGCCTCCTTCGCCGGCTCGCTCGGCGTGACGACCACGTCAGGACCGGGCATCGCGCTGAAGTCCGAGGCGATCGGCCTCGCCGTGATGACCGAGCTGCCGCTGCTCGTGATCGACGTCCAGCGCGGCGGTCCCTCCACGGGTCTGCCGACCAAGACCGAGCAGGCCGACCTGATGCAGGCCATGTACGGCCGCAACGGCGAGGCACCCGTCCCGATCGTCGCTCCGCAGTCGCCCGGCGACTGCTTCGCCGCCGCCGTCGAGGCCGCCCGCATCGCGATCACCTACCGCACCCCGGTCATGCTGCTCTCCGACGGCTACCTCGCCAACGGCTCCGAGCCCTGGCGCATCCCCGACGTCGACGACCTGCCCGCCATCGACCCCGACTTCGCCACGGGCCCCAACCACGCCTCGGCGAAGTCCGAGGGCGGGGAACCGGACGAGTTCTGGCCCTACCAGCGCGACGCCGAGACCCTCGCCCGCCCGTGGGCGATCCCCGGGACCGCCGGACTGGAGCACCGCATCGGCGGCCTGGAGAAGGGCGACGGTCACGGCAACATCTCCTACGACCCCGCCAACCACGACTTCATGGTCCGCACCCGCCAGGCCAAGGTCGAGGCGATCGCCAAGTCGCTGCCCCCACTCGAGGTCGAGGATCCCTCCGGCGAGGCGAAGGTCCTGGTCATCGGCTGGGGATCGACGTACGGTCCGATCGGCGCGGCCTGCCGGCGCGTGCGCCGCGCCGGCTACCACGTGGCCCAGACGCACCTGCGCCACCTCAACCCCTTCCCCCGCGACCTCGGCGAGATCCTGCGCCGTTACGACAAGGTCCTCGTCCCCGAGATGAACCTCGGCCAGCTCTCCAAGCTGCTGCGCGCCGAGTACCTCGTCGACGCCGTCGGCTACAACCACGTCTACGGGCTGCCGCTCAAGGCCGCCGAGCTCGCCGAGGCCATCGGTCAGCTGGTCGGGCAGGCCGAGGGCATCGACGTCGAGCTGGGCCAGCACGGACTCAACCCCCCTGCCGACCACGAGGAGGCACCCCTGTCATGAGGACACAGCGATGAGCACCACCACCGACCTGGGCACTCCGGCCCTCCGCTCGGGCACCGAGCTCGTCCCCCGCCACGACGCCGGGGACCCACCCCAGACCGGCAAGAGCTTCACCAGCGACCAAGAGGTCCGCTGGTGCCCCGGCTGCGGCGACTACGCCGTGCTGAAGGCCGTGCAGTCCTTCCTGCCCGACCTCGGCCTGCGCCGCGAGAACATCGTCTTCGTCTCCGGCATCGGCTGCTCGTCGAGGTTCCCCTACTACCTCGACACCTACGGCATGCACTCCATCCACGGCCGAGCGCCGTCGATCGCGACCGGCATCGCCACCGCCCGTGAGGACCTCTCGGTCTGGGTCGTCACCGGTGACGGCGACGCCCTCTCCATCGGCGGCAACCACCTGATCCACGCGCTGCGCCGCAACGTCAACATGACGATCCTGTTGTTCAACAACCGGATCTACGGCCTCACCAAGGGTCAGTACTCCCCCACCAGCGAGGTCGGCAAGGTCACCAAGTCCACCCCCGTCGGGTCGCTGGACCACCCGTTCAACCCGGTCTCCCTGGCCCTGGGCGCGGAGGCCAGCTTCGTCGCGCGCACCATCGACTCCGACCGCAAGCACCTCACGGCCGTCCTCGCAGCCGCAGCCGCCCACCGCGGCACCTCGTTCGTGGAGATCTACCAGAACTGCCCGATCTTCAACGACGGCGCCTTCGACGCGATCAAGGACAACGAGACCAAGGAGCACGCGATCATCCCGCTGGTCCACGGCGAGCCGATCACGTTCGGCAGCCGCGACGCGGCCACCGGTCGCGGCGACAAGGCGCTCGTGCGCGCGGCCGGCGGTGTCGAGGTCGTCGACACGGCCTCGGTCACCGACGACCAGCTGCTGGTCCACGACGCGCACCACCCGGACCCGTCCACCGCGTTCGCGATCTCGCGCCTCACCGACGCCGGATACCTCAACCGCTCGCCGATCGGCATCTTCCGCCAGGTGGAGCGGCCGACCTACGACGACCAGGCGCGCGCCCAGGTCGCGGACGCCCAGGCCGCCGTCGAGGGCACCGACCACGACCGGCTGACCCGGCTGCTCAACGCCGGCGACACCTGGGCCGTCGGCTGACCGACGCCCCCTGACGCCACGGGCAACGACGAATAAGGGCCCCGCCGAGTCGGCGGGGCCCTTCGTCGTACGTCGGAGCGTCAGCTCGTGACCGTGCCACCCGCGACCGGGCTGTAGCTGGCCGCGTAGCCGTTGCCCTTGGGCACCTTCACGCGGAAGCGGTGGGTGCCGGTCCTGAGGAACTTGCGGAAGGAGTACTGACCGCGGTCGTTGGTGCGGTTGCGGTCGATCGTGCGGAACACGCCGTTGCGCTTCTTCTGCAGCATGACCGGCTTGTGCTTCCACGCGGTCGCCTTGCCGCCGATCTTGACGTAGACACCGCGCGTGGTCGCCTTGGTCTGCTTGATCCAGATGGTGACCGGACGCTGCGGCAGCGCGCGGTCGGAGACCGACGTGCGGTCGCGGCTGCCGGCCTCCGCGTGCGCCGGCGCGACGGTCGGTGCGACCAGCAGCACAGCGGTGATGGCAGCGATGAACATTCCGAGAATGCGTGGCATGAAGCCCCCTAGAGCCGAGAAGGTGATGATCAGCCCCCTTCCTACCCGGCCGACCGCCCGCGAAACAACTCGACGGGCCCCGCATGGTGTCATGATCGTCGAGGCCGTACGCTTGTGACATGGTGGAGTCGCGGCGCGGGCTGCTGTTCGGGCTCGCGGCCTACGGCCTCTGGGGCGCCTTCCCGCTCTACTTCCCGCTCCTCGAGCCGAGCGGGCCCGTCGAGATCCTCGCCCACCGCATCGTGTGGTCGGCCGTGGTCATGGCGGTGCTCGTCGTGGCGCTGCGCCGACGGGCGGCGCTGCGCGAGCTGCTCCGCAGCCGTCGTACGACGTTGCTCCTCATGCTCGCCGCAGCGACGATCACCTCCAACTGGGGCACCTACATCTACGGCGTGAACTCCTCCCGGGTGGTCGAGACCTCTCTCGGCTACTTCATCAACCCACTCGTCACGGTGCTGATGGGCGTGCTGGTCCTCGGCGAGCGACTGCGGTCGGTGCAGTGGACCGCTCTCGGCATCGGCTTCGCCGCCGTGCTCGTGCTGACCCTCGACTACGGGCGGCCGCCGTGGGTGGCGCTGGTGCTCGCCTTCTCGTTCGGCACCTACGGCCTCGCGAAGAAGCAGGCGTCGGTCGGGGCGATCGAGAGCCTCGCCCTCGAGACGTCGCTGATCGCACCCTTCGCCCTGGCCTACCTGGCATGGCTGGCCACGACCGGCGACGCGCACTTCTCCTCCGAGGGCCCCGGTCACGCGCTGCTCCTGATGTCGAGCGGAGTCGTGACCGCCATCCCCCTCCTGCTCTTCGGCGGCGCCGCCACCCGGCTGTCGATGACGTCACTGGGTCTGCTGCAGTACCTGGCCCCGGTGATCCAGTTCGGCCTCGGCATCACCGTGCTCGGCGAGCACATGCCGCCCGGCCGGTGGATCGGCTTCGTCCTGGTCTGGCTCGCGCTGACGATCTTCACCTGGGACGCGGTCCGGGAGCGACGACGGCAGACCGCGTCACTGACGCACGCGACCGGCCAAGTACTTGACGACTTGGAAAGCACTCGCAATACTTGCCGTCATGGAAAGTAATGCTGACGCCGCCGATGCTCTGCGCCAGGCCGAGCGAGCGGCCGCGGCGCCCTACATCGACTACCCGCCGACGCCGGCGTGGTACCCGCCGGCGACCGGGCTCTGGGCCGCGGCGTTCTGCCTCGCGACGGCCATCCCGTCCGACGACCCGACGCGGGCCGCCGCGCTCGGCCTCCTGGTGGTGCTCGAGCTCGGCTTCGTGGCGTGGTACCGCCGCTACCGCGGCACCTGGCCCCGTGGCCGGGCTCCTCAGGAGGTCCGCAGCGTGATGCGGGCCTTCGTCGTCGGCGCGGTCGCCGTGGTCGCGCTGGTCGGCGCCCTGCTGTGGCGCACCACGCCCTGGCTCTCCGCGGTCGTCGCCCTCGTCGTGGTCACCGCGGCGATCGCACTCTACGAGCGTGCCTACTCCTCGGCCGCCGCCCGGGCGCGAGCGCGACTGGCATGAGCCAGTTCGGGCTCGACCCGGTGATCCACGCGCCGAAGCGGCTCGCCGCCATGGCGCTGCTGTGCAACGCCGTCGACGCGGACTTCGCCTTCGTCCGCGACCACCTCGACGTCAGCGCGTCCGACCTGTCCAAGCAGATGGCCGAGCTCGCCAGGGCCGGCTACGTCGACATCCGCAAGCAGGGCCGCGGTCCGGGCGCGTCGACGACCTACCGGATCACCCGCGCGGGGCGGCGCGCCTACCAGGCGCACCGGGCGGCGCTGCGGGCGATCCTCGCGACGGACGACGAGGGCGTCGCGGGGCCGGCTACGCCGTCCGCGTAGCGACCACGTCGGCGAACGCCTCGAGAGCGTCGCGCACCGAACCCTCCGGCAGTGCGGTCAGCAGCTGCTTGGCCTCCTCGGCGCGCGCGATGACATAGGCACGGGCCTCGTCCATCGCCGGGTGCTTGCGAAGGAGGTCGAGGGCCTCGGCGTGCAGGGCGTCGTCGTCGAGGTCGGCGCCCAGGAGCTCCAGCAGCCGGGCGTCCGCCGGGTCGGTGGAGGCCTGGGCCATCAGCACGGGCAGCGTCGGGACACCTTCGCGCAGGTCGGTGCCCGGCGTCTTGCCCGACTCCTCGGTCTCCGAGGCGATGTCGAGGATGTCGTCGGAGAGCTGGAACGCGGTGCCGACGAGCTCGCCGTACTGCGTGAGCGCCTCGACCACCTCCGGCGCCGCGCCGCTGAACATGGCGCCGTAGCGGGCCGACGTCGCGATGAGCGAGCCGGTCTTGCCCGCGACGACCTCGAGGTAGTGCTGCAGGGCGTCCTCCCCGGGGCCGGGCTCGACCGTCTCGAGGATCTGGCCCTCGACCAGGCGGGTGAAGGTCTCGGCCTGGATGCGGACGGCCTCGGGGCCCAGCTGGGCGGTCAGCTCGGAGGACTTCGCGAAGAGCCAGTCGCCGGTGAGGATCGCGACCAGGTTGTCGTAGCGCGAGTTGGCGGAGTCGGCGCCGCGGCGCAGGGCCGCCTCGTCCATCACGTCGTCGTGGTAGAGCGACCCGACGTGGGTGATCTCCACGACGCACGCGGCGGTGCGGACCTCCTCGGCGTCGGGACGGTCACCCGCCTCCGCGGCCAGCAGCACCAGGAGCGGTCGGAACCGCTTGCCACCGGCAGCGAGCAGGTGGCGCGCCGCCTCGGTGACGTACGGCGCCCGGCTGCTTGCGTGCTCGAAGAGCGCTGCCTCGACCGCTGTCATCCGGTCGCGCAGGCGCGCGGCCAGGGCGTCGTCGGTGATCGGCAGCGCCAGCTCGGCAGGGCTGGGCGGCGCCTTCCGGGCCGGCGAGTCGGAGTTCACCTGATGAAGTCTCCCGCATGCACCACCAGGTCGAGCACCGGGCCCGGCACAACACCGAGCACCAGGGTGGCCGCCAGGCAGATCGCGACGGTGCCCAAGGTGAGCACCGAGGCCTCGCTGACGGCGGCGGTCGTCCCCGGCTCGGGGTCGGTGAAGAACATCAGCCGGATGTGTCGGACGTAGAAGAAGATCGCGATGATGCTCGACACGATCGCGACCAGGACGACCCACCAGAAGCCCGCGGACATCGCCGAGGTGAAGACCGCCCACTTGCCGATGAAGCCCGCCGTCAAGGGGATCCCGGCCATCGACAGCAGGAAGAAGGCGAACGCACCCGCAACCACCGGCGAGCGCTTCCCGAGGCCCGCCCAGGCCGCCGTGCTGGTGGCCTCGCCACCTGCATCGCGGACGACCGTCACCAGCGCGAAGGCGCCGACCGAGGCGAAACCGTAGGTGGTGAGGTAGAAGAGCACGCCCTCCAGCGAGGAGTACTGGCCGTCGGCCAGCTGTCCGGCGCCCTGCGCGCCGATCACGCCGGTCAGCAGGAAGCCGGTGTGGGCGACCGCCGAGTAGGCGAGCATGCGCTTGACGTCGCTCTGCACCATCGCCAGCACCGCGCCGAGCAGCATGGTCGCCACCGCGACGACCGAGAGCATCGGCTGCCAGCTCCAGCGTTCGCCGCCGAAGGCGACGTAGAAGAGGCGCAGCAGCGCGCCGAACGCGGCGGCCTTCGTGCCGGCCGACATGAAGGCGGTCACCGCCGTGGGGGCGCCCTGGTAGACGTCGGGCGTCCAGGCCTGGAACGGCGCGGCGCCGACCTTGAAGAGCAGGCCCACCGCGAGGAGCGCGATGCCGGCGAGCAGCAACCCGTGCTGCTCGCTGTCGCCGCGCACCGCCTGGTCGATGGCAGCGAACGAGACCGAGCCCGCGTAGCCGTAGACCAGCGCGGCGCCGTACAGGAAGAAGGCCGAGGAGAACGCGCCGAGCAGGAAGTACTTCAGCGCCGCCTCCTGGCTCAGCAACCGGCGCCGACGCGCCAGCCCGCAGAGGAGGTAGAGCGGCAGCGAGAGCACCTCGAGCGCGACGAACATGGTGAGCAGGTCGCCCGACGCCGGGAAGAGCAGCATGCCGCCGATCGCGAAGAGCACCAGCGGGTAGACCTCGGTGTGGTCGAGGCCCTTGGTGGCGGCGACCCGCTCGGCCTCGGTGCCCGGCAGCGCTGCGGCCTGCCCGGCGAATGCGGACAAGCCGCCCTCGAGCCGGCGCTCGGCGAAGAGCGCGACGCCGAGGATGCCGAAGATGAGCAGCAGCCCCCACAGGTAGAGGGTCGGTCCGTCGATGATCACGCTGCCCTCGGCGCCCACCAGACCGCGCGCGCCGTCGCCGACCTTGTCGACGTCGGTCGCGACCCAGATGGTCGCGCCCAGGGCGGCGACCAGGCCGAGCAGGGACACCGCGATCTGGGGCACCCGGCGCGACTCCCGCGGCAGGAACGCCTCGACGAGCACGCCGATGCAGGCGGTCCCGAAGACGATGAGCATCGGGAGCAGCTCGAAGTACTCGAGGTGCGGCTTGCTGAAGTCGGGCATCAGTTCGCGTCCTCCGTCTCGGCGTGGACCTCGGTCGCAGGAGGCACGTCGGGGGCGTCGTCGACGACGCCCACGTGGGCCAGCAGGTCGCTGGTGAAGGGGTTGGCCGCGTCGAGCAGCGGGCCCGGGAAGAAGCCGAAGAGCAGCAGGGCGACCATGAGCGGCGCGACGGCACCGATCTCCCGGACGCCCAGGTCCGCGGTGCCCTCGACCTCGGGCGGCGTCGGTCCGGTCATGGTGCGCTGGTACATCCAGAGCACGTAGATCGCGGCGAGGACGATGCCGGTGACGGCGATCGCGCCGACGTACCAGGCGTAGTCGAACGCCGAGATCAGCACCAGGAACTCCGACACGAAGGAGCTCAGCCCCGGGAGACCGAGGGTCGCGAGACCGGCGACGAGGAACAGACCGGCCAGGACCGGCGTGGCCTTCTCGAGGCCACCGAGCTCCCGGATCGACCACGTGCCCCGGCGCTGGTGGATGTAGCCGGCGATCAGGAACAGCGCGGCGGTGCCGACGCCGTGGTTGACCATGTAGAGGATCGCGCCGGAGCTGCCCTGGCTGCTCATGGCGAAGATCCCGAGCGTGATGAACCCGAAGTGGCTCAGTGACGTCAGGCCGATCAGGCGCAGCAGGTCGTCCTGCCCGATGGCGATCAGGGCGCCGTAGACGATCGAGATCAGCGCGAGGGTGACCACGACGGGGGTCGCCCACTGCGACGCCTCCGGGAAGATCCCGAGGCAGAAGCGCAGCATCCCGAACGTGCCGATCTTGTCGAGCACGCAGACGAGCAGCACCGAGGTGCCGGGCGTCGCCTTCTCGGTGGTGTCCGCCAGCCAGGTGTGCACCGGGAAGAGCGGCGCCTTGATCGCGAAGGCGGTGAAGAAGCCGAGGAAGAGCCAGCGGCCCGCGTCGGTGCCGATGTCGAGCGAGGCGAGGTCGGACAGCAGGTAGGAGGGCTTTCCCTGCTCCGCCGAGACGACGTAGAGCCCGATGACCGAGGCCAGCAGGATCAGGCCGCCCGCGAGCTGGAACATGAGGAACTTCAACGCGGCGTTGCCCCGGCCCTCGCGGCCGAAGCTGCCCACGAGGAAGTACGCCGGGATCAGCGTCGCCTCGAAGACGACGTAGAAAAGGAACACGTCGGTGGCGCAGAAGACCGCGAGCGAGAGCGCCTCGAGCGCCAGTGCCCAGGCGACGTACGACCGCGCGCCGCCGCCGCTCGGGTCGTCGGCCTGGTGCCACTCCGCGACGAGCACGAGCGGCACGATCGCGACGGTCAGCAGCACCATCAGCAGGCCCAGGCCGTCGAGGCCCAGCGCGTAGTGGACGCCGAACGCCTCGATCCAGGTGTGGGTCTCGGTGAGCTGCATGCCCCCGTCGACGTCGTACTGGAAGGCGGCGACGACGGCGACGACCAGCGTCGCGCCCGCGACCCCGAGGCCGAGGACGCGGCTCAGGTTCTTGGGCGCCGCCGCGACGGCGATCGCGCCGGCGAGGGGCAGCCAGATCAGCAGGCTGAGCATCAGAGGTTCACCGCCACCAGGGTCAGGACGAGGACCAGGGCGCCCCCGAGGACGGACAGGGCGTAGGAGCGGACGTAGCCGGTCTGCAGCCGGCGCAGGCCGTGCGCGACACCGCCCAGCGTCAGGCCTCCCCCCGTGAACGCGCCGTCGACGAGGCCCTTGTCCGTGGCGACCAGACCGGTCACCAGGCGGCTTCCGGGACGCACGACCAGGGTGTCGTTGATGGCGTCGCCGTAGAGGTCGGCGCGCGCGGCGCGGGTGACGAAGGAGACGTCGGTCGGCGCCTCACGCGGGACGTCGCGCTTCTGCACGAAGAACCAGGCGAGCGAGACGCCCACCGCGACCACGACGACGACGAGCAGGCTGATGACGAGCGCCGGCAGCGGCGGCTCCTCGTGGTCCGCGTGACCGACGACCGGGCTGAGGAAGTCGACGATCCAGTCACCGGCCAGCAGCACGCCGCCGAGCACCGACAGCGCGGCGAGCACGACGAGCGGACCGGTCATCACCCAGGGCGACTCGTGGGGGTGCACCCCGTCGGCCCAGCGCTTCTTGGTGAAGAAGGTGAGGAACATCAGCCGCGTCATGTAGAAGCCGGTGATGCCGGCTCCGAGCATCGCGCACAGGCCGACCCAGATGTTCTCGGTGAGCGCGACCTCGATGATCTTGTCCTTGGAGAAGAAGCCCGAGAAGCCGGGGAACCCGATGATCGCGAGGTAGCCCATCGCGAAGGTCAGGAAGGTCACCGGGACCATCTTCTGCAGTGCGCCGTAGTGGCGCATGTCGACGTCGTCGTCCATCGCGTGCATGACCGACCCGGCGCCGAGGAACATGTTGGCCTTGAAGAAGCCGTGGGTCAGCAGGTGGAAGATCGCGAACGCATAGCCGGCGACGCCGAGGCCGGCGCCGAGCATCATGTAGCCGATCTGGCTCATGGTCGAGCCGGCCAGCGCCTTCTTGATGTCGTCCTTGGCGCAACCGAGGATCGCTCCCCACAGTAGCGTGACCGTGGCGACGACGACGACGGCGGTCTGGGCGTGCGGCGCGATCTCGAAGATGAAGTTCGACCGGGTCACGAGGTAGACCCCTGCCGTCACCATGGTGGCCGCGTGGATCAGGGCCGAGACCGGGGTCGGACCCTCCATGGCGTCGAGGAGCCAGGCCTGGAGCGGCACCTGGGCGGACTTGCCGCACGCGCCGATCAGGAGCAGCACGCCGAGCCAGTTGAGCGTGGTGGCCGAGGCGCCGTGGGCGTCGGCGCTGATCACGGTGAAGCTGGTCGAGCCGAAGGTCACGAACGACAGGAAGATCGCCAGGCTCATGCCCATGTCGCCCACGCGGTTGATGACGAACGCCTTCTTGGCCGCAGCGGCGGCGGAGTGCTTGTGCTGCCAGAACCCGATCAGCAGGTACGACGCCAGGCCGACGCCCTCCCAGCCGAGGAACAGGCCGACGTAGTTCTCGGCGAGGACCAGCATGAGCATCGCCGCGACGAACAGGTTGAGGTAGCCGAAGAACCGGCGACGGCGCGGGTCGTGCGCCATGTAGCCGATCGAGTAGATGTGGATCAGGGAGCCGACGCCGGTGATCAGCAGCAGGAAGAGCGCGGAGAGCGGGTCGTAGAGCAGGTCCATGCCGACATGGAGACCGCCCACGTCGATCCAGTCGTAGAGGTGCTGGGCGACCTGACGGTCACCCTCGTCGCGGCCCAGCGTGGTGAAGAAGCACACCAGGCTGATGACGAACGAGCCGATCGGCATCAGGGTGCCGAGGTAGTGGCCCCACTTGTCGGTGCGCCTGCCGCCCAGCAGCAGGATCGCGGCGCCGGCCAGCGGCAGCGCGATGATCAGCCACAGCAGCGAGAAGACGCCGTCGGCGTCGCCGGGCGCGACCACGGGGATCGAGAGTGCAGACATCGGCCCTCAGAACTTCAGCAGGCTGGCGTCGTCGACCGAGGCCGAGCGACGGGTCCGGAAGATGGTCATGATGATCGCGAGCCCGACCACGACCTCGGCCGCAGCCACCACCATCACGAAGAAGGCGGCGATCTGGCCGTCGAGGTTGCCGTGCTGGCGGGCGAACGCGACGAACGCGAGGTTGCTGGCGTTGAGCATCAGCTCCACGCACATGAACACCACGATCGCGTTGCGCCGGGTGAGCACGCCGATCGAGCCGATCGTGAAGAGGATCATCGAGAGCACGACGTACTCGCTCATGAGGGGTCCTCCTCGCTGGAAGCGGTGGCGGCGTCCTTGCCACCGGTCTCGGGCTTGGTCGCCGGGTCCTGCTCGAGCTGCGCGGTGACCACGTCGATGTCGTCGGCGAGCGTGCTGGCGACCCGGACCGTGCCGCGGGCGGCGAGGACGCGGGAGACCGACGCGGGCGCCGGGCTGCCGTCGGGCAGCAGGGCGGGGGTGTCGACCGCGTTGTGGCGGGCGTAGACGCCCGGTGGCGGGAGCGGGCCCAGGTGCAGACCCTTCTCGCTGAAGTCGCGCACCCGCCGGGCAGCGATGTCGGCCTGGCTCTCCTTGGGCGTGAGGCGCTCGCGGTGCGCGAGCACCATCGCACCGACGGCGGCGGTGATGAGCAGCGCGCTGGTGACCTCGAACGCGAAGACGTAGCGGGAGAAGAGCAGGTTGGCCAGCGCGGGGACGTTGCCGCCCTTGTTGGCCTCGTCGAGACCCGCTGCGTGGCCGAAGCTGATCTGGGTCAGGCCGACGATCATCACGACCGCGAAGACCAGGCCGGTGCCCCAGGCCAGCCAACGCTGACCCTTGATCGTCTCGACCAGCGAGTCCGACGCGTCGACGCCGACCAGCATCAGCACGAAGAGGAAGAGCATCAGGATCGCGCCGGTGTAGACGATGATCTGCACCGAGAAGAGGAACGGCGCGTCGAGCACGGCGTAGAGCACCGCGAGGCTGATCATCACGACCGCGAGCAGGAGCGCCGCGTGCACGGCCTTGCGCACGAAGAGGATGCCGAGCGCCGCGAGCACCATGATCGGCGCGAGGATCCAGAACGCGGTCACGACCCCTCCCCCTGGTCTGCGGCCGAGGAGGCCGCCCCGGCGGTCGCCCCGTGATCCTTGAACTCCCCGCGGTAGTAGTCCTTCTCGTCGTCGCCCAGCTGCATGGCGTGCGGCGGCTGCTCCATCCCGGGCAGCAGCGGCGCGAGCAGGTCGGACTTCTCGTAGATGAGGTCGCGGCGGTTGTCGTCGGCCAGCTCGTACTCGTTCGTCATCGTCAGCGCGCGCGTCGGGCAGGCCTCGATGCAGAGCCCGCAGAGGATGCAGCGCAGGTAGTTGATCTGGTAGACGCGGCCGTAGCGCTCACCGGGCGAGTAGCGCTGGCTGTTGCCGTCGGGGTCGGGCTGGTCGGAGTTCGACGCCCCCTCGACGTAGATGGCGTCGGCCGGGCAGGCCCATGCGCAGAGCTCGCAACCGATGCACTTCTCCAGGCCGTCGGGCCAGCGGTTGAGCTGGTGCCGCCCGTGGAAGCGCGGCGCGGTCGGGAACTTCTCCTTGGGGTACTGCTCGGTCACGACCTTGCGGAACATGGTCCGGAACGTGACGCCGAAGCCGGCGACCGGGTCCCAGAACTGCTCCTTCAGGGAGGGTGACCCCTCGGGCTTGTCAGCCATCGTTGGCCTCCGTCGTGGTCTGGGTCGTGATCGGGTCGGTGGACGCGAAGACCAACGGTCGCGCGGCGCCGCGCACCGCGCCGCCCGCCGGCATCGGCGGCACCGGGAATCCCCCCGGGGCCGGCGCGGCGGGGGCCGTCGCATCGTCCTCCACCTTGCGCTCGGGGACGAGGAAGAGGAGGAGGAAGAGCGCGAGCAGCACGCCGGCGGCGATCATCGCGGTCTGCCGGTCGAACTCGAGGTCGTCGCGGGCCACGCGCATGGTCGCGACGGCCAGGATCCAGACGAGCGAGATCGGGATGAGCCGCTTCCAGCCGAACGCCATGAACTGGTCGTAGCGCAGCCGCGGGAGCGACCCCCGCAGCCAGATGAAGATGAAGATGAAGAACAGCACCTTGCCGAAGAACCACAGCACCGGCCAGTAGCCCTCGTTGGCGCCCGCCCAGGCGTGGTCGAGCCAGAACGGCGCGTGCCAGCCGCCGAGGAAGAGCGTCGTCGCGAGCGCCGACACCGTCGCCATGTTGATGTACTCGGCCAGGAAGAACAGCGCGAACTTCAGCGAGGAGTACTCAGTGTGGAACCCGCCGACCAGCTCGCCCTCGGCCTCCGGGAGGTCGAACGGTGCGCGGTTGGTCTCGCCGACCATGGCGATCGTGTAGATGAGGAAGGACGGCAGCAGGATCAGGCCGAACCAGAAGTCGTCCTGCGCGGCCACGATCTCGCTGGTCGACATCGACCCCGCGTACATGAACACCGAGACGAGCGCGAGACCCATCGCGACCTCGTAGGAGATCATCTGGGCGCTCGAGCGCAGGCCACCGAGGAGGGAGTACGTCGACCCGCTCGACCAGCCGCCGAGCACGATGCCGTAGATGCCGATCGAGGCGATCGCCATCACGAACAGCACCGCCACCGGCATGTCGGTGAGCTGGAGGGGCGTGTGCTGGCCGAAGAGGTCGACCACCGGCCCGAACGGGATCACGCTGAACGTCACGAACGCGGGGATGACCGCGATGACCGGCGCGAGGATGAAGACGACCTTGTCGGCCGCCTTCGGCGTCAGGTCCTCCTTCAGCGCGAGCTTCACGCCGTCGGCCAGGGACTGCAGCAGGCCGAACGGGCCGTGCACGTTGGGACCGATCCGGTGCTGCATCCGGGCCACGACCCGGCGCTCCCACCAGATGTTGAACAGCGTGAGCAGCACGAGCACCACGAAGATCATCAGCGTCTTGACGACGACGATCCACCACACGTCGTGGCCGAACGCGGGCAGCTCCTGGGTGTTGTCCGCCGCGAGCGCGATCAGGTTGGCGGTCATAACTGTCCTCCCTCGACTCGCACGCGACTGCCCGGCGAGGCCAGGTCGTCGAGCACCCCGGCGCCGAACGAGTCGGCCGGCACCCACACCACGCCGTCGACCAGGTCGGGGGCGACCTCCGCCGGCAACGTCACCGACCCACGGTCACCGGTCAGCGTGACCGTCGGCCCGTAGGTGTCGTAGACGTCCTGGGTCACCAGCGCCACCGGGGTGCGCGCGGTGGCCCGGAGGTACTTGTCGCCGTCCTGCATACGGCCGTTGTCGATCGACTGCTTCCAGGTCGCGAGGACCAGCTCGCCGCTGGTCGAGGAGGTCGCGCCCCCGCTGGTCGAGGAGCTCGCGCCCCCGCTGGTCGAGGAGGTCGCGCTAGCGACCGTCTCGAGACCCCGTGAGCCGAGCGCCGGCCGCTCCCCGTCCCAGGGCCCCAGCTGGGCCATCTCCGCGCGGGCCTCGGGGACCGTGCGGAAGCCGAGCGGGACGCCCATCTCCTCGGCGATCCCCGCGAGGACGCGGAGGTCGGGGAGCGAGGCAGGGTTACGGAGCGCGGCCTCGAAGGGTCGCACCCGCCCCTCCCAGGTGACGAAGGTGCCGGCCTTGTCGCTGACCGGGGCGACCGGGAAGACCACGTCGGCGACGTCGGTCACCGCGGTGGCGCGCAGGTCGAGCGCGACCACGAAGCCGGCGGCACCGATCGCCGCGCGGGTGGCGGCAGGGTCGGCGGTGTCGGCCGGGTCGACGCCGGCGACGAGCAGGCCGCCGAGCTCACCGGCGACCAGCGCCGCCACGATCGCGTCGGCGTCGCGGCCCTCTGCCTCGGGCAGCTGGTCGACGCCCCACGCAGCGGCGACGTCGACGCGGGCTGCCGCATCGGCGACCGGACGGCCACCGGGCAGCAGCGTGGGCAGGCAGCCGGCCTCGATCGCACCACGGTCGCCGGCGCGACGCGGCACCCAGGCCAGCCGGGCACCGGACTTGGCGGCGACCTCGGCGGCGGCGCTCAGGGCGCCGGGCACCGTGGCGAGCCGCTCGCCGACCAGGATCACGGCGGAGCTGTCGACGCCGTACTCGGACTTCTCGAGCAGCGAGCGGAGCCCGTCGGCCTCGCCGCCGGGCGCCGTCAGCACCACACGCGCCGAGAGCTTGCGCAGGCCGCGGCTCGTGAAGGGCGCGAGGGCGACGACCTGCGTGCCCCCGGCGCGGACGCTCTTGCGGAGCCGCAGCCAGATCGCGCCGGCCTCGTCCTCGGGCTCGAGCCCCACCAGGACGATCTTCGACGCGGACTCGAGGTCGGCGTAGGTCACACCCCCGTTGCCGGGCGCCGTCAGAGCAACGTGCGCGGCCAGGAAGGCGGCCTCCTCGGCGCTCAGCGGACGGGCGCGGAAGTCGATGTCGTTGGTGCCGAGGGCGATGCGGGCGAACTTGCTGTACGCGTAGGCGTCCTCGGCAGTCAGCCGGCCGCCGGTGAGCACGCCGACCCCACCCGCCGCCTTCGCGGCAGCGAGACCGCGGGCGGCGACCGAGAAGGCCTCCGGCCACGAGGCCGGGCGCAGCGCGCCGTCCTCACCCCGCACCTGCGGGTAGGTGAGCCGGTCGTCGCCGTGGGCGTAGGCGAAGCCGAACCGGTCCTTGTCGGTCAGCCACTCCTCGTTGACCTCGGGGTCGTTGCCGGCCAGGCGGCGCATGACCTTGCCGCGGCGGTGGTCGACGCGGATCGCCGAGCCGCAGGCGTCGTGCTCGGCCACGCCGGGGCTCGAGACCAGGTCGAAGGGCCGCGAGCGGAAGCGGTACTGCTCCGAGGTGAGCGCGCCGACGGGGCAGATCTGGATGACGTTGCCGGAGAAGTAGGACAGGAAGGGCGCGTCCTCGGCGATGCCGATCTGCTGCTCGGCGCCGCGCTCGAGGAGCTCGATGAACGGGTCGCCCGCGATCTCCTCGGCGAACCGGGTGCAGCGCTGGCAGACGATGCAACGCTCCCGGTCGAGCAGCACGTTGGGCGAGAGGTTGATCGGCTTGGGGAAGGTGCGCTTGATGCCCTCGGCGCCGGGCATGCCGACGAAGCGCGACTCACCGCGGCCGTTGGACATCGCCTGGTTCTGCAGCGGGCACTCGCCGCCCTTGTCGCAGACCGGGCAGTCGAGCGGGTGGTTGATCAGCAGGAACTCCATCACGCCCTGCTGCGCCTTGTCGGCCACGTCGCTGGTGACCTGGGTGTTGACGACCATGCCCTCGGCGACGGGCAGCGTGCACGAGGCCTGCGGCTTGGGGAAGCCGCGGCCGTTGCCCGCGTCCGGGACGTCGACCAGGCACTGGCGGCAGGCACCGACGGGGGCGAGCAGGGGGTGGTCGCAGAAGCGCGGGATCTGGACACCGACCTGCTCGGCCGCGCGGATGACCAGCGTGTCCTTCGGTACGGCGACCTGGATGCCGTCGATCGTGACGTTGACCAGGTCCGTGACCTTGTCGGGGGTGGAGGTCATGCGGTCACCTCCTGGCCGGCCCAGGCCGTCGAGCGGGCCGGGTCGAAGGGGCACCCACCGTGGGTGAGGTGCGCGAGGTACTCGTCGCGGAAGTAGTTGATCGAGCTCGAGATCGGGCTGGTCGCGCCGTCGCCGAGGGCGCAGAACGAGCGGCCGAGGATGTTGTCGCACTGGTCGAGCAGCAGGTCGAGGTCCTCCTCGCTGCCCTGCCCCCGCTCCAGGCGGGCCAGGGTCTGCACGAGCCACCAGGTGCCCTCGCGACAGGGCGTGCACTTGCCGCACGACTCGTGCTTGTAGAACTCGGTCCACCGCAGCACCGCCCGCACCACGCACACCGAGTCGTCGAAGATCTGCAGCGCGCGCGTGCCGAGCATCGACCCGGCCGCACCCACGCCCTCGAAGTCGAGCGGGATGTCGAGGTGCTCTGCGGTCAGCAGCGGGGTGCTCGAGCCGCCGGGCGTCCAGAACTTCAGGTCGTGGCCCTCCCGGACACCACCGGCCAGGTCGAGCAGCTCGCGCAGCGTGATGCCGAGCGGTGCTTCGTACTGGCCCGGCTTCTGCACGTGGCCGGAGAGCGAGAAGATCCCGTAGCCCTTGGACTTCTCGGTGCCCATCGACGCGAACCAGGCGGCGCCGTTGCCGACGATGCTCGGCACCGAGGCGATCGACTCGACGTTGTTGATCACCGTCGGGCTGGCGTAGAGGCCCGCGACGGCGGGGAACGGCGGACGGAGCCGCGGCTGGCCGCGACGCCCCTCGAGACCCTCGAGCAGCGCGGTCTCCTCGCCGCAGATGTAGGCGCCGGCACCCGCGTGGACCACGACGTCGAGGTCGAAGCCCGATCCGTGGATGTCCTTGCCGAGGTGCCCGGCGGCGTACGCCTCGGCGACCGCGGCCTGCACCCGGCGGACGACGTGGAGCACCTCGCCGCGGATGTAGATGAAGGCCTTGTTGGCGCGGATCGCGTAGGAGCTGATGATCACGCCCTCGACGAGCACGTGCGGGTTGCCCATCATCAGCGGGATGTCCTTGCAGGTGCCCGGCTCGGACTCGTCGGCGTTGACGACGAGGTACTTCGGCTTCGGGTTGTCCTGCGGGATGAACGACCACTTCATGCCGGTCGGGAACCCCGCGCCGCCGCGACCGCGCAGGCCGGAGTCCTTCACGGCGGTGATGACGTCGTCCGGGCTCATCGCGAACGCCTTGTCGACGGCCTCGTAGCCGCCCTTGGCCGCGTAGGCGTCGAGGGTCCAGCCGCGCTCGACGTCCCACATGTCGGTGAGGACGGGAGTCAAGGTGTCAGTCACGAAGTGACCCCTTCCCGGTCGTCGAGGAGCGAGCGTCTCGAGACATCACTTGGCCTCCTCCTTCTCGGCCCCCGACTCGTCGGCGTCGGAGGACTCGTCGACGCTCTCGGACTCCGCTCGCGCGGTGTCGGCGTCGGCGACCGCCGCGTCCTTCGAGTCGGATGCCCCGACCGCCGGCGCGGACGGCGCGTCCGGCGCGGTCCAGCCACGGTCGCGGGCGATCTCCAGGCCCACCAGGCTGGCCGGCCCGGCCGTGGGCCCCTCGTCCACCCGCCCGTCGGGGAAGCCGGCGAGCACCCGCTCGGCCTCGCGCCAGGTGCAGAGCCTCGGACCGCGCGTGGACGAGACGTCCTTGCCGGTGCGGAGCGCCTCGACCATCTGCACCGCGCTGTCGGGCGTCTGGTTGTCCATGAACTCCCAGTTGACCATCACCACCGGCGCGTAGTCGCAGGCCGCGTTGCACTCGACGTGCTCGAGGCTCACGGAGTGCTGGTCGCCCTGCCGCTTCTCGGCGACCTCGTCGTTGCCGACGTCGAGGTGGTCCTTGAGCCGGGCGAAGATCTCGTCGCCGCCCATCACCGCGCAGAGGGTGTTGGTGCAGACACCGACGTGGAAGTCGCCGACCGCGTGGCGCTTGTACATCGTGTAGAAGGTGGCGACCCCGCTGACCTCGGCGGGGGAGATCTCGAGGATCTCCGCGCAGGTCTCGATCGCCTGCGGCGTCACCTTGCCCTCGACCGACTGCGCGAGGTGCAGCATCGGCAGCAGGCCGGAGCGCTTCTCCGGGTAGCGGTCCGCGATCTCGCGGAGCTCCGCGACCGTCTTGTCGTCGAGGGCCCGCGGCCCCCGGTTGTCGGCAACGCTCACCTGTCGACGCCTCCCATCACCGGGTCGATGCTGGCGACCGCGACGATCACGTCGGCGATCATGCTGCCCTCGCTCATCACGCCCATGGCCTGCAGGTTGTTGAAGGACGGGTCGCGGAAGTGCGCCCGGAACGGGCGGGTGCCGCCGTCGGAGACGACGTGGGCGCCGAGCTCGCCGCGGGGCGACTCGATCGGCACGTAGGCCTGGCCGGCCGGCACGCGGAAGCCCTCGGTCACCAGCTTGAAGTGGTGGATCAGCGCCTCCATCGACTCGCCCATGATGTGGCGGATGTGGTCGAGGCTGTTGCCCATCCCGTCGCTGCCGATCGCGAGCTGGCTGGGCCAGGCGATCTTCTTGTCGCCCACCATGACCGGCTCGCCCTCCATCTTCGCGAGGCGGTCGGCCGCCTGCTCGATGATGCGGAGGGACTCGTGCATCTCGTTGAGGCGCACCCGGAACCGGCCGTAGGAGTCGGACGTGTCCCAGGTCTGCACGTCGAAGTCGTAGGTCTCGTAGCCGGAGTACGGCGACGTCTTGCGCAGGTCCCACGGGTAGCCCGTGCTCCGCAGGATCGGGCCGGTGAGGCCGAGGGCCAGGCAGCCCTCCAGGTCGAGGTGGCCGACGTCGACGAGCCGTGCCTTGAAGATCGGGTTGGCGTTGCAGAGGGCGGCGTACTCGGGGAGCCGCTTCTTCATCAGCGCGACGAACCCGCGGATCTCCTCCAGCGCACCCGGCGGCAGGTCCTGGGCGACCCCGCCCGGACGGATGAACGCATGGTTCATGCGCAGCCCGGTGATGAGCTCGAACAGGTCGAGGACCAGCTCGCGCTCGCGGAACCCGATCGTCATCACGGTGAGGGCGCCGATCTCCATGCCGCCGGTCGCGATGCAGACCAGGTGGGAGGAGATCCGGTTGAGCTCCATGAGCAGGACCCGCATGACCTGGGCCTTCTCGGGGATCTCGTCCTCGATGTCGAGCAGCCGCTCCACGCCGAGCACGTAGGTCATCTCGTTGAAGAACGGGCTCAGGTAGTCCATCCGCGTGCAGAACGTGGTGCCCTGCACCCAGGAGCGGTACTCCATGTTCTTCTCGATGCCGGTGTGGAGGTAGCCGATGCCGCAGCGGGCCTCGGTCACCGTCTCACCCTCGAGCTCGAGGATCAGCCGGAGCACCCCGTGGGTCGAGGGGTGCTGCGGGCCCATGTTGACGACGACGCGCTCCGCTGGATCCGCAGTGTCGCCGCCGATTCCGTCCTTGAGCCCGGCGGCGATCTCGTCCCAGTCCTGGCCGGAGACGGTGAAGACCTTGCCGTCGGTCGTCTCGTTGGAGCCGGCGTAGACGTCCTCGGTGGTGCTCATGAGTAGCTCCTCCGCTGGTCCGGGGGCGGGATGGTGCCGCCCTTGTACTCGACCGGGATGCCGCCGAGCGGGTAGTCCTTGCGCTGGGGGTGGCCCGGCCAGTCGTCGGGCATCAGGATCCGGGTCAGCGCCGGGTGGCCGTCGAAGATCAGCCCGAACATGTCGAAGGCCTCCCGCTCGTGCCAGTCGGCGGCGGGGTAGACCGGCGTGATCGAGGGCAGGTGCGGGTCGGCGTCGGGGACGCTGACCTCCACCCGGATCCGCCGGTTGAAGGTCATCGAGAGGAAGCTGTAGACCGCGTGGAGCTCCCGGCCGGTGTCGCCGGGGTAGTGCACGCCGCTCACGCCGGCGCACAGCTCGAAGCGCAGCGCCGGGTCGTCGCGCAGCAGCCTCGTCGCGGCCACCAGGTTGGTCGCCGCGATGTGGAAGGTGATCTCGCCGCGGTGGATGACGACCGCCTCGATCAGCGGGTCCAGCCCGTCGGCGACGACGTCGAACCAACCGCCGTAGGGCCGCTGCGCGGCCGCCGGGTAGACCACGGGGGCCACCAGGCCGCCGTACCCGCTGGTGTCGCCGGTGCCCTGGACGCCGAACATGCCGTGCCGCTCGCCGATCGGGCGGACCTCGCCGGTGGGGGCGGGGACGTTCTCGGGCGACTGGTCGACGGCCGGCTGCTCGACGGCCTCCTTCGGACCCTCGACCTGCTTCTCGTCGCTCACCGCAGGAGGCCCTTCATGTCGCTGGTCGGCAGTGCGACGAGGCCCTCGGCCTCCAGCTCGCGGATCTGCGCCTGGCGGTTGGCACCGAGCGGGGTGTTCTGGACCTTGTCGTGGAGCTTGAGGATCGCGTCGATCAGCATCTCCGGGCGCGGCGGGCAGCCGGGGAGGTACATGTCGACGGGGACCACGTGGTCGACGCCCTGGACGACGGCGTAGTTGTTGAACATGCCGCCGGAGCTCGCGCAGACGCCCATGGCGAGCACCCACTTGGGCTCGGCCATCTGGTCGTAGATCTGGCGCAGGACGGGAGCCATCTTCTGGCTCACGCGACCGGCCACGATCATCAGGTCGGCCTGGCGGGGGCTGGCGCGGAAGACCTCCATGCCGAAGCGGGCCAGGTCGTACTTCGGGCCGCCGCTGGTCATCATCTCGATCGCGCAGCAGGCGAGACCGAAGGTGGCGGGCCAGAAGCTGGCCTTGCGGAAGTAGCCGGCGACCCCCTCGACGGTCGTCAGCAGGACGCCGCTCGGGAGCTTCTCCTCGAGACCCATGTGCAGATACCTCTCAGTCCCATTCGAGTCCGCCGCGGCGCCAGACATAGGCGTACGCGACGAACACGGTGGCGATGAAGACGACCATCTCGAGCAGCCCGAACCACGACATCTGGTCGAAGTACACGGCCCACGGGTAGAGGAAGATGATCTCGATGTCGAAGACGATGAAGAGCATCGCGGTGATGTAGTACTTCACCGGGAAGCGTCCGCCGACGGCCTGGGGCGTCGGCTCGATGCCGCACTCGTAGGAGTCGAGCTTCGCGCGGTTGTAGCGCTTCGGCCCGGTGAGCGCGGACATCGCGACCGAACCGACCGCGAACAGCGCGGCGAGGGCCGCGAGGACCAGGACCGGCGTGTAGAGATCCAACTGCCTCCCCTTCCCGTGTGCGGGTCCCTGCTGGGACGCCCCGACTCGTGAGATTGTGAACAGAATCACGAGTGGCGCGCGACACATACTGCCACTCCCTCGCGCCGGTCGCACACGGGGGTGGTCCGGGTCACAGGAAGCGACGGAAAGCTCCCCTGACCTGCGGATTTACCTCACGGGGACGTGCTCTAAATCCCGCTGCTGCGGCGTGGGCGAGGGGGCGCGGTCCGGTCAGGCGGTGGCGCGGTGGAGGGCGACGATGCCGCCCGACAGGTTGCGCCACTCGGGGGCGGTCCAGCCGGCCTCGGTGATCATCGCGGCCAGGCCGGCCTGGTCGGGCCAGGCACGGATCGACTCGGCGAGGTAGACGTAGGCGTCCGGGGAGGACGAGACCGCCTTGGAGACGGCGGGGAGCGCCTTCATGAGGTACTCCAGGTAGACGGTGCGCCACGGGCTCCACGTCGGGTGGCTGAACTCGCAGACCACGAGGCGGCCGCCGGGGCGGGTCACCCGCCGCATCTCGGCGAGCCCCTTGACCGGGTCGACGATGTTGCGCAGGCCGAAGGAGATCGTCACCGCGTCGAAGGTGTCGTCGCGGAACGGCAGCCGGGTGCCGTCGCCCGCCGTGAACGGCAGGTGCGGGAGCTGCTGCTTGCCGACCTGCAGCATTCCGATGGAGAAGTCGCACGGCACGACGGTCGCTCCCGCGTCGGCGAAGGGCTGGCTCGACGTCCCGGTGCCGGCGGCGAGGTCGAGCACCCGGTCGCCGTACGACGGGTCCACGGCCTCGAGCACCTCACGGCGCCACCGGCGGTCCTGCCCGAACGACAGCACGTCGTTGGTGATGTCGTAGCGCTTCGCCACGGCGTCGAACATGCGACGGACGTCGGCGGGCTGCTTGTCGAGTGCTGCGCGGGCCACCCCCGAACTGTAGGGGTGCGGATCTCCTCGCAACCAAACGGGCCGCTGCTGCGTCCTCTCTTCACCGAAGCACCTCGCAGCACCACGACCTCACAAGGATCCCGCCATGTCTCTCGTCCGTCGCCTCAGCATCGTCGCCGTCGTCGCGGCCGTCCTCTGCGGTCTCGCGTACGGCGTCGGCTACGCCGCCCAGGGCGGCGACCTGCCGTGGCAGCGCACCGCTGCCCGCCCCGCGCCCGACGCGCCGGTCGCCGACCCGGCCGACCGGCCGGCGGTCGACCCGGCCGACGAGCCCGGCGACCAGCCCGGCGAGGAGGACGGCCAGCAGGAGCCGGCGGACAAGCCCGACAAGCCCGACGAGCCCGAGCTCCAGCCCGGCCCGGCCCTCCTCTCCCCCGGCGACCAGGGCGACGACGTGCGCGACCTCCAGGCGCGCCTGGCGCAGATCGACTGGTTCGACGCCGACGTGACCGGCTACTACGGCGACGTGACCGAGGAGGCCGTGCGCGGCTTCCAGGCCAAGCGCGAGATCCCGGTGACCGGGGAGGTCGACCAGCGCACGAAGGACCGGCTCGACGCGATGACCACCGCGCCGACCGAGGCCGAGCTGACCAACACCACGACCAACACCCCCGGTGCGCTGGACCCCCGCTGCCTCGAGGGCCGCGTGCTCTGCATCGACAAGACCAGCAGCACGCTGCGCTGGGTGATCGACGGCAAGGTGATCAAGACGCTGGACGCGCGCTTCGGGTCGACGATCAACAACACGCCGACCCGTGAGGGCGTCTTCCACGTCTACCTCAAGGACGCCGACCACGTGTCGCACCTGTACGGCTCCTCGATGCCGTACGCGATGTTCTTCTCCGGCGGCCAGGCCGTGCACTACTCCTCGGACTTCGCGACCGTCGGCTACGCCGGCGCCTCCCACGGCTGCGTCAACATCCGTGACTACGACGGCGTCGCGTGGCTCTTCTCGCAGGTGCAGGTCGGCGACGAGGTCGTCGTCTACTGGAGCTGAGCAGCCTGCGAGGTCGCGGTAGCGCTTTCCGCGGCACCACGTGTCACAACCTCCTCGGTCGCGGTGTCTTCATGTCCGACACCCCGACCGAGGAGGAAGAGCATGAGCGACACCCGCATCCCCGCAGCCGAGATCACCGGCCTCAAGGGCGCGATGTTCAAGCGCATCATCAAGAGGACGCTCGGCCAGGTGCCGACGTCGCTCGGCGTCTACTGGCACAACCAGAAGGTGCTGATGGCCATGGGCGGCATGGGCGGCAAGATCCAGAAGTGGGACGCCTGCGACGAGCAGCTGAAGACCTTCGCCCACATGGCCGTCGCGTCGTTCATCGGCTGCACCTGGTGCCTGGACTTCAACTACTTCGAGGCGCGCAACAAGGACCTCGACACCGACAAGGCGCGCGAGGTCCCGCGGTGGCGCGTGTCCGACGTCTTCACCCCGCTCGAGCGCGAGGTGATGGCCTACGCCGAGGCGATGAGCGACACCCCGGTCACGGTGACCGACGAGATGGTCGAGAGCCTGCGGGGGCAGCTCGGCAACGCCGCGATGGTGGAGCTGACGGCGATCATCGCCTTCGCCAACTTCACCACCCGTCCCAACGTGGCACTGGGCATCGAGTCCGACGGGTTCGCCGCCGCCTGCGGCCTGAAGCCCCTGGCCGAGCGTCCGGAGGGTGTGGCGAGGGAGGCCGTACGGTCGTGACCGTGACCTCCACGCCTCACGGCGCGGCCGACCCGTTCGTCGAGCACCGCAGCCTGCTCTTCACCGTCGCCTACGAGATGCTCGGCTCGGCCGCCGACGCCGAGGACGTGGTGCAGGAGAGCTGGCTGCGGTGGTCCGCGGTCGACCACGAGACGGTGCGCGACGCCCGCGCCTACCTGGTGCGCGTCGTCACCCGCCAGTCGCTCAACCGGCTGCGCTCGCTGAGCCGGCGCAAGGAGGAGTACGTCGGCGAGTGGCTTCCGGAGCCGCTGCTGACCTCGCCCGACGTGGCCGAGGACGTCGAGCTCGCCGAGAGCGTCTCGATCGCGATGCTCACCGTCCTGGAGACGCTGGGGCCGGCCGAGCGTGCGGTGTTCGTGCTGCGCGAGGTCTTCGACACGCCGTACGAGGAGATCGCGGAGGCCATCGACAAGTCGCCCGCCGCCGTACGCCAGATCGCGCACCGCGCGAAGGAGCACGTGGCCGCCCGACGGCCGCGGATGCAGGTGGAGCGCAGCGAGCAGCAGGCCGCGGTCGACCGGTTCCTCGCCGCGGTGCAGGGCGGTGACCTCCAGGCGCTGCTCGACGTGCTGGCACCCGACGTGGTCATGGTGGCCGACGGCGGCGGCATCGCGCAGGCGGCCCGCAAGCCGATCGAGGGCTCGACGAAGGTCGCGGCCTTCCTCCACACGGCCCACCGGATCAACATCGAGTTCACCGGCATGCCGATCTCGATCAACGGCCTGCCGGGCGCGCGTCTCGACATCCCGTTCGACGGCTCGACGACCGCGCTGAGCTTCGTCGTCGAGGACGGCCGGATCTCGCGGATCTACGCGATGCGCAACCCGGAGAAGCTGCAGCGGCTCGGCGAGGAGACGCTGCTGCAGCGCTAGCCGAGGCCGCCCTGCTTGGCGACGTCGTCGATGATCTGCGCGGCCTGCTCGAGCGAGATGCCGGGCGCGGCGTAGACGTTGATCGTGCGGCCGTCGACGACGCGCTGGCACTGGGCCTGGAACGGCGGCTGGTCCTTGGCCTTCGCCTGCGTCTGCCACTGGCCGATGCAGACGGAGTCGCCGACCTTCTGGACGTCGCTCTCGGTCTGGGAGTTGGCCGACATCTCCGGCGGGACGGGCGGACCGTCCTGGAGGAACAGCCCGGACTCGCCGTCGTAGACGGTCACCGCGACCTGGGCCTGCATGTTGGGGGTCGCGTAGATCCCGACCGCGACGTCGGTGCCGAACGCGTCGGTCAGCTTGTCGCTGCCGTACTTGGCGACCTGCGCGGCCAGGTCCTTGAACTGAGGGTCGATCGAGGCGATCGGGACCAGGCCGCCGTTGAGCAGCTGGTCGGGCAGCAGGTCGGCGACCGGCGTGGTGTCGGCCTCGTCCTGGCTGGTGTCGGCCGACGCCTCGTCACCGGTCCACTCCGGGAGCCCGACGGCGAAGCCGAAGACCCCTCCGAGGAGCAGGACTCCGGTGGCGGCACCGGCGAGCGTGGAACGCAGAGGCATCCGTCCATCATGCCGGTCCGCGCCGGCTGCGGGGCACGCGGGTCAGGAGCCGGACGCTAGAGCTCGGCGCCGTCGGCCAGCCGCACGTAGTCGCAGCCGGCCGCGCCCAGGAACCGCTGGAAGTGGTTGTCGGCGATGCCCAGCCCTGCGTCGGAGTAGACCCGGTCGTGGATGGCCACGTTGCGCGGTGCCCCGACCGACCGCGCGAAGTCGATGCCCTCGGAGATCTTCATCCACGGCGCGCACACCGGCGCCAGGAGTACGTCGACCGGCCGGCCGGGCCCCGTCAGCGCATCTCCGGGGTGGAAGACGGTGGTGTCGCCGAGGGTGAGCAGGTAGCCGCTGTTGTGGAACCGCTCCATCTCGGGGTGGATGACCGCGTGCAGCTCACCGATCGCCGTGACCGGCACCCCGGCCGCGGTGAAGTCCTCGCCCGGCGCGACCACGGTGATCCGCTCGACGAGGTCGGGGGCGCTCTCGCCGATGTGCGCGGCCACCGCGGCGATCGTGAAGATCGGCGCGTCCGTGGCCCGGAGCTGGTCGGGCGTGTAGTGGTCGGCGTGCTCGTGGGTGACCAGCACGGCGTCGGCACCCTCGGTGGCACCGGGCCCGGTGAAGATCCCCGGGTCGAGGACGACGACCGAGCCGTCGTGCTCGATGCGGACGCAGGAGTGGCCGAGCTTCGTCAGACGCATGAGCGCCACGGTAGCCGCGGAATCCACGGCGCCCGCCCGTGGTTGGGACGGGCATGATCGCGATCACCGGGGCGACCGGGTCCATCGGGGGCCGCGTGGCCCAGCTCCTCGCCGACCTCTCACCCCGTCTCGTCGTGCGCGACCCGGCGAGGGCTCCAGCGACGAGCGGCGATGTGCACCGGGCGTCCTACGACGACCGCGCCGCGGCCGAGGCCGCCCTCGCCGGCGTCGAGACGCTCCTCCTGGTCTCCGCTGCCGAGTCCGCCACCCGGCGCGACGAGCACCGCACCATGGTGGAGGCCGCGGCCGCGGCCGGCGTGCGCCACCTGGTCTACACCTCCTTCGTCGCGGCCGCGCCCGACGCGAGCTTCACGCTGGGTCGCGACCACTGGCACACCGAGGACGCCATCCGGACGGCCGCAGCGGCGACCGGCCTGACCTTCACCCTGCTCCGCGACAACTTCTACCTCGACGTGCTGCCGCTCTTCGCCGATGCCTCCGGGGTGATCCGCGGCCCCGCTGGGGACGGGCGGCTGGCGGCGGTCGCCCGCGCCGACGTGGCCGACGTGGCGGCCGTCGTACTCCGGGCGCCGGAGGCGCACGCCGGTGCCGTCTACGAGCTCACCGGTCCCGAGGCGCTGGACCTGCACGAGGTCGCGACGCGGGCGGGTGCCGTGCTCGGCCGCACCCTGACCTACCAGCCGGAGACCCTCGAGGAGGCCTACGCGTCGCGCCGGGCCGCCTACCCGGGCACGCCGGACTGGCAGCTCGACGCGTGGGTGAGCACCTACACCTCCGTCGCCGACGGGTCGATGGCTCACGTCACCGAGGACGTCCAGAAGGTGACGGGCCGGAAGGCGCGCACCCTCGAGGAGACGCTCGGGGGCTGATCGTCAGGCGGTGAGGTGGTGCACGAAGCACCACCGCCAGTCCTCGCCCGGCTCCACCGACCGCATGACGGGGTGCGCGGTCTCGTGGAAGTGCGCCGTGGCGTGGCGGTTCGGTGAGGAGTCGCAGCACCCGATGTTGCCGCAGGTGAGGCACATCCGCAGGGCTACCCAGCGGCTGCCGATCGCGACGCACGCGGCGCAGACCAGCTCACCCTCGGGGTCCTGCAACGGCGAGGACCTCAGGTGGTCGCACTCCATGCCAGCAGGTCGTGTCACTCGCACCGCCTCCACATCGGCTCGTTCCTCGTCGGCCGCGTCCAGCATCGACTCCTCGATGTCGAGCATCGCGAGCACGTCGCTCACGACCTCCGAGGGCACCGCACCCGTCGACCTGATCTCGAGCACGCGGCCGCGCTCGGCATCGATCATCTCCTGGCGCACCCGGGAGTAGAGGGCAGCCGGGCTCTCCTCCCCCGCCGTCGTGCCCAGCCGCTCCCAGGCTGCGAAGTTGCGCTGCTCGATCCGCTGGCGGATCAGGTCGGCGACGCCGTACGGGTCGTCCTCGTCGAGCTCGGCGAGCCGCTTGAAGCCCGCTTTGGACGCCTGCTGCAGCAGGGTCGCCCGCGCCAGCGCGTCGTCCATGGGGTCGGGCGAGGGCACCCGGAGGCGGCGTGCGAGCCAGCCGAGCGACAGCCCCTGCAACAGGAGGGTGCCGGCCACCACCGTGAACGCGATCATGAGCAGCACCTCGCGGTGCGGCACGTCGTCCTCGGGGATCACGAAGGCCGCCGCGAGGGTGACGACCCCGCGCATGCCGGCCCACCCGATGAGGAACGTGTACGACGCCGGCGGCCTGCTCCCGGTGAGCGGGTCGGGCCCGGGCCGGATCAGCAGGTAACGCGCGGGGAACACCCACAGGAAGCGCAGCACGACCACCGTCGCGAACGTCGCGAGGCAGGCGGCCACGATCGTGCCGCCGGGCAGCGCGCTGTCGCGCACCTCGTCGACGAGCCACCGGGCCTGCAGCCCGATGAGCAGGAAGACGGTGTTCTCGAGCATGAAGGCCAAGGTGCGCCAGTTCATCCGCTCGGCGATGCGCGACTGCGCGGTCTGCAGGACCGGCGCCTTGTGGCCGAGGAAGAGGCCGGCGACGACGACGGCGACCACGCCGGAGGCGTGGATCTCCTCGGCCGCGATGTAGGTCGCATAGGGCACGACGAGGGAGATGCCCGTATCGAGCAGCGGGTCGGTCACGTGCTTGCGGATCTTGCCCACCAGCACGAACGCCGCGATCCCGACGAGGACACCGCCGCCGGCCGCGACCAGGAAGTCGAGCCCGATCTCCCAGGCCGGGGACATCGCGCCGGCGCTGCCGATGGCCGCGATCGCGGTGCGCAGCGCGACCAGGGCTGTCGCGTCGTTGAGCAGCGACTCGCCCTCGAGGATCGTGACGACGCGCCGTGGCAGCCCGATCCGGCGGCCGATCGCCGTGGCCGCGACGGCGTCGGGAGGTGCGACGACCGCACCGATCGCGAAGGCGGCCGGCCAGCCGACCTCCGGGATGATCGCGTGCACGACGACGGCGGTCCCGACCGTGGTGAAGGCCACGAGGCCGACGGAGAGCAGCAGGATCGGGCGGCGGTTGGCGTTGAAGTCGACGAGCGAGGTGCTGATCGCCGCGGCGTAGAGCAGCGGCGGCAGCAGGCCGAGGAGCACCACCTCGGGCTCGAGGTGGACCGTCGGCACGCCGGGCACGTACGACGCCGCCAGGCCCACGAGGATCAGCGGGATCGGCGCGGCGAACCCACCTCGTCCCGCGATCGCGGTGACCGTGAGCACCGTGACGGCGATGGCGACGAGCAGGAACGCGATCTCCACGGGGCCATTCTCCCTGGTCTGCGGTGGTCGGGGTCGGCTGCGGGGTCAGCGCGGGAGCAGCCGGAGCAGCCGCGTGGCTCCCTCGACCATCCGGTCGGTGGTGAACCGGTCGGGGTCGTCGAGCAGCAGCCGGCCGAAGTGCTCCACGACAGCGAGCATCGCGTGGGCGTAGAGGTCGGCGTCGAAGGCCGGCCCCTCCTGCTGCTCGCTCACCTGGGAGATGAGCCCGGCGAAGATGACCCGCACCCGCTCGCGGTCGGCCTCGATGCGCTCGGTGACCTCCGCGGGCAGGCCGTCGGGCAGCTGCAGGATCGGGCGCCAGGTGTCCGGGTCGTCGCGCAGCATGGTCACGAGCCGCTCGATCGCGAGCTCGACCAGGGCGACCGAGTCCTTCTCGCCGGGATCGTCCGGGAGCGCGGCGAGCAGCCGCCCGAAGGCCCGCACCTGCTGACGGTCGAGGAGCGCGGTGAGCAGGTCACCGAGCCGTTCGAACGCGCCGTAGACCACGGGCCGGGTCACTCCCGCCTCCCTCGCGATGGAGTCGACCGACACGCCGCCGTACCCGTCCCGGACGATCACGGCGAGCGCGGCGTCCATCAGCTGCTCCCGGCGCACCTCCATCGGGACGCGCGCAGCGTAGGGCCGTCGCTGGCGCTGGGGGGCGGGCACATCGCGCACTCTAGTGGCGTTCATCTCTTCCCTATTTACTACACGTATGTAGTAATTGCCCCATGAAACGCGCAGACGTGCAGCCCCACGAGGACTACGGCTTCTTCGGCCCCGACTCCGTGACGTGGAAGGTGTGGTCCTACCCGACCTCGTTGACGGTCGGCTTCATCCGAGCGGTCGTCGTCGAGGAGCTCGACCCCGACCTCGTCGCGGCGGTCGACAAGACCCACGACATCTACAAGCGCCCGCGCACCCGCTACGACCGCACTCTTCGCTACTTCGCGATGGTGGCGTTCGGCGGCTCGCGCGAGACCTCCAAGGCGGCCGACGTCCTGGTCAAGATCCACTCCAAGGCGATCGGCACCGAGCCCTACGGTGGCAAGGCCTACGACGCCAACGCCCCCCACTCGCAGCTGTGGATCCACCTCACGGCGTGGCACTCGATCCTCTACTCCTACGAGAGGTTCGGCCCCGGCAAGCTCGGTGCGGCGGAGGAGGCGCAGTACTGGGAGGAGTGCGCCGTCGCCGCCGAGCTGCAGACGTGCGACCCCGCCGACGTCCCCCGCACCCGCGAGGGCGTCCAGGCCTACTTCGACCAGATGCGGCCGCAGCTGTCCGGGAGCCCGATCGCCCGCCAGGCGATGGACCACCTGCTCGACGGCGGCTCCCTCGTCTCGCCGCTGCCGCGGTGGATGGCGCCGGTGACGTGGGGCTTCAACCTCGTGCTGCGCGCCGGCGTCGTGGCCACGCTGCCGCGGTGGATGCGGGAGATGAGCGGCATCCGCCAGTCCCGGGTCGTCGACGCGCTCGTCACACCCGTCCTCAGGACGACCTTCTTCGCCCTCAACCTCAGCAAGCGCGGCAAGCTCTTCGCCGTCGGCCTGATCTCGCCCGGCACGGCGCCCGTTGTCGCGCCCGTGCTGCTCGGCGTCGAGCCCACCATCCCGGAGGTCGTGACGCCGGCCCAGGCGCGGGAGCGCTACGGCTACGACAAGCCGGCCGAGGCACACCTGGAGTGGCGCGCCAAGCAGCACGAGAAGGTCTTCGGCCGCAAGGAGGAGCCCGACGACACCGGGCTCATCGAGTCGCAGCAGGTCCTCGGTCGGATCTAGACCTCGACCGCCAGGGCGCGGATCCGCGCGTCCAGGTCGCGCCGGCCGGCGCGGTCGACGACCGCCTCGACCACCTCGATCCCGCCGTTGGGGGTGGCCAGTGCCTGCTCGAGCTCGGGGCGCGCGGTCACCCTGAGGTGCGGTGTCCGGGTGGCCGCGCAGAGGCTCGCGAGGTCGACGCCGTGCGGGGTCCCGAAGACCCGCTCGAACGGTCCGGCGTGCTCGGGCGCGCCCTGCTCCAGCATCGAGAAGATCGAACCGCCGTCGTCGTTGACCACCACGATCGTCAGGTCGGGGCGCTCCTCCTCGGGCCCGAGCACCAGCGACGACTGGTCGTGCAGGAACGTCACGTCACCCATCAGGGCGAGCGCCCGGGTGCTGCCGGGCCGCCCGAGGGCGGCCCCGATCGCCGTGCTGATGGTGCCGTCGATGCCGGCCAGCCCACGGTTGGCGATGACCTTGCGGCGTTCGCCAACGGTCGCGGGCGACGCCATGAGGTCGAGGTCACGGACCGGGCTCGATGCCCCCACCACCAGGAGTCCCTGCGCGGGGAGGGCACGGAAGACCGCCCCCGCGACGTCGTACGGCGTCATCGCCGGTTCGCCCGCGAGCAGCTGGTCGATCCGGCGGCCGAGCACGAGGTCGGCCGCCTGCCAGCGCGTCAGCCAGTCGCTGGTGTCGGGCTCCGCCGTCGGCACCCCGTCGAGGACGCGCGCGCCCGGAGGGCGGACCGGCCAGACGCCGGGGCCCGGCACGACCAGGACCTCCACGTCGTCGCGGGCCAGCAGTCGGGTCACCGGGCGCGAGAGGGTGGGCCGCCCGAAGACGACGACCCGCTCGATCTCGCGACCGAGCTCGGTGCCGAGCAGCAGGCGGTAGGTCCGCAGCGCATGGGTCCCCGTGCGCGCCCCGGCCGACGGCTCGGCGAGCAGCGGCCAGCCGGCGCGCTCGGCGAGCACCCGCGACGGTGGGCCCGCGTCGTCCCCGGCCACGACCACGGACCTCGGGCCGGGCACGAGGGGCACCGCCGCCCCGTCGTCCCTGAGCTTCCGCTCCCGACGTGCGCCGTCGTGGGCCCGAAGGCTCGAGGACGTGGGAGCAACGGCCACGAGCGGCTCGTCGAGGCGGATGTTGAGGTGCAGCGGGCCGGAGTCTCCCCAGGGGACGGCCTCGAGGTCGACGACGTCGGTGACGTCGTACGTCGGCACGAGCGGCCCGAAGATCCCCACCTGGTCGGTCGTCTGGTTGGCGCCGGTGGCGCGCATCCGGGCGGGCCGGTCGGCGGTCACGACCACGACCGGCACGCCGCTGTGCGCCGCCTCGAGCACCGCTGGGTGCAGGTTGGCCACGGCGGTGCCGGAGGTGCAGACCACGGCGGCCCGCGCGTGGACCTTGGTCAGGCCGAGCGCGAGGAAGCCGGCGGAGCGCTCGTCGATGCGCGTGTGCAGGCGCACCGCGCCGGCCTGCGCGGCCGCCCACGCGGCCATCGAGAGCGGGGCGTTGCGCGAGCCGGGCGACACCACGACCTCGCCGATGCCGGCGTCGACGAGCCGGCGGACGACGTCCTCGCCCAGCTCCACACCGCCGATCCCGCTCACGGGCGACCATCCTGCTGCAGGGCGCGGCAGGCGGCCAGCCGGGCCTCCCACCACGCGACCCGCTCGGGCGCGGCCGCGAGCCGGTCGAGCGCCGCCTCGTCCACCGCGGGCGTGCCGACGGGGAGCACGCCGTCGACGGGCAGCAGTGACGTGCCGACGTCGTCGGTCAGCAGCTGCACTGTCGCGAGGCCGCACGCGTAGGGCAGCTCCGGCAGGGCGGCGGCGAGCGCCACGCCCGCGGCGATCCCGACGGAGGTCTCCAGCGCCGAGGAGACGACGACCGGCAGCCCGATCTCCTCTGCGATCCGCAGGCAGGCGCGCACGCCCCCGAGCGGTTGCACCTTCAGCACGGCGATGTCCGCCGCGGCGAGGTCGCGGACCCGGTAGGGGTCCTCGGCCCGGCGGATGGACTCGTCGGCCGCGATGGGGACCTGCACCCGGCGGCGCACCGCGGCGAGGTCCTCGACGGAGGCCGTCGGCTGCTCGGCGTACTCCAGGCCGCCGGCGGCCCGGTCCAGCGCCACGATCGCGGCGACCGCGTCGTCGACGGACCAGGCGCCGTTGGCGTCGACGCGGATCCGTCCGTCGGGCCCGAGCGCGTCGCGGACCGCCTCGAGCCGCGCCTCGTCGTCGGCCAGCGACTGCCCCGGCTCGGCGACCTTCACCTTCGCCGTGCGGCAGCCGCCGCGCAGCACGATCGCGTGCGCCTGCTCGGGACCGACCGCGGGCACGGTCACGTTGACCGGCACGACGTGGCGCACCGGCTCCGGCCAGTCGCCGGCGGCCGCCTCGTCGGCGCACCTCAGCCACGGCTCGGCGACGGCAGGGTCGTACTCGAGGAACGGGCTCCACTCCCCCCGCCCCGCCGGCCCCTCCACCAGCACCGCCTCGCGGACGGTCACCCCGCGGAAGCGGGTGCGCATCGGGATCGAGACGACCCTCACGACCGCTCCTCCGCGATGCCGAGGAGCGCCCGCCGGTCGGGCTTGCCGTTGGGCAGCATCGGGATCTCGTCGACCACGACGACCGCGCGCGGGGCCCAGGACCGGGGGTGCGCCGCGGCGACCCAGTCGCGGAGCTCGGGGAGGGCCACCTCTCCCACCACCACCGCCACCACCCGGTTGCCCCACTCCTCGTCCGGCACGCCGACGACCTCGGCGGCGGCGACCGCGGGGTGCTCGCGCAGACGGGCGGCGACGGCGACGGCGGGCACGTTCAACCCGCCGCTCACGACGACGTCGTCGACGCGGCCGAGGACCGCGAGGCGGCCGTCCTCGTCGAGACGCCCGGCGTCGGAGGTGAGGTACCACCCGTCGACGAGCGCCTCCCGTGTGCGATCGGGGTCGCCGACGTACTCCTCGAAGAGGGTGGGGCCCCCGATGCGGATCCGTCCACCCTCGCCGATCGCCACCGCCACCCCGTCGAGCGGGAGGCCGTCGTAGACGCATCCCCCGGCGGTCTCGGCGGCGCCGTACGTCCCCACCACGTGTACGCCGGCCGCACCCGCCCGGGCGCGCAGGGCCGCGTCGATCGGGCCGCCTCCCAGGAGCACGGTGTGCGCCCGCCTGAGAGCAGCGACGGCCTCCGCGTCGTCGAGCAGCCGGCCGAGCTGGGTGGGCACCAGCGAGACGAACCAGCCATGCCCCTCGGGCCAGCCCTGCTCCTCGAGCAGCACCGGCGGGTGGCCGGCGACGAGCGAGCGCAGCACGACCTGCACCCCGGCGACGTAGGTCGCGGGCAGTGCGAGGACCCACGGGCCGCTCGCGCCGAGCCGCCGCGCGGACGCCTCGACCGAGGTCAGCAGGGCCCGCTTCGCGAGCGCGACGCGCTTGGGTGCGCCCGTCGATCCGGAGGTCGCGACGACCAGCCGCACGTCGTCGGGACCCTCCAACCACCCGGCCAACTGCGCGACCACCTCGGCGGGCGGTCCGGAGGGCGTCAGGTCGGACATGTCCACGAGGTTATTGGGTGGCCCGATGTCGGTGCGGTGCGGTGGAATGCGTGGAGTGACGACCACTCTCCCGGGCGACCAGCGTGGTTTCTTCCGAAGGCTGATCCCACCGACTCCGCTGTCGCGCAGGCTCGCGACGCAGTCGATGCTGTTCTCGACCGGCGAGGGCGCGTTCAACACCGGGAGCGCGGTCTTCCTCACCCAGGTCGTCGGCATGACGGCCGCGCAGGTCGGTCTCGCGCTGACGCTCGTCGGCGTCGCCGAGTTCCTCTTCGCCTACCCCGCGGGCCGCATCGTCGACCGGCTCGGGCCCAAGCGGATGTGGGCCAGCAGCACGGTCGGTCGCGCGGCCTGCTTCGTCGCGCTGCCGTTCGTCGACGGCTTCCAGGAATACCTCCTGGTCGGCATCTTCTTCGCCGCCTTCGGTTCGGTGGGCGGCTCGAGCCACAACTCCTACGTGCTCGACGTGCTCCCGCCCGACGAGCGGGTCGAGACCCGCGCCTACATGTACTCTTCGCTCAACGTCGGCTTCACCCTCGGCGCAGCGATCGGCGGCGTCGCGCTGGCGACGGGCAGCCTCACCGTCGTGCGCTACACGCCGTTCTTCGCCGCGGCGCTCATGATGGCCAACGCGTTCTGGGTGAGCCGGCTGCCGGCCGCGCCCCACGACCTCCGGGTCGCCAGCGGCGAGCGTCGCGTCAAGCCCACGGGCCCCGGACCGATGCGCAACGTCGGCTGGCTGCTGACCAGCTTCTTCACCGGCACGCTCTGGACCAACCAGGTGCTGCTCAACGTGGTGATCCCGCTGTGGCTGGTCGAGGCGACCGACGCCCCGCACGTGCTGCTCGCCTGGCTGTTCGGCACCAACACCGTGCTGTGCATCTTCCTGCCGGCCTACACGGCGAAGGGGGTGCGCAACCTCGACGACGCCCGGCGCTACGTCTGGTGGTCGACGGGCTTCTTCGTGGTCTCCTGCATGATCACGATGGTCACGCACTCGACCGTCGGCCTGATCACGATCTTCCTCGTCTGGCTCGGCCACGTGACCGTGACGGGTGCCGAGCTCGCGATCTCGGGTGCTGGCTGGGCCTTCGAGGCCGAGCTGATGGACCCGCTGCGGCGTGGCGAGTACTCCGGCGTCGGCGAGGTCGCCCGCGCCCTCGGCGGTCAGTGGGCGCCGTGGCTCTACACCGGCCTCGCGATGTCGTGGATCGGCGGCGGCGAGGGCTGGCTGGTGATCGCGGGCATCATCGTCGTGGCCACCGTCGGCCTCGGGCCGTCGGTGCGGATGGCCGAGCGCTTCCGCGACACCCACTTCCCGCCCGAGGCTGTCGACGGCGCCGTCGCCGACGCGATCGAGGAAGGGGTAGACCTGGTCGCCGAGACCGGGCCGGGAGATGTCGACGTGAGGCCCGGACGCGCGTAGGCTTCTCTTGATGTCAAGATATCTTCCGGAACGCCTCGTCCGACTCGCCGGGCCCAACCCGCTCGTCCGGAGACTGTCGTCGCAGTCGGTGCTCTCGGCCTTCGGCGACGGGGTCTTCCTCACCGGCAGCGCGGTCTTCTTCACCCAGATCGTCGGCCTGTCGGCCGCCCAGGTCGGCCTGGGCCTGACGATCGCGGGTGTCGCGACCTTCGTCCTTGCGGTGCCACTGGGCAAGCTGAGCGACCGCTACGGCGCCAAGCGCGTCTGGGCGATCAGCTCCCTGGTCGAGGCGCTGCTCTACCTCGTCTGGCTCGAGATCGGCGGGATGGCCAGCTTCGTCCTGATGACGATCGGGCTCGAGCTGATCTCGACCGCGAGCCGCGCGGCCCGCAACGCCTACCGGTTCGACGTGTTCCCGCGCGAGGAGCGGGTCAGCTCCAACGCCTACTTCCGGGCCGCGCGCAACGTCGGCTACACCCTGGGCGCGCTGCTCGCGGGCATCGCGCTGGCCACCAACAACGACGACGTGGTGCGGATGGTCCCCGTCGTCACCGCGGTCCTGCTGCTGCTCAACTCCGTCCTGGTCGCGCGCCTGCCGCGCGCGACCCACCACGTCGAGGTCGAGCCGGTGCTCGAGACCGCTCTCGACGCGGTCATCGACGGAGTGACCGACGGGCCCGACCGCCGCAGCGCCCTGCGCAACCGCGGCTACGTCGCGATGTCGATCTTCGGCGGTGTGCTCGCCACCCACCAGGTGCTGCTCAACGTCGTCATCCCGCTGTGGCTGGTCGAGGAGACCGACGCCCCGCGGGTGCTCCTCGCCTGGCTGTTCGGCACCAACACGGTCATGGCGGTACTGCTCCAGGTCGCCGCCGCGCGCGGCATCACGACCGTCGACGACTCGCTGCGCGCCCAGCGCCGGGGCGCGTTCTTCTTCGTGCTGTCGTGCGGCATCGTCCTCGTCACCCACGACACGGTCGGCTGGATCACCATCGCGCTGGTCTGGCTCGGCCACGTCACGGTCACCGGTGCGGAGCTCTTCAACTCCGCCGGGGAGTGGGGTCTGCAGGCCGAGCTGTCCGACCCCGAGCGGCGCGGCGAGTACCAAGGCGTCTCCCAGCTCGGCTACACCCTGGGCTCGGTGTGGGCGCCGGCCCTCTACACGTTCCTCGCGATGTCGTGGGGCACCCCGGGCTGGATCGTGATCGCGGCGATCGTCCTGGTGGCCGCCGTGCTCATCCATCCGGCGGCGCGTGCTGCCGAGCGCCACCTGGCGTCACAGGGCATCGCCCAGCCTGCTTAGATCCTGAGGTGGCCACCCCCGCTCATTGGCTCGCCGGAGCCCGTCCGCGCACGCTCCCCGCGGCGGTAGCGCCGGTCCTCGCCGGCACCGGCGTCGCGGCGTACGACGACCAGCTGGTCGCGTGGAAGGCGCTGCTCGCCCTCGTGGTGAGCCTCGCGCTGCAGGTGGGCGTCAACTACGCCAACGACTACTCCGACGGCATCCGCGGCACGGACGACCAGCGGGTCGGCCCGCTCCGGCTCGTGGGGTCCGGCCTCGCGACGCCGTCCGCGGTGAAGCGGGCCGCGTTCCTCGCGTTCGGGGTGGCGGGCGCTGCGGGCCTGGTGCTCGCGGCCACCAGCGCCTGGTGGCTGGTCGCGGTCGGGGCCCTGTGCGTGCTGGCCGCCTGGTACTACACCGGCGGCTCCAAGCCCTACGGCTACCTCGGCCTCGGCGAGGTCATGGTCTTCGTCTTCTTCGGGCTCGTCGCGGTCGTGGGCACCACCTTCGTGCAGACGAAGGAGTGGGGAGACAGCGGCTGGCCGGCCCTCGTGGCAGGCGCCGGCGTGGGCGCCCTGGCCTGCGCGATCCTCGTCGCCAACAACCTGCGCGACATCCCGACCGACACCGTCTCGGGCAAGATCACCCTCGCCGTCCGGCTCGGCGACCGTCGTACGCGCGCCTTCTACGCCGTCCTCGTCGCCCTCGCCCTCGCCGCCCTCGTGGGCGTCGCGGTCCTCACCACGCCGTGGGCGCTCCTCGGGCTGGTGTTCCTCGCCCTCGCGCTGCCGGCGACCCGCGCGGTCCTCGGTGGGGCGCTCGGCCCCGGCCTGATCCCGGTGCTCCAGCAGACCGGTCTGGCCGAGCTGGTGTGGGCGCTGGGCTGCGCCGTCGGCCTGGCCGTGGCCTGAATCGAGCATCTTTTACTGTTCCGGCCCCCGGCCTGCGCTCCTCGCCTAGCGTGCCCAGGGTCCGACCCCGCGCTCCCAGAGGTCCTCCCCCCATGCCGTCACGCGTCCTCGCCGTCCTGTCCTCCCTCGCCCTGGCCGTGCTGCTGCTCGGCGCCGCACCTGCAGCGAGCCCGCCGGCGGGGGCCGCCGTCGTCGGCGGCTCGCCGGGCACGGCCACCGTGGGCGACCCCGCGGACAGCCCGCTCCCCCGCCTGGCCCTCACCGGCAACGGCGCCTGCGCCCTCCGCGCGGACGGCACCGCGAGGTGCTGGACCGACCAGGTCACGATCAGCCCGCCCAGCGGCATCTTCATCTCGATCGTCGGCGGCTTCCAGCACGTCTGCGGCCTGCGACCGAACCACACCGCGGCCTGCTGGGGCGACAACCTGTACGGACAGTCCAGCCCGCCGGCGGGCGTCTTCACCCAGCTCACGGCCGGCTTCCGCCAGACCTGCGGCCTGCGCGTGTCCGGCAAGGCGGTGTGCTGGGGTGACAACGAGTACGGCCAGTCCACGCCGCCGTCCGGTCGTTTCACCACGCTCAGCGCCAGCGCCCTCGACACCTGCGGTCTGCGGCCGAGCGGCGTCGCGGTGTGCTGGGGCGACAACAACCAGGGCCAGACCAACGAGCCGTCGGGGGCCTTCACCGGCCTGACGTCCAACTTTGCCACCATCTGCGGGCTCCGCCCGAACGGCGCCGGCGTGTGCTGGGGCAGCAACTTCAGCGGACAGGCGACCGTGCCCGCCGGGACCTACGCCGCCATCGCCAGCGGTGCCCAGCACACGTGCGCCATCCGGATCGACCGCACCCTCAAGTGCTGGGGCAGCGACCAGCTCGGGCAGGTGCACCGGGCTCCGGGAGGGAAGTTCGAGACGATCGTCGCCGGCGGTCAGCACACCTGCGCGGTCCGGGTGGACGGCGGTCTCGCGTGCTGGGGCACCGACCAGAGCGACGTGACCTTCCCCCCGGCGGGCACCTACACCACCGCCGCGGTGAGCGCGGGCCAGGACAGCTCGTGCGGCATCGACGTCGACGGCACCCTCGAGTGCTGGGGCGCGGGGACCGATCCGGTGGTCACCGAGGAGCCGACCGGCGCCTTCTCGTCGCTCTCCGACGGCGGCGGTCACGCGTGCGCGGTGCGCGACGACGGCCGGGTGCGCTGCTGGGGCAGCAACACGTACGGCGAGAGCACGGCTCCCGTGCTCAACGCCACGCAGGTGTCTGCGGGCGGCGACCACACCTGCGCGCTGAAGACGACCGGCGCCCCGGTCTGCTGGGGCCGCGATGCCGACGGTCAGGCAACGCCCCCCACGGGCGTGCTCGCCCAGGTCTCCGCCGGCACCTCGCACACCTGCGGGCTGCGCCTGAACGGCACCGCCGAGTGCTGGGGGTCGGACACGAGCGGCCAGGCCACGCCGCCGGTGGGCACGTTCGCGCAGGTGTCGGCCGGGGACCAGCACACCTGCGGTCTCCTGCTCACGGGCACCGTCGACTGCTGGGGCACCGACGCCCTGGGCCAGACCGACGCGCCGGCGGGCGTCTTCACCGACATCAGTGCCGGCGACGACCACACCTGCGGGATCAGGATCAACGGCACGATCGCCTGCTGGGGCGACTCGACGTTCGGCAGGACGACCGCTCCGACCGGGACCTACCTGTCGGTCAGCGCCGGCAACGACCACACGTGCGCCCTGCGGACCGACGGCGTCGTCGTGTGCTGGGGACGCAACCAGTCCGGCCAGACGGACGTGCCTGCTGCGCTCGGGTGAGAGCGGTCAGTCCACGTCCTCGCGGGTGCGCTGGGCCTCCATCTTCTGGGTGACCTTGGCCGCGCGCGTCTCGACCTTGGCGGCGAAGCGCTCGCGCTGGCGGCCCAGCAGGAAGTACGACGCGATGCCGCTCAGCACGAAGGCGATGATGACCGACCAGAAGATGGCCTTGTCGACGTCGCCGCTGACCAGCGTGGAGACGTCACCACCACTGATCGCCAGCAGCCAGATGCCCAGCACGATCGCGAACGAACCGGCGAACAGACCGATCCGCATCAGGGTGTAGACCCAGAACTCCTTCACCCCTCCAGGGTAGGTGGACCGTGCGGACTGTTCTCAATCCGTGACCCCACCCCACCACCGACGATCTACGCTGGAGGGGTGCTGAAGCTCTTGGTGGTCGTCGTGGTCTTCGCGGCCGTGACGTACTTCGTCACCCGGGCTCTGCAGGAGCGCGGCGTGGGCGCACGCCCGAGCATCCCCCGGCCGCACGTCCCCAAGCGCCCGAGCCCGCCGGCGCGGCCCGTGGCACCGGACGACGACGAGGAGTTCCTCCGCGACCTCGACCGGAAGCGGCTCAACCCGCCCGAGGACGGCTGAGCGTCGGGCTGGTCGGCCGCCCGATCGTTTCCCGAGGGATGCAGCCGAAGACTGCTTCCCCGTGCGGATTCGACCTGGGAACCGGGCGTCCGGCTACATCCCTGGGGAGACGGATGTCCGCGCGACGACCTCGTGCCTCGCCGGCACCTGCTCGAGCGCGTACGAGTGCTGGCTCGTGGTCGAGAAGTAGTTGATGCCGATGAAGTTGAACCACAGCGTGCCGAGCCCGACCAGGGCCAGGATCGCGGCGTTGCGGCCCTTCCACCCGGCGGTCGCCCGCGCGTGGAGGTAACCGGCGTAGACCACCCAGGTGATGAACGCCCAGACCTCCTTCGGGTCCCAGTTCCAGTAGCGCGACCACGCCTCGTGCGCCCAGATCGGGCCGGTGATCAGCACGGCGAACGTCCAGACCGGGAAGGCGAAGGCATGCACGCGGTAGGCGATCTTGTCGAGGGTGACGAGGTCGGGCACCCGCCCGAGCCAGCCGCGCGTGGCCTTCTCGCTGTCGCCGGCGCGCGACTTGACGAGATAGACGATCGAGGTGATGCCGCCGACCGTGAACGCGCCGGTGGCGATCGCGGCGGCGACCACGTGGATCACCAGCCAGTAGGAGTTGAGGGCCTCGCGCAACGGCTGCACCGGCTCGTGGAGCCAGATCACGGCGACCATCAGGATCGTCAGCACGAAGCCGACGACGAGCGGGGCCATCCAGTTGAGCTTGAAGCGGCGGTAGAGGCCGAGGTACATCGCGGCGACGATGAACGTGCCGGTCGTCGTGAACTCGTACATGTTGCCCCACGGCACCCGGTTGGGGTCCGCGGCCATGCCGCGGCCGACGAGCGCGACGAGGTGCGCGGCGGCCGCGATGCAGGTGACGAGGAAGCCGAGCCGGCCCAGGAAGGCGACCCGCTCCGCCGTCGTACGACGGCCCGGCTGGTCCGGCGCGGGCGCCGGAGCGGCCTCGGGGTCGGCCCCGGCGGCGTCGCCGGCGCCGACCAGCGCGGCCTCGCGCGGCGCCACCTGACGCAGCGCGGCCCACTCGGCCAGGTGGACGAGCAGCGCGACGAAGTAGGCGAGCCCGGCCGCTGCGATCGCCTGGTTGCTCAAGGTCTCCCATGCACCGTCGGTCACGTGGGGGGCTCCTTCTCGTTGCGTAGTGCTGCGACGATGCCGGTCAGCACGGGGTCGAGGTCACCGTTGCCGGACCGGTCGAGACCGGCGACCTCGACGACCGTCCTTGCCATTGTGTCCCCGGGGTCCGCGTCGGTCCCAGTCGCGGTCACCCTGCGGGCGCGCACCCAGACCCGCCGGGGCCGCACGTAGAGCGAGCAGCACAGGCCGATGAGCGCGAGGACCACGCCGAGAAGAGCGATCCTCTTGCCCGGCGTCTGGCTGATCTGCACCCGGATCCAGGGCTCGACGCCGTCGAAGGTCACCGTGCCGAGGCCGTCGGGCAGCTTCACCTTGTCGCCGACGCGCAGGTCGAGGCGGAACGGCTTGCCGTCCTTCTTCAGCACCTGCTTCGTGTGGTCCTTGTCGAGGACGTAGACCGACTGCGGCGTGCCCGAGTCGAGGCCGAGGTCGCCGGTGTAGACGAGCAGGGACACGAGGGGGTCGATGTCCTCGGGGAAGACCGACACCGGGTCGCCCTTGTAGAGCCGGAACGTCGGGTAGAGCAACCCCTCGAGCCCGATCTGCCCGGGCTCGGCGCTCGGCGCCTTGATGACGCCGTAGGACACGAAGCTCTCGTCCTGGGGGAGGAAGACGGTCGGCCCGGTGTAGGCGATGTTGCCCTGGCCGTCGCGGATCGTGACGACCGGCGCGTAGCCATGGCCGATCAGGAAGACGTCGGTCTTGCCGATCGAGAGCGGGTGGTTGACCTTGAGGTCGTAGCTCTTCTCGGCGCTGTCACCGTCGTGGTAGCTCAGCGCGGCCTGGAACCCGCGCGCCGTGCCGGCGCCGGCCCCCCTCTTGAGCCAGTCCACCTTGAAGTCGTCGACGGTGAAGTCGAAGTCGTTGAGCTGCTCGGGGGTGAAGAGACCGCCCGGATCGAAGTCGTCGTACTGCGTGAGGCTGTTGCTGAAGGTCGAGTCCTTCACCAGGATCACGCCGCCCTGGTAGCCGAACAGCCCACCGACCGCGAAGCCCGCGAGCACCACCAGCACCGAGAGGTGGAAGAGCAGGTTGCCGGCCTCGCGCAGGCGGCCACGCTCGCCGCTGACCGCGTCGGGCTCGGCCTCCTTGCGCAGCCGGTAGCGCTTGCCGAGCACCTCGCGCGCCCGGGCCAGGACCTCCTCGGGCGAGGCGTCGGTCTCGTAGGACCGGTGGTCGGGCAGCCGCGACAGGTTCTTCGGTGCGGCGGGCGGCTGCGCGCGCAGTGCCTTCCCGTAGACCACGAGGCGCGGCACGATGCAGCCGACCAGCGACAGCACCAGCAGGAGGTAGATCGCCGAGAACCAGATCGAGTCGTAGACCGAGAAGAGGTCGAGCTTCTCGTAGATCGGCGCGAGCTGGGTGTGCTCCTGCTTCCAGCGCGTCACCGCGAGGGCGTCGACACCGGACTGCGGGATGACCGACCCCGGGATGGCCGCCAGGGCGAGGAGCAGGAGCAGGACGAGCGCCGTGCGCATCGACGTCACCTGGCGCCAGGTCCAGCGCACCAGCTCGCGCGCGGTCAGCTCGCCCCGGCTGACGGGGCGCTGCTCGGGCTCGCTCATACAGGCGTCTCCCCATAGTCCACCAGCTGCAGCTGCACCCACTGGACCAGGTGGTCCCACCAGCCGAAGATCATCGCCAGCCCGAGCGCGACGAGGAAGCCGCCGCCGATCCGCATCACCCACACCTGGTGGCGGCGCACCCAGGCGAGCGCGCCGAGGGTGCGGCGGTAGGCGAGCCCGGCGACGATGAACGGGATGCCGAGACCGAGGGCGTAGCAGAGCGAGAGCACGGCGCCGCGGGCCACGGTGGCGTCGGTGTAGGTGAGGTTGACGATCACGCCGTACGTCGGCCCGATGCACGGCGTCCACCCGATGGCGAAGAGCGCGCCGATCACCGGCGCCGCGCCGAGGCCGACGGACGGGATCTTGTGGATCCGCCAGTCGCGCTGCAGCCACGGGAGCAGACCCGAGAAGACCAGGCCGAGGACGACGAGCAGCACGCCGAGGACGATCGTGATCTCGTCCTGCCAGCTGCGCAGGGAGGCGCCGACGCTCCCGAACGCGGCCCCCACGAGCACGAAGACGACGGCGAAGCCCAGCACGAAGAGCGTGGAGCCGAGCAGCATCCGGCCCCGGTGACGCGAGGCCTCACCGGCGGCGAGGTCGGCGCCGGAGAGACCGGTCGCGTAGGACAGGTAGCCCGGCAGCAGCGGGATCACGCACGGCGAGAAGAACGACACGAGGCCGGCCACCATCGCCACCGGCACGGCCAGCGCGAGCGAGCCCGCAGCCGCCTGGGTCTGGAACCACTCACCCATCGGTGCCCTCGGCGATGAGGCCCTTCACCAGCGTGAGCAGCGTGGTCTCCGAGGGGATGTCGCCGCTGATGAGGACCGCGACCCGCCCCTGGTCGTCGAGGATCGCGGTCGACGGCGTGGACGCCGGCCGGTAGCGGCCGAACTCGTCAAGGGTCTCGCTGCCGGGGTCGTAGAGCGAGGGGTAGTCGACCCCGAGCTCGCGCTCGTAGGCAGCGGCCGTCTCGGGGGAGTTGTCGCGGATGTTGATGCCCACGAACGCGACGTCCTTGGCCGGGAGCTGGTCCTGCGCGTCGACCAGCATCGGCATCTCCGCGCGGCACGGACCGCAGCCCGACCACCAGACGTTGACCACGACGACCTTGCCCTGCAGGTCGGTGAGGTCGAGCTTGCCGCCGTCGACGGTCACCCCTCTGGCGTCGACCGCGTCCCCGCGGTCCTGCGCCTGCACCTCGGTGACGTTGCCGGTGCCGGGCACGTAGTCCTTGTCCCCGGTGCCGAGCACGTCGGTGCAGCCGGTGAGCAGGGCTCCGAGCGCCAGCGGAGCGAGGAGGCGGGCAGCGCGGGACGTCGCGGTCAGGACGGATCCCCCTCGGGCCGTTCCTCGACCGGGGCGTCGCCCGCGGAGAACGGAGCGCTGCGGTCGCCCTTCGGGATCAGCTCGATCGCGGGCTCGGAGTAGCTGACCTGCGCGATCCGGTCGTCCACGAAGTGGAAGGAGGTCACCGAGCAGAGCGTGCACTTGCGCTTCCGCGGGTCGTGGAGGAACGAGCGGCCCTCGGCGTGCAGCCGGGTCGTCCAGATGGGCAGCTGGTGGGAGACGAGGACGCCCTCGTGCCCGGCCGCGTCCCGTCGTACGTCGTGGATGGCGGCCATCATCCGGGTGACGATCTGCTTGTAGGGCTCGCCCCACGACGGCCGGAACGGGTTGTAGAGGTAGCGCCACAGCAGCGGGTTGCGCAAGGCGTTGTTGCCGCGCCCGAAGGTGTGGCCCTCGAAGCGGTTGGTGGACTCGATCACCCGCTCGTCGAGCCCGACCTCGAGGCCGAGCTTCTCGGCGAGCGGCGCGGCGGTCTCCTGGGCGCGCTCGAGCGGGGAGGACCGGAGGACGGTGACGTCGCGCTCGGCCAGGGTCTCTGCCGTGCGCGCGGCCATCGCCCGCCCGAGGTCGGAGAGGTGAAAGCCGTCACGGCGCCCGTAGAGCACGCCCTCGGGGTTGTGCACCTCCCCGTGGCGGACGAGGTGGACGATCGTGTCGGGGGTGGCCATCTCAGTTGTCTCCGGAGGTCGCGGCAGCGGCTGCTGCCTGGGCGGCGGTCGGGAGGGCGTCGAGCACGGCCTGGACGGCGCGCTCGTCGTGGGCGGCCGAGACGAACCAGGCCTCGTAGGCCGACGGGGGCAGGTGCACGCCCTGGTCGAGCATCGCGTGGAAGAACGCGGCGTACGCCGCCACGTCGGTGCGCGACGCCCCCGCGAAGTCGCGCGCCGGCTCGTCGGTGAGGAAGACCGAGAACATCGAGCCGGTCGACTGGATCACGTGCGGGAGACCTGCCGCCGTGAACGTCTCGGCGACGGCGGCGCGGAGGGTGTCGGCGACCGCGTCGAGGTGGGCGTAGACCTCGGGGGTCGCGAGCCGCAGTGTGGTGAGGCCGGCTGCCGTGGCGATCGGGTTACCGGACAGGGTGCCGGCCTGGTAGACCGGCCCGTCGGGGGCGAGGGCGGCCATCACGTCGGCGCGACCGCCGAACGCGGCGGCGGGCAGGCCGCCACCCATGACCTTGCCGAAGGTGACCAGGTCGGGCCGCCAGCCCTCGACGGCGCCGTCGGTGCCCCACTGACCGCTGCGCGAGACCCTGAACCCGGTCATCACCTCGTCGCTGATGAACAGCGCGCCGTGGGCGCGGCAGGTCTCGGCGAGGAAGGCGTTGAAGCCGGGCTCGGGAGGTACGACGCCCATGTTGCCGGGCGCCGCCTCGGTGATCAGGCACGCGATCCGGTCGCCGTGCTCGGCGAAGACGGCCTCGACCGCCGCGCGGTCGTTGTAGGGCAGCACCAGGGTGAGCGCGGTGGACGACTCCGGCACGCCCGGGGTCCCGGGGATCGAGAAGGTGGTCAGGCCCGAGCCGGCCGAGGCCAGCAGCGCGTCGAGGTGACCGTGGTAGCAACCGGCGAACTTCACGACCACGTCGCGGCCGGTGAAACCGCGGGCGAGCCGGATGGCGGACATCGTCGCCTCGGTGCCGGAGGAGACCAGCCGCACCTTGTCCACCGGCGTCCGGGCGATGATCTCCTCGACCAGCGCCACCTCGCCCTCGGTGGGTGTGCCGTACGACGTCCCGCGGGCCACCGCCGACTGCACGGCGGCCACGACGTCCGGGTGGGCGTGCCCCAGCAGCATCGGGCCCCAGGAGCAGATCAGGTCGACGTACTCGTTGCCGTCGACGTCGGTCAGCCAGGCACCCTGCGCCGACCGGATGAAGCGCGGCGTGCCGCCGACCGCGTTGAAGGCCCGGACCGGGGAGTTCACCCCGCCCGGCGTGACCGCGCGAGCCCGCTCGAAGAGCGCCTCGGACCCGGTCGCCGACCCGATCTGCTGCGCGGCGGAGCCGGGGGTCGGAGCGGGAGTCACCGGGCCATTCTCCCTGATCGGCGAAGCCCATTACGCCCCGGGGCCGCTCTGTGGCACGCGCCACGCCGGTGCACGGCGCGTTCGGGAGAGATTTTCAGGGTGTGACACCCGTAACGCGGGTATGACACCATTCGTTCAGTTGTTGTCGCACCCGTGGGAGCAGGCGCGACGCCACGGCGGGTCCAGGTACTGGGGAGAGGCCCGCGTGACCGAGTTACGGGGCCCGTAGGGGCCGGGGAGAGAGTACAAATGTCGAGGAAACGTTTGGGACGGCTGCAACGCGCCGCCACCATCATTCCCCTGGCACTTCTGTCGGCGGCCTGGACCGCGAGCGTGGCCGGCATCGGCGGGATCACTCCCCCCGTGTCCGCCGAGCAGGGCCCCGACACCTCGCTCGACGACGGCACCAGCGTGCCGTCCGAGGCCATCGAGGCGCCCGCGAGCGTCTCCGACCCGAGCGACCTCAGCTCCGACGGCAACACCCAGCAGATCGTCGCCACCGCGTCGACCAACCAGATCCCGTCGGCCGCCCTCGCCGCCTACCAGCGCGCCGAGGCCGTCATCAACAAGGCCGACAAGAGCTGCCACCTCACCTGGCAGCTCGTCGCCGCGATCGGTCGCGTGGAGTCCAACCACGGCCGCGCGCACGGCAGCGTCCTCGATAACGACGGCGTCGCCCGCCCCGGCATCTACGGCAAGGCGCTCAACGGCCGCAACGGCACGAAGGCGATCAGCGACACCGACGCCGGCCAGTTCGACCGCGACGCGAAGTGGGACCGCGCGATCGGCCCCATGCAGTTCATCCCGTCGACCTGGTCGATCGTGGGCGTCGACGCCGACGGTGACGCGAAGCGCAACCCGCAGGACATCGACGACGCGGCCCTCGCCACGGCGGTCTACCTCTGCTCCGGCAAGGACGACCTGTCGACCACGATGGGCCAGCGCTCGGCGGTCTACCGCTACAACCACAACCAGTCCTACGTCGACCTGGTCCTGGACATCATGGACGCCTACCTCGAGGGCGACTTCACCACGATCCCCAACAACACGCTGTCGGCCGGCTACATCGTGCCGGAGGCGCCCAGCTACAACCCGGGCACCCACAACGGCGCGGACACCCCCCAGCACCTCCAGCCCGCCGGTTCCGACGACGACGGCGGCTACACCCCGCCCACCGACGGCTCCACCGACCCGGGCACGGACCCCGGCACCGACCCGGGCACGGACCCCGGCGGCAACAACGGTGGTGGCGGCCTGGGCGGCAACGGTGGTCTCCTCGACCCGGGCGGCAACAACGTGCCCGACACCGGCACCCAGCTCGACGAGCCGCTCGAGCAGCTCATCGACGGTCTCCTGGGTCCGCTCAACCAGACCGTGGTCAAGCTGCAGTGCCGGCTGAAGTACCCGCTGCCGACGCAGGTCACGCAGTACAACAACTGCGTGACGTCCTACGGACTCACCCCGTGACGTCCTAGCCCGACCAGCACGAAGGCCCCGGATCATCGATCCGGGGCCTTCGTCGTCCTCCGGACGACTCAGCGCAGCAGGCCGGCGGCCTCGGTCGCCCAGTAGGTGAGGATCACGTCGGCCCCCGCGCGACGGATGGCCGTGAGCGTCTCCAGGATGGCGGCGTCACGGTCGATCCATCCGTGGGCGGCCGCGGCCTCGACCATGGCGTACTCGCCGCTGACGTTGTAGGCCGCCACGGGGACGTCCACCGCGTCGCGCACCTGCCGCAGCACGTCGAGGTAGGCCAGCGCGGGCTTCACCATCACCATGTCGGCGCCCTGCTCGACGTCCATGACCGCTTCCCGCACGCCTTCGAGAGCGTTGCGGGGGTCCTGCTGGTAGGTGCGCCGGTCGCCCTCGAGCGAGGAGTCCACGGCCTCGCGGAAGGGGCCGAAGAAGGCCGAGGCGTACTTCGCGCCGTAGGCGAGGATGCCGGTGTCGGTGTGCCCGACCGCGTCGAGCGCGGCCCTGATCACCGCGACCTGCCCGTCCATCATGCCGCTGGGGCCGACCAGGTCGACACCGGCCTCGGCCTGCGCGATCGCCATGTCGGCGTACGCCGCCAGCGTGGCGTCGTTGTCCACCCGGCCGTCAGCGGCGAGGACCCCGCAGTGCCCGTGGTCGGTGAACTCGTCGAGGCACAGGTCGCCCATCACGACCACCGCGTCGCCGACCTCGGCGGCCACCTCGCGGATGGCCACGTTGAGGATGCCTCCCGGGTCGAGCGCCCCCGAGCCGACCGCGTCCTTGGTCTCCGGGACCCCGAAGAGCATCACGCCCTTGATGCCCGCTTCGGCCGCCTCGGTGACAGCCTTGAGGAGCGACTCACGGGAGTGCTGGACCACGCCCGGCATCGACGTGATCGGCTGGGGCTCCGTGAGCCCCTCCCGCACGAACAGCGGCAGCACCAGCTGTCGCGGCCGCAACGTCGTCTCCGCCACCAGCTCCCGCATCGCCGCAGTCGTCCGCAGCCTGCGCGGACGTACGACGGGCGGTTGGATCTCGCTCATGGGTCCCATTGTCGCGCACCATCAGGAATCCCCGGTCGACCGGGGAAACTGCCACTTGTCGGCCTTTGCAAACCCCCGCAAGTGCAGGAATCCCCGGCGGACCGGGGATTCCTGTGACGGGTGTGACTACTCAGCCCGGCGGCGCCGCCCCGAGGCCTTGCGGTCGCTGGGCTTGGTGACCGGCTCGCCGGCCTCGACCAGGGCCTGGCGGCGGGCGGCACCGAAGTCGGCGAGGGCGTCGACCAGGACGTCGACGTCGGGCTTGGAGGCCATCACGTCGACGCGCAGGCCGTGCTCCTCGGCAGTCTTGGCGGTCGCGGGGCCGATGACGGCGATGACCGTCGACGGGTGCGGCTTGCCGGCGATGCCGACCAGGTTGCGCACGGTCGAGGACGAGGTGAAGACGACGGCGTCGAACTTGCCGGTCTTGATCGCGTCGCGGGTCGGAGCCGGCGGCGGAGCCGCCCGGACCGTCCGGTACGCCGTCACGTCGTCGCACTCCCAGCCCAGGTCGATCAGGCCGGCCACGAGGTTCTCGGTGGCGATGTCGGCGCGCGGCAGGAAGACCCGGTTGATCGGGTCGAGCTGCTCGTCGTACTCGGGCCAGTCCTCGAGCAGGCCGGCGGCCGACTGCTCGCCCGACGGCACCAGGTCGGCGCGCAGGCCCCAGGCGGCGATCGCGGCGCCGGTCTTCTCACCCACGGCGGCGATCTTGAGGCCGGAGAAGGCACGGGCGTCGAGGCCGTACTCCTCGAACTTCTCGCGCACCGCCTTGACGGCGTTGACCGAGGTGAAGGCGATCCACTCGTAGCGGCCCTCGACCAGGCCGCGCACGGCCTTGTCCATCTGCTGCGGGTTGCGCGGCGGCTCGACGGAGATCGTCGGCACCTCGTCGGGCACGGCGCCGAAGTGGCGCAGCCGGTCGGACAGCGAGGCGCTCTGCTCCTTGGTGCGGGGCACCAGCACCCGCCAGCCGAAGAGCGGCTTGGTCTCGAACCACGACAGCGCCGAACGCAGGTCGACGACCGGGCCCACGACGGTGATGGCCGGCGGGGCGACCCGCGCGGCGCGAGCGTCGGCGGCGATCCTCTCCAGCGTGGAGGTGACGGTCTGCTGCTCGGTGGTCGTGCCGACGCGGGTCATCGCGACCGGCGTCTCGGGCGAGCGGCCCGCGGCGATCAGGCTCTTGGCGATGTCGCCGATCTGGCCGACGGCCGAGAGCAGCACCAGCGTGGGCGTGCCGCTGTAGCGGGTCCAGTCGACCCGGTCGCCGCAGGTGACCACGGCGACCTCACGGTGGTCCTTGGTGGTGAGCGGGATGCCGGCGTACGCCGGGACCGCGGACACCGACGAGACGCCGGGGACGACCTCGAAGCAGAGGCCGGCCTTGGCGACCGCCTGCGCCTCCTCGGGACCGGAGGCGTAGAGGAACGGGTCACCGCTGAGCAGGCGTACGACGCGCAGCCCGCGCTTGGCCTGCTTCACCACGACCTTGGCACGCGCCGCGTGGGTGAGCGGCTGGCCGTCCTCGCCGAAGCCGCCGTCGACGACCTCGGGACCGCCCTCGTCGCCCTCCGACCACCCGCGGAGCCGGGCGACCAGGTCGAGGTGCTCGGGCGCCTCGGTGATCAGCACGTCGGCGTCCTCGATCAGCCGCAGCGCGCGGACGGTGAGCAGCTCGGGGTCACCGGGGCCGGTGCCGACGAAAGCCACGCCGGCGGCGCGGCTGGTGGGGGCTGCTGACTTGGCAGCGGAGGCAGCCTTGGTGGCTGACTGGGCTGTCTTGGCTCGCGTCATGCGTCATGCACCTCTGTCGATCCTGCGGTGGGGGCGGCGTTGTCAGTGGGAGTGGGAGGGGCGGAGCGGAGCTCGTCGGCACCCTCGTCGAGCAGGTCCTGGGCCAGCTGCGCCCCCAGGCGGGCGGCAGCGGCGCGGTCGGTCAGCGGGGCGGACGCGGAGCGTCGGATGGCCAGCGTGCCGTCGTCGGAGAGGACGACCGCGCGCAGCCACAGCTCCGGGCCGTCGTCGCCCTCGGCGACGTCGGCCAGCGCTCCGATCGGGGCGGAGCAACCGCCCTCGAGGGTGGCCAGCGTCGTGCGCTCGGCGAGCACGGCAGCGTGGGTCGTGGGGTCGTCGAGCGCGGCGAGCAGCTCGACCAGCGCGTCGTCGGCGCGGCACTCGATCGCGAGCGCACCCTGCCCGGGGGCGGGGAGCACCTGCAACGGGTCGAGCACCTCGGTCACCTCGTCGAGGCGCCCGATCCTCGCGAGTCCGGCACGTGCCAGCACCACAGCGTCAACCTCTCCTGCCCGCACCTTGCCGATCCGGGTGTCGACGTTGCCACGGATGCCCACGACGTCCAAACCGAGGCCGAGTGCGTGCAGCTGGGCGGCGCGCCGGGGCGAACCGGTGCCGACCCTGCTGCCCGCGGGCAGCTCCCCCAGGGTGAGGCCGTCGCGAGCGACGACGACGTCGCGCGGGTCCTCGCGCTCGGGTACGGCGGCCAGCGCGATGCCGGGCTCGGGGTAGGTGGGCAGGTCCTTGAGCGAGTGCACGGCCAGGTCGACGTCGCCGCGCAGCAGCGCCTCGCGGAGGGCCCCGACGAAGACGCCCGTCGAGCTGCCCTGCAGCGGGGTGCCGGCGGCCTGGGTGCGGTCGCCGTCGGTCGTGATCTCGACGAGCTCGGTCTCCACGCCGAGCCGGTCGCGCACCAGCGCGGCGACGTGCTCGCTCTGCGTGGTGGCCAGGAGGCTCCGGCGGGTGCCGATGCGCAGCGTGCGGCGCTCCGTGACGGTCATGGCTGGCCCTCCTCGGGCACGCCGATCGGCCGGGTGACGGCGTCGACGGCCTCGGGGTCGAGCGCGAAGAGCTCGGCCAGCGCGGCGGCGTACGACACCGCCCCCTGCTCGTTGGCCAGCTCCTTGACCCGCACGGTGGGCTCGTGGAGCAGCTTGTCAGCGACCCGTCGTACGGCCTGCCGGACCTCCTCGCGGACGTCGTCGGGCAGGTCGGGAAGCCTGCTCTCGAGGCGGGTCATCTCGGCGTCGACGACGGAGGTGGCCATCGAGCGCAGCGCGACCACGGTCGGCGTGACGCTGGCCTGGCGGCGGGCCGCGAGGAACGCGGTCACCTCCTCGCCGAGGATCCGGCGCACCTCCAGCACCTCGACGCCGCTTTCGCCGTCGTGCAGGGCCTCGGCGAGCTGCGCGAGCCCCACCAGCGTCACTCCCGGCAGCTCGCCGGCCGCGGGGTCGACGTCGTGCGGGAGCGCCAGGTCGATGATCGCCAGCGGCCGGTCGCCCACCTCGGCGCGCGCCCGCGCCAGCAGGTCGCGCCCGATCAGGGTGCCGGCCGACCCCGTGCACGTGATGAGTACGTCGGCCGAACCGACCTGCTCGCTGAGCCCGGCCATGGGCACCGCATGCGCGTCGTACTGCGCGGCGAGGCGCTGGGCGCGCCCGAGGGAGCGGTTGACCACGGAGACCCTGCGTGCGCCCATCCGGGTGACGGTCGCGGTGGCGAGGCCGGCCATCGCGCCGGCACCGACGATGACCACGTCCTTGTCGCGGACCGAGCCGGTCGGGCCGTCGACCTGGCCGAGGGCCGCGGTCACGAGCGTCGGCGCGACCTGGTCGATCGCCGTCTCGGCGCGGGTGCGCTTGCCGACGCGCAGCGCCTGCTGGAAGAGCGTGTTGAGGGCGGGCCCGATCGTGCCGAGCTCCTGGCCGCGCCGCAGGGCCTCGCGGGTCTGGCCGAGGATCTGGCCCTCGCCGACGGCCATCGAGTCGAGGCCGGCCGCGACCTGGAAGAGGTGGGAGATGGCACCGTCGTCGTAGTGCACGTAGAGGTGCGGCAGCAGGGCCTCGGTGGTCTCCCCCGCGCGCTCGACGAGCAGCCGCGACAGGGACTCGACGCTGCCGTGGAACCGGTCGACCTCGGTGTAGATCTCCACGCGGTTGCACGTGGAGATCACCGTCGCCTCGGTGACGTGCTCGCACGACGAGGCGTCGGCGATCAGCTTCTGGACGCCGTCGTCGTCGAGGGCGACCCGCTCGAGGAGGGAGACGGGTGCGGAGTTGTGGGAGATGCCCACCACCAGGACGCTCACTGGTCACCTCCGACGGCCGCCGGCATGTCGGGCAGGTCGTCCCGGGCGTGCTCGTGGGCCTTGCGCTGCTCGTGGTAGGCCAGGATCTGCAGCTCGATCGACAGGTCGACCTTGCGCACGTCGACGCCGTCGGGCACCGAGATCACGGCGGGAGCGAAGTTCAGGATGCTGGTGACCCCGGCCGCGACCATCCGGTCGGCGACGTCCTGGGCGGCGGCCGCGGGCGTGGCGATCACGCCGATCGCGACGGCGTGCTCGCTCGCGATGGCCTCGAGGTCGTCGAACGGGCGCACCTGCACGCCGGCGACGAGCTCCTCGTGGCGCTCGGGGTCGGCGTCGAGCAGCGCGACGACCCGGAAGCCGCGGCTACGGAACCCGGAGTAGTTGGCGAGCGCGTGACCGAGGTTGCCGATGCCGACGATGACGACGGGCCAGTCCTGGGTCACCCCGATCTCGCGGGCGATCTGGTAGCGCAGGTAGTCGACGTCGTACCCGACGCCGCGGGTGCCGTAGCTCCCGAGGTAGGACAGGTCCTTGCGGAGCTTGGCGCTGTTGACGCCGGCCGCCGAGGCGAGGTCCTCGCTGGAGCAGGTGCGGATGCCGCCCTCGGCCAGCGCGGTGAGCGCCCGCAGGTAGACGGGCAGACGCGCGACGGTGGCCTCGGGGATGACCCGGGCCGACTCGCTCGAAGTCCGTGCGGTCACAGCTCTTCTTTCCAGCTGCACTCACGGCGGGCGCAGCGGGACCAACTTTAGGAGTTTGTGAATCCGCGAACAAATCACCGAGCGCCGTTCAGTCGAGCGCTGTGAGCGGGTCGACCTCCTGATGTGTGACAGGCCACACGACGAGCCGGTAGGCGGCGAAGTTCAGGACCAGGCTGCAGGCGATCGAGGCGAGCTTGGCGATCGCCAGCTCGAGGTCGCCGTCGTCGAGCCCGTGGCCGAGCACCCAGAGCCAGCCGTGGATCAGCAGCGGTTGCGCCACCCACATGACCGCCCCGGTGGTCGCGACGAACAGGCCGGCCTGGCGCAGGGTCAGCCGCTCGGCACGGAAGGTGAACAGCCCGTTGACCACGAAGCTGAAGACCATGCCGGCGCTGGAGGAGCAGAAGTTGGCCAGCGTGATGCCGAGCCGGTCGTGCAGGGCCAGGAAGAGCGCCCAGTCGATGGCGGTGTTGCACACCCCAACCCCGGCGAACCGCACCGCGGTCCAGGGGACGCGCTTCAGGAGAGCCCCCCGGGGTCGTCCTGGCCCATGTCGCGGTGCCGGCGCGGGGTCGGCGGGGCGCCGTCGCGGGCCACGAGCGCCAGGGAGTAGAGCGGGCGGTCCTGCGCCTCGACGTAGACGCGGCCGACGTACATCCCCATCACGCCCATCATGATCAGCTGGATGCCGCCGAGCAGGAACATGCCGACGCCGAGGAACGCCCACCCAGGCACCGAGCGGTCGGGCTCGAAGATCCGGACGCCGAGCACGTAGATCGCGAGCAGCACGCTCAGCAGCGAGATGAAGATGCCGAGGCGGCTGATCATCCGCAGCGGCGCGGTCGAGAATCCCAGGATGCCGTGGGCCGCGAAGCTGAGCATCTTGCGCAGGGGGTAGCCGGTCTCGCCGGCGTGGCGCTCGTCGCGGTCGAAGAGCAGCGCCTCCTGCCGGAAGCCCACGTTGGCCACGATGCCGCGCAGGAAGCGGCCGTGCTCGCGGTAGCGGGCCACCTCGGTGACCACCTTGGCGTCCATCAGCCGGAAGTCGCCGACGTTGCGCGGGATCTCGATCGAGGCGAGCCGGTCGAGCGCCCAGTAGAACGCGAAGGCCGTGCTGCGCTTGAACAAGGTGTCCTTGCGGCTGCGTCGCTCGCCGTAGACGACGTCGACGCCGTCCTCCCACATCGTGATCATGTCGACGCTGACCGACGGCGGGTCCTGGAGGTCGGTGTCCATCACGATGACCGCGTCTGACCCGCCGTCCTCGGCGACGAGGTCGAGGCCGGCGGTCACGGCGAGCTGGTGCCCGAAGTTGCGGGAGAGCGAGAGCACGGTGACCCGCGGGTCGGAGGCGCGCAGGTCGAGCAGCCTCTCGAGCGAGGCGTCGCGGCTGCCGTCGTCGACGTAGACGAACTCGAAGTCGAGGTCGCCGCGCCGAGCCGTCGCCCCCGTGAGCGCCTCGTGGAAGGCCGCGATGTTGTCCTGCTCGTTGAACACCGGCAGCACGTAGGAGATCCGGCCCCGCGCCGAGCGGTCCTGGTCAGTCGGATCGGGCATGCGGGCCACCCTAGTGCGGCCCTCAGACCGCGAGCACGCCGAGGACGACCAGCACCAGGCCGAAGAAACCGGCGAGCGCGACCTGGATCGGCCGGAGCCACCGCCCGAGCGTCGCGTCGGTGCCGCTGAGGTGCTCGCGCTCCTTCTCCCGGTCACGGCGACGCACCTGGTGCTCCCGGACGAATCCCGCGGCGGCGACCATGAAGAGCGGTCCGGCCGTGGTCCAGTAGCGCGATCCGGCGACGTGCACGAACGGCTGGACGAAGAGGGTGAGCAGGCTCAGCTTCGTGAGCGTGTCGAGGATCTGCGCCTCCAGCGACCTGCGCTGCACGAAGAGCATCGAGACCAGCATCAGCAGGAACCACGGCACGTAGTAGACGTACGTCGCCCCGAACACCACGCCCTCGGAGACCTTGCCGAGCGTGCTCCGGCCCTCGGGAGGGGTGAGGTAGCGGACGAAGTTCGCGGGCACGAAGAAGTAGGAGCCGATGTTCCACCAGGTCTGCCGCGCGTAGTGCTCCGTGGTGACGTCGCGCAGGGCGTAGTCGGACATCTGCTTCTCGACGTCGACCTCGGACTCGCCGGTCGCCCGGCCGACCTCGCGGGCGTAGCGCAACGGCCGGAACCACAGGAAGCTGTCGGGGTCGCAGCGACCGAAGCAGACCTGCTCCCGGTCGCCGAAGGTGTTGGCGAGCGAGATGGGCACGGTCGTCGTCGTGACGACCCGCGTGCCGAGGGTGTCGGACGCCGCGATCGACCACGGCGCGAGCAGGACGAGGAAGACGACACCGGCCAGGCCTGCCGCGCCCAGCGCCCGCCAGCGCTGCACGCCCTTCAGGAGCACCAGCGCGGCCAGCAGCGTGATCCCACCCAGGACCGCCAGCACGATCGAGGTGCTCGAGCGCAGGTAGAGCACCGCGGTCGCCAGCAACCCGAGCTGCAGCGCCTCCTTGAGTGCCGGCGGCTCCCCCGCCCGGAAGCGCCGCAGCATGTCGACCACGTGGGCGACGAGCACGATCAGCACGATGCCGCTGGGCGGGTCGCCGTACGCCGTGAAGGACATGAAGATCCAGCTCGGCAGGAGGGCCGGGAAGGCGACGAGCAGGGCGGCGTAGCCGGGGCCGAGCCGCTTGCGCACCGAGCGCACCGCCCACAGCAGGAGCAGCAGGTTGGCGAGGCCGAGGTAGCCGCGGCAGGCCCAGTCGGCGGCGTCGGGGCAGACCACGAACAGCGGGGCCATCAGGATCGCCATGCCCGGCATGAACCACCCCGAGGCGACCACGTTGTGCCGAAGCTCGGCACCGTCGGGGCTGTGGAAGGCGAAGACGTCGCGGACCAGGTTGGACAGCGCCCGGGCGCCGTCGTAGTACTGCTGCTCGTCGTTGTAGGCCGGCGCGTGCATGGCCAACGGGAAGATGAGGACCTTGAGGACGACGTGCGCGGCGATCAGCCAGACCAGGGCCACCTCCGGACGCGGCAGCCGGGCCGTGACCCGGTCAACGAGCCCGGTCATGGGCATCACTCTCGACGTCGTAGTCGGGCGGCCACCGCTTGGTCGCCTTCGGGTCGCTGCACACAGGATCGTCCTTGGCCGCCCGCACCACGGGCAGGTCGAGCTCGAAGGTCCCCCGCACGAGGGAGTCGGCCGCGATCCCCGGAAGCTGCTGGACGCTCACCCGCACCACCTGGGCACGGTCGTGGACGGCCCCACGCCGGCGGAGCACGGCGTCGTACGGCGCCGGGCGGCCGGACGCGATGAACCCGGCGTCCTCGAAGTCGCCGACGATGGCGTCCAGCGCGGCAGGGGCGTCGATCTCGTCGTACTGCCCGACCAGCCGGCGGCGCCGCTCCCCGTCGACCTCGACGTCGCCGTCGCGGCGGACCTGGTCCGCGAAGGTCAGGTGGGCACCACCGGGCAGCGGGAAGCAGCCCGTCGCCAGCGCGTCGTCGGGCAGGCGCGGGCGGTAGTCGCCGGTCGGCTCCGCCCGGCCGAAGCGGTGGCTGAGCAGCAGCACGACGAGGACCACTGCGGTCCCCGCGAGCGCGACCGTGCGCCGCCCCATGCCCGTCACGGCGCCGACCTTAGAGGGTGGGAGCGCTCATCCGGCGAGGGCCCTCCGGAGGCGGACGGGATCCACCCGCCAGAAGTCGTGCTGCCGCCCGTCGACGAAGGTCACCGGGATCTCGTGGCCGAACCGCTCCTGCAGCGTCGGCTCGTCGTCGATGGACATTTCGGCGTAGCTCTCGCCGAGCTCGGCGCAGACCTGCTCGATGATCGCGCGGGCGTCGTCGCACAGGTGGCAGCCGGGCCGGGAGTAGAGGGTGACCCGCGCGTCCGTCGCGCCGCTCATTCGAGGATGCCCAGCCCGCGCCGGCGGTCCTGCCCGCGGAGCCGTCCCTTCTGCACCTTGCCGGTCACGGTGTGGGGGAGCTGCGGGACGACCTCGAGCCGGGTGGGCCGCTTGAAGCGCGCCAGCCGGTCCTCGCAGTGCGCCTCGACCGCGGCGGCCACGGCGGCCGGGTCGGCGTCGGGGTCGGACGGTACGACGTAGGCGACCACCGCCTCGCCGGTCAGCTCGTCCTCGGCACCGATGACGGCCGCCTCGCGGACGCCCGGCGCCTCCCCGAGCACGGCCTCGACCTCGGTCGGGTAGACGTTGAAGCCGGAGACGATGATCAGCTCCTTGACCCGGTCGACCAGGTGCAGGTCGCCGGCCCTGTCGAGGACGCCGACGTCGCCGGTGGACCACCAGCCCTCCTCGTCGGGGCCGTCGGCACCGTCGGGCCAGTAGCCGCTGAAGAGGTTGGCGCCGCGGATCTCGATCTCGCCCGGGTCGCCGAGGTCGGCGCCGCCGAGCGGCACCCGGTCGTCGTCGACGAGGCGGAGGTCGATGCCGTCGAGCGGGGCGCCGACCGACCCGGGCTCCGGCGCCGCCGAGGTCAGCGTCGTCGTCACCACGGGGGCGGCCTCGGTGAGCCCGTAGCCCTGGTGGACCGGGATGCCGGTGCGCCCGCTGAACTCCTCGATCACCTCTGCGGCCAGCGGCGCGGAGCCGGACAGCACCAGCCTGACCGGCCCGAGACGCTCCTCCAGCGCCTCCACCGAACGCCAGTGGGCGAAGACGGGCGGAGCCACCGGGACCACGCTGCAGGCCTCGTCCTCGATCAGGTCCAGCGTCCCCTCGGGGTCGAAGCGCTCGGCGAGGACCAGCTTGGCGCGGTGGCGCAGCACCCCGCCCAGCACCGCGTTGAGGCCGTAGACGTGGAAGAGCGGCACCACGCCGAGGACGACGTCGTCGCTGTGGATCATCGGCGGCTCGACGCGCGCCACCTGCTCGACGTTGGCGAGCAGGGCGCGGTGGGTCAGCATCGCGGCCCGGGGCAGCCCCGACGTGCCGCTCGTGTAGAGCAGCACCGCCAGCTTCTCCGGGTCCTGCAGCTGCGGCAGGTCGCGCGGCTCGGCGGCCCGCAGGTCGTCGTACGACTGCTCACCGGCGAGCGGCGACCCGCCGATGAGGACGGTGCCCACCGTGCGCCCGTCGTCGTGGGCCCCCGCGACCGCGGCACGCACGGCCTCGACCGTGTCGCCGTCGGCGACCGCCAGGCGCGCCCCCGAGTCGGCCAGCATCCGGGTCAGCTCCGAGGTCGTCGACCCCGGGTTGACGGGTACGGCGACGGCCTGGGCGCGCAGCACGCCGAGATAGGTCGTCACGAACTCCAGGCGGTTGCCGACCGCGATCAGCACCCGGTGGCCGGCGACGACGCCCGCATCGCCCAGTCCCGTCGCCACCCGGGACACCTCCGTGTCCAGGTCGTTCCAGGTCATGCCCCGGCCACCCGCCTCGACGACCGCCCAACGCTCGCCCGCCTCGGCCGCAGCGGTCGCCACGAGGGCTGCCACGTCGGGAACAGACATGCGCCCGATAGTACGCAGGTCACGCGTCCTGCCTCAGCCCTCCGCGGATCCGGCTCGCGGGCCTGCCCGGTGCCGTGCGCCACTACGCTGCACGACATGGCTGCGCCAACAGATCGCACCAAGCGGCTCAACCTCAAGCAGCGCTCCAAGCTCGCGGGCGAGGCGGCCGCTGCCGCGACCGAGGTCGAGACGGCGCTCGCGCTGCCCGCCGATCCGCAGGCCGCGGCCTTCTTCGACGTCGACAACACCGTCATGCAGGGCGCGAGCATCTTCCACCTCGCGCGCGGTCTCTACCGCCGCAAGTTCTTCACGACCCGGGACCTGATCGGCGCGGCCTACAAGCAGGCCTACTTCCGCCTCGCGGGCGTGGAGGACCCCGAGCACGTCGCCGACGCCCGCAACTCCGCGCTCGCCTTCATCGCCGGCCACACGGTCGCGGAGCTGGAGGAGATCGGCGAGGAGATCTTCGACGAGGCGATGGCGCACCGGATCTGGCCGGGCACCCGCGCGCTGGCCCAGCTCCACCTCGACGAGGGCCAGCGGGTGTGGCTGGTGACCGCCGCCCCGATCGAGATCGCGCGGCTGATCGCCCGGCGGCTCGGGCTCACGGGCGCCCTCGGCACGGTGGCCGAGCACGTCGACGGCGTCTACACCGGGCGCCTGGTCGGCGACATGCTGCACGGGCCCGCGAAGGCGGAGGCGATCCTCGCCCTCGCCGAGCGCGAGGGCCTCGACCTGAGCCGCTGCTCGGCCTACTCCGACTCCGTCAACGACCTGCCCATGCTGAGCCTGGTCGGCGACCCCTGCGCGATCAACCCCGACCCCAAGCTGCGGGCGCACGCCCGCCAGCAGGGCTGGCGCATCCGCGACTACCGGACCGGCCGGAAGGCCGCCCGGGCCGGGCTCGTGGTCGGCTCCGCGGCGACCGGTGCGGCGGTGGCCAGCGTGCTCGTACGGCGTCAGGTCCGGCGTCACCTGCACTGAACCGGGTACAACCCGTCCCCTCGTGGGCCAGGATGCATTGACCGTTCCGGTTTCGCTCGGGGCGGTTCAGCCCTACCATTCAGTAGGGGCGTCCAACGGGAGGGAAACCGGTGAGCCTTGACATGGGCATCGCGCGCGGGCTTCAAGCCCTGCGCGAGGCTGTCGCATGCGCTCTCCTCCCGCCCGGATCCCCTGCCCTGGCCGTCGCCGGCGGCAGCGCTGCGGGCGCCCGCCCGGCGCTCGACCTCTGGCTGATGAGCGAGGCGGAGCCGTCGTACGGCTCCGACGGCGGGAGCTACGGCGACGCCCGGCTCGCAGCCTCCTCCGAGGACTCCCCCGAGGAGCGGGAGCGCCTGATCGGGCTGGTGGAGCTCGCCCGCGGCGGCGACGCCGACGCGTTCGGGATGCTCTACGACCACTACCAGCCCTCGATCTACCGGTTCCTCTACTACCGCACGCGCTCCATCGTGGTGGCCGAGGACCTGACCTCGGAGACGTTCTTCCGGGCGCTGCGCAACATGGCGTCCTTCCGGTGGCAGGGCAAGGACTTCGGCGCATGGTTGATGACCATCGCGCGCAACCTGGCCACCGACCACTTCAAGGCCGGCCGCACCCGCCTCGAGATGACCACCGAGGACATGGGCGCGCACGACGACACGACCGAGGGTCCGGAGAACGCCGTCCTGGCGAGCCTGACCAACGAGATCCTGCTGTCCGCGCTGACCGAGCTGCCCAACGAGCAGAAGGACTGCCTCGTGATGCGCTTCCTCCAGGGGATGAGCATCGCCGAGACCGCCCAGGTGCTCGGGCGCAGCGAGGGCGCCATCAAGCAGCTGCAGCTGAGGGGCGTGCGCAACCTCGCGAAGCTGATGCCGGAGGGTCTGCGATGAGGGTCCCGGCCTGCATGGTCATTCCGGGCTACGAGTATCTAGTCCCGGCGGAGGATGCACCTCACACCGCTCGCGGCGTAACCAACGCTCCTCCGGGCTCGTTGGCCGGGTGGAAGCACAGGATCGACCGAGGATGGCAGGCATGACGAGGGCCTACGTGAGCAGGCGCCGCGCGGAGGAGTTCGACGCGCTGCTGTCGTCTGCCCCGAAGCATTCCTCGCTCGACCCTGCCGTCGCCGAGCTGCTCGAGGTGGTCGGTGCGCTGCGCTCCGCCGCTCCGGTCGAGGCGCGCGCGGAGTTCGTCTCCGACCTGCGCAGCCGGCTCGTCGTCGAGGCCGCCCGCCAGGCGCGTCCCGTCGACGACGCACTGCGGTTGCGGTTGACGCCCAAGCAGCGCTCCGGTGCCCGCGAGCGCCGTGCCGCGACCCTGCTCGGCGGCTTCGCGATCGTCGCGGCCACCGGCTCGATGGCGATGGCCTCGCAGGCCGCCCTGCCCGGCGACGTCCTCTACCCCGTGAAGCGGGCCATCGAGAACGCCCACACCAACCTGCAGTCCGACGACGCCGCCAAGGCCGAGACCCTGCTGTCCCACGCGCAGACCCGGCTCGACGAGGCCAAGCAGCTCACCGCCGAGGGCGCCGACGCCTCGACCGTGGCCTCCACGCTCCAGGACTTCACCGACCAGTCCAGCCAGGCGACCGAGCTGGTGCTCGACGACTACGCCGCGACCGGCGACGAGAGCGGCATCGGCGACCTGCGCTCCTTCGCGTCGGAGTCGATGGGCGAGCTCGACCAGCTCGGCGACGTGGTGCCGAGCGACGCCCGCTCCGCGCTGATCACGGCCGCCCAGTCCGTGATGCAGGCCGACAGCGCCGCCCTCCAGGTCTGCCCGACCTGCGGCGACGACGCGGTGACCGAGCTGCCGAACTTCGCGGCGACCTCCTCGGCACTGGTCAGCCCCCTGCTCACCTACGGCCGGACCCCCCAGTCCGTCACCGGGATCGACCCGCACTTCCTCAACCACGTGCAGCAGCAGGCCGACCAGACCCCGGTCAAGGGCAAGCCCGGCAAGCACGTCGACCAGCAGCCCCCCGCCGTCGACCCGACCGACCAGGTCCCCGACGTCAGCGACGACCTGCCGGACACCTCCGACGACGTCCCCGACTCGCTCAGCGACCTCGGCGACAAGATCAAGCACGGCCTCACGCCCGGCAACGACGACACCGAGATCGTCACCGACACCCTCGGCGACGTCGTCAGCGGTGTCGGTCAGCTGGTCGACGGCCTCCTCGGCCAGTAGCCGCCCGGCCTCTTCGACCAGCGGCCCGACACAGCCGGGAAGGCTGCAGTCACCTGGCGACTGCAGGTCTCCCGGTCCCGAGCGGTGACGGCACCGACTACTTGAACACGCTCTGGCGCTCCATGAGGAGGCTGTAGAGCGTCTGCTGGATCGTCTCGCGGACCTGGTCGGTCACGTTGAAGACCAGCATCGGGTCCTCGGCGGCGTGCTCGTCGTACTCGTCGGTGCGGATCGGCTCGCCGAACTCCAGCAGCCACTTCGACGGCAACGGCACCAGGCCGAGGGGCCCGAGCAGCGGGAAGAACGGCGTGATCGGGATGTAGGGCACCCCGAGCAGTCGCGCGAGCGCGGGGACGTTGCCGACGAGGGGGTAGATCTCCTCGGCGCCGACGACCGACAAGGGGATGATCGGCACCTGGGTGCGCAGCGCCGCCGAGACGAACCCGCCGCGACCGAAGCGCTGCAGCTTGTAGCGCTGCGAGTAGGGCTTGCCGATGCCCTTGAAGCCCTCGGGCCACACACCGACGAGCTCGCCGCCGGCCAGCATGCGCTCGGCGTCCTCGGCGCACGCGAGCGTGGCTCCGCCCTTGCGGGCGACCGTGCTCACGAAGGGCAGCTTGAAGACCAGGTCGGCCCCCAGCGCGCGCAGGTAGCGGTCGGAGTGGTCGCGGACGGTCACCATCGTCATCAGGGCGTCGACCGGGATCGTGCCGGAGTGGTTGGACACGATCAGCGCGCCGCCCTTGGCGGGGATGTTCTCCGCGCCGCGGACCTCGATGCGGAACCACTTCTCCGCGATCGGACGCACGGCGGCCATGAAGAACCGCTCGGTGATCTCAGGGTCGAAGCCGAACTCGTCGACGACGTAGTCGCCGGTGAGCCGGCGGCGCAGGAAGGCGAGGAAGTGCGCGAGCTGGCTCTCCCACTGCTCGCCGAAGACCTCGCGGGCGGCGGCCTGGAACGCGGCGAGCAGGTCGCCGAACGGGATGCCGCCGGGGGCCTCGCGCTCGCTGATCTCCAGGCGCTGCGGGAGGACGAGGTCGGCGTCGGCGCCCTCGAGGGGTACGACGGACTCGCCGGCCAGCGGGATGACCGGCTCCGTCGTACGGTCGACCTCCGGCGTCGCGGCGTCGCGGGAGGGAGCGCCCTTGCCGGCCTCGGGCTGGCGGGCCGCGGCCTTGGTGCTCTCGGGCTCGTGGGTCTCGGGCCGGGCGGGCTCACCCTGCTTCGGGGTGCGGGCACCCGAGGCGAGGTTGCGGGCAGCGGCGGACGGGCGCGTGCCCGTGGCACGGCCCGGGCGGCCGCGCGTGCCGATCGGGATGATCTCGGCGTCACCCATCGGTACCTCCGGCAAGCGTCAGTGCGGGAGTGCGGTCGCCGGCGGGGTCCGGGACCTCGGGCAGGCGCTCGGCGACAGCGGCGAGCACGCGTTCGGTGCGGCCGCCGGTCGGCGGCAGGGTGGAGGCGAACTCGCCGAACGCCTCGGCGGTCGAGTAGCGCGGCTCGAACCCGAGCTCGTCGCGCATCCGGGTCGTGTCGACGCCGCGACCGTAGGTCAGGAAGGCCACCAGCTCGGGAGAGAGGTCGGCCAGGTGGGTCGAGCGGAGGGCGGACCCGAGGCCGCCGAACGCGATGCCCGGCAGCGGGACGCCCGGACGCTGGAGGCGCCGCAGCGCCTGCGACAGCATCAGCACGCCGTCACCGGCGATGTTGAAGGTGCCGTGCACCTCCGAGGCGACCGCGTGACGCAGCACCCGGTTGAGGTCGTGCTCGTGGAGGAACTGCAGGCGCGGGTCGAAGCCGAGGACGGTCGGGATGACCGGGAGACGGAAGTAGCCCGTCACCGGGCTGACCACGCGAGGTCCGATGACGTTGGCGCAGCGCAGCGTGGTGACGGCGACGTCGGGCCGGCGGCGGGCGAAGCCGCGGACGTAGCCCTCCACCTCGGCGACGTCCTTGGCGTAGCCGCTGCGGCCGGGGCGGCGTGGCTCCATGTCCTCGGTGAACATCGCGGGGTCGCCGCTGCTGGCGCCGTACACCGTGGTCGTCGACTTCACGACGAGCTGCCGCACCGAATCCGCCTTCTGGCAGGCGGCGAGGAGCTGCATCGTGCCGATGACGTTGAGCTCCTTCATCGTGCCGCGCGCGCCGGCGGAGCCGGGGGTGGCGATGACGCTCATGTGCACGACGGTGTCGACGTCTTCCCGGGCGATCACCTTGGCGATCACCGGGTTGCGGATGTCGGCGCGGATGAACTGGACGTCGCCGATGTCGCCGCGCGGCGGCATCACGTCGACACCGATCACGCGCTCGACCGACGGGTCGCTCGCGAGGGATCGGGCGCAGGTGCGGCCGAGGTCACGGGAGACCCCCGTGACCAGGACGGTGCGACCGCTCATACCGACGAACTCCTCCTCCAGCCGAAGGACGACCCCAGGTCAGATCAGCACAGCGCCACGAGGGCGCCGTGGGTCACTTGCCGAGCTTGCGGCGCTGCACCCGCGTCTTCTTCAGAAGCTTGCGGTGCTTCTTCTTGGCCATGCGCTTGCGCCGCTTCTTGATGACAGAACCCACGAAGTACCTCTCCACACGCCGGGCTGAGCACCCGGCAACGACTACTGCCGAGCCGACGGCGGTGTCGGACGACCCGCACAGCCTATCGGCCGACCTGAGCGCACGGTGAATCGGAGCATCACGTGAGAGGAACCTCGCACCACGGTGAGAACGGAGCGACACCGCGGTGAGGGGTGGGGGTGTGCGTGGCGTGGCCCCCCGGGGCCCCTAGCGTCTGCGCCGCTCGCGGGCGCACTCGACCTGCTGACCTCGTGCGGTCAGCCGGCGTTGTAGAAGGACTTCCTCAGGTACTCGTCCACGTCCGCCTCGGGGACGCGGAAGGAGCGGCCCACGCGCACGGCGGGGAGCTCTCCGTTGTGCACGAGGCGGTAGACGGTCATCTTGGAGACGCGCATCATGGTCGCCACTTCGGCGATGGTGAGGAACTTGGGGTCGGGTCGGGAGTCGGACCGATCCTGAGGCCGATCGTTGGGCAGGGCCATGGCCAACCACACTTTCTGCGCGCCCGTCACCGCCTTCCCCAGCTGTGAACTGCGGACGCCTAGGCGTGAGAATAGAGCCAGATGTGACTCGTGGGGAAGAGATTCACCTCTGGAACTTTTGTGACTCGGCGTGTCGACTTGACGTTACCTCGCAGATCGCCCCGCACAAGTCGCCCCACGGAGCGCGGCAGAGCTCAGGGCAGGGGGTCCATCCCGTGCAGCGGAAAGGCCGCCATCCGGGTCGCGTGGACCGCCCGGTCCAGCCAGGCCTCGGGGTCGTAGCCCTCCTCCCACGGGCGGAAGCGCGTGCTGCCGGCGTCGGTCATCCTCCGGGGGGCGCCGACGCCGTACCGCTCCCGGACGTGGTCGCGCCACTCGCCCGGGACGGCGACGCCGGGGGCGAGCGGGCGACCCGCGACCGCGGCGAGCAGGTGGGTCCAGGCGCGCGGCACGACCCCGACCACGGAGTAGCCGCCACCGCCGAGCGCGACCCAACGACCGCTGGCGACCTCGTGGGCGAGGTCGTGGAGGGCCAGGTACGCCGCCCGCTGCCCGTCCACGCTGAGCATCAGGTGGGCCAGGGGGTCGTCGGCGTGGGAGTCGCAGCCCTGCTGGGTGACCAGCACGTCCGGGGCGAACTCCCGCAGCAGCGCGGGTACGACGGCGTGGAACGCCCGGAGCCAGCCGGCGTCGTCCGTGCCCGGTGGCAGCGCGACGTTGACCGCGCTGCCCTCGGCGTCGGGCCCCCCGGTGTCGGCGGGGAAGCCGGTGCCCGGGAAGAGGAACTGGCCGGACTCGTGCAGCGAGATCGTGAGCACGCGCGGGTCGTCGTAGAAGATCGCCTCCACGCCGTCGCCGTGGTGGACGTCGACGTCGACGTAGGCCACCCGCTCGGCCCCGTTGTCCAGCAGCCAGCGGATGCCGATCGCCGCGTCGTTGTAGATGCAGAAGCCGCTGGCTCGATCGGGCATCGCGTGGTGCAGCCCGCCGGTGATGTTGGCGGCGTGGGTGCTCTCGCCGGTCCACACCCGGCGGAACGCCTCGTGGCTGGCGCCGACGATGTGGGCGGCGGCCTCGTGCATCCCGCGGAACACCGGGTTGTCCTCGGTGCCCAGCCCGCGCAGCTCCTCCCCCGGCCCCGGTCGCGCGCTCATCCGCTGCACGGCCTCGATCAGGCCGGCCTCGTGCACGGTCGCGATCAGGTCGTCGGAGGCCGTGGGCGCCGGGACCACCTCGAGCCCGTCGAGCACGCCGCACGCCTCGGCCAGCCGCATCGTCAGGTCGACGCGCAGCGGCGACATCGGGTGGTCGGGCCCGAAGTCGTAGGCCGTCAGCGAGGGGTCGAAGACGACGCTCGTCGCGCCGCAGGGGGACAACGGACGGTCGGCGGAGGTCAGCGGACGACGGTGCCGTTGGGCCGCAGGATCAGCGGCTTGGCCCGCGGCGCGCTCGCCCGGAAGTCGAACATGTTGGTCAACGAGGCCGCGTCGGCGTCGAACGAGCCGCCGCCGAGGTGCCCGAGGCTCCAGTTCTGCTCGATGAAGCTCGTGATCGAGCTCTGCGTGACCACCCGGTGCGACACGTAGTTCCGCTTGGCGTAGGGCGAGATCACCAGCATCGGCTGACGCATGCCCGGCCCGCAGCGGTCCTGGTAGCCGAGCAGGACCGGAGCTCCGGAGCTCGCGCACCAGGCGGCGTCCTCCGCCGGGTCGTTGGAGCCGTTGGTGACCGGCGCCGGGAAGTGGTCGTACCACCCGTCGGAGTCGTCGTAGGCGATCACGATCGCGGTGTCCTTCCAGTACTGCGAGCGCATGATCGCGTTGATGTACTGGACGTAGAAGTGCTGCTCGTCGATCGGGTCGGAGTAGCCCGCGTGGCCGTCCTGGTACTTCGCGGCCTTGAGGTAGCTGACCGACGGCAGCTTGCCGCCCTTGAGGGCCTTGGTGAACCAGGACAGGTCGTAGTTGTGATTGGCCCGGCCGTCGTGGCCGACCTCGCCGAGACGACGTGGCTCGAGGTGGTGCGGGTTCGAGGTCGACTCGTAGTACTGGAACGGGTCGTGGTGCGGGCTGTAGTCGCCCTGCACCACCCCGCCGATGTTCTTGTGGCTGGCCTCGCACTTCGCCTTGGTCGTGCCGCCGGCGTACGGCGTCGTGGCCTTGAAGCCGCCCTGGAACCAGCCCCACGACACGTTGTTGGCGCTGAGCAGCTCGCCGACGTTGGTGCCGTCCATCGCGCCGAGCGAGGAGTCGTAGCCCGCGACCGCCTTCGAGCAGTCGTCCCAGGCCGGGTCGGGATCCTCGATCACCGTGCCGATGCCGTCGCCGTCGGGCGAGGTGACGAAGTCGGCCGGGGTGTCGGTCGGGGCGCCGGTGGCGGGGTCGACCGAGTAGATCCCGTGGGTCTGGCCCGCGACCAGGTTGAGCGCACCGGGCGTCGACGGGCCGAAGGTGTCGCCGAACGCGTGGTCGGACATCGAGAAGTGCTGGGCGTAGTTCCACAGCGCCGTCACGGTGTTGCCGTCGTAGTAGTCCATCGTCAGGCCACGCGTCTGGTAGGCACCGCCGCCGCAGGTGTCCTGCGAGGTCTCCTCGACGAACCTGTCCATGAGACCGCCGTGGTAGGCCCTCTGCTCGGCGAGGTAGTGGTGGTCCTGGTCGCACGTGATCGCCTGCGACGGCTTCAGCCGCTTCGGGTCGTCGAGGTTCGGGTTGTCGTGGAGGAGCCCGGCCGTGCGCAGGTTCTCGTTCCTCGGGGTGCCCTTGCGCGGGTGGAACTTCACGCCGTTGCGGTTGGTCGCCTGGGGGTAGGTGCCGAAGTAGTGGTCGTAGGAGATGTTCTCCCCGAAGAGCACGACCACGTGCTTGATCTTCGTGGTCGGGCCGGAGGCCACCAGGGCCGACGGGGGCGCGGCGGCTCCCGTCGCGCTGGCGCGGGCGGGCGCCGTGGCTCCGCCCGGGGTGAGCGGGGCCGTGGCGGCGAGCACCGCGAGGCCGGCGACGATGGCGAGAACCGGGCGACGATGAGCGAGGGGGCGCACGTCGACTCCTCCCAAGAAATGACCCCGAGAAGGTCGGCCGAAGAGGTCTCGACCGTAGCAGCCGGCCCGCCTCCCGGGAGCGAGTTGAAGGAGTACGACGGCCGGGTGGTTGTGGGACGCTACGGCCATGCTCACCGTCGGACTCGTGCTCGCCGGCCTCGCGGCGCTGCTCCACGTCTACATCTTCTTCATGGAGTCGATCGCCTGGACCCGGCCGAGCACCCGGGCGGTGTTCGGCACCTCCGCGGAGGAGGCCGAGGCCACCAAGGAGCTGGCCTTCAACCAGGGCTTCTACAACCTCTTCCTCGCCGTGGTCACCGGCATCGGCATCGTCCTGACGACGGCCGACAAGGACGAGGTCGGCCCGGCGCTCGTGCTGGCCGGCGTCGGCTCGATGCTCGCCGCGGCGATCGTGCTGGTCGCGGCCAACCCGTCGCGCGCGTCCGCTGCGACCAAGCAGGGCCTGGTCCCGCTCCTCGCCGTCGTCGCCGTGGTGATCGGGCTGCAGTAGGGCTCAGGCGGGGGCCCCGGGTCCCCGCCGCCGTACCTCCTCGACCTGCACGAGCGACTCCCGCAGGTCGGCGAGCCACTCGTCGCTGTGCTGCTGCACGAGGCGCACGCACCAGCCGAGGGCGTCGCTGCGGCTGCGGGCGACGCCGCCGGCGACGAGCAGGTCGAGCACCTGTCGCTCGGGCTGGCGCAGCCGGGTCATCACCGGTGCCGCGACGTGGGTGAAGAGCGCACGGGTCCCGTCGCACTCCACGCCCCAGGACACCTTGCGCTCGAACCGGCGCTCGGCCTCCCCGGCCACGCTCATGCGGGCGCCACGGGTCCGCTCCCGGAACTCCGCGATGCGGCCCTCGACGGTCGCGGCGCGCTCGCCTTCGGACACGCCTTCGGCGAGCGCAGGCGCCGGGATCCGCCCGACCACGGTGATCTCCTCGCGATCGACCACCACCTCGACCAGCTCCTCGAACAGGTCGGCGGGCAGGCGGCCGGCGAACCAGCCTCGGATCTCTTCCGTACTCATGTAATTATGATTACTCAATTGCAGCGCGGGCACAAGAGGCGGAGGCGAGGGGTGTGCGACCATGGTCCGGTGCTGACCTCTCGCAACCTCTGGTGGCCCGCCTGAACGGCGGCCCACTCCTCAGCACACCCCTCCATCGGCCGCCTGCGGGCGGCCGTTCGCATGTCCGGCGCCGGTCGTCCGCGGGCTCTCCACCCACGAAGGACCAGCCATGACCAACTTCTCCCTCCTCAAGCCGACCGGCCACCTCACCCTCGGCAACTACCTCGGCGCACTGCGCCCGATGCGGGAGACGGCCCAGCGCCACGGGGCCGACTCCTACTACGGCATCGCCGACCTGCACGCGCTGACCGTCCCGCACGACCCGGCCGCACTGCGCGAGCTCGTGCCCGAGATGGCCACCCTGCTCCTTGCGGTCGGCCTCGAGCCGGCCACCCTCTTCGTGCAGAGCCACGTCCCGGCGCACTCCGAGCTGTCCTACCTGCTCGAGTGCGTCGCCTCGACCGGCGAGCTCAACCGGATGATCCAGTTCAAGGAGAAGGGACGCGGGGTGCCGACCACCCGCGCCTCGCTCTTCACCTACCCGGCGCTGATGGCCGCCGACATCCTGCTCTACCGCGCGGAGAAGGTGCCGGTCGGAGAGGACCAGCGTCAGCACGTCGAGCTCGCCCGCGACCTCGCCCTGCGCTTCAACCACACCTACGGACCGGTGTTCACCGTGCCGGAGATCGCGACCCCACCCGCGGGAGCGCGGGTGATGGACCTCCAGGACCCGACCACCAAGATGGGCAAGTCGCACGCGTCCGGAGCCGGGATCGTCTACCTGCTCGACCGGCCCGACGTCGTACGGCGCAAGGTCGCGCGGGCCGTCACGGACTCCGACACCGGTCCCGCCGCGCTACGGCGCGACCGCGAGGCGAAGGCGGGCGTGACCAACCTGATCGACATCCTGGAGGCGTGCGGCGGCACGGCCGAGGGCCTGTCGACGTACGGCGCGCTCAAGGCCGCCGTCGCCGACGCGGTCGTCGCCGAGCTGGAGCCCCTGCAGAAGAGGTACGACGACCTGGCCCGCGACCCGGCAGCCGTGACCGCCGTCTACGCCGCCGGGGCGGAGCGGTGCCGGGCGACGACCGCGCCGGTGCTGGCAGCGGCCCGCAACGCGATCGGGCTGGGGTGAGGCGGCCGCGCGCGGTGGCGGTCGCAAGCGTGTCGGCGGTCCTTGCGAGGATGGGCGCATGCCCGTCGCCCCGGTCGCCAGAGGAGTGCTCTTCGACCTCGACGACACGCTGTTCGACCACCGCGGCGCGGCCGACCGCGGTCTCCGGTCGTGGCTGGGCGGGCTCGGGCTCGACGGCATGCTCGACGACCACGTGGAGCGGTGGTTCGCGCTCGAGACCTACCACCACGAGCGCTTCCAGCGGCGCGAGATCTCCCACGTCGAGCAGCGCCGGGCCCGCATCCGGGCGTTCCTCCCGGGCTGGGACCTCGCCGACGACGCGACCGCCGACGACACGTTCGCGGGCTACCTCGCGTGCTACCGCGCGGCGTGGGCCGCCTTCGCCGACGCGGCCGCCGCGCTCGAGCGGGCGCTGGGGGCCGGCCTCGCGGTCGGCATCCTCACCAACGGCGACCAGACGATCCAGGAGACGAAGGTGCGTCGCACCGGCCTGGCGTCCGCGGGCGTGCCGGTCTTCGCCTCGTCCTCGCTGAGCGCTGCGAAGCCCGACCCGCGGGCGTTCCACGAGGCGTGCGGACGGCTCGGCGTCGCTCCGCAGGAGTGCGTGATGGTGGGCGACTCGCTCCGCCACGACGTGGCAGGTGCGCGCGGCGCGGGGCTGACCGGCGTCCTCGTCGACCGGGTCGGCCGCTACCGGCCGACCGACGTCGCCGGGGTCACCCGGATCACCTCGCTCGCCGAGCTGAGCTGGGCCCGCTAGGAGCCCGAGGCCAGCTCGCGCGAGCGGTCCCGCGCTGCTTGCAGGGCGGCGAGGAAGGCCGCGCGGACGCGGTGGTTCTCCAGCTCCCGGAGCGCCGCGGCCGTGGTGCCGGCGGGAGAGGTGACCTGCTCGCGCAGGACGGTCGGGTGCTCGCCGGTCTCGCGCAGCATCGCCGCGGAGCCGACCAGGGTCTGGACGGCGAGGTCGGTGGCCGTCGTGCGCGGGAGACCGAGGTGGACGCCCGCCTCGATCATCGACTCGACGACGAAGAAGATGTAGGCCGGACCGGAGCCGCTGATCGCGGTGACCGCGTCCTGCTGCTTCTCGGGCACCAGCACGACCTTGCCGACCGACGCCATCAACGCCTCGGCCTCGGCCAGGTGGGCCTCGTCGCAGTGCGATCCGGCCGAGATCGCCGACATGCCCTGGTCGACGAGCGCGGGCGTGTTCGGCATGACGCGTACGACGGCGACGCCCTCGGGCACGTGCGACTCGATGAGCTCGGTGGTGATGCCGGCGGCGAGCGAGACGAGCAGCTGACCGGGGCGCAGGACCGGGGCGATCTCGCGCAGCACGTCGACCATGTCCTGCGGCTTCACGACGAGAGCCACGGTGTCGGCCTTCGCGGCCGCGTCGACGTTGGAGACCACGGCGACGCCGTACCGCTCCTCCAGCTCGGCCGCCCGCGCCTCGCGCTTCTCGCCGACGAGGAGCTGGTCGACCCGCCGCCCGGCCCGGACCAGGCCGGACAGCAGGGTCTCGCCCATGACACCGGCACCGATGACGGCCGTCTGCTTCATGGGACCAGGGTAGAGGGAGCGGACCGTCGCGGCCGCCTCAGTTGATCGGGAACGAGATGCCGGTCAGGTCGAACCATCGGCCGACGCACTTGTCGTTGTGGTACCAGTCCACCGCCCCCGAGGTCGAGATCTGGATCGCGCCCGAGATGTCGTAGCTGTTGAGGTCGCCACAGTTGACGGAGAACACCAGGTTGCCGCTCGGGCGGTAGTTCACCGGGAGGACGAACGCCGTGGTGATCAGCGGGCCGTGCTGCACGTAGGCCGCGCGGCCCTGCAGCGTGACGGTGTTGGTGGCGTCGCGGCGGAACCGCACGCCCTGGTAGCCGTTCTGGTAGTTCGCCCAGATGGTGGACTCGTCGGGACTGCTGCAGAACCTCCCCGGCGAGGCACCGCAGCTGATCGCTCCCGAGGCGGGCAGGACCGAGATCCAGGGTGCGCCGACCAGGTCGGGCGGCCGGATCGTCCGGTCCTTGATGTCGACGCCCTGCACCGAGTTGTCGATGATGTCGGAGGAGCCGATGGTGTTGGCGGCGTACGCCGTGCCACCCGCGGTCAGGCAGACGGCGACGAGCAGCGTGAGGATGTTGCCGACGGCGCCCGCGCGCGGGCGCCGGGCCCAGAGGAGGAAGCGCTTCATACCGGGCAGCGTCGCACCGTGCGCGGGTCGACGCGCCGGTTTCAGCCCTTCTTGATGAGCGAGGTGAGGAAGAAGCTGAGGTTGCGCGGGCGCTCGGCGAGGCGGCGCATGAGGTACCCGTACCACTCCGTGCCGTAGGGGATGTAGACGCGCACCGTCTCGCCGGCGTCGGCCAGGCGGCGCTGCTCGAGGGGACGGATCCCGTAGAGCATCTGGAACTCGTAGCTCCCCTGCGCCCGCCCGTAGCGGCTCGCCAGCGAGGAGGCGATCTCGATGAGCCGAGGGTCGTGGCTGGCGATCATCGGGTAGCAGTCGCCGTCGGGGCTGGTGTGCCCGAGCAGGATCTTCAGGCAGCGCACGTAGGACCGGTCGACCTCGACGGGATCGGTGTAGGCGACCTCGGAGGGCTCGTCGTAGGCGCCCTTGCAGAGCCGGACGCGGCTGCCGGCGTACGCCAGGGCGCGGCAGTCGGCCTCGGTGCGGTGGAGGTAGGCCTGGAGCACGGCGCCGGTCTCGGGGAAGTCCTTGCGCAGCTCGCGCAGGATCGCGAGCGTCTGGTCGGTGGTGGTGTGGTCCTCCATGTCGAGGGTCACCGTGGTGCCCGCGTTGCGCGCGGCCCGGCAGATGGCGCGGGCGTTCTCGAGGGCGATCTTGCGACCGCCGCCCGGCGCGACGTCCTCGTCGAGGGAGAGGCCGATGGCGGTGAGCTTGACGCTGACCTCGGCCCGCCGGGCGAGGCCCTTGGCCGAGAGCCGCTTGAGCAGGTCGAGGTAGGCGGCGACCGTCGCCTCGGCCTGCTCGACGTCGGTCGTGTCCTCCCCGAGGTAGTCCAGCGTGACGTCGATGCCGTCGGCCGCCAGCTGGGCCGCTGCCGCGACCGCCTCGTCGGGATGCTCACCCGGCACGTAGGACTTCACGACCGCGGCCGACACCGGCAGCGTGGTGATGAGCCGCTTCACGGTGTGGCTCCGGGACAGGAGGAGCAGCGAGTCACGCAGAGGACGCATGACTCCAACGGTACGACGCCGCCCAGCCGCGGTCCGCATCGGTGCGGTGACCCGCGGGTAACCAGTGAACATGCTGTTCAGTGGTTACGGCGCGGGTCGGCGGCGCCGGCCTCAGGCGGTACGCCGGCGCAGGGTCGCCGCTCCGAGCGCGAGGCCCGCGACGGCGTACGCCGCGACGACCGCGAGGTCCTGCCACACGTCACCGGTCGTGGTCGAGCGGGTCAGGTGCTCCATCGCGTCGACCGCGTAGGAGAGCGGCAGCACGTCGCTCACGGCGCCGAGGACGTCGGGCAGCGCGGCACGCGGCACGAACAGCCCGCAGAGGAGGATCTGCGGGATCACCAGCGCCGGCATGAACTGCACCGCCTGGAACTCGGTGCGCGCGAAGGCGCTCACGAAGAGCCCGAGGGCGCTGCCGAGGACGGCGTCGGCGACCGCCACGACCGTGAGCAGCCAGACCGGGCCGGCGATCGACAGGTCGAGGAGCCCGACGCTGATCCCGACCGCGAGAGCGGACTGGACCGCGGCGACCAGCCCGAACGCGATCGCGTAGCCGAAGAGGAAGTCCAGCTTGCCCATCGGCATCGCGAGGAGGCGCTCGAGCGTCCCGCCCGAGCGCTCGCGCAGCGTGGTCACGCTGGTCACCAGGAACATCACGATGAACGGGAACATCGCCAGGAGGGCCGGGCCCAGCCGGTCGAAGCTGTCGCCCGGCAGGTCGTCGAACATCCACCACAGCAGGGTGATCAGCAGGCACGGCAGCGCCAGCATGATCGCCAGCGTGCGGTGGTCACGGCGCAGCTGGGTCAGCACGCGGGCGGCGATGGCGCCGGTGATCCGGGGACTCATGCCGTCCTCCTGACGATCGCGAGGAACGCCTGCTCGATGTCGTCGGAGGCCTCCAGGCCCGCCTGCTGCTTGACCTGCGCCGGGGTCCCGTCGGCGATGAAGACGCCGTCGCGCATGAGCAGCAGCCGGTCGCACCGCTCGGCCTCGTCCATGACGTGGCTGGAGACGAGGACGGCGACCCCGCGGTCGGCGAGCTCGTGGAAGGTGCGCCACAGGTCCTCCCTCAGCACCGGGTCGAGGCCGACGGTCGGCTCGTCGAGGACCAGCAGGCCCGGGCTGCCCAGCAGCGCCACGGCGAGGCTGGCGCGGGAGCGCTGCCCGCCACTGAGGTGCGCCACGACGGCATCGGCGTGGTCGACCAGGTCGACCGCCTCGACGCACCGCGCGACCTCGTCCCTGCCGACACCCAGCACGCGGGCGAAGAACGTCAGGTTCTCGGTGACGCTGAGGTCGTCGTACACGCTCGGCGCCTGGGTGACGTAGCCGATCCGCGGTCGCAGCGCCTTCGCGCCGGCCGGCTCGCCGAACACCGTGACCTCGCCCGTGACGCCCGCCTGGACGCCGACCAGGGTGCGCATCAGCGTCGACTTGCCGCATCCCGACGGGCCGAGCAGGCCGGTCACCTCGCCGGCCGGGATCGTGAGGTCGAGCCCGCGCAGCACCTCGCGTCCGCCCCGACGGACCGAGAGCGACCGGGCTTCGGCGGCGTTTTTCATCATGCGTTGAATTATGCGACAGAGGAATCCTGCGCGCAAGAGTTCGTCTCCCAAGGGATACGGGTCGCGGCGCGGCACGGCCCGCCGCGCGGCACCGCGCCCGAGTCAGGCGAGCGAGCCGGTCAGGTAGCGCTGGATCGTGGGCGCGTAGATCGCGACGAGCTCGTCGACCGACAGCGAGGCGAGCGGCTCGACGCGCACGACGTAGCGGGCGACGATCAGGCCGATCACCTGGCTGGCGACGAGCGGCATGCGCAGGTCGGGGTCGTCGATCCCGAGCTGCTCCCCGATCGGCAGGAGTACGACGGGCAGGAACCCGTCGCGGATCAGGGTGTCCCCTCCCGGTTCGAGCACCCTGCGCACGAGGGCGAGGAGGGCCGGCTGGAAGGCCGGGTCGTCCCAGACCGTCACGAAGGTGCGCAGCAGCTTCGCCGCGGCCTCGTCGGCCGGGCCCGCCACGGCCGCGCCGATCACCACTCGCGGGTCGATGGGCAGCTCGAGCGCGGCGACGAACAGGTCGTCCTTGGAGCCGAAGTAGTGGTGCACGAGCGCGGCGTCGACGCCGGCGGCCGTGGCGATGGCGCGGATCGTCGTACCTCCGAACCCGGCGGCGGCGAACCGTTCGCGCGCCGCGACCAGGATCGCGGTCTTGGTGTCGGGCCGCCCCGGACGCCGACCGCGCGGAGCGGTGCTCACGAACCCGCGCCCGACTCCCGGACGTCGGCAGCCGAGGCCGCCGGCGCCAGGTGCTCGCGCGCGAACTCCAAGGACGCGCGCAGGTCGGCCTCGCGCTCCTCGCGCGTGGTGCACCGACGGGTGTTGATCTCGAGCACGACCTCGCCGGCGAACCCGGTGGCCACCAGGTGCCGCAGGAACGCACCGGCCCCCATCGCGCCGCGCCCCGGCACCAGGTGCTCGTCCTTGGCCGAGCCCGAGCCGTCGGTCAGGTGGATGTGCCGCAGTCGCGGCCCGAGGCGCTTCGCCATCGCGATCGGGTCGTCGTGGGCGATCGCGGCGTGCGAGAGGTCGATCGTGGTGTTGGCGTAGTCCTCGTCGGAGGGGTCCCAGCCCGGCAGGTACATCTCCAGCTGGCGCTTGGCCGAGGCGCGCCACGGATACATGTTCTCGACCGCGAAGGCGATGCCCGTCGACTCCTCGAGAGCGGCGATGCCGTTGACGAAGTCGCGGGCGTAGTCGCGCTGCCAGCGGAACGGCGGGTGCACGACGACCACCTCGGCGCCGACAGCACTGGCCATCTCGGCCGACCGCTCGAGCTTGCCCCACGGCTCGAGGCCCCAGACCGCCTGGGTGAAGAGCAGGCACGGCGCGTGGACCGCACTGACCGGGAGCTGGTGGTGGTCGATGAGCTGCAGGATCGCGCTCGACTGCTGCGAGAGCGCGTCGATCCCGACCATCACCTCGACCGCCTCGTAGCCGACCTCGGCGGCCCAGGCGAAGCCGTGGGCGGTCGACTCCGGGTAGACCGAGGAGGTCGACAGCCCGATCCGAGGACGGTCCGGTCCGGCCATGCCCGTCAGCCCTCGTCGGCGCCGACTGCGCTGCCGAGCCGGTCGATGCGCTCGAGGATGACGCCCTCGCGCAGCGCCCACGGGCAGATCTCGAGCGCGGCCAGGTCGAAGATGTCCATGCAGGCCTCGGCGACCAGCGCGCCCGGCACGATCTGGTGGGTGCGGCTCGGCGAGACGCCCGGCAGGTCGGCGAGCTCGTCCGGCGTCATGCCGACCAGCTTGGGGATCCAGGCCCGCAGGTCGGCCAGCGCGAGCGAACGCGGCACCAGCGGCCCCTCCATCGACGGCGCCGCCCCGCAGATGCGCGCGAGCGAGCGGAAGGTCTTGGAGGTCGCGGCAGCGCGGTGCGTCGTACCGGTGCGCAGCACGCGTCCCGCGTTCTTCGCGATGTCGGCCCGGATGCTCTTGCGGATGTCCTTCAGCCCGGCGGCGTCGACGGGCTCGGAGAAGTACGTCGCCGCGAGCCGGGCCGCACCGAGCGGCAACGACTGGGCCACGTCGGGCCGCTCGTCGGCGCCGGTCGCGATCTCCAGCGAGCCGCCGCCGATGTCGAAGACGGTCAGCTTGCCCGCCGACCAGCCGAACCAGCGGCGTACGGCGAGGAAGGTCAGCCGTGCCTCGTCCTCGCCGGAGAGCACCTCGATGGCGACGCCGGTGCGCTCGCGCACGTGGTCGAGCACGGCCTCGGAGTTGGCGGAGTCGCGCACCGCGGACGTGGCGAACGACAACATCTCCTCGCAGCCCTTCTCCTCCGCGACGACCAGCGCCTCGGCCGTGAAGGTGGTCAGCGCGTCGATGCCGGTCTGCGAGACCGCTCCCTCGCCGTCGAGGTGCTCGGCCAGCCGCAGGGGCTGCTTGAGCGAGAACGCCGGCAGCGGCGCGGCGCCGTCGTGGGCGTCGACCACCAGGAGGTGCCCGGTGTTCGAGCCGATGTCGAGCACGCCCAGCCGCATGCGACCACGGTATCGCCCCGGCGGGAAGCACCATCGACGGGCGAGTAGGTTTGCCCGGTGCCCGAGGTCGACCTGGACTTCCCCCGTGCGTTCGTGGAGTTCGTCAATCCCGCCGACGAGACCGAGCGGATGCGCTGCGACCTCACGTGGCTGACGTCGTCCTACACCTGCATCTTCGGTCAGGGCTGCCAGGGCATCTACGCCGACTCCCCCGACACCGGCTGCTGCACCCTCGGCGCGCACTTCAGCGACAAGGACGACGAGGAGCGGGTGGCGGCGTACGTCGACCAGCTCACCCCCGAGCAGTGGCAGTTCCACCCCGGCCGGAAGGTGCGGCGCAGGGACTGGGTCGAGAAGGACGAGGACGGCGAGCGGAAGACCCGCGCCCACGAGGTCGGTGGCCAGCGGGGCTGCGTGTTCCACAACCGCGCGGACTTCCCGACCGGCGCGGGCTGCGCGCTCCACGGCCTCGCCCTGCAGCAGGGACGCAACCCGCTCGAGACCAAGCCCGACGTCTGCTGGCAGCTGCCGATCCGGCGGCTCTACCGCGAGGTCCAGCGGCAGGACGGGTCGTCGTACACCGAGGTCACCATCACCGAGTACGACCGCCGCGGCTGGGGCGCGGGCGGCCACGACCTCGACTGGTACTGCTCGGGCAACACCGAGGCGCACGTCGCCGTCGAGCCGGTCTACGTCACCAGCGAGCCCGAGCTGGTCGAGCTGATGGGACGGGCGGCGTACGACGAGCTGGTCCGCCACTGCGAGGCGCACCTGCGGTCCCGGTCGGCGCTCGCGATCCATCCGGCTGACCGCTGAGCCGGACGGGCGCGGTCTCGAAGCGCGGGCGCGCTGTAACTCAGCGTTACGTCCGCTCCCTCGGCGATGGGTGCGCTTCCTCGGCGCTGTGACCGGTCACAGCACCGAGGGAGCGCACCCTTCGCCAGCCGAGCGAACCGAACACTGAGTTACAGCCGGCCCGGCGCGCCCCACGGCCTCTCTCGACATCAAGACAACCCGACCCCGATTCACACGGATTCTCAGGCCACGCTCAGAATGTCTGACATGCGCCTGGACCACCTGTCGTACGCCGCCGGACCCGACGGACTCGCAGCCACCTCCGCCCGCCTGGGCGCTGCCCTCGGGTGCGAGTTCCTGGACGGCGGGGTGCACCCGCGCTTCGGCACCCGCAACATGATCCTCCCGCTCGCCGACGCCACCTACCTCGAGGTCGTCGAGGCGCTCGACCACCCGGCCTCGGACAAGGCGCCGTTCGGCCAGGCCGTCAAGGCACGCTCGGCGCTCGGCGGAGGCTGGCTCGGCTGGGTGGTCTCGGTCCCCGACATCGCCCCGGTCGAGGAGCGGCTCGGCCGTGCGGCCGCGGTCGGCAGCCGGCACCGGCCCGACGGCACCGAGCTGCGCTGGAAGCAGATCGGCATCAACGGCCTGATCGCCGACCCGCAGCTCCCGTTCTTCATCCAGTGGGAGGTCCCCGCAGACCTGCACCCGTCGGCCGGCGCCGACGGCTCGGTCTCGCTCGCGGGCATCGAGATCGCGGGCGACCCGCAGCGGGTCAGCGAGTGGCTCGGCGAGAGCGTCGAGGCACCGCTGGAGGACGTCAAGGTCGAGTGGGTCGCCCCGCACGGCACCCCGGGCATCCTGGCCGCACAGGTCCAGACCCCGGCAGGCATCATCCGCCTCTGAGCGCGATGGCCGACCGGCCGGCGAAGGGCGCGGTGCCGAGCCCGAACATCTGGCAGCACACCGCCACCTACGAGATCGAGAACCGCGCCGCCGACCCCGACGGCCGCCTGTGGGCCGCGCTCGAGGAGCGCGCCACCTGGCGCGACCGCACGGTGCTCGACCTCGGCTGCGGCACCGGCTTCCACCTCCCCGCCTTCGCCGCCACGGCCGCCCGGGTCGTCGGCGTGGAGCCCCATCCGGGCCTGGCACGGCTGGCGGGCCGTCGTACCCGCTCGTGCGCGAACGTCGACGTCGTCGTCGGCACCGCGCAGGAGATCCCCCTGCCCGACGCCAGCGTCGACGTGGTCCACGTCCGGTGGGCCTACTTCTTCGGTCCGGGATGCGAGCCCGGGCTGCGTGAGCTCGACCGGGTCGTACGACGGGGTGGCACCGCCCTGGTCATCGACAACGACGGCGCCCGCTCCACGTTCGGCGCGTGGTTCCGCCGGGGCTACCCCCACCTGCCGCCACCCGCAGAGGTGGAGCGCTTCTGGTCCCGTCACGGGTGGACGCGCACGCCGGTCGACATGGGCTGGCGTTTCGAGAGCCGCGCCGACCTCGAGGCCGTGGTGCGCATCGAGCTCACCCGGGAGGTCGCCGACGAGGTCCTCGCGACGCACACCGGGCTCGAGGTCGACTACGCCGTCAACCTCTGGTCCCGGTCGTACTGACCGACGCTCACCCCGGCGTCGCGAACGCCGCCGCAGCCCCGTAGATCTTGTAGAGCGCGAACGGACCGGCCTGGAACGTGCTGCACCGGCCCTCCAGGAGCAGGGCGGCGTCGTTGTCGCGCAGGTAGGCGCCGTAGCCGTAGGTCGCGTCGCCGGGACTCCCGTTGACCGGACCCGACGCGAAGTGGGTCAGGCGCCGCACCAGGCCGTGCCGGTGGGCGTTGTCCGCCCGCCGCCACCAGCTGCAGGTCTTCGCGCTGAGCCGCCCGTGGGTCTTCGCCGGCTTGGCCTTGACCACCGGGCTGACCCGGGACGGCAGGTCGATCAGCCGAGGGTCGCTCACTGTGGGCAGCAGGTCGTCGTAGGCACTGCACAGCCGGGGCGCGAGGCCCTTGGCGCAGATGGCGGCGAACTGCTGCTCCTGGGCCCGGAACCGCGCACGCTCCCGGCGGTCCGTGGTGCGCGACGTCGTGCCCGGCTCCTTGGGCGTCTTCGTCCAGGTGCAGGTGTGCGGCTCGCCGTCGGGGTAGCCGACCACGGTGAAGCCGGCCAGGCAGGCCACGAGCTCGGTCTCGTTGACGAGGTTGGTCAGCCCGATGCTCTTGCTGGGGTTGGTGCCACCGTCACAGTTCGGCAGTCTCGGTGGCGCGGAGGTCACGGTCTTGCCCGGCGCCGCGGTGTTGTCCCACCAGCAGTTGCCGGTGTTGCCGAGGAACGAGTCCCACCAGAAGTCCTTGCCGTTGGGGTCGGCGTTGCCCTGACGGTCCACGCCCATCACGTTGTCGTGGATGCTGTTGCCGAACGAGGTCGAGAAGCCGAGCACGTTGCAGCCCGGGACCGGCGTCGAGGAGCCGACGGGCGGCGGGCCGCACACGGTGGCGTCCGGCACGGCGAAGAGCATCAGACCGCGCCGCCAGTTGTCCCAGAAGCGGTTGTGGTGCATCTCGTTGTAGTTGCCGCCGGCCCACCAGCCGCCGGTGCCGACAGGGGCCGCGATGAACGGCTCGACGTCGCTGCCGGCCTGGAACGGGTTGAAGTTGTTGCTGTAGAAGTTGTTGTAGCGGAACACGTTGCCGTGCTGCGGGAAGCCCGGGTGTCCGGGCGCCGTGAAGACGTCGGTCGTGAAGCCGAGCGCGTTGCCGAAGAAGTTGTTGTGGGCGATGAGCGTGCCGTGGCTGTCGGTGCCGGAGAGCCCGCCCGTGTTGTGGTTCATGTCGCAGTACTGGATGGTCTGGCTGAACCGGTAGGTCGGGTAGAACGGCTTGTAGCGGTGGTCGGTCGAGTCCGCACCGGAGCCGGGGTAGACGCCCGAGTCGCCGTTGCCGGTGGCCTGGCAGTGCTCGATGATCCCGTGGTCCTCGACGAAGGTCAGCACGCCGTAGCCGCCCGCGTAGAACGTCTTGAAGTGGTCGAACCGGTAGCCGTCGGTCTCCAGGATGTAGATGTCGTGCTCACGGGCGTGCCGCACGGTCAGGTTGCGGAGCACGAAGCCGTCGGCGCGGTCGATGAAGATGCCGACGTCCTTCTTGTTGCCGACGGCCGAGGGACCCTGGTTGCCGGCCGACGCGTCGCCGGCCTCGACGATCACGTCGTCGGCGCTCACCCCGGAGCCCTCGAGCTGGAGGTTGCAGCGGATGCACGCGCCCACGTTGGGGATGCCGTGGCGGTTCTCCAACGGCGGCGTCGGCGGCGGTGCGGTGTCGGGACCGCGGCCGATGACCGCGACGAGGTTCGCGTCGTTGGGGCAGTGGATCTGGTAGTCGTGGCTCAGCGCGCCGGGGTCGCCGCTGTCGGCGGGGATCGTGTACTTGCCGACGCAGGCCGGGTCGTGCGTCGGCTGCTTGCGCGAGTGCGGCTCGGTGTAGAGACCGGGCATCACCACCACGCGGTCGTTGTTGCCGGAGTTGGTGACCGCAGGCTGGATCTGGTGGTAGCGGCACAGGGCGAACAGCTGCTGGTTGATGCTCAGCAGCTCGTCGGCCTCGGCCTGGCTGAACGCGTGGTGCTCCGTCGGTCGCACCGAGTAGCCGTGCGCGCGGGCGGCGGCGATGGAGGCCTCGAGCAGGTCCAGCGAGTTGTCCTTGCACACGACGCGGGTGCGGCCCGGGAGCGACGGGTCGAGGGCCGACGCGAGGCTGCGGGCGTCGGGCACCACGCCGCCGGCGCACGGCGCGATCGAGCAGTCGGCCTGCGGGTCGGGCCAGTACGACGGCCGCTCGACGTGGGCCGAGGCGGAGGGCGCGAGGGCGGTCGGCAGCACGACGGCCGCGAGTCCCGCGATCAGGAGGGCGACGAGCGACAACGGAAGCATCCGGGGAGCACGGATCATTTGCGCATGCTAGGCGAGAACACGTTCTAGCGAAATGGTCAGTTTGCGTCAGCCGCCGGTGGAGCCCCGCACGGCGAGGGTCGGCGTGAGGAGGACTCCCTGGCCGTCGTACTCCTCACGCGCGAGGAGGGCCTCCAGCGCCCGCACCAGCGCGACCGCGACCTGCTCGAGCGGCTGGCGGACCGAGGTGAGGCCGCCGGGCACCACCTGCGCGACCTGGGAGTCGTCGAAGCCGACGACCGCGACGTCACGACCGGGGCGCAGACCGCGGTCGGCGAGCGTGTGGAGGGCACCGATCGCGAGCGTGTCGGACGCGCACACGAGCGCGGTCGCACCGGCCCGGTCGAGCAGCGCCGCGCTCGCCGAGCGACCTGCGTCGACCGTGTCCGGCACCGCCACCTCGAGGCCGTCGACGGGCCGGCCGGCGGCGGCCGTCGCGCGCGCCCACCCGGTCCGACGGTCGTCGCTGATGAAGGACTGGTGGTCCCAGCCGATCCAGGCGATCCGTTCGTGGCCGCGCTCGACGAGGTGCTCCACACCGAGGGCGACGCCGGCGGCGCCGTCGACGTCGACCCAACGGTGCGTGGCGTCGGGCTCGGCCCACGGGCGGCCGAACGCCACGAACGGCGCGTGGCGGTCGGTGAGCCACCGCGTCTGGGGATTGCCGAGGTAGGTGTCGGTGACGATGAAGGCGTCGACCGCGGTCGAGCGCAGGAGGTCGTCGTAGCCGCGGACCAGGTCGGCCGCCGTGGTGTCGGGCTTTCCGGGACCACCGGAGAAGAGCAGCAGGTGGTAGCCGGCCTCGCGCGACGCCTCGACCAGCGCGTGCACGAAGCGGTCCATCGCCGCGTTTGCGGTGAACTCCTGCGCCGGCGAGAGGCGCAGCCCGATCAGGTGGGAGGCGCGGGTGCGGAGGTGGCGGGCGGCGCGGTTGGGCCGGTACCCCAGCTCGAGGATCGCGGCCTGCACCCGGACGAGCGTCTCCGGTCGCAGCAGGTCGGGGTTGTTGATGGCGTTGGAGACGGTCTGGCGGGAGACCCCGGCGCGCTCCGCGACGTCGGCAAGGGTCGGTGGTGGAGCGGGCGTGTCGTCGCGCAACGCTCCTCCTCCGTGGTGACGTGTCGGCACCCCGAGGATACGAGGATGCGGTGGTCGGCGTGGCCGAAGGAGCACGGACGCGTGACGCGACACGATCGCTCATTCGTTCGATTGGTCGGACCCTTCGCCTAGCGTCGTCCCATGGCCTCGACCCGTTCCGCCCGCTCCTCGACCCCCCGCGCCTCCTACCGCTGCTCGGAGTGCGGCTGGACGACCGGCAAGTGGGTCGGCCGGTGCGGTGAGTGCCAGGCCTGGGGGTCGGTGGCCGAGCTCGGGGCCGAACCCGTCGGACGTACGGCGGCGGCACCCGTCAGCACGCCGGCCGTGCCGATCGGCAAGGTGCCCGCCGAGGAGGCGCTCCACTACCCGTCCGGCGTGCCGGAGCTCGACCGCGTGCTCGGGGGCGGGCTCGTGCCCGGCGCTGCGGTGCTGCTCGCCGGCGAGCCCGGCGTCGGCAAGTCGACGCTGCTGCTCGAGGTGGCCGCTCGCACCGCGGCGCGGCGGCAGCGCGTCCTCTACGTCACCGGCGAGGAGTCGGCGGCACAGGTGCGACTGCGTGCCGACCGCACCGACGCGGTGCACGACGAGCTCTACCTCGCGGCCGAGACCGACCTCGGCGCAGTGCTCACCCACATCGAGGAGACCCGGCCGCGGCTCGTGGTCGTCGACTCCGTCCAGACGATCGGGGCCTCCGGGATCGACGGGGTGCCGGGCGGCGTCACCCAGGTCAAGGAGGTGGCCGCCGCCCTGATCCGGGTCGCCAAGACCCGCGGCATCACGGTCGTGCTCGTCGGCCACGTCACCAAGGACGGCTCGATCGCGGGTCCCCGCGTGCTGGAGCACCTCGTCGACGTGGTGCTGCACTTCGAGGGCGAGTCCGGCAGCCGCTTCCGGATGGTGCGCGCGATCAAGAACCGCTTCGGGCCGGTCGACGAGGTGGGCTGCTTCGACCTCGGTCCCGACGGCATCCGCGCCGTGGCCGACCCGACCGGCATCTTCGTCGAGCGCCACCACGGCCGGGTCGCCGGCACGTGCGTGGCCGTCACGATGGAGGGCCGGCGCCCGCTGCTGGCGGAGGTGCAGTCACTCGTGGCTCAGACGGCCGGGGAGCGCCCCCGGCGCACGACGTCCGGCGTCGACGGATCCCGCCTCGCGATGGTGCTCGCGGTCCTCCAGCAGCACTGCGGCATCGCGCTCAGCCAGCGCGATGTCTTCGCCTCGACCGTCGGTGGCGCCAAGGTCACCGAGCCCGCCGCCGACCTCGCGCTGGCGGTCGCGCTGGCTTCCTCCCACTTCCTCAACGCGACCCCTGCGGGCGTCGTGGCCATGGGTGAGATCGGCCTGTCCGGCGAGCTCCGCCGGGTCCGCGACGTGCGGCTGCGCCTCTCCGAGGCGGCCCGGCTGGGGTTCGAGCTGGCGGTCGTGCCGGCCGAGGTCGGCAGCTCCGGGCGGCAGCGCACCGTGGAGGGGATGCGGGTGCTCGAGGTCCCCGACGTCCTGACCGCGCTGCGTCGTCTCGACCTCAACCGCTCCCTCCGGGTGGTCGAGGGCGGATAACCCGAGCGCGGGTCGCACCTGTTGCCTTTAAGGTTGCCTCGACCGGGCGTGCGCCCGGCCGCCTGATGGGAGTTGGTTGTGGCTGAGCGCCCGGGTGACCTGCGCCTCCGCGAGACGCTGGCATCGATCGCGCCCGGCACCGGTCTGCGCGACGGCCTGGAGCGCATTCTGCGCGGCCGCACCGGCGCGCTCATCGTGCTGGGCCGCGACCGTGTCGTCGACGGCATCTCCACGGGCGGCTTCGAGCTCGACGTGCCGTTCACCGCGACCGGACTCCGCGAGCTCGCCAAGATGGACGGCGCGATCATCATCGATCGCGACATCACCCGGATCATCCGCGCGGCCGTGCACCTGATGCCCGACCACACGATCCCCTCGGAGGAGACCGGCACCCGGCACCGCACCGCGGACCGCGTGGCGCGGCAGACCGGCTTCCCCGTCATCTCCGTGTCGCAGTCGATGCAGATCATCGCGGCCTACGTCGGCGAGACCCGCCACGTGCTCGAGGACTCGGGCCAGATCCTGTCCCGCGCCAACCAGGCGTTGGCCACGCTCGAGCGCTACAAGCTGCGCCTCGACGAGGTCTCCGCGACGCTCTCGGCGCTGGAGATCGAGGATCTCGTCACGGTGCGCGACGTGGCCGTGGTCGCCCAGCGCCTCGAGATGGTGACCCGGATCGCCCGCGAGATCGAGGACTACGTCCTCGAGCTCGGCACCGACGGCCGGTTGCTCGCCCTGCAGCTCGAGGAGCTCATCACGGGAGTGGATCTCGAGCGTGAGCTGGTCATCCGCGACTACGTGCCCTCACGCAAGCGCAGCCGCGAGCCCGACGAGCTCCTGCTCAAGCTCGAAGGACTCTCGGCGACGGACCTCGTCGACCCCGCCTCGGTGGCGCGCGTCCTCGGCATCGGCGCGGGCGAGCACCTCGACGGCGCGGTCGCGCCTCGTGGCTACCGGCTCCTCACGAAGGTCCCTCGCCTCCCGGGCGGGGTCGTGGAGGGTCTGGTCGACCACTTCGGCACCCTGCAGAAGCTGCTCTCCGCCGGCATCGACGACCTCCAGGCGGTCGAAGGCGTCGGCGAGCTCCGCGCCCGCAGCGTGCGCGAGGGACTCTCCCGCCTCGCCGAGTCCACCATCCTCGAGCGCTACGTCTGAGCCCAGCCACCGCTCGTCGAGTGGCCCGAGCCACGGGGCGAGGGAGGGTCGAGACGCCCGCACCCGATCCGCTGGCCTACCTACGGGGTTCGTCGGTCGAGGTGTCGGAAGGGTTCTGGGTCGAGCCGGTCGGCCCGGTGGTCGTACCGGTGTCGCTGGTCTGGTCGGAACCGTCGCCCTGGTGGTGCCTGCCGCGGCGCGGGCCCTTGGTGATCGTCTCCGAGACCGGCGAGGCGAGGATGAAGTCGGCCTGAGCGGGCTCGCCGCCGAGAGCGGCGGTCGAGGCGGTGAAGGTGCCGGGCTCGAGCCAGTCGCGGGTGCCGGGGCACTGCTTGCCCATGAACTTCCCGACCGGGAAGGGCGACCAGGTCATCTGCACCTCGGTCGCGACCACGCGACGGACGACGACCGAGTCGGACGGGATCGCGCCGGGACACTCCCTCGACGTCCAGACCTCGCGGCCGGCGTGGGTGATCTTGAGACTGATCTTGTCGGCGCCGATGCGGAAGTAGCAGGCGTCGGCCTGCACCGTCTGGAGGCTCAGCCCGATGGTGACCGGCTTTCCCGCGACCGCACCCTCGATGTGCGGGGTGATCCGCACGTCGGCAGGCTCGCAGTTGCCGTCGGGCTCCACCAGGATCGAAGGATCGAAGCTCGGCCCCTGCACCGCACCGAGCCGGGCGCCCCTGCCCTTGCGACCCTTGTGCTGGCCCTTCGACCGCTCGGCCACGGTGATCGTCTGCGATGCGGTCGTGTCGCCGGAGACCTGCTGGGCGACGGGGTCGTCGTCCTTGGCGTCACTGCCACCGGAGAGCACGTTGGCGATGACGAAGACCAGCGAGGCGGCAAGCGCGAGCACGAAGGCCCGCCGCCGCCAGTAGACACTGGCCGGCAGCCGGCCACGGGTCATCGGCGGCATGGTCTGAGGTTAAGGAACCGACGTCCCCGATCGGCGGAGGCACGACGGCACGAGGGACAATCGTGGCGATGACGACGCCCGCCGCCACCCTGGTCGCCCCGATCCTGGGCTGGTACGACGCGCACGCCCGCGACCTGCCGTGGCGGCGCCCCGAGGCCACCGCCTGGTCGGTGCTGGTCTCGGAGTTCATGCTGCAGCAGACGCCGGTGGCGCGGGTGCTCCCCGTGCACGAGGCCTGGCTCTCCCGCTGGCCGACCCCGGCTGCCCTCGCCGCCGAGAGCAGCGGCGAGGCGGTGCGGGCGTGGGGTCGACTCGGCTACCCCCGGCGAGCACTCCGGCTGCACGCCGCGGCGTCGGCCATCGTCGCCGACCACCACGGCGTCGTACCCGACGACTACGACGCGCTCCTCGACCTGCCCGGCGTCGGGGACTACACCGCCGCGGCGGTCGCGGCGTTCGCCTACCGGAAGCGCCAGGTCGTGCTCGACACGAACGTACGGCGCGTGCTCGCCCGCGCCGTCACGGGCGTGGAGCTCCCGCCGCGGTCGGTCACCCGCGCCGAACGCGAGGTCGCCGCGGCCCTCCTCCCCCACGACCCGCCGACCGCGGCCACCTGGTCGGTGGCCGTCATGGAGCTCGGCGCCCTCGTGTGCACCGCCGACCGCCCCCGCTGCGACGCCTGTCCCGTGGTCGCGGGCTGTGCCTGGCAGGCGGCCGGCAAGCCGGCGTACGACGGCCCGCCCCGCCCCGTGCAGACCTACGCCGGCACCGACCGCCAGTGCCGGGGTCGCCTGCTCGCCGTCCTCCGCGATGCGCCGGGCTCGGTGACGAAGGCCCAGCTCGACGCCGCGTGGGACCTTCCGGACCAGCGCGAGCGCTGCCTGGCCTCCCTGGTGACCGACGGCCTGGTCGCCCGCACGGCCGACGACCGCTACGCCCTCCCCTGACGCCGTTCTCGTGGTTCCGCGGCACGCACCCGACGTCCGTCGTCCGGCACCACTTCCCCTGCGCCGCAAATGGCGATCGGCCCGGCCCACCGTGAGGTGCGCCGGGCCGATCGACCGCTGATCACTCCGTCGCGGTGCGGGGCACGTCGGTCGGGCCGTCGCCACCCATCGGGGTGGCCGGTCCGTCGAGGCCTCCCTCGATCGAGGTGGTCTCGAGCGGCGGCATGTCGGGCAGCTCGCTGACCTTCTGGCCCTCGAACGTGAACGTCGCCGTCGGACCCTCTCCGTCGACGTCGACCAGCACGATCTGACCGGGCCCGACCTCTCCGAAGAGCATCTTCTCCGACAGCACGTCCTCGATCTCGCGCTGGATCGTGCGCCGCAGCGGACGCGCGCCGAGCACCGGGTCGAAGCCTCGGTCGGCCAGGAGGTTCTTGGCCGCCTGGGTCAGCTCGAGCGACATGTCGCGGTCCTTGAGGCGCAGCTCGACCCCCGCGATCATGTTGTCGACCATGTGCACGATCTGCTCCTGCGTGAGCGGCGGGAACACGATGATCTCGTCGACACGGTTGAGGAACTCGGGCCGGAAGTGCTGCTTGAGCTCCTCGCGGACCTTGCTCTTCATCCGCTCGTAGGAGCCTTCGCTGCCACCCTGCTGGAACCCGAGGTTGACGCTCTTCGAGATGTCGCGGGTGCCCAGGTTGGTGGTCATGATGATGACCGTGTTCTTGAAGTCGACCACCCGACCCTGGGAGTCGGTCAGACGACCCTCCTCCAGGATCTGCAGCAGGCTGTTGAAGATGTCGGGGTGGGCCTTCTCGACCTCGTCGAAGAGGACCACGGAGAACGGCTTGCGCCGCACCTTCTCGGTGAGCTGGCCGCCCTCCTCGTAGCCGACGTAGCCCGGAGGCGAGCCGAAGAGCCGCGAGACCGTGTGCTTCTCGCCGAACTCGCTCATGTCGAGCTGGATCAGGGCGTCCTCGTCGCCGAAGAGGAACTCGGCGAGCGTCTTGGACAGCCAGGTCTTACCGACACCGGACGGACCGGCGAAGATGAACGACCCACCGGGACGCTTGGGGTCCTTCATGCCGGCGCGCGTGCGACGGATCGCCCGGGAGATCGCCTTGACGGCTTCCTCCTGGCCGATGACGCGCTTGTGCAGCTCGTCCTCCATGTGGAGCAGTCGCGTCGACTCCTCCTCGGACAGCTTCACGATCGGGATGCCGGTCGCCACGGCGAGCACCTCGGCGATCAGCTCCTCGTCGACCTCGGCGACCTCGTCCATGTCGCCCGCGCGCCACTGCTTCTCGCGCTCGGCCTTCTTCAGGATGAGCTGCTTCTCCTCGTCGCGCAGGCGCGCGGCGGCCTCGAAGTCCTGGCCGTCGATCGCGGCCTCCTTGCGCTGCCGCACGTCGGAGATCTTGTCGTCGTACTCCCGCAGGTCGGCGGGTGCGGTCATCCGGCGGATCCGGAGCCGCGAGCCGGCCTCGTCGATCAGGTCGATGGCCTTGTCGGGCAGGAACCGGTCGGAGATGTAGCGGTCGGCCAGCGTCGCGGCCGAGACCAGCGCCTCGTCGGTGATCGTCACCCGGTGGTGCGCCTCGTAGCGGTCGCGCAGGCCCTTGAGCATCTCGATGGTGTGCGCGATCGACGGCTCGGCGACCTGGATCGGCTGGAAGCGGCGCTCGAGCGCGGCGTCCTTCTCGAGGTACTTGCGGTACTCGTCGAGCGTGGTCGCGCCGATGGTCTGCAGCTCGCCGCGCGCCAGCATCGGCTTGAGGATGGACGCCGCGTCGATGGCGCCCTCGGCCGCACCGGCGCCGACGAGGGTGTGGATCTCGTCGATGAACAGCACGATGTCGCCGCGGGTGCGGATCTCCTTCAGCACCTTCTTCAGGCGCTCCTCGAAGTCACCGCGGTAACGGCTGCCGGCGACGAGCGCACCGAGGTCGAGGGTGTAGATCTGCTTGTCCTTGAGCGTCTCGGGCACGTTGCCCTTGACGATGTCCTGCGCCAGGCCCTCCACGATCGTCGTCTTGCCGACCCCGGGCTCGCCGATCAGGACCGGGTTGTTCTTCGTGCGGCGCGAGAGGATCTGCATGACCCGCTCGATCTCCTGCTCGCGGCCGATGACCGGGTCGAGCTTGCCCTCACGGGCGTCCTGCGTCAGGTTGCGGCCGAACTGGTCGAGCACGAGCGAGGACGACGGCGCGTCGGCGCTGCCGCTGCCCGTCGAGGCCGCCGTCGAGCCGGACTCCTTGCCCTGGAAGCCCGAGAGCAGCTGGATCACCTGCTGGCGGACCCGGTTGAGGTCGGCGCCGAGCTTCTGCAGCACCTGGGCGGCGACGCCCTCGCCCTCGCGGATCAGCCCGAGCAGGATGTGCTCGGTGCCGATGTAGGAGTGGCCGAGCTGCAGCGCCTCGCGCAGCGAGAGCTCGAGGACCTTCTTGGCGCGGGGGGTGAACGGGATGTGCCCGCTCGGGGCCTGCTGGCCCTGGCCGATGATCTCCTCCACCTGCGCGCGCACGGCCTCGAGCGAGATGTCGAGGGACTCCAGCGCCTTGGCGGCGACGCCCTCCCCCTCGTGGATCAGACCGAGGAGGATGTGCTCGGTGCCGATGTAGTTGTGGGAGAGCATGCGGGCCTCTTCCTGGGCCAGCACGACCACCCGGCGGGCTCGGTCAGTGAACCGCTCGAACATCTGTTGCTCCTCCACACATCAGGCACGCATCAATCACACGTCAGGGGGCGTACGACGGGTACAACTCCCGCCGACAGCCTACGCGTTCCGTGCGAGCGGAAAATCTCGTCCGCTATCAGCGGAATTCGGCGACGTACCGGCTGAAATCGCTGCTGCCCGGGTGGTGACCACCCGGGCAGCAGCGTGACGAACCGGCGCGATCAGTGCGCGGCGTCGTAGGCGTCGCGGACCTCGGCCGGGATCCGGCCGCGGTCGGGGACCTTGTGGCCGTTGGCCCGGGCCCACTCGCGCACGTCCTTGGCCGACGCGCCGCCGGTGGCGGCCGCCTTGCCGCGCGTTCGGCGGGCGCCGCCCACCTTGCGGCCGTGACCCACGTAGTTCGCGAGGGCGTCGCGGAGCTTGCCGGCGTTCTTGTCGTTGAGGTCGATCTCGTAGGACGTGCCGTCGAGACCGAAGGAGACCGTTTCCGTCGCCTCGGAGCCGTCGATGTCATCGACGAGGACGATGTTGACGCGCTGTGCCATTGCTGAAGCCTTTCTGAGGCGTTATATCCATCTGGGCCCCATCCCCCGGCGCCCAGCTGTGGAGCAATAATGCACCCTCGTCGACATTTCACAAAAGGCGCGATATCGCGCGACCCGAAATACCGCGAGCTTTAACGGGAGTTGCGGAGGAAGACCTTCTCCAAGCCACGCAACGTCAGCCACGGAGAGTGGTCGGTGAAACATCGGCACTCGTCGAACACGAGCGGGGCGAGATATCCGGTCGCGATCACCCGCACGTCGCCCGGCGCGACTCCGAGCGCGCCGATGATGCGCTCGACCAGGCCCTCGACCTGGCTCGCTACGCCGAACACCATTCCTGACTGGAGCGCCTCGACGGTGTTCTTGCCGATCACACCGCGCGGTCGCGCGAGCTCGACCATCCGCAGCTGCGCACCGCGCCGCCCGAGTGCCTCGAGGGAGATCTCGATGCCGGGCGCGATGGCCCCGCCGACGTAGCGACCCTGGTCGTCGACGACGTCGAAAGTCGTCGCGGTGCCCCCGAAATCGACGACGACCGCGGGCCCGCCGTATTCGGTCGCGGCGGCGAGGGCATTGATGATGCGGTCGGTGCCGACCTCGCGGGGATTGTCGACGAGAATGGGCACTCCGGTGCGCACGCCCGGCTCCACGACCACGTGCGGAATATCGCCGAAATGGCGTGTCAGCATCTCGCGCCAGGAATTGAGCACCGACGGCACGGTCGCGCAGACGGAAATGCCGGTGATGTCCTCGACCTCTCCGCCGAGGAGCCCGCGCAGCAGCACCGCCCACTCGTCGGCGGTGCGGTGCTCGGTCGTCGCGACCCGCCAGTGCGAGCCCACCTCGCCGTCGGCGATCATCCCGAGCACGGTGTGGGCGTTGCCGATGTCGGCGGCGAGGAGGGTCACGGGCTCAGCCCTCCCGGAAGTCGAGCCCGAGGTCGAAGACGTCCACCGAGTGGGTCAGCGCGCCGACCGAGATGAAGTCGACCCCGGTGGCGGCCACCTCCTTGGCGCGGTCGAGCGTCAGCCCACCCGACGCCTCGAGGGTGGCCGGTCGACCGGCCGCCTCGTTGATGCGGACGGCCTCGCTCATGTCGTCGGCGCTCATGTTGTCGAGGAGCACCTCGGTGCAGCCGGCGGCGAGCACCGCACGCAGCTCGTCGAGGTCCATCACCTCGACCTCGACCCGCAGCCCGGGGTTGGCGGCGACCACCGCCTGATAGGCCGCGACCGCCCCTCCGGCCGCGACGGCGTGGTTGTCCTTGACCATCGCCCGGTCCACGAGGCTGAAGCGGTGGTTGACCCCGCCGCCGCACCGCACGGCGTACTTCTGCAGGGCGCGCCACCCCGGCAACGTCTTCCGGGTGTCGAGCACCCGGGCACCGGTGCCGTCGATCGCGGCGACCCACGCGGCCGTGGCGGTCGCCACGCCCGAGAGGTGGGAGGCGAAGTTGAGCGCCGTGCGCTCGGCGGTGAGCACCCCCTTGACGGGGCCCTCCACGGTCAGCACCACGTCACCGGGCCGCACCCGTGACCCGTCGGCGATCCGGCCGCTGATCGTCACGTCGTCGCCGAGCGCGTAGCGGAACGCGAGCTCCGCGATCGCCAGTCCGGCGACCACCCCGGGCTCGCGGGCGGCGACGTCGGCGACCGCGCGGCCCATCTCCGGCATCGCCGCGCTCGTCACGTCGTCGGCGCCGCCGGGGAGGTCCTCCTCGAACGCGAGCGCGACGTGGGCGTAGACCGCCTCCGCGTCCAACCCCGCGGCGGCGATCTCCGCGACCAGGGCGCGCGGCAGGCCGTCGTACGGCGTCCTCACGATGCTCACGCGTGCACCTCCTGCTCCTCGAGGCCGGTGTCGGTGGCCGGCGCGGGCCCGAAGGTCACCGCGGTGGCGCCATCGGTCATCACCACGTCGAAGTGGCCGGCCCAGTGCTCGTCGTCGCGGTCGGGGAAGTCGTCGCGCCAGTGCGACCCGCGCGTCTCCTCGCGCAGGGCCGCCGCGTCGGCGAGAGCGGCCGAGATCGTGAGCAGGTTGGTGGTCTCCCAGGCGTCCTGGCCGACGACCTCGGCCGGCGCCTCGGACAGCTCGTCCAGCACGGCCCTCGCCTCGCCGAGCCCGGCCGCCGAGCGGAGCACGCCGACCTTCGAGGTCATCGTCTCCTGCAGGTCGCGCCGCACCGATCCGGACACCAGGCCCGCGTTGCGCGTGTCGGTCACCGGGTCGGCCCACGGCCGCAGCTCGTCGGGCAGCACGGCTGCGATCCGGCGGGAGAACACCAGGCCCTCGAGCAGCGAGTTGGACGCCAGCCGGTTGGCGCCGTGCACGCCGGAGCAGGCGACCTCGCCGGTCGCGTAGAGCCCGGGCAGGTCGGTGCGACCGTCGAGGTCGGTGCGCACCCCTCCCGAGGCGTAGTGACAGGCGGGAGCTACCGGGATCAGGTCGGTCACCGGGTCGACGCCGTGCGATCGGGTGGTCGCGAGGATCGTCGGGAAGCGCCGCTCCCAGAATCCCGTGACGCCGAGGTGTCGCGCGTCGAGCCACATGTGCGGCTGCCCGGTCTCGAGCATCCGCTTCATGATGGCCTTCGCGACCACGTCGCGTGGCGCCAGGTCGGCGAGCGGGTGCACGCCCTGCATGAACCGGTTGCCCTCGAAGTCGACGAGGAACGCGCCCTCCCCGCGCACGGCCTCGGAGATCAGCGGCTGCTGACCGCGGGACTCGGGTCCGAGGTACATCACGGTCGGGTGGAACTGCACGAACTCCAGGTCACGCAGCGTCGCGCCCGCCCGCAGCGCGATCGCCATGCCGTCGCCCGTCGAGACCACCGGGTTGGTGGTCTGGGAGAAGACCTGGCCGAGCCCGCCGCTCGCGAGCACGACCGCTCGGCAGTGGACCGCGCCGACGCCGTCGCGCACCCCCTCGCCGATCACGTGCAGGGTCACTCCGGACACCCCACCGTCGGCGCCGAGCAGCAGGTCGACCGCGAGCGCGTGCTGGATGACCTCGATGTCGGGCGCGGCCTCCACGGCGGCGATCAGCGCGCGCTGGATCTCCGCACCCGTCGCGTCGCCGCCGGCGTGCGCGATCCGGTCGCGGTGGTGGCCGCCCTCGCGGGTGAGCGAGAGCGCGCCGTGCTCGTCGTGGTCGAAGTTGGTGCCGAGCGCGATCAGCTCGCGGACCGCTTCGGGGCCCTCGGTGACGAGCACCCGCACCGCGTCGTCGTCGCACGCGCCGGCCCCGGCGACGAGGGTGTCGACCTCGTGCTCGGCGGGCGTGTCCTCCGGCCCGAGGGCAGCGGCGATGCCGCCTTGCGCCCACTGGGTGGAGCCCGCGTTGAGCACGGTCTTGGTGACCACCAGCACCTTGTCGACGTGCTCGCGCAGCCGCAGCGCCGCGGTCAGCCCGGCGACACCCGAACCGATGATGACGACGTCGGCGCTCGTGGTCCAACCGGGTGCCGGCGCGCTCAGCCGGCCGGGCAGGCGACGCGAGGCGGCGGGCCCCATCGGGTCTGGCATTCGAGCAGGCTATCCGGGGGTCGGGTCACACACCGGCCGCGGTCAGGTCGCCGCGACGCAGGGTGGGGTCGTCGAAGGTGTCGGCGGGGTCGGCGCTGGTGCCCATGATCGCGTTGTCGGCATCGACGAAGACGACGTGCGGCTCGTAGGCCTTGGCCTCCTCGGTGGTCATCTGCCCGTACCCGATGAGGATGACCAGGTCGCCGGGCTGCACGAGGCGCGCGGCGGCGCCGTTGATGCCGATCACGCCCGAGCCCCGCTCGCCGGCGATCGTGTAGGTCTCCAGCCGGGCGCCGTTGGTGATGTCGACGATGTGCACGAGCTCGCCGGCGAGCAGGTCGGCCGCGTCGAGCAGGTCCTCGTCGACGGTGACCGAGCCGACGTAGTGCAGGTCGGCCTGCGTCACGGTGGCGCGGTGGATCTTCGACTTCATCATGGTGCGCAGCATCAGTGCCTCGTTTCGTCGGACCCGATGGTCAGGGCCAGGTTGTCGATCAGACGGGTGGTGCCGACGCGCGCGGCGATGAGCGCGCGGGCAGGCGTGCCGGGCGGGACCGGGTCGGGCAGCGGGGCGAGGTCGGGGCTGCGGATCTCGAGGTAGTCGAGGTCGACGCCGTCGGCTGCGCGCAGCTCGCCCCGGGCGGCGTCGAGCGCCGCGTCGAGCCCGTACGGCGCCTCGTGGAGCGCCGCGTGCAGGACCCGGCTGAGCGTCGCGGCCTGCCGGCGCTGGTCGCCGTCGAGGTAGCGGTTGCGGCTGGACCGGGCGAGGCCGTCGTCCTCACGGTGGGTCGGGCCGCCGACGATCTCGAGCGCCCCGTGACTGCCGCTGATGCAGAGGTCGGCGACCATCTGCCGGATCAGCACCAGCTGCTGGTAGTCCTTCTCGCCGAAGACGGCGACGTCGGGGCGCACCAGGCCGAAGAGCTTCGCGACGACGGTGAGCACGCCGCGGAAGTGGCCGGGGCGGGTGCGTCCTTCGAGCTCGTCGGCGAGCGGACCGGGCTCGACGGTGACGGCCGCGGTGTCGCCGTCGCGCGGCACACCGCCGGGGTACATCTCCTCGACCGTCGGCGCGAAGACGACGTCCGCGCCCTCGCGGCCGCAGAGCTCGAGGTCGGCGTCGAACGTGCGGGGATAGCGGTCGAGGTCCTCGTCCGGCCCGAACTGGAGCGGGTTGACGAAGACCGAGACGACCACCGCCCCGTCCGCGCCGGCCCGGTCGCGCGCCAGCCGGACCAGGCTCGCGTGGCCCTCGTGGAGCGCGCCCATGGTCGGCACCAGCACCACCTCGCCGGCAGCGCGCTTCGGGGCGAGCTGGGCGAAGAGGTCCGCGCGGGTGCGCGCGACGACCGGGGTCGTCACAGCGGTGGACACAATCAGTGGTCCTGGTGGCGCGTGGTCGGGACGGTCGCCGCGTCGAGGAGCCGGAGGATGCTCAGCGCGCGGATCGGCAGCACGCGACCGTCGGTGACCGCGCGGTCGAGGGTGGCGCGCGCCATCGCGACGTAGGAGGCCAGCGTGTCGGGCCGGTTGGCCCGGATGTCCTCCAGGTGGGCCGCGACCGTCTGCACGTCACCGCGCACGATCGGGCCCGTCAGCGCGGCGTCGCCGCGGTCGAGGGCGTTGTCGAGCGCCGCTTCCAGCAACGGGCGGAGGGTGCCGGCCGGGTCGTCCGAGCCGGCGGCGGCGAGGAGGTCCATCGCCTCGCTGACGAGGGTGACCAGGTGGTTGGCGCCGTGGGCCAGGCCCGCGTGGTAGAGCCCCCGCATCTCCTCGGGCACCCACGTGACCCTGCCGCCGAGCTCGCGGACGAGCTGCTCGGCGAGGGTCCGCTCGGCGGGCCCGGCCGTCAGGCCGAAGACGCAGCCGTCGAGCCGTTCGAGGTCGACGGCCGTGCCGCTGAACGTCATCGCGGGGTGCAGGGCGACCACCCGCGCGCCGACCGCCGCGGCAGGCGCGAGGACGGCCAGACCGTGCCGGCCGGAGGTGTGCACGACGTACTGGCCCTCGCGGAGCGAGCCGGAGTCGGCAAGCACCCGCACCACGTTGGGAAGCATGTCGTCGGGGACCGTGAGCAGGAGCAGGTCGCAGGAGCGGGCGACGGCGCTCGGCTTCATCAGCGCGACCCCGGGCAACAGCGCGGCTGCCCGGTCGCGGGAGGCGTCGGACTCGCCGGCGGCGGCGGTGACCTCGTGGCCGGCCGCGCGGAGGCGGGCGGCGAGCACGGCGCCCACCTTGCCGGCGCCCACCACACCGATGGACAGGCGCGTGGTCGCGCCGTTGGTCAGCTCATGGGACATGAGTCGGTTCGAACCTTTCCGTTCCAATCCCTCCGACCACCTGCCGCGGCAGGCCGGTGTGGGTACCGGACGTTGCTCATTCGATGCAACCAAGCGTAGGTCCAACCGATGCCCGGGCGACAGGTCACGGTCGAGTGACGTGGGCTACACCGGCTCCCCGGGGCGACGCCTGTGACGCGTGCGACCTGAGTAGGTTGGTGGTGTGTTCGGACGCAGGAGGGACCCCCTGGTGAGCGTGGTCGTCCCGGCGTACGACGTCGCGGCCTACCTGCCCGCCTGCCTCGACAGCCTGCTCGTGCAGAGCCTGCAGGAGGTGGAGGTGATCGTCGTCGACGACGGCTCGCCCGACGACTCCGGCGCGATCGCCGAGGAGTACGCCGGCCGCGACTCCCGCGTGCGGGTGCTGCACGTCGCCAACGGCGGGCTGGGAGCGGCGCGCAACGAGGGCGTCCGGCAGGCCCGTGGCGAGCTCCTGGGCTTCTGCGACGCCGACGACCTGATGACCCCCCGGGCGCTGGAGCTGATGGCCGGCTGCGCACGCGACCTCGACGCCCCGCTCGTGACCGGCAACGTCGTGCGCTGGCAGGCCGACAAGCCGGTCCGGATGGGCTGGATGGACCGGTTGCACCGGGACCGGGAGGCGATCGCGATCGCCGACCGCCCCGAGCTGCTGGGTGACGTCTTCGCCTGGAACAAGCTCTTCCGGCGCGACTTCTGGGACAGCGCCGGGCTGTCGTGGCCCGAGCGCCTGCGCTACGAGGACCAGCCGGCGACGACCGAGGCCTACCTGCGCGCCGGCCGGATCGGCATCGTGCCGGAGGTCGTCTACCGCTGGAGGGTGCGCGACGACGGCACCTCGATCACCCAGCAGCGCGGCACCGTCGCCGACCTCACGGACCGGTGGACGACCAAGCGGATGGCGCTCGCGTCGGTGGCGGCCCACGGCGACGAAGCGGTCACGGCCGCGTTCCGCACGCGGGTGCTGCCGGGCGACATGTGGCAGTACTTCGCGCACGTCCCGGACTGCACCGACGAGTGGTGGGCGCTCCTGGTGGACGGGGTGCGCGAGCTCTGGGGCGAGGAGCGCTCACTGACCGGTGCCACCCTGCCGCCGATGCACCGGCTGGTCGGGTGGCTGGTCGAGCAGGACCGGCGCGCCGACGCGTCGGCCGTGATCACCTACGCGCGCAGCCTGGGCGCCCCCCTGCCGCGGGTGCCCGCCGAGGGCGGCGGGCTGCGGGTCGACGTGCCGGGACTGGACCCGGCGACCGTGGCCCCGGAGGCGTTGCGCCTCCGGGACCACGAGCGCTGACCGGGGTCGGATCAGTCCGTCAGGCCCTCGCTGGACAAGAAGTCGGCCGCCACGTCCTCGACCTTCTCGCGACCGACGGCGACCCGGGCGTTGAGCTCGGTCAGCTTGTCGGTGGTGAGCGCCGCCATCAGCGGGTTGAGCACGTCGGCCACGTCGGGGTGCTCGTCGAGGAAGTCGGAGGAGACCGCCGGCACGAGGTTCTGGGCGGGCTGGATCTGCTGGTCGTCGTCGAGCACGACGAGGTCGCGCGACTCGAGGGTGCCGTCGGTCGTGCTGGTCTCGCCGAGCTCGGCCTCGCCCTTGATGACCGCGTCGTAGGTCGCGTCGGAGGCGTAGCCCAGCGGCAGCACCTCGGTGATGTCGATGCCGTACTGGTCGGAGAGGCCGCCCTCGCAGTCGAGCCGGCCCTCGCAGTCCTCGGCGGCAGCGAGGGTCACGGACTTGCCCTCGAGGTCGGACAGGGTGGTCACGCCGTTGTCCTCGCTGTACTGCTTCGTCACGAAGAACGCGTTGGTGTCGGTCGCGGGCGACACGTCGAGCAGGGTGATGCCGGCCCCGTCGAGGAGGTCGGCGCCGTCCTCGGCGAGCTGCTCGCCGTCGCCGGCCTCGAAGGGCTTGGCCGAGTCGCCGTTCTCGCGGCTGTTGAGGAAGTTGACGATGCCGCCGACGTACTCGGGGACGATGTCGATCGTCTTCGGGAAGGTCGGCATGTAGCCGTCGCGGGCCGAGACCAGCTTGACGTCGGTGTCGTAGCCGGCGTCGGTCAGGAGCTGGTCGTACATCGCGGCGACGAGCGCGGCCTCGGGGAAGTCCTGCCCCGAGATCGAGACAGCCCCCCTGTCGGTCGAGCTGTCGCTCTTGTCGCCGTCGTTGCCGAGGTCGTCGCCTGCGCAGGAGGTCGCGAGGAAGAGGGTCGCGGCGGCGAGGCCGGCCGCGAGTGCTCGCGTGCGGTGGAGGGAGATCATCCCGGAACCTTAGACTCCTCCACCGACGCTCTTCCACGGTTCGTGGATCCGCGTGAGACGGGGGTAGGCACCACCAGGCGGGCCAGACCGGCCATCAGCACCTCGAGCACGAGGGCGACGGCGGCGACCACGAGGGCGGCCCCGATGCCGCGACCGTACTGCGTGCGCACGAAGGAGTCGGTGATGATCCGACCCAGGCCGGGGCCCGCGACGAGGGCCGCGATCGTGGCAGTCGCCCACACCTGGACCAGCGCGAGCCGCACCCCGGAGACCACCAGCGGCATCGCCAGCGGCAGCTCGACCCGGACGAACTTCTGCCACGCCGTCATGCCCATGCCGTCAGCCACCTCGCGCATCTCCGCGGGGACCTCGCGCATCGCCACATAGGCGTTGGTGACCAGCGGCGGCAGTGCGAACGCGACGAGCGCCATCAGCGTCGCCAGGCCCGCCCGCCCGTAGGGGCCGAAGGTGCCGGTGCCGGGCCAGTCGAGCTTCACCAGCACCGCGAGGAGCGCGAAGGTCGGCACGGCCCGGCCGACGTTCGAGATGTTGACGGCGAGGAAGCCGCCGCGGCCGACGTGCCCGAGCCACAGCGCGAGCGGCAGCGCGACGACCACGGCGACGAGGAGGGCGGTCACCGTCAGCAGCAGCTGTTCGGCCATCCGGTCGAGCAGCGCGTTGTCACCCGTCCAGCTCGAGGAGGTCGTCAGGTAGCGCCAGGCGTCGCGGAGGACGATCACGTCGCCGCCCCCTTCCGCGCCCACGGCGTGAGCCATCGCTGGACGAGGACGAGCACGATGTCGAACAGCACGGCGATCACGACGCAGAGCACCGCCGCCGACACCAGCTCGGCCCGGAAGTTGGTGCGCACGCCGTCGCGGATGAGGTTGCCCAGCCCGCCGTAGGCGACCAGCGAGCCGACCGTCGTCAGCGCGACGGTCGACACGGTGGCCACCCGGACGCCCGCGACGATCGTGGGGAGGGCGAGCGGCAGCTCGACGCGCAGGAGCAACCGCATCGGTCCGTAGCCCAGCCCCACCGCCGACTCGCGGACGTCGTCGGGCACGGCGCGCAGGCCGTCCACGATGGCGCGCACGAGGACCGTCAGCGCGTAGAGCGCCAGGCCGATGACGACCGTGCTGAGGCTGAGCCCGGTGAACGGCACGAGGAGCGGGAACAGGGCGAGCGAGGGGATCGTGTAGATGCCGGTGGCGACACCCAGGGCGGCCGACTCCATGCGCGCGCTGCGGCGTGCGAGCAGCGCGACCGGGAACGCGATGAGCAGGCCCAGCGCGACGGAGAGCAGCGTGATCTGCACGTGCTGCGCCGTCGCGTCGACGAGCTCCTGACGCCGGTCCGCGACGTACTGCCAGCAGAACCAGTCGTTGCGGAAGGCGTCGTAGCACTTCGAGGTGAAGAGCGGATCGCCGCCGGAACCGCCGTCGTCGATCGCCGCCGCCAGTAGGGTCACCGCATGGACGCTACCGCGCCCCACCACCCGCACCCGATGATCCGGCTGTCCGGCGTCAGCAAGACGTACGGCGACGGCACGGTCGCCGTACGACAGCTCGACCTCGACGTCGGCCGCGGCGAGCTGGTCTGCCTGGTCGGTCCGTCGGGCTGCGGCAAGTCGACGACGCTGAAGATGATCAACCGGCTCGTCGAGCCGAGCACCGGGGTCATCGAGATCGACGGCGAGGACGTGACCCACGGCGACCCGGTCAAGCTGCGCCGCGGCATCGGCTACGTGATCCAGCAGGTCGGCCTGTTCCCGCACCAGCGGATCACCGCCAACGTGATGACGGTGCCGCTGCTCTACGGCGAGTCGAAGGCGCACGCCCGCGAGCGCGCGCACGAGCTGCTCTCACTCGTCGGGCTCGACCCCGAGCAGTACGGCGACCGCTACCCCCACCAGCTCTCCGGCGGTCAACGGCAGCGGGTCGGCGTGGCCCGTGCGCTCGCGGCCGACCCGCCGGTGCTGCTCATGGACGAGCCCTTCGGTGCGGTGGACCCGGTGATCCGCGGCCGGCTGCAGGAGGAGTTCCGGCGGCTGCAACAGGAGCTCGGCAAGACCGTCGTCCTCGTCACCCACGACATCGACGAGGCGGTGCTGCTGGGCGACCGGGTCGCGGTGTTCGCCGACGGCGGCCGGCTCCTGCAGTACGACACCCCGGCCCGCCTGCTCGCGCACCCGGTCGACGAGGAGGTCGCGACCTTCGTCGGCGCCGAGCAGGGGCTCCGGCGCCTGTCCGTCACCCGCATCGACCGCTCCCAGCTCGAGCCGGCCGGCGATCTCGCCGAGGCCGACCTCGACACCACGGTGCCGGTCGGGGCCACGCTCGAGGAGGCACTCTCCCTCATGCTCCGCCACGACCGCCCGGCGGTGGCGGTCACCGACGGCCAGGAGCTCCTCGGCGTCCTGACACCTGCCGGCGTACACCGGTCGCTGCGGGCCGCGCTGCGCGAGTGAATTCGGCATAGTCCCCCACGTTCGGCACCTGAATTCGCGGATCCGAGGTGCCGAACGTGGGGGACTATCCCAAGTCAGGCGCCCTTACGGACCTGGCGCGCGGCGAGGGCGGCCTCGGCCGCCTCCCACTGAGCGGTGAGCGTGTCGACCTCGGCCTCGAGCTCGGCGACGCGTACGACGGCCTGGGTGGCCCGCTCCTCCGCGTCGGTCAGGCGCTCGCCGATCCGCGCCCGCTCCCGCTCGGAGCCGGCGAGGCTCTCCTCGACCCGACCGAGCGTGCGGCGAGCCTCGGCGAGCTCCTGCGCGGCCTCGCTCAGCCGCTTCTCGAGCCGCGAGACCGTGGCGTCACGGCGGGCGAGACGACCCTGCATGTCGGCGGCGAACTCCACGCCCTCGGCGGACCGGCGGCCGTCGAGCTCGCGGAAGGCCTGGGCCTGCGCGGCTCGCTCGCGCGCGCCGTCGACGCGTGCCGTCATCAGCTCGGTGTGGGTGATCTTGGTGGCGGCGCAGCCGAGGAGCACGGCGACCGCACCGGCCGCGACCACAGCGGCCCAGGAGCCGGAGACCGCGGTCCCGGCGACCGCGAGTGCGGCCACCAGCAGCAGGAGCACGGCAACCACGAGACGGGTCGACCGCTGACGACGGCGGGAGCTGCCCGCAGTGGTAGTCATGTGACTGACGTTACGGCGTGTCACCAGTGTTTCTGATGCGACACGCACGCTCGAGGAGCAGGGCGGCGATCACACCGAGCACGCTCGCCCCCGAGGCGGCCAGGGAGTGCCACAGCCGGTCGTCGGCCATCTCCGCGTCGTCGCGCAGCCAGCTCAGGGCGTAGCCGAGGTAGCCACCACCGGCCAGCGCCGCCACGAGCACGCTGGCGCGGGCGAGGACGAGACGGTTGACGGCCTGGTGCGCCTGCAGGCGCTCGCCGCGCACGTGCACCGTGCGCCAGGTCGCCCAAGCGACGTAGGCCAGGATCGCCGCCAGCAGCAGGAGAGCGAGCGGTTGCGCCCACGTCACGAGGGGCGGCACCTTGCCGAGCCGGTCGCTCACCGGGTGGAGCGCCCAGCCGAGCACCAGGCCGGCCAGGGCCCAGCCGATCACGACCGGTGGCGACGTCGGGCGCAGCGAGCCGGCGGGGGACTTCTGGTCGTCGGACTCGTCGCCGGACGGGTCGGGCTCCTGCTGGTCCCTCACTCGTCGTACTCGAGCACCAGGTCGTCGCGGCGGGTGAGGCCCTCGGTGCCGACCTTCTCGAGCAGGACCGACACGGCTCCCACGTCGGGGATCTGCGCGTCCGGCTCGAGGTCGAGCCAGGGCTGCAGCACGAAGGCACGCTCGTGGGCGAGGGGGTGCGGGAGCTTGAGCGCCTCGGTGTCGCTGCGCCGGTCGCCGACGACGATCAGGTCGACGTCGAGGGTGCGCGGGGCGTTGGGCCCGGGGCTGCGGTCACGGTCGTAGGCGTCCTCGATGGCCAGCGCACGGTCGAGCAGCCGGTTGGCGGAGAGCGTGGTGTCCATGAGGACGATCGCGTTGAGGAACTTCGGCGAGTCGGGCGGGCAGTCGACCGGCTCGGTCTCGTAGACCGGCGAGACACCCGTGACCCACACGTCGGGGGTGTCGGCCAGCGCGTCGACCGCGCCCTGGAGGTTGGACAGGCTCTCGCCGAGGTTGGAACCGAGAGCGACGACCACCCGACGGATCGGACGCATCTCACCGGTGAGGGTGTCGGCATCGATGATGTGGGGGTTGGGGGTCTCAGTCATCGGCCTCTCCCTTTCCAGGGGATGTCGGTGGTCGGTGGCGGGTGACCACCAAGGTCACGTCGCCGAACTTCGCGTCGATCGGAGCGTCGGGCTTGTGCACGGTCACCCGGGCCCATTCAACACGAGCGTCCAAGAGGCAGACATCGGCGATCCGGCTCGCGAGAGTCTCGATCAGGTCGACCGGATCCCTACCGACCGTCGCCGTCACCTCGCCCACGAGACTTCCGTAGTCGACGGTGTCGCGCAAGTCGTCCGACGCCGCGGCGGGCGCGGTGTCGATGCCGAGGGTGAGGTCGATGACGAACGTCTGGCCCTCCCGTCGCTCGTGCTCGAACACCCCGTGGTGGCCCCAGCACTCGATGCCCAGGACGCTCAGCTCATCGCTCATCGGGCGGTCTCCCATCGGTCGATCGTGGTCAGGACGTCGCGCGTGGCCCGCACGTCGTGCACCCGGACACCCCAGACTCCGTCGAGCGCGAGTCGGGCGATGATCGCGGCGTGCGCGACCTCGCGCTCGTCGACCGGTCGCGGCTCGCCGCGCGGGTCGGCGAGCAGGGTGCCGAGGAAGCGCTTGCGGCTCGCCCCGACCAGCACCGGGAACCCCAGCTCCTGGATGACGTCGAGGTGGGCGAGCAGCTCCCAGTTCTGGTCGCCGGTCTTCGCGAAGCCGATGCCCGGGTCGAGCACGACGTGCCCGTCGGGCACCCCCGCCGCCCGGAGGGCAGCCACCCGCTCCCGCAGCTCCGCCGCGACGACCCGGGCGACCGGGCCGTCGTAGGTCGTGAAGGTCTGCATCCGGTCGCTGTGGGCGCGCCAGTGCATGGCGACGTACGTCGCGCCGCTCGCTGCGACCACGTCGAGGATCGCCGGGTCGGCGAGCCCGCCCGAGACGTCGTTGACGATCGTCGCCCCGGCGGCGACCGCTGCCCGCGCGACCTCGGCCCGCATGGTGTCGACCGAGACCCGTGCGCCGTCGCCGGCGAGCGCCTCGATGACCGGTACGACGCGGTCGAGCTCCTCCCGCACCAGCGGCCTGGTGGCCCCCGGCCTGGTCGACTCGCCGCCGACGTCGAGGATGTCCGCACCGTCGGCCAGCAGGGCGCGCCCGTGCGCGATCGCGCTCTCGGCGTCGAGGTAGCGCCCGCCGTCGGAGAAGGAGTCGGGCGTGACGTTGACGACCCCCATCACCAGCGGCAGCCCGTGCTTCCCCGTCATGCGCGGCAGGCTATCCCGGCCGTACGACGCATGGCCCCTGCGGTCGACGCGAGGCTCGGCCCCTGGCTCAGCGGGTGCCGTGCATGATGAGGCTCATCGCCTCGTTGCGGGTTGCGGCGTTGTGCATGGTGCCGCGGATCGCGGAGGTGATGGTGCGGGCACCGGCCTTGCGGACGCCGCGCATCGTCATGCAGAGGTGCTCGGCCTCGATCACCACGATGACGCCGCGCGCCTCGAGGATTCCCATGAGCGCATCGGCGACCTGCGTGGTCAACCGCTCCTGCACCTGCGGGCGCTTGGCGAAGACGTCGACGAGGCGCGCGAGCTTGGACAGACCCGTGATCTTGCCGGACTCCGCCGGGATGTAGCCCACGTGGGCGACGCCGGTGAACGGCACCAGGTGGTGCTCGCACATCGACCACAGCTCGATGTCGCGCACGAGCACCATCTCGTCGTGGCCGAGGTCGAACGTCGTGGTGAGCACGTCCTCGGGCCGCTTGTGCAGCCCTGCGGTCACCTCGGCGTACGCCCGGGCGACGCGCGCCGGCGTCTCCAGCAGGCCCTCGCGATCGGGGTCCTCCCCGATCGCGTAGAGCAGCTCGCGCACCGCCGCCTCGGCGCGCGCATGGTCGAAGGCGGGCACGTCGGCGGGATCGCGGTCCAGCGTGGTGATCGGGTCTGCCACGGGTGAAGTCTAGGTCGTGGTCGGCGGGGTCGGCGGCGTCGGGCCGTCCGTCGGCGCACCGACCTGCGGACCGCCGTAGACGTCGCCGCCGGGACCCGGCGGCGTGAGCACGGCGCCGGCCTCCTCCTCGGCCGGACCGACCCCGTTGCCGTTGACGGCGGCGCGCCTGCGGATCTCCTCGGGGATCTCCACAGGCGGGAGGGTCGAGGGCACCCGGGTCGGCGAGCCGGTCCAGGCGGGCCGCTCGGGACGGAGCCTGAGCGGCTCGAAGACCGCGGCGACCTCAGCCTTGTCGAGGGTCTCCTTGTCGAGCAGCGCCAGCACCAGCGCGTCGAGCACGTCGCGGTTCTCCTCGAGGATGTCGAAGGCCTCCTGGTGCGCGACGGCGAGGAAGTTCTTCGTCTCCTCGTCGATGATCGCCGCGACGTCCTCGGAGTAGTTGCGCGTGTGCCCGATGTCGCGGCCGAGGAAGGGCTCGCCGTTGGCCTCGCCCAGCTTGATCGCGCCCAGTCGCTCGGTCATGCCGTACTGGGTGACCATCGCTCGAGCGAGGCTGGTGGCCTTTTCGATGTCGTTGCCCGCGCCGGTGGTCGGGTCGTGGAAGACCATCTCCTCCGCCGCGCGTCCTCCCAGCATGTAGGCGAGCTTGTCGAGCATCTCGCTCCGGGTCTGGCTGTACTTGTCCTCGTCCGGCAGCACCATCGTGTAGCCGAGGGCACGACCGCGCGGCAGGATCGTGATCTTGTGCACCGGGTCGGTGCCGGGGAGTGCCGCGGCGACGAGGGCGTGTCCGCCCTCGTGGTAGGCCGTGATCAGCTTCTCCTTCTCGGTCATCAGCCGGGAATGGCGCTGCGGACCCGCGATCACGCGGTCGATGGCCTCGTCGAGCGCCGTCGGGATGATCTGCTTCTGGTTGTTGCGCGCGGTGAGCAGCGCCGCCTCGTTGAGCACGTTGGCCAGGTCGGCACCGCTGAAGCCGGGCGTGCGCCGAGCGACGGCCATCAGGTCGACCTCGGGCGAGAGCGGCTTGCCCCGCGAGTGGACCTCGAGGATCTGCTTGCGACCGGCCAGGTCGGGCGCGTCCACGCCGATCTGGCGGTCGAAACGGCCCGGCCGCAGCAGGGCGGGGTCGAGCACGTCGGGACGGTTGGTGGCGGCGATGAGGATGACCCCGCCGCGCACATCGAAGCCGTCCATCTCGACGAGCAGCTGGTTGAGCGTCTGCTCGCGCTCGTCGTGACCGCCGCCCATGCCGGCGCCGCGGTGGCGGCCGACGGCGTCGATCTCGTCGATGAAGACGATCGCGGGGGCGTTCTCCTTGGCCTGCTCGAAGAGGTCGCGGACGCGGGAGGCGCCCACGCCGACGAACATCTCGACGAAGTCGGAGCCGGAGATGGAGTAGAACGGCACGCCGGCCTCGCCGGCGACCGCCCGCGCGAGCAGGGTCTTGCCGGTGCCCGGAGGACCGTAGAGCAGCACGCCCTTGGGGATCTTGGCGCCGACGGCCTGGAACTTCGCCGGCTCCTGGAGGAACTCCTTGATCTCGCCGAGCTCCTCGATCGCCTCGTCGCACCCGGCGACGTCGGCGAAGGTCGTCTTCGGCATGTCCTTGCTGATCATCTTCGCCTTGGACTTGCCGAACTGCATGACGCCCCGGCCACCGCCCTGGACGTTGTTCATCAAGAAGATGAAGAGCAGCACGATCAGCGCGAAGGGCAGCAGCGTCGCGAGCAGCGAGCCGAGCAGGCTCGGCTGCGGGTTCTCGGAGTTGGACTTGTCGATGGTGCCGTCGTCCACCTGGGCGTCGACGGCATCGATGATGCCCTCCTGCTGGCCCTGGATGTAGTGGGTCATCACCCGGTCGCCCTCGTCGCGCGATCCGTCGTCGAGGGTCGCCTCGATCGTCTGGTCGCCGTCGATGAAGGTGATCTCCTTGACCTTGCCCTCGTCGATGTACTTGCTCATCGTCGAGGTGGAGACCTCGTCGTACCCGCCCCCGGGCGCGAGGAACTCCAGGGCAAGGAGGACCGCGAGGACCGCCACCACGATCCACAGCCAGGGACCCCTGAAAACACGCTTCACAGACTCATCCGCTCCTACCAGCACAATTGATCCGGCGACGTTACCTGTCGCCGCTCGGCTTCATCATCGCAGCCCGGTGGTAGGACGGAAGTCCTAACGCCCCAAGGCCCGTACGGGAGGGGCCCGGGATAGCCCGATCAGGCTAGGACCCGCGGGGCGGCCCGAGTCAGGAATACACGTGCGGCGCGAGGGTGCCGATGTCGCGCAGGTTGCGGTAGCGCTCGCGGTAGTCCAGGCCGTAGCCCACGACGAACTCGTTGGGGATGTCCCAGCCGACGTACTTCACGTCGACCGGCATCCGCTGCGCCTCCGGCTTGCGGAGCAGGGTGCAGATCTCGACGCTGGCGGGCCCACGCGAGCTCAGGTTGGAGGTCAGCCAGGACAGGGTCAGGCCGGTGTCGATGATCTCGTCGACGATCACGACGTGGCGCCCGGAGATGTCGGCGTCGAGGTCCTTGAGGATCCGCACCACGCCCGAGGACTTGGTGCCCGAGCCGTAGGACGACACCGCCATCCAGTCCATCTCGACGTGCCGGCTCAGCGCGCGCGCCAGGTCGGCCATCACCATGACCGCGCCCCGGAGCACGCCGACGATGACCAGGTCCTTGCCCTCGTAGTCGCGCTCGATCTCGCCGGCCAGCTCACCGAGCCGGTCGAGGATCTGCTTCTCGGTGAAGAGCACCTCGACGAGGTCGGCCTCGACTTCCCCAGACTCCATGGCGTCAGGATGTCACAGGGGTCGGGCGGAAGCGGAGCAGACCGTCCCGGCAGTACGCCGTCGCGTGGCCCGGGAGCCGGACCTCCCCGCTGAGCGCCCCCTCGGCCAGGTCGACGAGGGCGCGCACGTGCACGTGGAACAGCTCGCTGTCGATCGCGCCGGCGTCGAGGGCTGCCAACCGGAGCACCCGGGAGACGACCGCGCGCGCGTGGTCGGCCAGGGCGCCGACCGGCAGGCCGTCGGCGGTGCGCAGGCCGTCGTACGTCGTCAGCGCGATCGCGTCGAGCGCCTCGACGTCGTCGCGGACCTGGTCGGCGGTGCGGGCGAGCGCGGCGGCGACACCGGGACCGAGGTGCTCCTCGAGGACCGGCAGCACCGTGCGCCGTACCCGCACCCGCGCGAAGCCGGGGTCGTCGTTGTGCGGGTCGTGCCAGGGCTCGATCCCCTCGACCTGGCAGGCGGTCAGCGTGTCGTCGCGGGAGACGTCGAGCAGCGGCCGGGCGTAGTGGTCGAACGCGCGGCGCATGCCCGCCAACGACCGTGCGCCCGACCCGCGGGTCAACCCGAGGAGCACGGTCTCGGCCTGGTCGTCGCGGGTGTGGCCCAGCAGCACGAGCGCCGCTCCCACGTGCTCGCGGAACTGCTCCAGGACGTCGTACCTGGCCTGCCGCGCAGCGGCCTCCGGCCCCATCCCCTGCGCACGCACCTCGACCCGCACGGTCGCCGTCTCGTCGACGCCCATCGCCGCGAGCTGTCCGACCACGCGCTCGGCCTGCGCCGCCGACCCCTCCTGGAGGCCGTGGTCCACCGTCACCCCGATCACCCGGAGACCTCGCTTGTGCCCCTCGAACGCCGCCGCCGAGGCGAGCGCCAGGGAGTCCGCACCGCCCGAGCAGGCCACCAGCACGACGTCGCCGGGCTCGAGCGCGGACAGCACACCGCGCACGCCCCGCCGGCAGGCGGCGACGGAAGGATGGAGGCTCACGAGCGGGCGACGGCTATCCGAGGACGCGGGAGATCCAGCCGTCGTGGTCGGCCAGCTCGGCCTTCGACGGCAGGTGCGCGGGCTCGGCCCACACCGCGTTGAACTCGTCCATGCCGACCTTGTCGACGACGGCCCGCACGAAGCGGGCCCCGTCGCGGTACTGGGCCATCTTGGCCTCCAGGCCCAGCAGCCGGCGCAGCACGCGGTCGAGCGGGCCGATGCCCTGACGGCGCTTGGTGAACCGGGCGCGGATGTCGTGCACCGACGGGATCACCTGCGGGCCGACGTCGTCCATGACCACGTCGGCGTGGCCCTCGAGCAGCGACATCATGCCGGTGACCCGGTCGAGGATCTCGCGCTGCTCGGGGGTGCTGAAGATGTCGACGATGCTGCCGCCGCCGCGGCTGCTCCTGATCGCCTCGCTGATCCGCTCCAGCCCGCCCTCGACCAGCGACGACGGCTCGAGCGTCTCGCTGATCGCCTCGATCTCGGCGAACAGGTGGCCGCGCATCCACGGCACGGCCGTGAACTGCACCCGATGGGTCTCCTCGTGCAGGCAGACCCAGAGCCGGAAGTCCGTCGGGTCGACGCCGAGCTCGCGCTCCACGTGCACGATGTTGGGAGCGACCAGCAACAACCGGCCCGACGGCTCGTGGAAGGGGTCGAACTGGCCGAGGACCTTGCCCGCGAGGAAGCCGAGCAGGCCGCCGACCTCGGCGCCGGTCACCTTCGAGCCGATGGCCCGCGCGACCCGGCCTGGCTGGCGCTTCTCGACGAGCTTGCTCATCATCGCGCCGGTGGCGACCTCGAACGCGTCGGCGTTGGCCCGCACCCAGCCGGCCCGGTCCACGACCAGCACCGGCGCGGTGCCGTCGGGGGCGTCGAGCCCGGTGAAGTCGCGCACCAGCCCGGTGCTCTTCGCAGCGTCGGCGCGGAGCTCGGCCACGACCTCGTCAGCCTCGCCGCGCGTGACCGTGGGACCGTCGCCGGCCAGGGCCGAGCCGATCGAGACCGCGAGCGACCAGTCGACCATGCTCGGGCCGGAGGTCGGGGGGCTCGTCATGCGGTGAAGCGTACGGGGCCCGCGGAGGGCCGGTCGGTCATCGCGTGCAGTGGCAGGCGCCGAGCGCCCCCGCCGCGTCGTCCAGCGCGATCTCCGCCAGCCCGCTCCGGGCCGGGTTCACCCGGTCGGCGAGCAGCGCGAAGACGAGCACCGAGCCGTCGAGGTCGACCGCGATCCCCGCGAGGGAGGTGACGCCGGTCAGCGTGCCGGTCTTCGCGCGTACCCGCCCCGGTCCCTCCGGCGCGGCGTTGTCGAAGCGGTTGGCGAGCGACCCCGTGAATCCCGCGACCGGCAGGCCTGCGACCACGGCGCGCAGGTCCGGTTCGTCGTCGGAGGCGGCCCACCGCAGCACGTCGATGAGCAGGTGCGGCGACATCAGGTCCTCGCGGGAGAGCCCGCTGCCGTCGTAGAGGACGCTGCCGCGCATGTCGACGCCGTTGGCCGCCAGCACCCGCTTGACCGCGTTCTGGCCGCCCGTGAAGGAGCCCTCGCCCCCGTGGGCGAGGCCGGCCTGGCGGAGCAGGACCTCGGCGGCCTGGTTGTCGCTGACCTCGAGGAGCCGCTGGACGATCTGCGCGAGCGGCGCCGAGCTGACCGACGCCACGTCGCTCGCCGCGTCGGAGGCGACCGTCGCGGCGGGCGCGCCGACGACCGTGATCCCGGCCTTGCCCAGTGCGGTGCCGAAGACCGCCGCAGCGCTCGACGACGGGTCGGAGGAGAAGCCGTAGCCGGTGGGGTCGCGGCCCTCGTCCACCCACAGCGCACTGATCGGCGAGACCACGTCGTCGGGGATGTAGTCGGCCCGCCAGTGCGGGTTGGCGGAGGGACCGCTGAAGAGCGAGTCGTCGTAGCCGAGCCGCACCCGTCGTACGCCATCGGCGCGGAGCGCCTTCGCCGTCTCCCTCGCCAGCGTGACGACGTCGGCCTTCTGGGGCGCGAACGTGGCGGCGGTGTTGGTGCCCCACTTCGCCTGCGGGCTGCTCAGCAGGAACGGGTCGCCGCCACCCACGAGGACCAGACGCGGCGTGCCGCCGCCCTTCTCGAGCGCGGTGCGGGTCTCGAAGCGGTGGTCGGCGCCGAGGAGGAAGAGCGCCACGGAGGAGGTGATGATCTTGGTCGTCGACGCCGGTGTCGACAGGGCGGCCCCACCGGAGGTGAGGTCGTAGCCACGACCGCCTCCGCGCAGCGGCGCGACCGCCGCGACCACGTGACGACCCAGGTCGCGGTCGCGCAGGAAGGGCCGCAGGGCCGCCTCGACGGCGGAGATGTCGAGCTGCGGGCTGAGGTCGGCGACGGGTGCGACGGCGTGGGGACGCCGGACCGGCGGTACGTCGACCTCGGGCGGCGGCGCGACCGCCGCCGGGTCGTCGCTCGGCGGGGCGTCGTCCCCACCGAAGCGGTCGAGCCAGCCGAGCTGCCAGCCGGCGACGGCGAGCACGAGGAGGAGCGCCAGTGCGGCCGAGACCCAGCCCACCACCGCGCCGCGGACGTGTTCCACGTCACGTCGGGCCACGGTCCCTCCCTCCTCGACTGCGCGTTCGGGCTCATTGTGCGGGAGGATGTGGCCACCAGAAGAACCGGGCCGGTGCGATGGTCACCGGAAAGTGAGGAAGCAGTGCTGGAGTTCGACGTCCTCGTGGAGATCCCCAAGGGGAGCCGCAACAAGTACGAGGTCGACCACGAGACCGGTCGGATGCGCCTCGACCGCTTCCTCTTCACCTCGACGATGTATCCCGCCGACTACGGCTACATCGAGGACACGCTCGGCCAGGACGGCGACCCGCTCGACGCGCTCGTCCTGCTCCAGGAGCCCACCTTCCCCGGCTGCCTCATCCGCTGCCGCGCCATCGGCATGTTCCGCATGACCGACGAGAAGGGTGGCGACGACAAGGTCCTCTGCGTCCCCACCAGCGACCCGCGCATGGAGCACATCCGCGACATCAACCACGTGCCGAAGTTCGACCGGCTCGAGATCCAGCACTTCTTCGAGGTCTACAAGGACCTCGAGCCCGGCAAGTCCGTCGAGGGCGCCGACTGGGTGGGCCGCACCGAGGCCGAGGTCGAGATCAACGACTCCTTCAAGCGCGAGCAGGAGCGACTGGCCTCCGGGGCCGACGCCCACTGATCCACCACGGCCTCCGAGCCTCGTTTCCCCTGACCTCCGGGTCGTGAATTCGCGAATTCACGACCCGCACGTCAGGGGAAACGCGATTTCGGGTCAGGCGCGCTTGACCGCCCGGAAGTAGCCGATCGCTCCGCTCCGGTCGAGTACGACGTCGGCCATCCGTTGCGCCTCGAGCCACTCGACGAGCTGCGCCCCTGTGCATCCCGGGCCGAGCAGGCCGGCGACCCGGCCGACCTGCCGCATCGGTGCGTGGTGCAGCCCGCTGTCGTTGAGCAGCGCGCTGCCGGTGATGACGCCGCCCGGCTTGAGCACGCGGGCCATCTCCACGACCGCCCGGGCGGGGTCGGGGAAGCAGTGCAGGCCGGTGAAGGAGACGACGAGGTCGAAGGAGTCGTCGTCGAAGGGCAGGTCGCCCACGTCGGCGAGCTGCGGGACGACCTGGTCGGCGACCCCGCGCCGGCCGGCAGCACGCAGCGTGCGGTCGAGCATCGACTGCGCGATGTCGGCGGCGACGTACTCCACTCCCTGGGCGGGCTTCAACCCGCGCAGCGCCACGCCACCGCCGCACGGGATGTCGAGGATCCGCGCCCCGGCCGGCTGGCGCCCGATCTCGGCGGCCGCGTCGTAGAGGCGCTGCAGGTCGCTCTGGATGCCGAGCCGCCAGAGCGCGCCACCGACCCGGCGGTGCTCGACCGTCCAGTCGTAGACGTGCGCCCAGAGCGGGTCGTCGTCCCACCCACCGAGTCCTGGTATCCGGCTCAACCGCACCTCGACCACCGACGCCCCCCTACTCCCAGGTCAACAGCTCCTCGGCCCGAAGCATCTCGCGCGGCACGCCGAAGGCGCGCACCAGGTCCCCCGCGACGGGTCGCACCTGGCGGCACAGGGCGTTGACCTCGCGGCTGATCGCCTTGGACCGGGCGCTCGTGAGCCGACCGTGCTCCATGAACCAGCCGCGGTCGGCCTCGATGGACGACAGGGCGTGCAGGTCGCAGAGCAGGTTGAGCACGTCCTTGGCCGGCCCGTCGGGCTGGGCCCGCACCTTGTCGACGAACGCCTCGAGGACCAGGCGCTCGACGTGGGCGCGGGCCGCGGCGATCACGTGGTCCTGGACCCGCGAGAAGACCTCGCCGGGGTTCATCCCCGAGTCGACGCCCCGCTTGAGGCGCCGGGCGACGCCGGCGATCCGGTGCTCCTCCCGGAAGCGGAACATCGCCAGGTGGTAGTCGGGGTCGAGCAGCCCGGCGTCGGCGTCCCATGTGTCGCTGCCGAAGACGTCCTTGATCCGCTCCATGAGCTTGTGGGCGTAGGTGCGCTCGAGCACGGTCTCGACCGCGAGGCCGGCGACGAACCGCACCATGCCGAGCTGGTCGAGGTCGGAGAAGTCGCTCGCGTAGTCGGTGAGGAGCCCCTTCGCGACCAGCTGGAGCAGGACGTGGTTGTCGCCCTCGAACGTCGTGAAGACGTCGGTGTCGGCCTTCAGCGCGGCGAACCGGTTGACGCTGAGGTAGCCCGCGCCGCCGCAGGCCTCGCGGCACTCCTGGATCGTCCGGGTCGCGTGCCACGTCGCCAGCGCCTTGGTGCCGGCAGCGCGCGACTCCAGGAGCCGGCGGGTGGTCTCGTCGTCGGTGTCGCCGGAGAACACGCCGTGCAGCTCGGCGGCGAGCACCTCCTGGGCGAAGTGCAGGCCGTAGGTGCGCGCGAGCGGGATGAAGAGCCGCCGCTGGTGCTGGCCGTAGTCGAGGAGCAGCTGCTCCTCGTCGGGCGCGGTGGCCTCGAACTGCCGCCGGCGCAGGGCGTACTCGACGGCGATCGCCAGGGCCACCTTCGACGCGCTGATGCCGGCCGCCCCGACGCACACCCGTCCCTGCACCAGGGTGCCGAGCATCGTGAAGAACCGGCGGTTCGCGTTCTCGATGTCGCTGTAGTAGTCGCCGTCCTCGGTCACCTTGGCGAACCGGTCGAGCAGGGCGTCGCGCGGCACCCGCACGTCGTCGAAGCTGATCCTCCCGTTGTCGACGCCGTTGAGGCCCATCTTCAGGCCGTCGTCGGTGATGGTGACGCCGGGCAGCACGGCGCCGTCGGCACGGATCGGTACGACGAGCGCGTGCACGCCACGGCTCTCGCCGCCGACGACGAGCTGGGCGAAGACGACGGCCACCTCGGCGTGACACGCGGCGTTGCCGATGTAGTCCTTGGTCGCCGCCGGCGTCGGGGTGTGGACCACGAACTCGTCGGTGTCGGGGTCGTACGTCGCCGTGGTGCCGAGGGCCTGCACGTTGCTGCCGTGCCCGGTCTCCGTCATGGCGAAGCAGCCCATGATCTCGCCCTTGACCAGGCCGGCCAGGTAGGCGTCGTGGTGCCGCTTCGTGCCCAGCTGCAGGATCGCTCCGCCGAAGAGGCCGAACTGCACCCCGACCTTGACCAGCACGGACAGGTCGCCGAAGCCGAGCGTCTCGAAGGCGGCGATCGAGGCGCCGATGTCGCCCCCGCCGCCGTACTCCTCCGGGAAGCCCATGCCGGTCTGCCCGGTCGCCGCGAGGTCGACGACGACCTGCTTGACGCGCTCGCAGAAGTCCTCGCGGCTCATCGTCTCGGCGTCGTCGAGCACCGACCGGTACTCGACGAGCCCTTCGCGCACGGTGGCGCGGATGTCGGCGTACTTGCCGTCGAGCAGGGCGGTGAGGGCCGGCACGTCGACCGTCAGGTCGCCGTAGGGCGACACCTCCTGCTCGACCTCGGGCTGCTGGAGGTCGCTGGCCATAGCCGCACGGTACCCACGCGCGGCCACCCCCGTCAGGGGCGGGCGAAGAAGTTCGGCGCGATCCAGTAGTACATCGAGACCTCTTCGACGTCCCGACCGGTGCGCGGCGCCTGGATGATCATGCCGTTGCCGGCGTAGAGCGCCACGTGGTAGATCGATCCCGGGCTGCTGGAGGAGCCCCAGAACACCAGGTCGCCGGGCTGCAGCTGGCTGGAGGAGATCGGCGTCGACTGCTCGTACTGCGCGACCGAGTAGTGCGGCAGCGACTTTCCGCCGGCGGCCCAGGCGCCCATGGTCAGGCCCGAGCAGTCCCAGGAGTCCGGTCCGGCAGCGGCCCAGACGTAGGGCTCGCCGATCTGCGCGCGGGCGAACGCGATCGCGGCCGAGGCGCCACCGGCGTCGGACGCCGGCGGGGTGGGGTCGGGCGCGTCGGTGCTGGTGTCGGCCGGCTCATCGGTGCTGGTGTCGGCGGGCGCGTCGGGATTCGCGTCGGCGGGGTGGTCCGCCTGGTCGTCCTGCTGCTCCTGGGCGGCCTGGTCGGCGGCAGCCTGGTCGGCGGCAGCCTGGTCCGCGGCAGCCTGGTCGGCGGCCGCCTGCTCGGCGGCGGCCTGCTGGGCCTCGCGGCGCTGCTCCTCCAGGGCGGCCTGCCGCTGCTGGGCGAGGTCGACGCTGATGTGCTCCAGGTGCGCCATGCGCTTCAGCAGCCGGGTCTTCTCGGCGGCGACGCTGTCGGCCGCGGACTGGGCGGCCGCGACGGCGCCCTCCGCGCTGTCCTTGAGGTCGCGTGCGTCGGCGGCGGCGTCACTGGCCTCGGTGGTGGCGTCCTCCGCGGCCCGCTCGGCGTCGTCGGCACGGCCGGCGGCCTTCTCGTACGCCGTCCGCTTCTCCACGAACTCGCGCTGGACGATCTCGGAGGTGGCCTGGCGGTCGAGGAGGTTGGGGAGCCCGTCGGCGTCGAGCATCGCGCTGAACTCGTTGAGGTCGGGGCTGCCCGCGACGAACGTGTCGAGCACGGCGTCGCGGTAGTCGTGCTTCACCACGGCCAGCGCCCGGTCGGCACGGCGGGACCTCCGGGTCGCCACCCGCTCGGCCCGGCGCGCCTGCTGCAGCCGCCACACGGCGCCGTTGTAGGCCTCGGCGGCCTGCTGGGCGGCGATCGAGGCGGCCTCGAGATCGGCGTTCGCCCGGTCGATCTGGGCCTGGATCCCGTCGACGTCGTCGGCGGCGCGCTCGGCGCGGTGCTGGGCGTGGCGCACGTCGCTGCGCGACGGCGGTCGGTCGTTGTCGTCGGCGCTCGCGGGAGCGGTCACGGCCACCACGGCCAACAGGACGATCCCGATCACGGGGCGGCGCACGACGTACTCCTCCGGTCGACGGCAGACGGCTGTCGTCGCACCCGGGGACTTCCTCTTCCCCGGCTGCAACTCGGAGCACGCTAGTGCGCTTTCGTCACAAACGCCACAAAAATCTCATCTTTCTCACCAAGCACCGGCGTGTCGGCTTGCGAACTACATCGTTGTAACTCTCGATCCGTGGCGTGCAGGGTCGTCGAAGGGCCTGTCGAACCGACAGCTCCCGGGGCGTGCACGCACGGGGAGGTGCAGGCGCGCCGACATCCCTCGGTGAACCTGAAGCAGAGCGATGCGGGCTCGCGCCCACCGCGAGCGCGGGGCTCAGTCCTTGTCGCGGGGGACCTTCGACGTGGTGGTCGTGGGGTGCGACGTCATGCCGCGGTCGAACTTCTGTCCGCTCGCGAGGCCGCCGACGTAGAAGGACACGATGGCGATCGCCATGCCGGCGATGTCGTCGGCGATGTAGTGCCAGCCGAAGTAGAGGGTGGCGACGACCGTGAGCGCGAAGTTGATCCACACGACGACCTTCACGACCTTCTGGCGGATCGTGTACTGCACCATCAGCGCGACGAGCAGGGTGATCGCGCAGTGCAGGCTGGCGAACCCGGCGACCGAGTTCACGAGGTCGGACGCGTCGGGGTCGGACAGCAGGCGTTGTCGTGCGATCTGGATCGACTGCTGCAGGCTCGTGGTCGGGGTGTGCGGGAGGTCGTGGTAGAGCGAGCTGTACTGCAGGCCGGGGCCGACGGTGGGGAGCAGGTAGTAGGACAAGGTGCCGAGCGACCAGGCCATGCACTGCGACGTCACGAACCAGTAGCCGTAGGAGATGTTGCGCGACCACACGATCCACGCCGTGATGCCGATCGGCACCATCGGCAGGAAGAACAGGTAGATCGGCGAGAGCAGGTGCGCGGTGAACGAGTGCCCGAGGAGCCCCTGCAGCACCGACGACGGGTCGTGCCCGAAGAAGAGCACCTTGTCCATGATGTGCAGCTCGTGGTCGAAGGAGACCGCCTCGGTCTTCATCGGGTCGGGGTCGGCGTCCCGCACGAACGGCAGGTTGGACTTGAGGTTGCGGTAGCTGACGTAGGTCACGTAGAACGACGCGACGCCGAGCACGACCAGGACCAGGCGTTCCTTGCCCCAGTGGGTGCGCAGCCGCTCGCGGGCCTCGGGCCAGATCGAGCCCGGCCGGCCGCGCGACATCCACATCGTGCGGGGGATCAGGTCGATGCCGAGGGCGAAGATCAGCAGCAGCGGGAGCCGGACGTACGACGGCCCGAGGAAGCTGCCCTCAGGGTCGGCCAGCGGCCGGTCGTACTTGATCGAGACGTACACCGCACACGCGCCCATGACGGCCGCCGTGCCGAGCAACAGGGAGTAGGCACGGCGATACACCCGGGTGAGTTTAAAGGCACGCCTGTCACGGCAGCACAGCGAGGCGGGCCGCGTCGACCCGCAACGTCACCGCGTCACCGGGCGCAGGCAGCCACCCGGGTGCTCCCACGGCATCCACCTCGCCCACGCCTTCGACGTCGACGACCAGGCGGACCTCGTCCGGCGTCGCGCGTACGGCGACCACGCTCGCCGCGAGCCCGCCCGGCTCTCCCTCAGCGGTCCCCGGCGACGTCGAGGCCCGGCGCGCGGCCAGTGCGGAGCGTCGTACGGCAACGGCGGGTGCGGCCGGACGCCCGGCGGCGGCGAGCACCGCGGCGGCGGCGTCACCCGTGAGCACCCGCGCGTAGCCGAGGAACAGCGCGGTCGCCGGATCGGCGGGGTGCGCCCAGACCTCCGCGGTCGTGCCCTGCTGGACCACGGCGCCCTCGCGCATCACCGCCAGCCGGTCGGCCACGGCGAACGCCTCCTCCTGGTCGTGGGTCACCAGGAGCGCGGTGGTGGCCGACTCGCGCAGGATCCGGCGCAGGTCGGCCGCGAGCCGGACCCGGAGCTCGGCGTCGAGGGCGGAGAGCGGCTCGTCGAGCAGCAGCAGCCGCGGCTCGGCGGCGAGCGAGCGGGCGAGGGCGACCCGCTGGCGCTCGCCGCCCGACAGGGTGCGCGGCAGCCGGTCGCCATAGCCCCCGAGGCCGACGAGGTCGAGCAGATCGGCCACCCGCCGCCGTACGGCCGTGCGTCCTGCGCCGCGCAGCCGCAGCGGGTAGCCCACGTTGCGCGCGACGGTGAGGTGGTCGAAGAGCTGACCGTCCTGGAACATCAGGGCGAAGCCGCGCTTGTGCGTCGGCGTGCCGGCGAGGTCCGCGCCGTCCCACCGGACCGTGCCGGACCGCAGGGGCTCCAGGCCGGCCACCGCCCTGAGGAGCGAGGACTTGCCGCTGCCCGACGGACCGAGCACAGCGAGCACGTGCCCGTCGTCGAGGTCGAGGTCGACCCCGTCGACGGCCACCTGGCGGCCGAACGCCACCGTGACGCCCTCCAGCGACAGCATCAGAGCACCCCCACTCCCGGCACCCGGAGCCGCTCGACGACCAGGATCACCAGTGCAGTCGTCGTCGCGAGCACGACCGACGCGGCCATCGCGGTGCCGTAATTGAGCTCACCTGGGCTGCCGATGAGCCGGTAGATCACGACCGGCAGGGTCGGCGCCTGCGCGCGTACGACGAACGACGTCGCGCCGAACTCCCCGAGGGAGACCGCGAAGGCGAAGCCCGCCGCGGCGAGCAGAGGGCGCCACAGCACCGGCACCTCGACCGTCAGCAGCGAGCGCACCGGCCCCGCGCCGAGCGACGCGGCGGCCTGCCGCTGCCGGTCGTCGATCCCGTGCAGGACGGGCACCAGCACCCGCACGACGAGCGGGAGAGCAACCAGAGCCTGGGCGATGGGCACGAGCAGCGGGCTGGAGCGGAGGTCGAGCGGAGGGTCGTCGAGGGTGATGAGGAAGCCGAAGCCGAGGGTCACGGCGGACACCCCGAGCGGCAGCATGAAGAGACCGTCGAAGACCCCGCGCACGGAGGCCTCCGCCCGGCTGTGGGCGCGCCGCGTCACGACGACGGACACGAGCACGCCGAGCAGCAGCGACATCCACGTGGCGTCGACCGCGATCCGCAGCGAGTTGCCGAGCGCGTCGGTGATGGGGACCCGCAGCAGCCCGCCGCCGATGCCCCCGCCGCCCGCGTCCTCCCCCGTGCCCTGCAGCGCACGGTAGAACTCCAGCGTCCACCGCCCGTCGCGCCGCAGCGAGCCGGTGACGAGGGTCGCGATCGGAGTGGCGATCGCGAGCAGGACCAGCCCGGTCGCCAGCAGGGCGGGCAGGTCGCGCCTCGTCGGCCGCGCAGCCGTCGCACGGGTGCGTCGTACGGTCGGGTCGGGCACGGCCCGCAGCCGTGCCGCGACCGCGAGGAGCGCGACGACGGCCGCGATCTGGAGAAGCGAGAGGGCCGCGGCGGCCTGGTACTCCACCGAACCCGTGATCGCGCCGGTCGTCAGGAGGTAGATCTCCGTCTCGACAGAGGAGTAGCGGGTGCCGCCGAGCATGAGGACCACGCCGAAGCCGGTCGCGCAGAAGAGGAAGACGACCACTGCGGACGACACGATGGCCGGACGCAGAGCCGGGAGGGTCACCGTGCGCAGCACCTGGCCCGGAGAGGCTCCGAGGGCGGCAGCAGCCTCGGCCGGGCGGCGGTCCAGGGCCTCCCACGCAGCGCCGACCGTGCGGATCACGACGGCGACGTTGAAGAACACCAGGCCCATCAGGATCGCGACCGGCGTGCCGTCGAGCCCGAGGGAGCCGAGCGGTCCGGACTCACCGACCAGCTGGCGGATCGCGATGCCGACGACCACCGTCGGGAGCACGAAGGGCACGAGGAGCGCCGCCCGCACCACGCCGCGCAACGGGATCCTCAGACGGTGCAGGACGTAGGCGGCAGGCAGGCCCATCACGACCGAGACGACCGTCGACACCGCGCTCGTCCACAGCGTGAACCAGATGACCTTGCGCGTGCGCTCCTCGCCCAGCACGTCCAGCACGCCGAGGTCGAGCGAGCCCTCCGGCCACAGCCCGCGCTGCAGCATCCCGGAGACGGGCAGCAGGAAGAACACCGCCAGCACCGCGGTCGGCACCGCGGCCAGCGCGAGGAGCCCGAGGACGCGCCTCATCGCCGGGCGACCGGTCATCCCGAGGTCAGGTCCGTCCACTGCGTCAGCCACTCGCGGCGGTGGTCGGCGATGTCGGCGGGCGAGACCTCGATGGGCGTGGTCGGCGAGGTCGCGAACGACGCCCAGTCCTTGGGGAGGGGCGTGCCCTCCGCGACCGGGAAGACGTACATGCTCGTCGGCAGCGCCGCCTGCACGTCCGGGCTCAGCAGCCAGTCGACGACCTTCTCGGCACCGGTGGGGTTGGCGGCACCGTCGAGCACGCCGGCGTACTCCACCTGGCGGAAGCAGGTGTCGAGCAGCGCGGACGTCGAGGACCTGCCGTCCTTCACGGTGTAGGCCGGGGAGGTGTCGTAGGAGACGACGATCGGCCGGTCGCCGCCGGACTGGCTGAAGTCGACGTAGTAGGCGTCCTCCCAGCCCTTGTCGATCTTCAGGCCGTTGTCGAGCAGGTCCTGCCAGTAGCGGGTCCACCCGTCGCCGTACTCACCGATCGTGGCGAGCAGGAAGGCCAGCCCGGTGGAGCTGGTCGTCGCGCCCTCGGTGACCGTGAGGTCGGCGTAGGTCGGGTCGGTGAGGTCGTCCAGCCCGGTCGGCGGCGCGATGCCGTGGTCGTCGAACCAGACGTCGTCGATGTTGACGCACACGCTGGCGTTGTCGATCGGCGTCAGCACGCCGTCGTCGTCGCCGGGGAGGCGGTACTGCTCGGCGCCGGCCGGCAGGGGTGCGTCGTACGGCGCGAAGACGCCCTCGGACAGGGCGGCCCCGGCGAACGTGTTGTCCACCCCGAAGGCGACGTCGCCGATCGGGTCGCCCTGGGTCACGGTCAGCTTGCTGGTCAGCTCGCCGCCGTCGCCGGCCGCGCTGTGGGTGAGCCGGCAGCCCGACTCCTTCTCGAAGGCGGAGACCAGCCGCTTCGGCAGGTCGAAGGAGTCGTGCGTGACGAGCACGACCTCTCCGCACGCCCCGGAGGCGTGGTCGCCGGAGTCGTCGCCCTCGGTCGAGAGCGAGCAGCTGCTGCCCAGGAGGGCCAGGGCCGCCAGCGCTGCGGGCAGGACGGCAGGACGGGTGCGCATCGGTGCGGACTCCCTTCGCCGGTGCTAACCGGATCAGGTTCGGAGGGTCTGCGGGTCACCCGCACTCTCAGCACCACCTGGTGCTCCCCTGTCTTTCGCACCCAGGCTAGACCAGCGTGTAGACGATCCCGTCGTCGGTGGTCGTCTCGGTCGCCTCGCCGCGGACGACCAGCAGGTCGAGGTGCGCCTTCGTCTCCATCGCGGCCATCCCCTTGTTGAAGAGGTCGAGCTCGTCGTAGGAGCGCTCGTGGCGGGTCCAGCCGAGGTCGCCGGCGACGACGGTCGCGGTCGAGGCGCCGCGCGAGCGCAACGAGTCGGCGCACTGCACGAGCCGGTGCTCGTGGTGGGCGAGCAGCTCGTCGACGCGGGTGTGCGACGACGGTGCCACCGGTCCGTGGGCGGGGAGGATCCGCAGGTCGGGCAGGGCGCGGACCCGCGCCAGCGACGCCATGAAGTGCCCGAGCGGGTCTGGCTCCGGCGGGATCGTGAAGCCGATCGACGGAGTGATCGTCGGCAGCACGTGGTCACCCGCGAAGAGCAGCCCGTCGGCCCGGTCGGCGTAGACGTAGTGGCCCGGCGTGTGACCCGGGGTGTGCACGGCATCGAGCGACCGCGTGCCGATGTCGAACGTCGTGTCGCCCTCGATCCAGATGTCCGGGTAGGCCCAGTCGACGGGGTCGGGCAGGTCCTCGGTGCGCCGGCCGAGGTCCCAGGCGTCCGCCACCGACCCGGCGCCGGCCGACCGCAGCACGGCGGAGAACGGGTTGCCGCCCTCGAGGTCGCCCCGCCCGGCCGCGTGCAGGAGGTCGAGACCGGGCTTCTCGGGGAGTCCGAGGGCGACGTCGGCGCCGTACTCGTGGCCGAGGACGGTCGCCAGCGTGTAGTGGTCGCGGTGGATGTGGGTCACCAGGAACCGTCGGATGTCACCGAAGCCGGACCCGATCGACCGCAGGCACTTGTCGAGCAGCTCGCGCGCCACCGGGATGGCCCACCCGCCGTCGATCAGGGTGAGGCCGTCGTCGGACGCGACGACGTACACGTTGATCGCCTTGAGGCCGTCCATCGGCAGGGGCAGCGGGATCCGGTGGATCCCCGGCGCCACCTCCCACGCGCCCTCCTGGGCCCAGTGCTCGCCCGAGTCGGGCGAGATGGCCGCGCCGGTGCTGACTCCTGAGGTCATCTGGGCACCCTACTGAGGTGCGTCAGCGGCGCTCGGGGCGAGGTCGGGCAGGTTGAGGTCGAGGTTGGGTGCCTGGATGCCGCCGTCGACCTCGAGCATCTTGCCGGTGACGTACTTGCCGGCGCGCGAGGACAGGTAGACGACCGCGGCCGCGATGTCCTCGGCCTCGCCGATGCTGCCGAGCGGTGTGGTCTCCTCCATCTGCTGCTTGATCTCCGGCACCCCGGCGACGAACTCCAGGGCGCTCGTCATGACCGAGCCGACGTAGATGCCGTTGACGCGGATCCGCGGGGCGAGGTCGGAGGCGGCCAGCTTCGACCAGTGCGCGAGCGCGGCCTTGGCGGTGCCGTAGGCGAGGTAGCCGCGGCCGGTCAGCCGGCCCATCGCGGAGCTGATGCTCACGACCGACTTCTGGCGCTGCTCCTCGGGCTCGCCGGCGGAGGCCAGCATCAGCGGGACGGCGGCGCGGGTGAGGGCGTGCGCCGTGGCGACGTTGAAGTGGAACGCCTCCTCCAGGTAGGCGACGTCGGTGTCGAGGAAGGCGTTGGGGATGGTCCCGCCGACGTTGTTGACGACGACGTCGAGCCGGCCGAGCTCGTCGTACGCCGCCTGCGCCAGGCCGGCCACCGCCTCGGTGTGCGCGAGGTTCGCCGGTACGACGACGGCCCGCCGCCCGGCCGCGCGGATCCGCTCGGCGACCTGCTCCAGCTGGTCGGCGGTGCGTGAGGAGATGACGACGTCGGCGCCCGCCTCGGCGAGGGCGATGGCGGTCGCGGCGCCGATGCCGCGACCGGCGCCGGTCACGACGGCCACGTGGTCGGTGAGGGTGAAGCGGTCGAGGATGCTCATCGAGCCACCAGGCCCCGGCCGGTGACGAGCGGGAGGTCCAGCGCGGTGATCAGCCCCGGCTTCGCGGCGACGACGGCCGGCACCGCGTTGACCAGTCGCTGGGCGGTGACGATCATCCCGGAGACGTTGTGGTCGCCGTGCTCACCGTGGTGGCTGAACTCCAGCTTCATCTGGGGCTCGCCCGTGATCTCGACGCGGTAGCAGCCGTCGCCCTCCAACGGGGTCGGCCAGTCGGGCTCGGCGGACGCGTCGGTGCGCGTGACGTGCTCCAGCGTGATGCGCGGGACGCCGTCGACCGTGCCGATCACTCGGAAGCGCACCGAGCCCATCGTGCCCTCCTCGACGTCGACCGAGTAGGTCTTGACCGTGCGCGGCGCAGGCCGGCGCTCGACCTCCTCGACGAGCGGCTCGTCGAGCGTGACGTCGAGCCCGGCCGCGATCAGCCGGACGACCGGGCCCCAGGCGGTGCTGAGGATGCCGGGCTCCCAGAGCATCGGCCGGGTGTCCATCGGCTGTCCGAAGCCGAAGATGTCACGCATCACGACCGGCTGGTAGTAGGTGGAGTAGTCGGCGATCTCGCTGACCTTCACGTGGTCGATGCGCTGGCTGAGGCTGGACAGCACCAGCGGCATCACGTCGTTGGCGAAGCCCGGGTCGATCCCGTTGACGTGCAGGCTGGCGTCGCCCTGACGGCCGGCCTCGTCGATGCCGTCGATCATCTCCGGCGGCAGGGTCCCGTCGCGGGCCAGGAGGATGACCGGCCCGCTCGACACGACGTTGACGCCGTCGCGGATGAGGCCGGTCAGGTCGTCGATCGACTCGAAGACCCGGTCGTCGGTCATCGCCGCGTGGATGACGCAGTCCGGGCGGAGCGCGACGAGCTCGTCGCGGTCGGTCGTCGCGGCGACGCCCAGCTCCCGCCCGAGCTCGGCCAGCTCGCCGGCGTCCACCCCGCTCTTGGCCTCCGTCGACGTCCACACACCGACGAGCTCGAGGTCGGGATGGGCGTCGACACCGGCGATCGCGTGGCGGCCGATGGTGCCGGTGGACCAGACGACGACGCGGAGCGGCTTCTGCGGGATGGCTTGCGACATGCGCTCACACTAGAACATGTTCTAGTTTCTGGGGAAGGTTCGGGCGGACCCGGGGGGTGGGGGTAACTCAGTGTTCGGTCCGCTCCCGGCGCGTTCGAACCGCTCCCTCGGTGCTGTGACCGGTCGCAGCACCGAGGGAGCGGACGCACCTCCGAGGGAGCGAACGCAACACTGAGTTACCCCCGGCGCGGGCCGCTCCTCACGCGGGCCGCTCCCGGCGCGGGCCGCCGTGAGCGCGGGGGCACGGGGTGCGCGGGATGGGCGGGGCGCGCGGGCTCTCAGGCGGTCGGGATGACCTCGGCCGGCGCCCACTCGACGCAACGGGTGCCGGAGTAGATGGTCGGCATGCACCGGTTGCAGTGGATGCAGATGCCTTCGCGGGCGGTGCCCGCCTGCAGCCGGTCGACCAGGTCGGGCTCGCGGAGCACCGCACGGCCCATGGCGACGAAGTCGAAGCCGTCGGCCATCGCCTGCTCCATCGTGTCGAGCCGGTTGATGCCGCCGAGCAGCATCAGCGGCATCGACAGCTCCTGCCGGAAGCGGAGCGCCTTCTCCTTGAAGTAGGCCTCCTCGAACTCGTAGCGCTTCAGGAAGCTCCTGCCCATCGGCGTCCTCATGCCGAAGCGCACGATCGCCGGCATCGCGGCGGCGAACTCGGCGACCGGCGTCTCGCCGCGGAAGAGGTACATCGGGTTCATCAGCGACGAGCCGCCCGACAGCTGCAGCGCGTCGAGGTGCCCGTCGGCCTCCAGCAGCTGCGCGAACGCCACGCCCTCGTCGGTCGTGACGCCGCCGCGGAAGCCGTCGGAGACGGAGACCTTGGCGGTCACGGCGACAGCGTCGCCGACCTCGTCGCGTACGGCGCGCGCCACCTGCCGCGCGAGCCGGGCCCGTCGCTCGAGGGGCCCGCCCCAGCGGTCCTTGCGGCGGTTGAGGCCCGGCGCGAGGAAGGAGGAGAGGAGGTAGCTGTGCGCCATGTGCAGCTCGAGGACGTCGAAGCCTGCCTGCACGAGGACGCGCGCGGCATCGACGTACGCCCTCGTGACGCGCGACAGGTCCTGCTCGGTCGCAGCCCTGATCATCTGCATCGAGAGCGGGCTCGGCATCCGGCTGGCCGCGATCGCGTGCACGCCGTTGGACCGGCCGTTGGCGACGGGACCAGCGTGCCCGACCTGGGCGGCGATCCCGGCGCCCTCCTGGTGCACGGCGTCGGTCAGCCGCTGCAGCCCGGCGAGCGTCCCGGGCCCGACCACGATCTGCTCGGCGTGCGTGCGTCCCTCCGGGGCGACCGCGAGGTAGGCGACGGTGGTCAGCCCGATCCCGCCGCGCGCCGGCGCGAGGTGGTAGTCGATGAGGGCGTCGGTGACCTGGCCCTCGGGCGCGCGCCCCTCGAAGGTCGCAGCCTTCACCGTCCGGTTGCGCAGCCGCACCGGGCCGAGGCTGACAGGGTCGAAGACCGACGTGCTCATCCCGAAACTGTAACGTGTTCTACTCTGCGCGGTCAGGCGTCCACCTGGCGACGCGGTCGCGCGACCGGGCGCGTGGTTTCATTCAGTCGACATTCGCCGCTCCCACGGAGGTTCCCGTGCGCCGTACCACCCGATTCCGCTCCCTCGCACCCGTCGCCGTGCTGGCCGTCGTGGCGTTCTCCGCCACCGCTTGCAACGGCGACAGCGACAAGGACGCCGACGCGCCGGAGACCGTGATCGTCAACCAGGACGGCGAGACCATCGGCGGCGACCCGAGCACCGTCGCCCCGCTGACCGCCGACCAGATCAGCCAGGCCGTGCTCCAGGACGCCAACATGGGCCAGGGCTGGACGTCGGCTCCGTCGACCGAGGACGACACGACCGCGCCGGGCTGCCTCGCCGACGTCGAGACGTTGACCGACGGGCTCGAGGAGAGCGACAAGGCCGGCACGGAGTTCAGCTACGGCGACATCCTCACCGTCGAGAGCACGGTGTCGGCCTACCCCGACGCCACGGCACTCGGCGCGGTCTTCGACCAGGTGCAGACCGCCGTCGCCGCCTGCACGTCCGTCACGGGCCCCGACGGCAGCGGCAACGACTGGGACCTCACCCTGACCTCCACCGACGACGCCGGCTACGAGGGCGTGGACGACCAGTACAGCACCTCGGGCAGCGGCACGCTGACCACCTCCGACGGCACCGAGGTCGACATCTACCTCGAGCAGACCGCCGTCCGGATCGGGCCCAACGTCGCCTCGATCAGCACCTTCGACATCAAGCCGCGCACGACCGAGCACGACGTGTGGGCCCAGATCGGTGTCGACCGGTTCGTCGCGGTGGCCAACGGAGAGGAGCCGGCGGCCACGACGGCGCCGGCGCCGACCGACTGATCAGCCCCGGCCGGCGCTGGTCGGCCGCTGGTCAGCCCGGTCAGCTGAAGCGCGGCGCGCGCTTCTCCAGGAAGGCGGCGATGCCCTCCTGGCCGTTGGGAGTGCCGGCCAGCGCGCTGATCGACTGCGCCTCCTTGCGCAGCGCGGTCTCCGTCGCGGGCTCGGCGGCGTCGCGGAGGAGGTGCTTCGCCGCGGCGAACGCCTGCGGCGAGCCCGCCAGCAACGTCGCCACCACCTCGTCGGTGGCGGCGGCGAGCTGGTCGGCCGGCACCACGCGGGCCACCAGGCCGGCGTCGGCCGCCTCCTGCGCGGTGAGCAGGTCGCCCAGCAGCGCGAGGCGCAGCGAGCGGTGCAGGCCCAGGGTGTGGACCAGCTGGCTGCCGCCGCAGTCGGGGCTGAGCCCGACCCGCGCATAGGCGAGGCTGAACTTCGCCGTCTCGGCCGCCAGCACGATGTCCCCGGCCGCGGCGAGCGGGAAGCCGCCGCCCGCGGCCGTGCCCTGCACCACCGTCACGACGACCGCGTCGCCGCGCACCAGCTCGGTGATCACCCGGTGCACCGACTCCGCGAGGTCGAGCAGCAGCGCACTCGGGTCGGCCGCACCGGCGAAGGCGCCGAGGTCGCCGCCGACCGAGAAGAACCGGCCGTCGGCCGCGAGCACGATCACCCGCGCACCGTCGGCCTTCGCCCGGAGTACGGCGTCGTGCAGCTGCGCGGTCGCCACCGGCTCGATCGGGTTGCCCCGGTCGGCGGCGGCCAGGGTGATGCGGGCTGCGCCGTCGGCGAAGGCGTAGTCGACGTACTGCTCGGTCATGGGGTGTCCTCTTCCTGGGAGTGGGCCTAGGCCGCGCAGTCGCCGGTGCCGACCTCGGAATCGCTGTCGCGGCCGTCGCCCGCGCTCCCCTCGACCTGCTTCGCGGTGAGCGCGTAGCCGGTGTCGGAGTCCTCGACCGAGGCGGCGAAGACGACGCCGGCGACCTTGCCGTCGGGAGTGATGATCGGGCCCCCGGAATTGCCCGGTCGGACGAGTCCGCGCAGCGAGAAGACGTCGCGGAGCACCGTGCCGCTGCCGTAGATGTCCGGAGAGCGCAGCGTCGGGTTGGACCGGATCCGGCCCGGTTGCACGTCGAAGGGACCGTCCTGCGGATAGCCCACGATCGCGACCGGGTCGTCGGCCTCGAGCGAGTCGTCGAACCGCAGCACCGGGGCGTCGCCGGTGTCGACGCTCAGCACGGCGATGTCGAGCTCGGGATCGTAGAGGACCACCCGCGCGAGCTCGGTGTGGCCGCCGATCTCGACCTCGGGGTCGTCGACGCCCGCCACGACGTGCGCATTCGTCATCACCCGGTCGCGGTCGAAGACGAAGCCGCTGCCCTCCACGCCGCGGCCGCAGTCGTTGGCGCCGCGGATCTTGAGGATGCTGTCCTCGGTGGCCAGCACCTGCGGGTCGTGCTGCAGGCGGCTCGGGCCGGGGGCGACGTTGCGGATGTTCTCGGGCGAGAACGGCTCGAGGTAGCGCGGGAAGAAGCCGGTGCCGACGACCTGGTTGAAGGCCTGCAGCACGTTGGGCGCCGTCGCCGGCAGCACCGCGTTGACCTTGTTGAGCACCCAGGAGCCACGGACCTCCTCGGTGACCCCGCCGATCCGGGTGCCCGAGATCGCGTAGCCGAGGGCCCAGGCGACGAGCAGCACCGCCGCGGCGGACAGCGCCGCACCGCCGACCGCGTCGACGGCGCGGACCGGCTGCCAGGTGATCCGCTCGCGGACCCGCGAGCCGGCGTACTGGAAGAGCGCCTGGCCGAGCGACGCGGTGAGGATCACGATGAACAGCGCGCCCAGCGAGACACCGAGCGAGGGGTCGGCACTGCCGAGGACGAGCGGGGCGACCCAGATGCCGAGGAAGCCGCCGAGGAGGAGGCCGATGGTCGCGAAGGCGCCGGTCACGAAGCCCTGCCAGTAGCCCGACAGCGCGTAGACCAGCACGAGCACGACGAGCAGCCAGTCGAGGAGGTTGAGGCCCATCAGTCCCGCCCTCCTCGTCCGCCGGTCGACGGATCGTCGGGCTCCAGGATGTCGAGGCTGTCCGGCTCGTCACCATCGGGGGCCTCGTCGACACGACGGCGGTGCTCCGCGAGCATGTAGTCGGGCAGCTCGTGGACCGGCGGGTCGGTGACCGCCGGGAGCCAGCCGAGGAAGTCGAAGAACCGCGCGATGATGCCGCCGGTGAAGCCCCACAGGATCACGTCGCGGTCGTCGCCGATGAGGAACCCCGGGCCGGTCCACCCGCTCGGGTGGCGCACCCCGATCCGGCGATCGGGCTGGAAGAGCTCGTCGAGCACGACGCGGTGGATCTCGTGCACCTCCTGGGGCGAGGTGACCTCGACCGGGTGTGGCTCGCGCCACCAGGCCAGCACGGGGGTGACCGCGAAGTTCGACGGCGGCAGCCAGAGCTCGGGCAGCTCGCCGAAGACGACCACGCCGGCCGGGTCGACCCCGATCTCCTCCTGGGCCTCGCGCAGCGCCGCCTCGACCGCTGTCTCGCCCGGATCGATCGACCCGCCGGGGAACGACACCTGGCCGGGGTGCGAACGCATGTCGTGGGCCCGCTCGGTCAGCAGGAGGTCACCCCGGCCGCCCTCCTCGCCGAAGAGCATGAGCACGGCACCACGCCGCGGATCCGATCCGGCTGGCGGCAGGAACGCCGTCAGGTCGCTGCCGCTGATCCGCCGGGCGGCCGCCGCCACCGGCAGCAGCCAGTCGGGCAGGTCGTCCGGGACGGCGTACGACGACGGGTCGGTCACGAACCGGACCCCTGCAGCTCGATCCCGAGCTCCTTCTCGGCGAGGTCGACGACCGCGCCGACCGAGTCCAGGCCGCCCGGGCTGGACAGCTGGACCGAGCCGTCCTCCTTCACGAACGCGAAGGTCGGCAGCCCCGGGATGTTGAGACCGTCGGCCTGCAGGTCGCCGCACGGGTCGGCGTAGGACGGGTAGGTGGCGTCGGTGCGCTCCGCCAGGTCGAGCGCGGCCCCCGGGTAGGTGTCGAGGAAGTCGACGCCGATCACGGGCACCTGGCCGCCGTACTGCTCGGTGAAGGCCTGCAGGGCCGGCATCTCCTTCACGCAGGGCGTGCAGTTGGAGCCCCAGAAGTTCACGATCGCCGGACCCTCGATGTCGCTGAGGGAGCCGGCCCTACCGCCCCCCAGGCACGACAGCTCCACGTCGGGGAGATCGGCGTCGCCCTTGCCCGCCGGGCAGTCCGCCATCCCGACAGCGGCCTTCTGTGCCTGGAGGTCGTGGGTGTCGACGTCGACGCCGCACCCCCCGGCTGCCTTGTCCTGGTCGCAGCCGGTGAGCAGGACGCAGATGACCAGCAGCACCGCGAGGACCGGTGGTCGAGCAGGGACCGTCACGAGACCCATCAGTTGGGGCCTTCGGTGCGCACCAGCTTCTCGGCCTCGACGACGTCCGTCGGGCCGGTGCCGTAGGACGGGCACCAGCGGGCCACGGGACAGGCGCCGCATGCGGGCTTCTTGGCGTGGCACACCCGCCGGCCGTGCCAGATCAGGTGGTGGCTGAGCATCGTCCAGTCCCGCTTCGGGAAGAGCGCCCCGACCGCGTGCTCGGCCTTGACCGCGTCGGTCTCCTCGGTCCAGCCGAACCGGCGGGCGAGCCGACCGAAGTGGGTGTCGACGGTGATGCCGGGGATCCCGAACGCGTTGCCGAGCACGACGTTGGCGGTCTTGCGCCCCACCCCGGGCAGGGTCACGAGGTCGTCGAGCCGCGGCGGCACCTGGCCGTCGTACCTCTCCACGAGAGCGGCGCTCAGCTTGAGCAGCGACTCCGTCTTCGCGCGGAAGAAGCCGAGCGGACCGATGATCTGCTCCAGGTGGGCCCGGTCGGCGGCCGCCATGGCGCGCGCGTCGGGGTAGGCGGCGAAGAGCTTCGGCCGCACGATGTTGACCCGCTTGTCGGTGGTCTGCGCACTCAGCACGGTGACGACGAGCAGCTCGAAGGGGTTGTCGAAGTCGAGCTCGCACCGGGCGTCGGGATAGGTCTCGCCCAGGACCCGATCGATCTTGCGGGCCCGCCGGACCAGACCGGTCGAGGTCTCGGCCTCCGTGGTGATCGCCCGCACGCGGTCAGCCTACGGGTAGCCGCCGACCGCCCAGGGGGTCAGACCGACTAGGTGTGAGGTGGACCACTGGCTAGGATGCGGCTGGACGTGGCGCACGCGCTCGCGTCCGGGCTGGCCTCACTGGGGGGACCCGGCTCGCCACCCCCGACTCCTTGGAGGAACCGTGGACAACGACGTGCTCCGTCAGGCCCCGCTCTTCAGCGCCCTGGACGACGAGGCCGCGTCGGCCCTGCGCTCCTCGATGTCCGACAGCCGGCTGCGGCGCGGCGAGGTGCTCTTCCACGAGGGCGACAGCGGGGACAAGCTCTACATCGTGCTCGACGGCAAGGTGAAGCTCGGCCGCACGTCCTCCGACGGGCGCGAGAACCTGCTCGCGATCCTCGGCCCCGGCTCGATGTTCGGCGAGCTGTCGCTCTTCGACCCCGGCCCGCGGTCCGCGACGGTCACGGCCGTGACGGACGCGGAGTTCGCCTCGCTGTCCCACGAGGACCTGCTGCGCTGGCTCGACGGTCGCCCGGCGGTGGCCCGCGGCCTGCTGTCCCAGCTCGCGGCCCGGCTGCGCAAGGCCAACGACGTCGTCGCCGACCTCGTCTTCTCCGACGTGCCCGGCCGCGTCGCGAAGGCCCTCCTCGACCTCGCCGAGCGCTTCGGCCGCACCGCCGACGACGGCGTCCACGTGCACCACGACCTCACCCAGGAGGAGCTCGCCCAGCTGGTCGGCGCCTCCCGCGAGACGGTCAACAAGGCCCTGGCCGACTTCGCGTCCCGCGGCTGGCTCCGGCTCGAGCCGCGCTCGGTCGTGATCATGGACATGGACCGCATGTCCCGCCGCGCTCGCTGAGGCAGCCCACCGGGTCGGCATGGTGCTGAGCGGCGTCGAGGTCCTCGTCCCCGATCGCGCCGGTTGGCGCGCGTGGCTCGAGGAGCACCACGACGACCAGCCGGCGGCCTGGGTGATCCTCACCAAGAAGGGCGGCACCGTCACCGCCCTCGGCTACGAGGACGCCGTCCTCGAGGCGCTCTGCTTCGGCTGGATCGACGGCCAGGGTCGGGGTCGGGATGCGGAGACGACGTACATCCGGTTCACACCGAGGGGACCCCGCAGCAAGTGGTCCATCTCCAACGTGCGCCGCGTGGCGACGCTCGAGGCAGAGGGCCTGATGACCGACGCCGGCCGCGCGGTCGTCGACGCCGCCAAGGCCGACGGCCGCTGGGACGCCGCGCTCGCCGGGAGCTAGCCGAGGCCCGCGGGCCGGCCCGCAACAGCGGCAGGTCAGGCCAGTGAGCGATGACGACCGGTGGACGCAGCGCCGACCAGCGGACCGACCTCGATGCCGAACCGCTCCCCCACCGTCTCCAGGGCGCGGCGGTAGTGCTGTCGCTTGCGCTTGTGCCCGGCGAGGAACTTGACCTGCCCGACGAGGCGGCGCGGGAGTGGGTACCACCGGTCGAAGTCGAGGCCGCACTCGGCGAACACCTTCGCGGGCACGGCGTCGAGGACCAGGCCGAGGTTGTACTGCGCGAGCGTGAGCGCCGCGGCCACGCCTGCGGAGGTCGACGCCTGGAAGAGCGAGATCCCGTCGGCGGTGTAGAGGGGCACCTCGCCGATCTTCCCGAGCATGAGCAGGTGGGTCAGGAAGTAGCCGGCGAAGGAGCTGAAGCCGAACATCCCACTGGCGCCGACATGGACGACGCGCCCGCCCGGCGACAGGTACGGCGGCTCGCTCGACCGTCCGTGGAAGTCCAGGTGACTCGTGCAGTTCACGACCCAGCTCCCCGGCGCGACGTCGAGGTGGTGGCCGCTCCGGAGCGTGAGGCGGACGCCGTCGACGGAGTCGACCGCGTCGACGAGGTGGTCGAGGACGACCTGGTGGAGGCCCGCCCGGATCGTCTCGATCTCCGCCGGGGAGATCAGGCCGATGAAGCAGTGCTCGGCCGTGGGCGGCGCCCAGACGCCGTACTGCTCACGGCACCACGCCCACGTCTCGGCCTCGTTCGTGCCGTCGAAGCGGTCGGCCAACGCGACCATCAGCCCGTTGGGCCGCAGCCCGCCCCACCACCGGCGGGCACCCGTCGGGTAGAAGAGGTCCCGGTTGATGAAGAACGTGCCGGTGCCTCCCAGCAGGTTGACCTCGCGTCCCGGGTGGTGGGTGACCAGGGCGTGCACGGCGTCCATGCCCGTCTTGCCGCTGCCGACCACCCAGACCGGGGCGTCGTCCGCCGCGATCGGACCGTCGCGCATGTCGCAGGTCTCCGGGGAGACCGAGCGGACCCGGTCGCTCGAGAGCGGAAGCGGCGGATTCGGCTCGACGCGAAGTCCGACGGCGTTGATCAACCGGTCGGCAACCACCCGGACCGTGCTCCCGTCGGGAGCGCGGCAGGTGGCGGTCACCTGCTCGTCGTCCTCGTCGGCGCCCTCGAAGTCGTGGCCGAGGAGCTGGGTGAGCCGGACCCGACGACCCACCTCGGCCACGCACTGGCTGAGGTGTTCGAGCACCTCCCCTTTGGACGCGAGGTGCTCGGGGGGCAGGCCGGACGTCCAGGGCAGGTCGCCCGCCGTGAAGAACTGGTGCGGCTGGTGGAGGTGGACGTAGTCGTAGGTCTCGACCCACATCCCGCCGGGACGCTCGTGCCGGTCGACGAGCACGATCGACTGGCCGGGTCGCAGGTACCGGCTGGCGACGTACAACGCGTTGAGGCCGGCGATGCCGGCGCCGATGATGCAGATGTCCGCCCTGATGACGCCCTGCTCCTGGGAGGTGGACACGCCGGAGCTCCTCTCAGCCATGCCGAGGTCCGGCCCTCAGTCTGCGGCCGTCGCGCCGCGAGCACATCCGCTCCCAGGATGATTCCCAGCGACCCCTACCGGGTGGCGAGGTAGGCCAGCTGGGCGCGCACCGACCACTCGGCGGCGCCCCAGAGCGACTCGTCGACGTCGGCGTAGACCAGCTCGACCACCTGGCGCGGCAGGTCGGGGTGCTCGGCCACGTCGGGCGGCAGGTCCGTCGGGCTCAGTCCCAGCCGGGTGAGCGCCGCCTCGACCTGCGCGAGCCGGTCCCGACGGTGCACGACGTAGTGGTCCAGCACCCCCGCGGCGTCGGCGAGCACGGGACCGTGCGCGGGCCACAGGGTCTCCACGCGCCCCTCGGTGACCAGCGCGCGCATCTTGGCGATCGAGTCGAAGTAGCCGCCGAGGTCGCCGTCGGGGTGCACGATCACGGTCGTTCCGCGTCCCAGCACCATGTCGCCCGTCAGCAGCGCCCGGTCGGCGTCGTTGACCAGGGACACGGAGTCCGCGGTGTGGCCGGGGGTCGTGATCACCTCCAGGCGGAGGCCGCCGACGTCGACGACCTCCCCGTCGCTCACCGGCTCGGACCGCCAGCACTGGGCAGGGTCGAGGCCGCGCACGCCGCATCCCATCCGCTCGGCGAAGGAGCGCGCCGCCTCGGTGTGGTCGACGTGGTGGTGGGTGACGAGCACGAACTCCACCTGTCCGGCGGCCTCCGCGACGGCGTCGAGATGGGCGTCGTCGATCGGACCGGGGTCGACGACGACCGAGCGCTCCGCCGTGGGCTCGCGCAGCACCCACGTGTTGGTGCCGTCGAGCGTCATGATCCCGGGGTTGGGCGCGAGCAGGCAACGGCCGCGGGCGCCGTACGCACCGCCCTGCCAGTCGCCGGCCACCGCCGTCCCCTCAGCCGCGGCGCTCGGCGACCAGCGGCCGCAGCGGGTCGGGCATCGACAGCGTCCACCCCTCGCCGAGGGGCTCGACGGTCGGTGTGAACATCTCCACGGTGCGGTCGCGGGACGCTTCCACCACCGCCTCGACCGAGCCGTGGCGACCGACCTCCAAGCAGGTGAGGTACGTCGGGGGCAGCATCGCCAGCCGACCGGCATCGGCCTCGTCGGCCGCCGTCAGCGCCGGGAGCCAGACGACCTCCGACGACTCGGTGGAGACGTCGCGGGTGCGCTGCCCCTCGGGCAGCAGCGCGACGAAGAACCAGGTGCGGTAGCGCTTGGGCTCGAAGACGGGGGTCAGCCATCCCGACCAGGTGCCGAGCAGGTCGGTGCGCAGCACCAGCCCGCGCCGGTTGAGGAGCTCCGTCATGGAGAGCTCCCTCGAGACGAGTGCCTCGCGGTCGGCCTCCCACTCCTCGCCGGTCGTGTCGGCGACGACGGTGTCGGCGGACTCGCCGGCGAGCAGGACTCCCGACTCCTCGAAGGTCTCCCGCACCGCCGCGCACACGAGCGCGCGCGCGACGTCCTCCTCGACGCCCAGCCGCGCGGCCCAGGTGGCCGGGCTCGGGCCGGCCCACGCCACACTCGCGTCGTCGTCGCGCGGGTCGACGCCGCCGCCGGGGAAGACGCACATGCCGCCCGCGAAGTCCATCGTCACGTGGCGCCGCAGGAGGTAGATCTCCGGAGCGCCGTCGCTGCCCGGCCGCATCAGGACGACGGTCGCGGCGTTGCGCGGCTCGGCGGGCTGACGGGTGCCGTCGTCGTACTCCTGGCTGAGGGCGACGAACTCGTCGGGCAGGTGGACGGGTGGGAGCGGGATCTTCAAGAGAGGATCTCCGCGACGACCTCGACCTCGACAGGTGCGTCGAGCGGCAGCACCGGGACGCCGACGGCCGAGCGCGCGTGCACGCCGTTGTCGCCGAACACCTGGCCGAAGAGCTCCGAGGCGCCGTTGGCGACCCCCGGCTGGCCGGTGAAGTTCGGGTCCGAGGCCACGAACACGACGACCTTGACGATCCGCACCGACGCGAGGTCGTCGACCTGCGAGCGGATCGCGGCGATCGCGTTGAGCGCGCACTGCTGGGCGCACGCCGTCGCGACCTCCGCGGTGATGCCGTGGCCGACCTTGCCGGCCGCCATCAGCGCGCCGTCGCGCATCGGCAGCTGGCCGGCGGTGTAGACGTAGGAGCCCGACCGGACCGCGGGCAGGTAGGCCGCGACCGGGGGCACGACGTCGGGGACGCTGAGTCCGAGCTCGGCGAGCCGCTCCTCGGGTGTGCTCATCTCAGCCCTCCGCCGGGCGCTTGAAGTAGGCGATGTCGTTGCCGCCCGAGCCGGGGACGAGGGTGACGAGCTCCCAGCCGTCCTGGCCGAAGTTGTTGAGGATCTGCGCCGCGACATGGTTGAGGACGGGCGCCACCTGGTACTCCCACTTGGTCATGCCTCGCAGACTAACCGGCCGTGAGTTGTGCCACGATGCCCCGGTGAGCCTCGACAACGCCGTCTGGTTGCTGACCGGGCTGGCCGCGGTCGTCGTACTCCTCACCAGGATGCGGCTGTCCTCGGAGCAGTCCCAGTCGGGGCACGCGGTCGTGCCCCTCTCGGTCGTCAACGCGCACACCCTCGTCGGGGTGGCCGCGCTGGCCGTGTGGATCTACTACCTGACCTCCCCCGACGGCATGTGGGGCCTGGCCGGCCTCGGCCTGTGGTGGATCGAGGTCGGCCTGGGCCTGCTGATCCTGGCCCGCTGGATGTCGCGCCCCAGCAAGCACGCCGCGGACACGACCGGCGACAGCTGGGCCGAGGGACCGGCCCTCTCGATCCTCGGCCACATCGGCCTGCTGCTCGGCGTGGGTTTCTTCACCTGGATCGTCATCGCGGACAAGCTGGCCGGCTGACCTGTAGCGCTGGCTAGGCTGCGCGGGTGAGCGACTGGGCGCGGGTGCAGCTGCACGTGGTCACCGGCAAGGGGGGCACCGGCAAGTCGACCGTCGCCTCCGCGCTGGCACTGGCGCTCGCCCACCGCGGGCGCAACGTGCTGCTCTGCGAGGTGGAGGGGCGCCAGGGGATCGCGCGGATGTTCGACGTGGACCCGCTCCCCTACCAGGAGCGCCGTCTCACCACCGGCCTGCCCGACGCCGACGGCGGGAAGGGGGTCGTGCACGCGCTCCACATCGACGCCGAGTCCGCGCTGCTGGAGTACCTCTCGATGTACTACCGCCTCGGCCGCGCCGGTCGGGCGCTCGACCGCTTCGGCGTGATCGAGTTCGCGACGACGATCGCACCGGGCGTCCGAGACGTGCTGCTGAGCGGCAAGGTCTACGAGGCCGTCCAGCGCAACAGCCGCAACAAGGGCGCCATCGAGTACGACGCCGTGGTGCTCGACGCGCCTCCGACGGGTCGGATCACGCAGTTCCTCAACGTGGGCGGCGAGGTCGGCGGTCTTGCCAAGGTCGGGCCGGTGAAGACCCAGTCCGACACGATGATGAAGCTCTTCCAGTCGCCGCAGACAGCGGTCCACCTCGTGACGCTGCTGGAGGAGATGCCGGTCCAGGAGACCATCGACGGCATCGCCGAGCTGCGCGCCGCGAAGCTCCGTGTCGGCGGGGTCGTGGTCAACATGGTCCGGTCCCGTGACCTGTCCGCGGACGACCTCGCGGCCGCCCGCGCCGGCACCCTCGACCGCGGCCGGATCGAGGCCGGGATCCGTGCCGCGGGCATCGACGTGACGCCCGCTCTCGTCGACGGGCTCGTGCACGAGGCCCGTGAGCACGCCGAGCGGCGCGCCCTGGAGGACCGGCTGAGCGAGGTCGTCGGCACTCTCGGCGTCCCGACCTACGAGCTCCCCCGGATGTCCGGAGGGGTCGACCTCGGCGCGCTCTACGAGCTCGCCGCCCTGCTGCGCGGACAAGGGATGGCATAGCGATGGCACGGCGCACGACGGAGCACCAGACCCGGGTGGGGCCGACCTCCCCGAGCGCGCGGCGGGCCGACCCGCTCGACGTCGACGCCCTGCTGGCCGACCGGAGGACCAACATCATCGTGTGCTGCGGTTCGGGCGGGGTCGGGAAGACGACCTCGGCTGCCGCCCTCGCGCTCCGCGCCGCCGAGCAGGGCCGGAAGGTCGTCGTGCTGACGATCGACCCGGCGCGCCGGCTGGCCCAGTCGATGGGGATCGAGGCCCTGGACAACACCCCGCGGCCGGTCTCCGGGGTCGCGGGCCCCGGGAGCCTCGACGCGATGATGCTCGACATGAAGCGCACCTTCGACGAGGTGGTCGAGTCACAGGCCAGCCCGGAGAAGGCCAAGCAGATCCTCGCCAACCCGTTCTACATCGCCCTGTCGAGCTCGTTCGCCGGCACCCAGGAGTACATGGCGATGGAGAAGCTCGGTCAGCTGCACCGGGAGCATGTCGTCGGCGCGGCCGGTGGCCGGCCTCGGGGCTCGAAGGACGCCGCCACCTACGACCTCATCGTCGTGGACACCCCGCCGTCCCGGTCGGCGCTGGACTTCCTCGATGCCCCCGAGCGGCTGTCGAGCTTCCTCGACGGCCGGTTCGTGCGGCTGATGCTCGCGCCCGCGCGGGGTCCGGCCAAGCTGATGTCGGCCGGCTTCAGCCTGATCACCAACGCCCTGACCAAGATCCTCGGTGCGCAGTTCCTCAAGGACCTGCAGATGTTCGTCTCGGCGCTCGACACCGTCTTCGGCGGCTTCCGGCAGCGGGCGCAGCAGACCTACTCGCTGCTGCAGGCGCGCGGGACCGCGTTCCTGGTCGTCGCGGCGCCCGAGCCGGACGCGCTGCGCGAGGCGGCGTACTTCGTCGAGCGGCTCAGCGAGGACGGCATGCCGCTGGCGGGACTGATCGTCAACCGCGCCAGCCCGGCACCCGAGAGCGCACTCGCCGCCGAGGAGGCGCTGGCCGGCGCCGGACGCCTCGACAGCGACGGGGAGGGCGCGCTCGCCTCCGGGCTGCTGCGGCTGCACGCCGACCAGGTGCGCCTGGTCGAGCGAGAGCGCGGGCTGCGCGAACGCTTCGCGGCCGCGCACCCCCAGGTGCCGACCGCCGTCGTACCGGCTCTCGCCGGCGACGTGCACGACCTCGAGGGCCTACGGCGGATCGGTGACCTGCTCGCCGAGGCGAGCAGGACCACCGGTTGACCGAGGGCTAGGCCGAGGTGCGGGCCATCTCCCGGTCACGCGCGGACTCGAGGACCTTGCGCCACGACGCGTCGGGACGGCGACGGAGCAGAGCACGACGCTCCCGCTCGGTCATCCCTCCCCAGACGCCCCACTCGATCTGGTTGTCCAGAGCCTCGGCAAGGCACTCGGTGCGCACCGGGCAACCGGCGCAGACCTGCTTGGCCTTGTTCTGCTCGGCGCCCCGGACGAAGAGTTGGTCCGGCTGCTCGGCGCGGCATGCCGCCCGAAGCGCCCAATCGTCTACCCACATGATGTTGTCCCCATCATCATGAGGAGGGCGACGCCCCCACAGCGTCGCGAGTTCCTCCTCGCTGACGTAAAGGTAAAGTACTGGTCTGGTCCGGCGCATCACTCGTTGTGGGCAACCTGTCTAGTCACATTTCACTAGGGCAGGCTCCTGGACCGTCCGTTTCAGGCTCGTGACCACCCCTGAACGGGAAAGACGGGCGCTGGGGAGGGCTCACGTACCCTGACGCCATGGCCCGCTCCAGGACCGATGGTCTTCCTGCGCACAAGGTGATCTCGCACCTCGGCGTGATGCTGCTCGTCTCCGCGGTGCTGGGCGTCGTCGTGTCCGGCCTGGCGATCCCGTTCGCGGGCGTGCTCGGCTTCGCCGCCCGCAACGTGTCCGACTCCATCGACGAGCTCCCGCAGGAGCTGGAGACCGACCTGCTGCCGCAGCGCACCGAGATCCTCGACCGGAACGGCGACCAGATCGCGACCATCTACGACCAGAACCGGGTCGTGGTCTCGCTGAGCCAGATCTCGCGGATCATGGTCAAGGCCATCGTCTCCATCGAGGACTACCGCTTCTACCAGCACGGTGCGCTCGACGTGAAGGGCACACTGCGCGCTCTCTTCACCAACCAGGCCGCCGGCGGCGTGACCCAGGGGGGTTCGTCGATCACCCAGCAGCTGGTGAAGCTGACCCTGCTCAACCAGGCCAACACGAAGGCCGAGCGTGCGGCTGCCACCGAGGACTCCTACGCCCGCAAGCTGCGCGAGCTGCGCTACGCGATCGCCCTGGAGAAGAAGCACTCGAAGGACTGGATCCTCGAGCGCTACCTCAACACCGCCTACTTCGGCGACGGCGCCTACGGGATCCAGGCCGCCGCCCAGCACTACTTCAACGTCAACGCCAACGACCTCAACCTGAAGCAGTCCGCGATGCTGGCCGGCATCGTGCAGAGCCCGGGCGCCTTCGACCCGACGGAGAACCCCGACCGCTCGCGCGAGCGCCGCAACGTGGTGCTGGAGCGGATGGCCGAGCTCAGCGTCATCAGCCAGAAGACCGCCGACCGGGCAGAGTCGCTGGGCCTGGGCCTCGACGTGCAGAGGAAGCCGCGTGGGTGCGTGAACTCACCTGCCCAGTTCTTCTGCGAGTACGTCCTGGAGTGGCTCAAGCAGGACCCGGCTCTCGGCAGCACCCGTCGCGAGCGCTGGCGGCTGATCGAGAACGGCGGGCTCACGATCACCACCTCGCTCGACCTGCAGATGCAGCAGGCCGCGCAGACCTCGGTGAGCAACCACGTCTTCCCCAAGGAGGGCGTGATCGGCGCGATGGCGCTGGAGCAGCCCGGCACCGGCGAGGTGATGGCACTCGCGCAGTCGCGCGGGCTCGGCAACGGGCCGGGCGAGACCTTCCTCAACTACACGGTGCCGAAGGAGTACGGCAAGGCCAACGGCTTCCAGCCGGGCTCGACCTTCAAGACCTTCGTGCTGGCCTCGGCGATCAACCAGGGCATCCCGCTCAACACCACGATCGAGGCGCCCGCCTACAAGAGCTTCAACCTCGGTGACTACAAGACCTGCGACGGCTACTACCAGAGCAGCGAGGTCCACGAGTTCTCCAACTTCGACTTCGAGAACCACAACGTCAACCTCTACACCGGCACCCAGGGGTCGGTGAACACCTTCTTCCTCGAGCTCGAGAAGCGCACCGGCCTGTGCGAGCCCTACAACCTCGCGAAGCGCCTCGGCGTCCACCTGACGTCGCCGAAGACCGAGATGGTGCCGTCGTTCACCCTCGGCATCGCCGATGCCAGCCCGCTGGAGATGGCCGAGGCCTACGCCACCTTCGCGGCGCGCGGCAAGCACTGCGACTCGCTCCCGGTGCTCAAGATCGCGGACAACCAGAACAACGTGCTGAAGAAGTACGACCCGAAGTGCACCCAGGAGCTCCCGAGCCCGGTGGCCGACGCCGTCAACGACGTGCTGAAGGGCGTGCTGGCTCCCGGCGGCTTCGGCCAGTACCTCTACCCCGGTCAGCCGGCGGCCGGCAAGACGGGCACGTCGACGTCCAACAAGTCGGTGTGGTTCGCCGGCTACACGCCCAACCTGGCGGGAGCGGTGGCCGTGGCCGGCATCAACTCCGTGGGCGACCCGGAGTCCCTCGACGGCAAGACGATCGGCGGCGTCTACGCGCCGTCGACCTCCGGCTCAGGCACAGCGGGTCCGATCTGGGGCGACGCGTTCAAGGCGATCGCGCCCTCCCTCCCCGACGAGGACTTCGTGCCGCCCTCGGGCGACGACATCGCCGGCGTGTTGGTGCCCGTGCCCGACGTGGCCGGCCTCTCGGTCGACGACGCGACGTCGGAGCTCGAGGCACACGGCTTCACGGTCTCCAACGGCGGGCTGGTCCACTCCGGCTACGCGCGCGGCGTGGTGGCCTACAGCTACCCCGGGGCCTACGCCCAGGCCGGCTCCGGCGACTCGATCACGATCTACGTGTCCAACGGCACGCCCAAGCCGCCCAAGCGTCCCCCGCACCACAACAACGGGGGCGGCGGCCGCGGCGGTGGCAACGGCGGCGGCCACGGCCACGGTCACGGCTGAGGGAGCCCTCAGGCGGAGCCGAGCTGGCGTCGTACCTCTGCGGCGACGGCGGCGCCGTCGGCACGCCCCTTGACCTGGGGCGTCACGACGCCCATGACCCTGCCCATCGCCTTGGGGCCCTCGCCGGCCACCCCGAGCTGCCCGACCGCCTCGGCGACGATGTCGGAGATCTCCTCGGGGCTGAGCTGCGCAGGGAGGTAGTCGGCGATGACGGCCGCCTCGGCCCGCTCCTTCGCCGCGCTCTCCGGACGGTTGCCCTCCTCGAAGGCGACCGCCGCCTCCCGCCGCTTCTTCGCCTCGGTGGCGAGCACCGTGAGCATCTCGTCGTCGCTCAGCTCCTTGGCCACCGAACCCGCCACCTCGGCGTTGGTCACGGCGGTGAGGATCATCCGGATCGTCGAGGAGCGCACCTCGTCGCGTGCCTTCATCGCGGCAGTGAGGTCGGTGCGCAGGCGGTCCTTCAGCGAGTTCATGGTGATGATTCTGGCAGGCTGGCCACGTGCGCCCCTCACGACTTCTCGGCTTCCTCGGTGCCGGCGTCGCCGCAGGAGGCGCGGCGACCGCGTACGCCGCGTGGGAAGCACGTCAGTACACGCTGCGCCGGGTGGACCTCCCCGTGCTGCCCTCCGGGATGCGCCCGCTCACGGTGCTACACCTCAGCGACATCCACATGACGCCCGGACAGCGGCGCAAGCAGGAGTGGCTGCGCGGCCTGGCCCGGCTCGAGCCGGACCTCGTGGTCGACACCGGCGACAACCTCGCGCACCGCGACTCGGTGCCGGTGGTCCTCGACAGCCTCGGCGGGCTGCTCGACCGACCCGGTGTCTTCGTCCACGGCTCCAACGACTACTTCGAGCCCAGCTTCCGCAACCCGTTCGGCTACCTCCTGCCCGACAACGGGAAGCGCTTCACGCACGTGCCGGAGCTGCCGTGGGGTGCGCTCTCGGCCGGCCTGGCAGGGGCGGGGTGGCTGAACCTCACCAACCGCAGGGCCGCGCTCGCCGTCGGCGAGACCCGGTTCTCCTTCGCCGGGGTCGACGACCCGCACCTGGAGTACGACGACCTCGCCGCCGTCGCGGGCCCTGCCGACGAGGCGGCGGACGTCCGGCTCGGGATCGCGCACGCGCCGTACCTGCGGGTGCTGGACCAGTACGCCCGTGACGGGTACGACGCCGTCATCGCCGGTCACACGCACGGCGGGCAGGTGCGGCTGCCCGGGCTGCCCGGGCTGGCCGGGAGCCGGGCCCTGGCGACCAACTGCGACCTCGAGCCGGCCCGCGCCCGCGGACTGCACCGCCACCCCGCCGCGTCCCGCCCCGGCGACCCGGGCTCGGCCTGGCTGCACGTGTCCGCGGGGCTCGGCACCAGCCCCTACGCCCGGATCCGGGTCGCGTGCCGCCCCGAGGCGACCCTGCTCACCCTGGTGCCACGCGGCTGACGTCGCGCACGGTCCACGGGCCCGGTCCGATTCGGTCGGCGGGGAAGGGCTCCGGTATGCTCCCAGGCTTGTGAGCGGGCACGCCCGATCATGGCGGGCTGTGGCGCAGCTTGGTAGCGCGCCTCGTTCGGGACGAGGAGGCCGCAGGTTCAAATCCTGTCAGCCCGACCGCCTGGAATTGCAGTGACGGACCCACGAGAGATCGTGGGTCCGTCGCCGTTTTTGCGCCCGTGCCGCCCCTGCCGCCGGCCTGCTGGTGCCCGATACCGATGTCGATGGGGGGCGAGGCGGGAGCGGCGGGGAATCCCCGGTCGACCGGGGATTCCTGCACTTGTCGGCCTTTGCAAACCCCGACAAGTGACCGGAACCCACCGCCAGTTCGTCTGCGCGGTGCTCGAACATCCGCATCAGCGAGGGCCGCATCCAGCTCCCGTCGGAAGATCGCGGCCATCGGCCACCCTCCCCGCGAGGAGCGCCGCAACGAGCATGCCGATCGGGCGAACGAGCCCCGGCGGCTGCACCGCGGCAGGCACTTCGCGCCGTCCGGCGGGGCGGTCCGCTTCCGTCGACCGAATTCATCGGAGCCGAATGAACGGGTGGTCCCGGCGGGGAGGCCTTCATGACACACTGCACTCCATGTCGGACGAGCAGGACAAGCTGAAGGTCAGCTTGGAGCCGCCCAAGCTGTTCGGGCGCAAGAAGAAACCGGCCGCGAGCTCCACGCGCCGCGCGCCCGCGCCCGCGCCCGAGCCTGCGCCCGAGGACGAGGTCGACGAGGCGACAACGGTCGAGGAGGTCGAGGAGACGACTCCGCAGGTGGCCCCGGTCGCTGAAGAGCCTGTCGAGGAGCCGGTCGCCGAGGCGCCGGCCGAGGAACCTGTCGACGAGCCCGCCGCCGAGGCCCCGGCTGTCGAGGAGACCGCAGTCGAGGAACCAGGCACGGTCGACCCACCGGCGGAGGAGACCTCCGACGACACGGCGGTGATCCCCGTTGCGGAGGACGAGCCGACCGTCGCTCCGAGGAAGACGGCCCCCGTCACCAAGACCGTGCCCGCCGCGATGCAGTCGCCGGCCGCGGCGCCGGCGTCGGCGGCGGCGCCGGCTCCGGTCGCGAAGCCGGCGCCCAAGAAGGCAGCCAAGAAGACCGCGCCCGTCGAGGAGAAGGTCCCGGCCGCGAAGTCGGCCGCGGCTCCGGCCGCCAAGAAGTCATCCAGGCCACGCGCCAAGCTCGCCCCACCCATCGAGCCGGAGCCGGTGCGGCCCACCGAGATCGAGGACGCGTCGATCACCTCGGCGGACGAGCCGCCGCTGCTGGACATGTACCCCGCAGCCGCGGTCACCGGAGTCGTCGTCGGCGCCGCGCTCGTGCTGCTCACCTGGCTCTCACTCCGCGGGTGCGAGGCCGTCCGCGGCACGGCGACGTGCACAGGCGGTCCCGGCCTCCTGCTCCTGGTCGCGACGTTCGTGCTGAGCATCCTGCTCGGCAGCACGTTGCTGAAGGTCTTCCAGATCCCCGATCCCGGCAGCAGCAGCTTCCTCGCCGTCGGCCTGGTGGCCGTCGTGGCGCTGCTCTTCCTGATCGACGCCCTCGACCACTGGTCGATGATCATCGTGATCCCCGTGCTCAGCGTGGGGGCCTATCTGGCATCGGTCTGGGTCACCAAGACGTTCGTCGAGACCGACAGCACCAGTACCTAGCCCCACCGGGGCCCACGACGACGAGCGGGGCCGGCCCGAGGGGCCGGCCCCTCTCGCATGTCGGCGGCGTTCAGCGCGAGGCGAGCACCAGCTCGGCGATCTGCACGGTGTTGAGAGCAGCGCCCTTGCGGAGGTTGTCGTTGGAGACGAAGAGCGCCAGCCCACGGTCACCGTCGACGCCCGGGTCCTGACGGATCCGTCCGACGTACGACGGGTCCTTGCCCGCCGCCGCAAGCGGGTTCGGGATGTCGGCGAGCTCGACACCGGCGGCACCGCTCAGCAGCTCGCGGGCACGCTCGGCCGGCAGCGCCCTCTCGAACTCGGCGTTGATCGCCAAGGAGTGACCGGTGAAGACCGGCACCCGGACGCAGATCCCGGAGACCCGGAGGTCCGGGATGCCGAGGATCTTGCGCGACTCGTTGCGCAGCTTCTGCTCCTCGTCGGTCTCGTTGAGGCCGTCGTCGACCAGGTTGCCGGCGAAGGGAAGCACGTTGTAGGCGATCGTCCGGCGGTAGACGCCGGGCTCGGGGAAGGCGACCGCCTCGCCGTCGTACGCCAGCTCCCGCGCCTTGTCGCCCGCCGCGGCCACCCCGGTGGCGAGCTCCTCGACGCCGGCGACGCCGGACCCGGAGACGGCCTGGTAGGTCGACGCGATCAGGCGGACCAGACCGGCCTCGTCGTGCAGCGGCTTGAGCACCGGCATCGCGGCCATCGTCGTGCAGTTGGGGTTGGCGATGATGCCGCGCCCGGCGGCGATCACGGCCTGCGCTGCGTCCGGGTTGACCTCGGAGACCACCAGCGGGATGTCGGGGTCCTTGCGGAACGCCGAGGAGTTGTCGACCACGATCACGCCGGCATCGACGAACGTCGGGGCGACCGCTCGCGAGGTGGTGGCGCCCGCGGAGAAGAGGGCGACGTCGAGGCCGCTCGGGTCGGCCGTCGAGGCATCCTCGACGACGACCTCCCGGTCACCGAAGGGCAGCACCGTGCCGGCGGAGCGTGCCGAGGCGAAGAAGCGCACCTCGTCGGCGGGGAACCCGCGCTCGAGGAGGATCTGGCGCATGGCGACGCCGACCTGGCCGGTCGCGCCGACGATTCCGATCTTCATGTGGTCAATCCTTCCGACCGCTCGCGGATCGCGCGAGCGAGTTTGTGCCGGGTTGCGGCGGATTCGCGCCGTTCGTCCGGGGTGGGGTCAGCGACCGCTGCCGCCGTAGACGACGGCCTCGACCTCGTCGGCGTCGAGGTCGAACGCGGTGTGCGTCGCCTGGACGGCCCGGTCGACGTCGTCCTGGTCGACGACGACGGAGATGCGGATCTCGGAGGTGGAGATCATGCCGATGTTGACGCCGGCCTCGGCCAGCGCCGTGAAGAACTTCGCCGAGATGCCCGGGTGGGACCGCATGCCGGCACCGATGAGCGAGACCTTGCCGATCGACTCGTCGTAGAGGAGGGAGTCGAAGCCCACCTGGCTCTTGAGCTCGTCGAGCGTGGCCATCGCCGTCTGGCCGTCCGTCGTCGGCAGGGTGAAGGAGATGTCGGTCAGGTTGGTCGCGGCGGCAGAGACGTTCTGCACGATCATGTCGATGTTGATCTGCGCCTCGGCCAGGGCGTTGAAGATCGCTGCGGCCTCGCCGACCTTGTCGGGGACCCCGACGACGGTGATCTTGGCCTCGCTGCGGTCGTGGGCGACGCCGGCGATGATCGGTGCTTCCATGCTGCCCTCCGGAGACGGGTCGTTGATGCTGCCGGTGACCGTCGTGCCCTCGAGGGTGCTGAACGACGACCGGACGTGGATCGGGATGTTGTGGCGTCGGGCGTACTCGACCGAGCGCAGGTGTAGGACCTTCGCGCCCGAGGCCGCGAGCTCGAGCATCTCCTCGTAAGTGACCGTGTCGAGCTTGCGGGCGCTCGGCACGATCCGCGGGTCGGCGGTGAAGACACCGTCGACGTCGGTGTAGATCTCGCAGACGTCGGCGTCCAGCGCGGCGGCGAGGGCCACGGCGGTGGTGTCGGTGCCACCGCGGCCGAGCGTGGTGATCTCCTTGGTCTGCTGGCTGACACCCTGGAAGCCCGCGACGATCACGATGTGTCCCTCGTCGATCGCGCCCTGGATGCGGCCGGGGGTGACGTCGAGGATCTTGGCCTTGCCGTGCACGTCGTCGGTGATGACGCCGGCCTGCGACCCGGTGAAGGACCGGGCCGTGAAGCCGAGGTCGGAGATCGCCATCGCGACGAGCGCCATCGAGATCCGCTCGCCCGCGGTGAGCAGCATGTCGAGCTCGCGCGCCGGCGGCAGCGGGCTCACCTGGGCGGCGAGGTCGAGCAGCTCGTCGGTGCTGTCGCCCATGGCCGAGACCGCCACGACGACCTCGTTGCCGGCCTTCTTGGCCTCGGTGATGCGACGGGCCACGCGCTTGATCGCGTCGGCGTCGGACAGTGACGAACCGCCGTACTTCTGCACGACAATGCCCACGGGGGCTCACTCCTGGATCGACGGGGACGGTGCCCCCCGATCCTACCGAGGGTCAGGCGCCGGCCAGCCCGCCGTCCAAGGTGGCCTCCGCCGCCTCGATCAGGTCGAGCTCGGACTCGTTGTCCACGTCGAGACGGTCGTGGGCGACGACCGACAGCAGTGCCTTCATCGCGGCTCCGGCCAGGGCACCCCAGTTGGAGACGTAGGAGAACTGCCACCACCACAGCGCTTCGTCGACGTCGCCGGCGCGGTGGTGGCGCATCCCGTTCTCGAGGTCGCTGGCGATCGCCGCGATGTCGTCGGAGAGCTGGCTCTCGACGATCTCCGGCTGGTAGGGGTCGAAGACGTAGCTCATGGTGTCGACGTTGCCGAGGAGGGCGGCCAGCCGCATGCGCAGGTCGTCGAGGTCCGCCTCGGGCCCCACGTCGGGCTGGTACTCGACGCGCGGCGCGAAGTCGCGCTGCGCCCCGAGCCGCGCGCCTGCGAGGGAGATCTCGCTGATCTGCAGGAGCAACAGCGACACGGCCTGCCCCGGTGTCGCCTGGGACGCGATCACGCGCACGGAGTCGAGGAAGGCCCCGACCGACGCAGCGATGTCGTCGGCGAACCGGACGGTCTCCGTCTCGACGGCGAGCATCGCCTCGAGTGCCGCCTGCGCCGGGAGTTGATCGGTCACGTTGCCGCCTGCCTTCCTGCAAATGCTCGTCCGAGGGTGACCTCGTCGGCGTACTCGAGGTCTCCGCCTACCGGAAGTCCACTCGCCAACCGCGTCACACGCAAGCCCAAGGGTCCCAGCATGCGGGTGAGGTAGGTGGCGGTGGCCTCCCCTTCGAGGTTCGGGTCGGTGGCGAGGATCACCTCGGTGACCGCTCCGTCGCCGAGGCGGGTGAGCAGCTCCTTGATGTGGAGCTGCTCGGGACCGATGCCGTCGATCGGCGAGATGGCGCCGCCCAGCACGTGGTAGCGGCCGCGGAACTCGCGGGTGCGCTCGATGGCGACGACGTCCTTGTACTCCTCGACCACGCAGATCACGCTCTCGTCGCGGCGGGGATCCCGGCAGATGCGGCAGCGCTCGTCCTCGGAGACGTTGAAGCAGATCGAGCAGAACTTCACCTTGGCCTTGACCTCGATCAGCACGTCGGCCAGCCGCTTGACGTCGACCGGGTCGGCCTGGAGGAGGTGGAACGCGATCCGCTGTGCGCTCTTCGGGCCCACGCCCGGCAACCGGCCGAGCTCGTCGATCAGGTCCTGGACGACGCCTTCGTACATCGAGGTGTCGCCGGCTCAGAAGCCGAGCTGGCCCGGCGCGCCGCCGGGTCCGCCCATGCCGGGCAGCCCACTGGTGAGCGGGCCGAGGGTCTGCTCGGCGAGGGCGTCGGCCTTCGCCTTCGCGTCGCGGTAGGCCGCCACCACGAGGTCGCCGACCTCTTCGAGGCTGTCCTCGAGCGCGCCGTCCTCCTCGATCGCGGTCGGGCTGATGGTGACGCCGGTCAGCTCGCCGGTGCCGCTCACGGTGACCGTGACAGCCCCACCGGCCACGGTGCCGTCGACCCGGGCCTCGGCGAGTCCCGCCTGTGCCGACTGGAGGTCGTCCTGCATCTGCTGGGCCTGCTGCAGGAGCGCCCCGATGTCGAAGCCGCCGCCACCGAGCGCGTCGAAGGGGTTCTGGGTCATCGGGCTGGTCCTGTCTCTCGGGTGCTCATCGGTGCGGGATCTCCTCGATCACCTGGGCCCCGAGCTCTCGGGCGAGGAGCTCGGCGCCGGACTCGGCATCGACGTCCGCGTCGTCGAGGTCGACCGCCTCGTCGGGGTCGTGGGGAGGCTCGGCCTCGGCGTCGGCCTGGATGTCGGCCATCCGCGGCCGGCGAGGCGTCGGCGGCTCGGGCTCGGGCTCCGGCTCGGGCGGGACGCTGTCGTGCTCCGGAGCGGGCGGCGGGCTCGCCGCGGGGTCGGGGGGCGGCGACGTGCCGGCCGATGCGCCGGGGTCCAGGATGGCTTCGACGCGCCACTCGGCGCCGACCACCTCGCGGATCGCCTCCTGCAGCACCTCGGCGCTCCCGCTCTCGAAGCTCCCGCGCGCTCCGGCGTTGTTGAAGCCGAGCGTCAGGGTCGTGCCGTCGAAGCCCACCACCTGGGAGTTCTGCGTGAGGTGGATCCAGGTCACGCGGCGCTTCCGCTGGGTCGCGGCGATCACGTCGGGCCACAGGCGGCGGACGTCGACCAGGCTCAGGCTCCCCGTCGGCGCCGGCGCAGCCGCGGGCGTCGGTGCAGCGGCGGGCGTCGGGGCGGGGGCCGCCGCAGCGGGCTCCTCCGGCTCCGGTGGTACGACGGCCGGCGGCTCGGAGCTCAGCACCGGCTCGGGCGCGGACGGCTCCTGCGCGGGGTCGCGCTCCGCAGGCGCCACGGGCGCGGGCGTGGGAGGCGGTGCGGCCGCACTGACGGGAGCCGGCGCCGACTCGCTGCTCGCCGGGCCCGCGATCGCCATCCGCCGCTCGAGGCGGTCGAGCCGCGCGAGGACGCCGTCGGTGCCGTGGTCGGCGGCCGGCAGCAGCACCCGCGCGCAGATCAGCTCGAGCAGCAGGCGCGGCGCGGTCGCGCCGCGCATCTCGGTGAGTCCGGCGGCGACGAGGTCGGCAGCGCGGGTGAGCTCGGCGCGGCCGAACCGCGCGGACTGGGCGACGAGCCGCTCGCCCTGGTCGTGCGAGACGTCGATCAGCCCGGTCGCGGGCGCGTCGGGCACCGCGGACACGATGACCAGGTCACGCAGTCGCCTCAACAGGTCTTCGGTGAAGCGCCGCGGGTCCTGCCCGGTCTCGATCACCTTGTCGACCACGCCGAAGACGGCCGCTCCGTCGCCCGCGGCGAACGCATCGACCACGTCGTCGAGCAGGGTGTCCGGGGTGTAGCCCAGCAGCCCGCTCGCCAGCTGGTAGGTCACCCCGTCGCTGCCGGCGCCACCGAGCAGCTGGTCGAGCACCGAGAGGGTGTCGCGGGCCGAGCCTGCGCCCGCCCGGACGACCAGTGGCAGCGCCGTGGGCTCGATGGCGACGCCCTCCTGCTCGCACAGCTCGGAGAGGTAGCTCGAGAGGAGGCGCGGCGGGATCAGCCGGAAGGGGTAGTGGTGGGTGCGCGACCGGATGGTCGGGATGACCTTGTCGGGCTCGGTGGTGGCGAAGATGAAGCGCAGGTGCGGCGGCGGCTCCTCGACGAGCTTGAGCAGGGCGTTGAAGCCCTGCGTCGTCACCATGTGGGCCTCGTCGATGATGTAGACCTTGTAGCGGCTCTTCACGGGCGCGAAGAACGCCTTCTCGCGCAGGTCGCGGGCGTCGTCGACGCCGCCGTGGGACGCCGCGTCGATCTCGATCACGTCGATCGACCCCGGACCGCCCCGGGCGAGGTCGCGGCAGCTCTCGCACTCGCCACACGGGTCGGCGACGGGTGCCTGCTCGCAGTTGAGCGAGCGCGCGAGGATGCGCGCGCTGGTCGTCTTGCCACAGCCGCGCGGGCCGGAGAAGAGGTAGGCGTGGTTGACCCGGTTGCCGGCGAGCGCCGCGCGCAGGGGCTCGGTCACGTGCTCCTGCCCAATGACCTCGGCGAAGGTCTCGGGCCGGTAGCGGCGGTAGAGCGCGAGCGGGGATTCCACGGACCTCACCCTAGTCGCCGGGTGCGACACCTGAGCGCGCGGCGACTCCTCCGCCCACGACCGCCGCGACGATCGTGACGACCGCGCCCAGCACCAGCGCCGCCGCCTCCCCGGGCTCGAGGACTCCGAGCCGGCTGCCGATGGTCGCGGCCGCGACGGGCACACCGAGCTGAGCCGCGGCCAACAGGCCCAGCGAGGCGGGTTGGCGCAGCGCTGTCGCGACCAGGTGCGTGAGCACCGCACCGGCCCCGAGGGCCAGGCCGAGTGCGGTCATCCGCGGGTGCTCGCCGAGCTCCCGGAGGTCGAGGTCGGCACCGAGCCACACGAAGAAGACGGGGGCCAGGAAGCCGTCAGTCACCGCGAAGAGCTGCTTGGCGAGCCGGCGCGGCTCGCCGACCCCCGCGACCGCGAGCCCGAACGTGAAGCCGGCCAGCATGATCGACACGTGGCTGCGGGCGGCCAGCGCCGCGAGGGCGAAGAGCACGGCGAGCTGGACCCGCAGCTCGACCGCGAAGAGCCGCTCCTCCGACACGTCGTGCACCCGCTGCCGCCATCCCCGCCTCTCGCCGGCCCGGAAGAGCACGAAGACCACCGCCGCGGCGAGCACCACGAGGGCGGCCCCGCCCGCAGCACGCAGCGCGTGGTCCGGATCGACGGCGAGCGGGAGGGCGACGATGCAGACAGTGTCGGCGATCGCCACCTGGGGCAGCAGCGCGATCACCTGGGCTCCGCCGAGGCCGAGCGAGTCCACGACGGGCAGGACCAGCGCCGCGCTCGACGACGCCAGCAGCACCGCGTACAGGGCTCCGTGACCGGTCCCGGTGACCCGGGCCAACGCGACGCCGACGACGACCGCAGCGATCCCGACGACGAGCGCTCGGGCGACGCCCGCGCCGAACGCCCGGCGGATCTGCGGGTCCCGCACCGGGACGTGGGTGCCCGCCACGAACATCACGAGCGCGAACCCGAGGTCGGCCAAGAAGGTGAACGTCGGGTCGGAGGCGTCGAGGTAGCCGAGCAGGGTCCGGCCCAGCAGCACGCCCGCGACGAGCTCCCCGAGCACGACCGGCAGGTGCCAGCGGCGGGGCGCGGCCAGCAGCGGTCCGAGCAGTGCGACCGCGCCGACGACGGCCAGCTGGGTCAACGTCACGCCCGGATTGTCGCGGATGCCGCCGCCGTCGTACCCCAAAAAGGCAGAGGCCCCCCGCGCACCCGACAGAGCTCACTTACCCTTGCTGCCTTCCGGCCCTGGGGGAGTTGGGCGAGATGCCGCCGCACGGGGGGTTGGCGTCACTGTACGGGATCGCGGCCAAGGCGATTTCATCGGCCGGTCACCCGCCCGGTAGCCTCCTCCGCGGAGGTATCGCCTAGTGGCCTATGGCGCTCGCTTGGAAAGCGGGTTGGGTTAACGCCCTCGGGGGTTCGAATCCCCCTACCTCCGCCACATCGGGCGTCAGAGGGTCCCCGGCCAGCGGCCGGGGGCCCTCTGCGCGTCGCCCTCGACGTGCGCCGGTCTCGTAGCCGGACAGGATCAGGTGCGCCGGAGCCCGAGGCGACCCGCCTCGTGAGTCACACCCGTCTCAGGGCTTTCACCGCTCCCGTCCGACTACGCCGATGTCCCTCTGGGTGGCGCCCTGGAATCAGACGAGGGAGGCGATCAGGGCCTCGACCCGCAGGCGGATCTCGTCGCGGATCGGTCGTACGGCGTCGATGCCCTTTCCTGCGGGGTCGTCGAGGACCCAGTCCTCGTAGCGCTTCCCGGGGAAGTACGGGCACTCGTCGCCGCATCCCATGGTGACCACCACGTCGGCGCCCTGGACGGCGCTCTCCGTGAGCAGCTTCGGTTGCTCTCCCACGATGTCGATCCCCTCCTCGGCCATCGCGGCCACGGCGACCGGGTTGATCTCGCGCGCAGGCGCCGACCCGGCGGAGAGGACCTCGATGCGCCCGCCCGCCAGGTGTCGGAGGAAGCCCGCCGCCATCTGGGAGCGTCCGGCGTTGTGGATGCAGACGAAGAGGACCGACGGCTTCATGACGACTCCGTCGGAAGGGCCGGGTGGGGGTGGAGCACTCGGACGGCGACGTACGCCAACGCCCCGCCGACCACCTGGGCGACGACGAAGCCGGGCACAGAGGCGGGGCTGATCCCCGCGAAGGTGTCGGAGAGCGTCCGCGCGACGGTCACCGCCGGGTTGGCGAAGCTCGTGGAGCTGGTGAACCAGTACGCCGCCGTGATGTAGCCGCCGACGGCGAACGCGACGGTCTCGGTGCGCCCGGCCCGGACGCTGCCGAAGATGACGACGACGAGCCCGAAGGTCGCGACGACCTCGGCCAGCCAGAGGTGGCCACCGGTGCGTTCGTGACCCGAGATGCTCACGGCATCGAGGTCGAACATCAGGTTCGCCAGGACCGCTCCCAGCGACCCTCCGGCGACCTGGGCCGCCACCAGGACCGCGGCATCCTTCGCCCCGAGCAGCCCGAAGGCGGCCTCCGCCAGCGTGACGACCGGGTTGAAGGCGGCGGACACGGGCTGGAGCGCGAGGATCAGGGCGACGAGGACGGCACCCGTGACCAGGCTGTTCTCCAGGAGCTGCAGCCCCGGTTCGCCGGGCGACAGGCGCGTCGCGGCGATGCCGGAGCCGACGACGGCGGCGACCAGGAAGGCGGTACCGAGGAGCTCGGCGGCACCACGACGGACGAGTGTCACGCGCCGACGCCGCCGAGGAGGGCGGCGAGGTCACCGAGCGCGGCCGGCTGCACCCGGTAGTAGACCCAGACCCCGCGCTTCGACCGCTCGAGCAGGCCCACCTCGTGCAGCACCTTGAGGTGGTGGCTGATCGTCGGCTGCGACAGGTCGAACGCCTCCTGCAGGTCGCAGACACAGGCTTCGCCGTCCGCGTGCGAGGCGACCAGGGAGAGCAGGCGCAGCCGCACCGGGTCGGCGAGCGCCTTGAGCAGCGGCGAGATCCGCACGGCAGCGTCGGCGGAGAGCGGCTCGCGGGTCACCGGGGAGCAGCAGGCGACCGTCTCGACAGGCGTGAGGAGCGGCAGAGACTTCGACATGTATCAATATTGACACATCTCGATGTCCGGTGCATCCTGGGACCCACATATCGATGAACATCTATCTCTAGGAGTACCTCATGTCCCGGATCCAGCTCGCCCTCAACGTCGACGACCTCGACGCCGCCGTCGCGTTCTACTCGACGCTCTTCGACACCACCCCGGCCAAGACCAAGCCGGGCTACGCGAACTTCGCCGTCACGGAGCCGCCGCTCAAGCTGGTGCTCATCGAGAACCCCGGTCACGGCGGCTCCCTGAACCACCTCGGCGTCGAGGTGGACGACGTCGACCGCGTCGATGCTGAGCTCGCGCGCCTCACGGCCGCGGGCTTCGCGTCGACCGAGGAGCGCGACACCACCTGCTGCTACGCGAAGCAGGACAAGTTCTGGGTCGAGAACACCCCCGACCAGGAGCGCTGGGAGGTCTACACCGTCCTCGAGCACTCCGAGACGTTCAGGGGCCGGCCCGAGGACGAGGCCGGCCGGTGCTGCGGCCAGGAGAGCACTGCGGACCTCCGGCCGACCGAGGCAGCCTGCTGCTGACCCGCGGCGCGAAATGGGGCGTGCCCCGCCCCCCGGTGGTGGGGGGGCACGGCCGCGTCATGCCGCGATGAGCGGACCCGTCAGCTCGACGAACCCACCTGGATCGTCATGTCGCCGTTGTCGGCGACCTTGACGACCTTGATCTTCACCCCGAAGTCGGGCACGTTCACGCTCGACCACCCGGGCTGGTTGTGCCCCGGGTGCACACCCTCGACGGTGTGCTCGTCGTTCATGAACCACCAGTCCTTCAGGTCGTTGAACACCGACGACCGGCCCTGACCCTCGATCGTGTAGGGCTGGGTCAGGTAGCGCACGTTCAGGTCGTGGCTCGGCTTCAGCGAGAACGGCGAGTCGTAGCCCAGCTTGGCCGGGCTGACGAGCAGCGGCTGCGTGCTCGGGTAGTGGTCGAACTCCGGGTGGGCGTCGACGAGCAGCAGCTCGCCCTGGCCCGGGTGGTCGCCCACGTTGTTGTCGGAGTACGACGTGTCCCAGTAGCTCACCAGCGCACCCGGCTCGTTGGCGTAGAACTCCACCTTGTTCGAGCGCTTCCCCGAGTAGCCGATGAAGCTGTAGAGGTGCCGCAGCAGCCGGTCGCGGCCGACGTACTGCCGGTTGTCCACGAAGTAGGCGTTGAGGTACGACACGTCGTCGCTGCCCGTCGTACGACGGAAGCCCTTGAACGTCCAGCCCTCGTCGGCCGTCTCGGCGTCGCCGATCGTCTCGCCGTCCAGGGTGATGTTGTCGACCTGGAACCCGTCGAGGGCGAAGGCGCCGTCGGTCAGGTAGCGGAACCGGATCGCGTCGGTGCCGGTCGGCACGGTCGCGGTCAGGTCCACCCAGCCGTCGGACGTCCCGGAGATACCGAACCCGGACGGGTTGAACCCGCTGTCGTCAGGACCGTCGTAGGACTGGTTGGTCTCCACCGGCGCCCACGTGGCACCGCCGTCGCTGGACGCCTCGAGGAACGCGTAGTCCCAGCCGTCCTCCGCGGAGTACTTCACCTTCGCGGTGAGCTCGCCGCCGTCCGCGACCTCCCGGCTCATCCGGGTGTCGAGGTCGTTGCCGCGGTTGCTCCAGAAGAAGCGGTCGCCGCAGGTGTCGCACGGGTCGCCGAGGTTCAGCTGGACCTTCTTGTCCGGCAGCACGACGATCGCGCCGTTGTACTTGCGGTCGCTGAGCGCCTGGCCGGGCCGCAGCTCGACGGTGCCGGAGCGGCCGGCGTGGATCGTCTTGTAGTCGAGCCAGCCGAGCTGGAACTTCTCCCACGCGCCGAAGGGCATCGGGCGGTCGCCGATCCCGGGGTCACCCTTGGCGGTGCCTCGCGACTGGCTCATCAGGGACCAGAAGCCGATGCTGTTGCTCGCGCCGCCGGTGTTGCCCGACGTGTCGTAGAGGTCGGGCAGGCCGAGGTCGTGGCCGAACTCGTGGGCGAAGACGCTGAGGCCGCCGTTCTCCGGCTGCATGGTGTAGTCGGTCACCCACAGGCCGGTCGGGTTGTTCGGGAGCGTGATGTTCGCGCCGTTGGGGTCGGAGACGCCACCCTCACCGATCTCCACGCCGCCCTTCTTCGGACCGTTGGTCGGGCCGGTGCCGAGCTTGTGGATCGAGACGTTGCCCCGGTGGCTCCAGATCGCGTCCGAGGCCTGGATCGGGTCACCGTCCGCCTCGTCGCCACCAGCGTGGACGATCTGGAAGTGGTCGATGTAGCCGTCCGGCTCGTTGAAGTTGCCGTCCTCGTCGTAGTCGTAGCGGTCCTGCTGGTCGAACGTCTTCAGGTAGGCCTGGATCTGCGCCATCGTCTGACCGCTGTCGAGCTGCTGCTGCACCCAGAGGGAGAGCGCGTCGCGGATCAGGAACTCCGAGCTCTGGCAGACGATGCTGCCGCAGTAGTCACGGCCGTAACGGGCCTCGTTGAAGGGGACCTTGACCCACTCGGTCACGTCGCCGTCGACGGAGTAGGCACCCGAGGACTGGTCCTCGTAGAACTTCGCCATCCGGTTGAAGTACAGGTCCTCGTAGTAGGACCGGTTGTAGTTCGGGCGCCAGTTGGTGCTGTTGTCGACCTTGCGGTCCGGCTCCGGGATCTGGTTGTGGCGCGGTCCGTCGTAGCGGGTCGGCGTGCCGTCCGACGGGAAGGCGCACGCGTCGGCGTCGGTGCTGTCGCAGAACGCGGAGTGGCGCTTGTTCCCGAACTCGGCGAGCACGACGAAGATGCGGTCCGTGCCGGTCTGGGCGACCTTCGTGAACCGGCCCTTGCCGAGCTTGACGACGCTCTTGCTCTTGCCGATGACCTGGTCGGTGCCGCGGATCTGCTGCTCCAGCGCAGCCTCGCGGAGCACGTCGTACTTGCTGCGCCACTTCGGGACCAGGTTGTCCGACGGTGTCGTGTCAGCGCCGCGCTGCCGGTCGACGGCGTGGTGGGACGGCTGGGCGCCGACCTCCGTCGCCGTCAGCGGCTGCGCGAGCAACGCACCGAACAAAGAGGCGGCCGAGAGAGCCGCCCATGTCTTGCCTCGCACTATGCCTCCAGGGGATTGGGGACGCGGTCTGCGCCCTGAGCCGCCTCGGCACCGGATTTCGGCGAGGACCCGAGACTGCCAGGCGCAGTTGACCTCTCGGACCCGCCTTCTCGACAGGGGCGAGGGGGTGATCGTTACCAGACCGTTACGTCCTCCGGGAACCGCCCGTGCCCCTCGGTGCCCCCGCTCGGCGTCAAGGTAAAAACGAACGTCCCGCCGAATCTCGATGTCCGTGACACCATGATCAGGATCGGCAGTTACGATCACTGTGCCCGTGGGGTGGCGTCTGCTCCCACGTACCGAGTGGGGAGTTTGTTCATGCGTCGAGTCGTCGTGCTCCTGGCGATGCTGTTGCCACTGGCCTTCCTACCGGCCCTCGGCGCCGGCGCCTACGAGGCGCCCGGTGGTGCCACCTTCAACACCCCGGTCCCGTGGGGCACCGCCGGTGAGCGCGTGCACATCGTCGCCAAGGTGGAGGACGCCATCCGCCACATCCGGCCGACCAAGCGCGACCCCCACCCGCAGCTGGTCATCGCCGCCTACCTGTTCGACCGGCAGAAGAGCGCCGACGCGATCATCGGCGCGTGCCGCCGCGGCGTGTCGGTGCGGGTGATCATCGACCGCGCCGTGGTGTCCCACCCGTTGCGCCGCATCGTCACCGCGCTCAACGCCGACAACGTCCGCGACGCGAACCACGACGGGGTCGCCGACAACGACCCCCGGGCCGGCCGGTGCAACCGCGCCCTCCCCGCCGAGCAGGGCGGCCTGCGCACCAAGCCCGGCCACCACCGCGGCATCCCGCTGATGACCGGCCGGGAGATGCGCGCGAGCATCCACGAGCCTTCCGGCAACAACGTCACCTGGGGCCGCGACGGCAGCTACGTGCTGCAGTGCTCGGGCAGCTGCCGCGGGGGCGACGAGGCCAACATGCACGCCAAGATCTACGCGTTCTCCAGCCTCGGCAACGACAACAACGTCGTGATGTTCGCGTCCACGAACCTCAACGCCGGCGGCATCAACTCCGGCTGGAACGACCTCATCGTCATGAAGAACCGGCCGAAGACGTTCCAGTTCGTCGAGAAGATGCACAAGCTGATGACGGCGCAGAAGCACGCCGGGTCCAAGCTCGTCGAGCTCAAGGACGGGCCCTACACGACGCGGTTCTTCCCGATGGTCGGCGTCGGGCAGCAGCGCGACCCGCTGATGGTCGACCTGCGCAAGGTCCGGTGCACCAGCGCCTTCGGCCCCACCCAGATCTACATCCAGCAGTTCTGGTGGAACGGCCACCGCGGCGAGTACATCTGGGACAAGATCCACAGCCTCGCGCGCAACGGCTGCAAGGTGCACGTCATCTTCGGCGCCGTCGACAGCAGCCTGCTCCGGCGGATGAAGGCGGCCCGGTCCGCCAACTTCGAGATCTGGGACAGCCGGTGGGACAGCAGCGACGTCGACGGCTGCGTCAACACCCGCACTCACATGAAGAACATCGCGATCCGCGGCACCTACGGCGCCAACCACAAGTACGCCGGCGTGTGGACCGGCACGGCCAACTGGGCCACCGGATCGCTGACCCGCGGTGACGAGGTCACGCTCAACGTGCGGAGTGCGCCCCTCTACAAGCAGTACGTCGCCCGCTGGAAGACCGTGAAGGCCCACAGCAGCCTGACCTGGACCCACGACCAGCCCTACCCGCCGATCTCCTGCGTCGACGACAACTGAGCCTGCGGAGGTGACCGGCCGCGGCGGCCGGAGCCGTCACAGCCGGCCGGCGATCGCCGTGACGGCGACCGCGACCAGCGTGACGAGCGCGCCCGCGACCACGCGTCGCAGGACGGCGGGCGGGGCGTCGTACGCGCTGCCGGTGAGGAACGCGGCGACGACCCGGCGCCGGTGGAAGGCGGCTGCCTCCAGCAGCTCCCTGCTCGTCGCCACCTCAGGCCGCGCCGATCCGTGAGGCGAGGTCGGTCGCGAGCGCGAGCAGCGGCACGAGGGCGACCAGAGCGGCCGTCTCCACGAGGTCGCCGCACCGCGCCCGGAGCGGCGCCGAGGGCGCCGGGACCCGGGACAGGAGGGTCGCGCCCAGCCCCATCAGACCGGCGGTGAGCGCGAGGGCCGGGCGTGCGTCGCCGTGGCCCACGGCGTAGGTCGACGCCGCGGCGAGCATCGTGGCGACGCCGGCTGCGGCATCCACGACGACCGGTGCCCTCGCGCGTTGGCGCCGGGCACGCAGGACCAGGAGGAGTCCGCAGTCGGCGCCGAGCGCGGCGCCGGCGGCGCTCCGTGCCACTGCCGTCACGGCGGCGAGGACGCTCGGACCCACGACCGCGGTCCCGATCAGCAGCAGGCGCTGGGAGCGCAGCACGAGCCGCTGCGCCAGCGCGGGGTCGACCCGGTCGCGGTCGACGCGTCCGACCCCGGCGGCGACGGCGAGAGAGGGCAGGGCGTTGCCGGCGAGCACCGCCAGCACCATGCCGAGCGCGGCGAGGGCTGCCGGGTCGACCAGGTGCTCGGCGAGCAGGGCCGCGACGCGCCCCGCGGCGCCGACCAGGCCGATGGCGAGCGCCACCGCGATCATCGCGACCCCACTCCAGCGCAGGGCGCGCCGGGTGTCCTGCGCGCTCCACCGCGGCTGGAGGTCGACGACGTCGGCCGTCGCCTCCGCGAGGTCGTCGTACGCCGGCGGCGGCTCGTCGTCCGCGCCGACCGTGACGACGAGGAGGGCGCCATCCCCCACGCCCTGCTCGCCGAGGGCACGGTCAGGCCGGAGCCGCTGACCGTGCGCGTGCACCCGGTGGCCGGTGTAGGCGGCCGCCGGGTCGAGCAGACCGACTGCCCGGGCGAGGTCCGGCACCAGCTCGGCGAGCGCGACGCCTCCCGGCACGGCGAGGTCGCTGCGCCGCCGGCCGGCGACCACCGTCACCCGGAGCAGCCGGTCGGGCACGGGTCAGATCTCGAACCGTGCTGCACCGCGCCGGTCGGCGTCGGCGTAGTCGGCGTTGGACTGGTAGACGGTGCGGTGGCTCTCGTCGAGGAGGTCGCGCATCTCCTGGATGGCCCGGTCCCAGGTGGCCTTCGCGTGCACGTAGGCCTCCTGGGCGCTACCGGCCCAGTCGTTGCGGAGCGGCGCGAGCTCGGACTCGAGCCGGTTCATCCGGTCGTCGATGTGCTTCACCGTCTGGTACATGTCGGAGGCCGCCTGGTCCAGCGCGCTGTGCTGGACGCGGAGGCCGTCGAGGTTGGTGGTCATGGTCGGTCCTTTCCTGGTCAGCCGAGCCGGGCGCTGAGCTGTCCGTAGCTCGCGCCGACCTGGTCGTCGGTGGCGGTGTTGTCGTGCTCGGTCGAGGTCAGCGACGAGGCGAACTCGTCCAGCGCGTCGACGATCGTGCGCTGCTTCTCCGTCCAGGCCTGGTGGAGGACGAAGAACGCCTGCGCACCGCGGCCGCCCCAGCGGCCCTGCACGCTCGCGATCTGACCGTCCAGGCGGGCGCTGTAGGAGGTGAAGTCGTCGCGGGCGTCGCTCACGAGGCCGGACGCGCGGCTCAGCGTGCCGGCGCCCTGGCCGAACTCGTCAGGATGGGCCATGTCTGCTCCTTCGCTCGGTCGGCGCCACGGTGGTGCCGACGGAACCGGGAGGTGCCCGGGCCGGCGTGGCGCCGAAACCGGCGTCGCGGGTTCTCCACAGGGGGAGCAGCGAGGGCTGCGATGCGTCGGCCGGCGGAGGTTGACTCCCGCCATGACGAGCACTCGGGAAGCGCCTTCCGGCACCATCGCGATCGACCCACCGCCGCGGCTGCCCACGGGCGAGGGCGCCACCGCCGTGGCGATGAGCGCGATCCCGATGCTGGGAAGCCTCGGGTCGGTCGCTCTCGTCGCCTCGCTCGGGGGCGGCAGCGCCACGATCCGGCTCCTGGCCGCCGGGCTCTTCCTCGCGACCACCGTGACGTACCTCGGGCTGCAGATCGACAGGCAGCGCGTCCAGCGCCGTCGCCAGGTCCACCGCGCTCGCCAGGCCTACCTCCGCCACCTCGCGGGGATCCGCACGCGGGCGCGCGACGCCGCGGCAGCCCATCGTGCGGCGCAGCTCTCGCTGCACCCGCCTCCGGTCGCGCTGCCCGGGCTGGTGGACGGAGGCGGCACACGCGCCCGCGACCACCCCGCCTTCCTGAAGGTGCGGTACGGCGTCGGGGCCGGCCCGTCAGCGGTCACCCTCCAGGCGCCGGACGACCTCGACGCCGATGACGCCGATCCGGCTGCGGTCGAGGCAGCACGACGGCTGGTCGCCCGGCACCGCGAGCAACAGGACCTGCCGGTCGTCGTGGACCTGCCCACCACCCGGCTCGTCACGATCACCGGAGCGGCGGCTCGCGAGGTGGCCCGGTCGGTGGTGTGTGCCGCCGCGGTCGCGCACTCCGCCGCCGACCTCGCGATCGCGGTCTGCTGCACGGACGAGGGCCGCTCCGCCTGGGAGTGGGCGAAGTGGTTGCCGCACACCCATTCCCCCGAGCGCGCCGATGACGTCGGCGGCGTTCGGTTGGTCGACGGCTCGTGGTTCACGATCTCCGCCCTGCTCCCGGCCGAGGGGCACGTCCTCCTCATCGTGGACGGACCCGAGGTGCCCGACGACCTCCCTCGACGGGTGACGGTGCTCGCCGTCGGCACCTCTCCACCGCCCGCGGCGGACGGCATCACCATCGACACGTCGGCGCGGGCCGGCGTGCGCCCCGATCGCTGCGATCCGGCGACGGCGGAGGCCGTGGCGCGGCGGCTCCTCGCCCTGGCACCCTCCGCCGCGGACCCTGGCAGCGCGCCCGAGGAGGGTGCCCCACCTGACCTGACCGCCATGCTGGGGCTGGGGTCGGTCGCCCGATGGGACCCGGCGCACACCTGGGCGCCCCGGGGGTCGACCGACCAGCTGCGGGTGCCGATCGGTGCCGGTCCCGACGGGCCGGTCCACCTCGACCTCAAGGAGTCGGCTCTCGGCGGGGCCGGCCCCCACGGGCTCGTCGTCGGTGCCACCGGCAGCGGGAAGTCGGAGCTCCTCCGCACGTTGGTGCTCGGCCTGACGGTCACCCACGCGCCCGACGAGCTCAACCTCGTGCTGGCCGACTTCAAGGGCGGGGCGACCTTCGCCGGCATGGCACCACTGCCCCACGTCTCGGCGATGATCACCAACCTCGCCGAGGAGCTCACGCTGGTCGACCGCATGGAGGACGCGCTCGCCGGTGAGATGGTGCGGCGCCAGGAGGTCCTGCGTGCGGCCGGCAACCTGGCCTCGGTCCGCGAGCACCGTCGCGCCCGGGAGCAGGGCGCCCGGCTCGATCCGCTCCCTTCGCTGCTGGTGGTGGTCGACGAGTTCTCCGAGCTACTGCTCGCCCGACCCGACCTCACCGAGCTCTTCGTGACGATCGGCCGGCTCGGACGCTCCCTCGGCATGCACCTGCTCCTGGCCTCGCAGCGGCTGGAGGAAGGGCGGCTCCGCGGCCTCGACGCGCACCTCTCCTACCGGATCGCCCTGCGCACCTTCTCGGCCCAGGAGTCCCGCACCGTGCTCGGTGTGCCCGATGCCTTCACGCTGCCCGCCGTGCCGGGGATGGGGTTGCTGAAGGCGGGACCGTCGGCCCTGGTGCGGTTCAGGTCGGCGTACGTCTCCGGTCCGCAGGACCGTCCGGCGTCGCGGGCCCGGCCGACGGTGCTGCCGTTCGCGACGCGGGAGGTGCACGAGTCGCGCGGCCGCGTGCTGCACATCCACGGTGCCGGTGCCGCCGGGGCGGACAGCGTGCTGGACGCAGCCGTCGAGCGGATGCAGGACCGCCCGCCGCGCGCGCACCGGATCTGGCTGCCTCCGCTGGACGTCGCAGAGCCGCTCGAGCGCCTGGTGCCGCTGGGCGGCCCGCTCCGGCTCCCCGTCGGCGTCGTCGACCGGCCGCGAGAACAACGTCGCGACCCGCTCGTGCTCGACCTGTCGGGGGCGAGCGGACACGTGGCGGTCGTAGGCGGACCACGGAGCGGGCGGAGCACGCTGCTCCGCACGCTGGTCACCGCCTCGGCCCTCACCTCGACGCCGCTGGAGACGCAGTGGTTCGTGCTCGACCTCGGCGGTGCCCTGGCGCTGCTGCGGGACCTCCCGCACATCGCCGGCTACGCCGGACGCGGCGAGGTGGCCGTGATCCGGCGCACCATCGCCGAGCTGACCGACCTCGCGGACCGGCGGGAGTCCGGCGGCGGCGAGGATCGCTACGGCACCGTGCACCTCTGCATCGACGGGTGGGAGGTCCTGCGCCACGACCACGACGACCTCGCGCTCGCGGTGCAGCAGCTGGCCCGTCGTGGCCTCGGCCTCGGAATCCACCTGGCCCTGGCCACCTCTCGGTGGTCCGACCTCCGTCCGGCGCTGCGCGACCAGCTGGGCACCCGGCTCGAGCTGCGCTTGGGCGACCCCGCCGACTCCGAGATCGACAGGAAGGCAGCAACCGCAGTGCCGATCGACCGACCCGGGCGTGGGTTGGTGGCCGGCCCCCTCCACTTCCTCGCCGCTCGCCCACCGGATCCCTCGGTGGTCCGGTGGGACGGCCCCGAGCCGCCGCGCCTGCGGCTGCTTCCCGCGCGCGTCGCGCTGACGGACGTACGGCGACAGGTCGGTCCCGAGTGCCGCGGCCTCGTGCTCGGGATCGACGAGGCCGCGCTCGCCCCCGTCGTCCTCGACCCCGACGCCGGACGCCACCTGCTGGTCCTCGGTGACAGCCGGGCCGGGAAGAGCGCACTGCTGCGCACCTACGTCCACGAGGTGGTCCGCACCCGCAGCCCGGCGGCGGCCCAGCTCGTCGTCGTCGACTTCCGGCGGTCGCTGCTGGGCGAGGTGCCGGAGCCCCACCTCCTCCACCACCTGGCCTCTGCCGACCAGGCACGGCCGGCGATCGAGGACCTCGCCCGCTACCTCCGCGGCCGGATGCCGGGCCCGGGCGTCAGCGCCGAGGCGCTGCGACGGCGGTCGTGGTGGCAGGGCGCTGAGGTCTTCGTCGTGGTCGACGACTACGACCTGGTCGCGACGCAGAGCGGCTCTCCCCTGCTCCCGCTGCAACCGCTGCTGGCGCAGGCGCAGGACGTCGGGCTGCACCTCGTGGTGGCGCGGCGCACCGGCGGTGCCGGGCGTGCGCTCTTCGAGCCGGTGCTCCAGTCGTTGCGGGAGCTCGGCGGTCCCGGTGTGCTGCTGAGCGGGAGCCGCGAGGAAGGACCCCTCCTGGGCGGCGTCCGGCCCGAGCCGGCCGCACCCGGGCGAGCGCGGCTGGTCACCCGCGACCGCACCCAGGTGCTCCAGGTGGCCTGGTCCGCGCCCGCGCACGAGCCCTGACCGAAAGAACTAGAACACGTTACATTTCAGCCGTGAGCTCCACGGTGCCCGGTCCCCTGAAGTCCTCCTACGACGTCGTCGTCGTGGGGTCCGGTGGCGGTGCCCTGACCGCTGCCGCCCTCGCCGCCGGCGCCGGCCTGTCGGTGGCCGTCCTCGAGCGCACGCCGATGATCGGAGGGACGTCGGCGTACTCCGGGGGTGCGTGCTGGCTGCCGGGCAGCGACGTCCAGCGGCGCGCGGGGCTGAGCGACTCGACCGAGGGTGCGCGCGCGTACCTCGACGCGGTGCTCGACGATCCCGACCAGGAGCGGGTCGAGGCCTTCCTCGCGCACGCACCCGAGCTGGTCGCGGCGCTCGAGGCCGACGACCTGATGGACTTCGAGTGGATCCCGTTCTCGGAGTACTACGACGCCCCCGGACGGGTGCCGATGGGACGCTCCATCCAGCCCGTCTCCATCCGGCGCGACCAGCTCGACCCGGCGATCACGGAGCTGCTCCGGCCGCCGGTGGAGCGCGACCGGGCCGGGATCCCGGGCCGGTCCACGCTGTCGGGCGGCCAGGCCCTCATCGGGCGGCTCGCCGCGATGCTCGTCCGCGACGGCGGCACGATCGCGACCGGGCACCACGTCGTCGACGTCCGCCGCGACGGGTCGGGACGGGTCGTCGCGGTGGTCGTCGAGACCGCCGACGGGTCGGCCGAGGTCGGCGCGACGCGCGGGGTCGTGGTCGCCGCCGGCGGCTACGAGGGAAGCCCCGAGCTGCGCGCGCTCCATGGCACGCCGGGCGATGCGGCCTGGACGATGGCACCCCGTGGCACCAACACCGGCGACGTGGTCGAGGCGTGCGCGGAGGCTGGCGCGCTGACCGACTACTCGGGTGAGGGCTGGTTCTGCCCGGGACTGGCCCATCCCGACGGCAGCGGCACCTTCACGCTCGGCTTCCGCAGCGGGCTGATGGTCGACCAGAGCGGGCGTCGCTACGCCAACGAGTGCCTGCCCTACGACCGCTTCGGCCGGGTGATGGCCGAGGCGCCGCAGCGGATCCCGTCGTGGTTCGTCTTCGACTCGCGCGAGGGCGGGCGCCTGCCGGCGATCGCGATGCCCGAGGGCGACCCCGCCGACCACCTCGCGGCCGGCACCTGGCTCACCGCCGACACCGTGGCCGACCTGGCCGTCTCCATCGACGTCGACCCGGCGGTGCTGACCGCGACGGTCGAGCGGTTCAACGGGTTCGCCGCGAGTGGCGTCGACGAGGACTTCGGACGCGGCGAGGACGAGTACGACACGTTCTTCGCGGGCGGCACCGGGCCCAACAAGGCGCTGACGCCGGTCGACCGGGCGCCGTTCTTCGCAGCGCGCTTCGTGCTGTCCGACCTCGGCACGAAGGGCGGGCTCGTCACCGACGCGGCGGGCCGGGTGCTCGACGCGGCGACCCGCTCCCCGATCCCCGGCCTCTACGCGACGAGCAACTCCGTGGCGTCGGTCTTCGGGTCCGCCTATCCCGGACCGGGCGCTCCCCTGGGCGCGGCGATGGTCTTCGCGTCGCTGGCCGTGCGCGACCTGCTCGCCGACTGACCCGAGCTAGCGATCGGTCGCGTCGAGCCGGTCGAGGACCACTCGGCAGATCGTTGTCAGCTCTCGCACCTGCTCGCCGTTGAGCCCGTCGAAGAAGACCTCCCGGACCAGCTCGGCGTGGTCGGGGGCCGCGCCCTGGATGGCGGCGACCCCCTCCTCGGTGATCTCGACGAAGGCACCGCGGCGATCATCGGCGCAGTCTCGCCGGGCGACCAGCCCGCGCGCGATCATCCGCGCCAGGTGCTTGGAGAGGCGGCTCTTCTCCCACTGCAGGGCGACCCCGAGGTCGCGCATCCGCACGCTGCCACCCGTCACGTCGGTCAGCGCCACCAGCACGTCGTAGTCCTGGATCGACAACCCGCTCGATGCCTGGAGCTCGCGACTCATCCGCGCGAACATCTGCGTGTTGACGTCGAGCCACGCCCGCCACGCCTGCTGCTGCTCCTCGTCGAGCCATCGGGTCTGTCCCACCCTGCCAGTCTACCTCGATGGTTGACGCGTCCACCTTCGTCGCACCTGCAGCCGGCGTGCGCTGAGGTGCTGGAAGGATCACGGCATGGCCGAGGTGTTCGAGTGCGAGATCCAGGCGCGACTGCGCGACGTGAACCTCGGCGGCCACGTCGACAACGTGGAGGCGATCCGCGTCCTGGACGAGGCACGGCTGCTGTTCCTGCGCTTCGCGCCGGTGCCCGGCCTGGGCGGCGAGCAGCCCGGGCTGCTGCGCGCGGTCCCCGCCGGCGTCAGCGAGCTGGTCGGCGCCCAGCGGGTCGACTACCACGCGGAGATGCGCTTCGTGCCCTTCCAGCCGTTCCTGGTGCGGCTGTGGGTCAGCCACGTCGGGCGCTCCTCGTTCAGCGTGGCCTCCGAGCTGCGGGTCGAGGTCGGCCACGACCCGGCGCTGGTCGCCGAGACCACGATGGTGCTCTGGGACGGCGCCGCCGGTCGCGCGTGGGCGATCGACGGCGACGTACGGCAGGACCTCACGTCGTACGCCGGCGCTCCCGCCGCCCTCCGGGCGCGACCGAGCAGCTGAGGGGCTGACCGTCGCTCAGGCAGCGTGGTGGAAGCGGTCGTACCAGTGGTGGTGCTCCTCTTCCCGCGCATGGCGCGGGTGCGCCTCGACCTCGGCCTCCGCACCCTTCGCAGGATGGCGTCGCAGCACGCCGGCCATGGTCAGCGTGCCGAGACCGAGGATCATCGCGATCAGGAACGCCATGCCGATGAACCACACGATGTACTGGTTGTCGCTCACGTCGGACTCCTTTCGTCGTCTCCGCACTTCGAAGGTACGCCGATCGTCACCGTCGCGGGAGTCCCCTGACGCTCCCGATGTCCGAAGACCCTCGAGGTCAGGTCCTTCTCCCCTCGGACACGTGACCGAAGGTCCCGGGACGACGGAACCCGGCCCCCAAGGGGACCGGGTTCCGGGCGGAGCCGCCTGTCGGAATCGAACCGACGACCTGCTCATTACGAGTGAGCCGCTCTACCGACTGAGCTAAGGCGGCATGATGCCTGCGGAAGCATACCGGCGGGCTCCGGCGACGACGAAACCGGCGACGGACCCGTTCAGCACTGGGTGCCGTCGGTCGGCACCGTCCCGTCGATGAAGTAGGCGTGGACGGCGTCGTCGATGCACGCGTTGCCCTTGTTGTAGGCCGTGTGGCCGTCGCCGTCGCGGCTGAGCAGGACCCCCGACTCGAGCTGGTCGGCCATGGCCTGGGCCTCCTCGTAGGGCGTCGCGGGGTCGCGCGTCGTGCCGATGACGACGATGGGGGCGGCGCCGGCGCCGTCGATCGTGAGGTCGGGCTCGGTCGACCGGAACGGGTCGCCGTTGCACGCGACCAGGCCCCACGCGAAGACGTCGCCGAAGGTGGGCGAGGCCTTCTCGAAGCGCGGGTAGTACTTCGGGACCTGCTTCGGCGCGATCGACCACGGGTCGTCGAGGCAGTTGATCACGCTGATCGCCTCGAGGCTGTTGTCGGCGTAGGTGCCGTCGTCGTTGCGCGAGCCGTAGAAGTCCGAGAGGAACAGCAGGGTGCTGCCGTCGCCGTCGAGGGCCTCCTGGAGGCCCTGGTCGAGGTAGGTCCAGTTGTCCTTGGCGTAGAGCGGGGTGACCAGGCCGTAGAAGGCGTTGCCGACGGTGAGCTCACGGTCGGAGTCGGTCGGCAGCGGCTTGGCGTCGATGGAGGCCAGCAGGTCCTTGATCGTCTTCAGCCCGGCATCGACAGAGTCGCCGAGAAAGCAGTCGCCCTGGTCGACGCAGTCCTTCAGGTAGGAGCGGAGCGCGGTCTCGAACCCCTTGGCCTGGCTCACCGCACCGTCGAGGGTCGACAGGCTGGGGTCGACGGCACCGTCGAGGACGAAGCGGCCGACGTTCTGCGGGAAGAGCGTCGCGTAGGTGGCGCCCAGGCGGGTGCCGTAGGAGAAACCGAAGTAGGGCAGCTGGTCCTCGCCGAGGGCGGCGCGGAGCACGTCCATGTCGCGCGCGGCCTCGATCGTGCTGACGTGGGCACCCAGGTCGCCGGACTTGGCCTTGCACTCCTCCCAGAAGCTGGCCTGCTCGTCGGAGAAGTCGCGCACCTCGGCCGGGGTGTCGGGGTCGGGGTCGCCGGCGACGTAGTCGTCGAGCTCGGCGTCGGACAGGCAGTCGACCGGGCTGGAGTCACCGGTGCCGCGAGGATCGAAGCCGACGATGTCGTAGCTCTCCCGCAGCTCGGGGGCGAAGTAGAAGTCGGCGTCGGTGGCCGTGTCGGTGCCCGGGGCGCCCGGACCACCGGGGTTGACCACCATCGATCCGATCCGCTGACCGGTCGCGGGCGACATCTCGACCGCGATGCCGATCGTCTTGCCCGACGGGTCGGAGTAGTCGAGCGGCACCTGCAGCGTGCCGCACTGGTCGGACCCGCACGACTGCCAGTCGATCTGCTGGGAGTAGAAGGACTCCAGCCCGTCCGGCACGTCGCCGTCAGCCGTCGGAGCCGACGTGCTCGGCGGGACGGCGGAGTCGGACGGGGTCGACGAGCTGTCGGCGCTGCTGCCACCGTCGTCGTCACCGGTCACGAGCACGATCGCGACCGCGATCCCCGACGCGATCACGAGCGCCCAGATGACGACGATCGCGACGATCCACTTCTTCACTACGGTCTCCTCAGCTCCGGCGCGCGGTCAGTGCCGCTCGGGCACTCTCAGCGCCACCATCATCGACTCCAGCGCAAGCGGCACCGGCACGTTGAACTCCAGCATCTGCTCGCGCGCCGCGAAGATCCACCCGATCCGCTGCAGGTTGAGCTCGGGGGTGGACAGCGCTGCGATCCGCTCGACGTCGTGGCGGATGTCCTCGTTGACCAGGTCTCCCGGAGCACCGCTGGCCAGCGCGATCGCGTCGCGGTAGACCGAGACGAGGTCGATCAGCCCGCGGTCGACGACGTCGAGCTGGCGGCGCTTCGCCCGGGTCTTCTGCGCGGTCTCGAGGTCGCGCAGCGCGGGTGCGTACTCGCGGGGCCGGCGGCCGCGCTCGACGACGCCGTACGCCGCGTCGAGGTCGACCTTCTCCCTCGCGTCGAGCTCCGCGGTGATCGCGTCGGCCTCCTCCTTGGCCACCTCCCCCAGCCGGGTGGCCGATGCCAGGCACTGGCCGAGCGTGGTGAGGCGGGCCGGGATGGCGACGACGTCCTGGCGACGCGAGCGCACCGCGTCGTCGAAGGCCAGGGCCTTCGCGCGCCCGATGTGGCCCTGGCTCGCCCGCGCGGCGTAGCGTGCCCGTTGCTCCTCGCAGCCGAGTGTCTGCAGGAAGGTCGCGACCTCCTCCGCGGTGGGCGTGCTCAGCGCCACCAGCCGGCAGCGGGACCGGATGGTGGGCAGCACGTCCTCGACCGTCGGGGTGCAGAGCATCCACACGGTGCGCGGGTTGGGCTCCTCGATCGCCTTCAGCAGCGCGTTGCACGCCTGCTCGGTGAGCCGGTCGGCGTCCTCGACGACGAGGATCTGCCAGCGCTTGCCCATCGGCGTGAGCGAGGCGCGGCGCACCAGGTCGCGGACCTCCTTCACACCGATGGTCAGCTTCTCCGTGCGGATCACGGCGACGTCGGCGTGACTGCCCGCGAGCACCGTGTGGCAGTCGTGGCAGCCGTCGGGGCAGTCGGGGCCGAGCCCGCCCTGCTCGCACTGCAACGCCGCCGCGAACGCGACCGCCGTGTTGGACCGGCCCGATCCGGGCGGGCCGGTGAAGAGCCAGGCGTGGTTCATCCCCTGCCCGCCCGCGGCGATCTGCAGCTGCTCGATGCAGGCCCGCTGCCCGACCAGGCTGTCCCAGATGGTCATGCGCGCACCGCCTGGGAGAGCAGCGGGGCGAGTCGCCCGCGGATCGCGGCCGCGATGTCGTCGACGCCGTCGCGCGCGTCGAGGACGAGGTAGTGGTGGGGGTTGCCGGCGGCGAGGTCGAGGAAGGCCTGCCGGACCCGCTGGTGGAAGTCGAGCGACTCCCCCTCGATCCGGTCTCGCTCGTCGAACCTGCCCAGGCCGTGCTCCGGCGCGAGGTCGAGCACGACCGTCAGGTGCGGGCGCAGGTCGCCGGTGGCCCAGCGCGCCACGCCCTCGAGCTCGTCGGGGTCGAGCGAGCGGCCGGCCCCCTGGTAGGCCAGCGTCGAGTCGACGTAGCGGTCGGTGATGACGATGCCGCCGCGCTCGAGGGCCGGCAGCACCACGGTCGCGACGTGCTCGGCCTTGTCGGCGGCGTAGAGCAGCGCCTCCGTGCGGTCGTCGAGCTCGCCGGTCTCCGGGCTCAGCACGATCCGTCGCATCTCCTGCCCGACGACCGTGTCGCCCGGCTCGAAGGTCAGGCGGACGTCGTAGCCCTCGGCCGTCAGGGCCTCGCTCAGCAGCCGCGACTGCGTCGACTTCCCCGAGCCCTCGCCGCCCTCGAAGCAGACGAAGACCCCGGTGTCGGTGTAGCGACCGGTCCAAGCCATGAGGAGAACCTACGGTGCCGGTCCGACTAGTCGCCCGCCGGTCCGGCGACGGCCTCGGCGACGATCGAGGCCAGCGACCCCCGGTGGTGAGGGCCGTGCCCGGGCACGACCGTGTCGGCCGGCAGGTGCGCCACCGCCTCGAGGCTCGCCACCATCTCCGCGCGGTCCTCGTTGAACACGTCGGGGAGCAGCTGGGGCCGGGTGCCGAGGCGCGAGAGCGGGTGGGCGGTGACCAGCGCGTCGCCGGTGAGCAGCACCCCGCTCGACGGCAGCAGCCAGGCGGTGTGGCCCCGCGTGTGACCGGGGGTGGCGACGGGCACCGGACCACCCGGCAGGTCGAGGGGTACGCCGGCAGGGACTCCCGTCACGTCGGCGATCGACATCGACGCCTTCGGCAGCACCGCAGCGAGCGTCTGGCGCACCCAGCGCCGCCCGGCACGGGTGCCGCACTGCGCGAGCATCTCCAGCGGGGTGATCTGCTCGACGTACTCCCGCCTGGCGTGCCGGGCCTCCTCCTCGCCCGTGAGGACGGGCACGTCGTGGCGCGCACGGAGCGCGGGGATGCCGCCCATGTGGTCGAGGTGCGCGTGGGTGAGCAGGACCGCCTGCACGTCCCCCGGACGGCGGCCGATCGCGTCGAGGGAGGCGAGCAGCGCCTTGGCGTCGTTGGGGTAGCCCGCGTCGACGAGCGTGACGGCCTCGCCGTCCGTCACCAGGATCCAGTTGACGTTGGTGCCCGTCACCACCTGGACACGGTCGTCGACCCGGGTGAGCTGCACCGTCAGCTCTTCTTGGCGGTCTTCTTGGCCGTGGTCTTCTTGGCGGTCTTCTTCGCCGCCTTCTTGGCGGGTGCCTTCTTCGCGCCCTTCTTGGCGGTCTTCTTCGCCGGGCCCCTCGCGCGCCGCTCGGCGAGCAGCTCGGCCGCCCGCTCGATCGTGATCGCCTCGACGGAGTCGTCCTTGCGCAGGGTCGCGTTGTACTCGCCATCGGTGACGTACTCGCCGAACCGGCCGGCCTTCACCACCACCGGCTGCCCGGAGACCGGGTCGGGTCCGAGCTCCTTCAGGGGCGGTGCGGCGGCGGCCCGGCCGCGCTGCTTGGGCTGGGCGTAGATGGCGAGCGCCTCGTCGAGGCCGATCGTGAAGATCTGGTCCTCGGTCTGCAGCGAGCGGGAGTCGGCGCCCTTCTTCAGGTAGGGACCGTAGCGCCCGTTCTGCGCGGTGATCTCCTCCTTGGACTCCGGGTCCTCGCCCACGACGCGAGGCAGCGACAGCAGCTTCACCGCGTCGGCGAGCGTGACGGTGTCGAGCGACATCGACTTGAAGAGCGAGCCGGTGCGCGCCTTGGCCGACTTCGGCGCGTCCTCCGGCAGGTCCTCGGTGACGTAGGGCCCGAAGCGGCCGTTCTTCGCCACCACGCGCAGCCCCGTCTCCGGGTGGTTGCCGAGCTCGATCTCCTCGCCGGCCGGGTTGGCGAGCAGCTCCTTGGCCTTCGCGAGCGTGAGCTCGTCGGGCGGCAGGTCGTCGGGCACGTTGGCGCGCTTGGCGGCCGGCGCGCCGTCGTCACCGGGACCCTCGAGGTAGGGGCCGTACTTGCCGACCCGCAGCGCGATGCCCTCCGCGAGGGCCTCGGGGGTGTCGCCCACCGGGAAGGTCGCGAGCTCCTTGGCGTCGATGTCGCCGAGCCCGTCGACCAGCGCCTTCACGCCGGCGAGCTTGTCGGAGCCGTAGTAGAACTCCGTCAGCTCCGCCACTCGACTCTTGTCGCCGCGGGCGATGTCGTCGAGGACGTCCTCCATGCTCGCGGTGAACTGGTAGTCGATCAGCCGGCTGAAGTGCTCGGTCAGCAGCCGCACCACCGAGAACGCGATCCACGCGGGCACCAGCGCGGTGCCCTTCTTGTAGACGTAGCCGCGGTTGAGGATCGTGCCGATGATCGAGGCGTACGTCGACGGACGGCCGATCTGCCGGTCCTCGAGCTCCTTGATCAGCGTGGCCTCGGTGTAGCGCGCCGGCGGCTTGGTCTCGTGCCCGTTGGCGCTCAGCGAGGCCGCCGAGACGGCGTCGCCCTCCTGCAGGTTGGGCAGGCGGGTCTCCTGGTCGTCCTTCGCGGCGTTGTCGTCGGTGCCCTCGACGTAGGCCTTGAGGAACCCGTGGAAGGTGATCACCCGTCCGGAGGCGGAGAAGACGACGTCCTCGCCGGTGGCGGCCGCGCCGCCGAGGCGGATCGTGACCGACTGGCCGACCGCGTCCTTCATCTGCGAGGCGACGGTGCGCATCCAGATCAGCTCGTAGAGACGGAACTGGTCGCCGGTCAGCCCGGTCTGCGCCGGTGTGCGGAACGAGTCGCCCGCGGGGCGGATCGCCTCGTGCGCCTCCTGGGCGTTCTTGACCTTGCTCGTGTAGGTCCGCGGCGCGTCCGGCAGGTACTCGCCGCCGTACAGCTCGGCGACCTGGGACCGGGCCGCACCGATGGCGCTGCCCGACAGCGTGGTGCTGTCGGTGCGCATGTAGGTGATGTAGCCGTTCTCGTAGAGGCGCTGGGCCACGCTCATCGTGACCGAGGCGCTCATGCCGAGCTTGCGGCTGGCCTCCTGCTGCAGCGTGGTCGTGCGGAACGGCGCGTAGGGCGAGCGGCGGTAGGGCTTGGCCTCGACCGACCGGACGTCGTACGACGAGTCGGCCAGCGCCGACACGAGCGCCTCCGCGCGCCGCTGGTCGAGGTGGACGACGTCGGCCTTCGCCTTCAGCTGGCCGTCCGGGCCGAAGTTCGAGCCGCTGGCGACGCGGGTGCCGTCGATCGAGTGCAGCTTGGCCGGGAACATCCGCTGGTCGTGCTTGCTGCCGGCGTCGAAGGTGCCCTCGAGGTCCCAGTAGGACGCGATGCGGAAGGCCATCCGCTCCTTCTCGCGGTCCACCACGAGACGGGTCGCGACGGACTGCACCCGGCCGGCGGACAGACCGGACATCACCTTGCGCCACAGGACCGGCGAGACCTCGTAGCCGTAGAGCCGGTCGAGGAGACGGCGGGTCTCCTGCGCCTCGACGAGGTCCATGTCGAGCTCGCGCGGGTTGGCGGCGGCCTCCTGGATGGCGGCCTTGGTGATCTCGTGGAAGACCATCCGCTTCACGGGGATGTTCTTCGGCTTGAGCTCGTCGAGGAGGTGCCAGGCGATCGCCTCCCCCTCGCGGTCCTCGTCGGTGGCGAGGTAGAGCTCGTCGGCGTCCTTGAGCAGGCTCTTCAGCTTGGAGATGTGGGACTTCTTGTCGCGCGGCACGACGTAGTAGGGCTCGAAGCCGTTCTCCACGTCGATCGCGAGCCTGCCCCAGGGCTTGTCCTTGATCTTCGCCGGGGTGTCCGCGGCGTTGTTGGGGAGGTCGCGGATGTGGCCGATCGACGACTCGACGACGTAGCCGTCGCCGAGGTACCCGCCGATGGTGCGGGCCTTGGCCGGTGACTCGACGATCACCAACTTGTGTGCCACTGAAGACCTACTTCTCGCTGCGCTGACCTGTGATGACGGACGTCTGTGAGCGCCTCGTGGGGTCTCACGGCCCATGACGGTAGCGCGTCATGTCCAGCCTTCCATTCCCCGAGGGCCCGGTGGGACGCCCTGGAAGAGGTCAGCGGACCCTGATCTGGGGGGCGAACGAGGCCTGCTGGGCGATCAGCGCGTCGTCGCCGATCGGCACCACCGTGACGAACACGCCGTAGGTGTCGGCGTCGCCGGTGTCGACCACGATCACCTGCGCCACGTCGCCGGTCACGTCGAGGTCGGGGTCGTCGATCCGCAGGTCGGAGGTCACCTGGTAGGCGTCCTTGCCGTCGATCGTGATCGCGCCGGAGCTGACCGGGTCGCGCCCGACGAAGTCGGCGTAGAGGTCCTGCGAGGCCGCCATGCACGCCATCACGGTCTCGGCGGCCTGCGCCGGGTCGTCGTAGCCGTTGGCCTTGCGCAGCGCGCCCACGCCGTAGATCGAGACCCAGCCGGTCTTCTTGTTCTGCTCGATGACCTTCTGGACGGGCGTGAAGTCGTCGGCGAACGTGAACGCGGAGGAGTACTGCGTGTCCGCCTCGTAGCCGTCCGGCACCGGGATCGTCAGCCGGCCGCCGCTCACCTTGGTCGCCCCCTTCGGCGGGGTCGTCGTCGGCGTGGGCAGGCCGGCCTTGCACTGCTGGTCGGTCGGCGTCGTGCTGTCGGGTGCCGTCGGGCTGGTCTCCGGGCCGGTCGGCGACGTCGGGGTCGTCGGGTTCGTCGGGGCGGAGGTCGTCGGCTCGCCGGTGCCGTCGTCGGAGGCCGTGGTGGAGTCGTCGTCGGAGAGCGCCCGGATGCCCACGAACGCGAGCACCCCGAGCACGACCAGCCCGACCACGGCCGCCGCCACCAGGGCCGCGACCTTGCCGGATCCGCCGCTGCCCGGGGGAGGCGAGGACGGCGGGTAGCCGCCGCCGTACGGAGGCTGGCCGTAGGCCCCGCCCGGGGGCGGCGCCTGCGGCGGTGGGGGTACGGCGCCGTACGCCCCTCCACCGGGCGCGGGACCACCGGGTGCGAGGACGGTCGCATCGGGCGCCGGGGGCGGCTGGGCCGGGGGCGGCGACTGCGGTGCGACGGGCGGCGGAGGTGCGGGGTGCGGGACCGGTGCGGGCGCGTAGGGATCGCCCGTCGTCTCCTGGGTCCAGGACGCACCGTCCCAGTAGCGGTAGGTCTGGGGCTGTCCAGCGGGATCGGGGTACCAGCCGGCTTGGGTCACCGCGCCAGTCTAGGAAGTCGGGGAAGCCTGGAGATATCCCTCGTGGACCAGGCCGGACAGCTCGGGCAGGTACTGCTCCCGGGTCGCCCCCGCGTCGAGGTCGAGCAGCTGGGCGACCGCGTCGAGGATCGACCCGACCGGGAGGTCGCCGTCGCACGCCCCGACGACCGCCGCGAGCACGGTGTCGACCTGACGGGCGCGGCGCAGGCCGCGCTGCTGGCGCAGCAGGATCGTCGCGGGATCCTCCGCGCCCACGGCCCCGACGGTCTCCTGACGCACGTCGGCGCGGACGACGAGCGTGGCGTCCGGCGCGACCGTCTCGCCGATGGCGCTGCCCCACTCCCCGATCGCCGGAGCGATCGGCTGCTCGACGTCGTAGGGCCACTCGAGGAGCTCGCGCGCGGCGTTGCCGGTGCGGTGCAGGTTGATCCACCCGAAGCCGATGCCCGCGACGCCCTGCTCCTCCAGCCACGACAGCCAGGTGTCGTAGCGGCGCGCGTAGTCGGCCGGCGACCCGGTGCCGGTCGCCGGGTGGTGGCCCGAGTCCTTGAGCCACAGCTCGACGTAGGCCGCAGGGTCGAGCACCTCGCGCTGCACCACCAGGGCGTCGCAGTCGCCGGGGAGCCACGCGGCCAGCCGCTCGTCCCAAGGACGGTCGGCAAGGATCGCCCAGTTGGCGAGCACCTGGCACCAACCACCGTCGGCGAGGTGGTCCGGCGCCGTGCGGACGACGTGCTCGACGACACGGTCGCCGGGCAGGCCCGAGTCGCGGTAGACCAGGCGCTCCCCCGTCGCCGGCGAGATCACGAACGGCGGGTTGGTGGCGATCAGGTCGAACCGCTCACCCGCGACCGGCTCGAAGAACGAGCCGTCGCGGACCTCGACCCGGTCGGCCACCTCGTTGAGCGCTGCGTTGAACCGGGTGAGGGCCGACGCGCGCCGGTTGACGTCGGTGGCGACCACACGGTCGGCGTGGACGGCGAGGTGCAGCGCCTGGACGCCGCAACCGGTGCCGAGGTCGAGCGCGCTCCCCACGTCGTGGCGCAGGGTCAGCTGGGCCAGGGACGTCGAGGCCGGGCTGATGCCGAGCACGTAGTCGGAGGTGACCCGCTGCGGGGCGCCGTCGAGTCCGGGCGTGAGGTCGCTGACGACCCACAGGTCCGTCCCGTCGTCGCTGCCGTAGGGCCGGCAGTCGAGGCGTGCGGCGACCTCGCCCACCGACTGCGCGAGCATCCCCTCGGCCGCGAGCCGGTCCACCAGCCCGGGCAGGGCCCGCTCGGCCTCCGCCAACGGCACCGTCGCCTGCAGGAGGAAGAGCCGGACCAGCGTGGAGAGCGGCCCGCCGTCCGTCGTACGACGAAGGGCGGGGGTGGTCTCGTTGCGCGACAGCGCCGCGTGCGCGTCGGTCCCGAGCAGGTCGGCGACCGCGTCGTAGGTGAAGCCGGCTGCCAGCAGGGCCTCCCGGAGCGGGTCCGCGAGGCCTTCCGGCGACGGACTCACCCGGTCAGCCGATCTTGATCTTCGCGGCCTTCACGCCGAAGCAGCGGGCACCGAGCGTCCACTTCGGGTCGACGTAGGCGTAGTAGCTGCCGGCCTTCGGCTTCCGCTTCACCGTGAGCGCGAACTTGCCCGCCGGGTCGGACCTGACCTTGCCGATGACCGCGTCCGGGCCCTTGACGAGGCGGTAGATCGTCACGTTGCGCCGCGGGTTGCACTGGTCGTAGTCGCTGGTCACGATGCCGCTGAACCGCTTCTTCGACGCCTTGTAGCGCAGCAGCGCCGTCGTGATCGACTGCGCGACGCAGCCGTTGGCGTCGAGGCCGTACTGCTCCGGGCAGTTGTCCGGGACGAGGATGCCGACGTGGTCGCCGTCGGGGTCGTAGCCCTGCGGCGTGCGGTCGCAGGCGTTGCCCTGTCCCTCGGTGCCGTCGGGGACGTCCTCCGGCTGCACACCGGGGGGCACGGTGTTGTCGATCGCGGCGTCGTCGTCGGCCTGGTCGGTGTTCGCGACGTCGGGGCAGTTGTCGACGCCGTCCACGACGGTGTCGTGGTCGCGGTCGGCCGCACCGAGGTCGACGGGGTCGCTGGCGAGCGTGGCCCACTTCGGGGCGCCACCCAGACCACCGAACTTGCCGGTGCCGAGCACGTCGGCCTTCGCGCCACCCAGCAGCGAGCCGGCATTGAGCCCGACCCCGGCCTCGATCGTCGTGCCGAGCACCATCTGCACCGGCCCGCTGAGGTTGATGCCCGCGGCGGTGAGGTCGGTGCGCGCCACGGCGAAGGCGACGTAGCCGCCGCCGTTGGTGCCACCGGAGTAGGACGTGGAGTTGGCCGCGGTCGCCGGGATCGTCGCCAGGACGCTGCCGGTGTTCTTGACCCCGGTGTCGGCCCCGCTGTGGATCGTGATCGTGCTCGCCGCGTCGTCGTAGCGGATCGCCCGGTCCCAGCCGGTCGTGTTGGCGTTGGTGTCCATCTGGACGACGTAGCCGCCGGCCGCGTCGGCGGCCGGCTGCACGCTGGTGTGGAGGCGGAAGTAGATGTACTGAAGGTCGGCGAAGACGAACGCCGTCCGCGGGTTGGTGGTGCCGTCGACCGGCGTCAGGTCGAGGTATGTCGTCCCGACGTCTCCCGCCGCGTCGGTCATCGGCGCCGCAGCACCCCCGCTGGGGGTCTGCGTGATGGCCGACCAGGCGGTGCTCCCCGGCGCCGGGAACGCCGGATCCACGGCGTGGGCGGCCGGCGCGGCCACCACTCCCAGACCAGCAGTCACCATCGCTGCCGTGGCGCCGAGGCACAAGCCCCGCACCGCCCCCATGCGTGCCTTCATCACTCCACCGTCTCCCGGTCGGTACCGCGCGTGCGATCGCACAGCGCCCCTCCCGGGGATCGTATCCCGGGAAACGCCTCGGCCCGGCCTCCTTGCGGAGACCGGGCCGGGACGCTGGACGTGCGGTGCCGCTAGACGGCGTCGGTCACCGCGGGTGCCTCGACGTCACCGAGCTGCGACTGGCGCTGCTTGGAGATGTAGACCGCGATCGCGATCCCGGCCGCCGCGACGATCGCGATGATGATCCGCACGGCGTCGTTCTCGTCCTTGCCGTAGCTCAGGTTCACGATGGCGCCGACGATGAGCAGCGACACCAGGTTCATCACCTTGAGCAACGGGTTGATGGCCGGACCGGCGGTGTCCTTGAACGGGTCACCGACGGTGTCACCGGTCACCGTCGCGGCGTGGGCCTCCGACCCCTTGCCGCCGTGGTGACCGTCCTCGACCAGCTTCTTGGCGTTGTCCCAGGCGCCGCCCGCGTTGGCGAGGAAGACCGCCATCAGCGTGCCGGTCGCGATCGCACCGACCAGGAAGCCGGCGAGCGGACCGACGCCGAGCCCGAAGCCCACGGCGATCGGGGCCAGGATCGCGAGGATGCCCGGCGTGGCCAGCTCGCGGAGCGAGTCGCGGGTCACGATGTCGACCACGCGACCGTACTCCGGACGACCCGTGCCCTCCATGATCCCGGGGATCTCGCGGAACTGGCGGCGCACCTCGAAGACGACGGCACCTGCCGCGCGTCCGACCGCGTTGATCGCGAGGCCGGAGAAGAGGAACACCACGCCGGCGCCGAGCAGCGCACCCACGATGAGCTTGGCGTCGAAGACCACGAAGCCGCTGAGGACGTCGTCGGCGTAGCGGCCGGCCTCGTCGAAGGCGCTCTGGGTGTACGACGCGAACAGCGCGCTCGCCGCGAGCACGGCGGTCGCGATGGCGATGCCCTTGGTGATCGCCTTGGTGGTGTTGCCCACCGCGTCGAGCTCCGTCAGGATCTGCGCGCCCGCGGGGCTGACGTCGCCGGACATCTCTGCGATGCCCTGGGCGTTGTCGGAGACGGGCCCGAAGGTGTCCATCGCGACGATGACGCCGACGGTCGTCAGCAGGCCGCAACCCGCCAGGGACACGGCGAACAGCGCCAGGGTCAGCGACCCGCCGGCGAGCAACGCCGCGCCGAAGACCGCCGCGCCGATGACGATCGCGGTGTAGACGGCGGACTCCAGGCCGACCGAGAGGCCGGACAGGATCACGGTGGCGTGACCGGTCAGCGAGGTCCGGGCGACGTCCTTGACCGGACGGTGGTCGGTGCCGGTGAAGTAGCCGGTGAGGGCCAGGATCGCTGCCGCGAGCACGATGCCGATGACGACCGCGCCGGCCGCGAAGACCGCCGGGTTGAGGTCGGGTACGTCGGCGCCCACGTCGAGCACGCCACCGGTGCCGTTGAGGTCCGCCCAGTCCTTCGGCAGGTAGATGAAGGCGGCGATCGCACTGGCGACCGCGCCCACGGCTGCCGACATGTAGAACGCCCGGTTGATCGTGGTGAGACCGCTCTCGCCGGCCCGGGGGCGGGTGAGGAAGACACCGGCGATCGCGGAGAGCGCGCCGATGGCCGGCACGATCAGCGGGAAGACCAGGCCCTTGTCGCCGAAGGCCTGCGAACCGAGGATCAGCGCGGCGACCAGCGTGACGGCGTACGACTCGAACAGGTCGGCCGCCATGCCGGCGCAGTCGCCCACGTTGTCGCCGACGTTGTCGGCGATGGTCGCGGCGTTGCGCGGGTCGTCCTCGGGGATGTTCTGCTCGACCTTGCCGACCAGGTCGGCGCCCACGTCGGCGGCCTTGGTGAAGATGCCGCCACCGACACGCATGAACATCGCGAGCAGCGCGGCGCCGAAGCCGAAGCCCTCGAGCACCTTGGGCGCCTCGTCCTGGAAGCAGAGGACGACGACGCTGGCGCCGAGGAGGCCGAGGCCCACCGTCGCCATGCCGACGAACGCGCCGGTGCGGAAGCCGATGTTCATCGCCGGATCACGGCCCTCGGTCTCGGCCGCCGCGGCGACGCGGAGGTTGGCCCGCACCGCCAGCGACATGCCGAGGTAGCCGATGGCGGCCGAGAAGCCGGCGCCGACGAGGAAGAACACCGAGCGGAAGATCCGCACGGTGGCGTCGTCGGCCGGCAGGGCCATGAGGGCGAAGAAGGCGATCGCGGCGAAGATCGCGAGGGTCCGGAACTGGCGCGTCAGGTAGGCGCTGGCGCCTTCCTGGACGGCCTGCGCGATACGGCGCATGTTCTCGGTGCCCTCGCCGGCGGCGAGGACCTGCTGGCGGAACAGGACGGCCATCGCGAGCGAGCCGAGCGCGATGAGGCCCACCAGGGCGACCAGCACGAAGTCACCGCCTTCGACCTCCACGACAGCGGGAAGAGTCCCGGGCATGCGTTTCCTCCTGGGGGAGTGGTCAGGGGTTCGGGTCGTTTTCTCGACCCGGGTCTTGAACGTGGCCGGAGTCTACGCACGGTGTGGCGCACAACACACCGAGGGTGTGACCGGGATCACCTGCAGCTTCGGGCCGCCCCGCGGGGACCGGGTCCCGATCCGTCCCGACCAGGAGGCAGCCGATGGTCGGGGAGGCCGCGCCGGCGACCGTCACGAGACCCCGCGACGTGGCCCGCCGACCTGGGGGCCGGCGGTCGGGAGCAGGCGTCTCGATACGTCCTCGCCCAGGGGCTCGGACTACTCAACGACCGGGATGGTCGAGGGGTCGGGTGCGCACGTGTCGAGACACGGTGACGTGCGCGGCGCAGTCACCGAGCGGAAGGGCTGCGGAGCAGCCCGGCGACCGTCAGGCCAGCGCTTCCTCGGCGGAGGGGTGGATCGTGAACACCTTGGCCAGGCCGGTGATCCGGAAGATCTTCAGGAGCCGGTCCTGGTTGCAGATCAGCTGGAGCGAGCCCTCGTGGGCGCGCACCTTCTTCAGGCCGCCCACGAGCACGCCGAGGCCCGTGGAGTCGAGGAACTCGACCTGCTCCATGTCGATGATCAGGTCGTAGCTGCCGGCGGCGACGAGCTCGGTGATGGTGTCGCGGAGCTTCGGCGCGGTGTAGACGTCGATCTCGCCCCCGACGGCGACAACGGTGCGCCCTCCGACCTCGCGCGTCGAAAGTGTCAGGTCCACGTTGTCCATCCCAGAGAAAGTCGCAGTACGTCGGCGGATATCAAACCATGCCCTTCCTACCACGCTCAGCGGAACCGGGAGCGGCCTTCTGTCGGCCCCCGCGAGCAGAATGAGCGTCATGACCGCCTCGCCCGCCGCCGTACGCACCGCGCCCGGCGCCGGCGTGGACGCCGTGGCGCTCCTCGAGCGGCTCGCGTCGGGGGCCTCGCGGGCCGACCGGCTGACCCACCTCGAGCGGATCCCGGCGCGGCCGTCGGTCGGCGCCGACTGGCCGACGTGGGCCGACCCGGAGGTCGTCTCGGCCTACGCCTCCCGCGGCGTGCTGCGGCCGTGGCGTCACCAGGTGCTCGCCGCCGAGCACGCCCACGCGGGGCAGCACGTCGTGCTGGCCACCGGCACGGCGTCGGGCAAGTCGCTGGGCTACCTCCTGCCCGCACTGACGGCGATCCGGGCCGGGCGGGGTCCGCGCGGCCAGCGAGGTTCGAGCACCCTCTACCTGGCGCCGACCAAGGCGCTGGCCCAGGACCAACGGGCCGCGATCGACGGGCTCGGGCTCGACGTGCGGGTGTCGACCCACGACGGCGACAGCCCCCAGGAGCAGCGGGAGTGGACCCGCGACCACGCGGAGTACGTCCTCACCAACCCCGACATGCTGCACCGGTCGCTGCTGCCCGCGCACGACCGGTGGGCCCGGTTCTTCGCCACTGTCGACTACGTCGTCGTCGACGAGTGCCACCACTACCGCGGGGTCTTCGGCGCGCACGTGGCCCAGGTGCTGCGCCGGCTGCGCCGGGTCTGCGCACGCCACGGCTCGACCCCGATCTTCGTCCTCGCCTCGGCCACGGTGGCCGACCCCGAGGTCGCCGCACGCCGGCTCACCGGCCTCGAGGTCGCCGCGGTCACCGACGACGACTCCCCCCGCGGCGAGGTCGCGGTCGGGCTGTGGGAGCCGCCCCTGACGTCCTACGCCGGCGAGCAGGGCGCACCCGTACGACGGCCGGCCACCGCCGAGACCGCCGACCTCCTCGCCGACCTCGTCGTCGAGGGGGTGCGGTCGTTGGCCTTCGTCCGGTCGCGACGCGGCGTGGAGCAGGTGGCCCAGCGGGCGTCCGACCTGCTCGCCGAGGTCGACCCGTCGTTGGGTCGCGCGGTCGACTCCTACCGGGGCGGCTACCTGCCCGAGGAGCGGCGGGCGCTCGAGGACGACCTCCGCAGCGGCCGGCTCCTCGGGATGGCGGCCACCAACGCGCTCGAGCTCGGCATCGACGTCAGCGGGCTCGACGCGGTCCTGGTCACCGGGTTCCCCGGCACCCGCGCGGCCTTCTGGCAGCAGGTCGGCCGTGCGGGCCGGTCCGGCGGCGGCGCGCTCGGCATGCTCATCGCCCGCGACGACCCGCTCGACACCTACCTCGTCCACCACCCGGAGGCGCTGCTCGGACAGCCCGTCGAAGGCACCGTCTTCGACCCCGACAACCCGTACGTGCTCGGACCGCACCTCTGCGCGGCCGCGCAGGAGCACCCCCTGACGATGGCCGACCTCGACCTCTTCGGGCCGACCGCACGGGGCCTGCTCGACGACCTCGTGCGGGCCGGACTGCTGCGGCGGCGTGCGTCGGGGTGGTACTGGACCGACCAGCGCCGCGCCGCCGACCTGGCCGACATCCGCTCCACGGGCGGAGCCCAGGTGCAGCTCGTGGAGGCCGGCACCGGCCGGGTGGTCGGCACCGTCGACGGCGGCCGCGCCCACACGACCGCGCACACCGGGGCGATCTACGTGCACCGCGGCCAGACCTGGGAGGTCGAGTGCCTCGACCTCGAGCACCACGTCGCCGAGATCCGTCCCAGCGACGCCGACTACACCACCACCGCTCGCGACGTCGCCGACATCGTCATCGTCGAGGAGCGTCGGCACCAGGCCTGGGGCCGGTCCCGGATCTCGTTCGGCTCGGTCGACGTGAGCAACCAGGTGACGTCCTACCTCCGCCGCCGGGTCCGCACCGGCGAGGTCATCGACGAGACGCCGCTCGACCTGCCCGTGCGCACCCTTCGCACCAGTGCGGTGTGGTGGACGGTCCCCGACGACGTGGTGGCCGACACCGGGCTCGCGACCGCGGACCTCCCCGGCGCGGCCCACGCCGCGGAGCACTGCTCGATCGGCCTCCTCCCGCTCTTCGCCACCTGCGACCGGTGGGACATCGGCGGCGTCTCGACCGCCCGCCACCCCGACACCGGCGTGCTCACCGTCTTCGTCCACGACGGCCACCCGGGTGGGGCGGGCTTCGCCGAGCGTGGCTACACCACCGCCCGCGCCTGGCTGACCGCGACCCGCGAAGCGATCGCCGCGTGCGAGTGCGCCACCGGCTGCCCGTCGTGCATCCAGTCACCGAAGTGCGGGAACGGCAACGACCCGCTCGACAAGGCCGGCGCCGTGCTCCTGCTCGACGCGCTGCTCGCCGAGGCGGGTCCGTCGCACTAGGGTCGCTCCATGGTGATCCTCGCTCTGGTCCTGCTCCTCGCCGGCGCGGTGATCGTGCTGCTCGGCCTCTTCACCGCCGACGCCTCCTCGGACAACGGCAAGGCCACCATCGAGATCGCCAACGTCAACCTGTCACCGGAGGGTGTCTTCCTCGCCGGGGTCGTCGCGACCCTGCTGATCCTCGCCGGGCTCTGGGCGCTCAAGCTCGGCGCGAAGCAGGGGTGGCGGCGTCGCAAGGAGCAGAAGAAGATGGCCGCGCTCTCGGAGAAGCTCGACCGGGCCGAGGCCGACCGCCGGCACGACGACGAGGACGACCTCAACGGCTGAGCACCACCTCCTCGGGTCCGGCACGCGCCCGTGCCGTGAGGTCATCCGGCTGACCGAGCCAGTGCGGCCCGGCGGCAAGGACCACGACGCTCACCTGGGTGCCGTCCGCCCGACAGTCCGTCAGGCTCGCGCCGTTGGCCGCGGCGACGGACGCCGCCGCGGTGCACGGGTCCGCTCCGTCCCCGGCGGCGGCCGCGCCGGCGAGGGCCGCGAGGTCCGCCGCGGCCTGCGCCGTGCGGTGAGCGGCCACCATCGCCGCGACCACCGCCAGTGCGGCGCCGAGCATCAGCAGCACCCCCGCACACGCCACCACCAGCAGCGTCGCCGACCCCCGCTCGTCGGGGCCGCGCCTCACGGATCCTCCTCGGCCACCGCGACCGCCTCGGCGCCGACGTCCACCCCGGGCAGGAAGGCGAACAGACCGCCCGGGCCCGGCACGTGACCGCTCGCCGTCGCCGTCACGCGGTCGCCGCTGGTGGCGACCGCCACCCGGACGCCCTCGGGTGCGACCCGCTCCCCCACCGCGACCGCCGCGGCCTGGTCGTCGCCGCGGGCGACGGCGCGGGCGCACTCGCGCGCGGCGTCCACCGTGCGGACCTGGGCCGCACCGACGGACAGCAGCCAGACCAGTCCGGTGGTGACCGCGAGGAGCAGCGGCAGGCCCATGGCGAGCTCCGCGGTGACGATGCCGCGCTCGTCCCGCACCGTCCGGGCGATCATCCGATGCCGAGCAGGCTGAAGACGTGGTCGAAGAGCGTGTGGAGCATCCGCTCGCCGAAGCCACCGGTGAGGAGCTTGTAGAGCAGGCCCGCGAGGCCGGCGCCGGCAGCCGTGCCGACGGCGTACTCCGCCGTGGTGATGCCGTGCTCGTCGCCGTGCAGCAGGGTGATGGGTCGAGTCATGTCGCCTCCTGGATGGTGGCCGGCCACCTGGTGCGGCCAGCCGGTGCGCGAGAGCCTGCGGGCACGGGCCGACGATCCCGCCCCGGCAGGTGCGGCGGTGTGGAGGAGCGGGCGCCGAGGCGTTGCCTGTGGACGGTTGCCGGTCCTGTCAGTCCGGTCACCACGCGATCGAGCGGGCCAGCCCGGCGACGAGCGGGACGATCCCGAGGAGAAGGAAGGCCGGCAGGAGGCAGACGCCGAGCGGGACCGCGGCCCGCACGCCGATCGCCCGGGCCCGGTCCTCGACCTCGCCGCGGGCGCGGCGGGCGAGCTCCTCGGAGAGCCTCTCCACGGCGCCCACCACCGGAGCCCCCGAGCGGTGCGCCCGCGCCATCGTGCGACCGAGGGGGCCGACGACGAGGTCGTCGGCGAGCGCTGACCACACCTCGTGCGGGTCGGCGCCCAGCGCGAGCCGCGTCCCCACGGGCCCGAGCAGGTCTGACGCCGCGCCGGGCAGGGAGCGGCAGACCAGCTCGATCGCCGGTCCGGGTGCGCTCCCGGCCCGGAGCGCGGCGGCGAGCAGGGTCACCACGTGCGGGAGGTCGCGTCGTACCTCCTCGCGGCGCAGCCGCTCCGAGCGCGGCTCGATCCTGCCGGCGGCGGTCCACACCACCACCGCCAGGACGCCCCCGGCAGGCAGGGCCGCAGCCCCACCCAGGACCGCCGCGGCGCCGGCGCCCGCCAGCAAGGCCCAGAGCAGCCTCCCGCGACGCAACAGCTGCTCACGGGGACCGGCCGACGCGATCGGCCGCGCCGGACCTGCTCGCACGGACCGCGGCACCGACCACGGGGCAGGGCGGCCGAGCGCCACGGCGAGCCCGGCCAGCGCGGCCGCCACGAGGACCACCTCACCGCCCCGTCTCGACGCTGCGGGCGAGCGCCTCGATCCAGGCGACCCCGGCCATGCCGCAGGCGAGCCCTGCGGCCAGGCAGCCGAGCCCGAGCGGCTCACGGAGCAGGAAGGCCCACGGATCGGCCCCGGCGCCGCTGCCCATCAGCAGGGCGACCAGGGGAAGCCCGGCCACCAGCCGTGCGGTCGCCCGGGCGGACGCCAGCTCGCCGGCCACCACCCGCCGGGTCTGCTCGGCCTCCCGCAGCTCGGCCGCCACCCGGGCGAGCGCGTCGGCCAGGCCGTGGCCGGTGCGGTGGGCGACCTGCCAGGCGGCCGCGACCACCCGCAGGTCGCCGGCTCCGGGGAGGTCGGCGAGCTGCCGCAGGGCCCGCGGGACGTCGCCACCGGACTCGCGGATCCGGCTGACCGGCAGCAGCACCGGCCACTCGGCGGCAGCGCGGGCCAGCGCTGTCGAGGACGTCTGACCGGCCGCCAGCTCCGCCTGGAGCGCATCGCACACCTCGACCACCCGGCCGCGCACCTCCACCGCCCGCCGGTCGGCCCGCCGTCGCGCGGCCATCCGCGCAGTCCCGACTGCCGTGGCCGTCGCGACGAGACCGAGCGCGAGGATGCGCGGGTCGTCGGCCAGCAACCAGCAGCCGCCGCCGGCTCCACCGGCCACGACGACGTACGACGACCGACCGCGCGGACCGCGCACCCCCACCGTCCTCGTGGCCGGTGCGAGCAGAGCGGCCGCGGTCGCGGCGAGGAGGCAAGCGAGCGGAGCCCACCCGCTCACCGGTGCCGCCGCGACTCGATCAGGTCGAGCAGGCGCCCGGCGGCCGGGCCCGCGGACAGCTCGCCGTCGATGGAGACGGCCGCGGCGGTGACGGTGCGCGCCAGCCCGTCCGACGCCCGGTCGAGCAGCGCCACCTCGCCGAGCCGGCGCCGGCCGTCGCGGCCGCGGACCATGTGGAGCACCACGTCGACCGCCGAGACGAGCTGGCTGTGCGCCGCCTCGCGACCCAGCCCCGCGGCGAGCGCGAGCGCCTCGATGCGCGCGGGCAGGTCGGCGGCGGAGTTGGCGTGCAGCGTGCCGCAGCCGCCCTCGTGCCCGGTGTTCATCGCGGCGAGCAGGTCGACCACCGCGCCGTCGCGCACCTCGCCGACGACGAGCCGGTCCGGCCGCATCCGCAACGCCTGCCGGACCAGGTCGCGCAGCACGACGGCGCCGGCGCCCTCGAGGTTGGGCGGGCGCGCCTCGAGGCCCACCACGTGCGGATGGTCCGGCCGCAGCTCGGACGCGTCCTCGACCACGACGATCCGCTCGGCCTCGTCGACCGCGCCGAGCAACGAGGCCAGCAGCGTCGTCTTGCCGCTGCCGGTGCCGCCCGTCACCAGGAACGCCAGCCGGGACCCGACCACGAGTCGCACCAGCTCGAGCGACTCCCTGGTCAGCGTGCCCGCCTCACGCAGCTGATCGAGGGTGAAGCCGCTCCGTCGCGGCACGCGCAACGAGATCGAGGTGCCGGGCCGGGCGATCGGCGCCAGCACGGCATGGCAGCGGGTGCCGTCGGGCAGCCGGACGTCGGCGTACGGCGCCGCATCGTCGAGCCGCCTCCCACCCGTCGCGACCAACCGCTGCGCGAGCCGCCGGACGGAGTCCTCCGAGTCGATCCGCACTCCCGACGGCTCGAGACCGGCGCCGCGGTCGACCCGCACCTCGCCCGGGCCGTTGACGAGGACGTCGGTGACCCCGGGCTGGCGGAGCAGCGGCTCGAGCGGCCCCGCCCCGACGACGTCGCGGCGCAAGGACTCGTAGACCGCGAGGACCGTCGCGTCACCGACCGGCCGACCGGCGGCCCGCAACGCCTCGGCGACGCGGTGCGGTGTCAGGTCACCCGGTGACCGGGCGAGCCGGCTGCGCACCTCCTCGACGAGCGCGGTGACGTCACCCATCACGTCGAGGGCGCTCACGCCGCACCTCCGACCCGCTCGCGCAGCACCGCGCCGACGGCGCGCGCCAAGGGGCCGCGCCGGGATCGCAGCGGCCCGAAGCCCAGGTCGAGCGCCTCCTCCAGCCGGGGCTGGTCGCGCATCTGCACCCGCACCGGCAGCTTGAGCACGGCCGCCACGTCGGCGGCGGCGACGCCCTCCCCGCGCAGGACGAGCCCGACGCCGGGGTGCCGCGCGAACCGCTCGGTCGTCCGGGTCGCGGCGCTGACGCCGAGCACGCTGCCCACGGTCACCACGACCAGCTCGTCACAGCGCGCGGCCACCTCGTCGACGAGCCGGTCGGGTGTGCGCGGCAGGTCGACCACGACCGTGTCGTGTCCGCGGCGCGCCGCGGACAGTGCCTCCCGGACGGCGAACGCCTGGAGCGTCGGCGTGCCGGGGCCGGCGTACCAGGACAGGACGCCCAGCTTGCCGCTGCGCGGCAGGGCGTCACGGAGGGCGCGCGCGCTCAGCCGGCCGGTCGTCCGGCACAACGCGTCCCACCGGAACCCGTCGGTGCGCTCGAGGCCGAGCATGCGGTCGAGTCCCGGGCCCTGCGGGTCGCAGTCGATCACGACCGCCTCCCCCGCGCGGGCCGCGGCTTGGCCGAGTGCACACGCGAAGGTCGTCGCCCCCGCGCCTCCCGAACCGCCGACGACGCCGATCACGCGTCCTCGCGCCGCGCGCCGCTCGGTCAGGTCGGCGAGCAGCTCGACCAGCCACGCCGACGCCGAGGCCAGCTCGACGACCTGCTCCGCGCCTATCTGGAGCGCCGTGCGGAAGAGCTCGTCAGGGGCGCGCCCGGCCGCGAGCACGTAGACGTGGGGCCGCCGGTCGGGCGCGGCCGCAGCAAGGTCGGCGGCGAGGTCGGCGCCGACCAGCACGACGGGCGCACGGCTCCAGGCCGTGAGAGCGGCGACCAGGTCGCGCGCCGTCGTCGGTACGACGTCCGCGGCCGCAGCGAGCGGGAGGAGCTCGGACAGCAGTCCGTCGTCGGCGGTGAGGATGAGCGGGGAGCTCGCCGTGGCACCCGCGTCGGGGGTGATGGTCGTGGTGGTCATGCGTCACGATGTGCCGGACCGCCGTACCTGCGCCCGGGTGCGCTCCGCACCTGTGGGCGACGCGGCGCCGCGGTGACGCTGTGGACGGTTCCCGGCCCCTACGATGAGCGCATGGGCCCCGAGGCGGCGTTCTTCGACCTCGACAAGACGATCATCGCGAAGTCGAGCGCACTGGCGTTCAGCAAGCCCTTCCAGGCCGGCGGGCTGATCTCCCGCCGAGCGGTGCTGCGGTCGGCGTACGCCCAGTTCGTCTTCCTCGTCGGCGGTGCCGACCACGACCAGATGGAGAAGATGCGGCAGTTCATGTCGCAGCTCGTCGCCGGCTGGGACGTCGCCACCGTCAAGGAGATCGTCGCCGAGACGCTCCACAACATCGTCGACCCCATCGTCTACGACGAGGCCGTGCAGCTCATCGAGCACCACCACGCGGCCGGGCGCGACGTCGTCATCGTGTCGTCGTCGGGCACCGACGTCGTCGAGCCGATCGGCGCGATGCTCGGTGCCGACCGGGTGGTCGCGACCAGGCTCGAGATCGTCGACGGGCACTACACGGGCGAGATCGACTACTACGCCTACGCCCAGGAGAAGGCCAACGCGATACTCGAGCTCGCCGACCAGCGCGGCTACGACCTCGCCTCCTGCTACGCCTACAGCGACTCCTCCACCGACATCCCGATGCTCGAGATCGTCGGCCACCCGCACGCCGTCAACCCCGACCGCGAGCTGCGCAAGGCCGCGGCCGCCAACGGCTGGCCCGTGCTCATCTTCAGCAAGCCCGTCGCCCTGCGCGCGCGGATGCCGCTGCCGCAGTCGAAGCCCACGCTCGCGGCCATCGCGGTCGGCGGAGTGGTCGCCGTCGGAGTCGGCGTCTGGGTCGGCGTGAAGCGCCGCAACCTCAGCGCCTGAGGCCTTCTCGCCCGTCGTACGCGCCGTTCTGCAAGAGCGCTCACGTCTCCCCAGAGAACTCCCCTCAGCACCAAAAGACAACCCTTGAAGGTGCAGGTGAAGCGGCGTACAAAGGAGTCACAACTCCAAGCAACACATGGCCCCGGTACCCACGCGGCGATCCACCCTTCCTAACAGGGCGCACGTCACCGGGAGACTCTCGGGGCGGCATACAGAGAAGCACGCCTGGTAGCCAAGCGGTCATGTGTCAGCGGTGGCACCCGAGAGACCTATGTGACTCGGGTGCCACCAGCATTTTTCCGAGGCCAGCCGGACGCGAGCCTGCTCGCGGCCGGCGTCGGCCGAGGAGGTCGAGTAGCGCCCGCGAGCGAGGAACGAGCTCGGACTACTCGACGAGCGAACGGCTCGGACCTGGCTACTCGGCGTCGCGCACGAGCGGGCTGGCCTCGGCGGCGGCGGCGTAGGCCTCGGCGGTGTAGAGGAGCCAGGAGTGGATGCCGGAGGACTTGCCACTGGCGTAGCCGCGCAGGTTGGACTCGTACTCGGCGCGCAGCGCGAGGTGGGCGGCCTCGGGGACGACGAGCGACTTCTCGTCGACGCCCTTGGCCGCGATCAGCAGGCGCTCGGCGGCACGCGCGACGATCCCGTTGTGGGAGGGGAAGGGGGCGTTGACGAAGAGGTCGGCGTGGACGACGGCAGCGACGGCGAGGGCCGGCGCCTCCGTCGTGGCGGTGACGAGGTCGGCGATCGTGCGCAGGACCCCCGCAGACTCCGGGTCCCGCGGTCGACCGAGGCGGTCGGCCGGCAACGCGCCGTGACCGGCCAGGGCGTGCAGCCGGGCGAACGCCTGGAGGGGCGTGCGCCGTACGACCGGGACCAGGGCCAGCAGCTCCGTCGACACCCGCACCGCATCGGCGGCGATCTCGTCGGCCTCGCCCGCCCGCACCTGGGCCAGCGTCGCCGTGGACCCCTCGAGGACGGCGCTCGCGTGGGCGCCGCGGAGGAGGGACTCCCCGGTCATCTCGGGAGAGGTACGACGGAGGCCCCGGTCGCGCAGCACCGCGTCGATGCCGTCACGGGCCCCTGCGAAGGCGGACGGGACGCCTTCGAGCGACACCAACCAGGCCAAGGGGTCCGCGCTCACCGGAAGAACGCTACCGAACGGTTAACGTTGCCCCGATGGCACCCGACGACCTCCCCGCAGCCCCGAGCACGGGCACCGGCCCCGATCCCGCCCGCTGCTTCGGCAGCGTCGTCGACGCCTACGAGCGCGGCCGGCCGGGCTACCCGATCGACGCCGTGCGGTGGCTGACCGGCGACGAGCCGCTCTCGGTGCTCGAGCTCGGTGCCGGCACCGGCAAGCTGACCCGGGAGCTGGTGGCCCTCGGCCACGACGTGCACGCGACCGACCCCGACCCGGCGATGCTCGACGTCCTGGCCCGCAACTACGTCGTCACCCGGATCTCGCAGTCCACCGCCGAGGAGATCCCGGTGCCGGACAGCACGTTCGACATCGTGATCGCGGCGCAGAGCTACCACTGGTTCGACCACGAGCGGGCGCTGCCCGAGATCGCACGGGTGCTCAAGCGCGGCGGCTCGCTCAGCATCGTGTGGAACACCCGCGACGAGCGGATCCCGTGGGTCAAGCGGCTCGGTCGCGTCATCGGCCACCAGGAGCAGGGCGTCGGTCCGGGCGAGGAGCTGGAGTCCTCGCCGTACTTCGGTCCCGTCGAGCACGAGGACTTCAAGCACTGGCAGGTGATCGACCGCGCGTCGGTGCGCGACCTCGTGCTGTCCCGCTCCAACGTCGCGACGCTCCCCCAGGAGGCGCGCGAGGCCAAGCTGCGCGAGGTCGTCGAGTTCTACGACGACTTCGGCCGCGGCATGGACGGCATGCAGCTGCCCTACCTCACCCAGTGCTACCGCGCCGTCGTCGGCATCAAGCCGCAGAGCGCACCGAGGCCGACCGCGGCCGCGGAGTCGGCAGGAGCGCCGCCGTACGTCGGCGAGGACACCGTGCCGGTCGCGCTGTCCGACCTCGGGCAGGTGCCCGACCTCGCCGAGCCGGTCGAGCCGCCCACCGACGACGACTCCGGGATGCTCCTCATCGACTTCCGCTGACCCAGGGGGTCAGGAGTCGGTGGCGAGGCGGTAGCCGCGCTTGACGACCGTCTGGACACAGCGGGTGCCGATGGCGGCGCGGAGCCGCGCGACGGCCATCTCGACGGCGTGCTCGGAGCCGGCGGTGCCGGACGGCAGCGCCGCGAGCAGGTCGCGGCGCGAGACGACGGTGCCGGGGTTGACGAGCAGGGCCTGGAGGACGGCTCCCGGCGCAGGGGAGAGCCTCACCAGTGCGCCGTCGAGCAGCACGTCCTCGCCGTGGAGCAGGAGGGTGTGGCCGGCGACCTCGAGCGAGGTGCCGCCCGCGCGGGAGGGCAGCTCGGTCTCGAGCAGCTTGACCATCGCGGCCAGGCGGGACCGGTCGGGGTAGACCGACGGGACGCCCCACATCTCGAAGGCGGCGGCGGTGACCGGGCCGACGCAGGCGGCGACGACGTCGGCCTGGAAAGCGCTGATCAGGTCGTCGCGGTGGCCGGCCGTCGCGGCGGCCTCCATCATGGCCGCGACCGCAGGCGCGGCGGTGAAGGTGACGGCGTCGACCTCCCCCTCGACGACGGCCTCCACGAGACCGAACATCGGCTCCAGGTCCTCCGCGGCGTCGACGCGGTAGACCGTCACGGTCGTGACCTCGGCGCCCAGCCGGCGCAGGGCGTGGGCCGCCATGGACAAGGACTGGCCGTGCTCCTGCACCACGATCCGCACGCCGGCCAGGTCACGGCCGCGCAGGTGGGCGAGCACGTCCTCGAACTCCTCCGACTCCGGCGACCAGAGCTCGCGCAGGCCGAAGCGGCGCAGCGCGCCGACGCTCTTCGGGCCACGGGCCAGGATGTCGGCCCCGGCGAGGTGGGCGACCACGTCGTCCAACAGCCCCCAGCGCTCGGCAGCGGTGAACCACGACTTCAGCCCGATGCCGGTGGTGACCAGGAAGATGTCGACCGGCTGGGTCAGCATCGCCTCGGTCGCCGCCCGCAGGACGTCCTCGTCGATCCGGTTCGGGTCGACCGACAGGGCGGGCGCGTGCACCACCTTGGCGCCGCGGCGCTCGAGCAGCGCGACCTGCTCCTCGGCGCGACGGGCGGCGGTCACGCCCACGGTGAAGCCGGCGAGCGGCAGGTCGGTCACGGTCCGATTGTCTCGCGCCGCGCGCCGACCGACACCACGCCGTCCTCCACCGAGACCTCGTAGGTCGGTACGGCGACGGTCGGGTCGTCGAGGCAGGCGCCCGTGCGGAGGTCGAAGGCCTGCTTGAGGAGGGGGCTCGCGACGAACGGCACCGCCTCGTCCTCGACGGTCCGGGTGCCGACGATGCCGCGCGCCAGGACCGAGGCCCGCCCGAAAGGGTCGTAGTTGGAGAGTGCGAACACCTGGTCGTCGTACGTCCGGAACACGGCCACCGCCTCGCCGTCGACGAGCGCGGTGACCCCTCCCTCCCGCTCGATCTGGTCGAGCCGGCACACGGTCGTGCTCATCGGGGAGCTCCGACGGCGATGGTGCTGCCGAGGGCGACCGGTCCGTCGAGGGTGCCGGCCTGGATCTGGCCGCGCTCCTCGCGGAAGGTGATGTTGGGGTCGGGCGTGCCCGGCGCGTTCACGAACGAGACGAACCGGGCGAGCTTCTCCGGGTCCTCGATGGTGGCGCGCCACTCGTCGAAGTACGACGCGACGTGCCGCTCCATCGCCGCCTCCAGCTCCGCGCCGAGCCCGAGCGCGTCGTCGATGACGATCTCCCGCACCCGGTCGAGCCCGCCGTCGACCGCGTCGAGCCAGTACGACGTGCGCTGCAGCCGGTCGGCCGTGCGGATGTAGTACATGAGGAACCGGTCGAGGTAGCGCACCAGGTCGTCCTTCGAGAGGTCGCCGGCGAGCAGCTGCGCGTGGGCCGGGATCGCGCCGCCGTTGCCGCAGACGTAGAGGTTCCAGCCCTTCTCGGTGGCGATGATCCCGAAGTCCTTCGACCGCGCCTCGGCGCACTCGCGCGCACACCCGGAGACGCCGCCCTTGAGCTTGTGCGGCGAGCGCAGCCCGCGGTAGCGGAGCTCGAGCTCGATCGCGAGGCCGACGGAGTCCTGCACGCCGTACCTGCACCAGGTGGACCCGACGCACGACTTCACCGTCCGCAGCGACTTGCCGTAGGCGTGCCCGGACTCCATCCCGGCGTCGACGAGCCGCTTCCAGATCGCCGGCAGGTCCTCCATGCGGGCTCCGAAGAGGTCGATGCGCTGGCCGCCGGTGATCTTCGTGTAGAGCCCGAAGTCCTGCGCCACCTGCCCGATCACGATCAGCTTGTCGGGCGTGATCTCACCGCCGGGGATGCGGGGCACGACGGAGTAGGTGCCGTTCTTCTGCAGGTTGCCGAGGTAGGCGTCGTTGGTGTCCTGCAGCTGGCGGTTGCCCGGCGCGAGCACGTGCTGGTTGAGCAGGCTCGCCAGGATGGAGGCCACCGCGGGCTTGCAGATGTCGCAGCCGCGGCCGCTGCCGTGGGCCTCGACGATGTCGTCGAAGCGTGAGTAGCCGTGGACGGCGACGACGTCGAAGAGCTCCTGCCGGGTCATCCGGAAGTGCTCGCACAGCGACCTGTCGACGACGACGCCCTGGCTGGCGAAGTAGTCCTCGACGATCTTCTTCACGACCGTCCTGCAGGAGCCGCAGGTAGAGCCGGCCCGGGTCGTCGTGCCGTCGGCCGCGGCCTGCTTGATGTCGGCCTTCGTGACGTCGTTGCAGGAGCAGACCTGCATGTCGTCGGGCAGCTCCATGTCGGCACCGCCGCGCGCCGACGGGAGGATGAGCTCCTCCGGGTTGTCCGGGAGCTCCATCCCGGACGACACCATCGGCCGGAGCAACCCGTAGGCCGCGGCGTCGCCGACGAGCACGCCGCCGAGCAGGCGCTTGCCGTCCTCGCTGATGACGAGCTTCTTGTAGATGCCCGAGACCGCGTCCTGGTAGGTCAGCTCGAGCGCGCCCTCGGTCTCTCCGTGCGCGTCGCCGAAGGACGCCACGTCGACCCCGAGCAGCTTGAGCTTGGTGGACATGTCGGCTCCGGTGAACGACGCGCCGCCGCCGAGCAGCCGGTCCACCACGATCTCGGCCATGTCGTAGCCCGGTGCGACCAGGCCGTACATCCGTCCGTCGACCGCCGCGCACTCGCCGATCGCCCAGATGTGCTCCTCGGACGTCTGCAGCGACCCGTCGACGAGCACGCCACCGCGGTCGGCGACGTCGAGGCCGGCCGCCCGCGCCAGCGCGTCGCGCGGACGGATGCCGGCCGAGAAGACGACGAGGTCGACCTCGAGCGGGTTGCGGTCCTTCAGCGCGAGCCGGTCGACCCGGCCCTTCCGGTCGCCGAGGATCGCCTCGGTCATCGCTCCGGTGTGGATGGTCAGGCCGAGCCGGTTGATGTGCTGGCTCAGCGTCTTGCCGCCGAGGTCGTCGATCTGCACGGCCATCAGGCGCGGCGCGAGCTCGACGACGTGGGTCTCGACCCCCAGCTGGTGCAGGGCGTTCGCCGCCTCCAGCCCGAGCAGCCCCCCGCCGATGACCGCGCCGACGCGCCCCTTCCGCGACGCGTCGCGGATCGCGTCGAGGTCCTCGATGGTCCGGTAGACGAAGACGTTGGCGAGGTCGGCGCCGGGCACCGGCGGCACGAACGGCGCAGCACCGGTCGCGAGGACCAGCTCGTCGTAGTGCAGGTCCTCGCCGCTGGCGAGGGTCACGATCCGCTGCCGCGGCGAGACCGCCACGACCTCGGAGCCGAGCCGAAGAGTGACGCGCGGGTCGTCGTACCGCCCTCCGGGCAGGAGGCTGAGCGCGTCGGCGCCGACCTCGAAGTACGACGTCAGCGCAACCCGGTCGTACGCCGGCCGCCGCTCCTCCCCGACCACGGTGATGTCGTAGGTCTCGGTGAGACCGCGCGAGATCGCGGACTCCACGAACCGGTGGCCGACCATCCCGTGACCGACGACGACGAGCTGCTTGCGCAGGTGCTGTGCCATGACTACCCGACTCCTTCTGGGGTGAGGCGGGACCGCTCCGCCACGAGCTGGCGGACGGTCGGGGCGCAGCCACCACATCCCGTGGTGGCGCGGGTCGTCTCGCGGGCATCGTCGACGGACGAGCACGCGCGGATCGCGCCGGCGGTGACCCCGGCGCAGGTGCAGATCTCGGCCTCGTCGGGGAGGCGGACCGGCGCGGCCGCCCGCTCCGCGAGCAGCAGGTCGCCGGGCTCGCTCGGCCCGAGCACGGTCTGGCGGTCGTAGTGCTGCGTGATGAGGCCGACGCGGTGGAGGTCGCCCACCAGCGCGCCCGCCACGATCCGGCCGTCCCTCACGACGAGACGGCGGTGCGAGCCGCGGACCGGATTGGACATCTCCACCACCTGGCCGCCGGCAGCCGCCTCCCTCTCGGGGTCCCCGAGCACTGCGACGTCGAGGCCGGTGGCGCGCAGCCGGGCGACGACGCGGCTGCCGTCGTACTTCACCGGCTCGTCGCAGAGGATGCCCGCCAGCACGCCTGCCTGCTCCCAGGCAGGGGGCACGAACCCGGTCACCCTGCCGGCGTGCTCGGCGCAGTCGCCGATCGCGTGCACGTCGGGATCGGTCACGCTCGCGAGCCGGTCGTCGACGACGACCCCGCGGCGCACCGCGAGCCCGGCCCTGCGGGCGAGCGCCGTCGAGGGCCGCCCACCGGCCGTGAGCACGACGAGGTCGGTCTCGAGGACGGGCCCGGTGTCGAGGCGGAGCGCGACGCGGCCGTCGACATCGGACATCCGCACCGCGCGGGCGCCGGTGTAGACCTCGACGCCCAGGCGCACCAGATCGCGCCGGAGGATCTGCCCGGCAGCCGGGCCGAGCTGCTGGTGGAGCAGGTGGTCGCCGCCCTCGACGATCTCGGTGGCGACGCCGCGGGCGCCCAGCGCCCGCGCCACCTGCAGGCCGAGCAGGCCGCCGCCGACCACGACCGCGCGTCGACCGGCGGCCGCCGGCTCGACGGCCCGGAGCAGCCGTTCGCAGTCGGCCAGCGAGCGGAACGCGTGCACGGCCTCGTGCAGCGAGCCGTCCATCCGCACCAGGCCGCGGATCGGCGGGAGCGTGGGGATGCTGCCCGTGGCGAGCACCAGGGCGTCGTACTCGATGATCGTGCCGTCGACGAGCATCACGTCCTTCAGCTCGCGCTCGATCTCCAGCACGCGCGCGCCGGGTCGCAGGTCGATGCCGTGCTCGGCGTACCACTCCGGGTCGCGCAGCGTCAGCGCCTCCGGGCGGTGCGTGCCCTCGAGGACGGCCGACAGCAGGATCCGGTTGTACGGCGGCCGCGGCTCGTCGCCCAGGACCGTGATCCGCATCGAGTCCGTCGCCCGGCGCGCGACGAGCTCCTCGACGAGCCGGGTCGCCGCCATGCCGTTGCCGACGACCACCACGCGCCGAGGCGGGCGATCGGGGCTGGAGGTCATGTGTCTACGAAACGGCGCCGACGTTTCGCGTCGCGGTCCCCGGGCTCACCCCCGTTGTCAACAGTTCCTCACGCCCGCACCGGCCGCCTCGTCGTTGTGAGAGTGACCTATGGGTCACTCTCACAACTACGCGCGGGGAACGCCGAGCGCGATGAGGTCCCGGGCGACCGTCTCGGGCTCGTCCCGCACCTCCCGCGACGTGCACCGGACCACCAACCGGTCCGGACGGGTGAGCGCCCGGGCGCGGGCGAGGTCGTCCTCCCAGTGCTCGACGTCCATGTGGAAGGCACCGTCGACCTCCAGCACCAGGGTCCGTCCGTCGGCGAGGCGCCACTCGCCGTCGGTGTAGCGCATCCTCCCCGTGGCATCGCGTCGCCTGACCTGCCGATCGGGACGCCTGATCCGGTGCGCCCGGCACATCCGGCCGAGGTCGAGCTCGGCGACGGAGTGCGCGCCGCCGCCGATCTCGGCCAGGACCGAGCGCATCCTCGGCGCTCCCCGCAGGGGGCGCAGCCGGTCGATCCAGTCGAGGAGGTCGGCGGGGGTGGTCAGCCTCTGCTGCACCGCCGCCGCCAGCACACCGTCGGCCGTCCTCGCGGAGCGCTGGCGGGCGGCGAACATGAGCACGGCCGGCTCGATCGCCGCACAGGGCAGCTCGCTCCCTCGTCGGGCCAGCGCCTTGAGGGGGTGCCGCGTGCCCACGAACACCACGGGCTCGACGACTCCCGGCGTCGCGTCCTTGGTGACCAGCACGGTGACGTGGTCGCGCGTCCAGCTGCGGAGCCCCAGGTGCTCGGCGGCGGTGAGGTCGCCGAGCAGGGCGTCGCCGCCCGCATGGAGGACCCCGAGCCACTTCAGCTGCTCCCGGGACAAGGGGCCGGTCGTGGTCGCCACGACCGTCGGCGTCAGCTCCAGCCATCGGCCGGAGTCGATGCGGTGCCGGACCGCCCAGCGGTTGACGCCACACCCCACCAGCTGAGCGCGCGTGATCAGCCCGCACTGGACCTGCGCGAGCCCCTCCCAGCCGCCCCGAGACATGCCGGGACCGTCCCAGATTTCCCGGCACGGCGTCAGGCGCCCTCCACAGGCGGCTCGCGTCGTTGCCAGAGTGACCTATAGGTCACTCTCACAACTACGCGGTGACCTCGGCGGCGCAGACCTTGAACTCCGGCATCCGGCTCGAGGGGTCGAGCGCGTCGTTGGTGAGCCGGTTGGCGCCCACCCAGTGGAAGGGCACGAAGACCGTGTCCGGGCGGATGGTGGTGACGATGCGGGCGGGGGCCTCCAGCGCACCTCGCCGCGTGCGGACGACGACCGGCGCGCCGTCGCGGGCACCGATCCGGTCCGCGAGCATCGGGTGCAGCTCGACGAAGGGTCCGTCGTCGGGGAGCGAGCGCACGCGGCGGGTCTGAGCACCCGACTGGTACTGCGCGAGCACCCGCCCGGTCGTCAGGTGCACCGGGTAGGTGGCGTCGGGCTGCTCGGCCGGGCCCGCGTGCTCGACGTCGATGCAGCGCGCCCGTCCGTCGGGGGTCGGGAAGGTGTCGGCGAACATGCGGGGCGATCCCCAGAAGACACCGTGCTCCGCTCGGATCCGGTCGTAGGTGATCGCCGAGTAGTCGGCCGTCCCACCCTCCGAGGCCCGCCCGAGCTCGGCGAAGACCTCCTCCGCGTCGGTGCTGAACGGCACCGGCGAGCCCAGCCGTTCGGCCAGCGCGGCGATCACCTCGAGATCGCTGCGCACGCCGCTCGGCGGCGCGACGGCCTGCTCGCGCAGGACCACCCGCCCCTCGAGGTTGGTCATCGTCCCTGTCTCCTCGGCCCACTGGGTCACCGGGAGCACGACGTCGGCGATGGCCGCCGTCTCCGACATCACCAGGTCGCAGACCACCAGCAGGTCGAGGGACTCCAGGCGCTGGGCGATGTGGGTGGCGCGGGGTGCCGACACGACGATGTTGGAGCCGAGGACCAGGAGCGCCCTGGCGCCGCCGCCGTCGCCCAGCGACTCGAGCAGCTCGTAGGCCGACCGGCCCTTGCCGGGCAGGCTGTCCGGGTCCACGCCCCAGACCCCGGCGACGTGCCGACGTGCCTCCGGGTCGTCGATCATCCGGTAGCCGGGCAGCTGGTCGGCCTTCTGGCCGTGCTCCCGGCCGCCCGGGCCGTGGCCCTGCCCGGTCAGGCAGCCGTAGCCGGCGTGCGCTCGCCCGGGGAGGCCGCGGGCGAGCGCGACGTTGATCCAGCCGAGGACGGTCGCGGTGCCCTGCGCGTGCTGCTCGGCGCCGCGCGCGGTGAGGATGACGACCTTGTCGTGCTCGGCGACCAGGCCGGCGAGCGCGCGCAGCTCGCCCGTCGACACACCGGTGACCCGCTCGACCCGCTCGGGCCACCAGGAGGCCACCGAGCGGCGGACCTCGTCGAACCCGGTCGTGCGGGACGCGACGTACCCCTCGTCGACCGCGCCGGTCGCGTCGAGCAGGTGCAGCACGCCCTGCGCGAGCGCGAGGTCGGTGCCGGGCACCGGTTGCAGGAAGAGGTCGGCGCGCTCGGCGGTCGGGGTACGGCGTGGGTCGATCACCACGACCTTGCCTCCGCGCTCGCGGAGCCGGTCGAGGTGGCGAGCGGCCGGCGGCATGGTCTCGGCCAGGTTGGAGCCGACGAGGACGACGACGTCGGCACCCTCGATGTCGACCAGGGGGAAGGGCAGTCCGCGGTCGACCCCGAACGCCTGGTTGCCTGCGCTTGCCGCCGACGACATGCACCAGCGGCCGTTGTAGTCGATCTGGCTGGTGCCGAGCGCGACCCGCGCGAGCTTGCCGAGCTGGTAGGCCTTCTCGTTGGTCAGCCCACCGCCGCCGAAGACGGCGACGCTGTCCTTGCCGTACGCCTCCTGCAGCTCGCGGAGCCGCGCGGCGACGAGGTCGAGCGCCTCGTCCCACCCCGCCGCGCGGAGCTCGCCGGTGGCGCGGTCGCGGACCATCGGCGTGGTGAGCCGCTCGCGGTGCCCGCGCAGCTCGGCGGCCGCCCAGCCCTTGCGGCACAGTGCGCCCTCGTTGACCGGGAAGTCCGCCCACGGCTGCACCTCCAGGCCCTGCCTCGGACCGGGACGCCCCTTCGTCTGCAGCGTCATGCCGCACTGGAGGCTGCAGTAGGGGCAGTGGGTCCGGGTCATGGCTCAGATCCCCATGCCGGCGTACGACATCGCGGCCTTCGCGGGGTGCGGCTTGCGGAGGTAGACGACGTAGGTGACCGTCGCGCAGACCACGTAGAAGGCGGCGAACACGACGAACGCGGTGCGGGTCGCGGCGAGCGGGTCGGTGACCCACGGCGAGCCGAACGTGATCGGGATGAGGAAGCCGCCGATCGCGCCGACGGCGCCGATGATGCCGACCGCGGCCGACGACCCCTTCGTGCCGGCCAGCAGTGCGGCCTCGCGCTCCGGAGTGCCCGGCTCGGTCGCGCGCTCGGCGTCGGTGCGGAAGATCGCCGGGATCATCTTGTACGTCGAGCCGTTGCCGATGCCGGTGCACAGGAAGATCAGCAGGAACATCCCCAGGAACAGGGGGAAGATGTCCGCGTTGCTGTCCACCACCGCTTCCACGGTGGGGGTCGTCGGCGCCGCGGCCGGGGGCAGCGGCTCGAGCAGGGTCAGCGTCCAGACCACACCGAGGCTCCCGGCGAGCAGGCCGCCGAACGCCGCGAGCGTCACCCGCGCACCGCCGAACCGATCGGCGAGGTGGCCGCCCAGCGGCCGGGTCACTGAGCCGATGAGTGCGCCGAGGAAGGCGTAGTAGGCGAAGTTGATGCCCGTCCCCGGCACACCCGGCGCCGGCTGGTGCCAGAAGTTCAGCCGGATCAGCAGCGGCATCGCCGCGGAGTAGCCGATGAAGGAGCCGAAGGTCCCGATGTAGAGGAAGGCCATCACCCAGGTCTGTCGGTTGCGGACGACGCCGAGCTGCTCGCGGACGCTGGACCGGGCGGTGCTCAGGTTGTCCATGAAGCGCGCGGCGGCCACCACCGCCACCACCGCGAGGACCGCGTAGACGAGCGCGGCGCGCTCGAGGTGGATGCCGCCCTCGGAGGCCGTCACCAGACCGAAGATGCCCGCACCCCCGACCACGACGGGCAGGAGGAGCTGGATGATCGCGACGCCGAGGTTGCCGCCTGCGGCGTTGAGGCCGAGCGCCGCGCCCTTGAGGCGCGCCGGGTAGAAGAAGTTGATGTTCGCCATCGAGGACGCGAAGTTCCCGCCACCGAAGCCCGCCGTCGCGGCGATCACGCAGAAGACCCAGTACGGCGTCTCCGGCCGCGTCACGAACCACGCGAACGAGAGCGTGGGGATCAGCAACAGGCTCGCGCTGACCATCGTCCAGCTGCGGCCCCCGAACCGCGGCACCGCCAACGTGTAGGGCACCCGGATCAGCGAGCCCACCAGGTTGGGGATCGCGACGAGGAAGAACAGCTGCTGCGGGCTGAAGGAGAAGCCCTGCGCCAGCAGGAACGCGGAGCTGACGCTCCAGATCAGCCACACCGAGAAACCGAGGTGCTCGGCGAAGATCGACCACACCAGGTTGCGCCGGGCCACCTTCGCGCCGGTCTCGGCCCAGAACCGCTCGTCCTCGGGGTGCCACTCGTCGATCCAGCCGCGCCGGGCTCGGCGCTCGCGGGCAGGTTGCGTCAGCGTCATGGCTCGATCCTGGGAGGCGGGCGTTTCGCCACGCGGCTCCGAGCGAGGTCCCCTCGGTCAACTTGTGCTCACGTCCTCACAGGGGCTGGTTAGCCTGACGCCCGTGATCTGGCACCGGTACGGCGGCGACGACCCCTCCGAGCAGGGGCCGCTGCTCGTGCTGCTCCACGGGCTCGGGGGCACGGCCGAGCTGTGGCGCGGGGTGGAGGCGTTGCTCCCCGCGGCCTGGCCGGGGCAGTGGGTCGCCGTGGACCTGCCGGGCCACGGGCGCTCGGACCCGGCGCCGTCGTACTCCTTCGAGGCGCAGGCCGGGCTCGTCGGCTCGGTGCTGCCCGACGACCGCGAGCTCGTGCTGGTCGGTCACTCCATGGGCGGGATGGTCGCGCTCGCGCTGGCCGGCAGGCGGCCGGGCGTGCAGCGGGTGATCGGCTTCTCGATCAAGACCTACTGGCCCGCCGAGCACGTCGAGGGCATGCGCGGCCAGTCGCTCAAGCCGGCCCGGGTCTTCGCGACCCGCGAGGAGGCGGTGGAGCGCTACCTGATGGCCTCCGGGCTCCGCGGCCTCGCCGATCCCGCCGACCCGGCCCACTCCGCCGGCGTGCGCGCGACGACGGACGGCTGGCGGATCGCCCAGGACATGGGGACCTTCGACTTCGGCGTGCCGGACATGCCGGCCCTGCTCGCCGGCGTCTCCTGTCCGGTCACGCTGGGGCGGGGATCCGAGGACGTGATGGTGCGCGCCGCCAACTACGCCGGTCTCGGCGCGGAGGTGGTCACGTGGGCCGGTCTCGGGCACAACCCGCACGTCGAGGACCCCGCCGCGGTGGTGGCGCTCCTCTGAGGGCATCGCCTAGCGTCGCGGCGTGCGCCTGCCCACCGCTCGACCCGACCTCGAGCCCTACCGGTCCCGCTTCGACGTGCCGCGAGCCGAGGGCGCGCTGTCGGTGACGTTCCTGGGGGTCGCGACGCTTCTCGTCGACGACGGTCGCACGCAGGTGCTGACCGACGGGTTCTTCTCGCGGCCCGGCCTGCTCTCGGTGGGGCTGGGCAGGATCGCCCCCGACCCCGCCCGGATCGACGCCTGTCTCGAGCGAGCGGGTGCCACCCGCCTCGGCGTCGTCGTCCCCGTGCACAGCCACTACGACCACGCGCTCGACTCCGCGGTGGTCGCGGACCGCACCGGGGCGCTCCTCGTCGGCGGCGGGTCGACCGCGAACATCGGCCGCGGCGCCGGACTTCCCGACGACCGGATCCAGGTCGTGGCGGGCGGCGACGAGGTGGTCACGGGCGCCTACTCCCTGACGTTCGTGGTCTCGTCGCACTGCCCGCCCGACCGCTACCCCGGCGCGATCACCGCTCCGGTGAGGCCGCCGGCGCGGACCTCCGCCTACAGGTGCGGCGAGGCCTGGAGCATCCTCGTCGCCCACGCGAGCGGCCACCGGATGCTCGTGCAGGGCAGCGCCGGCTACGTCCCCGGCGCGCTCGACGGCCACCGGGCCGAGGTCGCCTACCTCGGCATCGGTCAGCTCGGGAAGCAGGACGAGAGCTACCTGCGCTCCTACTGGGAGCACACGGTCCGGGCCGTCGGCGCGCGCCGCGTCGTCCTCATCCACTGGGACGACTTCTTCCGCCCGCTCGACCGGCCGCTGCGCGCCCTGCCCTACCTCGGCGACGACCTCGACCACACGATGCGGGTGCTCGCACCGCTCGCGCAGGCGGACGGCGTCCGCCTGCACTTCCCCACCGTCTGGGCGCGTGAGGACCCCTGGGCCTGAGGGCAGGTCAGGCCGCCGTACGACGCACGTCGACCGCGGACACCCCGCTGACCGCGGCGGCGAAGACCTCGCTGAGGAACGCGTTGCTGTCGACCGCGGCGCCGCCGGAGGCCAGGCCGAGGGCGACGCCGGCGAGCACCTCGTTGCGCCAGTGCGGCTTGATCTCGTCGTCGACGACCGGACCGGGGTGGGCCAGGAGCTTGGCGATCAGCGCTGCGATCGCCGAGTCGTCGCCGAGGTCGTCGAGAAGGTCGCCGGTGTCGGACCACTCGGCCATCGGCCGCACGGGCTGGCCGATCCGGTCCGCGATCGCGGCGAGCTCGACGAGGGACTTGCCGAAGCGCACGCCCTTCGCGACGAAGATGCTGTGCGGGATGACCGCGTCCCAGGCCTCCGGGTGCAGCCGGAGCAGCGTGCTGAGCAGGTAGCGGTTGACGTCCATGGGGACTCCTCGTGACTTGTCGGAATGTGACACACGGAGGAGGGGCCGCGGGGACCGCGTGATACACCCGTCGGGATGCCGGGCGGCGCGGCCGCAACCCACCCGTGGTCACGCTCCCGCGACCGGCCTAGTGTGATCTGAGACATCCCGAGGACCCAGGAGATGACCGTGACCGACAGCTCGTCGTCCGCAGAGACCCTTGCCAACCTGCTCAAGGAGGACCGGCGGTTCGAGCCGCCGGCCGACCTCGCGGCCGAGGCCAACGTCAAGGCCGACGCCTACGAGAAGGCGGCTGCCGACGGGCCGGCGTTCTGGGCCGAGCAGGCCGAGCGGCTCAGCTGGGCGCAGAAGTGGGACACCGTCCTCGACGACAGCAACCCCCCGTTCTACAAGTGGTTCACGGGCGGCACGCTCAACGCGTCGTACAACTGCGTCGACCGCCACGTCGAGGCCGGCCGCGGCGACAAGGTGGCGATCCACTGGGTGGGCGAGCCCGTCGGCGACACGCGCGACATCACCTACGCGGAGCTGAAGGACGAGGTCTCGCAGGCCGCCAACGCCCTGACCGAGCTCGGTGTGGCCGCCGGCGACCGGGTCGCGATCTACATGCCGATGATCCCCGAGGCGATCGTGGCGATGCTGGCCTGCGCGCGCATCGGCGCCCCGCACACGGTGGTGTTCGGCGGGTTCTCCGCCGACGCGCTGGCCTCCCGCATCGACGACTGCCAGGCCAAGGTCGTCATCACCTCCGACGGCGGCTACCGTCGCGGCGCGCCCTCGGCGCTCAAGCCCGCGGTCGACGAGGCCCGCACCAAGACCGACCTCGTCGAGAAGGTGCTCGTCGTCCGCCGTACCGGCCAGGACCTCGGCGACGACGGGTGGGACGACGACGTCGACGTGTGGTGGCACGACGTCGTCGGCAACGCCTCGACCGAGCACACCCCCGAGGCCTTCGACGCCGAGCACCCCCTCTACGTCATGTACACGTCCGGCTCGACCGGCAAGCCCAAGGGCATCCTGCACACCACGGGCGGCTACCTGACCGGCGCCGCCTACACCCACCACGCGGTCTTCGACCTCAAGCCCGAGACCGACGTCTACTGGTGCACCGCCGACATCGGCTGGGTGACCGGTCACTCCTACATCGTCTACGGGCCGCTGGCCAACGGCGTGACGCAGGTCGTCTACGAGGGCACCCCCGACAGCCCCGAGCGCGGCCGGTGGTGGCAGATCGTCGAGCAGTACGGCGTCACGATCTTCTACACCGCCCCCACCGCGATCCGGTCCTTCATGAAGCAGGGCAACGAGGTGCCCGACCGCTCCGACATGTCGTCGCTGCGGATCCTGGGCTCGGTCGGGGAGCCGATCAACCCGGAGGCCTACGTCTGGTACCGCCACGTCATCGGTGGCGACCGCACCCCCGTGGTGGACACCTGGTGGCAGACCGAGACCGGCGCGATCATGATCAGCCCCCTGCCGGGCGTGACCGCGGGCAAGCCGGGCTCGGCGATGACCGCGATCCCCGGCATCGCCGCCGACGTGGTCGACGACGACGGCAAGTCGGTGCCCGACGGGTCGGGCGGCTACCTCGTCGTCACCCAGCCGTGGCCCTCGATGCTGCGCACGCTGTGGGGCGACGACGACCGCTACGTCGACACGTACTGGTCGCGCTTCAGGTCGCAGGGCTTCTACTTCGCGGGCGACGGCGCCAAGAAGGACACCGACGGCGACATCTGGGTGCTCGGCCGCGTCGACGACGTCATGAACGTCTCCGGCCACCGGCTCTCCACCACCGAGATCGAGTCGGCGCTGGTGTCCCACCCGAAGGTCGCCGAGGCCGCGGTCGTCGGCGCCAAGGACGACGACACCGGCCAGGCCGTCTGCGCGTTCGTGATCCTGCGCGAGACCGCCGGCGACGGCGGTGCCGACATCGTCCAGGAGCTGCGCCAGCACGTGCGCAAGGAGATCGGCCCGATCGCCACCCCGCGCCAGATCATGATCGTCCCCGAGCTGCCCAAGACCCGCTCGGGCAAGATCATGCGCCGCCTCCTCCGCGACGTCGCCGAGCACCGCGAGGTCGGGGATGTCACGACCCTCGCCGACAGCTCCGTGATGGAGCTGATCTCGTCCGGGATCGACGCCGGCAAGGGCGAGGACTGAGGGGGCGGGTCGGTCTCACTCGGCCACATCCCGTGGGAAACGGTCGCCCCGCGCGCCGCCCTGCAGGCTGACCAGGAGACCGATCCCGACCACGGCGGCGACCAGCGACCCGCCGAGCGTGCCGAGCTTGGCCGCCTCGGTGAGCGCGGGGTCGTCGAACGACAGGCCGGCGATGAAGAGCGAGACGGTGAAGCCGATCCCGGCGACCGCGCCGATCCCGGCGAGCTGGGACCAGCCGACCCCGTCGGGCAGCCGGGCGAGCCTGGTGCGCACGGCGACCTGGCAGGCGAGGAAGATCCCGAGCGGCTTGCCGATGACCAGGCCGGCGGCGACGCCGAGGGCGACAGCGGTCGACGCGCCGGCGTCGAAGGCGTCGGTCCCGAGGTGCACCCCCGCGTTGGCGAGGGCGAAGACCGGGAGCACGACGTAGGCCGACAGCGGGTGCAGGTGGTGCTGCAGTCGCTCCACCACGGGCACCGACTCCGCCACGAGGAACCGCAGCCGGTGGACCTCGTCCGGGTCGAGCAGGTTGTCCGCGAGCGCCTCCTGCGCATGGCGGCGCGCCACCTCCTCGTCGAGCAGGGCACCCGCCGGCGTCAGCAGCCCGAGCACCACGCCTGCGATCGTGGCGTGCACCCCGGACTCGAGGACGGCGTACCAGATCCCGACACCGACGACGAGGTAGGCCGGTATCGCCCACACCCGCAGCAGCCGCATCCCGACCACGACAGCGACGAGCCCCGCCGCGACCGCGAGCCAGACCAGGTCGAGGTCGTCGGTGTAGAAGACGGCGATCACGATGATCGCCCCGATGTCGTCGACGATCGCGAGCGTCAGCAGGAAGAGCCGGGCCGCCGACGGGATGCGGCGCCCGAGCACCCCGAGCACCCCGACCGCGAAGGCGATGTCGGTGGCCATCGGGATCCCCCACCCCGCGGCCCCGTCGCCCCCCGCGGCCACGAGCGCGTAGATGCCGGCCGGCACCACCATCCCGCCGGCGGCCGCGACGATCGGCAGTGCCGCGGCCCGCGGGTCCCGCAGCTCGCCACTCGCCAGCTCGTACTTGATCTCCAGCCCGACGACGAAGAAGAAGACCACCATCAGCGCGTCGTTGACCCAGTGGTGGAGCGTGCCGCCGAGCTCGAACGATCCGAGTCGGAGGTCGAGGCGGAGGTGCCAGAGATCCTCGTACGACGACGACCACCCCGAGTTCGCCCAGACCAGCGCCGTGACGGCGGCCCCCAGCAGCAGGAACGAGCTGGCGGACTCGATCCGCAGGAACTCGCGCAGCGGACGGGCGAGGTAGCGGGCCAGGGGCCGGCCGCTCGCCGAGAGGACGGGGCCCGCGCGCCACAGCGACGCGCGGTCGGTGTCGCCCTGCCGGCCGTCCACGTCGGACTGGTCGGGCTGGTGGGGCTGGTCGGGAGGTGTCTCGGTCACGGCGGGCTTCCTCGCTGCGCTCGGGTCGGGGGTCGCTGACGACGTGCCGACCAGACTTCCCGGCTCACCTGCGAGCGATCCTATCGGTGCCGGGGAGAGGCAGACTGAACCGAGGACCGTTCTCGTCCGTGTGTGTGGTGGGAGGTGCCATGTCCGACAACCCGGCCAGCGCGGCCGCCGTCATGCGCGAGCTGCACGACGAGCACGCCGCTGCGCTCTGGTCGTTCTGCCTGCACCTCACCGGCAGCGACCACGCGCACGCCGAGGACGTCGCGCAGGAGACCCTGCTGCGCGCGTGGCGCAACGCGTCCGTGCTGGAGGAGTCGCGCGGCTCGGTGCGGTCCTGGCTGTTCACCGTCGCCCGCAACATCGTGATCGACGAGTGGCGCTCGAAGCGGTCCCGCCGTGAGTTCCCGACCGACGAGGTCCCCGACACCAGCCCGACCTCGGACCGCACCGACGAGCTCCTGCAGTCGTGGGTCGTCGCCGAGGCGCTGACCCGGCTCTCGGAGGAGCACCGCGCGGTGCTGCTCGAGTGCTACTACCGCGGGCGCTCGGTCGCCGAGGCGTCCCGACGGCTCGGCGTGCCCGAGGGCACGGTGAAGTCCCGCACCCACTACGCGCTCCGCTCGTTGCGACTGGCGCTCGAGGAGCTGGGGGTGACCCGATGAGCTGCGACCGCCACGAGTGGGACGCCGCCTACGTCCTGGGCTCGCTCTCCCCGGCCGAGCGCACCGACTTCGAGCGGCACCTGACGACGTGCAAGGACTGCGCGCGCGCCGTACGCGAGCTGGCCGGCCTGCCCGGTCTGCTCTCGCGGGTGCCGGTCGACGTGCTCGAGTCGCCGCCGAAGACCTCCGCGGTGCCGCCCACGTTGCTGCCGTCGCTGGTCGCGGCCACCCGGCACGACCAGCGCCGACGGACCCGGCGGACCCTCCTCGCGGCCGCTGCGGCGGTCGTCGTGGTCGGCGCGGGGTCCGCGGCCGCCGCGAGCGTCCTGACCGACGGCAACGGCGACGGCGACCGCACCTCCACCGCGGCGCCCGCACCGACCGCCGAACGGCTGCGCCTGATGCCCGTCGGGCACGGCTCGTCGACCGGTTGGGTCTCGCTCACCGAGGTCGACTGGGGCACCCGGCTCGACCTCGACTGCGAGTACGACAGCCCGTACGGCGGTCATGCCGCCTACGCCTACACGCTGGTCGTGACGACCACCGACGGCGACACGCAACAGGTCGCGGTGTGGAAGGCCATCCCGGGCCGCTCGTTGCACGTCACCGGCGCCAGCTCGGCGGTCCCCGACGACATCGCGACCGTCGAGGTCGTCGGCGCCGACGGGGAGCCGGTCCTGCGCCTCGACCGGTGACCCGCTGAGGCGCCGCCGCCTCAGCGGGCGCGCGGCCCGAACGTGGTGAGGATGGCGTCGCGCAGGTCCGACATCGGCAGGAGCGGCGCGTCGGCCGTGGGCAGCAGACCGTCGTCCCAGTGCCAGGTGGCGAAGAGCCGACCGACCTCGGGGTCCTGCGTGATCACGCTGACCGGCACGTCGTGGTCGATCTCCCCGTCGCCGTCGCCGCTGACGTAGGAGTGCGGCTCGTGGTCGCCGAGCACGACCAGCACCCGGTCCGGGTCGGGATAGGTGGTGAGCCAGGAGACCAGCGTCTGCCACGAGTACTGGATCGAGCGGCCGTAGAGCTCCTTCACCAGGTCGGGGTCGGTCGCCTCGTCGACTGCCGAAACGTCCTCGGTCGTGCCGTCGAAGACCGAGCCGTCGCCGACCCGGTCCCACGGCACCAGCGGCGGGGAGGGCGTCCAGGGGTGGTGGCTGGAGATCAGGTCGATCTCCGCGAAGACCGGCTTGCGGTCGGCGGCGGCGAGCTCGGTGCGGCGGAAGAAGTCGAGCGTGTACTGGTCCGGCACCGGCGCGTAGCCGAACGCGGGCCCCGCGTAGCCGACGTTGCGGGAGTCGTAGAGCTGGTCGTAGCCGTAGAAGTCCGCGCCCTCCGGCCAGTCGCGGGTGTTGGCCGGGACGTCGAAGACGGTGCGCCAGCCGGCGCGGCCGAAGGCGCGGGTGAGGGTGAGCCGGTCGCTGTCCTGGAGCTGTTGGTAGCGCCGTTCGCTGTCGACCCACAGGCCCGACTGCGTGGTGGCGTGCGCCAGCCAGCTGCCCGCGCCGAAGGTCGGCGAGGTCAGGTAGGCCGACTGCGAGCGGTAGCCCGCCGCGTCGAGCTGCCGGGTCCCCTCGCGGAGGACGGCGTCCACACCAGGGGCGTACGACGACCCGCGGGTCGCCGTACGGCCGTAGCTCTCGACGAAGACCACCAGCACGTCCTTGCCGCGGAGCCGGGTGAGGAGGCGGTCGGCGGGCACGTCGGCGAACGCGTCGGTGCCGATCTCGTCGGCGAACTCCCCCTCGTCGGCGATGCCCGCCCGGACCTGGTCGACGGTGTCCACCGCGAGGCCGGCCGCGCTGACCGCGGCGAGCGGCGCGCCGCCCGCGACGTGCAGGCCCGCGACGGCGGCGAGCACCCAGACCGTGCCCAGCACCCCGAGGCTGCGCAGCGAGGCGCGCCGGTGGTCGGCGGCGGCCCGCGCCACTCGCGCGGCGGCGAGGCCGAGGCCGACGACGACCGCGACCACCGCAACGACCACCCCGACCACGACCAGGTGCGCAGCCCCGGCGCCGATGGAGTCGCCGAGGACGCCGACACCGGAGTCGAGGTAGGTCCAGTCCGCCAGCGGGTCGAACCGCCGGTCGAGCACGAGGTCGAAGCCGGTGTCGAGCACCCGGAGCACCACGAGGACGCCTGCGACGACGCCGAACAGTGCGGCTCCCCAGCGCCGGACGACGGGCGGCAGCACGAGCGCGGCGGCGACCAGCAGCAGTCCCTCTGCCGGGATCCGCACGAGGTCGCCGATCGACAGGTCCTCGGCCGGGTCGGGCAGCGCCAGCGCGAGCCACAGCGAGACCAGCGCGGCAGCCGTGACGTAGCCGACGGGGACCAGCGGCCCGGTCAACGGCACCTCCACAGCTAGCGGCTCCCTTCGGCGGCGCCACAGGACCACCACGTCGCGGCCGAAGGAGTGGACGAGGAGCGCGAGGGCGATCGCCGCACCGGTGCGGGCCGCGGCGAGCGGCAGCGTCTCGCTCACCACGACGATGAGGACCACGGCCTGCAGGACGGCGACGACCTTCGCCGAGTAGCGCGGCGGCAGCGGCCGGCGCAGCCACGGGAGGGCCCGGGTGGCGACGACGTACACGTAGCGCATGGCACCGATCGCGAGCACCCACGCGCCGACGACCGGCGCGGCCGCGACGCTGAGCACGGCGATGAGGAAGGCGTCGACCTCCATGTCGAAGCGGGCGCCGAGCGCCGAGGCCGTACCGGTGCGGCGGGCGACCTGGCCGTCGACCCCGTCGAGCGCCAGGCCGACGGATGCGAGCACGACGACCGCCGCGGTGGCGGCGTCCCCGAGGTAGCCCTCCGCCGTCAGCCCCGCGACACCACAGGCCAGCGCGGCGCGGGCGCTGGTGATCCAGCCGGCCGGGCCGATGCCGCGCGCCCGGTGGCGCGCGAGGGCGCCGGCGACCAGGCTGGAGCCCACCGCTCCGCAGAGGAGGCCGACCCCCCAGCCGACCGGTCCGAGCCCGACCGAGGCGTCGAGCGCGGCCAGCACGGCGGCCACCAGGGCGAGGGCGACCAGCGGTCCCGGGGCCAGGCGCGCCGCCGGTGCCGCCGGGACCTTCGCGACCGGGTGAACCCGTGCCACCGCACCTCCGTGTGTAGGAATATCGGTCCTACGTCACACGGGCCGCTGCGGTTCACCGGAGAGGAGGCGCTCGTGCTCGAGGCACAGGCTTTCTGGGTGACCGGGCCCGGCCACGGCGAGATCCGCCCGGTGGCCCTGCCCGCCCCCGGGCCCGGCGAGGTCCTCGTGCGCACGCTGCGCACCGGCATCAGCCGTGGCACCGAGACGCTGGTCTTCCGCGGCGGTGTGCCGGCCGACCAGCGCCGCGCCATGCGCGCGCCCTTCCAGGAGGGCGACCTCCCCGAGCCGGTGAAGTACGGCTACCTCAACGTCGGCATCGTCGAGCAGGGCCCACCCGACCTCGAGGGCCGGCGGGTGTTCTGCCTCTTCCCGCACCAGACGGCGTACGTCGTCCCCGCCGATGCCGTGGTGCCGGTGCCCGATGCGGTGCCGACCGGACGCGCGGTGCTCGCGGGGACGGTCGAGACCGCCGTCAACGCGCTGTGGGACGCCGGTCCCCTGACCGGTCAGCGGATCGCCGTGGTCGGCGCGGGGATGGTCGGCTGCGCGATCGCGCGGCTGCTCGTCCGCACCCCTGGCGTGCAGGTGGTCCTGGTCGACGTCGACCCCGCGCGGACGGTCGTCGCCAAGGAGCTCGGGGTCGACCTCGTCGCGCCCGACGAGGCGTCCGGCGAGCTCGACCTCGTGGTGCACGCATCGGCCACCTCGACCGGCCTGCAGACCTCGCTCGACCTGCTCGCGACGGAGGGCACGGTCCTCGAGGTCAGCTGGTACGGCGACCGGCCGGTCACGCTCGACCTCGGCGGCGCCTTCCACTCCCGGCGGCTGACGATCCGCGCCAGCCAGGTGGGCATGGTCGCGCCGGCGATGCGTGGCCGCCGTACGCACTCCGAGCGGCTGGCGCTGGCGCTGGACCTGTTGGCCGACGACGCCTTCGACGCCCTGCTGACGGGCACCTCACCGTTCACCGCGCTGCCCGAGGTGATGGCGTCGCTGGCCGACGGGGCCTACGCGCTCTGCCACGCGATCGACTACCAGGGAGGCCCGCTGTGACCTACCGCGTGACCGTGCGCGACCACATGATGGTCGCCCACAGCCTGCCGGGAGAGGTGTTCGGACCGGCGCAACGGCTGCACGGGGCGACGTACGTCGTCGACGCGACCTTCCGCGCCACCGACGTCGACGCCGACGGGATCGTGGTGGACATCGGGCGGGCGACCGAGGAGCTGAAGGCCGTGCTCGCGGACCTGACCTACCGCAACCTCGACGACCACGACGAGCTCGCGGGCGTGGTCACCACGACCGAGGTGCTCGCGCGACTCGTCGCCGACCGGCTCGCCGAGCGCGCACACGCCGGGCGGCTCGGGCGTCCGGCGGAGGGGCTCGACGGCATCGAGGTGACGCTGCGCGAGTCGCACGTCGCGTGGGCCAGCTACGAGAGGCGCCTGTGACGACACTCCGCTTCGTGCTGCCACCCGACGTCGACGACCCGGCGCGGCCGAGCGGCGGCAACCGCTACGACCGCAAGGTGATCGGCGCGCTGCGCGAGCGCGGGTGGACGGTGACCGAGCAGCACGAGCACCCGCGAGACGTCGCGGACGGAGGGGTGGTCGTCGTGGACGCCCTCGTCGGGCTGAGGGAGCCGGACCGCTACCGCGGCGCGGTGGTGCTGCTGCACATGCCCTTCGCGCAGTCCCAGCCCGGCTGGCGCACCGCCGAGCGCGCCCTCCTGCACGCGGCCGCCGAGATCGTCACGACGAGCTACTGGACGCGGGAGTGGGTGGTCACGCACTACGGCCTCGACCCCTCGCACGTCATGGTGGCCCGGCCCGGGGTGGACCCGTCGCCGTCGACCACGGCGTCGTCGGCCGGCGAGCGCCTGCTCTGCGTCGGTGCCGTCACCCGCCTCAAGGGGTACGACGTCGTGCTGGCCGCGCTCGAGCGGGTCGCCGACCTCGCGTGGACCTGCGTGGTGGCGGGCGCGCTGGACCTCGAGCCCTCCTTCGTCGAGGCGCTTCGCCGCAGCCCCGCCGCAGAGCGGGTGACCTTCGCCGGTCCGCTGCCCGCCCCGCCCTACGAGGAGGCCGACCTCCTCGTCTCGGGCGCCCGCCACGAGGCCTACGGCATGGCGGCCACCGAGGCGCTCGCCCACGGCGTGCCGGTGCTCGCCACGGCCGTCGGCGGGACGGTCGAGGCAGTCGGTGCCGGCGGGGTGCTGGTGCCGTCCGACGACCCCGACGCCCTGGCCGCCGAGCTGCGTCGCTGGCTCACCGACGCCTCCGCCCGCGAGGAGCTCCGCGCGGCAGCGGCGGGTCGCCGTACCTCCTTGCGGTCGTGGGCCGACACCGCGCGCGACCTCGAGGTGGTGCTGCGATGAGCGAGCGCACGTGGGCGAGGCTGCGGCTGCTCGGGGGCGTGCTGGTCCTGGCGCTGCTGCTGGTGGCCGTCGGCGCGGGGCCGTTCGTGGAAGGACTGCGGCGCACGTCGTGGACGGCCGTCCTCGTCGCGCTGGTCGTCACGGCGCTGACGACCGCGTGCTGCGCATGGCGCTGGAGCCTGCTCTCGACCCGGCTCGGGGTGCCGATCCCCGTCGACGTCGCCTACCACCGCTACTACCGCTCGCAGCTGCTCAACGCGACCCTGCCGGGCGGCGTGCTCGGCGACGTCCACCGCGCGGTCGACCACGGCCGCACGACCGGGTCCGCGGTCCGCGGACTCGGGTCGGTCGTGTGGGACCGCGCCGCCGGGCAGGCGGTCCAGGCAGCCATGGCGCTCGCCGCACTGCCCTGGCTGCCGGTCGGCCTCGGCCTCGGGTCGAGCCCCGGGAGCCGGGCGCTCTGGGCGCTGCCGGCGGCAGCGGTGTCGGCCGCCGTGCTGCTGGTGTGGCTGGGCCGGCGCGTGGTGCTCGCGTCCGTGCTGGTCGCGACCGGGCACGTGGCCGTGTTCGTGGTGGCCGCGCGGGCGGTGGGCGTCGACCTCGGCGCGGCCGCCCTGGTCGCCCTCGCGCTCGCGGTGCTGCTGGCCTCCGCGGTGCCGCTCTCCCTCGCCGGGTGGGGGCCGCGGGAGGGCGTGGCCGCGTGGCTCTTCGCGCAGGCCGGGCTCGGCGCCGCGACCGGCGTGAGCGTGGCGGTGGTCTTCGGCGTCGTCTCGTTGCTGGCGACCCTGCCGGGGCTCGTGACGCTGATGGGCGCGTCGGACCGGGAGCCCCGGCGGACGGAGGTGGCTGCGCATGCCTGAGCGTCCCTACACCCTGCTCAGCTGCAGCATGTCGCTCGACGGCTACCTGGGCGGCGCGACCGACGAGCGCCTGCTGCTCTCCAACGAGGCCGACTTCGACCGGGTCGATGAGGTGCGCGCCGGCTGCGACGCGATCCTGGTGGGCGCCGCGACCGTCCGGAAGGACAACCCCCGGCTGCTCGTGCGCGCTGCGCAGCGGCGCGCCGCCCGCGCGGCCGCCGGCCTGCCCGACTCCCCGGCCAAGGTGACGGTCACCGCGCGCGGAGACCTCGACCCTCGGTGCAGCTTCTTCACGACCGGCGCCACCGAGAAGATCGTGTACGCCGGCTCCGACGTCGCCGCCGCGACGTCCGCCAGGCTGGCAGGGGTGGCCACCGTGGTCGATGCCGGCCGTGCGCCGCGCCGGCTCGGCCTGATCGGCGCGGACCTCCACCGCCGCGGCGTGCGGCGGTTGATGGTCGAGGGCGGCGGCACCATGCACACGCAGTACCTCACCCACGGGCTCGCCGACGAGCTGCAGCTGGTCGTCGCGCCGTTCTTCGTCGGTGACTCCAGGGCCCGACGGTTCGTGGACGACGGGCGCTTCCCGTGGTGCCCCGACCACCGGGCGCGACTGGTCGAGACCCGGCCCATCGGTGACGTCGTGCTGCTGCGCTACGCCCTCTCGGAGCGGTTCGAGGCCGAGGCGGGGTGAGCCCGGGGACGAGAGCGGAGCGGCGCGGTGGGTCGCAGTTCTGTAAGGTCGCCCGGAGAGGCCGTCCCACTGCCGCGGACGACCTCGACCCGTGACCGACTCTCGTCCAGAGGAACTCCACGTCAAGATGGCCATCGAGACACCCCGCAACGAAGAGCCCACGATCGGGCGCCTGATCAAGGACGCCCAGACCGACTTCTCCACGCTGATGCGCAAGGAGATCCAGCTCGCGAAGTCCGAGCTGAAGGTGAGCGTTACCGCCGGTGGCATGGGCACGGTGTTCCTGCTCGCCGCGGCGTTCTTCCTCGTGCTGTTCGTGATCATCCTGTCGGTCGCCGCCGCCTACTTCATCAACTGGAACGGCGACGGTCTCAGCCTGCACTGGGCCTTCCTGATCGTGGCCGGCTTCTGGCTGCTCATCTCGGTGCTGCTGATCCTCCTCGGCATCAAGAAGCTCAAGCAGGTCAAGGCGCCCGAGCGCGCGATCGAGCAGGGCCGCGAGATCCCGCGCGCCCTCAAGGGCCAGGCCTAGCGAGTCGGTCAGGAGCATGTGACGTGGCGCGGCAACCGGCGGTCGCAGGACGGGCGGAGCAGCTGCTCGGCTCCTCGGTGATCTCGACCGCGCCGGTGGCGGGCGGCGACGTCTGCAACGCGGTCAAGCTGCGCCTCTCCAGCGGGCGCACCGCCTTCCTCAAGACCCTCCCCCAGGCGCCCCCCGCGTTCTTCGAGCACGAGGCGGCCGGGCTCGCCTGGCTGGCCGGCGTCGACGACGGCGTCGCCACCCCCGAGGTGCTGGCCGTCGACTCCGACTGCCTGATCCTGTCGTGGGTCGAGACCAGCCGCCCCGGCCAGGACGCGGCCGCGGGCTTCGGGCGGGCGCTCGCGCGCACGCACCGTGCCGGTGCGCCGTCGTACGGCGGCGAGACGGACGGCTACATCGGACGGCTGCCCCTCAACAACCAACCGCTGCCGACGTGGGCCGAGTTCTACGCCGAGCGGCGGATCGCGCCCTACCTGCGGGTCGCGCGCGACAAGGGCCTCGTCGAGGCGGCCGATGCCGACCTCATCGAGCGCGCCGCCGCTCGGGTCGGCGAGCTGGTGCCCGACGAGCCGCCCGCGCGGCTGCACGGCGACCTCTGGAACGGCAACGTGCTCTGGGCCCAGGACGAGCGGGTCGTGGTGATCGACCCGGCGGCCTACGGCGGCCACCGCGAGGTCGACCTCGCGATGCTCACCCTCTTCGGCCTTCCCCAGCTCCAGCACGTAATCGCCGCCTACGAGGAGGTCGCGCCGCTCGCCGACGACTGGCAGGACCGTCTCGGGATCCACCAGCTCTTCCCCCTCGTCGTGCACGCCTGCCTCTTCGGTGGCGGGTACGGCGCCCGGGCGGCCAAGATCGCCTCGCGGTTCGTGTAGGCGCACGGCCCGCATCGCGCGGCCCGGCGGGCCCCTTCTCAGGCGGCGCTCAGCCGGGTTGGGCATCATGGGGGCGTGTCCCAGCGTCCCCCGCACCCGCCGCGTGTCCTCGTCGTCGACGACGACCGCGCGGTGCGGGAGTCGTTGAGGAGGTCCCTGGAGTTCAACGGCTACGACGTGCACCTGGCCGGCGACGGGGCCGAGGCGCTCGCCGGGATCGGCTCGGTGCTGCCCGACGTCGTCGTGATGGACGTGATGATGCCGCGGCTCGACGGGCTCGATGCCACCCGTGCGCTGCGGGCTGCCGGCAACGACGTGCCGATCCTCGTGCTCACCGCACGCGACGCCGTGGGCGACCGGGTCGAGGGTCTCGACGCCGGCGCCGACGACTACCTGACCAAGCCGTTCGCCCTGCAGGAGCTGCTCGCGCGGCTGCGCGCGCTGCTGCGCCGGGTCACCACCCACGAGGACGGCGACGAGGAGGAGGTGCTCTCCTTCTCCGACCTCACCATGAACGTCGCCACCCGCGAGGTGACCCGCGCCGGCCGCTCGATCGAGCTGACGCGCACGGAGTTCACGCTGTTGGAGATGTTCCTGCGGCGGCCGCGCCGGGTGCTCGAGCGCAGCTTCATCCTCGAGGAGGTCTGGGGCTACGACTTCCCGACGACCGCCAACTCCCTCGAGGTCTACGTCGGCTACCTGCGCCGCAAGACCGAGCTGGCCGAGGAGGCCCGGCTGATCCACACGGTGCGTGGCGTGGGCTACGTGCTCAAGGAATGAGCACGTTCTGGGCCGGTCAGGGCCTCGCGGTCGGCCCCGGCCCCGACGGCAAGTGGCACTACCGGCGCTCGTTGGCCAGCCGGGTGATCCTGCTGACCATGCTGACCGTCGGCCTGGCGGTGGCGCTCGTCGCGATCACGGCCTACGTCACCACCCGCATCCAGATGCAGCACAGCCTCGACAACTCGCTGCTCGAGCGCGCGCACTACGCCGCCAAGACCGAGGTCGTCTTCGAGTCCAACATCCCGCCGTGGGCGCTGGGTGCCGCCGACGTGCGGATCGCCTTCCTCTCGGCGGAGGGCAACGGACGCGTCCTCGACACCGGGCCCGACATCGAGCTCGGTCCCCCCGAGCTCGCCGTCGCCCGCGGTGAGAGCGACTCCAGCATCCGCACCATCGAGATCGACGGCGACCGCTACCGGGTGGCCGCCGTGCCGACCCAGTCCGACGGCTACGCCCTCGTCATCGCACAGTCCCTCGACGACCAGGACCGGATCCTGCGGCGCCTGGGCTGGGTCACGATCGCCTTCGGCGGGATCGGCGTGCTCGCCGCGGGCATGGCCGGGTGGCTCGTCGCGAGCAACGGCCTGCGGCCCGTGCGGCGGTTGACGTCGTCGGTCGAACGCATCGCACGCACCGAGGACCTCACGGTCCTCCCGGTGGAGGGTGACGACGAGGTCGCGCGACTGGCGACCGCCTTCAACCAGATGCTCATCGCGCTCGACGCGTCGCGGGTCCGTCAACGCCAGCTCGTCGCGGACGCGAGCCACGAGCTGCGCACGCCGTTGACCTCGCTGCGCACCAACATCGACCTGCTCACGATGTCCGGCGACCTCTCCTCCATCCCGCCGAAGGCGCGCGAGGAGCTGATGGAGGACATCCGCGCGCAGATCGAGGAGCTCACCACCCTGATCGGCGACCTCACCGAGCTGGCGCGCGACGAGCCGGTCGCGCCCACGGTGGAGGCGGTCGACCTGGCCGACGTCGTCGACCACGCGGTCCAGCGCGTACGGCGGCGCGCCCCCTCCGTGACATTCGAGGTGTTCACCCGCCCCTGGTGGGTGGTCGGCGAGGCGCCCGCTCTCGAAAGGGCCGTGACGAACCTGCTCGACAACGCCGCGAAGTGGAGCCCCGACGGCGGGTTGGTGACCGTGCGGCTGTCGGACGGCGTACTCACCGTCGACGACCAGGGGCCCGGCATCCCGGAGGACGAGCGGGCGCGCATCTTCGACCGGTTCTGGCGGTCCGCGACGTCGCGGACGCTGCCGGGGTCGGGGCTCGGGCTGGCGATCGTGCGCCGGGTCGCCGAACGGCACGCCGGGACGGTCCAGGCGACGGAGAACGTGGGCGGTGGGGCACGCCTGGTGCTCAAGCTGCCCGGGACGGAGAAGATGGATGCATAGGTCGATCGCGGGACTGACCACGGGTCTGGCCGGAGGAGCCGCGCTCGCGCTGCTCCTCGCCGGGTGCGGCGGGGACGACGAGCTCGGCGCGAAGCCGGACCTTCCCACCGAGTCACCGGCACTGTGGAACCCGTGCGACGCGCTCGACGCGTCGCTCATCCAGCAGGCGTTCGGCTCCCGCACGACCGAGCAGCACGGCACCGACACCGCACCCGAGTGCCGGTTCAAGCCGGCGGAGAAGTCGGGGGACGCGGTGGTGACCTCCAGCTACTCGCTCTTCCAGGGCACGCTCGCCGAGGCCTGGAAGACGATGGGCCAGCCCGACGACGCATCGGTCACCGAACCCACGATCAAAGGCGCCGACTCCGCGCGGGTCGTGGTCGACGTCGTCAAGAAGCAGCTCTACGTCACCGGCTTCGTCGAGAACGGCGACCTGATCCAGAACGTCAACGTGATCGACCCGGCGCCCTACGACGAGGCCAAGATCCTCTCCGGCGTCGACGTCGTGCTGGCGGCACTGTCGAAGCACGCGAACGAGAACGGCGTCACCCAGGAAGGCGAAGACTGATCCGGTGCTCCCGCACGCCCTCCTTGGCCAGCATCATCGGCCCTAGGTCGGCACGGTCCTTCGCGTCAAGGGCCGTCGGGTTGGCGAGAGAGGCCTACGGAGCACCGTGGCCAGAGCGGCCAGGCTGGCTAAGCCCCGGAGCTCGGGCGGTTCCCCACCGGGAGACCGAGACTGATGCGGTGCTCCCGCACGTCCTGCTTCGTCAGGATCATCGGCCCGAGATCGGCGCGCGCCTTCGCCAGGACCTCCACGTCGGGCTCCTTCTGAGCGAACCAGGCCCCGGGGTCCTTGTGCACGACCAGGGTGCGGTCGTTGCCGAGCTCCTCCAACTGCCAGTCCGACAGGTCCCGCGCCTTGGCCAGGTGTTCGGGGGTCAGCACGAAGATGCCGTGGGCGTCGGGTACGAAGCTCGTCCGGAGCTGGGGGAACTGGGTGAAATTGCCAGACAGCCCTTGAGGAGAGATCCGCCAATCCGACAGGGGCGGCGCCGGGCGGAGCCACGCAACGTCCGCGACCGGGCCGAGTGCCCGGACCAGACCTTGTAGGTCCTGCAACTGATCGCACCAACCCAGGTCATCCGCGCCAACCTGGGCGACCACAGTCCCTTGCGTGGAGAACCCCAGGGAATGAAACCGCTTTCCTCTCTCCGGCATCCACACGGTGGTCGCGGCTCCCTCGCGGACCGCGGCATGAACGACTGGCTCCACCAGATCCTCAGGCCCGAGCCGCGCGATGTAGAGATCCCGAATCAGGTAGTGCCTCGAGATGCCGCTGCCAGCCCACGCTGCTGCCAGCCCTGCCACTCGCTCAACGAGCTCCTTGCTGACTCCGAGCTGACCCCGGCCTTGATCGGGTGAGACAAGATGCGCGGGATCCACAGGCAGACCAACCATCGCGCTGATGAAGCGCCGGCGTCGGTCCTCGATCCAGAGCGGCAGACGCGCCGACCGTGCGGCAACGATGCGGCCGCTGAGACCCCGCTCAGCAAGCGCGGCCGCAGCCATGTCGAACCAGCGCCGATCCTCCGCCCAGTCCGGCTCGGCGTACATCTCGGCGACCGCGGTGCCGCGCTCGGTCACCAACGGCGGCGCACACCAGGCACCGGTGCCGTAGGGAATCAACGCGTTGGCGGCCATGATCGCCTCGCCCACTGCGCTCAGGTCGCTGCGCTCCGGGTCCGGGACGAACTCCCACAAGAAGTCGCCCTCGACGCGCTTCCACGCTCTCCTCAGCGACGCGTCATCGACTACGACCGTCACCCCGGCTCCTTCCTCCTTCCGTCCGTTCGCCCACGCACTCGACCATTCCTCAACGAGGCTCTCCCACGGCCGGGCTCTGCATGTCGGGTCACGATGCCCCGGCACTCGGGAGGTCCCCCACCGGGAGACCGAGACTGATGCGGTGCTCCCGCACGTCCTGCTTCGTCAGGATCATCGGCCCGAGGTCGGCGCGCGCCTTCTCCAGGACCTCCACGTCGGGCTCCTTCTGAGCGAACCAAGCCCCGAGATTCTTGTGCACGACCAGGGTGCGGTCGTTGCCGAGCTCCTCCAACCGCCAGTCCGACAGGTCCCGCGCCTTGGCCAGGTGTTCGGGGGTCAGCACGAAGATGCCGTGGGCGTCGGGCACGAACCTGGCTCGCAGCCGAGGGGTCTGGGCGAAGTGCGCGTTCAGGTCTCTCGCGTCGAAGGCCCAGTCCGCCAGTGGCGGTGCGAGACCGCACCACGCGACTTCAGCGAGGGCACCGACTGCACGAAGGAGATCGGTCAGGCTCTGCAGCTGATCAACCCAGGCTCCGTCATCGGCGCCGAGTTGCAGAACGACCTTGCCCTGCGTCGAGAACCCCAGGGAATGAAACCGCTTTCCTCGCGCCGGCATCCATACTGCGGTCGCGGCTCCCTCGCGGACCGCGGCATGGACGACGGGCCCCTCCAGATCCTCAGGCCCGAGCTGCGCGATGTAGAGATCCCGAATCAGGTAGTGCCTCGAGATACCGCTGCCAGCCCACGCTGCTGCCAGCCCTGCCACTCGCTGAACGAGGTCTTGGCTGACTCCGAGCTGGCCCCAGCCTTGCTCGGGTGAGGCAAGATGCGCGGGATCCACAGGCAGACCGACCATCGCGCTGATGAAGCGCCGGCGTCGGTCCTCGATCCAGAGCGGCAGACGGGCCGACCGTGCGGCGACGATGCGGCCGCTGAGACCCCGCTCGGCAAGCGCGGCCGCGACCAGGTCGAACCACCGCCGATCCTCCGCCCAGTCCGGATCGGCGTACAGCTCGGCGACCGCGGTGCCGCGCTCGGTCACCAACGGCGGCGCGCACCAGGCCCCGGTGCCGTAGGGAATCAACGCGTTGACGGCCTCGATCGCCTCGCTCACTGCGCTGAGGTCACTGCGCTCGGAGTCGGGGACGAACTCCCACAAGAAGTCGCCTTCGACGCGCTTCCACGCTCTCCTCAGCGACGCGTCATCGACTACGACCGTCACCCCGGCTCCTTCCTCCTTCCGTCCGTTCGCCCACGCACTCGACCATTCCTCAACGAGGCTCTCCCACGGCCGGGCTCTGCATGTCGGGTCACGATTCCGCGATGCACGATTTCGCCAGCACGGGCGCGGTGACCTCGCTATTGGCGCAGCCGGTCGCGATCGCCGCATCCGCCGGCTCGCTCGCCACGACGGCGCCGAACCTCCCACTGACCACGACGAACGCCATCGCCAGCGCCATGACGAGCATCGACCGCGCGCGTCGAGCCGTCATTTCTACCCCCCCGAGAATGTGGATAATTCGACTTCGAACATCCACGGCAGAGTGAACGCTGCTTGCACGCGCCCGTCAATAGTTCGAAGCGAAACTTCTTGCTCAGGGCAAGGCTGCGCCTGGGGCGCCCGCGACCTCCAGGTCACTCCTGCTCGGACGACTCCAAGGCGCGGAGGAGGTGGTCGGTCTTCCAGCGGGTCTCGGCGTACTCCTCCACCACGTCGGAGTCGACAGTGATGCCACCGCCGGTGCCGATCAGGTAGTCGTCACCGGCGGTGAGCAGCGTGCGGATGATGACGCCGAGGTCGGCGCGGCCGTCGCCGGAGACCCAGCCGAACGCGCCGGCGTACGCACCGCGCGGCGTCGCCTCGACCTCCTCGATGATCTCCATCGTGCGCAGCTTCGGGGCACCGGTCATCGAGCCGGCGGGGAAGAGGGCGCGCAGTGCGCCGACCGTGGTGACGTCGTGGCGGAGCCGGCCGCGGACCGTGGACACGAGCTGGTGGACCGACGCGTAGGACTCGACCTCCATCAGCGTCGGCACCTTCACCGTGCCGACCTCGCAGACCTGCGACAGGTCGTTGCGGAGCAGGTCGACGATCATCAGGTTCTCGGCGCGGTACTTCGCGTCCGTCGCGAGCCGTTCCCTCGCCGCATCGTCCTCGGCAGGCGTTCGACCGCGCGGGGTGGTGCCTTTGATCGGCTTCGCCTCGAGCACCCGGTCGTCGGTCACGAGTGCGTAGCGCTCCGGTGAGGAGCTGAGCAGCCACCCCGACGCGTCGGGCCGGCCGGGCACGGAGTGCTGCAGGAAGCCTGCGTAGGGCGCGGGGTTGAGGCTGCGGAGACGGAGGTACGCCGTCGCCGGGTCTACCTCGCTCGGCACCCGGAGCCGGTGGGTCAGGTTGACCTCGTAGGAGTTGCCCGCGTGGAGGTGCTCCTGCACCGTGGCGAACGCCTGGGCGTACCCGGGCGGCGGGAAATCCCCGGTCGACCGGGGATTCCTGCACTTGTCGGCGTTTGCAAACCCCGACAAGTGACCGAAACCCTCCGCCAGTTCGTCGGCGCGGTGCTCGAACATCCGGATGAGCGACGGCCGCATCCAGATCGCGTCCGGCAGGTCGGGATCGGGGGTCGCGGGAAGGTCGGGGCGCGCGGCGTAGCCGAAGTACCCGAACCACTGGTCGCTCGGGGCGCCCGCTGCCAGCTCCGCCTCCAGTACGACGAACGGGTCGTCGCCGACCACGACGCTGACCCCGCCCGCATGGCGGGTCACCTCCCGCGCGGCGGCGTCGTAGGTGAGGGAGACGTCGTCGTCGTCGAGCCAGGCGATGATCGAGCGCCGGCGCGACCACTCGCGCGCGCCACCCCCGTCGAGCCACACGCACCGCGGATGGGTGCCGGCCACCGCGGCGAACGCCTCGGCCGCGTCACCGCGGGTCGTCACGCGAGCTCCAGGAAGTTCGCGACCAGCCGCGCGCCGTGCTCGGTGAGGATCGACTCGGGGTGGAACTGCACGCCGACGATCGGCAGCGACCGGTGGGCGACGGCCATCACCGGGATCGAGCCGTCCTCCCCTTCGCACCAAGCTGTCTCCTCGAGGACACCCGGAAGCGCATGGCCGTCTGCCGCGAGCGAGTGGTAGCGCACGGCGTCGAAGGTCTCGTGGATGCCTTCGAAGATGCCGCGACCGACGTGCTCGATCTCTGCCACGCGGCCGTGCGCGGGTCGCACCCGGTCGACGACGCCGCCGTACGCCGTCACGATGCCCTGCATCCCGAGGCACACCCCCAGCACAGGCAGACCGAGGCCGAGCAGCGACCAGTCGTGCTCGTCGGGGTGCCCGGGCCCGGGCGACAGCACGATCGCGTCGAAGGCACCGAGCTGATCGAGCGTGCACGTGTCGTGCTGCACGAGCACGGGCAGCTCGCCGGTCACACCAGCGACCAGGTGGACCAGGTTGTAGGTGTAGGAGTCGTGGTGGTCGACCACCACGACGTCAGGCGCGCGGCCCATCGTCAGCAGCAGGCAGCAGTACGGCGGAGACGAGGTCGTGGACGATGTCCCAGCCCCGCTCGGTCAGCACCGACTCGGCGTGGAACTGCACGCCGCGGTAGTGCGGCCCCGCCAGCGCGTTGACGTCGCCGGTGCCGGCATCGGTCTCGACGGACACCCCGGCCGGCAGCTCGTCGTCGGGCCCGACCCGGCCGACGAACGTGTTGTAGAAGCCGACCCGTTCGCGGCGGCCGTGCACGGTGACCTGCGCCTGGGTGCCCTGGAACACGATGTCCTTGTAGCCGAGCGGGATGCCGAGCTCGTGGCACAGCGCCTGGTGGCCCAGGCACACCGCGAGGAACGGCCGTTCGGCCGCGAGCAGCGACGACACCGCGTGACGCAGGTTGACCATCTTCTGGTCGGCGTCGTCGCGCGGGTCGCCCGGCCCGGGACCGACGATGACGAGGTCGTAGCCGTCGAGGCACCCGGGCGTGTAGTCCTCGTGACGCACCACGGCCGACGACATGCCCATCACCGCGAGCAGGTGTCGCAGCATGTTCACGAAGTCGTCCTCGCCGTCGAGGATCACGACGCTCATGCCCGCCAGCCGCGGGTCCGGCGGGGTGCCGGCCTGGTCGGTGAGCCAGAACCCCGACAGCCGGCGGTTGCGGGCGTTGAGCGCGATCAGCACGTCCTCGTCGGCGGCCAGCTGCGCGAGGTCGACGCCGTGCTGCGGCGCCGACGGCACCAGGCCGAAGGCCGAGAGGATCCCCCCGGCCTTGGCGTGGGTCTCCGCCACCTCGTACGCCGGGTCGGAGTCGCGCACCAACGTGGCTCCCGCGGTGACCTTGAGCCGGCCGTCGAGGTCGACGTCGGCGGTGCGGATGACGATCGGGCTGTCGATGACCGGCAGGCCGTCCTCGTCGCGGCCGATCACCGCGAGCGCGGCCCCGTAGTAGCCGCGTCCCTCCGACTCGTACTCCTTGATCAGCCGGCACGCGTTCTCGACGGGCGACCCGGTGACGGTGGCGGCGTACATGGTGTCGCGCAGGATCTCGCGCACGTCGCGCTTGCTCCGGCCCGCCAGGAGGTACTCGGTGTGGATCAGGTGCGTCATCGGCTTGAGGAACGGGCCGAGCACCTGGCCGCCCTCGTGGCAGATGTCGCACATCATCTTGAGCTCCTCGTCGACGACCATGAAGAGCTCGTAGATCTCCTTCTCGTCCTTGAGGAAGTCGAGGAGTCGGGCCTCGATGCGGCGGTCGTCCCCGGCGGGCGGGCGCACGCGGAAGGTGCCGGAGATGGGGTTCATCCGCACGTCGCCGCCGTGCACGCTCACGTGCCGCTCGGGGCTCGCGCCGACGAGATAGCGGTCGCCGGTGAAGAAGAGGAACGTCCAGTACGCGCCGCGCTCGCGCTCGAGGAGGCGGCGGAAGACGGTCAGCGCCTTGGCCGCGTCCCAGTCGGCGACGACCGCGCGGTAGTGCCGCCCGATGACGAGGTTCGCGCCCTCGCCCTGGCCGATCTCGTCCTTGATGATCGCCTCGACGACCTTGGCGTAGTCGCCGTCGGCGGTCTCGAACCCGCCCCGGTCGGTGAAGTCGACGTCGACGGGGTCGATCGCGTCGATGACCTCCGCGACGGCGTACTCCCGCTCCTCCTCGACGTCGACGACCACCAGCGGGGTGCCGTCGTCGTGCGCCTGGAAGCCGCGCTCGGTGACCTGGCGGAAGGGTACGGCGACGAGCCGGTCGCACTGCCTGCCCTCGGCCGGCGGACCCTCCTCCAGGGGGATGTCCATGATCGAGTCGGCGACCCAGCGGCGACCGCCGAGCACGCCGACCGTGTCGCGATCACCCGCCCGCGTCGAGCGCCGGATGATGGCCCAGGCCTCGTGCCCCTGGATGGCCGTGATGGCTTCCCTGGGCGTGAGAGCGGGCCCGCCCGACGGCTGAGTCATGGCGGAAGCCTATGCGGCTGGAGCCGTCGGGTGCCGGGTACCTCCGGGCCGTGGAACCCCGCACTCTCGGCATCGAGGAGGAGCTGCTCCTCGTCGACCCCGACACCCGCCGGCTCGCGCCCCGGTCGCAGGCCGTCCTGCAGCACGCGACGACGCTGCCCGGCGCGGCCGACGACGAGCAGCTGGACAAGGAGCTCTTCCTCCACCAGCTGGAGATCCGCACCACGCCGCTCGTCGGGATGGACGAGGTCCGCCGGCACCTGGTGCTCCAGCGGCGCTCCGCCGCCGAGTCGGCCGAGCGGGCCGGCGTGCAGGTCGCCGCCGCCGGCACCAGCCCCGTCGCGAGCGGCGAGCCCGAGATCTCGCGGGACGACCGCTACCTCGCGATGCTGGAGGAGTACGGCGACGTGGCCCGTCTCGCGGGGATCTGCGGCATGCACGTGCACGTCGGGATCGACTCCGACGAGGAGGGGGTCGCCGTGATCGACGGGCTCGCGCCGTGGCTGCCGCTCCTGCTCGCGATCAGCGCGAACTCGCCCTTCGCCGAGGGCCACGACACCGGCTACCACTCGTGGCGCTCGCAGCTGTGGGCGCGCTGGCCGAGCGTCGGGCCGGCGGAACGGTTCGGGTCGGTCGAGGGCTACCGCGACGCCTGCCGTCGGATGATCGCCTCCGGCGCGGCACGCGACGAGAAGATGCTCTACTTCGACGCCCGGCTCTCCCCCGGCAACCCGACCGTCGAGGTGCGCATCGCCGACGTGTGCACCGATCCCGAGGATGCGCTGCTGATCGCCGCGCTGGTGCGGGCCCTCGTGATGTCGCTGGCCGACGGACCGGGCGACCACGAGCCCGTCTGGCGTGCGGAGATGCTGCAGGCAGCGAAGTGGCGCGCCGCTCGTTTCGGCGTCTCCGACCGTCTGCTCTGCCCGACGACCGGCGACCTGCGTCCCGCGCGGGAGGTGCTGGCGTCGCTCGTCGCGCGGACGCGCGCCGCCCTCGAGGCGTGCGGCGATGTCGACCTCACCGCCGAAGGCGTCGAACGGGTCCTCGCCGGTGGCGGGGCCGCGCGTCAGCACGCCGCCCACGAGCGCAGCGGCGGCGACTTCTGTGCCGTCGTCGACGACCTGGTCACCCGCACCAACGCCTGCTGGCGCGGGTGATCCCGCCCCGCCGGAGGGCTGCGGTCAACCCTGGAGCGAGAGCGCCTGGACCGGGCACGCCTGCACGGCGGCGTACACGTGCGCCCGGTCGGACTCCGGCGGTGCGTCGTCGAGGACGTTGACCAGCTCCTCGTCCTCGTCGACCTCGAAGTAGTCGTTCGCCATCGCCTCGCACATGCCGAGGCCCTCGCACTTGCCGAGGTCAGCCTGGATCCGCACGGAGCCCTCCTCCCGGGTGGTCGTTGCCCACCAGCGTGGGCGACGCGCGGCGGTCGTCTCTCGGCCGCCGCGGCCAAGATCGCCGGTGCCCGTTGTGGAATCGGCCAAACCGGGAAATATGCGGGCATGGGACCCGACGACGAGCACACCCGCCCCGACGGCGTCGACGACCTCACGGTCGAGGCGCTCGGCAACATCTCCGAGGCCCTCGAGGCCGTCGAGATCGCCCGTGGCCACCTCTACACCTTCCACCGCCTGTCCGGCACCGCGGACCTCACCCTCGGCAAGGGGGTCGACCAGCTCCGCGAGGCCGGCCACTCCGAGCTCGCCGACCGGTTCGAGCGCGAGCTCGTCGGTCGCAACGTGCTCGAGGGACGGTGGACCTTCCAGATCATGGAGGAGTACGACGACGGCTACTACTCCCTCTTCCGCACCCTCGAGCGCGAGGCCCGCGACGCGCTGGTGGGTGGGCGGCGCCACCTCTACGAGGCGGAGATGAAGGAGGACCGTCGATCGCACGACGGGCGCGCGGGGCACGAGGCGAAGCCCTCGGACACCGACTGAGTCAGACGCCGAGCGCGACGAACGCGGCCGCCGTCCCGGAGGCGACCGGGTCGTCGGCCGCGGCTCTCCGGACCTCGAGCAGCGCCTGCGCCGGGGCCTCGTCGCGCGCGAGGGCGTCATGGAGGCCGACCATCAGCTCCGCGGTCGCGGCGTCGTTGACCTCGGCGACGCTGCTGACCAGACCGGCCGTACCGAGGGAGAAGAGCGCGGCGGCCAGGCCGAGCAGCTCCTCCGCCCCGACCGGAGCGAGTACGCCGGACTCGCACGCCGAGAGCACGACGCGGTAGGGCGCGGTCCTGACCCGCTCGAGGTCGTGCACCGTCAGCGGTCCGTCCGCCAGGTCGAGCGAGGAGAACAACGGGCTGTCCGCCCGGAAGTGCCCGTGGGTCGCCAGGTGCGCGAGGTCGGCCCCGTCGAGCTGCTCGAGCACTGCCGCAAGGGTCGCGTCCCGTCCGTCCAGCAGCACGGCGTCCGGGTGCCGCTCGGCCAGCAGCGGGACCTCCGCCCCGCCGGACTCCAGGTCGGGACCCGCCACCAGCAACGTCCGGCGCTCCTCCGGCCGGCGCCTAGCGGTGGCGCGCAGCCACTGGCCGGCCGACGGCACGACGCCGTACGGCCGGTCGCGCAGCGTCGGCAGCAGCGACCACGCGAGGCCGTGGAGGCGCGCGGTCGGGGCCAGGACGACCGGGCCGTCGGGGATGATCCGTGCCGCGTCACCGAGGATCGCCTGCTGCAGCCGCTGACCGACGTCGGCGGTGCTGGCCGGCCGGCCGCGGGCCGTCCTTCGCAGCAGCATCGATGCCGGGCCGAGGAGGTCGGCGACCTCCTTGGTCGTGCCGGCGACCTTCCGCCGTACCCGCCCCTTGTGCACGACGAGCACGTGGAGCACCCCGTCCACGTCGACCAGCTCGACGAGGCACCCGTCTCCGACCCCGGCGACAACCTCCTCGGCGCTGGCCGGCCGCTGCGGGTCGCTGTCGGCCGAGATCGTGTGGCTCTCCGTGCGGACCGCGCGCTCCAGACGGAGCCGCTCCCTCTCGAGGTCCTCCGTCGGCTCCCCCGCCTGGCGCGCCTCGGCCAGCCGGCGGCCGTTGTCACGGAGCGCGGCGAGGGACGCTGGGATGACGGCCGCGTCGGAGGTGGCGGGCGGCTGCGCGAGCGCCGTCGCCCTGGTCCGTTCGCTCCAGCGGAGGAGGGTCCGGGGGTCGTGCGCCGCGTGGCGGAGGACGATCTCGGTGAGCTCACGGCCGTGGGTGGTCGCGAGGGCGCGGAGCTCGGAGGACCCCATCAACCGCCGGTGCTCGTCGATCGCCCGCAGTCCGGCGGCCGAGGCGCTCAAGACGCCGCGCGCGTCTTCCTGAGACTCCCGCTCATAGGCCGCTGCCAACCAGGCTGCCGCCCGCACCAGCCCGTTGGGACTTGACCGGTACGCCGATGCCTCATGCCAGAGGGCACGGCGGGCGTCGGCGGCGGACAACTTGCCCGCCAAGATCAGGGCGCTCGCCGCCTCGACCCCACCTTCGGCGTGAAGGGCTGCGGCAACCTCCCTGGCCTTCCGAGAGAGCCCAGCCGCCTCGCCGCTTGACGCGCGCGCGCGCACCTCGGCGAGGCTTGCCCTGAGCTCGAACCAGGCGCGGCGCTGATCGCGAAACTTCGTACGGGCCGCTCGGGCGGATGCCGTCGCTCGGTGCGTATCACCTATCGCCAGGAATGCCGCAGACCTGCGGAGATCGAGCTCAGCCTCCTCGACAGGTGTGAGGGAGGCGACGGCGTGGTGGCTTTCCAGCAAGGTCGACGCGTCGGCAGAAAGGCCAGCCGCCATGGCCGTATCCGCATAGAGGACAACCAGCTCGTGGCGCGGCGGATGTCCGGCTGCCTCGTATGCAGCAATGGCGTCGGCGTAGGACCGCAGGCCGGTGGCGAGGTCCCCGCGCGCTACCGCTATCTCGGCGAGGTTCTCGACTGCAGCGAGCCACTGCAGGGTTGCTCCCGAGTGCCGAAGCATCTCTTCCGCCTCGAGGATCTCCCGCTCTGCGACGTCGATGCGCCCCAGACGAAGCTCGAGGTGACCGAGCCAGACCCGGGTCCGAGCGACCCAGTCGACGTCTTTCGACCCGACCATCTCGGCGAGGGCAACACGCATGCTGGTCGCCGCGTCGTCGTAGCGGCCGAGGACCGCAAGCACGCCGGCGTACCGCATCCGCACCTTCGCCCCGGACTCACCCGTCGCACCTTCGAGCGCGGATCGGAGCTCGGAGAGCCCGGCATCGGTCTGTCCCCCGAGGGCCAGCGCTACACCGTAGGTCGCACGCACGTCCCGCTCGCGGTCGCCGTGGTGCGCGTCACGAGCTGCGAGCAGACCGAGCTGGAGCTGGTCGAGCGCGTCGCTGATTCGACCGGCGTCGCGAAAGACGACGCCGAGGCAGTGGTGCGCGTAGGAGCGCAGCAGCGGATCGGTCTCTTCAGCCAGCACCAGCTCAGCTCGTCGACGCGCCTCCCCAGGGTCTTCGAGCGCGAGCTCCACCAGATCCTGCATCGTCGCCTCGGATATTTCGGGGGTTTGCCCTGTTTACGGCCATCTCGGCGCGGGACTACGTTAGCGCCGCTCACGGCTTCGGTCGTTGCGCATTCCCTCCCTGCTCTCCTTGAGGAGCGTCATGAGCGAGACCCCCCGTCCTGTCATCTCCCTGCGCGATTTCCTTTCCAAAGTCTGTCGCCGACTCCCTTGGTGGCAGACGAAGCCGCCCATCGATCGACCCGATCACAACCGGGTCGACGCCGACCGCGCTCGCGCCCAGGTGGGGGTGATCCGGTCCGCGTTCGCCCAAGAGTTCGGCGACGACTCCGTTGCCGTGGCATCGGGCGACGGACCGGCACGGGCAAAGGACGATGCAGAAGGGAAATTCCTCTACCACCCCCGCCGCATGCTGGTGCGTGACGGAGATGACTTCGAGCTCCTCGCCAGGTTCTTCGCTGACCCCGTCCGCCAGGAGCTCTTCGAGGGGGAGCTGCGGCGAGTCACCGAGCCCGTTCGGGAGAAGCTGGTCGTGGTCGAGGTTCCCCGGCGCCGCGATCAGCAGGACTCCGTCCTGGCGACACTCGACGACATCGATCGGGAATACCCCGACCGGGCGGAACGTCGTGAACCTCTCGCTGCCCCGGACCACATCATGTACGTGACGGCGATCGGCAAGTTCTGTCCTGAGACCGAGCCGGAGGTGCCTCGATCGGCCCAGCCGGTCCCCGCACTCGCGACCGACTCGGCAGCTGGACGCGGAGTCCGCGTTTCCGTGGTCGACACCGGGTGGTGGGCTGACGCGGCCAAGAACCCCGCGACGCCGTGGGTCTCCGACGTGACGGCTGACCCCCAGGATCTCGAGGTCCTCAGTGGATCGACCATCCGCGAGTACGCCGGCCACGGCACCTTCGTTGCGGGCGTCATCAAGTGCCTAGCGCCTGGTGCACGCATCGAGGTCGAGGGAGCACTCACCCATGGAGGCGCGATCTACGAGTCGGAGATCTGCGCACAGCTCGACGAAGCGATCCATGAGGACGACCTACCTCAACTGATCAGCATCTCCGCCGGCACACACACGCGAAGGAACATGGGGCTGCTCGGCTTCGAGATCCTGGCTGCCTCGAAGGGCTTCGACGACGGAGTCAGGACCATCGTGGTGGCAGCCGCTGGCAACGACGCGTGCGACGACGAGTTCTATCCCGCCGCCTACCCGTGGGCGATCGGCGTCGGCTCGGTCGATCCCGACCAGAAGCGGTCCGACTTCTCCAACTACGGCAGGTGGGTGAAGGCCTATGCACGCGGACGTGACCTCGTCAACGCGTTCCCCGTGGGGACCTACACCTGCCACTACGCCGAGAACGTCCACGCTGGGGTTCCCGACGTTCGTACCTTCGAAGGACTCGCCGTGTGGAGCGGTACCTCCTTCGCAACGCCAACAGTGACGGGAGCAATTGCCGCCCACATGAGCGCCACCGCGAACCTCACCGACCCGTGGAAGGCATTCGATGAGCTGTGCGCCGCTGCGCCGGCCGGTCCCGACGGTAGCCCGATCATCGGCCCGCTCTGACCCCTCCGTAGTTGTGAGAGTGACCTATGGGTCACTTTCACAACTACGCGCGCTGCTACAGCGTCGCCCAGGGGGTGGTGAGGGACCAACCGGAGCGGGCGACCACGAACCGCACCGGGCCGGGGGCGACGTCGTCGAAGCGGAAGAAGCCCGAGGCGTCGGTCTCGGCGACCCGGTCCTCGGCGTCGGGGCGCTGCAGGGAGACGGTGGTCGGGCCGTCCGAGCGGTCGTCGTCGACGACCTCGCCCAGCAGGGCTTGGCCGGTGACCTCGATCTCGATGGTCACCGCGCCCCGGATGAAGGACAACGAGCGCGGCGCCGAGCCCGACGAGCCCGACGAGCGCACAGCGGCGCCGGCGTCCAGCGCGGAGTCGTGGAGCAGCTCGGCCAGCTCGGCGTCGACGGTGCGCCAGGTGAAGGCGGCTCGCGCGGCCTCGCGCCGGCGCGCGGTCACCTCGCCACCGTCGGTCTCCTCGGCCACCGCCGAGGCGAGCTCGGCCATCAGCTCGTCGTCGCCGAGCTCATCCCACCTGGTCATGACGGACCTCCCACGGGGTCGGGGCCGAGACCGCGCAACGACGGGGTGCTGCGCAGCTGGTCGAGTGCACGGGCGCGGGTCGGGCCGATGCTGCCGATGGGGATGCCGAGGCGGGCACTGATCTCCTCGTAGGGGACGGGTGGGTCCTCGAGCAGGAGGAGCAGGAGGTCACGACGACCGGCCGGCAGCTCGCTGAGAGCGGCACGCAGCACCTGGCGGCGCTCTGCCGCGACGAGCTCGGCGTCCGCCATGTCGTCGACGACGGCATCGAGGCCATGGTCGGCCTGCGGGTCGACCGGGCGCATCCGGCCCCGCGCGTTGATGACGCGCAGGCACTCGTTGCGGGTCGTCGTACGGATCCAACCGGGGAGTGCGTCCGGCTCGCGCAGGGCACCGAGGTGCTCCACGAGCCGCAGCCACACGGTCTGGCTGACGTCGTCGCCGTCGGCATCGGAGAGCCGGTGCTGACGGATGATCGCCCCCACCAGCGGCAGGAAGCGTTCGACGATCGTGTCCCAGGCATGTTGGTCCCCCTCCCGCGCCGCGGGGACGAGGTTCGCGAGCGGTTCCGTCGTGTCCATCAGGTGCATCGTCCCGCAAAGAGGAGGCGTGACGCAGCCCACTTGATACTTGAATTTTTCCGGTATCAGGCCGGCCGGTCCGCCCCTCCTCCTCCCGTAACGCAGCGGTGACTCCCCACCGCTCACCCGGAAGGACACAGCAATGACCTGGAACGAGACCCACGCCCGCACCGCCATCTTCCGCGAGGTCGAGGCGACCGCCGCCGCCGACATGTCCGGCGCACTCCCCTGGCGCGAGGAGTGGGCGCAGTACTTCGGCTGCCCCGAGAACCTCCTCAAGGCCCTCCGCGCCCGCTGGAACCACATGTGCGAGGCCCAGCTGGACATCCGCTCCGGCGAGGACGTCCTGCACGACACCTACCAGCAGCTGCGACGCACCCAGGCCGGCGTGCTTGCCATCCTGAAGAAGGCGAGCGAGAGCCCGGTCGAGGCGGGCGCCCGGGTGCTCGCGCTCACCGGCGCCTCGCGCGTGGCCGAGCCGGTCAAGGGTCGCGTGCGTCGTTACCGCGGCGGGCCGGTCTTCCGGTGACGCTCACCCTCGTCCACTCGGACACGTCGGTCCGGCCGCCTTCCGGGGGGCGGCTGGACCGGTTGTCGCGTCGCGAGCTGGAGGTGCTGCGCCTGATGGCGGAGGGGCGCTCCAACGCGGCCATCGCCAGCGAGCTCTACCTGGCCGGCAAGACCGTCGAGACGGTCTGCTCCCACATCTTCCGCAAGCTCGACCTGCACGTCTCCGACGACGTCAACCGCCGCGTGCTCGCCGTACTCACCCTGCTGCGCGGCGACGGGGCTCTCGACTGACCGTCGTGGACCGCCGGGCCGCGCCTCTGGCGCTGCAGGTTCAGCTGATCGTCGTGAGCAGCTGCGTGGCGCGGGTGAGCACGACGTAGAGCGTGGCGCGACCGGTCGCGGACTCCGCCTCGATCTCCTCGGGGCGTACGACGACGATCCCGTCGAACTCCAGGCCCTTCGTGTCGAGGCCGGTCAGCACGACGACGCGGTCGTCGCCCGAGGGCGGCACCGAGGAATCAACCGCGGCGCGGGCGCCGGCGGCGTCGTCGGCCAGCTCCGGCCACGACGCGAGCCAGGCGTTGACCTCGGAGCGGCGGGCGACGGGCACCACGATGCCGACGGTGCCACCCACCTGGCCGGCGATCGCGACCACGGCCTCACGGGTCGCGGCCTCGAGGTCGCCGCCGTCGGCGACCACCTCGGTCGGCGCGACACCGGTGCGGCGTACGGCGTCCGGCAGGTCGGCGCGCAGGCCGACCCGTTCCGCGTAGGCCGCGGCGAAGTCGTAGATCTCCGCGCTGTTGCGGTAGTTGGTCGACAGGTGGAACTCGTGCTGCTGCTTGCCCTCGAGCGCCGCGGCCCGGGCGGCGGCCGCCTCCTCGGGCGCCGGCCAGGACGACTGGGCGAGGTCGCCCACGATGGTCCAGGACGCCGTGCGGCCGCGACGGCCGACCATCCGCCACTGCATCGGGGTGAGGTCCTGGGCCTCGTCGATGAGCACGTGGGCGAAGCCGTCGTCGTCGATGCTGTGGGTGGGGGCGGACCAGGCGCGGCCGGAGGGGGCGTACTCCCGGTCGGAGGCGGTCATCAGCTCCTGGATGTCGACCGCGCCCTCGATGAGCGCGAGCGGGTCGTCGCGGTCGTCGTCGGCCTTCTGCGGCACGTCACCCAGGGCGTAGCGCAGCTCGTCGAGGAGCGGGACGTCCTCGATGGAGAGGTCGCGGTCAGCGCGCCCGCTCCACGACTTGAGCAGCAGCCGCTGCTCCTCGGTCGAGAGCACGCCCTCGGCGATGCGCCCGAGGAGCTCGGGGTCGCGCAGCCAGCCGAGCACGGTCGGCGCGTCGAGCGGCGGCCACCAGTTCAGGGCGAACTCGAGGAAGTCGTCGCGCGACAGCATCTCGTCGTCGAACTTCTCCCGGCCCTGCTCGCGACCGCGCTCGCCGCGCACCTGGCGCCACATCGCGTCGAGCAGCGCGGCGGAGACGCGCGGCAGCTGCTTGTTGCGGCGCCCCTGCGACATGAGGTTGCGACGCACCCGACCGAGCGCACCGCGGTCGAGCACGATGCGGTCGTCGCGCCAGAAGACCCGGTACTCCCGCGGGCTGCCCGGCGCCTGCTGGCGCGCTGCCCGGCGCATCACCTCGGCCATCCGCTCGGAGCCCTTGACGTCGGCGACGGCCGGCTCGTCGTGGCGCGTCGAGCGGTGCCCGTCGACGACCTCGCCGAGCGAGCGCAGCGCGACGGCGGTCTCGCCCAGCGACGGCAGCACGCGCTCGATGTAGCGCATGAAGACGCCGGACGGACCGACGATGAGCACGCCGCCCGACTCGTAGCGGCGACGGTCGTTGTAGAGCAGGAAGGCCGCGCGGTGCAGGGCGACCACGGTCTTGCCGGTGCCCGGCCCACCGGAGATGGACACCACGCCCTTCCCCGGGGCGCGGATCGCCTTGTCCTGCTCGGCCTGGATCGTGGCGACGATCGAGTGCATCGACCGGTCCCTGGCCCGGGACAGCTGGGCCATCAGCGCGCCCTCGCCGACGATGGGCAGCTCGCGTCCGTCGGCCTCGGCGGCCGCGAGCGCCTCCGCGTCGAGCAGCTCGTCCTCGACGCCGATCACCCTGGCGCCGGTGGCGCGCAGCACCCGGCGCCGGATCACGTCGTGCGGCTCCGCCGCCGTCGCCTGGTAGAAGACCGCGGCGGCCGGAGCGCGCCAGTCGATGAGGAGGGAGTCGCGGTCGTCGTCGCGCAGGCCGATGCGGCCGACGTACCTCGGCTCGGGGTCGACCGCGTCCGTCAGGTCGAGGCGTCCGAAGACCAGCCCCTCGTGCGCGGCGTCGAGCTGCGCGATGCGCTTCGCGGCCTGGAAGACCATGGCGTCGCGCTCGACGAGGCCGCCCTCGTGACCGAGCCGCCCTCGCGAGTGGCCCTCCTTGGCGAGCTGCTGGGCAGCCTGGCCGGCCCGCTCCAGCTGCTCGTAGACCCGATCGACGAATGCCTGCTCGGCCGCAACCTCGCGGTCGACGAGCTGATCTGCCACCGACGCCCCTGATGAGTTGTGTGTTCCTGTGCTGGTGCCTGCTCCCCGAGAGCGGCAAGTTCTCAACTTTACAGAATTTCTCGCGGAGTCACGCCTTCAGGGAGTCGTCGATGCGGTCGAGCAGCCGGTTGAGGTCGGCGTCGCGGTCCTTCTTCGACGCCTCCCGCATCGGTCCGGTGCTGTAGAGCATCGCGAACCCGTGCACGCCGGCCCAGCACGAGAGCTCGGCACCGTCCCTCTTCCCGGGCGGGAGGAACCCCACCTCGAGGCACTCGTCGAGGGCGTCGGTGAGCTGCTGGTAGGCGACGGTCAGGTCCGCGATGTCGACCGAGCTGAAGGCGACGGCGAAGAGCCCCGGCTCGGCGAGGGCGTAGTCGACGTACCCCTTCCCGACCTCGCGCAGGCGGCGCCGGGCACGGTCGACGGGGTCCTTCACCCGGACCCGCCTCTTGCGGTCGACCATCGTCCGGGCGAGCTCCTCGTGCCCGACCCGCGCCACCTCGCGCAGCAGCTCGTCCCGGTCGGCGAAGTGGCGGTAGGCGGCGTTGTGGGAGACACCCGTACGCCGGGCGACCTCTCGGATGACCACGCCGTCCGGCCCCTTCTCCCGTCCCAGCTCGACGGCCGCGAGCACGAGAGCCTCGCGGAGGTTGCCGTGGTGGTAGCCGGTCACGGCGGCATCGTACGACGACCCGCCCACCCATGTTGACATTGCCAACATCTCGGCGCACCATGGTCTGCATGTTGACACCGTCCACATCCCGCAAGGCCGGCATCCTCGTCGCCGTCTACGTCGCGGCCCTCGCCATCAACCTCGACATCACGATCGTGAACGTCGCGCTCCCGAGCATCGCGACCGAGCTCGACGCCGGCACCCGCGACCTGCAGTGGATCGTCGACGGCTACAACCTCGCGTTCACCGCCCTCGTGCTCGCGGCGGGCAGCATGTCCGACCGCTACGGTCGCCGCCCTGCCCTGCTCGTCGGCCTGCTCGGCTTCGCCCTCGCCAGCGTCGCCGGCGCGCTCGTCACGAGCGCGGGTGCTCTCATCACCGCTCGCTTCGTGATGGGGGCGTTCGCCGCCCTGATCTTCCCGACGACGCTGTCGATCATCTCCAACACCTTCACCGATCGGCGCCAGCGCGCGGCCGCGCTCGGCGGGTGGGGGGCGGTCGTCGGCGTCGGCGTCGCGTCGGGGCCGGTGACGGGCGGCCTGCTCCTCGAGCACTTCTACTGGGGCAGCATCTTCCTGGCCCTGGTGCCGCTCGCGCTCGTCGCCGCCGGCCTCGCCTACGCGCTGGTCCCCGAGTCGCGCGATGCCTCCGTCCCCGCGCTCGACAAGCGCGGACTGCTGGTGTCGGTGGCGATGCTCGGCACCCTGACCTACACGGTCATCGAGGCGCCGGAGCACGGCTGGGGCAGCGCGTTCACCGTCCTAGGCTTCGCCGCGGCGGCCGCACTGGTGGCGGTCTTCGTGGCCGTGGAGCGCGCGGCGGAGCACCCGATGCTCGACGTACGCCTCTTCGCCGACCGGAGGTTCAGCGCCGCGAGCGGTGCCGTGACCGTCACGTTCTTCGCGCTCTCGGGCTTCATCTTCCTGATCACCCAGTACTTCCAGGTCGTGCGCGACTTCGGCCCACTCGCGACGGGCGCACGCATCCTCCCGGTCGCGATCTCGATCGCCGTCGCCTCGGTGGCCGGCGGCATCCTCGCGCCGCGGGTCGGCACCCGGGCCGTCGTCGTGACCGGCCTGGTCTCGTTCGGCACCGCGATGGCCTGGATCGCCTCCTCCGTCGAGGTCGACACCTCCTACGCGGCGACGATCGTGCCGCAGATGGTGCTGATGGGGCTGGGCATGGGACTGATCTCCACGCCGGCGACGGAGTCGATCATGCTCGTCCTCCCACCGGCCCGCGCCGGCGTGGGCTCGGCCGTCAACGACGCGACCCGCGAGCTCGGTGCCACTCTCGGAGTCGCCGTGATCGGGTCGGTCTTCTCGTCGGTCTTCGGCGCCCGGCTGGTCGACAGCGCGATGGCCTCGACCGGGCAGGCGCAGGCAGCGGGCGACTCGGTGCCGGTCGCCTTCGGGATCGCCGGCGCCGACCCCGCCCTGGTGAGCGCCGTGCAGGACGCGTTCCTGTCGGGCCTCACCACCGGCTGCGCCGTGCTCGCTGCGCTGTGCTTCGCCGCCGCCGTTGTCGGTCTGGTCGCCCTGCCCGGCCGACGGTTCCACGCAGCCAAGGTCGCCGAGGCGGCGGAGGACGCGCGGCAGCCGGCCGCCGCCTGACGCGCCCCTCGCCGGGACTCAGAGATCGGGGTCCGGATCCTCGGGGTGCGGCTGGAGGACCGAGAACCACAGGTAGGTGCGGCGGTCGTCGTCGGTGCCGCGGGTGCGCTCGGCCCACCGATCCACCACCGCGTCGAGCTCGGCGGCGAGCTCGCTCGCCTCGTCCTTCGTCAGGCGGACGGCCGTCTCCGTCACCGTGCGGAGGATGTCGCGGTCGCCGCGCGGTTCGGCGTACGCCGCCTCCACCACCGCGTGGCCCCAGGCCACGCGGTGCCGGCGGAACACAGCGGCGGCGGAGCGCCCACCGGGCGCCTTCTCGATCTCGCCCAGGTCGATCCGCACCCCGTCGTCGGAGACGGCGCGCCACGCCCGGTCGCGCCGGTCGCGCGCCGCCTCGGGCGCCTCCTCGACCAGCCCGTACTTCGCCAGCTGGCGCAGGTGGAAGCTCATCTGGTTGGCGGGCAGGCCGAGCTCGCGGGCCAGGTCGGCGGCGCGCATCGGTCCGCTGGCGGTGAGCTCGGTGAGGATCCGGTTGCGCGCGGGGTGCGCGATCGCGCGCAGGATCTTCGGGTCACGGACCAAACGGTTCGACGGCACGCCACCAGCCTACCAAATTGCGCACGCACTATTGCGCAATGTTTATTGCGCACTATAACGTGCGGATATGCCGTCGTACCGTGCCCTGAGCCGCAACCACGACTTCACCGTGCTCTGGATCGCCCAGACCATCAGCGAGGTCGGGAGCCGGGCGTCGCTCTTCGTCTTCCCGCTGCTCACCTTCGCGCTGACCGGATCGACCGGCCTGGCAGCGGTCGTCGACGCCGTCTACCTCCTCGGCCTGGCGGGCGCGCTCCTCCCCGCGGGCCCTCTCGCCGACCGCGCCGACCGCCGCCGGATCATGCGGTCCGTCAGCGCGGTGGGGGCCCTGCTCTACGCGTCGCTCGCCGCAGCGATGCTCGCCGATGCACTCACCGTGCCGCACCTGCTGGTCGTCGCCCTGCTCACCGGCGCCGGGTCCGGCTTCTTCGGGCCCGCGGAGGCCACCGCGGTCCGTGCGGTCGTGCCCGCCGAGGACCTGCCGACCGCGATGAGCCAGAACCAGGCCCGGCTCCACCTCGCCACGCTCCTCAGCGCGCCGGCCGGCGGTCTGATGTACGCCGTCGCCCGGTGGGTGCCGTTCGTCGCCGACGCCGCGACCTTCGCCCTCTCATGGCTGCTGCTCGGCCGGCTGCGGACCGACCTCTCCGCCCCGGAGCCGACACGGCCGCGCAGGAGCGCGGTGCAGGACCTCGGCGAGGGACTGCGCTTCATCTGGTCGCGCCCGCTCTTCCGCACCCTGTCCCTCTGGGGGCCGCTCTCGAACCTGACCATCAACGCGCTCTTCTTCGCGGCGATCCTGCGCCTCATCAGCGGAGGGACCGACGCCGTGCACATCGGCCTGGTCGAGGCCACCGCCGGCGCGGCGGGGATCGTCGGTGCCGTCCTCGCTCCCTGGATCGTCGAGCGGGTGCCCACGGGCCGGCTCACCATCGCGGTCGCCTGGGTCTTCCTGCCGCTGGTCGCGCCGATGGCGTTGTGGAACCACCCGGCCGTGGTCGCCGCGGCGCTCGGCCTCGGCATGCTCCTCAACCCGGCGGGCAACACCGGCATGAGCTCCTACCGCCTGCTCGTCACCCCGCCCGAGCTCGTCGGCCGGGTGCAGGCGGCGAGCCAGTTCCTCGCCATGGCCGCGCTGCCGCTGTCGCCCCTGGCGGCCGGCGCACTGCTGGCGCTGCTCGGTGGCGGCCCGGCGGTCGCCGTGCTCGGTGGCCTCAGCGGCCTGGTCGCCCTCATCCCCACGCTGTCGCGCCACGTCCGCTCGGTGCCGCGGCCGAGCGAGTGGGCGCCCCGACCGCCCGTGCCGGCGGGTCCCCTGGACGACGCCGGCGACGACGACCGCTACTTCTTGCGCGAGAGGAACGCGGTCATCGCCTCGCGGGCCTCCTCGGAGCCGAAGAGCCGCGAGCTGAGCGCGACCATCTCCTCGGCACCGGCGTCGATGCGCGCGACGAGGTCGCGGTTGAGCACCCGCTTGGACTCGCGCAGACCCTGAGCGGCACCGGTGGCCAGGCTCGCGGCGGTGGCTGCCACGAGGTCGTCGAGGGCGTCGGCGGGCACCGCCCTGGTGACCAGTCCGTACGACGCCGCCTCGCTCCCGCTGAAGACCTCGCCGCCGAGCGTGGTGAGGGCCGCGGCCCGCGGGTTCATCCGGTGGTGGACCGTGAGGCTGATGATCGCGGCCGCGAGGCCGAGCTTCACCTCGGTGAGCGCGAAGGTGGCGTCGTCGGCGACGAGCGCGATGTCGGACGCCGCCACGATGCCGATGCCGCCCGCACGCACCGCGCCGACCACGACGGTGACGACAGGCTTGCCCATCGTCACGATCAGGCGCTGCAGCGCGACGATCGCCCGCGCGCCCTCCTCCATCGGCGTGGTCGACGCCTCCGACAGGTCCGCGCCGGAGCAGAAGACCCGGCCCGACGACGCGAGCAGCACCACCAGCACGTCGGGGTCGGCCTCGGCACGCTCGAGCCGCTCGACGAGCTCGCCGACCAGCTGGCGCGAGAGCGCGTTGCGGTTGTGGGGCGAGTCGAGGGTGATGGTCGCGACCCGGTCGGCGACGGCGTAGTGGACCAGCTCGGCGGGGGTGTCAGCCATGGGGCCATCCTCGCGGACGACCCACAGAAATACAATCAGGCCTGACTGTTTCTTAGTGCGACCCATCCGCCGCGGGCTCCGCGCCGAACACCCATCATGAGGACACGGTTGACCTGGGCGGCGTACGGCGTTCTCGCCACGCTCGCCGGCATCGGCGTCGCACACCTGGTGGCGGCGCTGACGGTGGCCGACACCTCCCCGGTGCTGGCCGTCGGCTCGACGGTCATCGACCTGACGCCGACCCCCATGAAGGACTGGGCGATCGAGCACTTCGGCACCAAGGACAAGACGGTGCTCGTCGGCTCGGTCATGGCGGCAGTGCTGCTCCTCGCCGGCGTCGCGGGCCTGCTGGCCCGGCGGCGCCTCCTGTACGGCGCCGGTCTGCTCGTCCTGCTCGTCGCGATCGCGGCCGGTGGTGTCCTGACCCGCCCTCAGGCCTCGGTCCTCGACCTGGGCCCGAGCGTGGTCGCTGCGGCCGTCGCGGTCGCTGCGCTGGTGTGGCTGGCACGCGAGCAGACCGGTGCCTCCGAGCCGGAGGGCGCCAACGGCCGCCGCGGCGTGCTCATCGCGGTCGGCGTGCTCGGCGGCCTCGCCGTGGTGGGCGGCGTCGGCGGACGACTGGTCAACAAGCTCCGGCTCCGTCCGGAGGACATCGACCTTCCCGCCGCCCAGGACCCCGCGCCCGCGCTCCCGAAGGGCCTCGACGACCAGGTCCCGGGCATCACGCCCTTCCGCACCCCGACCGACGACTTCTACCGCGTCGACACCCGGCTCGACGTGCCGATCGTCAGCTCCGAGGACTGGACGCTGACCATCGACGGCGACGTCGACAAGGAGGTCACGCTCAGCTTCGACGACCTGCTCGCGATGGACGTCATCGAGCGCGACATCACCCTCACCTGCGTGTCCAACAGCGTCGGTGGCCCGTACGTCGGCGCGGCACGCTGGCTCGGCGTACGCCTCACCGACGTCCTGGCCCTCGCCGGTGTCGGCAGCAAGGCGGACCAGATCCTGTCGACCGATGTCGACGGGATGACCATCAGCACGCCGCTGGACCTGGCGACCGACGGCCGCGACGCGATGCTCGCCTTCGGCATGAACGGCGACCAGCTGCCGCGCGAGCACGGCTTCCCCGTGCGCATGATCGTCCCCGGCCTCTACGGGTTCATCAGTGCCACCAAGTGGGTGACCCGGCTGACGCTGACCACCTACGACGACCAGAAGGCCTACTGGACCGACCGCGGCTGGGCCACCGACGCGCCCATCAAGATCTCCGCGCGCATCGACACCCCGAAGGCGCTCTCCGACCAGAAGCAGGGCGACGTCGTCATCGGTGGCGTCGCCTGGGCCCAGGAGCGCGGCGGGATCAAGGGCGTCCAGGTGCAGATCGACGGCGGCGGCTGGCAGGACGCCAACCTGGGGCCCGACGGGGGCGACGACTACTGGCGCCAGTGGTTCTTCAAGTGGTCCGCACCCTCCGGCTCGCACCGCATCTCCGCCCGCGCGGTCGCCGGCAACGGCGAGGCCCAGACCGCGGCCCGCGCCGAGCCGTTCCCCGACGGCGCGAGCGGCCTCCACGAGCTCATCGTCAACGTCTCCTGAGATCCACCCATCCGGATCGCCCACGACTCCGAACAACTGTCAACACCATCTCCACACGGAAGGCACCACCATGAAGCTCAACCACCTCCGCCGCGCCGGCGTCGCCACCATCAGCGTGCTGGCCCTCTCGGTCTCCCTCGCCGCCTGCGGCGACGACGGCGACGACAAGGGCTCCAGCTCGAGCGGCAAGTCCGACTCGATGTCCGACACCGGCGCTGACGCGGGTGCCCAGACCTTCGGCGACGGTTGCGCGCAGGTCCCGACCTCCGGTGCCGGCTCGTTCGACGGCATGGTCAAGGACCCGGTCGCCACCGCCGCGAGCAACAATCCGCTGCTGAAGACGCTGGTCTCGGCCGTCGGTGCGGTCGACGGGCTGGGCGACACCCTCAACGGCGCCGAGGCGCTCACCGTCTTCGCGCCGTACGACGGTGCGTTCGCCGAGATCCCGAGCGACGACCTCAACGCGCTCGTCGAGGGCGGCATGAAGGACGGCCAGAAGAGCACGCTCTACAAGATCCTCGCGCACCACGTGCTGGGCGAGAACGACGACGAGAGCGCCGTCACCGGTGACCACGACACGCTCGCCGGCGACTCGCTGACGATCGAGGGCACCCCGGAGGACGGCATGACCGTCTCCGACGGCACCGTGACCGCCAACGTCCTCTGCGGCAACATCCCGACCGCCAACGCGACCGTCTACGTCATCGACAAGGTCCTGACCGGGGTCAAGTGACCCTCGCCTGATCGCCCCGGACGCGGAAGGATCACCTACATGGACCGCGGCGTACCCGCCGAAGCCGGCGCCCCCCTCGCGGGGGTGCCGGCCGGCGGCGACCCCGACCCGGCCACGCTCCTGCAGCAGTCGGCCCGGGGCGACCGGGCGGCCTTCGCCGCCCTCTACGACGGCACGGCCTCCCGTGTGCACGGGCTGGTCCTCCGCGTGGTGCGCGACCCGGCCCAGGCCGAGGAGGTCACCCAGGAGGCCTTCCTGGAGATCTGGCGGACGGCGAGCCGCTTCGACCCCGCTCGGGGCGGCGCGCTCTCCTGGATGATGACGATCGCGCACCGCAAGGCGGTCGACCGGGTGCGGAGCGCGGAGGCCTCGAGCCGCCGCGACACCACCTACCAGCAGCAGAACCAGACGATCGACCACGACGCGACGGCGGACGCCGCGCAGGCCTCCCTCGAGGCCCGCCGGGTCCGCGCCGCCGTCGCGCAGCTCACCGACGTCCAGCGGGAGGCCATCCAGCTGGCGTACTTCGGCGGCTACACGCACACGGAGGTGGCCGCCCTCCTCGACCTGCCGGTCGGCACAGCGAAGACCAGGATCCGCGACGGCCTCATCAGGCTTCGCGACACGATCGGAGTAGGACGATGACCGATCCCGAGAACTACGGGGAGTGGACCGAGGTCCACGCGCTCTCCGGGGCGTACGCCGTCGACGCGCTCGACGACCTCGAGCGCGCCCGCTTCGAGGACCACCTCAGCAGGTGCGCGGAGTGCCGCGCCGAGGTGGACAGCCTCCGCGAGGCCGCGGCGGTGCTGTCGGTCGACGACGTCGAGCCGCCGGCCGCGCTGCGCGCCAGCGTGCTCGCCGGGATCGAGGAGATCCGTCCGCTGCCGCCGCTGACCCACCAGACGGTGCCCGTCACGACGCTGCGTCGCCGCCGGCCCGTGTGGCGCTCGCTGCCGTTGCAGGTCGCGGCCGCGCTGGTGCTCGTGGCGCTCGCCACGACGGCGGTCCTGCGGCCCTGGCACGACGACGCGCCGGCCCCGCTCACCGCCGACCAGGTGCTGCAGGCCGCCGACGTGCAGTCCGTCGGCCAGCAGCTCCCCGACGGCTCGGCAGCGACGGTCTACGTGTCCCGCTCGAAGGGCGCGGCGGTCGTCCGGACCCACGACATGGCGCTCGCGCCCGCCGGCAAGACCTACGAGCTCTGGCTCCAGACACCCGAGGGCGACATGGAGCCGGCCGGCCTGATGCCGGACGACCCCGACGCGACCGTGCTGCTCCACGGCGACGCCAGCGACTCGACCGCGGTCGGCATCACGGTCGAGCCCGACGGTGGCTCCGACCAGCCGACGACCGAGCCCGTCCTCCTCTTCGACCTCACGACCTAGAACCCCGCCATGACCCCACGACGACTAGCGGTCGTCGGCTCCGGCGTCGCCGGACTGACCGCCGCCTACGTCGCCTCGCGCACCGCCGAGGTGACCCTCTACGAGGCCGACGACCGCCTGGGCGGGCACGCCGACACGCACCTGGTCGACGACCCGGCGACCGGCGCCACCCTGGCGATCGACACCGGCTTCATCGTGCACAACCGACAGACCTACCCGGTGCTGCTGCGGCTCTTCGCCGAGCTCGGCGTCGCGACGCAGGAGTCGGAGATGTCGATGTCGACCAGTGACGAGGGAAGCGGCCTGGAGTGGGCCGGAGCGCTCGGTCGCCGCGGGCTCTTCCCCACCGGCGCCCACGTGCGCAACCGCCGCTACCTGCGGATGCTGGCCGAGATCCCCCGCTTCCACCGCCGCGCGCGGCGCCTGCTCGACATCGACCCCGGCTCCCGCATCACGCTGGCGGAGTTCCTCGAGGACGGGGGCTTCTCGCCGTACTTCCGCCGGCACTTCGCCGAGCCGCTCGTGGCCGCGGTCTGGTCCTGCGACCCGGCGGTGGCCACCGACTACCCGGCCGCCTACCTGTTCACGTTCCTGCGCCACCACGGCATGCTCGGCATCTTCGGGTCGCCGACGTGGCGCACCGTGTCCGGCGGCTCGCGGTCCTACGTCGACGGCGTGGCCCGGGCCCTCCGCGACGCCGGCGGCGACATCCGCTTCGGCACCCCCGTGCTGGCCGTCACCGAGGCCGGCGACCGCGTGCGGGTGCGCACCGCCTCCGGCGAGGAGGAGTACGACGCCGTGGTGATCGCGGCGCACCCCGACCAGGCGCTGCACATGCTCGCCGACCCCTCGCCGGTGCAGCGCGAGGTGCTCGGCGCACTGCCCTACTCGCCCAACACCGCCGTGCTGCACACCGACACCCGCCGCCTCCCGAATGCACGGAAGGCCTGGGCGTCGTGGAACTTCCGCCGGCCCCTCCCCGAGGAGCGGGCGCGCGGCCAGGTGCAGGTCACCTACGACCTGACCCGGCTCCAGCGGCTGCCCACCCCGACGCACTACCTCGTCACGCTCGGGGGCGAGCACCTCGTCGACCCCGCGACCGTGATCGCCAGACGCGACTACGCCCACCCGCTCTACACGCCGGCCTCGGTCGCTGCGCGCGACCGGCTGCCCGAGATCGACACCGAGCGGATCGTCTTCGCCGGGGCCTACCACGGGTGGGGGTTCCACGAGGACGGTGCGCGCTCCGGGCTGGCGGCTGTCGAGCGGCTGGGGCTGCGGTGGCCACCCGCGGCGGTCCGCGCGACGGAGCCCGCCGCCGAGCGCTCGCGGGCGGCGACGCCGTACTCCACCACGATCGTGCACACCCGGCGGACGCCGATGAAGCGCAGCTTCCGCCACCACTCGCACACCTGGCTGGTCGACCTCGACCACCTGCCCGAGCCCGGGCGCACAGGCTGGTGGCGCGGCACGTTCGAGGCTCGCGACCACCTCTCCGGAGATGCGGTCTCGATCCGCGCCGCGGTCGACGGCTTCCTGGCCGACCGGGGGATCGACCTCGGTGGCCCCGGACGCGGGCGCGTCCTGATGGCCGCCCATCCCCGCGCACTGGGGCACTGCTTCAACCCGATCACGGTCTTCTGGTGCTGGTCCGACCAGGCTGCGGCGGGCCCGCCCACCGCGACCGTCGTCGAGGTGCACAACACCTACGGCGGGCGCCACGCCTACCTGGTCGCCACCGACGAACGCGGAGCGGGAGAGGTCGACAAGGCGCTCTACGTCTCGCCGTTCCACGGAACCGACGGCCACTACCGCGTCGTGGCCCCGCCGCCCGACCTCGACACCGGCCGGTTCTCCGTGCTGGTCGAGCTGCACACCGACGACGGCGCCCGGTTCACCGCGTCGCTGGTCGGCGAGCCGGCGCGCGACCGCCCGCGCGTGGCGCTGTCGGCACTCCGAGGAGCCCTGCTCATCCGCGCCCACGGCATCGTCCTCTGGCTCCGCGGCCTGCCCGTCCAACCCCGACCGACCCCGCAGACCCGTCCGGCCTCCGTGCCGACACCCCGCACCCCCGAGCTGGAGGAGGTCCGATGACCGTCACCGAGCAGCGTCCGTCCGTCGACAACTGGCAGCACCTCGCCGAGGTGCCGCCCTCCGGGACCGGCGCCCGGATCGCGCGCCGGCTCTTCCGCACGGCGATCAACCGCCTCGACGTCACCGTCCACCTGGCCGCGACGGACAAGCACCCGGCGGAGACGATCGGCCGTGGCGGGCCGGCGATCCACGTGCACCGCCCCGACGAGCTCTTCGCCCGCCTCGCCAAGGACCAGCTGATCGGCTTCGGCGAGTCCTACCTGACCGGCGCCTGGGACGAGGGTCTCGACGCCGCACCCACCGCCCTCGGTGACTTCCTCACGGTGCTCGCCGCCGAGATCACCGATCTCGTGCCGCGCCCGCTGCAGGCGCTGCGCTCGTTCATCGTGACCAGGGTGCCGCGCTCCCAGCACGGCAGCCGCGCCAACACCCGGTCCAACATCGCGCACCACTACGACCTGTCCAACGACCTCTTCCGGCTCTTCCTCGACCCGACCCTGAGCTACTCCTCGGCGCTCTTCGACGACCCGGCGACCGCGACCGCGCGGGACCTCGTGGCCGCGCAGCACCGCAAGATCGACCGGCTGCTCGACCAGGCCGGCGTCACCGCGGGCACGCGGCTGCTGGAGATCGGCACCGGGTGGGGAGAGCTCGCGATCCGGGCGGCGGCCCGTGGTGCCGTGGTGCACACGATCACCCTGTCCAGCGAGCAGCTCGAGCTCGCCCGGGAGCGCATCGCGGCGGCCGGCCACGCCGACCGGGTGGAGGTCGAGCTCTGCGACTACCGCGCGCTGCTCGACGCACCGGCCGGCGGCTACGACGCCGTGGTGTCGGTGGAGATGATCGAGGCCGTCGGGTGGCAGTACTGGCCGACGTACTTCCGGACGCTGGACCACGTGCTCGCGCCCGGTGGTCGCGTCGCGATCCAGGCGATCACGATGCCCCACGACCGGATGCTCGCCACCCGCGACACCCACACCTTCATCACCAAGTACATCTTCCCCGGCGGCGCGCTCCCCTCGGTCCGCGCGATCGAGGAGACGGCTGCCCGCACCACCGGCCTGCGGGTGGTGGACCGGCTGGCCTTCGGCGCGCACTACGCCCGCACCCTCGAGTGCTGGGACGCCGCCTTCACCGCGGCGGCCGACGACGTGACCGCGCTCGGGTTCGACGCGACGTTCCGCCGGATGTGGCACTTCTACCTGGAGTACAGCCGCGCGGGCTTCGCCTCGGGCTACATCGACGACCACCAGATCACCCTCGCGAAGGAGGTGGAGCGATGAGCGCCGTCGCCACCCGGCTCGCCGACGCGCTCGAGCCCTTCATCGGAGGCGACCTCCCGGTCCGCCTGGTCGCCTGGGACGGCTCCACCGCCGGCCCGGAGGACGCGCCGACCGTCGAGCTCCGCTCGCCCGACGCGTTGCGGCGGCTGCTCTGGCAGCCCGGCGAGCTCGGCGCCGCGCAGGCCTACGTCACCGGCGAGATCGACGTGCCCGGCGACCTCGACGCGGCCCTGACCCACGCCTTCGCCGTGGCCAAGGAGCGCGACCTCCCCAACGGGCGGCCGCCGGTCCGCGCCCTGGCCGGGGCCGTGCGGGCGGCCGTGGGACTGGGGGCCTTCGGCCGGCCGCCCGCCCCGCCCGGCACCCAGGCGCAGGTCAAGGGCCGGCTGCACACGCGCGAGCGCGACCGCCGCGCGATCAGCCACCACTACGACCTCTCGACCGACTTCTACTCGCTCGTCCTCGACCCGACGATGGCCTACTCGTGCGGCTACCACGCCGATCCGACGGTCTCGCTCGAGCAGGCGCAGCAGGCGAAGTACGCCCTGGTCGGGCGCAAGCTCGGCCTCGAGCCCGGCATGCGGGTGCTCGACGTCGGCTGCGGCTGGGGCTCGCTCTCGATCGCCCTCGCCGAGCTCTTCGGCGTGCACGTCGTCGGCGTCACGATCTCCACCGAGCAGCAGCGCTTCGCCGAGGCCGCCGCGCGCCGGCGAGGGGTCGAGAGCCTCGTCGACTTCCGGCTGTGCGACTACCGCGACGCCGTACCGGCGCAGGGCGAGGAGTACGACGCCGTGGCCTCCCTCGAGATGGGCGAGCACGTCGGCGAGGACAACTACCCGACCTACGCCGGCGTGCTGCACGACGCCGTCCGGCCCGGCGGGCGGGTGCTGGTGCAGCAGATGTCGCGCACCGGCCCGTGGCCCGGCGGCGGTCCCTTCATCGAGTCGTTCATCGCCCCCGACATGCACATGCGGCCCGTCGGCGCGACCGCGGCGCTGCTCGAGGGCGCCGGCCTGGAGCTGCGCGACGTGCACGCCCTGCGCGAGCACTACGTGCTGACGGTCGCCGGGTGGATCGAGCGGTTCGAGAAGAACCGCGCCGAGATCACCGCCCTGGTCGGCGAGGAGATGGTGCGGGTCTGGGAGCTCTACCTCGTCGGCGGCTCGATGGCCTTCCGCGACGGCCGGATGGGCGTGGACCAGCTGCTCCTCGTGCGCCCGGGCGGTGAGCACGGCCTGCCGCTGGAGCGGTCGTGGTGACCGCGCTGCTCGTCGCGCTGGCGGCCGTGGCCGTCGTCGCCGGGGTGGTCATGACCGTCACCGCCCTCGTCGCCCGGCGTCAGGGGCGCGTCGTCGTCGTCGACGTCGCGTGGGGAGTCGCGCTCGCGCTGTCAGGATTGGCCGCGGCGATCGTGGGTACCGCGTGCCATCAGGGCCACCTCGGGCGCACTTGGGTGGTCTCCGCGGCAGTCGGGGCGTGGGGTCTCCGGCTGTCGCGGCACATCGTGCGGCGCTCGCACGGCGGTGAGGATCCCCGCTACGAGCAGCTGATGGGCGGACCGCTCGACGAGGTCGGCATGGGGGTCGCGGTCCGCAAGGTGTTCGCGATCCAGGGCCCGGCCGTGTGCCTGGTCGCGCTCCCGGTCGTGGTCGGCGCGGTCAGCGACGTCGCCTGGTGGCCGCTCGTCTGGGTCGGCCTCGCGCTGTGGGCGATCGGGCTGTTCTTCGAGTCGGTCGGCGACGCGCAGCTCGCCGCCTACCGCGCCCAGCCGCGCGACCAGCGGCCGCCTGTGCTCGACACCGGGTTGTGGCGCTACACCCGCCACCCCAACTACTTCGGCGACGCCTGCGTGTGGTGGGGCATCTGGCTGGCCTCGGCCATGGCGAGCGGTTGGGTCGAGGGCCTGGCCACGGTCGTCGCCCCCGCCGCGATGAGCTACTTCCTCGTGTGGGCGACCGGCGCCAAGCCGCTGGAGCGGACGATGATGCAGCGGCCGGCGTACCGCGCCTATGCCTCGCGCACCTCGATGTTCGTCCCGCTGCCGCCCCGGGGATAGCCGCCGTTCCCCCGGCGTCGGCCCGTCCCCCTACGCTGCCGGGGTGACGGCGAACGACGAGATCCTCCGGCTGGCCTCGGCCGACAACTTCCGCGACGTCGCCGGGCCCGGCTACCGGACGACCGACGGAGCGAAGGTGCGGCGCGGTGTCCTCTACCGCTCCAACGAGCTCCAGCTGACGGAGGCCGACCACGGCGCGGTCGCCGGACTCGGGCTGGTCGCGATCTGCGACCTGCGCACGCGACCCGAGATCGACCGCCACCCGGACGCCGAGATCGCCGGCGCCGCCTGGCTGCACTTCGACGTCTCCGGCATCCCGATGGACGAGGTCGCCGGCCTGCGCGACCGCTGCAGCGCCACCGACCTGATGGGCCGCGTCTACCGCGGATTCGTCGAGGTCGAGAGCTCCCGCGCCGCGCTCGGCGCCCTCTTCCGGCAGCTCGCCCGCGGCGGACCGCAGCTCTTCCACTGCAGCGCCGGCAAGGACCGGACCGGATGGGCCGCCGCACTCCTGCTCCACCTGGCGGGCGTCGACGACGCGACCATCGAGGACGACTACCTGCTCACGAACGACCTGACCGTCGAGAGTCGCGCACGGGTCGAGGCGGAGATCGCCGCCGCGCTCGGTGCGGAGCACGTCGCCGCCTTCGAGCCCACGCTCGTGGTCGACCCGGAGTACCTCCGGTCCGCCTACGCCGCCGTCACGACGGCGTACGGCGACCGCGCCACCTACCTGCGCGAGGGGCTCGGGCTCGACGACGCCACGGTGGCGGCACTGCGCAGCATGCTGCGCGACGAGGGCTGACGGAGCACCGGCTCGGAGGGCTAGAACGAGCTCGGCAGGACGCAGGCCGCGTCGAGCCCGAGCACGTGGTTGAGCCGGCCGAAGGCCAGCCACGACCCGATGCACATGCTCAGCTCGACGATCTCGCGGTCGGTGTAGGCCGCCCGCATGCGCACCCAGAACGACTCGTCGATGCCGTGGTGGTCGAGCGCGTAGCGCTCGGCGTACTCCGCCGCCAGTCGGGTGCGCTCGTCGAAGGCCCGCGTGGTGCGCCACTCCTCGACGGCCTCCAGGAAGCCCTCCTCGACCTGCTCGCCGTCGCGGTCCGTGCGCCAGTCGAGGCAGAACAGGCAGCCGTTCACCTGCGCGATCCGCAGCCGCGCGGCCTCGAACTCGCGCAGGCCGAGCGTGGTGTCGGCGTACACGGCCAGCGACAGCCGCGAGGCCGCCGGGCCGATCCCGGGCACCATCTCCCCCCAGACATGGGTGAGCGGGTCCTTGTCGTCGGGCAGGTCGATGACCAGCATGCTCGGGCTCCCGTCCGTGGCTGAAAACTGGAACACGTTATACCCGGTGTAGGGCGGCGTGACCACCCCGCGGCCCGGTGGCCGGGCGGCTGCTAGATCGACGGAGGCAGGTTCTGCGGGACCTGGCGGATCGGCTCGGTGTCATCGGGCTCCGGCGGAGGAGGCGTGCCCGGGATGTGCTGGGTGATGATCTCCTCGGTGCGGGGGTCGAGGAGGATCTCGTGGCTGTCACCGTCGCGACCGTCGAAGCGGACGGCGACGGTCTGGAAGCCCTTGTGCCGCATGCTCTGCGCATACATCGCGTAGGCCTTGCGGTCGGCGTCGGTGAGGTCGACCCGGTCGGTGAACGGCGTGAGCAGGGCGCGCGGCCACAGCTTCTCCGCGAGCACGACGTTGACCTCGATGCCGAGCACGCCGATCATCGCGGCGAGGTAGAGGAAGAGCATCAGTCCGAGGACGAGGCCGAAGACCGAGACCATCGAGCCGGTCTTCGTGACGTTGAGGACGTGCGTGACGTAGGACGTGCCGAGCACCTGCAGGACCTGCCACAGGATCGCGATGGTGAAGCCGCCAGGGGCGGCGCTGGCGATGTCGTGGCTGATCGCCTTGGACGCGGCCATCCGCAGCAGCACCGTCATCAAGAACCCGAGGATGCCGATCGTGAGCAGCCGGACGAGCCAGTGGAACCAGGTGCTCGACGAGACGTCCCCGACCAGCTTGGTCTCGGTCGCCACGGCCGACAGCACCGAGACACCGAGGACGATCGAGCCCGCCGTGCCGAGCAGCACCACGCTGGTGAGCCGGGTCAGCACCGGGTGCGGGCGGCTGTTGCGCGGCACCGCCCATGCCGTCGCCTGGACGTTCTGCAGACCGAGGCCGAGCCCGAGCGCACCGTAGAGCGCACCGAGCGCACCGAAGACGATGGCGCTGACCGAGCCCTGCAGCCCACCCGGCCGGCCGAGCTCGGTGCCGATGATCGGGAACTGCGCCAGCGCGGAGTCGAGCGCTGCCTTCTCCAGCTGGGGGTAGCCGTTGAGGATGAAGCCGAGGATCGACGTCGCGAGCAGCATCAACGGGAAGATCGCGAGGAACGCGTAGTAGGTCAGCACCGCGGCCAGGTAGTTGCCCTGGTCGTCGAAGTACTTGTAGACGACCGCGAGCGGCACGCCCAGCGCGGGGAACTTGCGCTGGGCGTGGTCGAGGTCGGACGCGAATCCCACGCACCCACGCTACCGGTGCGCTCGTCCGCTCCCCGGCTTCAGGCCTCCGGATCGAACACCATGTCGTCGGGGACGTCGTAGCCGAGCTGGGTCATCATGTCCTGCAGCACGAGCGTGACCTGGCGGCTGAGCCGGTCGACGACCTCGTCCTGGGTCTCGTCCTGGTGGTCCAGCCACCAGATGATCCCGGCGTCCACCATGCCGATCAGGCCCGCCAGCACGCCGTCGGGCGCCTTCGGCACGATCTGCGTCGGGCGCAGGTAGTCGGCCATCGCCACCATCAGCGCGTCGAGGAAGAGACTGCGTCCCATCCGGGCCTGGTGCAGGCTGCGGGTCTGCTTCTGCGCCGCGACGAACCGGTACAGGTTGGGGTGCTCGGCCGCCCATCGCACGATGGCCTCGGCGATGCCGTGCACGACGTCGTACGACGTGCCGGCCCGGCTCAGGTGCGGGCGCACCTCCTCGAGCAGGTCGGCCGACGCCTTGCGCGCCACCTCCAGGTCGAGCTGCGACTTGCTCTCCACGTAGCGGTACACGTGCGGTCGCGGGATGCCGGCGCGTTCGGCGATCTGCCCGACGCCGACCCGCGGGCCGCCCTCGTCGATCGCCCGCGTCGCCGCCTCGACCAGGAGCGCGCGGCGTCCCTGGTCGTCGCCCGCCTTGCGCAACCGGCGCGCGACGGTCGAGTCGACCCACTTCGCGACGTCCACCATGGGGTTCACCCTAATCGGGTACACGTTGTACCCTTGATCTCGGTACACGCTGTACCACTCATCTTCTGCCTGAAGGAGCACCACCGATGCCCGCACGCCGTTCGCCGTGGATGAACCAGGATCTCGACGACTTCCGCGACCTCGCGCGCACCTTCTGCGAGAAGGAGATCAAGCCGAACGTCGAGAGCTACATCGCCAACAAGCAGGTCGACCGCGACCTGTGGCGGCGCGCGGGCGAGCTCGGGCTGCTGTGCCTCTCGATCCCGGAGGAGTACGGCGGCGGGGGCGGCACGTTCGCGCACGAGGCGATCCTCATCGAGGAGCAGGCCCGGGTCGGCGACAGCTCGTGGGGCGCCTCGCTCCACAACGGCATCGTGGCCCACTACCTGCTCGCCTACGGCACCGAGGAGCAGAAGCTCGAGTGGCTGCCGAAGATGGCCAGCGGCGAGGTCGTCGGCGCCATCGCCATGACCGAGCCCGGGACCGGCTCGGACCTGCAGAACGTCAAGACCAAGGCCATCCGCGAGGGCGACGAGTACGTCGTCAACGGCTCGAAGACCTTCATCACCAACGGCGCCCAGGCCGACATGGTGGTCACGGTCGCGAAGACCAACCCCGAGGAGGCCGCCTCCGGCATCTCGCTGATCATCGTCCCCTGCGACGCGCCGGGCTTCTCGCGGGGCCGGGTGCTCGACAAGATCGGCATGAAGGGCCAGGACACCTCCGAGCTGAACTTCTCCGACGTGCGGGTGCCGGTCACCAACCTGCTCGGCTCCGAGGAGGGTCAGGGCTTCATCCAGCTGATGCAGCAGCTGCCCCAGGAGCGGCTCATCGTCGCGGTCTCCAACGTCGCGGCGATGGAGCTGATCTTCGACGAGACGCTGCGCTACGTGCACGACCGCCACGCGTTCAACCGGCCGATCTGGGGCTTCCAGAACACCAAGTTCAAGATGGCCGAGGTCGCCACCGAGGCACGTGTCGCCCGCTCCTTCGTCGACGAGTGCATCGAGCTGCACCTCGACGGCCAGCTCGACATCCCGACCGTGGCGATGGCCAAGCTGTGGTGCTCCGAGCGCGCGCAGAAGGTCGCGGACATCTGCCTGCAGCTGCACGGCGGCTACGGCTACATGAACGAGTACCCGATCGCCCGCGCCTGGGCCGACCTCCGCGTCAGCCAGATCTACGCCGGCACCTCGGAGATCATGAAGGAGATCATCGCCCGGTCGCTCCCGGCTCCGGTCTGATCCGTCCCCGGCCGGGTCCGTTCCCGGCCGGGTCCGTTTCCCGCGCCACGCAGGCTCAGTACGACTTCGGTAGCCCCAGGGTGTGCATGGCGACGAAGTTCAGGATCATCTCGCGGCTGACGGGGGCGATCCGGCCGAGTCGGGAGGCGACGAGCATGTTCGCCAGGCCGTACTCGACGGTCAGGCCGTTGCCGCCGTGGGTGTGGACGGCGACGTCGGCCGCGTTGCAGGAGACCTCGCCGCCGGCGTACTTGGCCATGTTGGCGTACTCGCCCGCGGTGAAGTCGTCGCCCGCGTCGTAGAGCGCGGCCGCCTTCTGCCAGAGCAGGCGGGCCTGCTCGAGCTCGATCTTGACCTTCGCGATCGGGTGCTGGATGCCCTGGTGGGCGCCGATCGGCACGTCCTTCCAGACGCTGCGGGTCTTGGCGTAGTCGACCGTCTTGTCGATCGCGTAGCGCGCGGCCCCGCAGGAGAGCGCGGCGCCCATGATCCGCTCGGGGTTGAGGCCGGCGAAGAGCTGCCAGAGACCGCCGTCCTCGTCGCCGACGAGCGCGTCGACGGGGAGCCGCACGTCGTCGAGGAACAGGGTGAACTGCTTCTCCGGCGCGCGCCAGGCCATCTCGATCGGCTGCTTGGTGAAACCGGCGGCATCCGTCGGCACCACGAACAGCGCAGGCTTGAGCTTGCCCGTCTTCGCGTCCTCGGTGCGGGCGACGATGAGCACCGCCTGCGCCTCGTCGACGCCGGAGATGAAGGTCTTGTTGCCGTTGAGCACCCACTCGTCGCCGTCGCGGGTCGCCGTGGTGGTGATGTTGTGCGCGTTGGAGCCGGCGTCGGCCTCGGTGATGCCGAAGGCCATCAACAGGGTGCCGTCGGCGATGCCGGGCAGCCAGCGCTTCTTCTGCTCCTCGGTGCCGCACCGGTTGATGATCGAGCCGCAGATCGCGGGCGAGACCACCATCATCAGCAGCGGCGCACCCGCGGCCGACGCCTCCTCGAGGACGGCGGCCAGGTCGGCCATGCCACCGCCACCGCCGCCGTGCTCCTCGGGGAGGTTGACGCCGAGGAAGCCGGACTGGCCCATCTCGAGCCACATCTCGGTCATCTTGCCGCCGTCGCGGGCCTGCTTCTCGACGTACTCCCGGCCGTACTTGCTCGCGAGCTTCTTGACCGCCTCGCGCAGCGCGACGCGCTCCTCGGGCTCGGTGAAGTTGATGGTCATCAGTCGGTTCCTTCTGTCTCGGCCGGCTCGACGGGGGTGACGACGGCGAGCACGGTGCCCGCCTCGACCTGCTGACCGATGGCGGCCGCAAGCTCGGTGACCGTGCCGGAGTACGGCGCGGCGATGGTGTGCTGCATCTTCATGGCCTCCATCACGAGGATGGGCCGGCCCTCGGCGACGACGTCACCGACGTGGGCGTGGACCGCCACGACGCTGCCGGGCATGGGCGCGAGCAGCGATCCCTCGGCGACCTGGCTCGACGGGTCGACGAACCGAGGGGTGCGCTCCAGGGCGACGTGCCCGTCGGGCCCGTCGACGTCGATGCGGTGACCGACGATCGCGACGTCGTAGCGGCGGCGGACCCCGTCGACGTCGAGCACCACCTCGGTCGGCGACGCCGACACGACCGTGGCACCCTCGACGCGGTAGCCGGTGCGCTCGCCCCACCACTCGGCGGCGGTGCCGTCCTCGAAGTCGACCCGCTGCGGCTGGCTGACCACGTTGCGGAAGCCGGCCGCGATGCGCTGCTGCACCCCTGCGGCGGCCCGCTGCTTCTCCACCCAGGCGAGTGCTGCCGCGGTGCGGGAGGGCCCTTCGTCTCGTGACGCTCGCTGTGCGACCTCCTCGACCAGCGAGCCGTCGGACAGCATCGCGGTGGAGACGTCGCCACCGAGGAACCGCTCGTCGGTGAGTACGGCGACCAGCTGGTCGCGGTTGGTCCGCAACCCGTGCAGGCGGGCCCGCCTCAGCACGGAGACGAGGCGGCGCGCGGCGTCGTCGCGGGTCGGTGCCGCGACGACCAGCTTGGCCAGCATGGCGTCGTAGTGCGGGGACACGGTCGAGCCACTGGCGAAGCCCGCCTCGACCCGGAGCCCCTCGACGTCAGGGAACTCGAAGCGGGTCAGCGTGCCGACCTGCGGGGCGTAGTCGGCGGCCGGGTCCTCGGCGTAGAGCCGCACCTCGATCGCGTGGCCCTCCGGGTCCGCCACCTCGACCACCGGCGCTGCCGGGACGACGCCTGCGGACTCCAGCTGGAGCTGGACCAGGTCGACGCCGTACACCTCCTCGGTGACCGGGTGCTCGACCTGCAGGCGGGTGTTCATCTCGAGGAACCAGAAGCTGTCGCGCGCCGGGTCGTAGAGGAACTCGACGGTCCCGGCACCGCGGTAGTCGATCGCCTCGGCCGCCGCCCGCGCAGCGTCGTGCAGGGCCTTGCGGGTCGCCTCGGGCAGGGCGGGCGCGGGCGCCTCCTCGACCACCTTCTGGTGGCGCCGCTGCACCGAGCAGTCGCGCTCGCCGTAGACGAGCACGCCCACCGGGTGACCGACGACCTGCACCTCGACGTGGCGGCCCTCCTCGACGTAGGGCTCGACGAAGACGGTGCCGTCGCCGAAGGCGGAGGCCGCCTCGGCCTCGGCCTTCGCGATCTCACCGGCGAGCGCGTCCAGTGAGCGCACGACCCGCATGCCGCGGCCGCCGCCACCGGCGGACGCCTTCACCAGCAGCGGGGTCTCGAGACGGTCGCCAGAGCGACCTCCTCGACCACCGTCCTCGATCTCGGCGCCCGTGTAGGAGGGCAGCACTGGTACCCCGGCCGCCTCCATGAGCTTCTTCGACTCGATCTTCGAGCCCATCCGCTCGATCGAGGACGGGTCGGCCCCGATCCAGGTCAGGCCGGCGTCGATGACCTGCTGGGCGAACCCGGCGTTCTCCGACAGGAAGCCGTAGCCGGGGTGGATCGCGGTCGCACCGGTGCGCCGGGCCGCCTCGAGCACCAGGTCGGCGCGGAGGTAGGTGTCGGCCGGAGCCGTGCCCGGCAGGTGCACCGCGACGTCGGCCTCGGCGACGTAGGGCAGGGCGGCGTCGGCGTCGGAGAACACCGCGACGGTGTCGATGCCGAGCCGGCGGCAGGTGCGGAACACGCGGGAGGCGATCTCCGCGCGGTTGGCGACGAGGACACGCTGGCTCATAGTCGGAACACCCCGAAGTTCATGGCGCCCTCGACGGGCTGGTTGTCGATGACGGAGAGGCAGATGCCCAGGACGGTGCGGGTGTCGCGCGGGTCGATGACGCCGTCGTCGTAGACCATCCCGGACAGCACGTAGGGCAGCGACTGCTCCTCGATCTGGGCCTCGACCATCTCCTTGATGCCCTTGAAGCCGTCGGCGTCGAAGACCTCGCCCTTCTTCTCGGCCGACTCCCGCGCCACGATCTCCAGCACGCCGGCCAGCTGGGCGGGGCCCATGACCGACGACTTCGCCGAGGGCCAGGTGAAGAGGAAGCGCGGGTCGTAGGCCCGGCCGTTCATGCCGTAGTTGCCCGCGCCGTAGGACGCGCCCATGATCACCGTCAGGTGCGGGACCTTCGAGTTGGAGACCGCGTTAATCATCATCGCGCCGTGCTTGATGATGCCGCCCTGCTCGTAGTCCTTGCCGACCATGTAGCCGGTGGTGTTGTGCAGGAAGAGCAGCGGGGTGTCCTTCTGGTTGGCGAGCTGGATGAACTGCGCCGCCTTCTGCGCCTCCTCGCTCATCAGCACGCCGCGGGCGTTGGCCAGGATGCCGATCTCGTGACCGTGCAGCCGCGCCCACCCGACGCAGAGCGCCGTGCCGTAGAGCGGCTTGAACTCGTCGAACGCGACCCCGTTGCCAGGACCGGTGCCGTCGACGATGCGCAGGATCGCCTCGCGCGGGTCGAACGGCTCCTTGAGGTCGGTCGGGATCAGGTCGAGCAGGTCCTCGGGGTCGAGGTCCGGCTCCGCGAAGGTCGGGGCCGGGGTCGCTCCGCGCTTGCGCCAGTTGAGCCGCGCGACCACACGCCGGGCCTGGCGGATCGCGTCGTGCTCGTCGAGCGCCAGGAAGTCGGAGGACCCGGAGATCCGCGAGTGCATCTCCGCGCCGCCGAGCGACTCGTCGTCGGTCTCCTCGCCGGTGGCCATCTTCACCAGGGGCGGACCGGCCAGGAACACCTTCGCGCGCTCCTTGACCATGATCACGTAGTCGCTCATGCCCGGCACGTAGGCGCCGCCCGCGGTCGAGTTGCCGAAGACCACCGAGATCGTCGGCTGCTTGCGCGCCGACGCCCGGGTCAGGTCGCGGAACCCGCGTCCGCCCGGGATGAAGATCTCCTTCTGCGTGGGCAGGTCCGCGCCGCCGGACTCGGTCAGGTTGACCGTCGGCATGAAGTTGCGCTCGGCGATCTCGGCCGCACGGAAGGACTTCTTCAGCGACCACGGGTTGAGGGCGCCGCCCTTCACGGTCGGGTCGTTGGCCACGATCATGCACTCGACGCCCTCGACCACGCCGATGCCGGTCACCAGGCTGGCACCGACGGTGAAGTCACTGCCCCAGCCGGCCAGCGGCATCAGCTCGAGGAAGGCGGACCCCTCGTCGACGAGCAGCTCGATGCGCTCGCGGGCGGTCAGCTTGCCGCGCTCCTTGTGGCGGGCGATGTACTTCCCCCCGGCCTCGACGGCCTTCGCCTGCTCCGCCCGCAGCGCCTCGAGCTTGGCGAGCATCGCCTCGCGCCGGGTCGCCTCGACGGGGGCCTCCGTGGTCTCGGTGCTCATGCCTCCAGCACCTCCTTCATCCGGGTCAGCGTGGTGCGCATGCCGCGTTCGTTGGTGCGGCCGCGCAGCGTGCCGAGCACCATCCAGTAGCCGCGCAGGAACCACTTCGGCTCGAGCCGGAAGTACTCCGTCACCCGGGTGCCGTCACCGTCGGGCTCGAGGCGGTAGCCCCAGTGGGTCCACGCGCTGCCGTCGAGGCCGACGGCGAACTCGAACACCTCGGGCTGGACGCACCTGGTCACCGTGCACGGGGACCAGTACGTCGGCCCGACACCGTTGCGCTTCACGTGACCCTTGAAGCGCGCACCCTCGGCAGGACCGGTGGCGCCGTGCGTCCAGGCGGCCTCGAACGTCTCGGGAGAGAACTCCCCGATCCGGGTCACGTCGCTGACCAGGTCCCAGACCTTCTCCGGCGGGGCGGCGATGGTCAGGGTGACCTCCCGCTCGAGCCCGCTCACTGGGCCCCTCCGGGCGCATAGCCCAGCAGTCGGGCGGCCAGGTCGGTCAGCACCTCGGTGGCGCCACCGCCGATCGGCAACAGCCGGACGTCGCGGTAGTGCCGCTCGACCTCGGACTCGCGCATGTAACCCATCCCGCCGTGCAGCTGCACCGCCTGGTCGGCGACCCACACCGCCGTGTCCACCGCGGTCTGCTTCGCGAGGCAGGCCTCGGCGATGACGTCCTCGCCGGCGTCGTACCGCCGCGCGATCTCCAGGGTGTAGCTGCGCGCGACCGCGACCTGCCGGTGCATCTCGGTCAGCTTGGCGCGCACGACCTGGTTGGCCAGCAACGGCTTGCCGAAGGTCTCGCGCTCGCGGCAGTACTGCGCGCTGAGGTTGAGGCAGCGCAGCGCGTGGCCGTAGCCGAGCAGGGCGAGCCAGATCCGCTCGGAGACGAAGTTCTGCGCGATGTAGTAGAAGCCGTGGTTCTCCTGGCCGACCAGGTTCTCGACGGGGACGCGCACGTCGACGTAGGACAGCTCGCCGGTGTCGCTGGCCAGCCAGCCCATCTTGTCGAGCTTGCGGGAGACGGTGAAGCCCGGCGTTCCCTTCGGCACCACGATCATCGACAGGCCGTGGGCGCCGGTGTCGGCGGTGCGCACAGCGGTCACGACGAAGTCGCCGCGCACCGAGGACGTGATGAAGGTCTTCGCGCCGTTGATGACGTAGTGGTCGCCGTCGCGGACGGCGCGGGTCGTGAGTCCGGCGACGTCGGACCCGGTGCCCGGTTCGGTGATGCCGAGGGAGCCGATCAGGTCGCCGCTGAGCACGGGCCGCACGTAGGTGTCGATCAGGTGGGGCGACCCGTTCTGCACGATGTGCGGGATCGCGATGCCGTGGGTGAAGGCCGAGGCCATCAGGCCACCGGACCAGCCGCCCTCCATGAAGCCCTCCTGCATCGCGCAGGCGTCGATGAGGGTGCCGCCGTCGCCGCCGACCTCCTCGGGCACGCCGACGCCGAGGAACCCGCCGTGCGCGAGCTTCTTCTGGAACTCGCGAGGGATCTCGCCGTCCTTCTCCCACTGGTCGAGGAAGGGCGTCACCTCACGCCTGGTGAACTCCAGCGCCGAGGACTTGAGCGCGATCTGCTCCTCGGTGAAGCCGTGGTTGAACGTGGTCACAGGACATTTCCTTCGATGTTGACGAGACGGGAGCGGATCCACTCCGCGAGGCCCTTGGCCTGCGGGTCGAACCGGGCGGTGGCCGCCACGCCCTCGTCGAGGAGGCCGTGGATGAGCACGTTGACCCCGCCGAGGTTGGGCAGCACGTAGACCTCGATCTCGAGGTCGGCCGCCTCGGGGATCAGCTCGCGGACCCGGCGGCGGGACATGAACTTGGTGAGCCAGGTGACCCGCTCGGCGTACTTCGGGTGGCCGTCGTTGCGCACCCAGAGACCGATGTTGGCGTCGCCGCCCTTGTCGCCCGACCGCCCGTGGACGAAGGTCCCCAGCGGCAGGCGCCGGGTGAGGGTGTCGGTCGGGGCGGGGTACGGCGACGGCCGCTGCCCCTCGGTCGGGTCGGCGGGCTCCGCGGCGGTCACCGGGTCGGGGACGACCTCGGTCGTGCCGTCGTGGTGGACGACGGTGTGCTGCACCGCGCTGCGGGCGACGTAGGCGGGCCGGTAGACGCCGTACGCCGTCCCGGGCCCGGGCACGCGGGTGACGCTGAAGCCGGGATAGGAGGCCAGGGCGAGCTCGATGATCGGCGCGGTGAGGCCCTTCCCGACCTTGTCGGCGCTCGGGTCGAAGGCGGTGACCCGCAGCAACATCGAGGCACCCTCCTCGGTGTCGGCGTCCGGCTGCACCGTGCGGACTCCGGACCACTCGACCTTCGCCGGACGGCCGGCACTGCCCTCGGGACCGAGCGCGCTCTCGACCTGGTCCTTGATCCAGGCGACCTTCGCGTCGGCCTCGAGCCCGGTCACCACGAACTCCGCGGCGTTGCGGAAGCCGGCGAAGTAGTTGAGGCAGACCTTGAGCTGCTCCGGGGGCGCGGAGCCGGTCACGCCGCGGACGGCCACCCGGTCGTCGCCGAGCTGCTCGAGGCGCATCGAGGTCAGGTCGACGGTGACGTCGGGGTTGAGGTACCTCGTCGACTGGATCTCGTAGACCAGCTGGGCCGTGACGGTGTCGACGGTGACCGCACCGCCGGTGCCCTCGTGCTTGGTGATCACCATCGACCCGTCGCTGGAGAGCTCGGCGACCGGGAAGCCGAGCGGCTGGTCACGCCGCGGCAGGTCGAGGAAGCCGCTGAAGTTGCCGCCGGTCGCCTGGGTGCCGCACTCGATCACGTGACCCGCGACGACAGCCCCGGCGAGCTCGTCGTAGGACTCCGGCGTCCAGCCGAAGTGCGCGATCGCCGGGCCGACCACGACGGAGGCGTCGGTGACCCGTCCGGTCACGACCAGGTCGGCGCCGTGGGTCAGCGCGGCGGCGATGCCGAACCCGCCGAGGTAGGCGTTGGCGGTCAGCGGGTTGCCGTAGGTCTCGTCGAGCAGGCCGAGGTCGGCGACCTGGCTGCGGAGGTCGTCGCCCTCGACGTGGGCGATCGCCGGGTCGAGACCGAGCCCGGCCGCGACCTCGCGCAGCTTGTCGGCCAGCCCGCGCGGGTTGACCCCGCCCGCGTTGACGACGACCTTGACGCCCTTCTCCAGCGCGACGCCGAGGGCGTCCTCGGCCTGCTTCACGAAGGTGCGGGCGTAGCCGAGGTTCGGGTCCTTGAAGGTGTCCTTGCCCAGGATGAGCATGGTGAGCTCGGCCAGGTAGTCGCCGGTGAGGTAGTCCAGCGGACCACCCTCGAGCATCTCGCGGAAGGCGGAGAAGCGGTCGCCGTAGAAGCCGGAGCAGTTGCCGATCCGGATCGTGTCGGTCATGCGCGGACCTCGCGGCCGCCGCCGGCGGGACCTGCGAAGGCCTGCGCGATCGTCAGCCACGTCTGCGCGTCCTCACCGACCGCCACCAGGTCGGTGTCGTCGCGGTGGACGCGCTGGGTGACCAGCTCGCAGAAGTCGGACGCCGTCCCCCGCACCGACTGCGCCGCGTCGTCCGGCCCCCAGGCCCACACCTCGCCGCCGGGCGCGGTCAGCTCGACGCGGAACTCCTCGGCCGGCGGCTCGAGCCCGTTGTTGGCGAAGGCGAAGTTGCGCGTGCGCACGCCGAGGTGGGCGACCTGCTTGATCCGGTCGGTGACGGCAGGTCGCTCGCCGAGCGCGTCGAAGACGTCGAGCGCGTGCGCCCAGGTCTCCATGAAGCGCGCGGTCACCATCGAGGTCGGCGACATGGGGGGTCCGAACCACGGCATCTTCTGCCCGTCGGGCACCGTGCGCAGCGCGCCCGCGAGGGCCGCCCGGGCCGCGTCCCACCGGGCGAGCAGCTCGGCCGGCGGCAGCTCGGCGACGCGGAACGCCTCCTGGTCCACGAAGCCCGCCGGGTCCGCGATCGCGAGGAGCACCACCTCGTCCCAGGCCTCCTTGCCCTCGGGGGTGTGGGCGGACGCGGCCAGGGCGGCCACCTCGTCGGTCCACAGCAGGTGGGCGATCGTGGTGGCGATCCTCCAGCCCTCGGCGGGCACCGGGGTGGTCCAGGCGGCCTCGTCGAGAGGGGCCACCGCCGCCCGCAGCTGGTCACCCTCGGCGGTGAGGTCGGCAAGCACGTCGTCGAACAGGCTCATGGGTTCTCCCCGGTGGTGGAGGTGCGAGCGGAGCGGGCCTCGACACCCAGCGCGGCGTCGAGGGTCAGGGCCCACTGGTCGAGGATCCTGCGGCGGCGACGCGTGTCGTCACCGAGCGTGCTGGCGAGCCCCAGGCCCCGCACGAGGTCGAGGGTGGCCTGGACCAGCTCGCGTACGCCGGCCCGCGACTCGTCCGCGCCGAGCAGCTGCACCGTCATCACGTGCGTCTCGCGGCCGAGGACCCGCTCGAGCGGGGCGACGGCCTCCAGCAGCGTCTCGTCGGTGCGTGCCGCGACCCAGAGCTCGAGCGCGGCGGTGAACACCGGGCCGGCGAAGTGGTCGCCGAGCATCTGGATCACGGCGCGGGTGCGCTGGGGACCGGTCGGCAGCGCGGCCGCGCTGGCGGCGAGCTCCTCGCCGCGCCGCTCGGTCAGGTGGGCGACGGCCGCGACCACCAGGTCGTTCTTCGTGGGGAAGTGGTGCAGCTGCGCCCCGCGGCTGACGCCCGCGCGCTCGGAGACCAGCGTGGTCGTCGTACCGCTGAAGCCCTTCTCGACCAGCAGCTCGACCGTCGCCTCCAGCAGCCGTGCCCGCATCGCGCGGGTGCGCTCCTCCTGCGGGACGCGGGCCGTGGGAGGTGAGGTCACCTGGTCAGCATGGCCCGCCACAAACAAACAGTCAAGCCTGACTGTATGTGGATGAGATCGCGATCGCTCCCGCGCAGCAAATAGTCCGATCGGCGGTACCGGCGTCGTCACGACGGGAGCACCCTGGTGAGGAAGCGACGCCTGCTCCTGGCGTCCCGCGTTCTCATGGGGAGAGCCACATGTCCGGAATCGCGTCACGCCGTCTGCTCGCCGCCCTCGTCACCGCCGCCGTCGCCGCGGTCGGCGCTCTCGTCGCCGGGGCGGCACCGGCCCACGCCGCACCGACCGGTTACCTGCTCCTGAAGGGCACCGGCTCGGTCTACACCTCCAACGGGATCGTGAACCTCGGCGTGACCCCGGGGTCGTCGAAGACCTGGGGGCTGAAGGTCGTCAACACCGGGAGCACCGCTCAGCAGTTCAAGATCACGATCACCTCCAACAGCCCGTTGCTCACCACGACGCTGCTGGCGGGCTCGGCGGCCGTCCAGGCGCCCTACTACACCGCTCCGATCGCGCCCGGCCGGAGCGTCAGCCTCAGTCTCAAGATGCTGGTCGCCGCGGGGGCACCTGCCGCAGAGTACGTCGGCAGCATCGGCCTCCGCGATCCGGAGACCAACACCTTCCTCGACAGTGGGAGCGCCGACGCCAACGCGACCTACCAGACGGGGAACACGCGCCACGACCTCTTCGTGAAGACGGGGTCGCAGCCCCTCGTGGGCGGTTCTGTCGGGCAGTTCGAGACAGCGACGGCGCTCAAGCCCGGCAACACTGCGAGCTTCACGGTGCGGTTGAGGAACGACGGCGGGTCGCCGACCGCCATCGGCGTCAGCGGGGGCACGTCCTTCGACTGTCCCGCCGACTGGTCGATCGTGATCAAGCAGGGCACCAAGGACGTCACGGCTGCGGTCCGGGGCGCCACGTACAGCACCGGCGTCCTCGCTCCCGGAGCGAAGGTCGAGCTCAAGGCGTCCATCAAGCTGCTCCATGCCACCACGTGCACCGCCGCCTACGTCGGCTTCACCGGATCAGCAGCCGACGGCACCGTCACCTCCTACGCGCACGTGGTCACTGGCGTCTGACCTCCTCCGAGTCGACCTGCAGCTCCATCCCCGCGAGGACGTGGGAGAGCCCCCGGTGCTCCTTGGTGGGCAGTGCGGCGGCGACCGTGACGACCGCGTAGCCGATCAGCGCCCAGGTGCTCCACGCGGGCGTCAGCGCCCCGAGCGCGAGCAGCGGGCCCACGCCGACGACGAGCTTCACCAGCCGGGAGACCGGCGCCAGGCGCGGGCGCCGCGCGACCGCGCGGACGTCGACGACGAGCTCGCCGACCGTGCGGCTGGCGAGCAGCACGAGGGCCGCCTCCACCACTGCGGGCACGCCCCACTGCAGCCAGGTGCGGAGGTCCGGCCCGATGTCGGCGTACGACGTCCGCAAGCCGTAGTGGAAGGCGGCCTTGTAGCCGACCACCACGGCGGCGCCGAGCAGCACCACGAAGAGGACGTCGCACACCATGCCGACCAGGCGCCGGCCGTAGCTGATCGACGTCGGGAGGACGATCTCGCCCCGCCTGCGCCGGACGACGAGCATCGCGAGGAGCGAGCCGATCGTCGCGCCCAGGGTGTTCACGATGAGGTCGTCGACGTCGAACATCCGGTAGGCGCAGTCGAAGAGGTGCCACACGCCCGTGGTCTGGGTGGTCTCGATCAGCAACGAGATCGCGAGCCCGAGCACGGTCGCGACGACGACACCGCGGCCGAGGAGCTTGCGCACGTAGAAGCCCAGCGGCACGAAGAGCAGCACGTTGAGCGCGACCTGGAGGAACGCCGGGTCGCGGACCAGCCCGACGAGACCGTCACCGTCCCGGAACCCGATCGTGCGGATCGTCGCGAGAGGATCCGTCTGCCGGCCCACGCACCGGTAGCTGTCGCTCGCCGGCATCGGCAGCAACGTGTAGGTCCACAGCGCGAGCCCGTAGACCGCGCCCGAGAGCAGGATCGCGAGGTCGCCAGGACCGAGCCGGCCGTCCCGTCGGTACTCGTGGGCAGCGACCGGGATGAGCAGCACGACGGCCACGACGGTCCCGAGGGCGGTCGCGATCAGCGCGTTGGCGGCCTGGTCGGACATGGCCCCGAGAGTAGGCCGTGCGCCGGTCAGCTCAGGTAGGTCGCCCGCAGCGTGTAGAAGCCGAGCGTCGTGGCGGTCGCGCCGACGGCGACGTCGGCCTCGTCGGCGGTGATCGACGCCTTGCTCGTGAGCGTGTAGCGGCCCGGCTTCACCCGCACCGTGACCTCACCCTCCGGTCGGGTCGGCACCCGGTCGAGGACGACGCCCGCCGCACCCTTGAGCGTGAACCGCTCCAGGTCGCCGGCGGAGCTGTTCCACGCGATCCTGACCTTGCCGCGCTTCGCCACCTTGAGGACCGCGGTGGCCTCGGAGGCAGCCAGGAGCTCCAGCCCGCAGTCGAGCGCGGCGTCGTTCCTGAGCATCACCAGGCCGGTGGACTCCAGGTCCAGCCGCTTGAACGCGCGGTCGCGCGTGCTGCCGGAGGCCGTGGTCTCGACGTCGATGCTGCCGGACGCGCCGACGGTGCTGGCCGCCGACGCGTGGTAGCCCTCCTGGACGTGGGCGGTGGCGCCTCCCGCGCCGCTCGTGAACGTGGCCGCCTCGCCGCTCGAGGACGCCTCGTCGGGCGCGAGCGCGCAGGTCCCGTTGGTGTTCGCCTCCGCCGTGGCCGCGATGTTGCCGTGCACGGGCGCGGCCGACGCGGGCGCCGCGCCTGCGACCACCAGGGCCGAGACGGTCAGGGCGGTGCCGGCGAGCAGGGCCGGTGTACGACGGGTGCGTGGGGGGTTCACGCTCCGCAAGGTAGTGCGATCGGGACGGGCCCGCTCGCGAACCGCGCAGGTTCATCGAGGATGTTTCGAACCCGCACCTCCCAGGGCGTGCTCGCCCTGGGAGGTGCCGGTCCACCGACCTCCCTTGATGACGCTGCAGCGCGCGTCCTCAGGAGTTCTGCGGGAAGCCCAGGTTGATCCCGCCGTGCGACGGGTCGAGCCACCGGCTGGTGATGGCCTTCTCGCGGGTGAAGAAGTCGACGCCCTGGGGGCCGTAGGCCTTGGCGTCGCCGAAGATCGACGACTTGTAGCCGCCGAAGGAGTGGTAGGCGACCGGCACCGGGATCGGCACGTTGATGCCGACCATGCCGACCTCCACCTCGCGCTGGAAGCGCCGGGCGGCGCCGCCGTCGTTGGTGAAGATCGCCGTGCCGTTGCCGAACGGGCCGGAGTTGATGAGCTCGACCCCGTCGGCGTACGACGCCACCCGCACCACGGACAGCACCGGCCCGAAGATCTCCTCGGTGTAGACGGCCGAGGAGGTCGGCACGCGGTCGATGAGCGTCGGGCCGAGCCAGAAGCCCTCGTCCGGGCCGTCGAACTCGGCCTCCCGGCCGTCGACGACGACCGTGGCGCCGTCGGCGGTGGCGACGTCGACGTAGCCGGCCACCTTGTCGCGGTGCTCCCGGGTGATGAGGGGCCCCATGTCGCAGCCCTTGCGCCCGTCGCCGGTGACCAGCTTGCCCATCCGGTCGCGGATCTTCTCGATCAGCTCGTCGGCGACCGGCTCGACCGCGAGCAGCACCGAGATCGCCATGCAGCGCTCGCCCGCCGAGCCGAAGCCCGCGTTGACCGCCGAGTCGGCGACCAGGTCGAGGTCGGCGTCGGGCAGCACCAGCATGTGGTTCTTCGCACCGCCCAGCGCCTGCACGCGCTTGCCGTGCGCCGACGCGGTCTCGTAGATGTACTGCGCGATCGGCGTCGAGCCGACGAACGAGATCGAGGCGACGTCGGGGTGCACCAGCAGGGCGTCGACCGCCTCCTTGTCGCCGTGCACGACGTTGAAGACGCCGTCGGGCAGACCGGCCTCCTTCAGCAGCGCGGCGAGCCAGTTGGCGACGCTCGGGTCCTTCTCGCTCGGCTTCAGCACGACGGTGTTGCCCATCGCGATCGCGATCGGGAAGAACCACATCGGCACCATCGCCGGGAAGTTGAACGGGCTGATGATCCCGACGACGCCGAGCGGCTCCTTGACGGAGTAGACGTCGACGTCGGTCGAGACGTTCTGGGAGAAGGCTCCCTTGCTGAGGTGCGGCATGCCGCAGGCGAACTCCACGACCTCCAGGCCGCGCGCCACCTCGCCGGCGGCGTCGGAGAGCACCTTGCCGTGCTCGGACGTGAGGATCGCGGCGAGCTCGTCCTTGCGGGCGTTGAGCAGCTCGCGGAAGGCGAACATCACGGTCGACCGCTTGGCGACGGAGGTGCTGCCCCACTCCTGGAACGCCGCCGCGGCCACGCCGACGGCGCGGTCGACGTCGGCGGCCGAGCCGTAGCGGACCTCCTTGGAGACCACGCCGAGGGCGGGGTCGTAGACGGGCCCGGTGCGGGCCCCTTCGCCGGCGTCCGGCGCGCCGGCGATCCAGTGGTCGAGGACATCGAGACCAGTCATGACACTTCCTTGTCGAGCAGGGTGAGGACTTCGTCGTACGCCGTCAGAGCGGTCTCCACCTCGTCGGCGGTGACCACGCACGGCGGCACGACATGGATGCGGTTGTCGGCGGTGAAGGGCAGCAGGCCGCGCGCGACCAGCTCGCCCTTGGCCTTGCCGATCAGCGCGGCGGACAGCGGCTCGCGCGTCGCCGGGTCGGCGACGAGCTCGAGCGCCCAGAACACGCCGGTGCCGCGGACCTCGCCGATCACCGGGTGCTTCTCGGCGAGCGCGGCGAGCCCCGGCGCGATCGCGTCGGTGCCGATCTTCTTGGCGTGCGCCACGATCCCCTCGCTCTCCATCGCGTCGATGGAGGCGACGATCGACGCCGCGGCCAGCGGGTGACCGCTGTAGGTCAGGCCGCCCGGGAAGACCCGGGCGTCGAAGGTGCGAGCGATCGGGTCGCTGATGACCACCCCGCCCACGGGGACGTAGCCCGAGTTGACCCCCTTGGCGAAGGTGATCAGGTCCGGCGTCACGTCGTAGGCATCGAACGCGAACCACTCCCCGGTGCGGCCGAAGCCGGCCATCACCTCGTCGAGGATCAGGACGATGCCGTACTCGTCGGCGATCTCGCGGACCCCGGGCAGGTAGCCCGGCGGCGGCAGCATGATCCCGGCCGTGCCGGGGATCGTCTCCAGCAGGATCGCCGCGACCGACTCCGGGCCCTCCGCCTGGATCACCCGTCGCAGGTGGTGCAGCGCGCGGGCGCACTCCTCCTCCTGCGTCGTCGCCCAGAACTCCGAGCGGTAGAGGTAGGGGCCGAAGACGTGGACGTGGCCGCGGGCGTACTCGTTGGGCACCCGTCGCCAGTCACCGGTCGCGACGATCGCACCGCCGGTGTTGCCGTGGTAGCTGCGGTAGGTCGAGACCACCTTGTCGCGACCCGTGTGCAGCCGGGCCATCCGTACGGCGTTCTCGTTGGCGTCGGCACCGCCGTTGGTGAAGAACACCTTCTCGAAGCCGGCCGGGGCGCGGGCCGCGATCCGGCTCGCCGCCTCGCCCCGGGTCAGGTTGGCGGTCGCCGGGCCGATCGTCGCGAGCGTCGCGGCCTGCTCCTGGATCGCCTTCACCACGGCCGGGTGCTGGTGGCCGATGTTGACGTTGACCAGCTGGCTGGAGAAGTCGAGGTACCTCCGGCCGCTGTGGTCCCACACCGTGCAACCCTCCCCACCCGCGACCGGCATCAGGGACAGCGATCCCTGTGCCGACCAGGAGTGGAAGACGTGCGCGCGGTCGAGCTCGCCGGTGCGAGCGTCGAGGTCGGTCATCGCTACTTGCCACCCTCCTCGAGCGTGACGTCGATGGGCTCGAAGTCGGCGCCCATGGTGTCGACGCCCTCGTCGTTCAGCTCGTCGATCGCCTGCTGGACGTAGTCGTTGGTGAAGGCCGTGTCCGGCGGCGGCTTGCTGATGATCGTCGCGCCGGTCTCGTTCTTGGTGTGCAGCGCGATGTCGACCGTCTGGTCCCAGGCGTCCTGGTCGATGATGCCGATGCCGTTGGTCGAGGGCCAGATCAGCTTGTTGACCTCGTTGGTCATCCACAGCTGGTGGCTCTTGCCGAGCTCGGAGCCCGAGGCGGCGACGATGTCCGCGGCTTCCTCCGGGTTGTCGCGCACGAACGCCCAACCCTTGATCGAGCCCTTGATGAAGGCGACCGTCTGGTCCTGGTAGTCCGGGTCGGACAGCTTGTCGGTGGTCGCCCAGATCGCGTCCTGGAGCATCGCGGTGCCGACGTCGTTCCAGTTGATGACGTTGAGGTCGTCGGGCGTGTAGAGCTTGCCGGTGTCGGGGTTCTTGGTCTCCAGCACCTGGGCGTACTCGTTGTAGGTCATCGCCTGGGCGGCGTCGATGTCGCCGGCCAGGAAGGCGTTCATGTCGAACGCCTGCTGCACCAGGTTGATGTCCTCGAGCTTCACGTCGGCGGACTGCATGCCGGCGAAGAGCTCCCACTCGTTGCCGAAGCCCCAGCTGCCGACGTTGTGGCCCTTGAGGTCGGCCGGAGAGGTGATGTCCTTGTTCTTGAAGGAGATCTGCGTCGTGGCGCTGCGCTCGAAGATCTGCGCGACGTCGGTGATCCCGGCCCCCTGCTCGATCGAGCCCAGCACCTTGGGCACCCACGAGATCGCGTAGTCGACGTCGCCGGACGCGAGCACGTCCTGCGGCACGATGTCGACGCCGCCCTCGACGATCTTCACGTCGAGGCCCTCGTCGATGTAGTAGCAGTTGGCGACGGCGGCGTAGTAGCCCGCGAACTGCGCCTGCGACACCCACTGCAGCTGCAGCTTGACCTCCTTGAGGTCGCCCTTGTCCCGCGCGTCCTTCGTCTTGGTCGCACAGTCCTGAGTGGTCTTGACGTCGACCTGGGACTTCGATCCCCCGTCGTCTCCCGACCCGCACCCGGTCGCGACGACGGCAAGGACTGCGGCGGCGGCCCCGAGCTTCAGCGTTCTCCTCATGTGGTTCTCCTTCTAGGGGGCGGGTTGGTGGCGCGAGAACCAGAGCTCGGCCAGGAGGGTGACGACGTAGAACAGCAGCCCGAGCACGATGGCCCCGGTGACGTAGGCCCACGCCAGCGGATAATTGCTGCTGGCGGCCGAGGACGTGATCGACTTGCCGAGGCCGCCGATCGGGCCGCCGAAGTACTCGGCGATCAACGCGCTGATGACCGCCAGGGACGACGCGATCCGCAGCCCGGTGAAGACGTACGGCGTCGCGGTCGGCAGCGTGACCGTGCGGATCACCTGCAGGGGCTTGGCGGCGTAGGCCGCCATCAGGTCGCGGTGCACGGCCCGCACCTGGCGGATGCCGCGGAGGGTGTTGAGGTAGACCGGGACGGCCACCGAGATGCCGGCCACGATGATCCGGCCGCTGTTCACCGCGGCGCCGAACATCGAGTAGAGCACCGGCGCCAGCGCGACGATCGGGATCACCGCGAGGGCGGCGACCACGGGGGCGGCCATCTGGTCGACGAACCGGAAGGTCCCGGCGACAGCAGCGCCGACCACGCCCAGCAGCGTGCCGCCGAGCATGCCCCACAGTGCGTTGCTGCCCGTGACCCGCGCACCCGAGACGATGCTGTCGCGGTTGGCCGTGACCTGGTCCCAGATCGCGCTGGGCGCCGGAAGGATGAAGGGCTTGATGTCGGCGCGGTCGACCAGCGCCTCCCAGCCCAGGACGAACAGCACGCCGACGGCGACCGGCGCGAGGACGGTGCTCCACCGGACGTCGGCGACCGGGAGGCGGGGCCGGGTCTCGCGCGGCGCGACCGGGTCGACGGTGACCACTACTTCTCCAACCCGTCGACGGCGACCGTCGGCACCGGCGTGCCGTGGAGCAGGCTCCTGACGTCGGCGACCGCACGGAAGAAGCCCTCCTGGTCACGGGCCCGCTCGGTGCGGTCGTGCGCACCGGCGAGGCCGTCGGCCCGGACGTCGACGACCCCGGTGATCCGCCCCGGCCGCGGCGACATCACCACGACCCGGTCGGAGAGGAACACCGCCTCCGGGATCGAGTGCGTGACGAACAGCACCGCGGCGCCGGTCTCCGCGCAGATCCGCACCAGCTCGTTCTGCATCCGCTCGCGGGTGATCTCGTCGAGGGCACCGAACGGCTCGTCCATCAGCAGCAGGCGCGGGCTCTCCGCGAGCGCGCGGGCGATGGCGACGCGCTGCTGCATGCCGCCGGACAGCTGGTCGGGGTGGTTCTTCGCGAAGTCGGCGAGGCCCACAAGCTCGAGCAGCTCGGCCACCCGCCCCTTCCGCGTCGCGCTCTCGACGCCGTGCAGCTTCAGCGGGAGCTCGACGTTGCCGGCCACCGTGCGCCACGGCAGCAGCCCGGCCTGCTGGAAGGCGATGCCGTAGTCCTGGTCGAGCCGGGCCCGCCGTGCCGGCTTGCCGAAGACCTCGAGCGTGCCGGCGGTCGGGCTGTCGAGGTCGGCCACGAGCCGCAGCAGCGTGCTCTTGCCGCACCCGCTCGGCCCGATCAGGGACACGAACTCCCCGTCGGCCACGGACAGGTCGACGTCGTCGAGGGCGACGACCTGCTTGCGGCCCTTGCCGAAGACGCGGCGGACGCCGGTCACGGAGATCGCCGGTTCGGTGACGACCTGGTTCATCGGGAGACTCCTGTGAGACGGAACGGACGGAGGACGAGGCCGAGCAGGCCGATCGCGCCGGCGGCGACCAGCCCGATCGCCACGGCGCCGAAGATCGGCGCCCACGGCTTCGCCGGGTCACCGGACGCGGCGACGGCGTAGTCGATGACCATCCGGCCCAGCCCGCCCTTGAGGCCGATCGACACCTCGGCCACGACCGCGCCGATGACCGCGCTCGCGGCGGCGAGCCGCAGCGCCGGCAGGAGGTAGGGCACCGACGACGGCACCCGCAGGGTGAGGAGCGTCCGCCACCAGCCGACGCCGTACGCCCGCATCAGCTCCACGTGGGTCTTGTCCGGCGACTTCAGCCCGCGCAGGGCCCCCACGGCGACGGGGAAGAACGCGAGATAGGCCGCGATCACCGCGACCGAGTCCTCGCTGCTCCAGATGTGGCTGCCGATGTGCAGCTCCGAGCCCCACCGACGGACGAGCGGCGCTATCGCGATGAGCGGCACGGTCTGGCTGAGGATCACCCAGGGCAGCAGTGCGGACTCGACGATGCGGAAGGCGCTCATCGCGAGCGCGAGCAGCAGCCCGACGACGACGCCGATCACCCAGCCCTTCGCCGCCAGCCCGAGCGAGAACATGCTCGCGTCCCACACCGCGCGCACCGCGTCGGGGGCGTCGGGGAGCGAGGTGACCGGCTCGCCTAGCCGCTGCAGCATCTGCCACGAGTGCGGCATCGCCAGCTCCGTCGTGCGGGGCAGCACGCGGGTGTCGCCCACCAGCACGCCCTCGGCGGGCCCGAACGACTTGTAGAGGTCCCAGACGGCGACCACGGCGGCCACGCCGAGGACGCCGAGCACGACCGCGCGGAGGCGGTCCCAGAGCTGGGCCAAGGGGTCAGGCCTTCGCCGTGATGTGGTCGCGCAGGTGCGGGATGATCGACTCCCCGTAGACCCGCATCGTCTCCTCCTTGTTGTCGTGCTGGAGGTAGACGGCGAACTGGTCGACGCCGATCTCTTGCAGAGCCCTCAGCTTCTCCACGTGCTGCTCCGGGGTGCCGAGGATGCAGAACCGGTCGACGATCTCGTCGGGCACGAAGTCGACGTGGTCGTTGTCGGCCTTGCCGTGGGTGTTGTAGTCGTAGCCCGTGCGGCCCGCGATGTAGTCGACCAGCACCTTCGGGAAGTCCGCGTCGGTCCCGTACTTCTCCACGATGTCGGCGATGTGGTTGCCGACCATGCCGCCGAACCAGCGGGTCTGCGAGCGCATGTGGTCGACCTGGTCCTCGCTCCCGACGTACGCCGGCGCGGCCACGCAGAACGTCAGCGCATCGGGGTCGCGGCCGGCCTTCTCGGCGGCGTCACGCACCTGGGCGATCATCCACTTCGCCACGTCGACGTCGGCGAGCTGGAGGATGAAGCCGTCGCCGGCCTCGCCCGCCGTCTTCAGGGCCAGCGGGCCGTAGGCGGCGATCCACACCTCGAGGGCGGAGGAGCGTGCCCACGGGAACCGGATCGTCGAGCCCATGTGCTCCACGGGGCGGCAGTTGCCGAGCTCGCGGATGACGTGGGTCGCCTCGCGGACCTCCTTCAGGGTCGTCGGCTTGCCGTTCAGCGTGCGCACGGCGGAGTCACCGCGGCCGATGCCCACCACGGTGCGGTTGCCGTACATCTCGTTGAGCGTGGCGAAGACCGACGCCGTCACGGTCCAGTCGCGCGTGGCCGGGTTGGTGACCATCGGGCCGACGACCACCCGACGCGTCTCGGCCAGGATCTGGCTGTAGATGACGTAGGGCTCCTGCCACAGCAGGTGCGAGTCGAAGGTCCACACGTAGTCGAACCCGTGCTCCTCCGCCTGCTTCGCGAGCCCCACCGTCCGCCAGGCCGGTGGGTTGGTCTGGATGACAACTCCGAAATCCATCGGATCCCTCCTACGTCAGGTACTGCGTCAGGCCGCGCTTGAGGTACTGCCCGTGCCCGGCACGTCCGTGGAACTCCCCGTCGGCGACGAGCACCGTGCCGCGGCTGACGACGACGTCGACGTGCCCGTCGATCTCGTAGCCCTCCCAGGCCGAGTGGTCCATCGCCATGTGGTGGGTCTTGCCGACCCCGATCGACGTGTGGCCCTCGGGGTCGTAGACCACCAGGTCGGCGTCCGCGCCCGGCTGGATCACGCCCTTCCTGCCGTAGAGGCCGAACATCCTCGCCGGCGTGGTCGAGGTGAGCTCGACCCAGCGCTCCAGGGTGATCTCGCCGGTGACGACGCCTTGGTAGAGAAGGTCCATCCGGTGCTCGATCGACCCGATGCCGTTGGGGATCGCGCGGAAGTCGCCGCGGCCGAGCTCCTTCTGGTCCTTCATGCAGAAGGGGCAGTGGTCGGTCGAGACCATCTGCAGGTCGTTGGTGCGCAGCGCCTGCCACATCGCGTCCTGGTGGCCCTCGGCCCGGGAGCGCAGCGGCGTCGAGCAGACCCACTTGGCGCCCTCGAAGTCGCCCCACGTCGGGTCCCCGGCCGCGCCGAGCTGCTCCTCGAGGGAGAGGTAGAGGTACTGCGGGCAGGTCTCGCCGAAGACGTTCTGCCCGCGGTCACGCGCGGTGGCCAGCTGCTCGACGGCCTGCTTCGCGCTCACGTGCACGACGTAGAGCGGCGCCTCGGTGAGGTTGGCCAGCATGATCGCGCGGTGGGTGGCCTCCTCCTCCATCTGCCAGGCGCGCGCGATGCCGTGGAAGTACGGCGTCGTCTTGCCCTGGTTGTAGAGCTGCTCGGCGAGCACGTCGATGGCGGGGCCGTTCTCGGCGTGCATCATCGTCAACAGCCCCAATTCACGGGCCTTCTGCATCGCACGGAGGATCTGGTCGTCGGTCGCGTAGAAGACGCCGGGGTAGGCCATGAACATCTTGTAGGACGTGATGCCCTCGTCGACCAGGGTCTCCATCGCCTTGAGCGAGTGCTCGTCGACGCCGCCCACGATCTGGTGGAAGCCGTAGTCGACCGCGCAGTTGCCCCGCGCCTTCTCGTGCCAGGCCGACAACCCGTCCTCGACGCGCTCCCCCGTCTTCTGCACGGCGAAGTCGATGATCGACGTCGTGCCGCCCCAGGCGGCCGCGATCGTGCCGGTCTCGAAGGTGTCGCACGCCTCGGTGCCGCCGAAGGGCAGCTGCATGTGCGTGTGGGCGTCGATGCCGCCGGGGATGACGTACTTCCCGGTCGCGTCGATCACCTGGTCGACCGACCCGGCCAGGTCGTGCCCGAGCAGGGTCGAGCCGGGCGCGAGCACGGCGACGATGGTCTCGCCGTCGACGAGCACGTCGGCCTCGCTGCGACCGGTCGAGCTCACGACGGTGCCGCCCTTGATCAGGATGGTCACTGCAGCCTCCTCAGGGTCGCGCGATCATCGAGTAGGAGTCGGGCCGGCGGTCCCGGTAGAACTGCCAGTCGTCGCGCATCTGCTGGACCATGTCCATGTCGAGGTCGCGGACCAGCACCTCCTCCTTGTCGCCCGAGCCCCGCTCGCCCACGAAGTTGCCGCGCGGGTCGATGACCTGGCTGGTGCCGTAGAAGTCGACCGCCAGGTCGCCGTACTCGTTGTCCTCGCGGCCGACCCGGTTGGGCTGGAGCACGAAGTAGCCGTTGGCGACGGCGGCGCACGGCCCCTCGACCTCCCAGAGGCGGTTGCTCAGGCCCGGCTTGGTGGCGTTGGGGTTGAACACGATGTGGGCGCCGTTGAGGCCCAGCTCGCGCCAGCCCTCTGGGAAGTGACGGTCGTAGCAGATGTAGGTGCCGACCTTGCCGACCGCGGTGTCGAACACCGGGTAGCCGAGGTTGCCCGGGCGGAAGTAGAACTTCTCCCAGAACCGGTCGAGGTGCGGGATGTGGTGCTTGCGGTACTTGCCGAGGATCGTGCCGTCGGCGTCGACCGTCACCGTGGTGTTGTAGTAGACGCCGGTCTGCTCCTCCTCGTAGATCGGGAGGACCAGCACGATGCCGAGCTCCTTCGCGAGCGCCGCGAACCGCTGCACGATCGGACCGTCGGCCGGCTCGGCGAAGCGGTAGTACTTCTGGTCCTGGGTGATGCCGAAGTAGGGGCCGTAGAAGAGCTCCTGGAAGCTCATCACCTGGGCGCCCTGGGCGGCGGCGTCGCGGGCGAACTGCTCGTGCTTGTCGAGCATCGACTCCTTGTCGCCGGTCCAGGTCGTCTGGCTGATGGCAGCGCGTACGACGGTCAAGGTCCACCTCCGCTGGGGTCGGATCGGGGTCGGGGACTTCTGTTATCGTCCGGGCTGAACATTTCGCCCTGAAAACGGCATTGTCAAGGTTTTGCCTCATGCAGCTCACGGTTCTGGTGGACTTGGAGGACGTCAGCCCCCGCGGGATCGCCGGGGCGCTGAGCCGTGCGATCCGCGCCGGCGAGCTCGCTCCCGGTGACCGCCTCCCGACCGTCCGCGACGTGGCCGCCGAGCTGGGCGTCTCACCCGCCACCGTGTCCGCCGCGTGGCAGGCGTTGCGTCGTACGGGCCTGGTCGTCGCGCGCGGACGAGCCGGCACCTTCGTGTGCGACACCCCCGCCACCTGGCTCTCCCCGCGACAGCGCGACCTCGTCGGGGCCGGACCCGGCGGGCTGCCGCTCGACCTGTCGCGCGGCACGCCCGACCCCGCACTGCTGCCCGACCTCGGACCGGCGCTGCACCGGGTCTCGCAACGCGCGGGCACGCTCGCCTACCAGGAGGAACCGGTGCTGCCGGCGCTGCACGACGTGCTGGTGGCGTCCTGGCCCTACGACGTCGAGGCCATCACGGTCGTCGACGGGGCGACCGACGGCATCATGCGCACGCTGGAGCAGGTCGTGTCGTACGGCGACCGCGTGGTCCTCGAGTCGCCGGGGTTCCCGCCGTTCTTCGACCTGGTCGAGTCGCTCGGCGCGGAGGTGGTGCCCGTCGCCCTCGACGGCGCGGGCATCACGCCGGGCTCCCTGCGCGGCGCGCTCGACGCGGCGCCCGTCGCCGTGGTGCTGCAGCCGCGGGCGCACAACCCGACCGGGGTCGCGATGACCGTCGAGCGGGCCGGCCAGCTGGCGCGGGTGCTCGCCCGCCACGCGGCCGCCGTGCCCTGGCTCATCGAGGACGACCACTCCTCCGGCATCTCCGGAGCCCCCGACGTCAGCCTCGGCACGTGGCTTCCCGACCGCGTCGTGCACCTGCGGTCCTACTCCAAGTCGCACGGTCCCGACCTCCGCATCGCCGCCCTCGGTGGTCCGGCGGCGCTCGTCGACCGCATCGTGGCGCGGCGCATGCTCGGGCCCGCCTGGACGTCCCGGATGCTGCAGACGATCCTGCACGACCTGCTGACCTCGTCCCACTCGCTCGACGAGGTGGGCGACGCGCGTCGGCAGTACCTCGCGCGCCAACGCACCCTCGTCGGCGCGCTCGCCGAGCACGGCCTGGGGCTGGCGGTGCCCGACGGCATCAACCTGTGGCTCCCCGTGCGCGACGAGGCCGCCGCGCTGGTCTCGCTCTCGGCGTCGGGCATCCGGGTGGCGGGCGGTGCGCCCTTCGTCGCCTCCGGTGAGGCCGGGTTCGTGCGGGTGACCAGCGGGCTGGTCCCCCCGGGCGACGCGGCCCAGGTGGCCGCCGCCCTCGCGGCCGCGGCGATCGCCGAGTAGCAGCAGGGAACCGATCGGCGGCCGTTGCCGTCGTACGACCATGAGGCTCGCTGCTCGCCCGTCCCGTCTCCTGCTCCCGCTCGTCGCCGTGTTCCTCGCCGCGTCGGGCTGCGCCTCCTCGGGAGGTGACAGCGACGACAAGGGCTCGAGCGCGGGCTTCGCGGAGACCACGAAGGATGCGCCGAAGGGCGCGCCGCACCGCTCGACGACCGACGAGCTGAACGGCACCCTCTCCTACGCGGACGCGGACAGCCTCGAGGTCGCCGACCGGCCTGGGGAGGTCGACGCCCAGGCGCGCAAGGTCATCGCCAAGGGCGACGTCGCGCTGGAGAGCGACGACGTGGAGGCGGCGGTCGGCGACGTGGAGGACGTCGTCCGTCACTTCCTCGGCGAGATCACGGAGCGCGAGACCTCCACCGACGACGACGGCGACGTCTCCGACGCCCGGCTCCTGGTGCGGATCCCGGTCGACGACTTCGACGAGGCGTTCGTGGCGCTGCAGGGCGTGGCCGACCTCAAGTCCTCCAACACGGGCAAGGAGGACGTCACCACGAAGGTGATCGACACCAAGGTGCGCATCCGTGCGCAGCGGCTCAGCCTCGCGCGGGTCGAGGCCCTCTTCGACCGCGCGCAGTCGATCAGCGACATCATCCGGATCGAGTCGCAGGTCTCCCGGCGCCAGGCCGAGCTCGAGTCGCTGGAGCGTCGGCTGCACTACCTGAGCAACCAGACCTCGATGTCGACGATCACCGTGAGCATCTCCCTCCCGCCGGCCGAGCCGGGCCCGAAGAAGGACAAGAAGAAGGAGCCCGAGGAGGCCGGCTTCCTCGCGGGCCTCTCCGACGGCTGGCACGCCTTCACCGACTTCGCCACCGGCCTGGCGACGCTCTCCGGCCGGGTGCTCCCGTTCGCCGCCGTGCTGCTGGTCATCGGCGGGCCGCTGTGGCTCGCCCTGCGACGGTTCCGTCGTCGCGAGGGTGGCGCCGCTCCGGGTCCGACGTCCGCCGAGGCCTGACGCCGCCGCGTCAGGCAGCGACCGCGGCGACCACGCGCGCCCGGGTGACCGGGTCGGACCAGCGCCGGGCGACGCGCAGCACGCGCGTCACCGACACCGCGAGCAGCAGCGCGCCGAAGGCGACCACCAGGTCGGTGCGCCCCACCGAGGCCAGCGAGCCGAGCACCATCGCGGTCAGCGTCGTGGCGAGCGAGAGGCGCACCGAGTAGCCGACCATCGTCGACGGCGGCGCCGGTGTCGCGCGCGCCGAGCGGTAGTCGACCGCGTGCGGAGCGCGCACGGACCACCGCAGTCCCGCGCTGAGGGCCTGACCGGTGACGGCGACGAGCGCGGTCACCGCGGCGACGAGCTCGGCGGTGTGGGGCCGGTCGGCGCGGACCGCTCCGAGGAGGAGGGTCAGCGCCCCTGCTCCCAGGAGGAGCTCCCCCAGGACGCGTCCGCGCGCGAGCAGCTGGACGGACGGGGCGACCGGGAGGGACTCGCGCCACAGGAGACCGCGGCCGTCGAGCGCCCAGATGTTGACCCCGAAGAGGAGCACGCAGCCCGACACCACGAGCCCGGGCAGCACCACCAGGGTCGTCCAGGACAGGGGGTGCACCAGCGCTGCCAGGCCCGGCGCCAGGGTGAGGAACACGATCCCGCGGCGCACCGGCACGCTGCGCCAGACCGAGCCGCGGTCGGTGCGCACCATCGCCATCAGGTCCGACCGTGCCTCGGCCCGGGCGGAGTAGGACCGCGACTCCAGCCGCACCTCGTCCCGGGGCGGCCGGCGCGCGGCCAGCCGTGCGGCCAGTGCGCCCAGGGCCACCAGCACGAGCAGCGCGGTGAGCAGCCCGGCGAGCATGCCCACGAGGGCGAACGGTGGGGCGTGCGCCAGGGCCGCGCCGCCGGGCGGGCGTTGCCAGGTCCGGGTGACGCCGACCGCCGTCACGACCGCCCCGGCGACGAGCAGGCGCACGTGGAGGCTGCCCCGGGGCCCGCGGCGCAGCCACTCGACGAGCCAGCCGACCAGCTGTCCGGCCGCCGTCGAGGCCGCGACCCACGCGAGAGCGAGCGTCTCGGCGGCCACGAGCGGCACGGGCCGCGGGCCGGCGAGCCAGGCCGCGCCGGCGAGGAGGGCCCAGGTCTGGAGCAACCACGCGGCACTGAGCGGAGCGAGCACCAGTGCGCCGAGGTGGTCGGCGAACGGCCCGACCGGGTGGATCGCGGCCGCATCGCGCGCCAGCACCTCGCGCCCGCCGCCCGAGGCGACCGCCGAACCGACGCAGAGCACCACCATCGCCAGGAGGTACGACGGCAGCAGGTCCTCGACCTGCGTGACTCCCGCGGCGTCGCGACCGGGCCACCAGGCGGGGAGGACGACCGCGGTCGCGGTCAGCAGGCCGATGACCGCGAGGCCCAGCACGGCGGTGCGCCGTCGTACGGACCGCGTGCGGAACCACAGCAGGTGCCGCAGGTCGGTGACGGCGGTGCGGGCGTCAGCCGAGGAGAGCGCGATAGGCACGAGCGCCCTCCTCGCCCGCCATGGTCGCCGCGTCCACCGTGGCGACACGGGCCCCACCGCGCAGCACGGTGACCTCTCCGCAGGCCTGCACGGCGAGGTCGCGCAGGTGCGTGGAGACGAGGACGGCCGCGCCACGGCTGCGCGCGTCGTCGACCACCTCCATCGTGGCCTCGACACCCAGCGGGTCGACCCCGTCGAACGGCTCGTCGAGCAGCAGCACCGGGGGCTCGTGGAGCGCGGCCAGCACCACCGAGAGCCGGCGCGCCATGCCGTGGCTGAAGCCGGCGGTCACCCGGTGGGCGGCGTCGCCGAGCCCGAACCTCTCCAGCAGGTCGCGGGCGCGCGCCTCCCAGGCGTCGAGGCGACGCAGTCGCGCGGAGAGCTGGAGGTGCTCCCACGGCGTCGCGCGCGGCACCAGCCCGCCGACGTCCGGGCAGTAGCCGACGCAGCGCTTCACCCGGAGCGGCTCCGTGCCGACGTCGTACCCGCACACGAGCGCGGTGCCCGCCGTCGGCGGCACCACCCCGGCGAGCACCCGCATCGTGGTCGACTTGCCGGCGCCGTTGCGACCGAGCAGTCCGACGGCATGCCCCGGGCCGACCCGCAGGTCGACGCCGGCGACGGCCTCCACCGACCCGAATCGCACGCGCAGCCCGGCAACCTCGATCGCCGGGGCCTCCCTCCCCGTCATCCAGCCATGATCCCGCGAAAGCCGAGGGGAGGTGCGCTTTCCGGGGATGACGAAGGGCCCGCCGCAGTGCGACGGGCCCCTCGAAGGTGCAGCAGGTGGAGCGGATCAGGCGGGGAACGAGCCGCCCGAGGCGGCGAGCTCGCGCAGCCAGGCGGTGGCCTGGAAGCGCTCGCCGTACTTCGCGGCCAGCTCGTCGGCCCGCTTGAGGAAGGCGTTCAGACCGATCTCGCCGGTCTCCTTGTCCTCGTAGCCGGACATGAACTGGGCGGCGCCACCGGTGTTCGGCGGGAAGCCGATGCCCATGATCGAGCCGATGTTCGCGGCGGCCGCCGAGGTGATGACGCCCTCCTCGAAGCACTTCGCGGTCTCGAGGGCCTCGGCGAAGAGCATCCGGTCGCGGATGTCCTGGATGTCGGGCTGCTCGGCGGCCACGGGGAACAGCTCGGCGAGACCGGCCCAGATGGAGCCGCGCTTGCCGTCCTCGTAGTCGTAGAAGCCCGCGCCGCGGAGGCGTCCGGCACGACCGGCCTCGAGCATCTTGAGCACGACGGCCTCGCCGGGGTGGCCGACGTAGGTCTCGCCGGTGGCCTCGATGCCCTCGCGGGTCGCCTTGCCGATCTTGGCCATCAGCTCGAGGTTGAGCTCGTCGGAGAGCTGCAGCACCGGGGCCGGGTAGCCGGCCGAGGTGGTCGCCCGCTCGATGGAGTACGGCGCCACGCCCTCCGCGAGCATCGCCATGCCCTCGTTGACCATGTAGCCGATGACGCGCGAGGTGTAGAAGCCGCGGCTGTCGTTGACGACGATCGGCGTCTTCCTGATCTGCAGGACGACGTCGTAGGCCTTGGCGAGCGCCTCGTCGGAGGTCTCCTTGCCCGTGATGATCTCGACGAGCGGCATCTTGTCCACGGGGGAGAAGAAGTGCAGGCCGATGAAGTCGGCCGGCCGGTCGATGCCGGTGGCGAGCTCGGTGATCGGCAGCGTCGAGGTGTTGGAGCAGAGCAGGGCGTCCTTGTTGACGAACGGCGCGATCTCGGCGAACACCTTGTTCTTCAGGGCCGGGTCCTCGAAGACCGCCTCGATGACCAGGTCGCAACCGGTCAGGTCGGCCGGGTCGGTCGTCGCGGTGATCCGGCCGAGCAGCTCGGCCTTCTTCTCCTCCGTCGAGCGGCCGCGGCTGATCGCCTTGTCGAGCAGGCCCTCGGAGTAGGCCTTGCCCTTGTCGGCGGACTCCTGCGCGACGTCCTTGAGGACGACCTCCATGCCGGCCTTGGCGCAGACGTAGGCGATGCCCGCGCCCATCATGCCGGCGCCGAGCACGCCCACCTTGGTGGCCTTGAACGGCTCGATGCCCTGCGGGCGGAGCGAACCGGAGTTGATCGCCTGCAGGTCGAAGAAGAACGCCTGGATCATGTTCTTCGAGCCCTGGTTGACGACCAGGTTGGCCAGGTAGCGCGACTCGATGCGCGAGGCGGTGTCGAAGTCGACGTTGGCGCCCTCGATGGCCGCCGACATGATCGCCTTCTGGGCCGGGTAGTCGGCGCCCTTGAGCTGGGTGCGGAGCAGGGCGGGGAAGGCGGGCAGGAAGGCCGCCAGCGCGGGGCTCTTCGGCGTACCGCCCGGCATCTTGTAGCCGGGAGCGTCCCACGGCTGCGCCGAGGCCTCCGGGTTGGCCTTGATCCACGCCTTCGCGGCGGGGACGAGCTCCTCGCGGGTGGCGACGAGCTCGTTGACGAGGCCCTTCGACTGCGCCTTCTGCGGGTCGAACTGCGGGCCCTGGAGGAGCACGTCCATCAGCGCCGACTGGATGCCGAACATCCGGACGGTGCGGGTCACGCCGCCGCCGCCCGGCAGCAGGCCGAGGCTGGCCTCGGGGAGGCCGATCTTGACGCTGCGGTCGTCGACCGCGATGCGGTGGTTGGCCGCGAGGCAGATCTCGAGGCCGCCGCCGAGCGCCGCGCCGTTGATGGCGGCGACGACCGGCTTGGGGAAGAGCTCGAGGCGGCGCAGCGACGCCTTGATGCTCTCGCACTGGGCGAAGACGTCGCCCGCGTTGTCCTTCGTGGCCTGCGTCATCAGCTTGAGGTCACCGCCGGCGAAGAAGGTCTTCTTCGCGCTGGCGATGACGACGCCGGTCACGTCGTCCTGCTCGGCGTAGAGGCGCTCGACGGCGGCCTCCATGGACGAGCGGTAGAGCTCGTTCATCGTGTTGGCGCTCTGGTTGGGGTCGTCCAGCGTCAGCGTGACGATGCCGTCCGCGTCCCGCTCGTAGCGCACAGCGGTCTGGGTGTCGGTGCTCATGTCGTTGTTCAATCCTGTTCGAAGTTCTCGGTACGTCGTGTGGTGGCGGTCGGCGAGCACGTCACCGGGTCTCGATACGCCCTGCGCGACTTCGTCCCTCAGTCGCGCCGTGCTACTCGACCACCAATGACGATCGGTGAGCGCGGTAGCGCGGAGCGCTACACGCGCTCCACGATCGTCGCGATGCCCATGCCGCCACCGACGCAGAGCGTGGCGAGGCCGCGGCGCAGGTCGCGCCGCTCGAGCTCGTCGATCAAGGTGCCGAGGATCATCGCGCCGGTCGCACCGAGCGGATGGCCCATGGCGATCGCGCCGCCGTTGACGTTGGTGATGTCGTGGCTGATGCCCATGTCGCGCATGAACCGCATCGCGACGGCGGCGAACGCCTCGTTGATCTCGAACAGGTCGATGTCGCCGACCTCCAGGCCGGCCTTGGCCAGCGCCTTGCGAGCGGCCGGCGCGGGGCCGGTCAGCATGATGACCGGGTCGGCACCGGACACGGCCGTGGCGATGATGCGGGCGCGCGGGGTCAGGCCCAGCTCCTGGCCGACCTCCTCGCTGCCGATCAGGGTCAGCGCGGAGCCGTCGACGATGCCGGAGGAGTTGCCGGCGTGGTGGACGTGGTTGATCTTCTCGAGCCAGTGGTACTTCTCGAGCGCCACGTTGTCGAAGCCCGCGTCGGCGCCGATCTGGGCGAAGCTCGGCTTGAGGCCGGCGAGGCCCTCGACCGAGGTGTCGGGCCGGACGGTCTCGTCACGGTCGAGCACGGTCACGCCGTTGAGGTCCTTGACGGGCACGAGCGCGCCGTCGAAGTAGCCGTTGGCCTGCGCCTTGGCGGCGCGGTGGTGCGACTCGGCGGCGTAGGCGTCGACGTCCTCGCGGCTCCAGCCCTCGATCGTGGCGATCAGGTCGGCACCGATGCCCTGCGGCACGAAGCTGGTCTGCAGCGCGGTGGCCGGGTCCATGGCCCAGGCACCGCCGTCGGAGCCCATCGGCACGCGGCTCATCGACTCGACGCCACCGGCGACGATCAGGTCCTCGAAGCCACCCCGCACGCGGCTGGCGGCCTGGTTGACGGCCTCGAGGCCGGAGGCGCAGAAGCGGTTGAGCTGCACGCCGGCGACGGTCTCGGGGTAGCCCGCCTTCAGTGCGGCGGTCTTGGCGATGTCGCCGCCCTGGTCGGCGACCGGGCTCACGACACCGAGGATGACGTCGTCGACACGGTTGGTGTCGAGGCCCGGGTTGCGCACCTCGAGCTCGTTCAACAGACCCACGGCCAGGTCGACGGGCTTCACCTCGTGGAGGGAGCCGTTGGCCTTGCCCCTGCCGCGCGGAGTGCGGAGGTGGTCGTACACGAATGCTTCTGCCATGACCGTCCTTGTTGGATTCGGGGAACACGCGCAGGGTGCGCGCAACGAGTGGCTGAACCGATTGTGACACTATTACTGTCATGGTCAAGGGCGAGGCTCGTGCGACGGACATCACACCGGGCTCCGGCGACGACGCCGGAGCGGCACTGTTGACGCTCGACGAGCTGACCCGACGCGTCGGCCTGAGCGTGCGGACCGTGCGGTTCTACACGACCAAGGGCCTGGTGCCGCCGCCGGTGCGCCGCGGCCGGTCGGGCTACTACACACCCGAGCACGTCGCGCGGCTCGAGCTGGTGCAGGAGCTGCAGAGCCACGGCTTCACCCTCGGCGCGATCGAGCGCTACGTCGCGGGCATCCCGACCGAGGCCACCCCCGAGGACATCGCCCTCGCCCGCACCATGCTCGCCCCGTGGCAGTCCGACCTGCCGGTCGAGATGGACCACGAGCGGCTCGAGCGCAAGGCCGGCCGCCCGCTGTCGGAGGAGGACATCGCCACGCTGCAGGCGCTCGGCGTGCTGCGGGTGCGCGGGTCGGCGTACCTCGTCGCCCGCAACCAGCTCTCCATCGGCGTCCGGCTGCTCGAGCTCGGCTTCCCGCGCGAGGTCGCGGTCGCCGCGGCGGCCGTCTACCAGGAGCACGGCGAGCAGATGGCCAAGGAGCTCTACGAGGTCATCAGCGACAAGCTCGCGCCGTTGTACGACGACGAGCGGTCCGACCACTTCCGCGAGGTCATGGAGCGGCTCAAGCCGCTCTCGGTCGGCGGCCTGGTGACGGCCTACGAGTCGGCCGTGACGAGAGCTGCACGCAGCCCTCGCTAGGCGTCAGCGGCGACCGCTGAACGACGCGGCGCTGTGCCCGCCGCCCGAGCCACCGTTGCCGGAGCCTCCGGAGCGGCGCGGGTTGCGCCGGCGACCGCCGGAGCCGCCGTTGCCGGAGCCGCCGTTGCCGGAGCTCTTCGCAGAGCCGCCGGAGCCGTTGCCCGAGCCGCCCGACCCACCACGCGCGCCGGCCTTCGGCCGAGACCGGGCACCGGACCGGCCGCCGCTCGGCTTCGAGCGCGACCGGCCGCCACCGGAGGCGGTCGTGGCGACCTCGGCCACCAGTCCGCCCGGGAGGGACCGCTCGCCGGGGGCGAGGTCCTTCAGCAGCGGGTGCGCCGCGTCGTGGACGCGGGTCGTGGTGGCCTTGATGCCCGCGGCGCGGGTGAGCGCTCGGACGTCGCCGATCTGGTCCTGGGTCATCAGCGTGATGACCGTGCCCGCGGCGCCGGCACGCGCGGTGCGGCCGGAGCGGTGCAGGTAGGCCTTGTGCTCGGCCGGCGGGTCCGCGTGGATCACCAGGGACACGTCGTCGACGTGGATGCCGCGCGCGGCGATGTCGGTCGCGACGAGGGTGGTCGCGCGACCGCTGTGGAACGCGTCCATGTTGCGGGTCCGGGCGCCCTGGCTCAGGTTGCCGTGGAGGTCGACCGCCGGGACGCCGTTGCTGTTGAGCTGGCGGGCCAGCGCCTTGGCGCCGTGCTTGGTGCGGGTGAAGACCACGGTCCGGCCCGGCGCGCTCACCAGGTCGATGAGCACGGGCAGGCGGTGCTCGCGGTTCACGTGCAGCACGTGGTGGTCCATCTTGGCGACCGGCGACTGCGCCGAGTCGGCCTCGTGGACCGCGGGGTTCTGGAGGAACCGCTTCACCAGGACGTTGATCGCGTTGTCGAGCGTCGCGGAGAAGAGCATCCGCTGGCCGCCCTTGGGGGTCTGGTCGAGCAGCCGACGCACAGCGGGCAGGAAGCCCAGGTCGGCCATGTGGTCGGCCTCGTCGAGCACGGTGACCTGGACGTCGCCCAGGTTGCAGTGACCCTGCTGGATGAGGTCCTCGAGCCGGCCGGGGCAGGCGATGACGATGTCGACGCCGCGCTTGAGCGCGCTGACCTGCGGGCCCTGGCCGACGCCGCCGAAGATGGTGGTCGTGGAGAGGCCGGCTGCCTGGGCGAGCGGCTTGATGGTGGCGTCGATCTGGCTGGCGAGCTCGCGCGTGGGTGCCAGCACCAGGGCGCGGGGGCGCTTCGGCGCGGCGCGCCGGCCGGTCTGCTCCAGCCGGGCGACGAGCGGGAGGCCGAAGGCGTAGGTCTTCCCGGAGCCGGTGCGACCGCGGCCGAGCACGTCGCGGCCGGCGAGCGAGTCGGGCAGCGTCGCCGCCTGGATCGGGGTGGGGACGGTGATCTGGTCGGCCTCGAGGACGGCGAGCAGGTCGGTGGGCACGCCGAGGTCGGCGAAGGTGGAGGTCACGGAGTGTCTCTCGGTCTGGCGTCTCGCCGTGCTGACCCGTCGGCGACGGGTGAGGAAGCGGGCCTCGGATCGAGGTGCGCGACGAGCGAGGTGCACTCGCGGCGCAGGGCCCGGGGCAAGACTGGCCGGACCGATGTGACCATCGTAGGGGTCCGCGGCCCCGGGGACCGCATTCCGGCCTACGTGAACCGCAACACTCCGTCGTCGATCCTCCCGCGCTGGATGACGCGGCGGTCGACGAGGTAGTTCTGCTCGAGCCGCCACGGAGCCCGGTCGCCCTCGCTCGGCAACAGGTGCAGGGACCGCTTGATGTAGCCGGAGTTGAGCAGCATCAGCGGCCGCCGCTCCACCTCCCCCTCCGGCACCGGCACCGCGCTGCGCAGTCCGTGGTCGTCGAGGTGCTTCAGCAGCCGGCAGACGTAGTCGATGACGAGGTCGGCCTTCAGCGTCCACGACGCGTTGGTGTAGCCGAGCGTGAAGGCGAAGTTCGGCACGCCGCTGAGCATCAGGGCCTTGTAGGCGAGCCGCGACGGCAGGTCCATCGGCTCACCGTCGACGGTGAAGTCGATGCCGCCGAACGGCAGCTGCAGCTGGAAGCCCGTCGCCGTCACGACGATGTCCGCCTCGAGCTCGGCGCCGGAAGTCAGCCGCAGGCCGGTCGGCGTGAACTCCGCGATGGTGTCGGTGACGACCGACGCCCGGCCGCTGCGCAGCGCCTTGAAGAGGTCGCCGCCGGGCACGAAGCACAGCCGCTGCTCCCACGGGTCGTACGGCGGCGTGAAGTGCTCGTCGACGTCCACGTCGTCCGGCAGCTGCCGCACGACCTCCTTGCGGATGAACGCCTTCGCCCGCTCGGGCCAGCGCATGCTGAACTTGTAGAACCCGATCGCCTGCAGGATGTTGGCCCACCGCGCCGCGCGGTAGACGACGCGCTCCGGTGCGTGCAGCCTCCGGAGCAGCTTGGCCACCGGGTCGCGCCGCGCCCTGTTGAGGACGTACGTCGGCGTGCGCTGCAGCATCGTGACGTGCTCCGCCGGGCGGTCGCCCCCGGTCATGGCGGGCACCAGCGTCACCGCTGTCGCGCCGCTGCCGATGACCACGACCCGCTTCCCCGCGTGGTCGAGGTCCTGGGGCCAGTGCTGGGGGTGCACCACCTCGCCGCCGAAGTCGGCCATGCCCGGCCAGGTGGGCTGGAAGCCCTGCTCGTACTTGTAGTAGCCCGCGCAGGACCACAGGAACCCGGCGGTCAGGGTGACCGTCTCCCCGGCCGCGGGGTCGCCGACGACCGCCACGACCGTCCACCGCTGCGCCGCGCTGTCCCAGGCCGCGCTCCGCACGCGGTGCTGGTAGCGGATCAGCCCGTCGACGTCGTACTCCTTCGCGACGGTGTCGATGTAGTCGCGGATCAGCGGCCCGTCGGCGAGCGCGATGTCGCTGTCCCAGGGCCGCCAGGTGTAGCCGAACGTGAACATGTCGCTGTCCGAGCGCACGCCCGGGTAGCGGAACAGGTCCCAGGTGCCGCCCTTCGCGTCGCGCCCCTCGAGCACGATGACGGACTTGCGGGGCAGCCGCTCGCGGACCTGCGCGGCAGCGCCGACGCCCGAGAGTCCGGCGCCGATGATGAGGACGTCGACGTGCTCCATGCGCCCAGTCTCCACGTCGGGGACGCCGCCGTCCTCCGACCAGGGTCGGATCCTCCGGCAGTCGCTAGGCGTCGACCTGCACCGCGACGCCCCGCTCGATCAGGCCGTCGACGTCGGCGACGCCCCAGGCCTCGAGCGCGGCACGGGTGTCGGCGCCGGCCTTCGGTGCGGGCGGCCGGCCGAGGGTGGCCTCCGTGCGGGAGAAGCGCGGCGCCGGTGCGGGCTGGACGATCCCGTCCTTCTCGACCAGGATCTCGCGCGCCTTCATGTGCGGGTGGTCGACGGCCTCGCTGAACTTCAGGATCGGCGCCACACACGCGTCGGTGCCGTCGAAGACCGCGCACCACTCGTCGCGGGTCCGCTCCTTGAAGCGGGCCGCGAAGAGCGCGCGCATCTCGTCGAAGCGGTCGAAGTCGAACTGGCCCGGCGCCTCGTCCTTCACGCCGAGCAGGTCGACGAACGCCGCGTAGAACTGGGGCTCCAGCGCACCGACCGACATGTGCTCGCCGTCGGCGGTCTCGTAGATCGAGTAGAACGGCGTGCCGCCGTCGAGCAGGTTGCTGACCCGCTCCTCCTTGAAGGTGCCCCCGGCGAGGAAGCCCGCGAGCATCAGGTTGAGATGGGCGGTGCCGTCGACGATCGCCGCGTCGACGACCTGGCCCTTGCCGGACACCTTCGCCTCGAGCAGGGCCGCGAGCACCCCGATGACGAGGTACGTCGACCCGCCGCCGAAGTCGCCCACCAGGTTCGCCGGGAACTGCGGCGTCTCCTTGACCTGGCCCAGCCCGTGCAGGGTGCCGGTGATCGCGATGTAGTTCATGTCGTGGCCGGCGGCCTGGCTCCACGGGCCCTCCTGGCCCCAGCCGGTCATCCGGCCGTAGACCAGGCGCGGATTGCGGGCGAGGCACTCGTCGGGCCCGATGCCGAGGCGCTCGGTGACCCCCGGGCGCATGCCCTCGACGAGCACGTCGGCCTGCGCGACGAGGTCGAGCACGACCTCCGCGGCGGCGGGGTCCTTCAGGTTGAGCGCGACGCTGGGCCGACCGCGGGTGAGCACGTCGTGGCTGCCGCCGCTGAGCAGCTGACCGCCCGGACGCTCGACCCGGATCACGTCGGCGCCGAGGTCGGCGAGGATCGTGCAGGCGTGCGGTCCCGGCCCGATGCCGGCGATCTCGACGACCTTGATCCCCTTGAGGGGACCTCTGCCCTGGCCCAGTGCGATGCTCTCCTGCGTCATGCGGCCGATCATGGCACAACCGTGACAGTTGCGCTGTCACGGTCGACCGCGTCGAGACCCGTTCGCCGACCGGAGCAGCCGCTCAGCCGCAGTTGACGATCCGGTCGAGCTCGAAGTGCATGGGGTCGGTGTAGTGCCAGTCGCCGCCCCAGGTGAACCCGCACCTCTGGAAGATCGCGACGACGGCGCGGCTCATCTGCCCGACGGTTCCGCGCTGGTTCTCGGTCGAGTTGATGTCGATCGCGAGCCCGAAGGAGTGGTTGGAGAGCGTCGTCGTGCCCGCGATGTAGCGCGGGTAGTAGCAGCCGGCGGTCTGGTAGACCTCCTTGCTCAGACCCTCGTGGACCACCTCGGCCAGCGCCGCCTTGAGCTGCGGCATCATGAACTTGTTGCAGGTGACCGTGCCGAGCAGGGGCACGGTGTCGGTGACGATGTGGGCCTTCACCCACGAGGCCTCCGGCTGCACCCGGCCCCCGCCGATCGGGGTGTAGCGGAAGACCCCGACCGCCTCCGCGTAGGTGCCGATCACCTGCACCGACTGGATGGTGCCCGGGTCGAGGCCGCGCTCGGCGACGATGTCGAGGTCGGTCATCGAGATGTCGCCGACGATCGGCTTCAGCTTCTTCTTCAGCGCCTGCGGGGAGATGGTGCCGGTGTTGAGGACGAGCGCGTTGTCCTCCGGCAGGTCGAGCGCGTCGCCCCAGGCCTGGTTGACGAAGAAGTCGATGGTGCCGACCTCGGGGCTGTAGGCCCCGACATGGATCGGGAAGGTCTTCTCGCCCGAGCCGACCGCGAGGTAGCCGTCCTTGTCGAGCGGGAGCCGCTTCTTGAGGTCCTCGGAGACCCCCATCTCGCCGGCGGCGATGCGGTCCCACTGCGGCTGGTAGTCGGCTCCCCGCGACTCGAGGAAGCTGCGGTAGCCGGCGATGTCGGCCGACGCGATCCGGTAGCTCTTGTTCTCGACCGAGAACTGCCCGATCGACATCGGTACGGCGGCGTAGACCGCCTTCTCCCCGGCGATCCGGATCGCCATGATCTGCTTCAGGACGTCGTCGGGGATCGTCTTCGCGCTGACGAGCAGCATGTCGTCGCCGTAGAGGGCGCCCTTGCGCGGCCCGGGGTCGTCCACCGTGTGCACGGCATAGGTCGCCTGCGGGTCGGCGGGATCCGACGGCCCGTCGGAGCCGGGCGCGCCGGTGCTCGTGGACGAGGCGGCGTTGCTCGTGTCGGTGCCGGGCTCCTCGGAGGGGCCGGTGCAGGCAGCGCTCAGCAGCGCGACCGCGCCGACCAGCGCGAGTCGCGCGCGAGTACGCTGCGCAACCCCCATGGAACTTCCCTCCCCCTCCGAGGGTAGTTCGGAAACCAAGACCACGCCCCCAGTCTGGTCCGGTCCGTGGAACTTCAGGCCAGGACCCGCGCCGCCACCCAGGCGATGTCGTCGGCGGTGGTCGTCGGGTCGCTCGAGGGCTGCATGACGTGGCTCAGCACCAGTCGGACGACCATGTCGATGCTCGCCTCCAGCCGGTCCGTGGGCAGGTCGATCCGGTAGCCGGCGAGGCGCTCGCCGACGACCATCTTCGCGGCGACCAGCAGCGACTCGGCGTGCGTGGTCAGGAGGGGCAGCAGCTCGGTGTCGGCGCCGTGGGTGGCCGAGACCACCGCGTGGAGCAGGGCGTTGTCGGTGGCGTACTTCAGCACGCGTCGCGCCGAGTCGCGGATCGCCTGCACCAGGTCGGTCGGGTTCTCGTCGAAGGAGCGCACCACGCCGGCGAGGAACCGGTCGAGCTCGCGGAGGACGATCGCCTCGGCGAGGTCGTTCTTCGTGCCGATCTCGTTGTAGACCGTCTGCCGGCTGACGCCGACCTCGTCGGCGAGCCGCGCCATCGTGACCTTGGCCCAGCCCTCGCTGGTGATGACCGAGGCCGCGGCGTCGCACAACCGCTCGCGCAGCCCGCGCGCGACGGTCGTCTCCGGGGGCGGCAGGCTCACACGGGCGAGGATAGACACCGGTCCCGCGCGATCAGTCGGTGAGCGTGAGCGCCAGCACCGGGCAGGCCTGCACGGCGGCGTAGACGTGCGCCCGGTCGGACTCCGGGGGCGAGTCGTCGAGCACGACGACCTGGTCCTCGTCCTCGTCCACCTCGAAGTAGTCGTTGGCCATGGCCTCGCACATGCCGAGGCCCTCGCACTTGTCCAGGTCAGCGGTGATCTTCACGAGGTCTCGCTCTCGGTCGTCGAGGACGTCGCGCTCGCGACGGTCTCGAGGCTCTCGGGGTCGAAGGGGACGAAGTCGATCTTGTCGCGGACTCCGCAGTCGGGGCAGCACCAGTCGTCGGGGATGTCGGCCCACGCCGTACCGGCGGCGAAGCCCTCGTGCTCGTCGCCCGCGGCGACCTCGTACACGTAGCCGCAGCCGGGGCACCGCGCGGCGAGCACCTCGCCGTCGTACTTCTGCGCGAACAGGTCGTCGGCGTGCAGGTGGTGCTCGGAGGGCGGCGGGAACTTGGCCAGGTACTTCTCGCGCTTGCTCGGCAAGATGTTGGCCAGCGTCACGTCGCCGTCGAGGTGCTCGACCACGCGGTGGTCCATCACCTTGCGCCACAGGGGCGGCACGAGAGCGAGGTTGATCATGCCGGCGTAACCGGTCGGCAGGGCCGGCGACTCCTTGAAGTCGCGCAGCGCCTGGTAGCGACGCGTCGGGTTGGCGTGGTGGTCGCTGTGACGCTGCAGGTGGTAGAGGAAGATGTTCGTGACGATGTTGTTGCTGTTCCAGCTGTGCATCGGCAGCACCCGCTCGTAGCGCTGCTTCTCGCCGACCTTCTGGCGCATCATCCCGTAGTGCTCGAGGTAGTTGACGACCTCCAGCAGCGAGAAGCCGAAGACGATCGTGATCAGGGCGTAGGGGATGACGGTCCAGCCGTAGAACGCGACGATCGAGCCCCAGAGGACCACCGACATCGCCCACGCGTTGAGGACGTCGTTGCCGAGGTGGAACGGGTGGGTGCCCTTGCGGCGATAGCGCTTCGCCTCGACGCTCCATGCGCTCTTGAGCGAGCCCAGCACGGTGCGGGGCCAGAACCGGTAGAGGCTCTCGCCGAGCTTGGAGGAGGCCGGGTCCTCCGGGGTGGCCACGCGGACGTGGTGGCCCCGGTTGTGCTCGATGTAGAAGTGGCCGTAGAAGGTCGGCGCCAGCGTGATCTTCGCGAGCCAGCGCTCGTGGCTCTCCTTCTTGTGGCCGAGCTCGTGGGCGGTGTTGATGCCGATGCCGACCATGGCCGCGAGCGAGAGCGCCCACAGCGCGCTGACCCACCACACCATCTCGACGGGGTTGTCGTAGAGCGCGCCGAGGTGGGTGTCGGCCCAGCCGCCCGCGCCGACCCAGTCGAGCACCCGGTGCACGGGGTTGTGTCCCATGAGCAGGTCGAAGCCGGCGAAGAGCACGACGTACATCAGCGGGACGTACATGAAGACGATCCAGCGGTAGTACTTGTCGTTCTCCAGCGCCTCGACGATCTCGTCGGGCGGGTTGGAGCTGTCGTTGCCGAGGACCAGGTCGAACACCGGGATGATCAGGTTGATGAGGAGCGGGCCGACGAGCGCCCATCCCCACCAGCCGGTCGCGATGAACGCGAGCGCGAAGGCGATGCCGAGGCCGGGCACCATCAGGCCCCACAGCCAGAGGTAGCGCTTCTTGTCCTTCCAGATCTCGGTCGTGCCGTCAGGGACGGTCTTGCCGATCAGCTCCGCGTTCATCAGGTCTCCAGACTGCCGTGGGCCGGTTGACACAACGGTAGTATTTGTAAACCTGTTTGACAAGACCCCCGCTGTTGTAAAGCCCGTCAGCCCGCGGCGATCGCCTCCCGCACCACCTCGACCAGCTCCTCGGCGCCCGGCACGTCGGCGGCGGCGAGCACCTGCGCCCGCACGAGGAGGTCGTCGAGGGTGAGCCCGCGGTCGTCGTACGGGCGGGCGTGCTTCAGCACCTCCGCGAGGTCGGCGACGGTCGCCGCCAGGCCCAGGTCGTACGACGGCGGCGCCTCCGGGTCCGCCGCGACCACCTCGGTGCGCGCCTCCTCCTGGTGGTCGCCGCGGTCCCGACCCAGGCCGACGGAGGTCCACCGGACGGCGGCCGAGCCGATGACCGTGCCGGGCGCCACCCCGGGCGCGAGCCGCACCTCGTAGAGGGCGGTCGCGTGGTGGCCCGCGCCCAGCTCGCCCGCATCGGTGCCGGGGTCGGTGAAGTCGCCGTCCGCGATCGAGCGGTCGTCGTAGCCGACCAGCCGGTAGGAGCGCACGAGCCCGGGGTCGAACGCGACCTGCGTGCGGGCGTCCGCAGCGACGGGCGTGAGCGTGGTGACGAGGTCGGCGCCGAAGAGCCGGGAGGCCTCGTCGAAGTCGTCGACGTAGGCATAGAAGCCGTCGCCGAGGTCCGCGAGCTGCTCCATCAGGTGGTCGTTGTAGTTGCCCATGCCGTAGCCGACGGTGACCAGGTGGATGCCGTCGGCGCCCTCCTCCTGGATGAGGTCGACGATCGAGTGCGGGCCGGTGCTCCCGACGTTGGCCACGCCGTCGGACGCGAGCACGACGATGTTGACCGCGTCGGGGTCGAAGGCCTCGCGCGCCTGCTGGTAGCCGAGCCGCAGCCCGGCCGCGAGGTTGGTGCTGCCGCCGGGCTCGAGCTCGTCGATCGCGGCGAGGATCGCGTCGGTGTCGCTGATCGGCGTCGGCTCGAGGATCGGGCGGGCCCGGTCCTCGAAGGACACGACCGACACGGTGTCGTCGGAGCGCAGCCGGTCGGCCAGCAGTGCGAGCGAGGACTGCACCAGGCCGAGCCGGTTGCGGATGTCCATGCTCCCGGAGCGGTCGACGACGAGCGTGACGTTGACCCGGGGCCGCTCGGCCGCGGGCACCTCACGGGCCGCGACGCCCACCCGCACCAGCTGGGTGCCGTCCTCGAGGCTCGGCGCCAGGCCGGTCTCGGTCGTGATGCCGAGGTCGCCGCCGGTGGGCGGCGCGTCGGCATAGGCGAAGGCGTTGACCCACTCCTCCACGCGGACCGACGCCGGCGGCACGCGGTAGCCGTCGCGGAGCAGGGAGCGCGCGACGCCGTACGACCCGGTGTCGACGTCGAGCGCGAAGGTCGACAGCGGGTCGTCGGCCGCCGACACGTAGCCGCTCGTGTCGTGGTCCACGAACACGTCGTCCTCGTCGGGGGCCGGCGGGAGCGCCGGGTCGCCACGGCGCTCGGACGACGACTGCATCGGGGAGGCGAGGGCGAGATCGCCGTCCATCGCGACCTCGGGGTAGTCGTCGTAGTAGGAACGCGCGTCGATGCCCCGCCCGCCACCGTCGCGGTCCTCGCGGTCGTCCGTGCCGGAGCAGCCGGCCAGGAGGGTTGCGGACAGGAGCGCGGCGATCGTCGCCGCCGGGAGCCGAGGGGTCATGCGCCTTCGACGCGGCGCGGGCCGGACCGGTTCCTACGCCTCCGGCGGTGCCGCCCTGCGTCGGGCGAGCACCCAGAGCGAGCCGGTGATCCACGCGAAGAAGGTGCCGACGACGAGCACGAGCATCCACGGCACGAACGGCTTGCCGGTGTAGACCACGACGATCATCGCGGCGATCGCCACCCCGGGCACGCCCCACCGCCACCAGAGCCGGACGTCCTCCTGGCCGGTCGGGCTGGTGTCGAGCGGGTGGACCAGGGCGACGGCCACCCCGCAGATCCAGACCGCGATCGCGACCCCGACCCCCTTGGCGACGTCCTCGAGGCTGCCGAACGCGAACGACGCCGCCACCGCGGTCATCGGGAGCCCGAAGCCGACTAGCACGGCGACGGTGACCCCGGTCGGGTCGGCCGGGGCGAGGTCGGGTTCGGGCACGCCCCGAAATGTATTGCGGACGGGTCAGCCGGCCGACACGCGCGCGAGGGTCGAGACCGGCAGGTGCTCGTAGCCGCGCAGCACCCGGGTGCCGCGGCGCTCCGGGCGACCCACCACATGGAGGTCGGGACAGCGCTCGTAGAGCGCGCGCAGCGCGACCGCGGCCTCGAGCCGCGCCAGGCTCGCGCCCAGGCAGAAGTGCACCCCGGCGGAGAAACCGATGTGGTCGGCGGCGTTGGGTCGTCGTACGTCGAACCGGTCGGGTTCGTCGAACACAGCGGGGTCGCGGTTGGCGCCGCCGAGGTAGACGAGCACCGCCTCGTCGCGTGCGACCGGCTCGCCCGCCACCACCGTGTCGCGCGTCGCGGCCCGCATGGTCAGCTGGACCGGCGCGTCGAAGCGCAGCACCTCCTCGACGGCGTTGCCCCAGCCCTCGGGGTGGTCGCGCAGCCAGGCGAGCTGGTCGGGGTGGGCGTCGAGGAGCGCGACCGCGTTGCCGATCAGGTTCACGGTCGTCTCGAAGCCCGCGCCGAGCACCAGCAGCCCGATCGCGTGCAGCTCGACCTCGGTGAGGTCGGCGGCCTCCGGGTCCTGCAGCACCTGGCTGAGGAGGTCGTCGCCGGGATCACTCCGCAGCCGGTCGATGTGCATGCTGAACCAGGCGTTCATCTCGCGCAGGGCCGAGGACGCCTCCTTGTACTGGCGCCAGCTCAGCCCCGGGTCGAGGGTGGTCGCGGCGTGGTTGCCCCAGCCGAGCACCTGCTCGCGCTCGTCGTCGGGCACGCCGAGGATGTCGGCGATGACGGCCACCGGCAGCAGCGCCGCGTAGCGGGAGACCAGGTCGAAGGTGGGCTCGCGGTCGAGGTCGTCGAGCAGAGAGGCGGCGACCGCCTCCACGCGGTCGGCCATCCGTCCGACCTTGCGCGCCGTGAAGGCACGCGACACCAGCCGCCGGTAGTGGGTGTGCTGGGGCGGGTCGACCACCAGCATCGACGGCGGGTCGACCGGGCTGAGCGTGTCGGGGTCGCGGGTGAGCGTGTGCAGCCGACGCAGCGGAGCCGGCAGCTCGCCGGCGCCCGAGCCGGTGCCGAAGTCGTCGCTGCGCAGGATGGCGTTGGCCACGGCGTGGTCGACCGTGCCGCAGACGAAGCCGTTGCGCACGATGCGCCCGCCGGCGCGGATCTTCTCGTACGACGGATAGGGGTCGTCGTAGAGCGCACGATCGGTCGCGAGCCGCGCCATCGTGTCGCCCTTGGCGGCGGCGCGGCCGAGGAAACGACGCTGGATCCCGTGCGCCAGCGACCACGCGACGAAGGCCCGGGGGGTGGCGATCAAGGAGCTAGGCGACGACACGGTCCCTACCCTGCTCCCGGCCGGCGCCGTCGTCCAGCCGCCGGATCAGCATCCGGGTGCGGAGGTCGAGGCGGTGCAGCTGCTCGTCCCAGGCCGCCTCCGAGGCGTGGGTGTCGAGCTGGGCGTCGCGGGCGAGCTGCCACCGGTAGCGCAGCGCGGTGGCCAGGCCGGCGCGGTCGCCGAACAGCTCGGCGTACTCCTCACGCCAGGGCAGCGTGGCTGCCGGGTCGGCGAGGAACAGGTCCTCGATCTCGCGCATCACGCGCCACCGTCGCTTGGTCTCGCTCCAGGTCATGGTGCTCACCGTCCTCGGGTCGTTGTCGGTGCTCCGAACGCTAGGCGGCGGCGATCGGGGTGGGCATCGGGCGCTGGCAGGCACTTGTGACGGTCCCGGTTGCGACCCTGGTAGGAGGCGGGCTGACGTCCGCGGTCGGATGACGCCACCCCCGGTGGTCCCTACGCTTGCTGCCATGACCGTCGCGATCCTGCGCGCCGCGCGCCAGCGCATCGAGGACAGCTGCCTCGCGCGCGGGATCCTCTATCCCTGGTGGGTCCCCGTCATCGGTCACCTGGCCCAGGTGGCGTGCCTCGTGCTCGCCCTCGGTCAGCGCGACGCCCTGTGGCCGCTCGACCCGCTGGTCCTCACGGTCCCCCTGGTGCTCGCGGCGCCCGTCGCGCAGATGGGCTACCGCGTGGTCCTGCCGTGGTGGCTCGACGCGCTCGGCGCCCTCGTCGCCACGGCCTGGCTGCTCTCGGTCGTGCCCACCTACGACACCTTCGGTCCGGTCGACGCCGCGCCCGCGATCCTCGCCTTCGTCGTCGCCGAGGCGACGGCGCGCGACGGGGTGCGGCCGGGGCTCGTCGTCGCCACCATCTCCTACGCCATGCTCGGCCTGACCTGGCTGGGCCCGGGCATCGTCGGCTTCCCGGTCTACGCGATCGAGCTGGAGGTCGGCTTCGTCGTGGGCGCCATGCTGCTCTGGCAGATGCGCGCCCTGCTGGCCGAGCGGGAGGCTCGCGAGGCCACGTGGCAGCGGGCGACCACCGCCGAGCGCGAGCGCATCGCCCGCGAGATCCACGACCTGGTCGCCCACTCCCTCAGCGTCACCCTGCTGCACATCACCGGCGCCCGCCACGCCCTGAGCGACGTGGCCAGCGGGGAGGCCTCCGCAGACGACGCGGTCGGCGAGGCCGACGCAGCGCTGGCCGATGCCGAGCAGGTGGGCCGGCGGGCGATGGCCGACATCCGCCGCACGGTCAGCGCGATGGCCGACGGTGCCGCGACCCGCCAGTCCCTGCCCGGTGCGGGCGACATCGCCGCGCTGGTGCGCGAGCTCGACCAGGCCGGCCTCCGGGTGGAGTACGACGAGCGCGGCGACCTCTCCCAGCTCGCCGACGCCACCGGCCTCGGCCTCTACCGGATCGCCCAGGAGTCCCTGGCCAACGTCGCCAAGCACGCACCCGGCAGCATCGCGCAGGTCTCGCTCAGCGTCGGCCGCGGCAGCGCTCGGCTGCTGGTGCGCAACCCGCTCGGCGGCCCGGCCGGCGGGCCGCACGGCCGCCGTGCGGACGGGCTCGGCTCGGGCCTCGCCGGCATGCATGCCCGCGCCGCCCAGCTGGGTGCCACGATCCGCGCCGGCGAGGTCGGGGACGACTGGCTCGTCGACGTACGCCTCGGACAGCGCAGCCTCGAGCTGCCCTGCGGTCACTCCATCCCCGGCCTGGGCCGGCTGCCGGGCGCCGCCGCGACCGGAGCCGCCACGTGAGCGAGACGACCCCGATCCGGGTCGTGCTCGTCGACGACCAGGAGCTGGTCCGCTCCGGGCTGCGGCGGATCCTGCGGCGGCGCGACGGCTTCGAGATCGTCGCCGAGTGCGCCGACGGCGCCGAGGTGCCGGCTGCGCTCGCCGACCTCACCGCCGACCCGACCGCCGGGCCCGGTGTCGACGTGGTGCTGATGGACCTCCGGATGCGCGAGGTCGACGGCATCACCGCCACCCGACTCCTGGCCGCCGACCCCGCGGCGCCCCCGGTCCTGGTGCTCACCACCTTCGACGACGACGAGATGCTCTCGGGCGCACTGCGCGCGGGAGCGGCGGGCTTCCTCCTGAAGGACTCCTCGGCCGACGACCTGATCCGCGGGGTGCGCGCCGTCGCGGCCGGCGACTCGTGGCTCGACCCGGCCGTGACGGGCCGGGTGCTCGACACCTACCGCGGCAGCGCGCCGCCCGCCCCGCCCGCGTCGGGCCCGAGCGAGGTGCTCACCCCGCGCGAGGTGGAGGTGCTGCGCGCGATGGCGATCGGCCGCAGCAACGGCGAGATCGCCGCCGACCTCGTCATCTCCGAGCTCACCGTGAAGAGCCACATCGGGCGGATCTTCACCAAGCTCCACCTCCGCGACCGGCCCGCCGCGATCGTCTACGCCTACGACCACGGACTGGTCAGCCCCGCCGCGGGCGCGTGACGCCCCGTCACGAGCGGGTGCTGTAACTCAGTGTTCGCGACGCTCGGTGGGTGCTGTGACCACGAATTCGTGGTCACAGCGCCGAGGGAGTGAACCGGACACTGAGTTACAGGTGCGCTGACCACGTGACGCCTGTCACAGATTTGCACTCTTTGCGATTTCAGTGCAAGGATTGCCGACTGTGGGTGGGAGCAAGTGGGAGCAGCGACGGGTCGAGACGACCCAGCGCCTGCAGCACTGCGCCCTGGAGCTGACCCTCGAGCGCGGCTTCGACGGCTGGACCATGGACGACCTCGCCGCCGCGGCCGACGTGTCGCGGCGCACCGTCTTCAACTACTTCGACGCCAAGGCGGACGTCGTGCTCGGGCCGCACCACGACCTCCCCGAGGAGACCGTCGCGGCCTTCGTCTCGGGCGGACCGACCGGTCGCCTCTTCGACGACCTCGTGCAGCTGGCCCGCGAGGTGCTGCACGAGACGTCGGTCGACATCGAGCTCGAGCTGCTCCGCCGCAGGGTGGAGAGCACCGACCCCAAAGTGATGGCGATCTTCCGGGCCCGGTTCGAGGAGCACGTCGAGGACGCCGTGGCACTCATCCTCGAGCGCGAGGGCGAGGGCTTCGGCGCGCACCGCGCGCGCCTGGTGATGCGCCTCCTCGTGACGGTCTTCGACTCGATGCTCGATCGTTCGGCGCCCGACCTGACCCGCCCCCTGCCCGACCTGATCGACGACGCCGTGCGCGACGCGCGCGACGTCTTCGCCGACTGACTGCCGCAACCCGGCAACCCCACCACCCTGGACCGAGGAGACCCCATGGCCCGCCTGCTCTACCGCATCGGCACGACCGCCTTCCGGCGCTGGCCGCTCTTCATCGGCGGCTGGCTGCTGCTCGCCGTCGCCCTCGGCAGCGTCGCCGCCGGCTTCTCCAAGCCGATGGTCGACTCCTTCAGCATCCCCGGCATCCCGTCGGAGAAGGCGGCCGACCTCCAGCAGCAGCTGTTCCCCGACGCCGGCGACGCGTTCGACGACGCGAGCGTCAACGTCGTCGTCGCGGCGCCCGAGGGGCACACGCTCGCCGAGAAGCCGTACGCCGACGACATCGCCGACCTCGTCGCGGCGATCCCGTCCCTCCCGCAGATGAGCGACGCGCCCGACGCCAACCCCGGCCTGGTCGACCCGACCGTCGCCGGGGCCAACGCGCCCCCGGCCTTCAGCCCCCTCTCGAAGGACGGCCGGATCGGCACCCTGTCCTTCACCTGGGACGTCGACACCGTCTCCGACCTGAAGCCGACCACGGTCGAGGCCGCCGAGAAGCTCTTCGCCGAGCACTCCGACCAGGACGGCGACGGGTTCGTCGTCGAGGCCAACGGCCCCGGCATGCAGGCGATGTCGGGTCCGGGCGGCTCGGCCGAGCTCATCGGCATCGGCGTCGCGCTGGTCGTGCTCCTGCTGACCTTCGGCTCCGCCATCGCCGCGGGCATGCCGATCGTCACCGCGGTCTTCGGCGTGGCCCTCGGCGGTCTCGGTGTCACTGCGATGACCGCCGTCACCGACATCGGCAGCAGCACGCCGATGCTCGCCTCGATGATCGGCCTCGCGGTCGGCATCGACTACACGCTCTTCATCCTGGCCCGCTACCGCAACGAGCTGCACCACACCGACGACCGCCAGCACGCGGTCGGCATCGCCGTCGGTACGGCGGGCTCGGCGGTCGTGTTCGCCGGCCTCACCGTGCTCATCGCCCTGTCGGCGCTGGCGATCGTCCGGATCCCCTTCCTCACCGCCATGGGTCTCGCGGCCGCCGCCACGGTGCTCATCGCCGTGCTGGTCGCCCTCACCCTGCTCCCCGCGATCCTCGGCATGCTGAAGTCGTGGACGTTCCGCGGCCGGGTGCGCAAGGACCGCGTCCGGCGCGACGAGCAGGGCATGGTGCTCAACAACGGCGTCCGCTGGGGCCGGCTGGTCGGACGGGCGCCGCTGGCGGTCGTCGTACTCATCGTCATCGGCCTGGGCATCCTGGCCGTCCCGATGAAGGAGATGTACCTCGCCTTCCCGACCGACAGCACCGCTCCCACCGACACCACGCGGCGCCAGGCCTCCGACCTGGTCACCGAGGCCTTCGGTCCGGGACGCGAGGGGCCCCTGCTGATCGTGGTCGACGGGCGGGGCATCGCCGACGACCGGACCCGGCAGGACGCCTTCGACCGGGTCGCCTCGTGGGCGGCCGGGCAGGACGACGTCAAGAGCGCGATGCTCGTCGCCACCAACGCCCCGCTCGACGCCAAGGGCGCACCCGACGGCGTCGGCACCGGCGCGATGATCCAGGTGACCCCTGTCTCCGGGCCCGACGACCCGGCGACGCTCGACCTGCTCGACGCGCTGCGTGACGGCCAGGGCGGCATCGAGGACACCACCGACACCACCATCGGGGTCACCGGGCTCACGGCCATCACCACCGACGTCTCCGACCGGCTGACCGGCGCCCTGCCGATCTACCTGGCGGTCGTCATCGGACTCGCCTTCATCCTGCTGATGCTCGTCTTCCGCTCGATCCTGGTGCCGCTCACCGCGACGCTCGGCTTCCTGCTGTCGGTGCTCGCGACGCTCGGCGCCACCGTGGCGGTCTTCCAGGAGGGCGCCTTCGGGATCTTCGAGGGCCAGCCGATCGTCAGCTTCATGCCGATCTTCCTGATCGGCATGGTGTTCGGGCTGGCCATGGACTACCAGGTGTTCCTGGTGACCCGCATGCGTGAGGCCCACGTCCACGGGCTCTCGACCCGGGAGGCCGTCGTCGACGGCTTCCGCAACAGCGCGCGGGTCGTCGTCGCCGCGGCGACCATCATGACGGCGGTGTTCGCGGGCTTCATGCTCGAGGACGACGCCGTGGTGAAGTCGATGGGCTTCGCCCTCGCCGCCTCGATCATCTTCGACGCGTTCATCGTGCGGATGGCGCTGATCCCGGCCGTGCTCTACCTCCTGGGGGAGAAGGCCTGGTGGCTGCCGAAGTGGCTCGACCGGATCCTGCCGAACGTCGACGTCGAGGGCACCTCGCTCGAGCGCGACTCGGTCCCCGGGACCGTCGGCGACCTCGACGACGACCTCGACAAGGAGCTCTCGCCGGCCGGCGCCTGACCCGTCGGGCGGTCGCCGGGTCCGCCGTCAGCGGGCGCGAATGTCGAGCCGCGCGATCTGGCGCTTGAGCTCGGCGAGGAAGAGCTCGCGGATCTCCTGGCTGCCGGCTGCGGTGTCGACCACCGTCAGCCGGCCCTGGGAGATCTGGGCGCAGACGACCGACCAGGCCGTGCCCATCGCGAGGGTGAAGGTCGACGCGACGGCAGCGTTGATAGTGCCGCCGACCACCGACCCGATGCCCGGGATGAACTTGAGGAGGTTGGTGGCGGCCGAGCGGCCGAGCGTGGTCGCACTGGCGGTCGCCGCGACCGAGGCGATCGCGGCCTTGTCCATCTCGATGCCGTAGACCACGGAGATGCCGGCCATCATCCCGACCTGGATCGGCACCAGCAGCACGGCGTCGGAGAACGGGATCGGCGTCGCGCCCGCGGCGCCGGCGGCCGTCGCCGCGCCCGAGATGATCGCGGTCGCGTGCTCCCGCTTGCGCTTCATGTCGATCTTCTGGGCCGCGGTCAGCGCGCTCCCCACCGCGTCCGGAGCACCTCGAAAGCTGGCATCGAGCAGCTCCTGCAGGCCGTGGCTCGGGTAGCCGGCGAAGTCGTCCGGCTTCGCCATCGTCAGGTGCACCCGACCCTCGAAGATCGGCAGGTCGAGCGCCTCGATCTCCCACTTCAGGGCGAGCGCGTCGGGGTGGTAGTTGTCGCCGACCTTGACGACCTGCGTCATCACGACGATCACCGGCAGCCCGAGGTCGTGGAGCTTGCGGATGAAGCTGGCCTCGGTCTCCTCGAAGCGGCGGTCGTTGGCGCGCACGCAGTACCAGGCCAGGTGCACCTGCTCCTTGACCGGCTGGCGCCGCATGCGCGCGACGTACTCCCCCAGCTCGGTGATGATCTGGTCGGTGTCGATCCCGATCTCGAGGCCGCGGGTGTCGAGGAGCCCGAGGAAGCCGCTGTCGTGGAGGTAGAGGTGCTCCTCGCGCGTGACGGGCTCGCCGATCCCGGTCTCGGCGATCTCCGCGCCGAAGACGGTGTTGATCAGCGTGCTCTTGCCGACCCCGGTCTTGCCGAAGATCGCCAGGTTGAACCGGCCGACCTTCTCGGCGGCGTCGCGCCAGTGCTTCTGGAACTGGTCGCGGAACCAGGCGTCTGCCGGGGAGTCGGGCATTACCGGCCCGGCGCAGACCCCAGGGCCTGCTCGATGTCCGGCCCGATCTTCTCGGGGGTCTTCGTCGGCGCGTAGCGGTCGAGGACCTGCCCGTCGCGGCCCACCAGGAACTTCGTGAAGTTCCACTTGATCTTGCCGCCGAGCAGCCCGGACTGCTCGTCCTTGAGCCAGCGGTAGAGGGGGTGGGCCTGGTCGCCGTTGACGTCGATCTTGCTGAACATCGGGAAGGTCACGCCGTAGCTGCTGTCGCAGAACTCGGCGATCTGCTCCTCCGAGCCCGGCTCCTGGTGGCCGAACTGGTCACACGGGAAGCCCAGCACCGCGAAGCCCTGGTCGGCGTAGCGCTCGTGGAGCTTCTGCAGGCCGGCGTACTGCGGGGTGAAACCGCACTGGGAGGCCGTGTTGACGACGAGCACGACCTTGCCGTCGTACGACGCCAGGTCGATCTCCGTGCCGTCGATGCCGGTGGCCTTGAAGTCGTGGAGGGAGGTCATGGCGCCATCCTCCCAGGTGACCAAGGCGCGCCCCAGGCGTCGCCGTACGCGATCTCGGCCAGGTCCTTGCGCGAGCGGACGCGGCGGTCGCGCTCCTGGTCGCGCTCGGAGACCTCCGCAGGATCGCCGCGGACGCCGACCGCGATGCCGGCGACGAGCTGCCAGTGCGCCGGGCAGCCGAGCCCGTCGGCCACCGCCTCCTTGTCGAAACCCTGGAACTGGTGGGCGTACAGCCCCATCGCGTGCGCCTGGAGCGTCAGGTGCGCGGTGGCCTGACCGGTGCAGTAGAGGTTGACCGCGGGGTCGACCGGCTTCGCGTCGGGCGCGCGGTGGGGGTCGTCCGCGACCTGGGTGAGTGCGAGCAGGACCAGCGAGGCGCGCGGCACCCAGCCGGAGTTGCCGCGACTGAGGTGCGGCACCAGCACCGCGTGCGCGACGCCGCCGCGCTCGCACACGACGTAGCGCCACGGCTGCAGGTTGCCCTGGCTCGGCGCCCACTGCGCCGCGTGGAGCAGCGTGGTGATGTCGTCGGCCGGCAGCCGGTGCGCGGCGTCGAAGACGCTCGGGCTCCAGCGCGACCGGAGGGGCTCGGCGAGGCGCGCGGCCCCCGGCATCGGCGCGTGAAGCGTCTCTTCGGCCATGTCCCCAGTATCCCGGCGCGGTCCATTGCAACCTTTCGGTGCCGGGTCGCGTCCTTCCGCCGCACGACTATGGAAGGAAACCACCGTGACCCCCCGACGCTCCACCCTCCTCGCAGCAGGCCTCGCCACCGCGGTCGCCCCGCTGCTCTCCCTGCCGATCGCCTCGGCCGGCGCACCCGCCGCACCCGCCGACCTCGGCTGGGTGACCGGCACCGTCGTCGACGCCCACGGCGACCCCGTGGAGGGCGCACTCGTCGACGTGCTGCCGCCGCGGGAGATCCCCGAGCTCGGGCTGATCGACGACCACAACGACCGCTGGGCCGTCACCGGCGCCGACGGGAAGTTCCGCGTCCGTCAGGACCAGCAGGGCTTCCTGGTCCAGGTCTGCGACGCCGAGCCCGACGCGGGCGCGACCTGCACGTTCCCGACCGAGGCCGACTACCTGGTCCGCTACGTCGGCCCGGACGGGGCCTTCGACAGCTGGGTCCAGCACACCGACCTCTACGACGGCTCGACGAGCGACCTCTCCCTGGGCCAGGTCGAGGTCCAGCCCCCCGCTCGGATCAAGGGCGTCCTCGAGGGCGCCGAGCACGAGCAGGTGCAGGTGATGCGGCTCAACGACACCGTCGCGCTCAACAGCCAGACCGACGGCGACGGCCGCTTCACGTTCAAGGGCCTCGCGCCCGGCCGCTACTACGTGCGGGCCGGCGGCTACGGCACCCTGCCGTGGCAGTCCGAGCCGGTCACGATCGACGCCACCCACCCCGGCAAGGTGACCGGCACGCTCGAGGGCGGCACCGCACTGGTCGGGAAGGCGTACGACGACGCGACCGGCGCGCCCGCCCGCCGTACCGAGATCTTCCTCGCCAACGGCGAGGGCGAGCCGATCGCGAGCCTGGTCACCGGCCGCAGCGGCACGTTCCGGTTCACCGGACTGGTGCCGGGCGACTACCAGGTCGGCCACCTGCTCCAGGGCGGCGCCTTCGTGCCGCACGTCGAGGACGTCACCATCGGCGAGGAGGCGGAGGTCCACGCCGACGTACCGCTCGTCCGGGGCGCGTCCGCCACGGTGCGGCTGCGCGGCACGGACGGCCGGGTCGACAGCGAGCTGCGCGACAGGCGCGGCAACGTCCTCTACCCCAACCTGCTGCGCGAGGACGGCGTCGCCACCTACCCCGGCCTCGCGCCCGGTCGCTACCGGCTCGTCGTCAAGGACGGCTCCGGCTACGGCGTGCGCGCCTTCCGGGTCCGGGCCGTGAAGACCTATGCCCTGGGCCGGCTGCGGCTCGACCAGCCGCTGCTCACGCTGCGCGGTCGCACCGCCCCGCGCGCGGTGGTCGAGGCGACGACCAGCGACCTCTGCCCGGCCGACTCCGCGTTCGAGCAGGGCGGCTTCCACGAGATCGAGCAGGCCGACGCCTCGGGACGCTACGTCATCCACGGCCTCGTCCCCGGCGAGCACTGGATGATCGGCTCCGACGGGTTCCCCGGCAACTTCGCGGCGATCTGCCACGACGACGTGGTCATCGCGAAGTCGCAGCGCTACGACGTGCCGCTCGCGCCGGGCAACACGCTCACCGGTCGCTTCGTGTACGCCGGCACCGACCGCCCGGTCATCACCAACGTCGGCTACGACGTGACCTATCCCGGCGGCCAGGTCACCAACCCGACCAGCGAGCACCCGACCGTCGCCCACACACGGGGCGCGACGGGCCGGTTCACCGTCACCCGGATCCCTGATGGACCGGCCACCGGTGCGCTCGCCACGACCGGCTACGACGAGGCCTACGGCCCCTCCCTCTGGTACTTCTTCCCGACCCAGGTCGCGACGCCGTACTGGCTCGAGGCGGACCAGGTCGACCTCGACATCACCGGCGACGTCGACCTCGGTGACGTGGAGCTCACCCTCGGCGGTGCCGCCTGAGGGTCGGTGCGGGCGAGCACATCGCCCGCACCGACCGACCCCAGGGCCCCAGGTACGTCACCGGGTCTCGTGACGGTCGCTAGCGCGACCTCCTCGACCAGCGACCGGAGGCACTCGGCCAGTTCCCGCTCGTCGAGTAGTCCGAGCCCCTGGGCGAGGACGTATCGAGACGCCCGCACCCGCCCACCGACCCCAAGGCCCCGGGCACCTCACCGGGTCTCGTGACGGTCGCTAGCGCGACCTCCTCGACCAGCGAACGGAGGGCCCCGGGCACCTCACCGGGTCTCGTGACGGTCGCTAGCGCGACCTCCTCGACCAGCGAACGGAGGGGCCCGGCGAGGCGCTCGACCGGCGCGACCTCCTCGACCGGCAAGGGCTGTCACCGCTCGGCCAGGACGGCCTGGGCGGCGTTGTAGCCGGGGATGAAGGTGATCCCGGGTCCGCCATAGCAGCCGGCGCTGCCGAGGTGGAGGCCGGCGATGCCGTGCGGTTGGTCGAGGTAGCCGTCCGGGCCGGGTCGGTACTGGCCCAGCAGGTCGGGGTGGATCAGCCCGTGGCAGTAGTCCCCGCCAGGCGCGCCGAACATCGTCCCCATGTGCTTCGGCGTGAACGTCGTGTGCTTGAGGATCAGGCTCTCGAAGCCGGGGGCGAACCGGCTGATCCGGTCGATGACCCGCTGACCCATCTCGGCCTTGAGCCGGGCGTACTCGCCCGGGTCCTCCTCCACCGGGAACCACAGTGCGAAGGCCGAGGCGGCTGCCTTCCCCGGCGGGCACAGGTCGGGATCGGCGGCCGACGGGATCTGGAACGCCACCGCCGGCTCGGCCGGCACGATCCCCCGCCTGCTGTCCTCGAACTGCCGCTGGAGCACCTCCGGCGGCTGGAAGAACCCGATGGCGCTCTGCATCGTGGGGTCGTTGAGGAACTCGTACGGCGCAGCGAACTCCGGCACCCCGTCGAGAGCGAAGTGCATCTGCACGTAGCTGCCGCGGTGGTCGATCCGGGCGAGACGGGCGCTGAGCTCGGGGCTGATCGAGCCGGCGGTGACGAGAGAGCTGAGCGTCAGGTCGGGCGCGACCGCCGACACGACGGTCGACGCCTCGATGCGCTCGCCGTCGGCGAGCACCACCCCGGTCACCCGCCCGTCGACCACCGCGATCTCGCCCACCGCCGCGTCGAGGCGCACCTCGCCGCCCGCGGCGACCAGCTGCTCCTCGAGGTGCTGGGTGAGCACGCCGATGCCGCCCTTGAGCTTCTTGGTGAGCACGGTGTTCTCGTCGGGAACCGCCATCCCGAACGCGAGCCCCGCCGCACTTCCCGGCGACGACGGGCCGCGATAGGTGGAGTTCACCGCGAGGAAGGCGAGCATCCCGCGCAGCGCCGCGTGCTTCTCCTTGTCGGGGAGGTAGCGGTCGAGCACGTCGGTGCACGATCCGAAGAGCATCTCGGTGATGCTGCTGCGCTCGGCGTCGGTGGTCGCGCAGGCGTACATCTCGTCGAGCGTCTTCGGCCGGGTGCCCTGCTCGAAACGGCCGAGCGCCCGGGTCGGTGCGGCACTCCAGCCGAGCAGCTCGGCCATGCCGAGCACCACCTCGAGGCCGTGCACCTGCTCCATGTGGACGGCGGCCGCGACGAGGTCGGTGTAGTAGACGAGCGGGGTGGTCGTCTCGTCGACGAGGGAGACCGACATGACCTCGAGGTCCACCTGCGGCAGGGTGTCGAGACCGAGCTCCTTGCTGACGACGGCCGAGGTCGGCAGCTGCACCGACCCGGCGATCTCGAACCGGTAGCCGTCGAAGAGCTCGACGGTGGAGGCCATGCCACCCGTGTACCGCTTGGCCTCGAGCACCAGGGTGCGCAGGCCGGCCTGCTGGAGGAGGGTCGCTGCGGTCAGCCCGTTGTGGCCGGCACCGACCACGATCACGTCGTACGCCATCCGGCGAGGCTGGCAGGCTCACCGACGTTTCGTCAATAGTGACGAAACGTCTCGGCGCTAACCTTCCGCCATGGCCACGCCCCCGCAGACCGTCCGCAGCGAGCGCACCCGCGCCGCGTTGCGGAGGGCGGCGACGGTGCGGTTCCTGGCCCAAGGGGTCGAGGCGACGTCGGCGGAGGAGATCGCCGCCGACGCGGGCGTCACGCTCCGCACGTTCTACCGCCACTTCAACTCCAAGCACGACCTGCTCTTCGCCGACTACGACTCCGGGCTCCAGTGGTTCCGCAAGGCGCTGGCCGAGCGGCCCGACGGAGAGGAGGTGGTCGCCTCGGTGCAGGCGGCGATCTTTGCCTTCCCGTACGACGTCGAGGCGGTCACCCAGATCGCGAACCTGCGCGTCGACGCCCTCGATCCGAGCCGGATCGTCCAGCACATGCGGCAGGTGCAGTCCGACTTCGCGCACGCCCTGCTCGACCACCTCCACCGCCGGCACCCGGCCGCCGACGAGCTGGGGACCACGGTCGCCGCGCGATCGATCACCGCGGCCGTCTTCGCCGCGATGGAGGTCTGGCTGCGCTCCCCCGACCGGTCGCTTCCCGAGCTGGCCCGGCTCAGCCGCGAAGCGCTGGAGGTACTGGCTCCGATCTTTCGTCACTATTGACATAACTGCATCACGGAGGCGAGAGTCGCGCCCATGGTGTCCCTGGTGGTCCACGCCGTCCTGGGAGTGGCCGTGGTGGTCTGGATCGTCCGGGCCAACCCAGCGATCTTCCACCGCCCCGCGTCCGGCCCGGCGTTCTCGGGCCTGGAGCTGCTCTACCTCGCGATCGGCGTCGGGTCGGTCGCCCTCGGGTGGTACTTCAACATCCGGTTCGTCCTCGACTACGGACCGGACCAGGCCGTCTTCAACCCGATCTGGGGCGACGGCAGCTGGGCGCAGTACATCGACCTGATGTTCGCGAATCCCGCCGCCGCGTCCGCCGGGCAGGACTACACGATCGGCAACGTCGTGCTGCTCCCCCTGATGACGATCATCGACGGCCGCCGGCGCGGGCTCGCCCGCCCGTGGCTGTTCTTCGTGGCCACCCTCTTCACCAGCTTCGCCTTCGGCTGGGCGTTCTACCTCGCCACCGTGGAGCGGCAGCGGCGCCTGGCAGGGGCGTCGGCGCTACCGGTCGGCGACGCGGACGACGCCACCCACCGTGCCGACGTAGGCCGCTCCGTCGGGACCTAGGCTGACCGCGGCGTAGTGGTTGTCGTAGAGCAGTCCTGAGCCGACGTACCGGCTCCAGACCTGACGGCCCGACCGCAGCGAGAAGGCGGTGAGGTACCACGCGTCCGGGGCCAGTGCGCTCAGCGGGAGCGGCAGCCGGTAGGCCAGCTCGCCCGCGGCCGGGTGGGTGTAGGCGTAGACCAGCCCGGAGCCCATCGACGCCTTCGAGACCGAGGAGGGCACCCGCGCCGTGGTGTTGCTCCACGCGACGTGGCAGCCACCGCCGTTGTAGTCGACCGCGACCTTGACGATCCCGGGCGTCGTCGTCGGCTGCCGCAGCGCGAGCTTCTCCAGCTCGTAGCCGTAGTTGTTCTCGGCGATGAGGCCGCCCGGCACCGAGATCAGGCTGTTCTCGTCGGCGCCCTCGCCCGCAGGGAAGACCGGCTGCTCGCAGACCGGGTCCGCCCCGGGCCCGGCCTTCCCGCGCTTGAACACGAGCACGTTCATCTGCGGGTCGGCGTTGTCGGTGATCGCGATCCACCCGCCCGAGGGCAGGCTCGCGCGGCCGATCAGCGTCGGCGTCGTGCCGCTGCCCTGGGAGACCTGGCTCGGCTTCACGCGGGTGCCGCGGTCGTAGGTCTTGCGCCAGGTGGCGCGGGGCTGGTCGCCGACCACGTCGAAGCGGTAGAGCGCCCGGTCGGAGACCACGAACACCCCGCCCGACTCGTCGATCGCGAAGCTGTTGGCGATCACCTCCCCGAGCAGGCGGCGGGTGCGGATCTCGCCGCGCAGGCCGACGTAGCCGACCGTCCCCTCCTGGGTGACGAACCAGATCCGGTCCGACCAGTCCGGCAGCACGCTCTGGATCCGCTGGGTGCCGATCGTCCCGCTCAGGTCGACCTCCCGATCGACCACGAAGCGATCGCCGACCAGGCGCAGCCACAGCACGTGGTTCTCGGCCGTGGAGACCACGAGCCGGCCGCGGTCGTCGAGGTAGAAGTACCCGCCCGAGAAGTTCGACGTGTCGGGCAGCAGGCCCCGGTCGCGCCTCGGGAGCCGGTAGGTCGCGATCTCCGCGAGCGTGTCGGGGTCGAGCGCCCTGACCTGTGGGTCGCCCACGCCGATGCAGACGGTGAGCGCGGTGCCGTCGGGCAGGAAGGAGAGCGAGGAGCAGTCGCGGACCAGGGAGCTCGTCGAGCTGACGACGAGGTCGGGCCCGGTCGGGCCGGCCCGGTCGTAGGTGTCGGTCTGGTAGGCGTCGTTGTGGATGATCGAGTCGCTGCCTGCCGCCATGAAGGGGTGCTGGGGCACCGCCGGCCGGTGCTGGGCGGGCTCGGTGGACGCAGCGCCCTGGAACGGTTGGAGCAGCGCTCCCCGCGGGTCGTCCGGGATCGGTACGGCGGGCCGCGCCGAGCCCGCGGGCGCCCCGACCGCGGGCGCGGCGACCGCCAACGCGACGAGAGCGGTCAGGGTCGCTGCGATCCTCATGCAGGGGCAACGCCCCGCGTGGCGGCCCGGTTATGCCGCCCGCCGCGGAGTCAGGCGGCGCTGCCGCCGATGTTGACCAGCCAGGCGATGCCGAACTTGTCGGTCACCATCCCGAACTCGTCGCCCCAGACCTGCTCCTCCAGCGGCATCGTCACCGTGCCGTCCTCCGCGAGCTTGTCCCAGTAGCCGCGCACGGCCTCGGCGTCCTGCCCGTCGCCGGACAGGCTGATCGTGATCTGCGAGCCGGGCGTGAACTCCATGCCGTCGGGGGTGTCGGACGCCATCAGCGTGAACCCGGCGGGCGTGGTGAGCTGGCTGTGCATCACCAGGTCGGCGCCCTCGGCGTACTCCTCGCCGCCGTAGTCCCCGAAGGCGCTGATCGTCAGCTCACCGCCGAAGACCTCGCGGTAGAACTCCATCGCGGAGCGGCAGGTGTCCTTGAAGCTGATGTAGGGGTTGAGGAGGGATCCCATGGCGACAACCTAGGGCGTGCCACGGAGGAGCGGTACCTCCTGCGAGCGATCTCGAACCTCGAATCGGTGGTGCCGAGGCGTTGGGTGCGTAGTGATCGCGGATGTAGCGAGCGCGTCGCTCGGACAGGTTGGTGGTCACGAACCCCCCACCACCGAAGGACACAGCGATGAACGTCAAGAAGAGCCTCACCTACTCCAACCTCACCTCCTCCGTGGCCCTCGTCCTCGCCCTCAGCGGCGTGGGCGGCGCGGCCTACGCGGCCGGCCTGGCCGTCAACTCCGTCGGCTCGCCGCAGATCAAGGACGGCCAGGTCAAGACGGCCGACCTCGGCAAGGACGCGGTCACCTCCAACAAGGTCAAGACCGGCGGTCTCACCCTCAGCGACCTCAACGCCCCGGCCCGCAAGGCGCTCACGGCCGACGCCTACTTCGACGACCTGGCGTTCCACAACATCAGCTCCGGCGACCCGGACCACACGATCTTCGAGCTGACCGTCCCGGCGGGCAACTACCTCGTCTCCGCGTCCGCCGACGTCACCAACACCGGCGGCGACACCAACGACTTCACCTGCTCGATCACGCAGCCGATCGGGAGCGAGCTGAGCCGCACCGTCTCGACCTCGGAGGTACGAGTGGCGACCGGTGGCGACCTCGGCACGATCAGCCTCGACGGCTTGGCCGTGGACACCGACGAGCCGATCGTGCTCACCCTGACGTGCGAGGGCCAGCAGTCGCCGTACTCCGGCAAGGTCGAGCACCCGAGCATCGTCGCCGTCGAGCTCGGGACCGCCACCGAGAAGTAGGCGTCACCGACCGGTTGTCATCGTCGGCGTGGGCCAGGGCCCGGGCCGGCGATGACGACTCTGCGTTTTCCGGTGCACCGCGACGGGAGACGACCTACGGTGGCGCGATGGGTTGGAAGGACGTCGCGCGACGCGCATCGAAGTGGGCCGATGACAAGATCGAGGCAGGGAGCAACGAGGCGGTCACCTCGTTCCTCGAGAAGGTGCTGCCGCCCGACCTGGCCGAGAAGGTCACCGAGAACCGGCCGGAGAACGTCGCCGCCCGGAAGGCCGAGCGCGACGCGCAGGAGGAGTCCGAGCGTCGGCAGCGCCTCGCCGAGATGACCGCGGGCGGCGCGACCGCCCAGCTGGTGCTGACGCTCAGCGGCGGGGAGTCCGGCACCTTGAGCGTGACCCTGCCGTGCGAGCGCTCCGAGGAGCACCCCGAGCAGGAGGAGGGCGAGGAGGGGCCGCCGCCGCTGGGTTGGTACCGCGTCCGCCTGGAGGCGCCCGACCCGCTGCCGGTGGGATCGACCTCGCTGGCCGAGCTCTCGCTCGCCGTACCGGACTTCCGAGGCCCGGGTCACTACGACCTCGCCGTCCTCGCCGAGCGTGGCGACAACGGCGACATCCAGACCTGGGACGCCCTCGAGATGTACCTCAACCCGACGGGCGAGGCCGACGACCGGACCTGGTACGTCGACGTGTACGGCGAGCGGCCGGTCATCGACGTCACGCCCACCTCGATCACTTTCGACCTGCCGATGGGGTCGGCGGTCAACAACATCCGGGCGAGCGGGACCGTCACCTGGTGAAGCGGCCGTCCGGGGTGCAGACCTTCCCAGGACGGCGCCGCACACGCATACTTCTACGGTGACCAGCGCCTACCTGCGCAGGCTCGTCCTCGGGTCCACGGCCCTGCTCCTCCTCGTCCTCGGCCTTGTTGCGGCTCCGTCAGCGCAGGCCGCCACCGACCCCGGCGTCGCCCAGGCCAGGAACACCTACCTCGCCGCCGTCGCCGACGACGACGCTGCCGTGGCGGCCCTGGCGACCGCGACCACCGGCCGCGATGCCGCGCGCGACAACGTGGCCTCCGCGCTCGGCACGCTGCGCAGCGCGACGGCCTCCTACCTCGCCGACCCGACCCCGTCGACGCGGGACGCCCGCTACGTCGCGAACTACCAGCTCGGTGACGCCAAGATGGCCTACTCCCAGGCGCGTCTCGACTACGCCTCGGCCAGGGACACCCGTGTCGGCACGCTCGCCGCGCGCCAGAGTGCGCTCGCCGCCTACCGGGCCGCCCTCGGGGGCTAGCCCGCCCCGTCCTCCCGCGAGAGCCCGCCCTGCCGGGCCATCCAGGCCTCGAGGCCGGAGGCGCTGAGCGGCAGTGCGTCGCTGAGGACGTCGATGCCCTCGTCCGTGACGAGCACGTCGTCCTCGATCCGCACGCCGATCCCCCTCAGCTCCGGCGGCACCGCGAGGTCGTGGGCGTGGAAGTAGAGGCCGGGCTCGACGGTCATCACCATCCCCGGGACGAGGGTGGCTCCCTGGTAGGCGTCGTAGCTGGCCCGGGCACAGTCGTGGACGTCGAGCCCGAGGTGGTGGCCGATGCCGCACACCAGCCAGCGGCGGTGCTGCTGGCCGTCGGGGGCGAGCGCCTCGTCGACCGAGACCGGCAGGATCCCCCAGTCAGCGAGTCCCTGGGCGATCACCTCCATGCTCGCGGTGAAGAAGTCCGAGAACGACCGGCCGGGACCCACTGCCGCAAGGCTCGCGCGATGCGCCTTCTCGACCAGGTCGTGGACCTCGCGCTGGACGGGCGAGAACGTCCCCGCGACCGGGAACGTCCGCGTCACGTCGGCGGTGTAGTAGGAGTCCACCTCCACGCCCATGTCCATCAGCACGAGCTCGCCGGGGACGAGGGGCCCGTCCGCCCGCTCCCAGTGGAGGGTCGCCGCGTGCGAGCCGGCGCCGACGATCGTGCTGTAGCCCGGGCGGTTCCCGTAGGTGCGGGCCGCCCTGTCGAACGTCCCCTGCAGCCACCGCTCGCCACCGCGCTGCGTCGCGGTCGGGATCTGGCCCACCGTCTCGACGAATCCCTGGATCGTCGCGTCGACGGCGCTCCGGAGCTGGTCGATCTCGAACGGGTCCTTCACCATGCGCAGCTCCGCCAGGGTGCGCTCGAGCTCCGCCGACCGGGGCAGTCCCGAGACGCCCTCGGGGCGATCGGGATGGCCGGCGAGGAGCGGTCCGTCGAGACGGGCGACAGCACGCCGGAGCTCCTCCAGGTCCCGGACCTCGAGGTCGAGGGCGGCGGACCACTCCGCCAGCCCCGGCGCCGCGCCCACCCAGAGCTCGCCCCGCCCGGCGTCGTCGTAGAAGGAGGGGTGCCCGGGGTAGAACGGCGCCGGCAGGTACAACACGGCGTCGTGGCCGCCCTGCACCGGGGTCATCACCAGGACCGCGTCCTCCGCCCCGCAACCGGTCAGCCACATGAAGCTGCTGTCGGCCCGGAAGTCGTGGTCGCAGTCGTTGGCGCGGACCTGCGCCCGCCCTCCGGCGACGACGAGGGCCTGCCCGGCGTACTGCTCGCCGAGACGTGCGCGGTGGTCCGCGGCGGCGGCAGGTGCCCCGTCGACGACGACCGGCGTGCGGTCCGGGCTTCCCCAGTCGCGCGCGATGAACTCGTTGAAGCCGTGGGCGCCCGTGAGGCTCGGCGTCCTGGGATCGCCTTCCGGCCTGGGCATCGACCGTGCCTTGACGGACGTCTCGCTCATGTTCTCCTCCTTGTTCGGGGACTGCTCTTCCATCCGGGCGGGCGCGCCGGCTAGCAGGTGGTGCGGTCGCTCTCGATGAGCTCCCGCAACGTCGCGAGGACGCGCGGCGTCTCGAGGCCGTCGTGCTCGAACTCGTTGGTGATCCAGGTCCGGGTCGCGCCGAGGTGTGCGGCGGTGGCCAGCTGGAGTCCGGCGTCGACGAACATGTCGTCGTGGTAGACCGCTGCCGCGACCGGGACGTCGTTGGCGGCGAGCCGGTCGAGGTCGTAGAGCGCCGGCCACTCGGCGCGGTGCGCCAGCACGTCCACCGCGGCACGGAACGGCCGGAGGGCCCGGATCTCCTCGAACATCCAGGGATAGATCATCTCGCCCGTCATCAGGAGCGGCCGTGCGTGCTCGGCGGCCTCCGGGTGCCGCTGGTGCTCCGCCCAGGCCGCCCAGGGCGTGGCCTGCTCGCCGGCTCCGTAGATCGACTCCTGCAACGCCGCGAACAGGGGCGCTGCGACGAACGAGGTCCGGTCGCCGACCGCACCCAGGAAGGCGTCGGTGAGGTCCCCGTCGATCCCGAAGGCGTCATCGAGCAGGTAGTGCAGCCGCTCGAAGCCCGGCTTCATGCCGAAGTCGATCCCCAGCGACTGGAACCGGCGCACCGTCAGGAGGTCGCCGTCGGGCAACCGCACATCGCCCTGCGCCAAGCGGTCGGCGACGCGCGCGAGGGTCTCGCGGTGATGGGGGAACCGGGCATAGAACGCGGCGTTCTTCGCCACGGTCCGGGGATAGGTGCGCCGGTACACCTCCGCGGCGTCCGGCTGCAGGGCCGGGAGGCCTCCCGTCACGTAGCAGGCCTCCAGGGCCTCCGGGGCACGCGAGAGGTAGGTCAGGGTGACGAAGCCGCCGTAGCTCTGCCCGAGCGTGCTCCACCGCCGGCCGTCGAACACCGTGGACCGGAGGTGCTCGGCGTCCGCGACGATGGAGTCTGCTCGGAAGCAGGCGAGGTAGTCCGCCTGGCGTACGGCGTCACCCCGCGCGGCGAGGGTCCGCCCCTCGATCCTCGAGCTGCGGCCGGTGCCGCGCTGGTCGAGCAGCACGACCCGGTGGGTCTTGAGCGCCTCCCCGATCCAGCCGGTGCGCGCCAGCGGTCTCGGCGACCCGAAGCCGGGCCCGCCCTGCAGGTAGAGCAAGAGCGGCAGGTCGTCGTGGCGCCGGTCCGCGGCGACCAGCTCGCGGGCGAAGAGCACGAGCGGCTCGCTGTCGGCGTCGGACCAGTCGAGCGGCACCGCGACGGTGTGCTCGCGGACCCGGATCCCCGGGAGGGAGTACTCGATGCTCACCGCACGCGCTTCAGCGAGCGGAGGTTCTCCCGACGGCGGCGCTCCCAGTCGACCGGGATGCGCGGGACCGCAGCGAGCAGCTCCTGGGTGTAGGCCATCTGCGGAGCGGCGAAGAGCGACTCGCACGGCCCCGCCTCGCGCACCTGGCCCCCCTGCATGACGACGACCTCGTCGGCGATCTGGCGGACGACGGCCAGGTCGTGGGCGATGAAGACGTAGCTCAGCCCGAGGTCGGCCTGCAGCTCCTGCAGCAGCTCCAGCACCCGGGCCTGCACCGAGACGTCGAGAGCCGACACCGCTTCGTCGCACACGATCACCTGCGGCTGGAGGACGAGCGCTCGGGCGATCCCGATCCGCTGTGCCTGGCCGCCCGAGAACTGGTGGGGGAACCTGCGGGCGTGCTCCGGTGCGAGCCCGACCCTCTCGAGCAGCTCGGCGACGCGGGCACCGATGCCCTCAGGCGGTTCGATCCCCTGGTAGCGCAGCGGTGCCGAGATGATCCGCTCCACGCTGTGTCGCGGGTTCAGCGAGGAGAACGGGTCCTGGAAGACCACCTGCACGTGTCGGCGGAAGTTCTGGAGGCGGGCTCCCCGCGCGTGGGTCACGTCCTCCCCGTCGAGCTCGATGCGCCCCGCCGTCGGCTCGAGCAGGCGGGCGAGCATGCGAGCGGTCGTGGACTTGCCGGACCCGGACTCGCCCACCACGGCGACGGTGCCGCCGCGCGGGACGGCGAACGAGACCCCGTCGACCGCCCGGAACGTGCTCGAACGGGCGAGGAACCTCCCCTGCCCCCGGACCGCGAAGTCCTTGCACAAGTCCTCCACCACCATGATCGGCCCGCTCATCCCAGCCCCTCCTGTCGATCGTCCACCGGTTCCAGACGCGGTAGGCTGTCCAGCAGCTGGCAGGTGTAGGGGTGCCGTGACTCGGTGAAGACGCGCTCGGTCGTCCCCTGCTCGACCTCCTCCCCTCCACGCATGACCAGCACCCGCTCGGCGAGCTGGGAGACCACCGCCAGGTCGTGGGTGATGAACACCATCGCCATCGAGTTCTCCCTCTGCAGCTGTCGCAGCAGGTCGAGGATCTGGGCCTGCACGGTCACGTCGAGGGCGGTGGTCGGCTCGTCGCAGAGCAGGACCGACGGCTCCAGGCACAGCGCCATCGCGATCATGATCCGCTGCCGCATGCCGCCCGAGAACTGGTCGGGGTAGTGGTCCGCCCGGCGGCGAGGATCGCGGATCCCGACGCGGTCGAGCGCCGCGACCGCCACCTCGCGGGCCTGCCGCCGCGTCGCAGAGCGGTGGGCCCGGTAGGCCTCGACCAGCTGGGCGCCGACCGTGTAGTAGGGGTTGAGGGAGTTGAGCGGGTCCTGGAACACCATCGCGATCTCCGCGCCGCGGAGCTTCCGCAGCTGCGACTCCTTCCGGCCGAGGAGCTCGGCTCCACGGAAGGTCACGCTTCCGCTCGCGGCGGCTCCTCTCGGCAGCAGACCCATGATCGCCAGCGCCGTCATGGACTTCCCGGACCCGGACTCCCCGACGATGCCGAGCGTCTCTCCGGGACCGACGTCGAACGACAGTCCCTCCACGACACTCGTCGCGCCGTCGCCCACCGTCACCGTCAGGTCCTGCACCCGGAGGAGTGGGCTGTGCTGGCCGGTCATGGGGTCCCCCTGCGGACGCGCGGGTCGAGGAACCGGTAGGAGATGTCCACGACGAGGTTGGCGACGACGACCAGCAGGGCCGCGAGGAGGGTGACCCCCATGATCACGGGCTGGTCGTTGGTGGCCATGGAGTCCGACGCGAGCTTCCCCACGCCGTCGAGCCCGAAGACGGTCTCGGTGATCAGGGCCCCTCCGAGGAGCGCGGCGAAGTCCATGCCGAACAAGGTGACGACGGGCGTGAGCGAGGGGCGCAGCGCATGTCGGCGCAGGACGAGGTGACGTTGGAGACCCTTCGCCCGGGCCGTACGGACGAACCCCTGCTCGAGGGTGTCGATGACCTGGCTCCTGACGATCCGCGAGTACATCGCGGCGTACACGATCGCGAGCACGACCCACGGCATGAGGTAGCTCTCGAACCAGAGCACCGGGTCCTCGGTGAACGGGACCGCGCGGGGGAACGGCAGCCAGCCGAGCTTGACGACGAGCAGGTACTGCAGCACCAGCGCCAGGAAGTAGATCGGCAGGCTGATGCCGACCAGCCCGAAGGCCAGGACCCCCTTGTCCCAGAGTGAGTCTCTCCGGACCGCCGACACCAGCCCTCCGAGGACCCCGACGAGCAACCACAGGACCGCCGCTCCGGTGGCGAGCGTGACGGAGACCGGCAACCGGTCGATCAACAGGTCGGTGACCGACTCGTTGGTCTGGAAGCTGTAGCCCAGGCAGGGCGCCGCGCAGTGCATGGCGTCGGCGCCGGTGCCCCAGTCCCGGCCCGCGAACAGCCCGCTCACGAACACCCGCAGCTGCTCGAGGAACGGTTGGTCGAGACCGAGGTTGGCCCGGATCTGCGCGATGCGATCAGGAGTGCAGGTCTTCCCGCAGATCTGCGCCGCAGGATCCGGGGAGAACCAGAAGAAGATCATGAAGGTGAAGACGCACACGACCGCGAGCACGATCACGCAGGCGGCCAGGCGCCGGACGAGGTAGCCGACCATCAGTGCACGGCTCCTTCGTCGAGGATCGACTTGAGGTGGTCGCCGATCACGGTGAAGGCGACCACGGTCGCGAACAGGAACGCACCGGGGATGACCAGGAAGAGGGGGTCGACGGCGTACCAGGTGGCCGCCGACGCGATCATCTGCCCCCAGCTGGGGGTCGGCGGGGTGACGCCGACGCCGAGGAAGGACAGGCCGGCCTCGGTGGCGACGTACGACGGCACGGCCAGTGTGGCCAGCACGACGATCGTGCCCCGCAGGTTGGGCAGCACCTCGCGGAACACGATCGCCCAGCGGCTGGCGCCGCTCGCCCGGGCCGCCTCGACGAACTCCTGGTTCCTCAGGGACAGGGCCTGTCCGCGGACGACGCGCGCGGTGTAGGGCCAGCCGAACACGCTCAGCACGAGGACGAGCAGGACGGGTCGGTTGCCACCCGGAAGCGCCGAGAGCAGCGCGATCATGAAGATGAGCGCGGGGAACGCCATCAAGAAGTCCATCGCCCGCGACAGGCCGGTGTCGACCCACCCTCCGAAGTAGCCGGCGAGCGTGCCGAGCACGACGCCGACGGTCGTGGTCAGCACCGTGGCCGAGATCGCGATGGCGAGGGACACGCGCGCGCCGTACGCGATGCGCATGAACATGTCGCGACCGTTGCCCGGCTCCACCCCGAACCAGTGGTCCCCCGAAATCCCGCCCCAACCACCGCGGGGAAGACCCCCGCTGTAGCTGTCGATGGCGGAGGGGTCGAACGAGTACTGGTCCCAGCCGGTCAGACCTGCCAGCAGCGGGGCCGCGAGCGCCATGGCTCCGATCAACCCGAGGACCCCCACTGCGATCGCCGCTCCGGGCCGCCGCAGGAGGTCGCGCACGACCGCCCGCCCCGAGGCGGGGGCGCCACTTGCCGGCGCCCCCGCCCCTGACGGCACACCGACGGTGTCGGGTGCAGGAATGGCCACCGTCAGCCTCGGTCCGGGTCGTGCAGACCGACGACGGCGTAGTCGATGTTGCCGTTCAGCGAGGGGTTGGAGAACGCCTGGGCCACGTTGGCTCCGGCGACGTGCACGCTGTTGCCGTTGAGGGTCGGGACGATCGGCGCCTTCTCCATGACGAGTCGGTCGAGGTCGCCCCACGCGGCCAGCGCCGCGTCCACGTCGGTCATCGACTTGATCCTCTGGATCTCACTGTTGATCTCCGGGTCGTCGAGCATCGAGCGGTTCGAGTTGCCCTGGTCGAAGATCTGCGAGCCCTCGAAGAGCGGCGGGATGAAGGTCGACCCCGACAGCCAGTCCGGGCACCAGCTCGCGAGGACCGCGTCGTCCTGCTTGGCCGGCGCACCCACGACCTCGTAGTACGTCGCCGCGTCGATGGAGTTGAGGTGCACGGTGATGCCCGCCTTCTTCAGCGACTCCTGGAACGCCTCGGCCTGGGCCGACGACGACGGGGCCGCGGCCACGTCGAGGGTGAACTCGAAACCGTCGGCGTAGCCCGCCTCGGCGAGCAGCTCCTTGGCCTTGGCGACGTCAGGCCCCGGGTAGAGGTCGAACTCCTGGTAGCCCGGCAGCGACGGCGGGAGGATGGTCGTCGTGGTCTCGGCCATCTGCGGACCGCCGGCCGCCGTCTGCATGCTCGTGCGGTCGACGGCGTAGTTGATCGCCTGACGCACGCGCACGTCGTCCATGCCGTCCTTCGACGTGTCGAGCTGCACGAACCCGGTGCAGCCGGTCATCCCCGACACGACCCGGCTCTTGATGTCCGGCGCGTTCAGTCGGCCGAGGGTCGCGGGCTGGATCTGGTCGCCGATCGCGTTCGCGTCGTCGCCCTGTCCGGCCAGGAGGCGCTCGTCGATCGTCGCCGGGTCGAGTCCGATCGTGAAGTCGAACTCGTCGGGCTGCGCCGTGCGGATGTCGTCGGAGGCGTCGCTCCAGTGCTCGTTGCGGGTGAGGACCAGGCTCGAGCCGCGGTCGTAGCTCTCGACGCGGTAGGGGCCCGATGCGACCGGCGCGGTGTCGACGCTGGAACGCGTGATCGTGTCCGCCTGCTCGTGGGGGAAGGGCGTGAACGGCGCCTGGCTCACCACCGAGGCGAACTCCGGCTCCGGGTGGTCGAGGTGGAAGACGATCGTCTTCTCGTCCGGGGTCTCGATGGAGTCCAGCGGGCCGGACTCGTAGTAGCCGGCGTAGTCCTCGGGCAGCTCCAGCGTCGTCTTCGCGTACGGCGACCCGATGGCGATGCGCGGGTCGAGCGAGCGCTCGACCCCGAACTTGATGTCGGCCGAGGTGATCGGCGTGCCGTCCTCGAAGGCGACGTCGTCCTTGAGCGTGAAGGTCCACGTCTTGCCGCCGTCGCTCGGGGTGCCGAGGTCGGTGGCGAGGTCGGGGACGATGTCATCGGCCGTGTCGGTGCCGCCCGGACCGGTCGCCGTGAGCGTGCGGTACAGCAGGCGGTACAGGTTGCTCACCCCGGAGTCCCATCCTTGCGCGGGGTCGAGGTGGGAGAAGTCCTCGGCGAGGAGGACGTGCACGGTCCCGCCCTGCTCCGCCCCGGCGCCTGCTCCCGCGCCGCCGTCCCCGTCGTCCCCGCCCTTGCACCCGGCCAGCACCAGGCTCACGCCCACGACCGCGACGACCAACCCGAACCTTCTACTACTCATGTCTACCATCCAGTCCTATTTGACATTGCACTGATCGGCGGCATGCGCTGCCGCCGACACTTCCTGTGGCCGAGGTCTCCGGCCTGCGGCTACACCCAGCCCCGACGGTGGGCCTGGAGCGCGAGCTGGAACCGCGACGTCGCACCGGCCCGGGCCATCAAGATCTCCAGGCGCCGCGAGAGGGTCCGTCGGCTGATGCCGACCTGACGCGCGATCTCACCGTCGTGCAGGCCGCTGGCCAGCATGGTGAGGAGGTTCCGGTCGACCCCCTCCAGGCGGCGACTCCCGCTGCGGAACTGCGCACCGAGCGGCAGCGCAGCGTCCCAGGTCGCCTCGAACAGGGCGATGAGGCCCCTGAGGACGACGCCGTTCGTGACGACGTACGTGGTGTGGTGGCGCTCGGCGCCGTCCACCGTCGCCGACACCATGGCCATCCGTCGGTCGACCAGGATCATCTTGAGCGGCACCTCGTCGATGACCCGGGCTTCCTCGCCGCGGCGCACGGCGGGCTCGACGCTCTCGCGGAAGTACCCCTCGTCGGCGAAGGACGCCTGGGCATAGACGACCCGTTGGGTGACTCCTCGGTCGAGCGTGTCGAACGCGTCCTCGAGCGATCCGGTGATGTCGACGTACGGAGGCGAGTCGAACTGCTCGATCGTGGACTCGGCGGCGCGCCACGCCTGTTGGAGCCGGAGCCCGATCGCGTCGCCGGTGACGGCCTCGACGCCCGACTCGTCACCGGCCGGGCGCCGGCGCCGGAAGCTGTCGTAGGCCGCGAGGACGTCCATCCGGGCGGTGTCGATGACGCTGGCCCGTCGGCGGGTCAGCAGGTCGAGGCCGAGCACCGGGGCGACGGGGGCCAGCTGTGTCCCGCCGACTCCCACGACCCCGACCAGGCCCGCCTCGACCAGCTCGTCGACGCCCGCGGACGTGGCCGCGCCGCCCCCGACCTCAGCGATGAGCTCGTCGCGGGTCAGCGGCGCCAGCTCGACCAGATGGCCGTAGACACGGGCGGCGGACTCGCCGAGGCCCATCTCAGCGAGGGCGACCGCGAGCGTCTCTGATGGATGCACGGAAAACCCCCTCGGTGTGACGCAGACGACACTGCAGGAGGGTCTTTCTACCCGCGTTCGGCGGTCAGCACGGCACCGATGAGACAGCGTCCAAATCTGGTCACTCCGGTCGAGCGGGCCGACCGCTCACCCGCGGGGCCGACGGGGCGGCAGCGCTGGCCGCCCGTGTCCCTTCGGGGTCGTGCCGGCGTCGGCGGTCGCCGCCGTCACGTCGCTGAAGTCGATCGTGTTGTGCTGCAGACACGCGAGCTCGCGGCTACCGACGGCGTAGCCGTCGGCGGCACGCTGCGCCCAGTACTGCCGGAACGTCTCTGCGCGGTGGGCCTGGAAGGTCCGCCAGAGCGGACCCCGCGCGTCCTCGGTGCAGCTCTCGCCCGCCTCGTTGTTGGCGTCGGCGAGGTCCCACATCGCGGCGACCACCCGGATCTCCGCGTCCTCCCCCTCGGCCCAGGTCCAGCCGCGGTCGCCGGGGCCGTACTCGGCGTCGTCGTCCCAGTCCGCCTGGGTCCAGATCGGCGTGTCGAGGACGGTCAGGGCGAAGTACGTCGGCCACCCCTCGGTCCAGGCACAGATCGGCCCGTACGCCTTGTTCATCTGGTGGCTGTAGCAGCCGTCCTCCGGCACCGGGAAGTCGTCCTCGTAGACGTCGTCCATGATCGCGTGCCCGAGCTCGTGGATCACCGTGCTCTCCTGCACCGGGCCGTCGAGCTCCACCGTGTCGGTGCGGGTGTTGTAAGAGGCGGCCTCCTCCGTCAGGCTCTTGTTCGGCCAGCTCACGACCTTCTGGCGGCAGACGGCGTCATCGGCGTCCCAGCAGTCGTCGGGCACCCAGTCCCAAGCCTTCCTGACCGAGTCGAAGATGCCTGCGGCGGTCATCGACTGGTCGCTGCCCGGCAGCATCGTCCCGAGGTCGAGGTCCGAGCCCGGCACGACGTCGCGCTCGGACGCGAGAGCGGTCAGATAGACACCCTTGCGGCCGGAGACCACCTTCCAGTAGGGGTTGGAGTAGACCACGTGCACGTCGACGTCGTAGGCGGCCTGCGCCTCGCTCACGCACACGCGGAACCGGCCGTCGGCGCCCGTCGTCGTCGAGGCGAGGACCGTCGTCCGGCCGGCCCGGCGGACCTCGACGGTGAACTCCTGCCCCGGCTGACGGGCGCCGGCGCTGTCGGTGAACTCGAAGCCACCGGTGATGCAGGCTCCGCCCGCCGCGTGTGCCGGCGCCTGGGCCCACAGCGGCACGCCGAGCGCGAGGCCGGTGGCCGCCGCCGTCAACGAGACGATCCTGCGTAGCTTCCGAGACATGTCGTCCTGCCCTCCTGAGTCAGTGGTGGCAGGAGACAACCAGCAGACGGCGCGCGCAGGTGCCCCTTCCGGCCGTTGTCCGCGATGCGCAAGGCCGCGGAGGGACGCCGAGAACGGACGAAGCCCCGAGTCCGAGGACCCGGGGCTTCGTCGTACGTGCGCGAGGGGGGAGTTGAACCCCCACGTCCTTTCGGACACACGGACCTGAACCGTGCGCGTCTGCCTATTCCGCCACTCGCGCGCTGCTGAGCGGTCTGCACCGACAGCCGGGCAAGGCTATCCCAGGGCCGCCTCGCGTCCCAAACCGGGAGAACCCGCGCGCGGCTCCTGGTCCGCACGTGCGGTGTCGATACGATCGAGCGAACCCGGCACGTCGGGGTACCAGCCGTGCGGCCGGGCAGGTGACCGGTGGGCGAGTGACGACCGAGTGGATCGAGAGGAGGCTCCCGGAGTGGGTGGACTGCAGCGTTTCGAGCAGCGGCTCGAACAGGCGATCTCCGGAGTCTTCGCGCGCACGTTCCGCAGCGCGGTCCAACCTGTCGAGATCGCGGCGGCTCTCCAGCGCGAGCTCGACAACAAGGCGCAGATCCTCTCGCGCGACCGGCGGATGGTGCCCAACGCGTTCTCCGTCGAGCTGGCCCAGTCCGACCTCGATCGGCTCGGCCCCTACGACTCGGCGCTGGCCAAGGAGCTCACGCAGCAGCTCCAGGAGCACGCCGACCTGCAGTCCTACGTGTTCCCCGGCCCGATCCGCATCGGGTTCGAGGCGGCGCCCGACCTCGGCACCGGCCGGTTCCGCGTGCTGAGCAACGCCGAGGCCTCGGTGAGCGGGCACGCGCGCTACTCGGCACGCAGCCGCACCCGCGCGGTGCTCGAGGTCAACGGCACCCGGCACCCGCTCCAGCCACCGGGCCTGGTCGTGGGTCGCGGCTCCGAGGCTGACCTGCGGATCAACGACCCCGGGGTCAGCCGGCGGCACGTCGAGTTCCTCGTCACCGCCGGGTCCGACCCGGCGGCGGCGCCCGGCGACGGCCCGCTGCAGATCGAGGTCCACGACATGGGGTCCACGAACGGCATCACCGTCGACGGCCAGCGCGTCAAGCGCGCCACGCTCACCGACGGCAGCCGCGTCCAGGTCGGTCACACCTCCCTGGTGGTCCGTCTCCTCGAGGAAGAGGTCGTCGATGTCTGAGCTCACCCTCTTCCTGGTGCGGATCGCCTACCTGGCGATCCTCTGGATCTTCGTGCTGTCGGCGATCTCGGTGATCCGCTCCGACATGTTCGGCGCGCGGCTCCCCTCGACCGGCACCGCACCGGCGCCCAAGCCGGTGAAGCAGAAGGCGCCGCCGAAGCGCCGCGGCTCACCGACCCACGTCGCGGTCATCCAGGGGTCCAACACCGGGATCACCGCCACCCTGGGCGACGCGCCGATCCTCATCGGTCGCGGCACCGACGCCGCCATCCGGCTCGACGACGACTACGTCTCCACTCGCCACGCCCGCATCGCGGCGTCCGGCGACCAGTGGTACGTCGAGGACCTCGGCTCCACCAACGGCACCTACCTCGGTAGCCAGCGGATCACGCAACCGACCACGATCGGGCTCGGCGCGCAGGTGCGCATCGGCAAGACCATCCTCGAGCTGAGGAAGTAGACCGTGACGTCTGACGACAACACGCTCCCCGACCAGCCGGCGCCCCCGAGCGACCCGCCGCCGGCCGAGCAGCCCCCGCCCCCCGACGACATCACCCTCATCGGTGGCGTCCCGGAGGGCGATGCCGGCGAGCGCGACGTGTCCGACGACGACACCCTCCTCCCCCGTCCGCTCCCCAAGGCCTCGGAGCAGACCCTGCCGCACGACGGCCCGACCGTGGACGCGCCCGAGCAGGCCGACGTACCGGTGCCGGAGGGCAACGACGGCGCCCCCGACCGCGAGCCGCTCAAGCTGGCCTACTACGCCGTCTCCGACGTCGGCCGGGTGCGCAAGGACAACCAGGACTCCGGCTACGCCGGCCCGTGGCTGCTCGCCGTGTGCGACGGGGTCGGCGGCGCGGCGCGCGGCGACATCGCCTCCGGCACCGCCGTCGGCGAGCTGCGCAACCTCGACGCCGCCCCCGACGCCGGCGACCTGCTCACCCGGGTCAGCGACGGCCTCCACGAGGCGCACGAGTCGATCGCCCAGGAGGTCTACCAGGACCCCGCCCTGAGCGGCACGAGCACGACCGCGACGGTCGCCCTCTTCGACGGCCAGCGGATCGCGATCGGCCACATCGGCGACTCCCGCGCCTACCTCTACCGCGCCGGCGAGCTCTCCCAGATCACGACCGACCACACGTTCGTGCAGAGCCTCATCGACGAGGGCCGGATCACCGAGGAGGAGGCGCGGGTCCACCCCCACCGCAACCTCATCCTCAAGGCCCTCGACGGCCTCCACGAGGTCGAGCCGGACCTCTTCGCCATCGCGCTGGCCCCCGGCGACCGGGTCTTCCTCTGCAGCGACGGCGCGTGCGGCGTCCTCGAGGACGCCCGCCTGGCCGACATCCTCGCGAGCGGCTCGCCGGAGTTCGCGGCGATCGAGATGGTCCGCGCCAGCCTCGACGCCGGCAGCTCCGACAACGTGACCTGCGTTGTCGCCGACGTGCTGACCGAGGAGCAGGCCGCCGCCGACCCGTCCCTCACCGACCTGGAGCCGATGATCGTCGGCGCCGCCGCCGACCTGCGCAAGCGCACGCCCCGCGGCCTCTTCCGCGGACATCGCTCCGGCGACACGGGTGAGCTGGAGCCCGTCGACGCCGAGATCCCCGAGGGCATCGACTACGCGATCGTCGACGACCCGCCGGTCGACCCCGAGGCCTACCGCTACGCCCCGCAGGCCCCGCGCCGCTTCACCTGGGTGCGTCGCGCCATGGCCCTGGCGGTGGTGCTCGGGCTCGCATGGGTGGCCCTCGCGTCGGCGTACTGGTGGACCCAGCAGCAGTACTACGTCGGCGAGGACGACGGTCACGTCGCGGTCTACCGCGGCATCGACGGCATCCCCGGCCTCTCCAGCGTCTACCGGACCTCCGACGTCCAGGTCGGCGACCTGCCCGACAACGCCCAGAGCGACCTCGACGAGGGCATCACCGCCGACGACTACGAGGACGCGGTCTCGATCGTGCAGAACCTCGCCGACAAGCTGATGCCGCCGGAAGGGGCCGACCGGTAGTGGCCAACGCCAGCCTGCTGCAGTTCGTGCACCGCCGTCGCCGGGGGGCCGAGCTGTTCCTGCTCGTCCTCGCCCTCGTGGTGGGGATCGGCGCCTACGCCTCGGTCGGCCTCGGCGTCGATGGCGAGGTGCCCACCAACATCGTCGCGTACGGCGGCTGGCTGGCCGCGCTCGTGATCGCGGCGCACGTCGTGGTGCGCATGGTCGCCCCCTACGCCGATCCGGTGCTGCTGCCGGTCGTCGCCGCGCTCAACGGGCTGGGCCTCGCCGTCATCCACCGCCTCGACCTCGCCGAGGACACCGGCAACGCCGACCAGCAGCTGATCTGGATGACGGTGGGCGTCGCCGGGTTCGTGGGGACCCTCGTCCTGCTGCGCGACCACCGGCTGCTCGCCCGGTTCACCTACACCTCCGGGCTCGCGGCGATCGGCCTGCTGATCCTGCCGATGCTCCCCGTCATCGGCAACGAGGTGAACGGGGCGCGGATCTGGATCCAGCTCGGTCCGTTCAACTTCCAGCCGGGCGAGATCGCGAAGCTGCTCCTCGTCATCACCTTCGCCGGCTACCTCGTCGTGCACCGCGACGCGCTCGCGCTGGCCGGTCGCCGCGTGGTGTTCGTCGACTTCCCCCGCGGTCGCGACCTCGGACCGATCCTGGTGATGTGGGGCGTCAGCCTCAGCATCCTGGTGCTGCAGAAGGACCTCGGCTCGAGCCTGCTCTTCTTCGGGCTGTTCCTGATCATGCTCTACGTGGCGACCGAACGGCCGGGTTGGCTGGTCGTCGGCGCGCTGCTGTTCTTCAGCGGCGCCACGGTCGCGTTCAAGATCTTCCACCACGTCCAGCAGCGCGTGGACATCTGGCTGCACCCCTTCGCCGACCGCAACGGTGACGGCTACCAGCTGGTGCAGGGCCTCTACGGCTTCGCGTGGGGCGGCCTCATCGGCCGCGGCCTCGGCGAGGGCATGCCCGCGCGGGTGCCGGAGGCGGAGTCCGACTTCATCATGGCCGCGATCGGCGAGGAGCTCGGGCTGACCGCGGTCATCGCGATCCTGCTGCTCTACGGCCTCATCGTCGAGCGGGCGCTGCGCGCGGCCCTCATCTCCCGCGACGGCTTCGGCAAGCTCGTCGCGACCGGCCTCGGTGGCGTCTTCGCCATCCAGGTCTTCGTCGTCATCGGCGGGGTCACCCGGCTGATCCCGCTCACCGGGCTGACGACACCGTTCCTCTCCTACGGAGGCTCCTCGCTGGTCGCCAACTGGGTCATCATCGCCCTCCTGCTCCGCATCTCCGACCAGGCCCGGCGCCCGCTCCCCGAGGTCAGTGACGAGGCCGACGACCCCGACCTGCTGCAGACCCAGGTCGTCAAGGCGGTGGCGCGATGAACCGCCCGATCCGGGCCGTCTCCATCTTCTGCATGCTGCTCTTCCTCGCGCTGATGGTGAACGTCACCTACCTGCAGTTCTGGCACGCCAAGGACCTCAACGAGGACCCGCACAACGCGCGGGTGGCCGAGGCTGCCTTCAGCCGCGAGCGCGGCGCGATCATCGCGGGCGAGGGCCGCGACCAGGTCACGCTCGCGCGCAGTCGCGACTCCGACGACCACTACAAGTACCTCCGCGTCTACCCGAAGCCGAAGATGTACGCCAACGTCACCGGCTTCCTCACCCTCGGCAGCCAGACCGGCATCGAGCGGTCGGAGAACTCCGTGCTCTCCGGCGAGGACGACTCCCTGTTCGTGACCCGCCTCGTCGACCTCGCGCAGAACCAGAGCAGCAAGGGCGGCAACGTCCTGCTCACCATCGATCCGAAGGCGCAGGAGGCCGCCTACGACGCGCTGCTCTCCACCGTCGGTCCCGACGGTGAGGGCTCGGTCGTCGCGATCGAGCCGAAGACCGGCCGGATCCTCGCGATGGTCTCGCTACCGTCGTACGACCCCAACCTGCTGGCCTCCCACGACATCCCCGAGGCCCAGAAGGAGTTCAAGCGGCTCGACGACGACGACAGCGAGCCGCTGGTCAACCGCGCGATCCAGACCCGGCTCTTCCCGGGCTCGACCTTCAAGATCGTCACGGCCGCGGCCGCGATCGAGAACGGCCTCTACAACGCCGACGACATGGTGCCGGCAGGCGCGACCTGGCAGACGCCGGGCACCACCGGCTCGAACAACGTGATCGACAACGAGGGCCGGGTGGGCTGCAACCCCGAGGAGATCCCGTTCGCCACGGCGATGGCGCAGTCGTGCAACACCGCCTTCGCCAAGATGGCCGTCGAGCTCGGTCCGGAGAAGCTGCGCGAGACCGCCGAGAAGTTCGGCTTCAACAGCGACTACCTGCAGGACCTCTCGCCCCAGGCGCAGTCGGTCTACCCGACCGGCACCGAGGACTCCGACGGCAACGAGGTCGAGCTCAACGACGCCCAGACCGCGCAGACCGGCTTCGGTCAGTTCGACGTGCAGGCCACGCCGCTGCAGATGGCGATGGTCGTCGCGGCGCTCGGCAACCGCGGCACGCTGATGCGGCCCTACCTCGTGCAGGAGATCCAGTCGCCGGAGTACGAGACGCTCGACACCACCGACCCGGAGGAGCTGCGCACGGCCGTGTCGCCGTCGACCGCCGACCAGGTCACCGAGCTGATGGTCGACACCGTCGAGGACGGCACCGCCTACCCCGCCGCGATCCCCGGCGTCACCGTGGCGGGCAAGACCGGCACCGCGCAGCGCGGCGTGCCGGGCAAGCCGCCGTACGGCTGGTTCGCGTCGTTCGCCCCGGCCGAGGACGCCCAGGTCGCGGTGGCCGTGATGATCCAGGAAGCACCGGGCAAGGAGATCGCCGGCGGTCAGCTGGGTGGGCCGATCGCGAAGGCAGTGATGGAGGCGATTCTCGATGAGTGAAGCGCGCAGCCGCTGGGGCGGCGACCTGCCCACCGGCCGTGAGCCTGCGGGTGCGCTGCGAGCGAAGGGCCAGCGATGAGTGAGGCCAACGGCTCCGAGCAGTACGCCGACGAGGCGCACCGCTACCGGCTCGACTCCCGCATCGCGACCGGCGGCATGGGCGTGGTCTGGCGGGCCACCGACCTCCGGCTCAACCGCGAGGTCGCGGTCAAGGTGCTCAAGCACGAGCTCGCCGACGACCCGCAGTTCCGCGCCCGCTTCGACACCGAGGCCCGCAACGCCGGGGCGCTGCACCACCCCGGGATCGCCGGCGTCTTCGACTACGACTCCCACCCGGGCGGGCCGGACAGCACGCTCTCGCCCTTCCTGGTGATGGAGCTGGTCGAGGGACAGCCGCTGTCCACGCTCCTCGCGCAGGCCAAGGACAGCGGTCGCGCGCTCGACCCGGCCGTGGTCCGCGACCTGGTGACGCAGACCGCCGATGCGCTGGCGGTCGCCCACCAGGCCGGGATCGTGCACCGCGACGTGAAGCCGGCGAACCTGATGATCACCCCCGACCGACGGGTGAAGGTGACCGACTTCGGGATCGCCCGCGCCGCCGACGACGCGCAGATCACCCGCACCGGCGCGGTGATGGGCACGCCGCAGTACCTCTCGCCCGAGCAGGCGCGCGGCAACCCGTCGACCCCCTCCTCCGACGTCTACTCGCTCGGGGTGGTCGCGTTCGAGGCGCTCGCGGGCCGCCGGCCCTTCGAGGCGGAGACGCCGGTCGCGACCGCGCTCGCCCACCTCCAGCAGCCGGTGCCCGACCTTCCGGCGGACCTGCCCGACGACCTGCGGCGCATCGTGCGCCGCGCGCTCGCGAAGGACCCGGGCGAGCGCTACGCCGACGGCGCCGAGCTCGCCGCCGCGCTGCGCGGTGCCGACGTGCGTCCGCCGGTGGCCACGCCGCCCGTGGTGCCGGTCCCCGATGCCACCGCGGTGCTGCCGCAGACGGGCGCGCCGGTGGCGCGCCCGGTGCCCGCTCCGACGCCCCGCCTGGACCGTCCGGCGGCCTACGAGGGCGCGCCCCCCGAGCCGCGGCGCCGCTCGGTGTGGCCGGTGGTCCTGCTGGTGCTGCTCCTCGTCGCCGCCGCCGTCGCGATCATCGCGCTGGTGCTGAGCAACGGCGACGACCCCGCGCCCTCGAGCACCGACACGACCCGGTCGACGCCGACGGAGAAGTCGTCGGCGACCGAGGAGAGCTCCTCCTCGGAGCCGACCACGCCGACGTCGACGGCCCCCGAGGCCGTGCAGCTCGACCCCGACGACTACGTCGGTCGCGACCGCTTCGAGGTCGAGACCGAGCTCGAGCGGGCGGGCCTCGACGTGCGCTTCATCGAGGAGACCAACCCCGGCGACCAGACCGAGGACATCGTCAGCAGCCTCAACCCGACCGGCACCGTCCACGTGGGCGACACGATCGACGTGCACTTCTGGGGTCCCGCGCCCGCGACCTCGGCACCGACGACCGAGACGACGACGCCGACGGACACCGCCAGCACCGACACTGGCAGCAGCGACTCGACGCAAGGGGGAACTGGATGAGCAACGCCGGACCCACGGACCCGCCGGGGGGCGGGTCGGGATCCGCGATGGTCGGCGGCCGCTACCAGCTGGGCGAGCTGCTCGGCAGAGGCGGGATGGCCGAGGTGCGCAAGGGCATCGACACGCGGCTCGGCCGCGTCGTCGCGGTCAAGCGGCTGCGCACCGACCTGGCGAGCGACGCCACGTTCCAGGCCCGCTTCCGCCGCGAGGCCCAGTCGTCGGCCTCGCTCAACCACCCGGCGATCGTCGCCGTCTACGACACCGGCGAGGAGATGAAGGACGACGGCGGCACGCAGGTCGCCCAGCCCTACATCGTGATGGAGTTCGTCGCCGGGCGGACCCTGCGCGACATCCTCCGCGAGGGTCGCAAGATCCTTCCCGAACGGGCCCTGGAGATCACGAGCGGTGTGCTCTCGGCCCTCGACTACAGCCACCGCGCCGGCATCATCCACCGCGACATCAAGCCCGGCAACGTCATGCTGACCCCTTCCGGCGACGTGAAGGTGATGGACTTCGGCATCGCCCGGGCGATCAGCGACGCGGCGTCGTCGATGACGCAGACGGCCGCGGTCGTCGGCACCGCCCAGTACCTCTCCCCCGAGCAGGCGCGCGGTGAGTCCGTTGACTCCCGCTCCGACGTCTACTCGGCCGGCTGCCTGCTCTACGAGCTGCTCACCGGCCGTCCGCCGTTCGTCGGCGACAGCCCGGTCGCGGTCGCCTACCAGCACGTCCGCGAACCCGCCTCCCCGCCGTCGCACCACGACGCCGACCTGACCCCGCAGATCGACGCCATCGTCATGAAGGCGCTCGCGAAGCGGGTCGAGGACCGCTACCAGTCCGCGGCGCAGATGCGCGCCGACATCGAGCGCTACCTCGCCGGCCGCCCCGTCTCCGTGGTCGCGCCGCCCCCGCTGCCGGCCGACGACCCGCCGACCTCCGCCACGGCGGTGGTCCCGACGCCCGGCACCACCGACACGATGATCCGGCGGCTGCCGCCGGAGGAGGACGAGCAGCGCGGCAGCCGCGTGTGGCTGTGGCTGGTCCTCGGCCTGCTCGTGCTCGCGATCCTCGTGACGGCCTTCATCAAGGGCAAGGACGCCCTGTTCCCCGACGAGCCCACCCAGGTGCAGGTCCCCGGCGTGGTCGGCATGCAGCGCGACAAGGCGCGCGACCTCATCGCCGACAAGGGCCTGGAGATCGACGACCGGCAGCGCGAGTGCAGCGACCAGTACGACGCCGGCCAGGTCGTGTCGCAGGACCCGCTGGGCGACAAGTACGTCGACCCGGAGACCACCGTGACCCTGGTGCTGAGCAGCGGCGGCTGTGACTTCGCCATGCCGCGCGTGATCGGCAGCCTCCAGCGGATCGCGATCGCCGACCTCGTCGACGCCGGCATCAAGAAGAAGAACATCGCCGTCGAGCCGGAGAAGTGCGACACCGACGACCCCGCCGGCACGGTGGTCGAGCAGAGCCCCGAGCCGGAGGCGTCGGTCGGGCGCGACGACACCGTGTCGCTCTGCGTCTCCGACGGGCCCGAGGTGGTGCCCGACGTGATCGGGCTGCGGCAGGGCCAGGCGGAGCGGCGGATCATCCAGGCCGGCTTCCAGGTCGACGTGCTCGACGACAACTCCTCGACCAAGCCGAAGGGCGAGGTCACCAACGTCATCCCCGGTGAGGGCGAGGAGCTCGACCAGGGCAAGACGGTCACGATCTTCGTGTCGGTCTACGAGGAGCCGGAGACCTCGTCGCCGCCGGCAGCCGTCGACACCGACGGCGACGGTCTCTCCGACACCGACGAGGCCACGCTCGGCACCGACCCCGCCAACCCCGACACCGACGGCGACACGTTCAGCGACGGCGACGAGGTCGCGGCCGGCACCGACCCGACCGACCCGCTCAGCTTCCCGCCGCCGGGCCAGGGCAACGGCGGCCAGGGCAACGGCCGGCGCCGGTAGCGGTCAGTTGTTGCGGGTCAACGGCTGGGCGTAGCGCAGGTCCAGCAGGCCGTCGTACGCCGGCGCGACGACGTCGTCCTCCGCCTCCATGTCCCAGCCGATCTCGATGTAGGGGTTGTCGGCGTCGGCGCGGTAGCCCGTGACGAGCGGGTCGGAGTCGATCGCGGCGGTGAGGGCGGCGGGGTCGCCGACCGCCTGGATGACGTAGGGCTGCGGGTAGGGCACGCCCTGCAGCTGGACGGCGTTGCCCTCGCACTTGATGCCGGTCGTGGAGATCACCCGCTGCCCGGCGATGGTCACCGCGCTCGCGCCGCCCACCCACAGGGCGTTGACCACCGCCTGGATGTCCTGCTGGTGCACGACCAGGCGGTCGGCCTTGAGGTCGTGGGCCACCGCCTCGTCGAGGTTGTCGTCGGGGGCGTCGCTGAGCGTGATCGAGACGCCGGGGCCGTTCCTGGGCTCGAGGCCCGCCGGGTCCTTGAGCTGCGCGATGCGACCGCGGGCGCGCGAGACGGGCAGGGACCGCACGTCGTCGGTGAGCCCGTCGACCTGGTCCTGGAGGTCGTGGAGGCGCTGGCGCACGTCGTCGTAGTCGTCGGACTCCGCCCGCACGAGTCCGGCCAGGTCGGTGTAGCGGCCGGGCCGCAGGTCGGTGCCGCGGCTGTCGGCGGCCGAGACGACGAAGAGCGCCCCGCTGAGGAGCGCGACCACCGGCGTGCCCACGCGCCAGGCCATTGGCCGGCGCGGGCGCTCGGGTGCGGTCGCGCCGGACGGCTTCTCAGGGCCCGGCTTCGGCCCAGCCGCGTGCGCACCCGTCATGGTCATTAGGGTAGGCGGCGACAGGTACGTCGTACCGTGGTGCATGCCAGACAAGCCGCGGCGGTCAGCTGAGGAGCCCAAGCCAAGTGAAGATGCCGAGCCTCAAGCGGTCGGAGAAGTCTCCGTTCGCCGACCCTTCGAGCGGGCCGCTGTTCAGCGTGCGGTTCCTGATCTCCCTCGTGCTGGTCCTCGGCGGCATCGCCTGGATCGCCTACTACTACATCGGCGTGCGGCCGGTCGCCGGCTTCAACGACGGCAAGCCGGCGCTCGACCCGAAGTCGTTCGAGCCGGGCAAGATCACCGGCTGGCACTGGATGGGCGACCTGCAGGGCTGGAACTACCTCATCGGCTTCGGCGCGATCATGATCGGCCTGGTCCTCGCCGCGCACCCCTCGACCCCGCTCGGCCGCGGCCGTGGCGTCGTGGTCGGCATGCTCGGCTGCTTCCTCATCGGCCTGCTGTGGATCTGCACCTACTACGTCGTCGGCACCGGCGACAACGCCCAGGACATCGCGATCTTCAACGACCTGGAGCAGAAGAACCTCTTCGTCGGCATCGCCTTCATGGCGGTGGGCTTCACCTTCGCGACCAAGTGGGAGTAGCGCCCGTCGGCGCACCCCGCGCACCGGCTCCGCCGCGCCGGCTCATGTCCCTCATGAGCCGGCGCGGCGCTTTTCCACAGGTTTCCCCACACCCTGGGATAACTACACGCTTGTAGTTACCCACAACTGTGGGAAAGCCTGGGGACGAAGTGCTAGGCGAGCATCACGGTGCGCGCGACCGTCGCGACGACGAGCACCCCGACCAGGACCGCGAGCCCCATGGCCTGCAGCTGGGTGCGCCGGGGCTTCGGCGCGTAGACGAGGATCGCGCCCGCCACGAGGCCGCCGAGGAACCCGCCGAGGTGACCCTGCCAGGACACGCCGGAGATGAAGAACGTCGCCGCGATGTTGACCACCAGCAGCCCTGCGACGTTCTGGATGTTGCCGTTCACCTTGAACGACACCACCGCCAAGGCGGCGATCAGCCCGAAGATCGCGCCCGATGCACCCAGCGTCGAGGAGTCGGTGTCGGAGAGCCAGTAGACGGCGACCGACCCCGCGAGGCCCGAGACCAGGTAGAGCGCGAGGTAGCGCAACCGACCCAACGCGAGCTCGAGCTGCGGCCCGAGGACGAACAACAAGATCATGTTGAACGCGATGTGGAGGGCCTCCACGTGCGTGAACGCACTGGTGAGGAGCTGCCAGTAGCCGCCGTCGGAGACGCCCGGGAACCACCGGCCGTCGCCGTGCGGCACCTGCGCGCACACCTGCTGGGAGTGCACGCCGATGTAGTGCTTCGCGGGCTGGTCGACGGAGTCGCAGCTGCCGCGGGGCGACAGCGCCAGGGCGTCGACCAGCTTGCTCCTGCTCGCCCCGGTCAGCAGGATCGCGACCCACACGGCGACGTTGAGGCCGATCAGCGCGAACGTGGTCAGGCGAGGATCGCCCGAGCGCTTGCCGCCGTACGCCGTCCGTGCCTGCCGGGTGCTCCTCGCACCCTCCTTCAGGCAGTCGGGGCACTGGAAGCCGACGGCCGCGTCACGCATGCAGTCGGGGCAGATCGGCTTGTCGCACCGCTGGCAGCGGATGTAGGTCTCGCGGCCGGGGTGCCGGTAGCAGGTCGGCCCCCCCGCCGGCGAGCCCGAAGGCTCAGTCATGCGCGGCCTTAGGCACCGGTGATCTCGACCGACTCGATGACGACCGGCTCGGTCGGCCGGTCCATCGGGCCGGTGGCGACCGCGGCGATCGCATCGACGACGTCGCGCCCGGCCTGGTCGGCGACCTCACCGAAGATCGTGTGCTTGAAGTTCAACCACGGCGTCGCGCCGACGGTGATGAAGAACTGCGAGCCGTTGGTGCCCGGTCCGGCGTTGGCCATGGCGAGCAGGTAGGGCTTGTCGAAGACGAGCTCGGGGTGCGGCTCGTCCTTGAAGGTGTAGCCCGGCCCACCGGTGCCGGTGCCGAGCGGGCAGCCGCCCTGGATCATGAAGCCCGCGATGACGCGGTGGAACCCGAGACCGTCGTAGAACGGGCCCGATCGGCCGTTGCCCGCGTCGTAGGACTTCTCGCCGGTCGCCAGCCCCGTGAAGTTCGCGACCGTCTCCGGCGCGTGATCGGGGAACAGGTTGATCGCGATGTCGCCCTTGTTGGTCTTCAGGGTGGCCTGCAGGTCCGCCATGACTGCCTTTCGCACTGCTCGTCAAGCGCGGGCACCGACGCCCGCGCGCTCGCCGACGATCCTACGGGGGCGCACGAGGCGGGTAGCCGCGCCGGTCTGCTCGTGGTGGGATGGGGTAACAACCAGGGCAGACAGTTCATCTGCGCACTGATCTCGGACGCGAAAGGGCAACGGCTATGGGACTCCGCAAGAAGAAGACGATCCTCGAGCAGGCGGAGGAGTACGTCGACGCGGCGATCGACCAGGCCCGCGAGTTCGTGCAGGGCACCGCCCTGCCTGCGATCAACGACGCCCGGGACAAGGCCGGGCCGATGATCAGCGACGCCCGCGACAAGGCCGGGCCGATGATCAGCGACGCCCGCGACAAGGCGGCTCCGCTGGTCGCCGCCGGTGCCGCCACCGTCGCGGCCAAGGCCGCCGAGGCCCGTGACTACGCCGACGCCAAGACGGCCGAGGTGACCGGGCGCAAGCAGAAGAAGAAGGGCTCCAAGCTCAAGAAGCTGCTGTTCCTCGGTGCGATCGGTGGCGCGGCCGCATTCGTCGTCAAGAAGATGCAGGGCGGCGGCAGCGGCAACGCCGGCGGGGGCTGGCAGTCGTCCTACGACCCCGCTCCGCCGCCGCGCACCAGCGCGCCGGTGCCCGACCCCGCTGCCCCCGCGGCCGACACGGCCGCTCCGGACACGGCGGCGACCCCGGTGCCGGACCCGCTCACCGACCCGCTGCCGACCGAGGCCGACCCGAAGGCCTAGGCCTTCTTCGCCGCCAGCTCCGGGTGCTCGGCCCGGAGCTGGACGGCGACGCGGTGCTCGACCCAGAAGATCAGGCCGGGGATGAGCCCGGCGATCATCATCAGCAGGAAGCGGGGGAACGTCCAACCCGCTTTCTGGGTCAGGACGAACGCGACAATCACGTAGATGATGTAGATGAAGCCGTGGAAGCTCCAGACGGGCACCAGGTCGGCGCCCAGGCGCTGGAGCGTGCTGCCCTCCAGGAGAATGTGGTCCTGAAGTCGGTACGCCCACTTGAGCACCGACGCTATCGAGCCGACGACGAGAAGTACGCCGACAATCAAAGCCAGCACCCGGTAGGTCTTGAACAGCCCGCTCACGAGCCCGAACCTACCGGGCGCTCCGCAGCGGACGCCGCGGTCTCAGGCCGGGCGGTGGTGACGTCGCGCACGTGCCGCCACCACAGGAAGACCGCGAAGGCGGCGAAGAGCCACCACTCGAGCGCGTAGGCGAAGTTGCGCCAGCCGGTGAGGGTGCTGGCCGGCGGCAGCTGGTCGAGCGTGGCGGGCGCCAGGTCGTCGGTGCCGGCGTTGCGGCCGCCCTGCTCGGCGGTGTCCTCGGCGTCGACGATCACGAAGCCGCCGTACAGGTCGACGTCGACGCGCTGGACGAGGTCGGCGATGCGGACCTCGGGGAGCACCGCGTCGGTCTGGTCGCTGTCGGGCGCGCCGGTGCCCTCCCCGGGCTGGAGCCAGCCGACGAGCGACGCGGTGCCGGTCGGCGGCGGCGGGGCGTCCGCCGGGTCGTCACCGGGGATCCAGCCGCGCACGACCGGGATCGCCGGATCGTCCGGACCGCCGACGGTGAGCGGGGTGACCACCCAGCTGCCGTCCTCGCCGTCGGTCTCGCGCCCGGTCACCAGCACGGTGCCCTCCGGCAGCCAGGTCCCCTCGATGGTGACCGGACGGCCGATCTGCTGCGACGGGAACGGCTCGTCCGGGCCGAGCACGTCGGTCAGCGCCTCGGGGTGGGCGTGGGTGATGTCGTGCCGCTCGGCCTCGCGGTGCGCCTGCCAGGCGCTCCACTGCCAGAGCCCGAGCGCGACCGCCGCCGCCGTGCAGACCAGGGCGAGCAGGTGCACCCCCCAGAGGCGGGGGCTCCACCAGGCGATCACCACCTCCTCAGGGTACGGACCCCTGAGCCGGCCCCCGACGCCGACGCCTGTCCTCCGTCACCGATTGGTCTGACCACTTGACCAACTGGCCAATGGCCGCCTAGGGTCGATCGCATGGCCCTCCAACCGGTGAAGCGGAAGTCCGTGTCCGACCAGGTCTTCGACCAGGTGCTCGACGAGGTCGTCGACGGCGGCCTCGCCGTGGGCGAGCAGCTCCCGAGCGAGCGGCAGCTGGCCGAGGTGCTCGGCGTGTCCCGCCCCGCCGTGCGCGAGGCCCTGCAGCGGATGGCGCAGACCCGGCTGGTCGAGGTGCGCCACGGTGGCGGGGCGACGGTCCGCGACTTCAGGAAGTACGGCGGCCTGGACCTGCTGCCTCGCCTGCTGGTGCGCGACGGGGGCGTCGACCCCGCGGTCGCGCTGAGCGTGGTGGAGGCGCGCACCGCGGTCGGCCCGATCATCGCGGCCCTGGCCGCCGACCGTGGCGGCCCGGCCCTCACCGGCGCGCTCGAGCGCGTCATCGACCGGCTCGAGCAGACGACCGACTCGCTCGCGTGGCAGGAGCTCGCCCTGGAGTACTGGGACGTCGTCGTCGACGGTGCCGACTCGATCGTCTACCGGCTGATGTTCAACGGCCTGCGCGCCGCCTACGAGCCGGCCCTGCCCGCCCTCGCGCCCGCCCTCGCGACCGAGGTCGGCCAGGTCGAGGCCTACCGCCTGCTCGCCGCGGCGATCGGAGCCGGGGATCCCGCCACCGCCCGGGCGGCCGCCGAGCGGGTGCTCGCTCCGCTCAACAGCTCGCTGGTCAGCGCCTTCACCGCGCTCGGCACCGACGGAGGAGGAGCCCGATGACCGACACCGACGTCGAGGCCCTCGCGCGGCAGCAGGTCGCGCGTGACGAGGCCTCGCTGGAGGGGCAGCGCATCACGGGCGGACGCCGGTCCAGCCAGTCGATGCGCGAGGTGTTCACCGAGTTCTGGCGGCACCCGTCGCCATACATCCTCGGCACCTACCTGACCGCCGCGGTCGTCGCGCGGGTGCTCGCAGGTCCGGGCGCCTGGTGGGAGCTGCTGATCCCGGTCGGTCTGGTGCTGCTCATGCCGTTCGTCGAGTGGGTCATCCACGTCTGCGTCCTGCACTGGAAGCCGCGCCGCATCGCGGGCCTGCGGATCGACCCGCTGCTCTCCCGCAAGCACCGGGCGCACCACCGCGACCCGCGCGCGATCCCGTTGGTCTTCATCCCGTGGCAGGTCGAGCTCACCCTGGGGCCGGCCGCGGTGCTGATCGGCTGGGCCGTGATGCCGACGTGGTCCGCGGCGCTCACCCTCGCCGTCGCCGACCTCGTCCTGCTCTCGGCCTACGAGTGGACCCACTACCTGCTGCACAGCGACTACCGCCCGAGGTCCGCGTGGTACCGCTCGGTCTGGCGCAACCACCGGCTGCACCACTACAAGAGCGAGCACTACTGGTTCACCGTGACCTCGGCCGCCACCGCCGACCGGCTGTTCGGCACCTACCCCGACCCGGCCACGGTCCCGACCTCGCCGACCGCGCGCAACCTGCACGGCTTGACCGAGTGACCCCGACGCCCTGACCTGACAGGATGCGCCCGTGCGCGTACACCACCTCAACTGCGCGACCATGCGGCCGCCGCTCACGCCGTCCATGGTCGCCCACGTGCTGCTCGTCGAGCGCCCCGAGGGCCTCCTGCTGGTCGACACCGGCTTCGGGACGGGTGACATCGCCGACCCGGGTCGCCTGGGCAAGCCCTTCCAGCTGATGGTCCGCCCCCGCCTCGACCCCGGCGAGACGGCGCTCGCGCAGGTGAAGTCGCTCGGATACTCCCCCGACGACGTCACCGACATCGCGCTGACCCACCTCGACCTCGACCACGCCGGCGGTCTCGGTGACTTCCCGCACGCGCGGGTGCACGTGCACCAGCCCGAGTACGACGCCGCGACCCACCCCACGATGCGCGAGAAGACGCGCTACGTCTCCGCCCAGTGGGCGCACGATCCGCAGTGGGTGCAGCACCGCGAGCCGGGCGACGGGTGGTTCGGCTTCCCGTCGGTGACCGCGCTCGGCGACGACGTCGTGCTGATCCCGTTGCTCGGACACACGCGTGGCCATGCCGGGGTCGCGGTCCGCGATGCCGACGGTCACTGGCTGCTCCACGCCGGCGACGCGTTCTTCGACGGCAACCAGGTGGCCGCCCCGCCGCGGTGCAACCGCAACCTCGCGGCGTTCCAGGTGCTCATGGCGGTCTCCAACAAGCTGCGCAAGGACAACCTGGCCCGCCTCCAGGAGCTCGCCGGCGCGCACTCCGAGGAGGTCACGATCTTCTGCGCGCACGACAAGGCGCAGTACGACGCCCTCGCCGCCCGCGCCTGACCGTCAGTCGCCGCAGAGCGCGAACGGCAGGTGCTGGTGCTCGACCAGCGCGACCGCGGCGCTCGGCCGCTGCAGGTCGTAGCCGATCCGCCCGGTCGACGGGTCGGCGACGCCCCGGGCGAACCCCTCGCCGAAGTCCGGCCGCATCGCGGGCATGACGTCGGCCAGCCGCAGCCGGTCGAAGGCGTCGGAGCGGGCCTCCCCCAGCCGGACGGTCGCCAGGTCCGCGCCGAGCGCGACCGAGAAGCCCTCGAGGGGGTCGAGTGCGTCGAGGTCGGCGCGCGGGCCCGCGGCGAGCTGGGCCTCCATGCCGTCGCCGAACACCGTGTCGAAGTCGAGGCAGGCCCGGTCGACGTACGTCGCGTTGGCCGACTGGCCGGTGAGGGCGACGACCTCCGGGATCGCCCCCCAGCTCTGGTCGCCCTCGGGTGGGGCGGTCGAGGTGATGAGGCGACGGTCGGTGTCGAGCACCGACCGGGCCAGCGGCCCGACACCGGCGGTGATCGCCTGCTGCACCTTGGCGAGGGGTACGTCGTCGTGCAGCGCGATGACCCAGCCGTCGGCGCCGTCGCCGTACGTCGCCTCCCAGGCCACGTCGTCCTCGCCGAACCCGTAGGGCGCGAGCTGGTCGGCGAAGGGGCGGAGCATGCCGTCGGACAGCGCGTCGGAGGTGGCGACCGCGCGCCAGAAGGCGGCTCGGTCGGCCTCCGGGGACTCCCTGTTGAGGGCGCCGAAGCCGAGGGTCAGCCGCAGCTCGTCGAAGTCCGTGACCTCCAACGTGCTCGCCGAGTCCGGCACGAGGGCCAGGACCGCCGCGGACGGCTCGAGGCCGGGGTCGTACTCCGTCACACTGGTCTCGGTCACCGGCGCGTCGGGGATGACGGGCTTCGGCGGATCGCTGCAGCCCGCCAGCACCAGAGCCGCGATCGGCAGCAGCCAACGCAGCCCACAAGTCACGCGGGAGAGTCTGCCATGACCTATCGCATTCGCCGTCCCCCCAGCCTCCCGGGCCCCCTCGCGCGCGTCCGGATGTGGCCGGTGTCTCATCCCCGAAATTCGCGCTCGCAGGAATTCCCCTTAGGGTCGTGGGGATCCCGATAGGAGGGGACCCCCTTGATCCGCACCATCACCACCTTCTTCGTCGCCCTCGTGGCGGGCCTCGCGGTGGCTGTCAGCCCCGCGGCGGCCGACCACCCGCCCCTGATGCTCGGCCCGGGCGACGCCGGCGTGCACGACATGGGCGGTAGCGCCATCATCCGCTACTCCAAGTTCGGCCCGGTCTACATCTCCGGCAAGCACAGCCAGCACCTGACCATCAAGTGGGTCGAGTCGAAGCACTCGATCCGCTTCCGCGACACGCGCACCGGCCACTTCAAGAGCCTGCCGGACCGCTGCACCCGCGAGAAGGTCAAGGTCGGCCTGTCCGCCGTCTGCAAGGTCCCGCCGCGCTTCAACAAGCACCGGATGTTCATCCAGGTGTGGCCGCGGCTCGGCAACGACTACACCAGCGGCAAGACGCTGCCCTCGCGGTTCCGTCTCTGGGTGCTGACCGACGCCGGCAACGACGTCGTGTACGGCGGCGCCGGAGCCGACTTCGTCAACGGCGCCAAGGGCAACGACCGGATCTACGGCGGCGGCGGCCACGACTGGCTGCGCGGCGGCCCGGGTGCCGACCACATCTCCGGCGGCGGCGGCGGAGACCGCATCTCGCACGGCTGATCGTCGTACTGCTTCACGGGCGGAGCCCGGGTCTCCTCGAGGGACCCGGGCTCCGTTCGTTCCTCCCTGCTCGAGGGAGGCCGCGGCGCGAGGCCGCCTGAGCGGTCTCAGTTCAGGTTGATCCTCCAGTCCCCGCGGCCGTGGGTGCCGACCACGACGAGGCCCTCCGGACGGGTCACGACGTCCCACACGGTGACCTTCGGGAGCCCGTGACCGAGCCGGGCCCACGACAGTCCGTCGGCCTGCGACCCCCTGCGGGTGATGAACGCGCCGACCTCGGTGCCGGCCACCAGACGGTGGTCGAGGAACGCCACGTGGTAGACCGGTGCGTCGGGCAGGTCGCCGCTGACGTCGGTCCAGGACGCGCCGCCGTCCTTGGTCTCGAAGACGTGTCCGTGACCCGCCCTCGGGATCCAGCGCTGGCTGTAGGAGCCGACGCTGAGGTAGGCGTGCGCCCCGTCGGACGGGTCGACCGCGATGGACGTGATGTAGCGGTTCGGCACGCCGTCGAGGGCCAGCTCGTGCCACGTGCCGCCGTAGTTGGTCGCCAGCCCGCGCTGGAACGACGCGCCGCCGGTGCCCGGCGACGGGTTGCACGGCCCGCACCAGCCGGCGTACATGGTGCCGCCGCGCCGCGCCAGGGCGGTCACCGAGTGACCGTTGCCGGTGTTGTAGACCGGCTTCCAGTCGCAGCCCTCCGAGCCGTTGCAGACGGTGTTCCAGCCCGCGTTGTCCTTCCAGACGTACTGCCCGCCGGCCACCCAGTGGGTCGGGTCCTTCACGTCCTTCTCCATCGGTGCGATGAACCGCGGGTTCGGGTCGCACGGGTCGGGCGGGTCGCTCGCGGTGATGCACGACGGTGAGATCTCCGTGGCGTCCGCGACGAAGCCGTCGTGGCTCATGTACATGTCGAGGTAGACGTACTCCTCCACGGCGCGGTCACCGAAGTACGGCGAGACGATGGTGTCGCCGCCGTCGCCGGTGAACGCCTGCTCGACCTGGTCCATGTCCGAGCGCGTGTAGCTCTCGCCGTTGTCCTGCAGGCCGCCCCAGTAGGCGTACCCGCTGGCCATCTGGCCGACGTCGATCGAGTAGTTCTGCGTCGTGTGGAGCGTCGCGTTGAGGTCGGACCAGTGGCCCTTGTCGTGCCAGGTCAGCGGCCGCCGCCACAGGCCGCCGTCGCTCCCGGCCCAGAAGTCGCCGTCGAAGATCATGCCGGCGTGCTGGTCGGGGTGGGTCGTGCGCGGGCAGTCGTACGGGTCGCCGTTCTGCTCCTCGCACTCGATGTCGTAGTTCCAGTACGGGCCCACGGTCTTCCAGTGCGCACCGGCGTCGGTGGACTCGTAGACCTCCTCGAGCTGCAGGTAGACGTGCTTGCGGTCGCGCGGGTCGACGGTGATCTGCTGGTTGTAGTCACCCTGGACACCGGGGAAGAACGTGGTGTCCGAGCCCTCCATCGCCGAGTCGGACTCGGCCAGCTCGTCGGTCGTCGCGATCCGCTGCCAGGGACCGATCGGTCCGCTCTTGGAGACGAAGACACCTTCCCCGATGAGCGTCCCCTCGTTGGCGGGCGAGTCGCTGGTCACCAGCGCGTAGAGCCAGCCGTGCGAGGAGCTGAACGTGGTGCGACCGATGGAGTCCGGGTCGATGTCGCCGGTCGGCGTGATCCGCTCGAAGCTGCCGGCCTTGCCGTTGCCGACGTAGAAGCCGTTCGCGCCGGTGTTGGCCGGGTTGGTGTAGCCCGCCCAGCCGACGACCGCGAGCAGCTGGTGGCCGTGCGTGCCAGGTACCGCGACCACGTCGGTCACCGACGAGCTCGGCGGGTAGTCCTTCGGGCCGCGGGGCTGGAGCACCGGGCGCCACGCCGTCGAGCGGGAGGCGTCGACCGAGCGGCGGTAGAGCCCGTGGTTCGTGGCGATGTAGACGTGGTGCTGCGCCCACAGGATCGTGTAGGAGCCGGAGCCGAAGAGCTCGCGGCCGCCGATGCGCTGCCAACGGTCCGCCCCCGGGGCGAGCCGGTAGACACCGGTGCCGTACTGGTTCTCACCGGCGTTGTTGGCCTCGCCGGTGCCGACCCAGATCGAGCCGTCGCTGGGGTCCGTCGCGATGGCGCCGACCGCTAGCCGGGGCAGGCCCCGGTTGAGCTCCTGCCAGTGCGCTCCCTTGTCCGAGGAGCGCCAGACGCCGCCGCTTGCGGAGCCGGCGTAGACCGTCGACCCGCTGGCGGTGAGCGCCGTCATCCGTCCGGTGACGATGCCGTGCCCGACTCCGTAGTTGAACCCGCGGTTGATGGGGTCGTTGAGGAACGGCTTGTCGGTCGGGGACGTCCAGCTGCCGCCGACGACCGGGAGCCGGCCCGCCGCGCGTTGGGCCGCGAGGGTGCCGGCGATGGGGAAGGTCGTGGCGGGCGCCGCTTGGATCGACTGCGCGAATTCCGCGCGCAGCTTGATCAGCTCGGCCTCGTCGCCCTCGTCCTCCTCGATGCGCTGCTGGTTGGTCCGGGTGGCGCGGAGGCCCTTGTGGAGGAAGGACTGGGCGGACGGCTTGTCGCCATGGTGGTTCTGTCCCGAGGCGGCCGGGACGCCGGCCACGGCGAGAGCGAGAGCAAGAGCGAGAATTCTGAGGTTGCGGATGTGCATGGGGCTGGCTCCTTGACCGGTTCCTGCACCAGAGGGGGGGATTTTTGCTTTCTCAGAGTGCGCCTGCTCCCTGCCGCGCGCAAGAGCCGCCGAACGCCCATTTGGACGTGCTCTCGACCGGCCACGACGAGCCAGAATTGGTCGCCCCTACGATCCGCTGACCGCTCCGCCGACGACCACGGCCAGGAGGAAGGCCCACCCTCCGGTGAGCCGACGCCGCGGGTCGGCCGGGCGGAAGAGCCCGGTGGGACCACCGAGCAGGAGGTACGCCGGGCAGGCGATCGGCGCGAAGCCGAGCATCAGCCACACCCACGCCCACGGTGTCGCCCGCCAAGGCTCCGGGGCGATGCCGACGTGGAGGAGGGTGAGCACGAACAGGCACAACGCCACGAGCGCCGCGCGGTCGTCGAGCTCCCACCCGAAGAACCGAGCGGTCAGGCCACTGCCCGTCCCGCCGCCGACGCGCTCGAACTCGACCGACCCCCCGCCGGTGGTGAGGTAGTCGCGCAGGTCGCCGGTGAAGTGACCGGTGACGTCGCCCCCTCCGCCGACGCCCCGGTGATGGCCGCGGGTCTGGAGCACCTCGGTGACGTAGTGCAGCCCGTGCCGCTCCCACCGCAGCTCGACGGTCGCCGTACCTCGCGAGTGACCGGGCAACCCGCCCGAGGCCCGGACCTCGTGCACCTCCCCCTGCGAGATCGCGGACAGGAGGTCGTCCGCGGTGGACCGGTGCTCACCGGTCAGCGCTGCTCCCACGAGGGCGGCCAGCCACGCCGCGAGCAGGGCCCAGGCGACCGCCCGTTGACCTCCCAGGTTGCTGGTGCGGCCGCCCGCGATCGCGATGCCTGCGAGGGCCAGCGCCACCGCGGCCGCGGCCGCGAGCCGCCACGGCAGGTCGCCGTAGTGGGAGAGCCGGCCACTACGCGGATGGTCGGCGTCGTAGTAGACGGTGACGGTGTCGCCGCTCCGGAGCCCGCACCAGCGGTCGTCGCGCGGCTCGGTGAACTGGTACGTCTCCCCGTGCACGGAGTAGGACACGGTCGGGTAGCAACCTCTGCCCCCTCCGCCGAAAGCGCCGACCTCCCCCTGCACGGTGCTGCTCGGCGCGGTGAGCATCGCGATCCCCGCCGCGAGGACCAGCCCGACGCCGATCCCCAGGAGCACGGCGACCACCCGTCGCAGCCACTGCGACTCGCGCCGGGTCGGCGCGACCTCCGCCGGCTCGAGGTCCGGGGCGGTCGTCGTCACGCGGTGGATTGTGTCATGCAGGACTTGTCGCCGCGTCGTTTCCTGCGGTGCGCTCCGACGAGGTGGGAGCGCGGCATAGACACGGGGACCTACGGTCCGGACAGGGTGGAGCCTAGGGGACTCGAACCCCTAACCCCCTGCTTGCAAAGCAGGTGCGCTACCAATTGCGCCAAGGCCCCCGGTGGGGATCAGGAGGGCTGATCGGTGGCCTCGGCCCAGAGGGCCTGCTCCGCCTTGCTCTCCTGGAGCTTCTTCACTGCGAACGCGACGCCAGCCGCGGCGAGTGCCGTGAGAACGAGCTTCTTGAGCATGCGTTCCTCCGTTGGGTTGTGCTGCGTCGAGTGGGCCTAACAGGACTTGAACCTGTGACCTCTTCCTTATCAGGGAAGCGCTCTAACCGTCTGAGCTATAGGCCCGGGTGGCCCGCGTCGGGGTGGAAGCCCCCTCCGCGGACCGAGGGGGAACGTTACCCGACCGGGGTCGGGGTCAACAAAACGGGATCAGGCGTCCTCGGCGAGGGTGACCTCGATGCCGCCGAGCAGCGCGGCGGCCATGTTGTAGAGGAAGGCGGTGAGGGTCGCGCTGGCGGTGATCAGGATGACGTCGATCGCGGCGACGAGCATCGTGAAGCCGAGCACGCGGCTGGTGCCGACGTAGTCCTGGATCTGGAAGGTCGAGACGTCCTCGCCGCCGATGCCCTCCTGGATCGTGCTGTTGATGGAGTCCCAGACGCCGGCGGCGCCGAGCACCTGCCAGACCATCGCGACCGACACGACCGTGACCACCGCGAACGCGATGGACAGCAGGAACGACGTCTTCATCACCGACCAGGGGTCGACCCGGGTCAGCCTGAGCCGGGCACGCCGCGGTCCGCGGGCCGCGGCCGGGCGCTGGTCGGCCGCCGTGCTCGCGCCGGGCGGCAGCGACGGCGTCGGGGCGCCGGCGGGCTTGGGCGGGAGGTCGGGCAGCGGCTGGGCGGGCGACTTCTTGCCGAAGCGGGGCCGGGGCGCGTCGTCAGCCTTGCTCACCGGGGAGCCCGTGGGGACGGGCACGGTGGTCGGCTCCTTGGTGCGGTCCGACATCAAGCCTCACTCTCGCCAGGGCTCTCCACGTCCCCGCTGTCGCCCGAGTCGCCGGGCCCTTCCGCCTCGATTGTTGCATCCGGGGTGGAAACCGGCGATTCGTCCGTCTCGCCGTCGGCGGCGTCCCCGGTCACGGCGGTGCCGGCGCTCTCCTCCTCGTCGACCTTCGACTCGACCGATCGCGCGACGACGGCGACCGCGTCACCGGACTTCGGCGACACGAACTTCACACCCTGCGTGGCGCGACCGACCGACGGCTTGAAGTTCTCGTCGATCGGGCTGCGGACGACCTGTCCGGCCTGGGTGATCGACATGACCTCGTCGCCGTCCTCGACGATGAAGGCGCCGACCAGGCCGCCGCGCTCCTCGTTGGCCAGCTTCATCGTGGTGACACCGAGGCCGCCACGACCGGTGAGCCGGTACTCGCTGATCCGGGTGCGCTTCGCGAAACCCGCGTCGGTCATCGTGAAGACGTACTGCGCCTTCACCTCGCTGACCTCGTCGGGCGAGGCCTCGACGCCCGGCGACTCCTCCGTCGGCGCAGCGATGCCCGCCGCCTCCTCCGCCGCGATCTGGCTGGCGCGGATCACCGACATCGACAGCACCGAGTCGGCCGCGGACTTGAACCGCATGCCGGTCACGCCGGAGGTGGCCCGGCCCATGGGCCGCAGCTGGTCGTCGGCGGCACGGAAGCGGATGGCCTGCCCCTTGCGGGAGACCAGCAGGATGTCGTCGTCGGCCGAGGCGAGCTCGGCACCGATCAGCTCGTCGTCGTCCTCGCGGAAGTTGATCGCGATGACACCGGCCTGGCGCGGGCTGTTGTAGTCGCCCAGCCTGGTCTTCTTCACCAGGCCGTTGCGGGTGGCGAGCACGAGGTAGGGCGCCTGCTCGTAGTCGCGGATCGCCAGCACCTGCGCGATCCCCTCGTCGGGCTGGAAGCTGAGCAGCCCGGCGACGTGACCGCCCTTGGCGTCGCGCGAGGCCTCCGGCAGGTTGTAGGCCTTGGTGCGGTAGACCCGGCCGGCCGTCGTGAAGAACAGCAGCCAGTGGTGGTTGGTCGTGGCGATGAAGTGCTCGACGACGTCGTCGCCGCGCAGGGTCGCACCGCGCACGCCCTTCCCGCCGCGCTTCTGGGTGCGGTACTGCGAGGCGAGGGTGCGCTTCGCGTAGCCGCCGCGGGTGATCGAGACGACGAGCTCCTCGTCGGGGATCAGGTCCTCCATCGAGAGGTCGCCGTCGGCCGCGATGATCTGGGTGCGCCGCTCGTCGCCGTACTTCTCGACGATCTCGGCGAGCTCCTCCGACACGATCGAGCGCTGACGGCTCTCGTTGGCGAGGATGTCCTCGAGGTCGGCGATGAGCTCCTCGAGCTCGGCCAACCGGTCCATGATCTTCTGCCGCTCGAGGGCCGCGAGCCGGCGCAGCTGCATGTCGAGGATCGCGTTGGCCTGGATCTCGTCGATGTCGAGCAGCTCGATCAGGCCCTGGCGCGCGTCGTCGACCTCGGGCGAGCGCCGGATGAGGGCGATGACCTCGTCGAGCATGTCGAGCGCCTTGACCAGGCCGCGGAAGATGTGCGCCTGGCGCTCGGCCTCGGCGAGGCGGAACCGGGTGCGCCGCTGGATGACGTCGATCTGGTGCTCGACCCAGTGGCTCACGAACTGGTCGATCGTCAGCGTGCGCGGCACGCCGTCGACGAGCGCGAGCATGTTGGCGCTGAAGTTGGTCTGCAGCTCGGTGTGCTTGAGCAGGTTGTTGAGGACGACGCGGGCGACCGCCTCGCGCTTGAGCACGACCACGAGCCGCTGGCCCGTGCGGCCCGAGGAGTCGTCGCGCACGTCGGAGATGCCCTGGACCTTGCCGGAGTCGGCCAGCTCGGCGATCTTCAACGCCAGGTTGTCGGGGTTGACCATGTAGGGCAGCTCGGTGATCGACAGGCAGGTGCGACCCCGGTTGTCCTCGTCGACCTCGATCACCGCGCGCTGCGTCACCGAGCCGCGGCCGGTGCGGTAGGCGGTCTCGATGCCCTCGCGGCCCACGATCAGCGCGCCGTTGGGGAAGTCGGGGCCCTTGATCCGCTCGATCAGGGCGTCCTGCAGCTCCTCCCGCGTCGCGTCGGGGTGCTCGAGCGCCCACAGCGCGCCCTCGGCGACCTCGCGCAGGTTGTGCGGCGGGATGTTGGTGGCCATGCCGACCGCGATGCCGGCCGAGCCGTTGACGAGCAGGTTGGGGAAGCGCGCCGGCAGGACCGTCGGCTCCTGGGAGCGCCCGTCGTAGTTGGGCTGGAAGTCGACGGTCTCCTGCTCGATGTCGCGGACCATCTCCAGCGCCAGCGGCGCCATCCGGCACTCGGTGTAGCGCATGGCGGCCGCGGAGTCGTTGCCCGGCGAGCCGAAGTTGCCCTGGCCCTGGACGAGCGGCGCGCGCATCACCCACGGCTGCGCGAGCCGGACCAGGGTGTCGTAGATGGCGGTGTCGCCGTGCGGGTGGTACTGACCCATCACGTCGCCGACGACGCGCGAGCACTTCGAGAAGCCGCGGTCGGGGCGGTAGCCGCCGTCGTACATCGCGTAGAGCACCCGCCGGTGCACCGGCTTGAGCCCGTCGCGCACGTCGGGGAGCGCGCGACCGACGATGACCGCCATGGCGTAGTCGATGTAGGCGCGCTGCATCGAGGTCTGCAGCTCGATGGGCTCGATCCGGCCGCCGGGTCCGGGGCCGGGACCGTCGCCGCCGCCGAGGTTCGAAGCTGTCTCAGTCACGATTGCTCTTTCTGCCAGGTTCTATCGAAATCTAAGAAATGCGCTAGATGCTCAGATATCGAGGAATCGAACGTCCTTGGCGTTGCGCTGGATGAAGGAGCGTCGCTGCTCGACGTCCTCCCCCATCAGGATCGAGAAGATCTCGTCGGCCTGGGCGGCGTCCTCCAGCGTCACCTGGAGCATCAGCCGCTGCTCGGGGTTCATCGTGGTCTCCCACAGCTCCTCGGCGTTCATCTCGCCGAGACCCTTGTAGCGCTGGACCGGGTTCTCCTTCGGCAGCTTCTTGCCCTGCGCGAGGCCGTCGCGCATGAGGAGGTCGCGCTCGGCGTCGGAGTAGACGAACTCGTGCTCGTGCGGCTTGTTCCAGCGGAGCCGGTAGAGGGGCGGCTGCGCCATGTAGACGTAGCCGTGCTCGATGAGGGGCTTCATGAAGCGGAAGAGCAGCGTCAGGAGCAGCGTGTTGATGTGGTGGCCGTCGACGTCGGCGTCGGCCATCAGCACCACCTTGTGGTAGCGCAGCTTGGCCTCGTCGTACTCCTCCTGGATGCCGGTGCCGAGGGCGGAGATGATCGCCTGCACCTCCTGGTTGGCCAGGACCTTGTCGATGCGCGCCTTCTCGACGTTGAGGATCTTGCCGCGGATCGGGAGGATCGCCTGGATGCGCGGGTTGCGCCCCTGGCGCGCCGAGCCACCGGCCGAGTCGCCCTCGACGATGAAGACCTCGCACTCCTCCGGGTTGGTCGACTGGCAGTCCGACAGCTTGCCGGGCAGCCCGCCGCCGCCGAGCAGGCCCTTGCGGTTGCGGGCGAGGTCGCGCGCCTTCCGCGCGGCGATGCGCGCGGTCGCCGCGGCCTGCGCCTTGCGGATGATGTCCTTGCCCTCGCTCGGGTTCTGCTCCAGCCACGCGCCGAGGTGGTCGTTGACGACCGACTGCACGAAGCCCTTCGCCTCGGTGTTGCCGAGCTTGGCCTTCGTCTGGCCCTCGAACTGGGGGTTGGAGATCTTGAGGCTGATGATCGCGGTGAGACCCTCGCGGATGTCGTCACCGGTCAGCCGGTCCTCCTTCTTCTTGATGAGGCCCCACTCCTCGCCCCACCGGTTCATGAGCGAGGTGAGCGCCGCACGGAAGCCCTCCTCGTGGGTGCCGCCCTCGGGGGTGTTGATCGTGTTGGCGAAGGTGTGGACCGACTCGTTGTAGGACGAGGCCTGCCACTGCATCGCGATCTCGAGGCTCATCGGGTTGGGCGCGCTGTCGCCCGTCTCGGCCTCGTAGGAGATGACCGAGCTGATGACGTTCTTGCGGCGGTTGAGGAAGTCGACGTAGTCGGCCAAGCCGCGGTCGTACTGGAAGACCTGCTCCAGCACGCGGTGGCCGTCGACCTCCGCGGCGTGCAGGTCGTCGGGCGCGTCGGTGTCGCCGACGATCGTCGGGTCCTCGATCGCGTCGGCGATGTCCTCGGCGGCGGGGCGCTCGTCGCGCAGCACGATCCGCAGGCCCTTGTTGAGGAAGGCCATCTCGCGGAACCGGGCGGTGATCGTCTCGAGGCTGTAGGTGGTGGTCTCGAAGATGTCCGGCGAGGCGAACCAGGTGACCCGGGTGCCGGTCTCCTCGCCCTCCTCCAGCGCGCGGACCTGGCGCAGCGGGTAGTCGGGCACGCCGAGGGTGAACTCCTGCTCCCAGACGTGACCGCGGTTCTTCACCTCCAGCCGGAGCCGGGACGAGAGCGCGTTGACGACCGAGGAGCCCACGCCGTGCAGACCGCCGGAGACCTTGTAGCCGGCGCCGCCGAACTTGCCGCCCGCGTGGAGCACCGTGAGCGCCAGCGTCGCGGCGGGCAGCTCCTGGCCGGGCGCGGTGTCGGTCGGGATGCCGCGACCGTTGTCGGACACCGTCACCGCGCCGTCGGCGAGCAGCGTGACGTTGATGGTGTCGCAGTAGCCCGCGAGCGACTCGTCGACCGCGTTGTCCACGATCTCCCACACGAGGTGGTGCAGACCGCGCTCGCCGGTCGAGCCGATGTACATGCCCGGGCGCTTGCGGACCGCCTCCAGCCCCTCGAGCACCTGGATCGCGGAAGCGTCGTAGTCACCGAGCCCGGCGATGCCGTTGCTGGGGGGCGGGGTCTGCTCGTCGGTCACGGCACCTCTTGGGGATCAGGGCGGCTGCCCGGGGCTGGGCACACAGAAGGCCGACGCTCACGCTTCAGGGGCGTGCGCCCGGCCGATCGCCATGATACCGCTCAAATCGCCTCAGGCCACGTCACGACCCGTCCGGACCGGGGGTCTGTGGACGAAAAGTGGCCCTGAGCGCCGATTTGAGGCCATTCCGAGCGCCGAACAGGGGCCCGTCCAGACCCGGGTACGGCGAACCGGCCTCTCGGGCCGCCCCGTCGACCGGCCCCGGCTCAGCCGTAGGTGTCGCGCGGACCGCGTCCGTCGCGCAGCCCACGTCCGCCGTGCTTCCAGGTCGGTGCCAGGGGGCCGAGCACCTCCACCACGGTGACCGTGCCGTGCCCCAGCTCGGTGTTGAGACGCTTCACCAGTGTCGGCGCCAGCAGCTTGAGCTGGGTCGCCCACGCCGTGGAGTCGGTGCGCACCACCAGGGTCCCGTCGGCGAGCGTCTCCGGCGTCGAGTGGGCGCCGATCTCCTCGCCGACCACCTCGGTCCAGCGGGCGAACACGCCACGCACCTGGAGATCCAGGCCCCAGCCCCGTTGGTCGACCAGCCGGCCCACCTCGCCGCCGAGGAGCTGCGGGTCGCGGTCGTCGGGGTAGGCGCCGCTCATCCCACCCTCGCTGCCCCGCCGTGCCCGCCGGGTCGGGGAGCCGGGCTTGCGCTTGCGTCGGCCCGACGGTGCGCCCGGAAGTCCGGGCGCGACGGCGCCGCGCATCATCGCCCGAGCGAGGTCGAGCCCGTCGGCCCGGTGGGCCTCGTCGGGGGTCTCCTCATCCTTCGACACGTCATCCTTCGACACGTCGCACCTCCCCGGCGGCGACGGCATAGGTCACGCCCGAGAGGGCCGTCGGCACGTCCGCCTCGACCGCGGCGGTCACCAGCACCTGCTCGGCCCCGGCGACGAGCTCGGCCAGCTGGTCGCGCCGGTCGGCGTCGAGCTCGGCGAAGACGTCGTCGAGGATGAGGATCGGGTCGTCGCCCTCCGCGCGCAGCAGGTCGTAGGAGGCCAGCTTCATCGCGAGCGCGAACGACCACGACTCCCCGTGGGAGGCGTACCCCTTCACCGGGAGCCGCTCCTCCTCCCCCGGACCGAGGGTGAGGACCAGGTCGTCACGGTGCGGCCCGACGAGCGTCAGGCCACGGCCGATCTCGTCGGCCTGGCGCCGGGCCAGCTCGTCGCGGAACGCGATCGCCACCAGGTCCGCCGACGGCAGCGCCGTCGCCGTGCCGGTCTGCGCGAGCAACGGGAGGTTGGAGCTGTAGGCCACGCGCGCGTCGTCGCGCGACGCGCCGCGCGCCACCGCCTCGTAGGCCTTCCCCAGGTACGGCGCCAGGTCGGCCACGAGCGCGAGGCGGGCCTCGAGCAACTGGGTGCCGGTGGTCACGAGCTGCTCGTCCCACACCGCCAGGGTGGCCAGCGCGGCGTCGCGACTGCTCCCCCGCGCGGCGTAGATCGTCTTAAGCAGGCTGTTGCGCTGCCTGAGCACCCGCTCGTGGTCGGCGCGGACCCCGGCGAGGCGCGGGGTGCGCAGCACGAGCAGGTCGTCGAGGAAGCGACGCCGCTCCGACGGGTCGCCCTTGACGAGGGCGAGGTCCTCGGGGCTGAAGACCACCGTGCGCAGGATCCCTATGATGTCGCGGGCCCGCGACAGCGGGCTCCGGTTGATCCGGGCCCGGTTGGCGCGACCCGGGTTGAGCTCGACCTCGAGCACCGCGGTGCGCCCGTCGCGCACCACCGCGGCCCGCACCAGCGCCTGCTCGGCGCCGGCCCGGATGAGCGGTGCGTCGGACGCGACGCGGTGCGAGGCGAGCCGCGAGAGGTAGTCGACGGCCTCGACCAGGTTGGTCTTGCCCTGGCCGTTGCGACCGACGAACGCCGTGACACCTGCGTCGAGGGGCACCTCCACGTCGTCGTACGACCGGAAGTCGTGGAGGGTCAGGTGCGAGACATGCACGACCCCATCATCCCCCGCGGCGCGGACAGCGCGGCGCGGCATCCTGTGGATTTGCCAAAGGTGTGGCCCGAATCGGGTTTGAAGGAGGTGCCGGAGACCTAGGCTGCCTCCCATGACCCAACCTCCAGTTCCGCCGCCGCCCGGTGGCTACGGCTACGGCGCGCCGACCCCGTCGATGCAGCCCTCCGGTCCCTTCTACGTCTCCGTGCTCGGGCAGGAGCAGGGCCCCTACGACTTCAACACCCTGGGCCAGATGGCGCAGGCGGGCCAGATCAAGGGCGACTCGCAGGTGCGGGCCGCCGACGGCCAGCAGTACTTCGCCGCCAGGGACATCCCCGGCCTGTTCTCCGAGAAGGAGTGGCTGACCGTCGTGCTGCTCTCGTGGTTGGTCGGCAGCCTCGGCGTCGACCGGTTCTACCTCGGGCAGACCGGCCTCGGCATCCTCAAGCTGGTCACCTGCGGCGGGTGCTACATCTGGTGGCTCTACGACGCGATCATGTTCACCCTGCGCAAGCAGCACGACGTCGACGGCCGACCGTTCCGCTGATCCGACGATGACCCGATCGATGCCGACGACCCCCCTCACCGAGGAGCGCTTCGCGCTGCTCCGTCGACAGCCGCGCCTCTCGGCGTCGGACGTCGCCGCCGTGGGTGGGGTCGCCGGCATCGGCGTGGCCTTCCTGCTCTCGCCCGACCACATCGAGGACGGACCGGTCATCTGCCCGTTCCGGGCCCTCACCGGGCTGCCGTGCCCCGGATGCGGGCTGACCCGGTCATGGGTCTACGCCGCCCACGGCTGGTGGCGCGAGTCGTTCGCGTCGCACCCCTTCGGCCTGGTCCTCGTCGCCGGGATCCTCGCGCTGGCGGTGACCGTCGCGCGACGCCGCGCCCGCCACGAGGCACCGCCCGAGCTCGACAGGCTGCTCAAGCACCCGGTCGTCCTCGCGATCGGCGCCATCTGGCTCACCTTCGGCGCGGTGCGCCTGGTCCTCGCGATCTAGCGCGCTCAGGACCTCTTGGTCACGGCGTGACCGCCGAACCCGTTGCGCATCGCGGCGATCGCCTTCATGGCGACGTCGTCCTCCTGGCGTGACACGAACCGCGCGAACAGGCTGGCCGAGATGGCTGGCATCGGCACGGCGTTCTCGATGGCGGCCTCGACGGTCCAGCGACCCTCGCCGGAGTCCTCGGCATAGCCCTTGAGCTGGTCGAGGTGCTCGTCGGCGCGCAGCTGGTCGACGAGGAGGTCGAGGAGCCAGGACCGTACGACGGTGCCGGTGCGCCAGGAGGCGAAGATCTCGGGCACGTTCTCGACCATGTCGACCTTGTCGAGCAGCTCCCAGCCCTCGGCGTAGGCCTGCATCATGGCGTACTCGATCCCGTTGTGGACCATCTTCGCGAAGTGGCCGGCCCCGGGCTGCGAGCCGCAGTGCACCAGGCCGTCCGTGGTGTCGCCGGGCTTGAGGGCCTCGAACGCCGGCATCACCTTGGCGGCGTCGGACTCGGAGCCGCCGTACATCAGGGCGTAGCCGTTCTTGAGGCCCCACACGCCGCCCGAAACACCGCAGTCGACGAAGCCGATGCCCTTCTCCGCCAGGGACGCGGCGTTCTCGGCGTCGTCGGTGTACTTGGAGTTGCCGCCGTCGACGACGAGGTCGCCCTCGCCGAGCAGGTCCTTGAGCGCCGCGATCGTCGATCGCGTCGGCTCGCCCGAGGGCACCATGACCCAGACCACCTTGGGGCTGGGGAGAGCGTCGACGAGTGCCTCGAGGCTGTCGACGTCGGAGACCTCGGGGTTGCGGTCGTAGCCCACGACGGTGAGGCCGGCGTCGCGCATCCGAGTGCGCATGTTGCCGCCCATCTTCCCGAGGCCGATGAGTCCGATGTCCATGAGTGCTCCCCAGGGTGGTCGTGCCGACAGGTTCCAGGTCGACGCTAGCGCGGCGGGGCTAGCCCAGGAGGCGGCGCGGCATCAGCAGGTAGCGGAACGAGCCGGCATCCGCCGATGCGGACTCGTCGGCCGTGCCGGTGATGACGACCGGCTTCGAGGCCTGCGTGAAGGCCAGCTCGACCACCGGCTCGTCGATGGCGCCCAGGCCGTCGAGGAGGAACTGCGGGTTGAAGCCCGTGACGAGGTCGTCGCCGTCGATCTGCGCCTCCACGGACTCCGACGCCTGCGCCTCGTCACCCGACCCGGCATCGAGGGTGAGCACGCCGTCCTTGAACGCCAGCTGGACCGCGGTGTTGCGCTCGGCGACGAGGGAGACGCGCTTCAGCGACTCGATCAGGACGGCCTTGTCGAGCTTGGCGACGGTCAGCCGCTCGCTGGGGAAGAGGCTGCGGACCTTGGGGAACTCGCCGTCGAGGAGGCGGGTCGTCGTACGGCGCACACCTCCGGGTCCGCTGCCTTCGAAACCGATCAGGCCGTCGCCGGAGCCGCTCGCCGAGAGCGCGATGGTCACCTCGGCGCCCGCCGTGAGGGACTTGGCGGTGTCGCCGAGGACCTTCGCCGGCACCAGGGCCGCGAGGCTGGCGTCCGGCTGGCCCGGGTTCCACGCGAGCTCGCGCTGCGCGAGCCGGAACCGGTCGGTGGCGAGGAGGGCGATCGTGTCGCCCTCGATCTCGAGCCGCACGCCGGTCAGCACGGGGAGCATGTCGTCGCGGCCCGCAGCGGTGACGGCCTGGGCCACGGCGTGCGCGAACGCCTCGCTGGGCACCGTGCCGGTCGCGGCGGGCATGGAGGGGATCGAGGGGTAGTCCTCGACCGGCATGGTCTGCAGGGAGAACCGGGCCGAGCCACAGGTGAGCGAGACCCGCGCGCCGTCGATGCTCACGTCGACCGGCTTGGCCGGGAGGCTGCGGCAGATGTCGGCGAGGAGCCGCCCACTGACCAGGGCGGAGCCCTCGTCGCTCACCTCGGCCGTGAGGGTCGCGCGGGCCGACGTCTCGTAGTCGAAGGTCGACAGCACCAGACCCTCGTCACCGGCCTCGATGAGCAGGCCGGCGAGCACGGGCGCGCTCGGACGGACGGGAAGGCTGCGGGCCGCCCAGGCCACGGCGTCGGCGAAGACATCACGGTCGACACGGAACTTCACGATGCGTCCTTACACGTAAGCGGGGTGGTGCGGGCAGTGAGCACTGCGAGGCGTCGCGTGGGGAATGACACGAGTGTGCGCTGGGTGCATCCTGCCACGGCGGTGGTTCTCCACAGAGGGGTGGCGCGGAGATTGTTCCGGTCGATTCGGAGCGTAGGAATTCTAGGAGTGGTCATAGCGTCGGTGGAATCTGTGGAGAACCGGTTCCTGTGCAGGTGAGCGACGGTTTCCGGGTGTGGACGACCGTGTGCACTGGCGCGGCACGGACTAGGGGTGGATGTGGACGGAGGGTGGCCTGTGGAACCACCCGACCGGTGCGGCCACAGAATCCTCCCCGTGTAGTTCGCACCAATTCACGGTGTTCGTCCACAGGCGCGGTGGGCGTCGGCCCGCCCGCCGGTCAGCCCTGGCGTGCTGTCATCTTCACGCGGTTGGTGAGCTCGCTGACCTGGTTGAACACGGCGCGGCGCTCACCGAGCAGCTGGTTGATCTTCCGCTCGGCGTACATCACGGTCGTGTGGTCGCGGTTGCCGAACTGGGCGCCGATCTTCGGCAGCGACAGGCCGGTCAGCTCGCGGCAGAGGTACATCGCGATCTGGCGCGCCATGACGAGGTGACGGCCGCGGCTCGGTCCGGTGAGCTCCTCGATCGACAGGCCGAAGTAGGCGGCCGTCTGCGCGATGATGAGCGGAGCGGTGATCTCGGGCTCGCCACCCTCGGGGATCAGGTCCTTGAGGACGATCTCGGCCAAGGTGAGGTCGACGTCCTGCCGGTTGAGGTTCGCGAAGGCCGTGACCCGGATCAACGCACCCTCGAGCTCGCGGATGTTGGTCTGGATCTTGCTGGCGATGAACTCCAGCACGTCCGGCGGCGCCGTCAACCGGTCCATCGCCGCCTTCTTGCGCAGGATCGCGATGCGGGTCTCGAGGTCCGGGGGCTGCACGTCGGTGATCAGTCCCCATTCGAACCGGTTGCGCAGCCGGTCCTCCAGGGCCTCCAGCTTCTTCGGTGCCTGGTCGGAGGTCAGCACGATCTGCTTCTGCGCGTTGTGCAGGTAATTGAACGTGTGGAAGAACTCCTCCTGCGTCTGGGTCTTGCCCTGCAGGAACTGGATGTCGTCGATGAGGAGCACGTCGACCTCGCGGTAGCGCTTCTTGAAGCGGTCCTGCCGGTCGTCGCGGATCGAGTTGATGAACTCGTTGGTGAACTCCTCGGAGCTGACGTACCGGACCTTGGCGCCGGCGTACAGGCTGCGGACGTAGTGGCCGATCGCATGGAGGAGGTGGGTCTTGCCCAGGCCGGAGTCGCCGTAGACGAGCAGTGGGTTGTAGGACTTGCCCGGTGCCTCCGAGACCGCGACGGCCGCCGCGTGGGGGAAGCGGTTCGACGAGCCGATGACGAAGGTCTCGAACGTGTACTTCGGGTTCAGGCGCGACTCCGGCGGGTGCGGCATCGGGCCTCCGGACGGCGTCGGGGTCGCGGGAGGGAACGTGCCGCGCGTGCCCTCGAAGGGCTTGGGTTCGCCGTCGTACGTCGACGAGTCGATCTGTCGGTTTGTCGACATGTCGCCGAATCCACTCGGCTCCGGGCGGACGGCGGGCTCGTCGGCGACCGGTGCGTCGACGTGGTCGGCGGGATCGGTGTGCAGGGAGCTGTCCACGGTGACCGCGAGCTGGACGTCGTGGCCGAAGCGGTCGGTGAGCGCATCCTCGAGATGACCGCGGATCCGGCCCTCGAGCCGCTTGCGGGTGAAGTCGTCGGGCACGGCGACGATCGCGGTCGTGCCGTGCAGGGTGACCGGACGGCTCGACTGCAGCCAGGCCCGTTGCGGTGCCTGGAGGTCGTCGAGCACCGCGTGCCACGCCTCCTCGAGACGGGACAGGGCCGGATCGGCCTCAGTGGTCTCGATGCGGGGCTCCTGCTGGTCCTCGTTGCCGGTCACGGCTTCCTCTCCCGAATCTCGCACCCGGGTGCGGGTGCTACCTCCACAACTTTGTCCACAGGCTGTGAACTGTGTGTCACCGCGGTCTGCGATGCCCTGCCGAGGCCGGACCGGGAGCCGAGAGATCACGTGTTTGCGCAGGTCAGCCGCTAGTTCTTGGTGCTGCGGACGACCGCTGTGTCGACACGTGGGCCTGGGTGCTACCCGAACCGGCGGGGAATCCCGGAGAGCCCGAACCTAGTCGCGGTTGCCCTGTGGATCAACCGGTTCTCCACAGGTTCTCACGATGATGTCGATATTGGTCCGGCGGGGTGCGCACGCCGGTGCCGCAGGACGGGCTAGGGTCACCGGTTCGTCGGTTTGACCCTGCTGTCGCGTCCCGCGTACCGTTGGGCGGTCATCCGGTGTCGACCGGTGCCGCATGTCCGCGGCCGACCCGCCCGCCTGGCGGACATCATCCGCGGACGCGCGGTGCCAGCCGAAGCTGTCATCACATCGGGCGGAGCGCCTCGCTGCGCGCCGTCACCGGGCCGCGCCGGATGGCCCTTCCCGAGACGTTCCCTATGAGAGGCCCATCGTGAGCAAGCGGACCTACCAGCCGAACAACCGTCGTCGCCACAAGACGCACGGCTTCCGACTGCGGATGCGCACCCGCGCCGGTCGTTCGATCCTGTCGAGCCGCCGCCGGAAGGGCCGCAAGAGCCTGGCCGTCTGAGGCCGCGGCTCACGCCCTCCGGAGGGCACCCGTGCTGCCTGCCGACCAGAGGCTGACCCGTCCCGACTCCTTCCGACGCGCCGTCAAGGCGGGCGGTCGGTCGGGTTCGCGCACCCTGGTGACCCATCTCGCGAGCACCGGCACCTCCACGGCGCCGCCGCAGGTGGGGCTGGTGGTCAGCAAGGCCGTCGGCAATGCCGTGGTCCGCAACCGGGTCAAGCGGCGGCTGCGTCACCTGGCGCGCGCCCGGACGGCCCTCCTGCCCGGCGGGTCGTTGCTCGTCGTACGGGCCCAGCCGCCGGCGGCCGCCGCCTCCTCGGAGGAACTCGGGGCCGACCTCGACCGTTGCCTGGAGAGGAGCCTCGGCGCCGACGCCGGCTCCGGGCGGGCGGAGCGATGAAGTGGGTCCTGATCGCGCTGCTGCGGGCCTACCGCGCGGTGATCAGCCCCCTCTACGGCGAGGTCTGCCGCTACTACCCCTCCTGCTCGGCCTACGCGCTCGAGGCGGTGCGCACCCACGGGAGCGTCAAGGGCAGCTGGCTCGCCGCACGGCGACTGGTGCGCTGCCATCCCTGGGCGGCCGGCGGCGTGGACCACGTACCTCCCGCAACCCCTTCTTCACGGGGCCGCAACCGTGCGGCTCGCTGTGAGCACATCGAACAAGGAGTCTGAGTGGGCATCCTCGGCGACATCGGCCACTTCATCATGGTGCCGCTGTACTACGTCATCTCGGCGGTACTGCTGGCCTGGCACTGGTTCTTCGGCCTGTTCCTCGACCCCGAGGGCGGGCTGTCCTGGGCGCTGTCGATCATCGGGCTGACCCTCGTCATCCGCGCGGCCCTGATCCCGCTGTTCGTGAAGCAGATCAAGTCCAGCCGCAACATGCAGCTGATCCAGCCCAAGGTGCGGGAGCTGCAGAAGAAGTACGGCCACGACCGGCAGAAGCTGGCCGAGGAGACGATGAAGCTCTACAAGGACGCGGGCACCAACCCGTTCGCGTCCTGCCTGCCGATCCTGCTGCAGATGCCGATCTTCTTCGCGCTGTTCCGGATGATCAGCCAGGCGACGAAGACCGACACCTCGCACGGATTCCTCACCGTCGCCAAGGCCCACGAGTTCGGCGACTCGCTGATCTTCGACCGCCTCCCGATCAAGGGCACCTTCTGGATGGACCGCGTGTGGGCCCCGGGCGGGGGCGACGCGCTCGTCATGATCGTCGCTGCGGTCCTCGTGCTCGCGATGACGGCGACCACGTTCACCACGCAGCGCCAGCTGATGGCCAAGAACATGCCGGCCGACGCGCTGAGCGGGCCCTACGCCCAGCAGCAGAAGATGCTGCTCTACATCCTTCCCGTGGCCTTCGGCCTCGGTGGCGTCGCGTTCCCGATCGGTGTGCTCCTCTACTGGACCACGTCGAACCTGTGGACCATGGGCCAGCAGTTCTACGTCATCCGCAACAACCCCGCCCCCGGCACGCCGGCCTTCAAGGCCAAGCAGGACCGCGACAAGGCGAAGGCGGCCAAGCACCCCGAGAAGTACGCCTCCTACGAGCCGGTCGCCGACACCGCCGTGATCGAGGAGGCCGAACGTCGTCCCGCCAAGCGCCAGCAGCCATCGAGGCAGTCGCGTGCGCAGCGGAAGTCCGGAAAGCCGGGCACAGGATCCAAGCCCAACCAGGGAGGCACGAAGTGAGCACCGAGACCGACATCGAAGAGAACACCACCGAGTCCGCGGCGCCGGAGGACGGTGACAACGCCCTGGTGTCGCGCCTCGAGCGCGAGGGCGACATCGCCGCCGACTACCTCGAGGAGCTGCTGGACATCGCCGACCTCGACGGCGACCTGGACATGGACGTCGAGGCGGACCGCGCCGCGGTCTCCATCGTCGGCGCCGACCTGGCCCAGCTCGTCGGGCCGGACGGCAAGGTGCTGGAGGCTCTCCAGGAGCTGACCCGCCTTGCGGTGTACCGCGAGACCGGTGAGCGGTCGCGCCTGATGCTCGACATCTCCGGCTTCCGCGCCGACAAGCGCTCGCGCCTGACGAAGCTCGGTGAGGAGACCGCGGCCCAGGTCAAGGAGTCCGGTGAGCCGGTCTCCCTCGACCCGATGTCGCCGTTCGAGCGCAAGATCGTGCACGACGCGGTCGCCGCCGCCGGCTTGCAGTCGGAGTCCGAGGGCGTGGAGCCGCGACGGTACGTCGTCGTGCTCCCGGCGGATTGAGCGCGAGCGTTTCACGTGAAACATCCCGCTGGTGATGCCGGCGACGCAGGGCCCGTGCCAGCAGTGGCGCGGGCCCTGTTCCCTGAGGAGCGACTCGCTCTCGCCCGTCGGTACGCCGACCTGCTCGCCTCGGACGGGGTGACCCGGGGCCTGATCGGGCCTCGGGAGGTCCCGCGGCTCTGGGACCGTCACCTGGTGAACTGTGCACTCCTCGCCGGTGCACTCCCCCACGGTGCGTCCGTCGCCGACATCGGTTCGGGTGCGGGGCTTCCGGGCCTGGTGCTCGCGATCGCGCGCCCGGACCTCCAGATCACTCTCGTCGAGCCTCTCCTGCGGCGGACCACGTTCCTCGAGGAGGCGGTGGCGGCGTTGGGCCTGAACAACGTCCTCGTACGCCGTGACCGCGCCGACGCCCTCCACGGTGAGCGGACGTTCGACGTGGTGACCTCGCGGGCCGTTGCCCCCCTGGAGCGGCTGCTGGGCTGGTCGATGCCGCTGGTGGCGCCGGCCGGTGCTCTGGTGGCGATGAAGGGCTCCTCGGTGCAGCAGGAGATCGCCGACGCGGAGGCTGCGCTCACCCGGCTCGGTTGCGCCCCGCCGGTGGTGGAGACCGTGGCGCCGCCGGCGTCGGCGGAGGGCGGGGAGCTCGGCGGCGACGGCGCTGGCGACCCTCCCCAGGTCACTCTCGTTCGGGTTACCTGGGCGGACCCGGCGCGAGTATCGTTGCGGACTTCGGGTCGGCGCGGGTCGCCGCGGCGGCGGGCGAGCGGCCCGTCTCGACGTCGGGAATGGCCGTCGTGACCGTCGTCGGACCCGGCCAGGGCGACCCCCCGGCACAGAGCGAACAAGAGTTTTCCACCGGCCCAGAGTGGGTCGCTGAGCCTGATGTTCCACAGGTAGACCAAAGTTTTCCACAGGAGGCCCCGGTGTCGGGTGATCCCGCCGAGCAGTCAGAGGACGTGTCGATGAACGACGTTTCACGTGAAACCAGCGCCCCCGACGTTTCACGTGAAACCGGCTTCTCCGTGCGGACGGCCGGCGAGCTGGCCGACCTCGGCCCTGGGTTCGACGACGACCAGACCCCGCTCGCGGCGGCGGCCCACCAGACGGTGTTCTACCGCCAGGGCATCCAGCGCCAGCCGGTTGCTCGCCCGGCCGCGACTCGCGTGTTCGTCGTGGCGAACCAGAAGGGTGGTGTCGGCAAGACGACGTCGACGGTGAACATCGCAGCCGCGTTGACCGAGCTCGGCCAACGGGTGCTGGTCGTGGACCTGGATCCGCAGGGCAACGCCTCCACCGCGCTGAACGTGGACCATCGGCAGGGCACTCCCGGCACCTATGAGGTCCTGGTCGACGGCATGGCCATCGCCGACGTGATCAAGTCCTGCCCCGACTGCGAGGGGCTCGACGTCGTACCTGCGACGATCGACCTGGCCGGCGCCGAGATCGAGCTGGTCAGCGTGGTGGCGCGGGAGGGGCGTCTCAAGAAGGCGATCCTGGCGCACCCGCAGGTCGGCACCGCGACGACCGCCGGCGAGGGTCGTTACGACTACGTCCTCATCGACTGCCCGCCGTCCCTCGGGCTGCTCACCCTGAACGCCCTGGTCGCCGGCGCGGAGATGATGATCCCGATCCAGGCGGAGTACTACGCGCTCGAGGGTCTCGGCCAGCTGCTGTCGACCGTCGACATGGTCCGCGCACACCTGAACCCCGACCTCGCGGTGTCGACGATCGTGCTGACGATGTACGACGCCCGCACCCGCCTCGCGGCCGGCGTCGCCCAGGAGGTGCGTGAGCACTTCGGTGACCAGGTCCTGAAGACGGCGATCCCGCGGTCCGTGCGGGTGTCGGAGGCCCCCTCCTACGGCCAGACGGTGATGACCTACGATCCGGGTTCGCCGGGCGCGCTCAGCTATCTGGAGGCGGCTCGGGAGATCGCGACCCGAGGGAGCCTGAGTTGAGCAACAACGCACCGCGTCGAGGGCTGGGCCGCGGGCTCGGGTCGCTGATCCCCACGGCGCCGCCCGAGCCTGCTGCGCCCGACGCACCGACCGGCGAGCCGGACGTCGCGGTCTCCCCCGCCGACCCCGCCGGACCGCCCGCGGCTGCCGGCACTCCCGTGGCCGGTGCTCCGGACCTGGTCCCGGTCGACGGTGCCTACTTCACCGAGCTCGAGCCGACGTCGATCCGGCCCAACCACGTCCAGCCCCGGCAGGTCTTCGACGAGGAGGCGATGGCGGAGCTGGTCCACAGCGTCCGCGAGATCGGCCTGCTCCAGCCGATCGTCGTGCGCGAGGTCGAGCCCGGCTCGTTCGAGCTGATCATGGGCGAGCGGAGGTGGCGCGCGGCCCAGCAGGCCGGCCTCCAGAAGATCCCTGCGATCGTCCGGGCCACCGACGACTCCGACATGTTGCGCGACGCGCTGCTGGAGAACCTCCACCGCTCCCAGCTGAACCCGCTCGAGGAGGCGGCGGCCTACTCGCAGCTGCTCGAGGACTTCGGCTGCACCCACGACGAGCTGGCGCAGCGCATCGGCCGGTCACGTCCCCAGATCAGCAACACCCTGCGGCTGCTGAAGCTCAGCCCGGCGGTGCAGCGACGGGTCGCCGCCGGCGTGCTCTCCGCGGGGCACGCCCGCGCCCTGCTCGCCGTCGACGACGCCGACATCCAGGACCGGCTCGCCGCCCGCGTCATCGCGGAGGGCATCAGCGTGCGCGGGCTGGAGGAGATCGTCGCCGTGGGTGACGTCGGCTCGTCGAAGAACCGCGCGATCCATGCGAAGCCGCACGCTCCCGGACTTGCGGAGATCTCCGACCGGCTTGCCGACCGCTTCGAGACCCGGGTCAAGATCGACATCGGCAAGGCCAAGGGGAAGATCACCGTCGAGTTCGCGACCCTCGACGACCTGCGCCGGATCGTCGACATCATGGACCCCCGCAACCGGTCCGATCGCCCGATCTGATCCTCGCCGGCGGGTCGAAACCGCCCCTGACCTGCGGAAACGTGTTTGTCGACAAAGCGACCTGACGACAAGTCGCTAGGTCGATTCGGCTACTTGTCCCTCATCGCTGCGCGCTTCGCGGCCTTCTTCGCGGCCCGCTCACGCTTCTCCTCCGCGTCGAGGCGCTCGGCCTCCTCGAGGGTCGGCGCACTGCCGCCGAAGCGGGCGGGAAGCCACCACGAACCGGGAGGCTGCTCGTCGGCCGGGTAGTCGGAGATGACCTCGTCGAAGAGCGCCACCATGCGACGGTGCAGCTCGGCGGTCTCGGCGACCGGGTCGTCCCCGGTCGGGTGCATCGGCTCACCGACCTTGATCGCGATGGTCTTGCCGCGGGAGAAGTCCCGCGGGTGGTCCTTGGTCATCATCCGGTGGGTGCCCCACACGATGACTGGGAGCAGTGGCACCCCCGCCTCGGCAGCGATCCGCACGGCGCCGGTCTTGATGCCCTTGGGCTCCAGCGCGCGGGAGATCGTTGCCTCGGGGAAGATCCCCACCGCCTCGCCCGCCCGGAGGTACTCCACGGCGTTGTGCATCGACGCCACCCCGTCGGCCCGGTCGACCTCGATGTGGTGGAACGAGCGCATCACCGGGCCACCTACGGGGTGGTCGAAGATCTCGCGCTTCGCCATGAACCGCACGTAGCGCTTCGACGGGTTCGCGGCCAGGCCGGCGTAGATGTAGTCGACGTAGGAGATGTGGTTGCAGGCCAGGAGCACCCCGCCCTTGCGGGGGACGTGCTCGGTGCCGGACATCTGGAACCGCTGGCCGAGCGCCTTGAAGGCTGTCTTGGCGGTCACGATGACGAAGGGATAGGTGATGTCGCGCACCGGGTGAGTCTGACAGCCCGACCCAGCCACGAGCGAGTGCCCACCATGCAGAATGGACCACCGGAACTATCCGGAGCGAACAAAAAACAGCGCTGCGGAGCGGCGGGGAGCTAGCGCCTCGTGGCGAGGAACTCGGCGATGCGCCCGATCGCCTCCTCGAGCACCTCGACGTCGGGGAGCGTGACGAGCCGGAAGTGGTCGGGCGTCGGCCAGTTGAACCCGGTGCCGTGGGTGACGAGGATCTTCTTGGCGCGCAGCAGGTCGATCACGAACTGCTCGTCGTCCTCGATCCGGTAGACCTCCGGGTCGAGCCGCGGGAAGCAGTAGAGCGCGCCGCGCGGCTGCACGGACGAGACGCCGGGGATGTCGTTGAGGAGCCGGTGGGCCAGCATGCTCTGCTCGTAGAAGCGCCCACCGGGCACGATGAGCTCGTTGATGGACTGGTAGCCGCCCAGGGCGGTCTGGATCGCGTGCTGGGCGGGGACGTTGGCGCACATCCGCATGTTGGCGATGAGCGTGAGGCCCTCGAGGAACTCCTCGGCGAGCTCCTTCGGTCCGGAGATCATCACCCAGCCCGCGCGGTAGCCGCAGACCCGGTAGGCCTTCGACAGCCCGCTGAACGTCAGGCAGAGGACGTCGGAGCCTCCCGCGGCGGCCGCGTGGTGGTGGACGGCGTCGTCGAAGAGGATCTTCTCGTAGATTTCGTCGGCGAAGACCACGAGCTGGTGGCGCCGCGCGATGTCGACCAGCGCCTCGACCATCTGCTTGCTGTAGACCGCGCCGGTGGGGTTGTTGGGGTTGATGATGACGATGGCGTGGGTGTTCTCGGTGATCTTCGCCTCGATGTCCTCGAGGTCGGGCATCCAGCCGTTGTCCTCGTCGCACCGGTAGTGCACCGGGGTGCCGCCCGAGAGCGTGACCGCGCCGGTCCACAGCGGGTAGTCGGGCGCGGGCACCAGGATCTCGTTGCCGTCGTCGACGAAGGCCTGGAGCACCATCGAGATCAGCTCGGAGACCCCGTTGCCGATGAAGACGTCCTCGACCTCGGTCTCGCGCAGACCGCGCGACTGGTAGTACTGCGCCACTGCGGTGCGCGCGGAGTAGATGCCCTGGGAGTCGCTGTAGCCCTGCGACTCCGGCAGGTGGTGCATCACGTCGGCCAGGATCGCCTCGGGAGCCTCGAAGCCGAACGGTGCCGGGTTGCCGATGTTCAGCTTGAGGATCCGGTGACCCTCGGCCTCGAGGCGCTGTGCCTCGACGAGGATCGGTCCCCGCACGTCGTAGCGGACGTTGCGGAGCTTCTTGCTCTGGCGGATCTTGCGCACCGCGTCATTCTCGCAGCCCCCGGTCTGTGACTTCACGCGGATATCGGCCCGTGGCGGCCTACCCTGGAGCCGTGGCCCGCACGACGGTCCCCTTCACCCTGGACCACCTCGACGCGTTGGACGCCCTGGGCGTCCCGTGCCGCTCGTGCCTGTTCTGGGAGCTCGACCCGGTCCGCCGCGAGCGTCTGGGGGACCGGGAGACCCGCTGCGCGGTCAAGGAGTCGTGGATGTCGGAGGTCCTGCGCGAGTGGGGCTCGTGCGGCCGGGTCGCGATCATCGACGGCAACCCGGTCGGCTACCTGACCTATGCGCCGCCGTCGTACGTGCCGGGCGCCGCGCAGTTCCCCACCGCGCCGGCGTCGCCCGACGCGGTGCTGCTGACGACGGCACACGTCGCCGACGGTCACGACGGCGTCGGCATCGGCCGGCTCCTGGTGCAGGGCATGGCGCGCGACCTGGTGGGCCGGGGCGGGATCCGCGCCGTCGAGGCGTTCGCGTACGGCGGCAACCGCCTCACCGCGGAGACCGGCTGCCTGCTCCCGGCGGAGTTCCTCGCCCGGGTCGGCTTCAAGACCCACCGCGCGCACCCGCGGACCCCTCGGATGCGGATGGAGCTGCGCTCGCTGGTGAGCTGGCGCGACGAGGTCGAGGCCGCGATCGAGCGGCTGGTGGGCGCCGTACGACCCAAGAAGGCCCCCACCCCCGCCCACCGGGACCAGAACTAGCGCCGCCGCTGCGGGCCGGAAAACGGGACAGTCCCCCTCCAAGGGCACCGGATCGACGGAGATCCTGAGCTCGTGGAGGGGGACTGCCCCGCGAGGGACGTCAGGCGATGAAGTCGGAGAGCTCGTTGAGGATCGCGGCCTTCGGGCGGGCGCCCACGATCGTCTTCACGACCTCGCCGTTCTGGTAGACGTTGATCGTCGGGATGCCGGTGACCCGGTAGGACGCCGGGGTGACCGGGTTCTCGTCGACGTTCATCTTCAGGAACGTGATCTTGTCGCCGTGCGCGGCGTTGATCTCGTCGAGGATCGGGGCGACCTGGCGGCACGGCCCGCACCACTCGGCCCAGAAGTCCACCAGCACGGGCTTGTCGGACTTGAGGACCTGCGTGTCGAACTCGGCGTCGGTGACGGCGGGGATGTTGCCCACGGATCTGTTCCCTTCGATGGATCTGTTGAGGAGTGCTGGGTCAACGCGGGGCGGGAGGGTGATGTTCCCCGTCGCGCGGTGACGTGTCAGACAGGTTGGGCGGCGGACTCGCCGAGCTCGGCGACGGTGTCCTCGGCGGAGCCCGCCGAGGACGAGGCGTGGTCGAGCATGGCGATGTAGCGCTCGGCGTCGAGCGCCGCGGCACAACCGGTGCCGGCGGCGGTGATCGCCTGCCGGTAGTGGTGGTCGACGAGGTCGCCGGCGGCGAAGACACCGGGCAGGTTGGTCGCCGTGCTGGGGTGCTGGACGAGCACGTAGCCGTTGTCGTCGAGGTCGACCTGGCCCTTGAGGAGCTCCGAGCGGGGCTCGTGCCCGATCGCGATGAAGAGACCCGTCGCGGCGAGGTCGCGGGTCTCCCCGGTGACGGTGTCGCGCAGCGTGATCGACTCCAGCGACTCCTCGCCGTTGATCGAGGCGACCTCGGAGTTCCACACGACGTCGAGCTTCGGGTCGGCGAACGCCCGCTCCTGCATGATCTTCGAGGCCCGCAGCGAGTCGCGACGGTGGATGAGCGAGACCTTGCTGCCGAAGCGCGTCAAGAAGGTGGCCTCCTCGACAGCGGAGTCGCCGCCGCCGATCACCGCGATGTGCTGCTCGCGGAAGAAGAACCCGTCGCACGTCGCGCAGTAGGAGACGCCGCGGCCGGAGAGCTTCTCCTCGTTGGGGAGGTCGAGCTTGCGGTAGCCCGAGCCGGTCGCGAGGATCACCGCGCGTGCGGTGTAGGTCTCGGTCGCGGTCCGCACGACCTTCACGTCGCCGGTGAGGTCGACCTCGACGACGTCGTCGGTGATCAGCTCGGCACCGAAACGCTCCGCCTGGGCGCGCATCTCGTCCATGAGGGCGGGGCCCATGATGCCGTCGCGGAAGCCGGGGAAGTTCTCGACCTCGGTGGTGTTCATCAGGGCACCACCCGCGGTCACCGAGCCCTCGAAGACCAGCGGGGCGAGCTGCGCCCGCGCGGCGTAGACCGCGGCGGTGTAACCGGAGGGGCCGGAGCCGATCACGATCACGTTGCGCGGCTCGGTCGACGGAGTGACGGACATGGTGCGGACCTCATCGCTGTTGACGGCGGGATGCTTATCGCATCACGAGTGCAACCCCGATCGTAAGGGGAGCATTCCCCCGGCTCAGCCGTCGGTCGGCAGCGTGGTCGACCGCAGCACCTCCGCGGTGCCGCACTGCAGCACCTCGACCACCTGCGAGTCGCCCATCGGCTGGCGGAAGGCGACGTAGGCGGGGGCGCCGTCGTACCTCGCCGCGACGAGGACCCCGCGGCCCCACACGGCGTCCGCGCAGGTGAAGCCCTTGGGCTCGTGGATGAGGGTCTTCCCGTAGCGGGCCGACCCGGGCGAGGACAGGTAGGCGGCCTGGATCCGCGCCAGGTCGCGGGTGAGGTGGGGCGAGCGCACGGTCGACGCGCGCGGGGCCAGGACGATCTTCTCGTAGGCAGCCAGCTCGTCCGCCGTCTCGAGCGACTCGGACGGCTGGGCCTTCGCGGCCCCGCTGTCGGCGTCGGCGTGGACGCCGCGCTCCACACCGGCGTCGGTCGCGGCCGAGTCGCCGGCGTCGTCGGAGCCCTGGTCGAGGAGCGCGCCGATGCCCAGACCGAGCACCGCGACCGCGGCCGCGGCGCCGAGGACGGCCACCACCCGGTGCCGCCGGGTGCGGACCAGTGGGTGGATGCTGGCCTCCGAGCCGGTCGCGGGCGTCGGTTCGGGCTCCTCGGCGAGCCGTTCGGCGACGAGACCCGCCAGCGTGTCGTCCAGACGCGCGACGACGTCGTCGGGCGTGGCTCCGGACTCCCGCGCGTCGGACAGCAGCGCGCGCAGGCGCGTCTCGTCCTCGGGGGAGACGGGCTCGGACGCCTCGTCGTGCTCGTCGGTCATGGGGATCCTCGCTGCGGGGTCGAGCAGGGTCGGGCAGGGTCGGGCAGGGTCAGGCGGGGCCGGGTGCGGGATCTCCCGGCGGACCCCTGGGGGACAGGGATCCGACGTCCGCCGCGGCTGACGGGTTCCCGGCAGGACCGTCCGGCGCCGGGTCGGGGTCGGTCTCGTCGAGGAGGGGGCGCAGCAGTCCGGCCAGCCGGGCGCGACCGCGGGAGCACCGGCTCTTCACGGTGCCCTCCGGGCAGTCGAGGATCTGGGCGGCCTCGGCGACCGGGTAGCCCTCCATGTCGACCAGCACCAGGGCGGCCCGCTGCTCGGCCGGCAGCTGCGCCAGCGCCGCCAGCACCTGCGCGCGACGCTCGCTGCGGACGCCGTGCTCGGCCGGGTCGAGCTGGTCGTCGCCGACGACGGAGGTCGGCGAGCCCCGTCCGGCGCGGTCGAGGTCGTCGGGCAGGGGGTCGGCCCGCCGTACCTTCTCGGCGCGCAGCCGGTCGAGGCAGGCGTTGACCACGACGCGGTGCAGCCAGGTGGTGACCGCGGCCTCACCGCGGAAGCTCCCGGCCCGGCGGAAGGCGGCGACCAGGCCGTCCTGGAGGCCGTCGGCCGCCGTCTCCGGATCGCCGGTGGTGCGCAGCGCCACCGCCCACAGGCGGTCGCGGTGACGGGCGAACAGCACTCCGAACGCATCGGCGTCGCCGGCGACGTGGTCCGCGAGGAGGTCGGCGTCGCTGCGGACCACCTCAGCGTCCATGCACGACCACCTCCGCCACCCCGCCCCGGAACCCGCCCGAGACCTGCGGGAGCGAAGTGAACCACACGAGCAGGTAGCGCCCGGTCACCGCGGTGCTGGCGCCGCCCGAGGACACCGGGTCGAGCGTCACGTCGTCGGCCTGTGCGGTCGCGGACGCGATCGGGCGGCCCGTGGGCGCGGCCGTGGGCCGTTCGTCGGCGGCGTAGAGCTGGACGTCGGTCGGTGCGCCGACCAGCGTCAGGTCGACGGAGTCGATCTCGCGCACGACGCCGAGGTCGAGGTAGAGGCCGACCCCGGACTTCAGCGCGGGGACCGACGGGCCGAGCTGGTCGTCGTACGTCGACGTGGACCACGCCGTGCCCGTGTCGCCGTCGACGGCCCGCGCGGCGTCGCCGTCGTTCTCGGTGCCGTCGCCGCCGAGCGGGTCGAAGGCACGCGCCGTGATGCCGGGCAGCGGGGAGGCGGTCGGCTGCGCGGGCGTGGTGAGGGTGCGGGTCGGCTCGTCGCGCTCGGCGCCGAGGGGCGTGCGGCCGCGGCCGAGGTTGAACGCGACGACGACGCCCACGAGGAGCGCCAGCACGGCCGCGATCACCATCGCCAGCCGCAGCCAGCTGCGGCCGGGCACCGCGTCGGACTCTGCGGTGTCGGTGGTGTCACCCGGGCCGGCGCCGGTGTCCCAGGGCCAGAACCCCGCAGCCGCGAGGGAGGCGTCACCCGTGGGCTTCGGTACGTCGGTCCGCAGCCGTCGCGCGGGGGATCCCTCGGGCGGCTCCGGCGCGAAGAGAGGTCGCTCGGGGGGCTCCTCGAAGGGCGGCGGTGGCGGGGGCGGGGTGGCGCGGGCGCGCAACCACGCCACCTCGTCGTCGTCGTCGTCGAAGACCGGCATCCCGGCCTCGGTGGGCACGTCGACCAGGCCGGCCACCTCGGCGGCCGAGGGGATGGGTGGGTCGGCCGAGCGCCGCGCCTCCGCTGCGCCCGGCGTGCGGACCGGCTCGCGGTCGGCCGGCTCGCTCTCGCGCTGGGTCGTGCGCTCGAAGTCGCGCACGGTCATCTCCGGCACCTGCGGCAGGACGACCGGGCGGATCTCGTTGATCGGCGGGATCGACGCGGCGAGCGCCTCGGGCAACCCGGAGGGGTCGCCGCCGAGGTAGTCCATCAGCCGCTCGCGCACGGCGGCGGCCGTGGAGACCTCGAGGTCGTGGTGCTGCGGCCCGGGCCAGCGGCGTCGCTGCGGCTGGTCCTCGGAGATCTCCGTCCACAGCACGTCGAGCGGTCGGGGCACTCCCGCCCGGACGCGGCGCGGCGCCAGCACGGCGTCGTGGTGGTCGTGCGGAGCGGCGGGCACGATCGAGTCGGAGGGGCCCGGCCAGGTGGCGGTGAGCGAGCAGTAGAGCAGGCCGCCGACGTCGTGCCGGTCCTGGTCGATGCGGCCGGCCGGCAGTCCGTGGAGCGCGGCGTCGACGCACAGCCCGATCAGGCGCACGGCCCCCAACCGGTCGATGAGCACGTTCTCAGGGTTGAGCCGGCCGTGGGCCACCCCGCGCGAGTGCGCGGTGGCCATCGCCCCGGCCACCTCCGCGGCCAGCCAGGCCGAGCGGCGGGGGCCGAGGGGTCCACCGTGGGTGACGAGGATGTCGAGGGAGGTGCCGGTGCCCCACTCGTTGACCACGAAGCACCTGCCGTCGCGCATCTCCGCGTCGAGCACGCGGAGGATCCGGGAGTCCAGGACCGTCGCGGACTCCCGCGCGGCCGCGAGGAGCAGCGGCGCGCGAGGGTCGTCGTCAGGGATGACGTGCAGGGCGACGAAGCGCTCCAGCACGTTGTCGTGGGCTCGCCAGAACCGCCCACCACCGCTCTCGGTCAACAGGTCGATCAGCCGATAGCGGCCGGCCAGCACGTCGCCTGGTCGAGTCGACGTTGCCACCCCAGTCCTCTTCGTCCGGCAGTCATTTCTCATGGTCGCTGCGAGGCGCCTGCGATCTCCATCGTAGGGCGGCGGGCCGCACCGATCGGGGACATCGGCAGATGCGCTCGGATCGTCGGTCAGCGGCGACGCAGCCGCCCGGCGACGGTGTCGACGACCGAGGTGATCTCGCGCAGGTGAAGGGGCCGGGCGAGCAGGAGCAGGACGACGACGTCGACGAGTCCGAGCACCATCACCTCGACCGCCGCCCACCACCAGCCGCCGGCGCCGGGCGCGCGGGACAGGAGCTCGTCGAGGCCGAGGTCGACGACCCAGGCGGCGCCGAGACCGGCCGCGGCCGCGACGAGGAGCCGGGCGACGAAGCCGAGCATCGGGCGCAGGGGCAGCTCGCTCAGCTGGCGCGAGAGGACGGTGAAGGAGATCAGCGACCCGACGCCGTACGCGATCGTGTAGGCGATCACCAGCATCGGCGACGTGTGGTCGGGGTCGGTGCGCCCGACCAGGACCAGGGCCGCGACGATGTTGACGGCGGCGATCACGCACTGGATGAGGAACACCGTGCGGTTCTGCTCGAGGGCGTAGAAGCCGCGCAGGGTCAGGTAGTGCAGCGTGAAGAAGACGACCCCGATCCCGAAGAGCGACACGGTCGTCTCGAAGCGTGGGTAGGTCGCGGCCGTCGCACCGTGGCCCCACAGGACCTGCGAGGTGTCCAGTGCGATCAGCGGCAGCAGCACCGCGAACGGCACCACGACCGCCAGCGCGGTGCGGACGGTGCTGACGAGGGTGCGGGACAGCGCCGCGGCGTCACCCGCAGCGGCGTGCGCCGAGAGGCGCGGCAGGATCGCGGTGGCCAGCGACACGGTGATGATCGAGTGCGGCACCATCACCGCCAGCTGGGCGCTGGAGTAGATCGTGATGCCGGTGCCCTCGGACGAGGCGGCGGTGCCGCCGGACGCGAGCCGGACCACGACGACGTACGCCGCCTGGTTGACGACCACGAAGAGCACCGTCCACACACCGAGCCGCAGGGTGTGGCCCAGGCCCGTGCCGCGGAAGTCGAAGCGGGGCCGGATGCTGATGCCTGCCGAGCGCAGGTAGGGCACCAGGATGAAGAATTGCGCGGCGATGCCGAGCGTGGAGCCGATGCCGAGCAGGAGCTCCTCGGACCCGGAGAAGGCCCCGTGCTGCTCGCCCGGCGACGCGGGGCCGAACGCGAAGAGGTAGACGACGAGGACGCCGACGGCGATCACGTTGTTGGCGATGGGGGCCCACATCATCGGCCCGAAGCGGCCTCGGGCGTTGAGCACCTGCCCGACGAGCACGAACATGCCGTAGAAGAAGACCTGGGGCAGGCAGTAGCGCGCGAAGTCGACCGCCGACTGCCGCTGCTCGGCGAGCCCGGCGTCGTTGAACTGGCTGTCGAGCAGCAGGCGCATGACCCACGGCGCCGCGAGCACCAGCAGCACCGTGACCGCGCCGAGGAAGAGGGTGGCCAGCGTGACCACCCGGTCGACGTACGCCATGCCGCCGTCGGCGTCGCTCTTCATGGCGCGCACCAGCTGCGGGACGAGGACGGCGTTGAAGACGCCGCCGGCCAGCAGGATGTAGAGCATGTTGGGGACGGTGTTGGCGATCGTGAAGAGGTCGGCGTGCAGACCACCGCCCAGCGCCGCGAGCAGCAGCGTGGAGCGGATGAACCCGCTGAACCGCGACACGACCGTGCCGGCCGCCATCACCGCCGAGCTGGCGAGGATCCCGCGCTGCTCGCCGGGATCGGCGACCTGCTCCGGAACCGCGACCTCGTCGGGTGCGGCGATCTCTCCGGTCGGGTCGATGTCTCCGCTCGGTCCGGTGGGGTCCGTCATGCCTGGGCCTTCCTGCGTCCGCGGATGCGGCGGACCAGCCGCAGGGCGATGGCCAGGAACAGGATGCCGAGGCCGGAGCCGAGGATCAGCCAGATGATCTCGCTGACCTGGCCGGAGCGGATCGGCACCTCGACCGACGAGCCGAGGGCGGTGCCGTCCACGTCGGTCACGGTGAGCGTCACGTTGTGCACCCCGGTGCTGCGGGCGTGGGCCTTCAGCGGGATCGTCGTGCGGCTGTGGGCCGCGACGACGACCTTCTGGCCGACGTCGATGTCGAGCTCGCCGTCCTCGCTCGCGGCCGTGATCCGGACGGTGACCGTGCGGTCGAGCTTGTTGCTGAGGGTCACCGCGAACGTCCCGTCGGCGCTCGACAGGGTGACGCCCGGCGGTCCGGAGATGTCGATGGACTGCAGGCGGCGCTCGATCCAGCGCCGCGAGGCAGCGAGTCGGTTGGTGTCGGCGGTCGGGCGGGTGCGGAAGTGGTACGACGACGCGGCCAGCGCCTCGTCGCGCACCTCGCCGGCGACCGAGGTGGCCTCCGTGAGGACGTTCTGCAAGGTGGTGCCGTCGCCGACCAGGCGGTCGACCTCCTGGAAGACCGCGGCGTCGAGCTCGGCGGTCTCCTGGTCGACCGGGTAGTCGAGGGTGGCCGGGTCGACCGTGGTGGGGGTCCGGTCGGTGGCGTCGGACACCGTGGTCAGGTGGAGCCAGTCGGCCTCCAGGCCGTCCCAGAACGCCTCCGCCCGGCGGGTGTCGACGCTGCGCGGGACCACCACGACCAGCGGGTGCCGCTTCCCGCGGCCGAGCAGCCGGACCGCCGCCTCCGCGAGCACGCGCTGGCGGAACGAGACGGCGCCCAGCCGCGGCTCGGGACCGGGACCGCCCGTCGCGGCACCGTAGGACGTCGCGGCGACGGTGTGGCCGTCGTACTCACCGACGACCGGAGGTCCGCTGCGGTGGTCGGGTCCCTTGAACATCCGGTCGGTGACGAGCAGCGTGCTGTCGTCGTCGATCAGGGGCATGGCCGAGGGGTCGAGGTAGCCACCCGGGGACGCGACGACCGGGGTGCTCGAGGTGTCCCAGGAGGAGAGCACGTCGCCGCCGCGCTCGCGGGCCAGGGTGTAGAGGTCGGGCAGCCACTGCGGCGTCGCCGACATGTCCAGGTCGCCGTAGGGGAGGGCGAGCACCTCCTCGCCGCGCACCTGGAGCTCGACCGAGTCGAGCCACTCGCCCGCCGCCTGGGCGAGCGGGTCGTCGGCGGCCGTGTCGGCGTCTGTGTCGGGCCCGGGGCTGCCGCTCGGGCTCGCGCTCGGTCCGGTGCCGTCGTCGGACGACGGGCCGAGGTCGCGGGGCGGGTTGCCGCGACGGAGCCGGCGAGCCGCGTCGAGCACGGCCGGGTCGACCAGCCAGTTGACGGGCTTCCCGATCGCGGACGAGCCGAAGGCGAGCGGCGCGCCGAGGTCGCCGGTGGCCCCGAAGGCCTCGGTCCAGTCCTCGGGGTGCGCGATCGAGCCGTTGGGCCGGTAGCGGATCTGGTAGCGCAACGGCACGACGACCGCGGTGTCGACCGTGCCCTTCACCCCGCCCCGCCCGCGCGGGACGTAGGGCAGGAAGGTCCGGGCGCGGCCGTCGGCGACGAGGTCGTCGGGCGTGGCCTCGCTCGCTCCGAGCGCGTGGACGCCGAACCAGTAGACGCCGGGGGTGCTGACGGGCAGGAGGTCGCGCGGCACCTTGATCCGGTAGTGGGCGACCTCGCCGGGCTGGAGCTCGTCGATGGCGTCGCTGACGTCGACGATCCGGCTGCCCACGACCGTCTCCGGGTCGGAGGCCGCCGCCGCGACCAGCTCCTTGGAGGTGGTCATCGGCGGTGGGCAGCCGGTGCAGTCGGGGCCGGCGTTGATGAAGGGGTAGACGCTGATCCCCGACCAGGGAACGACGTCGACGTTGGCCACCGTGCCGGAGACGACGACGGGCCCCTTGTCGGGCACCTCGCCCGGCGTCAGGCGGTCGATGGTGACCAGCAGCGGGGCCTTCTTCCGCACCGCCATGTCGGCGTGCGCGGGGGCCGGGACCGCTGCGGCCGTCCCCGCGAGGAGGACGCCGGCCGACGCCGCTGCCAGGGCAGCGCGCAGCGACAGTCGGCGGAAGACCACGCCCCGAGGGTAGTGGGGGTTGCTGTGAGGAGAGGGGAGGGCGTTGCCCGCGCCGGCTCTCCGTAGACTCCCGGGCGTGTCCGCGCCCCATGAGCCCTCCTCCGAGCCGCTGCGTCTCGTCGACGTCCAGCAGGCGGTGGCCGCGGAGCTGGCGCGCATCGCGCCGGTGATCGACGAGCTCGGCCAGCTCTTCGCGGCGGCGGGCCACGAGCTGGCCCTGGTCGGCGGGCCGGTGCGCGACGCGATGCTCGGGCGGGCGTCGAACGACCTCGACCTCACCACCTCCGCCCGGCCGGAGCAGACGGAGAAGATCCTGCGCGCGTGGGGCGACGCCTGGTGGGACATGGGCCGCGACTTCGGCACCATCGGCTGCCGGAAGGGCGACTGGGTGGTCGAGGTGACGACCTACCGCTCGGAGTCCTACGACCCCGGCTCCCGCAAGCCGGAGGTGCAGTACGGCGACACCCTCGCCGGTGACCTCGGCCGGCGCGACTTCACCGTCAACGCCATGGCGGTGCGGCTGCCGGGCCACCAGGTCGAGGACCCGTACGGCGGCGTGGTCGACCTGGCCGGCAAGGTGCTCCGCACCCCGGGCCGGCCGGAGGACTCCTTCTCCGACGACCCGTTGCGGATGATGCGGGCGGCCCGGTTCGCCGCCCAGCTCGGGTTCACGGTGGACGAGTCGGTGGTCGCCGCGATGCGCGACATGGCCGACCGGATCACGATCGTGTCCGCCGAGCGGGTGCGCGACGAGCTGGTGAAGCTGGTCTGTGCCCCCTACCCGCGGCTCGGCCTGACCCTGCTGGTCGACACCGGCCTCGCCGACCACGTGCTCCCCGAGCTGCCGCGGCTCAAGCTCGAGCGCGACGAGCACCACCGGCACAAGGACGTGTACGAGCACACCCTGACCGTCCTCGAGCAGGCCATCGACCTGGAGGAGCGGCTGGGGGGCCGGCCCGACTTCGTCTCCCGTTTCGCCGCGCTGATGCACGACGTCGGCAAGCCGAAGACCCGGCGCTTCCTCGACGACGGCACCGTGACCTTCCACCACCACGACGTGGTCGGCGCGAAGATCACCCGCAAGCGGATGCAGGCCCTGCGCTTCTCCGGCGACGAGACCGACGCGGTCTGCCACCTGGTCGAGCTGCACCTGCGCTTCCACGGCTACGGCTCGGGGGAGTGGACCGACTCCGCGGTGCGCCGCTACGTCCGCGACGCCGGCGACCAGCTGGACCGCCTCCACGTGCTGACACGCGCCGACTGCACGACCCGCAACCGGCGCAAGGCCGAGAAGCTCCGTCGTACGTATGACGACCTGGAGGAGCGCATCGACCGGCTCTCGCAGGAGGAGGAGCTGGCGTCGATCAGGCCGGACCTCGACGGCAACCAGATCATGGAAATCCTGCAGATCCCGCCGGGTCGCGACGTCGGCGAGGCCTACAAGATGCTCCTGGAGCTGCGGCTCGACAACGGGCCGATGACCGAGGACGACGCCCGCGCGGCACTTCTGGCGTGGTGGGGCTCCCGCTGACGCCTCCGTGGTGGCACGATCGGCTCACGCGCTGACTCGGAGGCCCCCATGCAGAAGCTCGCCCTCTCGCTCGTCACGGCGGTGCTCGCCGCCCTCCTCGTGCCGCTCGGCCCGGCGCCGGCCGCGCAGGCCGCGGGTGGCACCTACTCCGCCCCGCTCACCACGGCCATCTCCTCGCTGACCGTGAAGGCGGAGGTGCGCACCGGCTACTCGCGCAGCCTCTTCCCGCACTGGGTCGACGCCGACGGCGACGGCTGCAGCACCCGCAACGAGGTGCTGGACCTGGAGTCGGAGACGTCGGTGACGTGTGCCAACCTCACGGGCGGCCGCTGGTTCTCCTACTACGACCGGGTGTCGTGGACCGATCCCGGGCGGATCGACATCGACCACCTCGTGCCGCTCGCCGAGGCCTGGGACTCCGGCGCGCGCAGCTGGACCACGGCGCAGCGGCAGGCCTACGCCAACGACCTCGGCGACTACCGCACGCTGGTGGGCGTGACCGACACGGTCAACCAGGCCAAGGGCGACCAGGACATCGCGGAGTGGCAGCCCACCTACGACAAGTGCCGCTACCTGAGGGAGTACGTCGCCGTGAAGATCCGCTGGCGGCTGTCGGTCAACAGCGCCGAGAAGACCGCGATGCAGAACCTTGCTGCGGGCTGCACCAACTCCACGATCACCGTGACGCGCGCCATGTAGCACCTCCTACCTGGGTCGGATGCCCGGCCGCCCGACGTGGGCCTAGGGTCGCGGACCATGACGATCGAGGCGAAGACGCTCGAGGCCACCATCGACATCGCGGCGGCACCCGAGCAGGTGTGGCCGCTGGTGGCCGACCTCCCCGGCATGGCGAGCCGCAGCCCGCAGGTGGTGCGCTCCTTCCAGCGCGGCGACGGCGACGTCGGTACGACGACCCTCAACATCAACCGCAGCGGCTGGAAGGTCTGGCCGACGCGGTCGAAGGTGATCCGCGCGGACGCGCCCCGGGAGTTCGCCTTCCGGGTGAAGGACAACAAGACGATCTGGTCCTACTCCCTGGAGGCGCTGCCCGACGGCGGCACCCGGGTCACGCACCGGCGCGCGGCTCCCGACGGGCTGGCGCCGGTCTCCGCCCGGCTGCAGGACCTGATGATGGGCGGCCTAGAGCGGTTCGACGAGGAGCTGCTCTCCGGCATGAACGCCACGCTGCGGACGATCAAGGCCGACGCCGAGCGCTGACCTGCCCCCGGAATGTGGGGATCACCCTGACGTCGCGGAGGCCCGCGCGGCGCTAGCCTCGAGCATGCGGTTCTGGGACCTGAGCTCCCCCGAGGTCGCCGCGGCCGACGCCGAGCCGTGGGACGGCCCGATGGCGCGCGTGATGCGCACGGTGCCGATGCGCGTCCTCGTGCAGCAGTGGGTGATCTCCGTCGTCCTGTCCGTCCAGGCGTCCGGCGCCGCCTTCGTCGTCGCGGGCAGCCTGCCCGGAGTGGTGCACCCGGCAGCGATGCGGGTCATCGGGTGCGTCGTGCTCGCGGTCAGCGTCCTGGTGCTCCTCGGACTCCTGCTGCCGTCGCCGCGCGTCCTCCGGCGCTACTCGCCGCTCGCCGGGCTGGTCGCCGTGCTCTCGATGGGCTTCGTGTCGTCGGCCGCGATGTGGGCCGTCGGCCCCCACTTCGGCATCGTGACCGTGTTCTACCTCGAGGCTCTGCCCTTCGCCTTCTACCTGTTCGAGCTGAGGTGGGCCCTCCTCGCAGCCGCGAACGCGATCGCCGGATGCGGGGTGGTCATGTTCGCGCAGGACGGCTGGGCCGGTCCCGTGGTCCAGTGGGCGACCGTCGCCAGCACCGTGGTGGCGGTCTCGTGGATCCTCGGCGTCATCGCTCAGCGCGCCGACCGGCTCGCGACGTCCGAGCACGCGGCACGGTTGGAGGTCGCCGAGCTCAACCGCACGCTGGAGGAGCGGGTCGCCACCCAGGTCGAGGAGATCGAGCGGCTCGGCGGTCTGCGCCGGTTCCTGACGCCGCAGGTCGCCGACGCCGTACTCTCCGCGGACGGCGAGGAGCTCATCCGCCCGCACCGGCAGCAGATCGCGGTCTTCTTCTGCGACCTGCGCGGGTTCACGGCCTTCACGAAGGAGTCGGAGCCGGAGGAGGTCGTCGCCGACCTCGACCAGTACTACCGGACCGTCGGCGAGGTGCTGCAGCGGCACGGTGCGACCATCGGGGGCTACGCCGGCGACGGGATCATGGCCTACCTCGGCGACCCGGTGCCGCACGCGGAACCGGCCCGCGCCGCCGTGGCGATGGTCGCCGACCTCCGCGCACCGCTCGACGCACTGGTGGCGGAGTGGCAGCGCCGTGGTCACGACCTGAGCTACGGCATCGGACTGGCCTACGGCTACGCCACCTTGGGCGTCGTCGGCTTCGACGGCCGCTACGACTACACCCCGCTCGGCGGCGTCGTGAACCTCGCCGCCCGGCTGTGCGGCGGAGCGGCCTCCGGGCAGGTGCTCGTCGACCACGCGACGTACGCCGAGCTGGACCGCACCGTCGCCTGTGCGCCGGTCGAGGGCCTGGAGCTCAAAGGCCTCGGGACGCCCCGGGCGTACGCACTCGGGTGAGGCCCCGGCTCCCTCGGGTGTGGGGACGGTGGGTGGGTACGTCACCGGGTCTCGAGACGGTCGCTGCGCGACCTCCTCGACCAGCGGAAGCTGCGCGACCTCCTCGACCAGCGGGGGCTGCGCGACCTCCTCGACCAGCGGGGGCTGCGCGACCTCCTCGACCAGCGGGGGCTGCGCGACGTATCGAGACGCGGTGACGGGCCCACGACCATGAAAAAGCGAGAACCGCGGATCCCGGGGGATCCGCGGCTCTCAGGTGGTACGAGGCGTCACTCGCCGGAGATGAACTTCTCCAGCAGGAGGCGGCCCTCGGTGTCCTCGATCTGCACCGGCGGGCTCTTCATGAGGTACGCCGACGCGGGGATGATCGGGCCGCCGATGCCGCGGTCCTTGGCGATCTTCGCGGCACGGACGGCGTCGATGATGATGCCGGCGGAGTTGGGGGAGTCCCAGACCTCGAGCTTGTACTCCAGGTTGAGCGGGACGTCACCGAACGCGCGGCCCTCGAGCCGGACGTAGGCCCACTTGCGGTCGTCGAGCCAGGCGACGTAGTCGGACGGGCCGATGTGCACGTTGCGGTCGTCCGCGCCGACCCCGGCCAGCGGGCCGTTGAGGTTGGAGGTCACGGCCTGCGTCTTGGAGATCTTCTTGGACTCCAGGCGCTCGCGCTCGAGCATGTTCTTGAAGTCCATGTTGCCGCCGACGTTGAGCTGGTAGGTGCGGTCCAGCACCACGCCGCGGTCCTCGAACAGCTTCGCCATCACCCGGTGGGTGATGGTGGCACCGACCTGCGACTTGATGTCGTCGCCGACGATCGGGACGCCCGCGTCCTCGAACTTCTTGGCCCACTCGGGGTCGGAGGCGATGAAGACGGGCAGGGCGTTGACGAAGGCCACACCGGCGTCGATCGCGCACTGGGCGTAGAACTTGTCGGCCTCCTCCGAGCCCACCGGGAGGTAGGACACGAGGACGTCGGCACCGGAGTCCTTGAGCGCCTGCACGACGTCGACCGGCTCCGCGCCGGACTCCTCGATGGTCATCCGGTAGTACTTGCCGAGACCGTCGAGGGTCGGGCCACGCTGGACCTCGACGCCGATGGTCGGCACGTCGCAGATCTGGATGGTGTTGTTCTCCGAGGCGTTGATGGCCTCGGACAGGTCCTTGCCGACCTTCTTGTCGTCGACGTCGAACGCGGCGACGAACTCGACGTCGCTCACGTGGTAGTCGCCGAACGTGACGTGCATCAGACCGGGGACGGTGCCGCTGGGGTCGGCGTCCCGGTAGTAGTGCACGCCCTGGATGAGAGACGTGGCGCAATTGCCGACGCCGGCAATCGCTACTCGAACCGAACCCATGGGATTCCTTCCTTGGTCGTTTTCCATCAATCGTTCTCTGCTGCGGTGGCCGGTTGCGCGCCGGTGGCGCCGCGCTCGGCGTTGATCAGGTCGGACAGCCAGCGGACCTCGCGCTCCACGGACTCGACCCCGTGCCGCTGAAGCTCGGTGGCGTAGCGGTCGACTTCCTTCTGGGTCATCTGCAGCTCGCGCTGGACGCGGTCGAGCCGCTCCTGCAGACGCGAGCGACGCCCCTCCAGCACGCGCAACCGGATCTCCATGTCGGTCGAGGAGAAGAACCGGAAGCGGATGTCGAAGTTGTCGTCCTCCCACGCGGTGGGACCGACCTCCGACATCAGCCGGTGGAACTCGGCGGTGCCCTTCTCGGTCACCTGGTAGGTGATCCGGGGCCGGCGTGAGGTCGCGCTCACGGGTGCGGTGACCTCGGAGATGAGGTTGCCGCGGAGCATCTTCTTCAACGCCGGGTAGAGCGAGCCGTAGGAGAGCAACCGGCCCCACCCGAGCATCAGGTTGAGGCGCTTGCGGAGCTCGTAGCCGTGCATGGGTCCCTCGTGCAGCAGTCCGAGGACTGCGAGCTCGATGGTGTCGCCACGCCGTGCCATGCGATCTATCGTAGCGATATATCCGCGGAATCTGAACTTTCGATGGATCAAGAGTGGCGAATGGGGGACCTTCTCGCCTGGCCCGTACCCTGATCTGCGGCATTGCCGGTGCCGTTCGTGCGCACCGGCCGACCCCCCGAAGCATCGAGTGAGGCAGGACGTTGGCGGACGGCAAGCGCAAGGCGGACTCGGCGAAGACCTCGTCGACGTCGAAGAGCGGCTCCACCGCCTCCGCCAAGGGTGGGGCGAAGGGCGCGAAGAGCGGCGCCGCCAAGGACAAGCAGCCGAAGACCTGGCAGCAGCGCCTGCTGTGGGTGGCCAAGTGGGGCGCGATCTCCGGCCTGGTGCTGGTGCTGATCATGGCCGGCCTCTTCTACGTCGCCTACCGCTCGATCGACATCCCGAGCCCCAACTCCGAGTACCTGACGCAGACGACCCACGTCTACTACTCCGACGGCAAGACCGACCTCGGGGACTTCGCGATCCAGAAGCGCGACACGATCGACTACGAGGAGATGCCCGACACCATCAAGGACGCGGTCGTCGCCGCGGAGGACCAGACCTTCTGGACCAACTCGGGCATCGACCCGCAGGGCATCCTGCGCGCCGCCTTCAGCAACGCCACCGGCAACGTGACCCAGGGCGGGTCCACGATCACCCAGCAGTACGTGAAGATCCTCTACCTGAGCCAGGAGCGCACCTGGAAGCGCAAGGTCAAGGAGGCGATCCTCTCCCTCAAGATCAAGAACCAGCTCTCGAAGCAGGACGTGCTCGAGGGCTACCTCAACACGATCTACTTCGGCCGGGGTGCCTACGGCGTCCAGGCGGCCGCGCAGGCGTACTTCCAGGTCGACGCGAAGGACCTGGACCTCCAGCAGAGCGCGGTGCTCGCCGCCGTGCTCAACGACCCCAACGACCTCGACCCCGCCAACGGCAAGGACGCGAAGGCCGCCCTCAAGGGCCGCTACCAGTACGTCATCGGTGCCATGGCCAAGATGGGCACGATCACCGACCAGCAGGAGCAGCGCGCCTACCCGAAGCTGCCGCACTTCGACCCGCCCGCGGCCGAGGACTCCTACGGCCAGCAGAAGGGCCACGTCCTGGCGATGGTCAAGAAGGAGCTGCTCCGGCTCGGGTTCAGCGAGCAGGAGATCAACGGCGGCGGGCTCAAGGTCACCACCACCTTCACCAAGAAGGCGATGGACGCCGCCCTGGAGGGCATGCGCGAGGCGCGCCCGGACGGCTTCGGCTACAAGAACCTGCACGTCGCGGTGGCGTCGGTCGAGCCGGGCACCGGCGCGGTGCGCGGCATCTACGCGGGCCAGGACTACCTGCTCTCCCAGCTCAACTGGGCGGTCGAGGGCGGTCAGGCCGGCTCGAGCTTCAAGCCGTTCGCGCTCGCGGCAGGCATCAAGGACGGCTTCTCCCTCAAGGACACCTTCACCGGCGACTCGCCGTTCACCACCGACAACGGCTACACCGTGGAGAACGAGCAGGACTACGACTACGGCCGCGTCAACCTCATCAAGGCGACCGAGGACTCCATCAACACGGCGTACGTCGACCTGACCACGTCGATGGAGGACGGCCCCCAGAAGATCGTCGACACCGCCGAGGACATGGGGATCCCGCCGGCCGAGGCCGGCAAGGACAAGTTCGGCTTCCCCGACGAGACCGAGGGCCTCCAGGCCAACGAGCAGGTCGCGCTCGGGTCCCAGACGGTCAGCCCGATCAACATGGCCAACGCCTACGCCACCATCGCCAACGGCGGCGTCGCCGCGGAGCCGTTCATCATCGAGAAGGTCGTCGACGCCAACGGCGACACCCGCTACGACCACAAGGTGCAGACGCATCGGGCCCTGCCCGAGGACATCGACGCCGACGTCTCGTACGCCATGCAGGAGGTCGTCAAGGCCGGCACCGCCGCCTCGTCGCTGAGCGGCTTCGCCTGGCCGGCCGCCGGCAAGACCGGCACGGCGACCAACGGTCTCGGCGAGGTCTCCTCGGCCTGGTTCACCGGCTTCACCGCGCAGCTCTCGACCTCGGTCATGTACGTCCGTGGGCGGGGCAACCAGGAGCTCAAGGGCTGGCTGCCGTCGTACTTCGGTGGCGCCTACCCGGCCCAGACCTGGCGCGCGGTGATGGAACGCGACATGGAGGGTCTCGACCCGATCCCGTTCCCGCCGCCGGCGTACGTCGACGGGGAGGCCCCGGTCACCGGCCACGAGCCCTACACGCCGCCGCCGCCGAAGCCGACGAAGACGAAGACGACGCAGGCCCCGGAGACCTCGGAGCCGACGACCCAGCCGCCGAGCTCGGAGCCGACGTCCGCGCCGCCGACGACGCCGACCGAGCCGACGACCCCGACGGACACCACGCCCACCCAGCCGACGGACACGGGCACCACCAGCGGGGCGCCCAGCGGGGGGCCGCGCTCGACGGCGACCGGTCACCGCGGCCGTCGTACGCAACGGCGACGCCGGGCCTCCCGGGGATGACCCACGTCCACCCCACCCGGGACGACCGGGTGGTGGCCGCCGTCAGCGAGGTGGTCGGTGGACCCGTCGGCGACCACGCCGGCCGCCACCGGTGGTGGACCCCCACCCGCGTCCTGCTGTTGATGACCGCGGTGGTCTTCGCCCTCGGCATCGTGCAGAAGGCTCCCTGCTCGCTGGCGGAGGGCAAGGACCAGAACTGGGTCTACTCCCACATGTGCTACTCCGACCTGCGCCCGCTCTACGTCGGGCGCGGGCTGGCCGAGCTGTCGTGGCCCTACAGCGACGACACCGAGACCCGGAACCGCTACCAGGTGATGGAGTACCCGGTCGGCATCGCCTACTGGGCCTACGGAACGGCGTGGTTGACCCAGAAGATCGACGGCAGTCCCGATGTCGACGCGCGCGCCGACCGACCGGTGACCGAGCTGTCCGGTGACAAGGACGTCGACCGCGAGCTGACGATCTTCGTCCTGGTCAACGCCGCTGGGTTCGCGCTGATGGCCCTGGCCGCGGGGTGGGCGCTCTCGCGCGTCGATCGCGGACGGCCCTGGGACGCCGCCGCCTTCGCCCTCTCCCCGACCCTCCTGCTGACCGGCCTCATCAACTGGGACCTCATCTCCGTCGCGCTCGTGGCGCTGGCACTGCTCGCCTGGTCACGCGAACGATCAGTGCTGACCGGGGCGCTCATCGGGCTCGGCGCCGCGGTCAAGCTCTACCCGCTCTTCCTCCTCGGCGCGCTGCTGGTCATCTGCATCCGGCAACGGCGCTACGCCGCCTTCGGCCTGGCAGCCGTGTGGGCCGCGGTGACGTGGGGCGTGGTGAACCTGCCCGCCTACCTCAGCGGTGCAGCCGAGTGGAAGGTCTTCTGGTCGTTCAACGCCGACCGGGGCCCCGACCTCGGCTCGGTGTGGCTGATCATCGACCAGGTGCGCGCCGACGGCGTCCAGGTGCACACCATCAACACCTGGTCGTGGTTGTTCTTCGGCGCCTGGTGCGTCGGCGTGCTCGTGCTCGGGCTGCTCGCCGGCCGTCCGATGCGCAACCGGTGGTCGAGGAGCTCGCCCGGCGATCCTGCCGAGACCCCGAGGCTGGCCCAGCTCGGCTTCCTGATCGTGGCGGGCTTCCTCCTCGTCAACAAGGTGTACTCGCCGCAATACGTCCTCTGGCTGCTGCCGCTGGCCGTGCTCGCCCGTCCGCGCTGGCGCGACCAGATCATCTGGCAGGCCGGCGAGATCTTCTACTTCTGCACGGTCTGGTGGTACCTCGGCGGCTACCTCCAGCCCGCCGGTGGTGGCGACCCGGGGTTCTACTGGGTCGGCATCGTGGTGCGGATGGCGTGCGAGCTCTACCTGGTGGTGATGGTGGTGCGCGACATGCTGCTGCCCCACCACGACCCGGCCCGGGACCGGCCCGAGGTGGTGCCCGGGTCAGGCGATGACGATCTCGTCGAACGAGGTCGCGGTGTAGCGGACCCGCACGTCGATCACGTCGCCCACGGACGGCACGCGCGCGCCGTTCGGTAGGAAGAGCATCGAGGCCTGCATGTGCGGCGGTTCTGCGAAGAGCCGCTGCTTGCCGTCGATGGAGTACGGCGACCGCACGAACCCGACCGCGTCGAGCCCGCCGCGCGCGAGGGTCGCGGCACGGGCCTTGATGGACGACTCGCCCGTCGGCGCCTCGAGGCCGATCCCGTGGGCGGTGCCGCCGCTGACGACGAGCAGGTGGCCGGACTTCGGCGCGGTGCGCGCCCGGTAGCCGAAGCTGTCCCCCTTCTCGACCGGGTGCACGTCGAGGACCGTGGCGGTCACGCGCAGCGCACCCCGGTCACCGAGCCAGAGCTGGGTGCCGATGCGCGGGCGGATCCGGAAGTCGGCGTACTGCTCGCGGAGCGTGGCGAGCTCGCCGTCGGTGAGGTGGCTGACCCAGACGGTCTCGATGCCGCAGTCGGCCGCGATCGCGTCGGTGAGCAGTCGACCGACCTCGCCGAGGTGGTTGCCCTGCTGGAGAGGGAGGTGCAGCGCGACGCCCTCGAGGCGTGCGTCGGGATGGCGGCGCAGCACCTCGCCGGCCTCCCACATCTCGCGACCCGACATGCCGTGGCGGCGCATGCTCGTGGTGCGCTCGAGCACGATGCGGGCGGTCGGGGAGAGCGTCAGTAGCTGCTCGAGGTCCTCCAGGCGGCTGACCGTGTGGACGACCCGCCGGGTCAGTGCGGCATCGAGGGCCGCGACGAACGGGCGCCAGGGGGTGAGCACCACGATGTCGCCGTCCCACCGGGAGGCGACATCGGTGATCTCGCCGTACGTCCCGACGGCGAGAGCCGTCACGTCGTGGCCGCGGTCCTTGAGCCACTGCGCCTTGCGGGCCAGGCGGCCGGTCGTGAAGCCGTAGCCGTTGCCCTTGGCGACCGGCACGATGCCGGGGTTGGCGTCGGCGACGGACTCCAGGTGGGCCCGCCAGCGCGCGCCGTCGACGGTGAGGGTGAGGCTCATCCCTACCGCCGGCTCAGGTAGAGCTGGAACGCCTTGTAGAGCGCCCGGTTGACCGGGAGGTCCCACTCGCCGGCGTACTCGACCGCCTCGCCACCCGTGCCGACCTTGAACTGGATCAGCCCGACGTGGGAGTCGTCGGCGTCGAGCGTCTCGGTGATGCCGCGCAGGTCGTAGACGGTCGCGCCCTCGGCGAGCGCGTCGCGCATCATCGCCCACTGGACGGCGTTGGAGCCGCGGACCTCGCGCTTCTCGGTGGAGGAGGCGCCGTAGGAGTACCAGGAGTGCTGACCGACGCGGACCGCGAGCGTGGCGGCGACCAGGTCGCCCTCGTGGCGCGCCAGCCAGAGCTTGAGCCGGTCGGGGGCATCGGCGTTGAGGGCGTCGTACATGACCTCGAAGTAGCGCAGCGGACGCGGGGTGAAGTGGTCGCGCTCGGCGGTGTGGACGTAGAGGTCGTGGAACGCCTTGAGGTCGGCGCGCGTGGCGGTGGCGACCTCGACCCCCTCCTTCGCGGCCTTCTTGATGTTGCGGCGCCAGAGCTGGTTCATGCCCTTGAGGAGCGACTCCTCGGTGTGTGGCTCGCCCTCGGGCGTCACCAACGGGACCTGGTAGACGAACTGGGGCTGCCCGGCCGCGAAGCCGCCCTCGGCCCCCTGGTGACGCCAGCCCAGCTCGTGCAGCTGGGCGACGACACGCGCGCCGGCCGCCGACCGCTCGAGCGGTGCGACCTGGCCGAGCCGGTCGACGGCCGGGTCGGCGATGCCGTCCTTGATCTGTGCGGCCGACCAGCGGCGGGTGACGACCGGCGGCCCGATGCGTACGGCGAACGCCCCCTCGCGCTTCAGGTGCCGCACCAACGGGTCGAGCCAGTCGCCGAGGGCGTCGGTCGACCAGTCGATCACCGGCCCCTCCGGGAGGTAGGCCAGGTAGCGCTTCAGCCGCGGGAGCTGTCGGTAGAGGACCAGCGCCGCCCCGACGGTGGTGCCGTCGCCGTCCACCCAGGCCAGGTGCTCCGAACGCCACTCGCTCTTGACCTTCGCCCAGCCCGGCGTCTGCAAGAAGCTCGCCGACGGGAGGGTCGCGAGGTAGTCGCGGTGCTCGTCGGCTGAGATCACCCGGATGGTCGGCATGGGTCGAGGCTATCGGGCGGTCAGGAATCCCCGGTCGACCGGGGATTCCCTCACTTGTCGGGGTTTGCAAACCCCGACAAGTGACAGTTTCCCCGGTCGACCGGGGATTCCTCACACCGATCGAACTGACCGCAAAGAACTATTTGCAAACAGTCGTTTGCGTTCTAGGGTGGGTGTCGTGAAGCCCGAACCGATCACCTCGATCACCCCGTCGACGTCGGAGCTGCGGGCCCTGGCCCACCCGGTGCGGCTGCGGATGCTGGGACTGCTGCGCATCGACGGGCCGGCCACCGCCACCTCGCTCGCCGCCCGGATGGGGCTCAACAGCGGGGCGACGTCCTACCACCTGCGCCAGCTGGCGCAGCACGGGTTCGTCGTCGAGGACACCGAGCGGGGCAACGCACGCGACCGGTGGTGGCGGGCGGCGCACCGCTCGACCCAGACCGCGGCTCCCGAGCCGGGGGACCTCGAGGGCGAGGAGACGCTCGACGCCTACGTGCAGGCGGTGGCGACCTTCTACACCGAGCGGCTGCAGCGGGCGATCGAGGAGCGTCCGGCGCTCCCGCCGGAGTGGCGGCGCGCGGAGACCCTCAGCGACTGGGTCGTGCGGCTCTCGCCGGCCGGTGCCCGCACGCTGCTCGACGCGATCTTCGAGCTGGTCCAGGAGACCGCCGAGGAGGACGGCGACGACGCGGTCGACTACGCCGTCCAGATCGCCGCGTTCCCCCAGCCCGGGCGGCTGGGAGCCGAGCCCGGCGCCGCGGAGGAGGTCGACGGGTGAGGCGACCGCTCTACGGCTGGCTCTGTGCCGACGCGATCTCCCTGATCGGCACCCGGGTGTCGATGATCGCGATCCCGTGGTTCGTGCTGACGACGACCGGGAGCGCCACCCGGACCGGGCTGGTAGCGCTGGCGGAGATGCTCCCGATGGTCGTGCTCAAGGTGCTCGGCGGCCCGCTGATCGACCGGCTCGGCTCACGGCGGGTGGCGATCACCTGCGATGTCGCGAGCGTGGTGGTGGTCGGGGCGATCCCCCTGTTGCATGCCGCCGACCTCCTCACCCTCCCGGTCCTCCTCGCGCTCGTCGCCGGCGCAGGCGCCCTGCGCGGACCCGGAGACGCCGCCAAGCACGCGCTGGTGCCGCGGCTCGCCGAGACCGCGGGCGTGCCGATGGAGCGCGTCACCGGCCTGGCGAGCACCGTCGAACGGTCCGCGAGCCTCGTCGGCGCGGCCGCCGCGGGCGCGCTGGTCGCCGCCCTGGGCCCGGCGAACGCCATCACCGTCGACGCCGCGAGCTTCGGCCTGTCCGCCGTCGTCATGGCCTGGGCGACGGTCGCCCTGCGTCCGGCTGCCAGCGAGGAGGAGGCGGACCCGTCGCCGTACCTCGACCAGCTCCGGCAGGGCTGGGACTTCCTCCGCCGCGACCCGCTGCTCCTCGGGATCGCGGTGATGGTCGCGCTCACCAACGTGCTCGACACGGCGTGGGCCACGGTGCTGCTGCCCGTCTGGGCCAAGGAGTACGGCGCCGGGGCGGCCGGTCTCGGAGTCCTGCTCGCCGTCTTCGCGGGAGCCTCGGCGGTGGGCTCGGTGTGTGCGGCGACGTGGGCCGTGCGACTGCCGCGCTACGCGGTCTACCTCGCCGCCTACCTCGTCACCGGCGCACCGCGCTTCGGTGTGCTCGCCTACGACTCGCCGCTGTGGCTGCTGGGCCTGGTCGTCGTGGCCAGCGGATTCGCGTCGGGCTTCCTCAACCCCGTGCTCGGTGTGGTGATCTTCGAGCGCATCCCCCCGGCCCTGCTCGGGAGGGTGTCGTCGCTGACGACGGCGATGTGCTTCGCGTTGATGCCGTTCGGCGGCCTCCTCGGCGGTGCGCTGGTGTCGTGGCAGGGGCTGACCTTCGCGATGCTCGCGGTCGGGGCGGCGTACTTCCTGGTGACCATGCTGCCGGCCCTCAACCCGCGCTGGCGGGAGATGGACCGGCGGCCGGGACCGCGCGCGGGAGCGGTGGCGGTTGGCGCGCCCGATGTGGGTACCGACCTTCCATGACCGCACCGCAACCGCTGAGCTTCTGGGTGAGAACGCTGGACATGCTGATGCAGGACGAGTTCGCGCGCGCCGCGAACGGTGCCGGCATCGACGAGGGGCAGTGGCAGGTGCTCACGCGGCTGCGCACCGGCGCCGTCGCCGACGACGTGCTGCACGAGGGCCTCGCGCAGTTCGTGCCGGCGGACGCCACCGTCGACGACGTCGTACGGGCCGCGGAGAAGGCCGGCCTCGTCCAGCACCAGGCGAACGAGTGGCGCCTCACCGACAAGGGGTTCGACCGGGTGGCCCAGGTCGAGGAGCAGACACTCGGCGACCTGCAGGGACGGGCCTTCGCCGACGTGGCCGACGACGACCGCGAACGTGTGCTGGCCACCCTCGAGAAGGTCGCGACCAACCTCGGCTGGCGCCCCGCCTAGAGGCGTTCCCTGAGCCAGGCGAAGTCGGCGAGATGCTCGGCGGCGCCTCCGGGGGTCTCGCACACCACAGGGGCGCCGGCGTCGCGCACGACGGCCGCGAGCAGGTCGGGATCGATGCGGCCGGCGCCGAAGTTGGCGTGGCGGTCGGCGCCGGAGTCGAAGTCGTCGCGGCTGTCGTTGCAGTGGACCAGGTCGATGCGTCCGGTGATCCTGAGGACGTCGTCGACGATCGTGTCGAGCGGGTTGCCGCCCGCGTGGGCGTGGCAGGTGTCGAGGCAGAAGCCCACCTGATCGGCCCCCTCGGTGCCGTCGATCGCGGCCCAGACGCCGGCGATCCGCTCGAGGTAGCGCGTCATCGCGTTGGTGCCGCCGGCGGTGTTCTCGATGAGCAGCGGGATCTTGATGTCGGTCGCCGCGATCGCCTTGCGCCAGTTGTCGAAGCCCTTGGCCGGGTCGTCGTCGTCGGTGACGTGACCGCCGTGGACGATCAGCCCCCTGGCGCCGATCTCGGCGGCCGCGTCCATGTGCTGCTGGAGCAGCTTGCGGCTGGGGATCCGCTGGCGGTTGTTGGTCGTCGCGACGTTGATGAGGTACGGCGCGTGGACGTAGAGGTCGACGCCGGCGGCCTCGGCGTCGGCGCGCAGCTTCTCCGGCCCGCCCTCGTAGGCGAGGACGGGGCCCTTGTAGGACTGCGGGTTGCCGAGGAAGAACTGCACCAGCGGCGCGTCGCGGGCCTGGGCCTCCGCGATCGGGTCGGTCTGCTCGACGTGGGCACCGATGCGCAGCTCGCTCATGTGGCCAGCCTAGGAGCACGCGCCGACGTTCCCGCCGGCCGGACGCGCCCCGGAGTTGAGCAATCGCTCAAACATCTGGCACACTGGCTCTTGAGCGACCGCTCAAACGGCGGAGAGGTGCGAGATGGCGCGAGCGAGGACCCCTGGGATCGACGGCTACCTGCTGGCGTACGTGGTCAGCGTGGCGTGCTTCGCGCTCCTCCCGGTCGCGCTGGCCGTCCTCACGGGACCGGTGCACGTGGAGGAGCTGTTCGGGATCCTCGTGGTGATGGCGGTCTACACCACGGTGTGCTCGGCGCCGTTCGCCCTGGTCGCCATCCCGGTGGTCCACCTGCTCTCGAAGCGGTGCGAGACGCAGGCCGGGCAGGTCGTCGCCACCGGCGCGGTGACGGTGATCGTCGTCGGCTCGACGTTGGCCGTCCTGACGGGGTCAGCGGTGGTCGGGCTGGGGGTCGGGGTCCTCACCGCGTGCACCACGATGACCGGACGCGCAGCCGTGATCCCGCTCGTCCGCCGTCCCGACGTGGCCGATTTCCGCCCGCACGAGCGGCTCCACCCTTAACCTCCCTGCGTGACTCCCCTGCAGATCGAGAGCGCCGGCCAGACCTTCACCTTCGACGGTACGGCGCCCGTGACCATCGGCCGCGACCCCGCATGCGACATCACCCTCATGGGCGGCACGGTGTCGCGCCGCCACGCGGAGATCCGTCCTGACGAGACCGGCTGGACCTTCGTCGACGTCGGCAGCTCCAGCGGCTCCTTCCACCAGGGCAACCGGGTGACCGAGCTGCGGCTGGCCGGGCAGGGCACCGTGCGGATCGGTGGCGCCGAGGGCGAGGAGCTGCGCTACGCGCTCGCAGGTGCGCGTCCGGCACCTGTGGTCGACCCCGCCGCCCTGCCCGCGGCCGGCCTGCAGCAGACGGTCCTCCCCGGCGGCGCGGTGCCGGGCGCGTTCGTGCCGGGCCCGGCCCTGCTGGTGCGCACCGGAGGCCAGAGCCGCCGGTTCGTCCCGGGCACGACCGTGCGCATCGGTCGCGACCCGGCCAACGAGGTCGTCACCGACGACGCGTCCGTCTCGCGGCTGCACGCCGTGGTCGAGAGCCGCCCCGACGGGTGGTGGTACGTCGACCGGTCGACCGCCGGCACGTTCGAGGACGAGGACCGGGTGACCACGCGGAAGGTGACCGGACCGCTCCGTCTGATGCTCGGCCACCCCACGGCCGGCGTCGAGGTCGAGGTCGTCCCGATCGTCGAGGCGCGCCAGGCGCAGAAGGAGCTCGCCGGCAAGAAGCGCAAGCGCACCGCCCTCCTCGTCGGCGGCATCGTCGCGGCGCTGGTGGTCGTCGGCGGTGGCGTGACCGCGGCCCTCGTGCTCGCCGGAGGCGATGACGACAACGGCGGCGGGGGCAGCAGCCAGGCGCCGGCGTCCGGGCTCACGGCGGAGGAGCTGGCCAAGGCCAAGCTCGCGACGGTGCTGATCATCGCGCTCGACTCCAGCGGGGAGGTCACCAGCAAGGGCTCGGGCTCGATCGTCAGCGCCGACGGCAAGATCCTCACCGCCTCGCACGTCGGCGACCCGACGACGCCCGGAGCCCTGTTCCCGGAGGAGGGCGAGGCGCCGGCGTCGTACCAGATCGCGCTCGTCTCGGCCGAGGACGACAAGCCGGCCGCGCCGGAGTACACCGCGGAGCCGGTCGTCTCCGACGGTCCGCTCGACCTGACGATCATGCAGATCACCGGCGACGTCGACGGCAACCCGATCGACCCGGGCGCGCTCGACCTGCCCGAGCCCCTGAAGATCGGGAACATCGACGACGTCCACACCGGCGACAACATCACGGCCCTCGGCTTCCCGGGCGTCGCGCACGTCGCCACCACCGAGGACTTCACCCAGAACGCCCTCACCGTCACCCGGGGCGTGGTCTCGACGTTCCTCGGTGACGACCCGATCGACCCCGAGCGGGCGTGGATCGACAGCGACGTGCGGATCGGCTCCGGCAACTCCGGTGGCCCGTCCATCAACGACGACGGCGAGATCGTCGGCATCAACGACAACGTGGTCACCGACATGACGGTCGGCGACTCGGGAGCGGGCGGCAGCTTCACCGGCGGGTCCGCGCGGCTGCGGCCGGCCAACTTCGCCGTCGGCCTGCTCGACGCCGCCGAGCAGGGCACCGACTACGTGTCGCCCTACCTCGACCAGATGCCGGACGAGCAGGTCCCGGACCAGGCCACGATCACCGCGCTCGGTTGGGCGGCGGAGGGCAGCCAGGGCTGCACGGCCGACAGCGCCACGGTGCCCTACCCGGCCGGCCAGGACGCGATCTACGCCGAGTGGGACTTCACCGGCGTGCCCGAGGGCACGACGTTGTCGCTCACCCTGCTCGGTGTCGACGGCTCCTCGCTCTACAGCGACACCGTCGTCGCGGGGGGCACCGACGGCTGCTTCTCCTACCAGGTGATCGTGGGCGGCGCCGGGCTCGAGGGCATCGACGCGGTCCTGACCGGTGGCGCCGACGGCGAGCTCGAGGTGCACAACCAGGTCACCCTGCAGTAGCCGGCGGGGTCGCCGCCGAACATCGGGCGGGTCGCGGATTCGGCTGCCGCCGTACTCCGTTGCTAGCCTGTCCCGTCGCCCTCCCACAGGGGGAGGTGCGGATGCAGAGCCCTCCTGCCACGGAGAGTCCGTGGCCGCCTAGTCCAGAGGAGGTGGAGACCGCTTTGCGTGCTTACGAAGTCATGGTCATCCTCGACCCCAGCCTTGACGAGCGCACTGTCGAGCCTTCGCTCGACAAGTACCTCAACGTCGTCCGCAAGGACGGCGGCTCCGTCGACAACGTCGACATCTGGGGCCGTCGCCGCCTGGCGTACGAGATCAACAAGAACGCCGAGGGCATCTACGCCGTCATCAACCTGACGGCCACCCCGGCGACCGTCGCGGAGTTCGACCGCCAGCTCGGTCTGAACGAGGCGATCCTGCGCACGAAGGTCCTGCGTCCGACGGTCTGACCGCGCGGCGCTGTGGATAGGCCTACCGAATGTCGGTCGGCCACGACACGATGAGCGCCACACGATCACCGATCACGAACGCTAGGGAGACCTGACATGGCAGGCGAGACCGTCATCACCGTCGTCGGAAACCTCGTCGACGACCCGGAGCTGCGCTTCACCCCCTCGGGTGCGGCCGTGGCGAACTTCCGGATCGCGTCGACGCCGCGCACCTTCGACCGCCAGAGCAACGACTGGAAGGACGGCGACGCGCTGTTCCTCTCCTGCTCGGTGTGGCGCCAGGCTGCGGAGAACGTCGCGGAGTCCCTGCAGAAGGGGATGCGCGTCGTGGTCCAGGGCCGGTTGAAGTCACGGCAGTACGAGACCCGCGAGGGTGAGAAGCGCACCGTCTTCGAGATCGAGGTCGAGGAGGTCGGTCCGTCGCTGAAGTACGCGACGGCCAAGGTCACCCGGGCTCAGCGCTCCGGCGGTGGCGGCGGCTACGGCAGCCAGGGCGGCAACCAGGGGAGCGGCGGCTACGGCGGCGGCGCACCTGCTGCCGACCCGTGGGCCTCCGGCGGTCCGGCCGGCGGCGGTGCCCAGGGCAACCAGGGCGGCGGCGCACCCGCGGGAGACCCGTGGGGCGCTCCGGGCGTCGGCAGCGACGAACCGCCCTTCTGACAAGCAGTACCACCATCCATCCACCCATTCCGCTCCGGTTCGACTGACCGGGACGGGCTTCTTTAGGAGGAGCACCACAATGGCCAAGGCAGTCATCCGCAAGCCGAAGAAGAAGGTTTGCCAGTTCTGCAAGGAGAAGGCGACCGGCGTCGACTACAAGGACGCCACGCTGCTCCGCAAGTTCATCTCCGACCGCGGCAAGATCCGCGCGCGGCGTGTGACCGGCAACTGCGTCCAGCACCAGCGCGACGTGGCGATCGCCGTCAAGAACGCCCGCGAGGTCGCCCTGCTGCCCTACACGGCCGCCGGCCGCTGATCCGGGCACGAGGAGGAGAGCAACAATGAAGATCATCCTGACCCAGGAGGTCGACGGCCTCGGTGCCGCCGGCGACGTGGTCGAGGTCAAGGACGGCTACGGTCGCAACTTCCTGCTGCCGCAGGGTTTCGCGATCCGGTGGAGCCGTGGCGCGCAGAGCCAGGCCGACGCCATCAAGTCGGCCCGGTCCGCCCGCGCCGTCCGCGACGAGGCGCACGCCTCCGAGATCAAGACCAAGCTCGAGCAGGGCCCGGTCGACGTCAAGGTGAAGGCGGGCCAGGGCGGCCGCCTCTTCGGTGCGGTCACCGTCGGTGACGTCGCCGCCGCGCTCGGTGAGGTCACCGGCGAGTCGATCGACAAGCGCACGATCGTCCTCGGCACCGCGATCAAGAGCCTCGGCTCGCACCAGGTCTCGGTCAAGCTGCACGACGACGTGTCGGCTGCGGTCGCGCTCAACGTGATCCCTGCCTGACGGTCTCGCGACCAACGAGCATCGACGAACGGCCGGTCCCCTCGGGGGCCGGCCGTTCGTGTCGTCTCGGGGCCGGCCGTTCGCGTCGTCACTGACCAGCGGGTCGGGAATTCGCCAATTCGCGACCCGCACGTCAGGGGCGACGGCGCAGCTTGCGGCGCAGCGCCCGCTCCTCGATCGGGCCCAGCTCGGTGAGGACGGTGATGAGGGCGGCCAGTGCGTCGAGCGAGGCGAAGGCCTGGTCGGCGCCGTCGGGGTCGACGCCCTCGTAGAGCTCCAGGCCGACGAACGACGAGCTGATCGCGCGGGCCAGGCCGGGCACGTCGACGAGCTCGGCCAGCACGGTCGGCGCGAGCACCCGCTGGAGCACCCGCTCGACCTCGGCGATCCACAAGGAGAGCCCCGCGGCCGTCGCGGCCGAGAGCGACGGGTGCGACGGCGCACCGGCGAGCAGCTGGCCCAGCAGGGCGACGTGTCCCGCGTCGCGCTCGGAGGCGTGGATGTGCCGTGCGGCCTCCACCAGCTGGGGGAGCGTGGTCACGGCGTCCAGCGCGGCGCGGTTGGCCTCGACCCGGGTGCGGGCTCCGTGCTCGCAGGCCGCCGCGAGGAGCTCGTCGACCGAGCCGAAGTGGTAGAAGACCAGCGCCTGGTTCACCCCGGCGGCGGTCGCGACCGTGCGGGCGGAGGCCTTGGCGATGCCCTGCTCGGCCAGCACGCGGATGGTGGCGTCGAGGAGCTTGTCGCGGGTCGTGGCGGTCACGTCCTGCATTCTTCCCGCACGGACCGGACCCCGGACGGCGCGCCCCCTCCCGGCGCGGAGGACCGCGCCGGCTCCTAGCCGGCCCACCTCGACCGTGACGTAGGTTCCCGGACATGGGTGACGCCGAGGAGCTGCACGACGGGGCGCGCGGGCTGCGCCCGGACTACCCGATCCTCACCCCGCGGCTGGCGCTGCGGCCGCACCGGCCCGACGACCTCGAGGACCTGCTCGCGTTCCACTCCGACCCGGAGGTGGTGCGCTACATCCCTTGGCCCGTGCGCGACCGGGAGGCGACCCGGGCCGCCCTCGACGTGAAGCTCGGGCAGGGCGTCCTCGACGGTCCCGACCAGTGGCTGGTGCTGGCCGTCGAGGTGCGCGAGACCGGCGTGGTCATCGGGGAGGTGCTGCTCAAGTGGGCGAGCGCCGAGCACCGCAGCGGTGAGCTCGGCTTCGCGTTCGGTCGTGCCCACCACGGCCAGGGTTACGCCGCCGAGGCCGCTGAGGCCGTGCTCCGGCTCGGCTTCGAGGACCTCGACCTCCACCGCATCACCGCCGTGTGCGTCGAGGGCAACGTCGCCTCCGCCCGGCTCCTGCGCCGCCTCGGGTTCGAGCAGGAGGCCCGCCTCGTCGACGCCGTGTGGTTCAAGGGCGGGTGGGTCACCCAGCTGGTCCTCGCCCTCAGGGAGGACGGGTGGCGCGCAGGTCCCACGTCCGATCAGAGGGAGATCGAGGCGGTCGTCGACACCTTCTTCGACGCCTTCACCTCGGGGCCGGGTCTCGACGAGCGCATGGACGCCCTGCGCCGGGTGGCGCTGCCCGACGCCCGGATCGTCAGCACGTGCGGCAGGCCGCCGCGCAGCGACGACGTCGACGCGTTCCTGGCGCCGCGCCGCACCCTGCTGACCGACGGGACCCTCACCGAGTTCCGGGAGGAGCCGCTCAGCGGCCGCATCGACGTCTTCGGCGACATCGCGCAGTGGTACGGCCGCTACACCAAGAGCGGCCTGATGCACGGCACGACGTACGGCGGCACCGGGAGGAAGTCGATCCACCTCGTCCGCACCGACGCGGGCTGGCGGATCAGCGCCGCGGTCTGGGACGACGACCGGACCGCCTAGCCCACACTGCACTGCTCCCTCGCTCGAGGTGGCGAGGGATCGGGTCCCGGCTGACTCTTGTCAGTACCATTGCAATGTGACATGTTGTGCGAACCCCCGTCGTGCAACCCCGAGGAGCAGGCAATGAGAAGGACGATCGCGGCCGGCGCCGCCCTGATGACGATGGCCGCGGCCAGCGGGTGCAGCAGCGGCCTGCTGGGTGACGATGAGGACAAGGACGGGCCGGTGAAGATCGGGCTGGTCGTCCCCCTCTCGGGCTCGAGCGCGCCGATCGGCCCCTCGATGCGCAACGGCGCCCAGCTCGCGGTGGACGAGATCAACGACGCGGGCGGCGTGCTGGGGCGGAAGGTGGAGCTCGACGTCGAGGACGAGGCCTGCGACCCGGCCACCTCCGTCGCGGCCGCCAACAAGGTCGTCAGCAACGGCGCGGTGGCCGTCGTCGGCGGCTACTGCTCCAGCTCGACCCTCCCGATGCTGCCGGTCTTCGCGAAGGCGGGGATCCCGGTCGTCGACCCGGCCGCCAACTCGGAGGAGCTCGTCGAGCAGGGTCTCGACAACTTCTTCCTCATCAACCCGACCGGCAGCCAGCAGGCCGACGCGGCGCGCACCTTGGATCGGCGAGCGGGGCGCGCACCAGGTGGCGATCGTCGACGACAACACCTCGTACTCGGTCGACATCGCCGAGCGCACCCGCGACCTGGTCGAGGCCGACGGGGTGAGCACGTCGAGCACGTCGGTCACCGCCGGCGAGAGCGACTACAGCTCCGCCGTGTCGGACGTGCTGTCCGAGGACCCCGACCTCGTGTACTGGACGGGCTACTTCCAGGAGGGCGGCCTGCTGGTCAACCAGCTCCGCCGCGCCGGCTACGACGGCGACGTGATGATCGCGGACGGCAGCGTCGATCCGTCGTTCGTGAAGATCGCCGGTGACGACAACGCCGAGGGCGTCTTCGCCACGATGACCCAGACCCCCGACACCATCGAGGGCGCGGAGGACTGGATCGCCTCCTACCGCGACGAGTTCGACAGCGAGCCGGGCCCCTACTCGACGCAGTCCTACGACGCCGTACGGGTGGCCGTCGCAGCGATCAAGGACGCGGGCTCCACCGACGGCGACGACGTGATCGCGGCCTTGGAGGACCTCGACGGCTTCGAGATCTTCTCCGGACCGCTCCACTTCACCGAGGAGCACACCCTGAGCGAGGGCGGCTTCCAGGTGCTCGTGGTGAAGCACGGCAAGTTCGTGCTCGAGGACCCGCTGCGGTGACCCAGCTCCTCTGGGACGGGCTCTTCGTCGGCTCGTTCTACGCCCTGGTGGCACTGGGCTACTCGATGGTCTACGGCATCGTGCGCCTGCTGAACTTCGCCCACGGCGACCTCTACATGCTCGGCGCCTTCGTCGGGTTCGTGGCGCTGTCCGCCGTCGGCGGGCTGACGGCAGTGACGTCGTTGGGGGCGCTGGCGCTCGCGCTCGTGGTGGCGATGACCGCGACCGGTACGGCGGGCCTTCTCATCGAGCGGGTGGCCTACCGCCCGCTGCGGGGCTCGCCGCGCCTCGCCGTCCTGATCACGGCCGTCGGTGCCTCCTTCACCCTGGAGTACGGCATCGCGGCCACGGCCGGCACCCGACCCCGCGTGTTCCCGGTGCGCCTGGAGAGCCAGTCCCTCGAGGTGCTGGGAGTGCGCCTGACGGTCGCGCAGGTGCTGCTGATGCTCTTCGCAGTCGGGCTCATGCTCGGTCTCGACGCGTGGGTCGGGCGCACCTCGACCGGTCGTGCGATGCGGGCCATCGCCCTCGACCCACGCGCGGCCCATCTCATGGGGATCAACGTGGACGCGATCATCTCCCGCACCTTCTTCGTCGGCGCGTCCCTGGCCGGTGCGGCAGGGGTGATGGCCGGCGCCTACTACGGGAAGATCGACTTCCTCATGGGCTTCGTGATCGGCCTGAAGGCCTTCACGGCAGCGGTGATCGGGGGCATCGGCAACCTGAGGGGCGCCATGCTCGGAGGGCTGCTCCTCGGCCTGGCCGAGTCGCTGGGCGCCCACTACCTCGGCGGCCAGTGGCGGGACGTGTGCACCTTCGTCCTGCTGATCGCCTTCCTGTCGGTGCGGCCGACCGGCCTCCTCGGCGAGCGCGTGACGGAGAGGGTGTGACCGCATGACCACACGGGTCCGTGAGCTCCTGGAGAGCCGCTGGGTCGGGCCGATCGGCCTGACGATCGCCGTCGCCACGCCCTTCGTCAACGCCTCGCCCTACGTGCTGTTCATCCTGACCAGCGCGGCGATCTTCGTCGTGCTCGCCGCCGGTCTCAACATCGTGGTGGGCTACTGCGGCCTCCTCGACCTCGGCTACGTCGCCTTCATGGCGGTCGGCGCCTACACCTCGGGCATCATGACCACCCGGTGGGACCTGCCGCTCCTGGCCACCCTGCCCGCCGTGCTGGCGGTGACCGTGCTGGCGGGGCTCGTCATCGGCGCGCCGACACTGAGGCTGCGCAGCGACTACCTCGCGATCGTCACCCTCGGCTTCGGGGAGATCATCCGGCTCACCGCCAACAACCTCGAGGTCACCGGTGGACCCACCGGCATCTACGGCATCCCGTCGGTGACGTTCGGGTCGGTCGACCTCTCGACACCCGCTGCCTTCTACTTCCTCTGCGTGGCGGTCGCTGCGCTCGCGGTGCTCGGATCGGCTCGGCTCGCGCGGTCGAGGCTCGGCCGCGCCTGGCAGTTCATCCGCGAGGACGAGGACGCGGCCGAGGCGATGGGCGTCAACTCGTACGTCGCCAAGCTGCTCGCGTACGTGCTCGGCGCGATCTGGGGTTCGGTGGCCGGCGTCCTGTTCGCCGCGCACCTCTCCGCCATCGCCCCGCAGAGCTTCCTCTTCCTGCAGTCGGCGCTGGTCCTGATGGCCGTCGTCCTCGGCGGCATGGGCAGCACTCGCGGCATCGTCCTCGGAGCGGTGGCGTTGAGCCTGCTGCCCGAGGCGCTGCGCGACTTCGCCACCTGGCGCTACGTCCTCTTCGGCGTCCTGCTGATCGCGGTGATGCTCGTCCGGCCCCGTGGGCTGTGGCCGGCTCGCCACCACGAGGCGGAGGTGCCGGCGTGAACGCGCTCCTGGAGGTGCACGACCTGCACCTCGCCTTCGGCGGCGTCCGGGCGATCGACGGCCTGAGCTTCGAGGTCCGGGAAGGCGAGATCCTGTCCGTGATCGGCCCCAACGGTGCCGGCAAGACCTCGGCATTCAACTGCATCACCGGCTTCTACCGCCCGACGTCCGGCCGGATCCGGCTGTCGGGCCGCGACATCACGGGCCGTCGTACGTTCTCGATCGCCCGGGCGGGGATCGCGCGCACGTTCCAGAACCTCCGCGTCTTCCCGGAGCTGACCGTGCTCGACAACGTCCGCGCGGGGATGCACCTCTACCGCGGCGAGACCGCTCTCGACGCGCTGCTCCACACGCCGCGCTACCGCCGCTACGAGCGGCGGCTCACCGAGCAGGCCCACGAGTGGCTCGACTTCGTCGGCTACGACGGACCGCGCGGCGTGCCGGTGCGGCAGCTCGCCTACGGGCAGCAGCGCCTCGTCGAGATCGCGCGGGCGATGGCGCGTTGTACCCCTCTCGTGCTGCTCGACGAGCCCGCAGCCGGGCTCAACCACGGCGAGAAGGCGGTCCTGCTCGAGCTGATCCGCAAGATCCGCGACGCCGGGCGCACCGTGGTGCTGATCGAGCACGACATGGGGCTGGTCATGGAGGTCTCGGAGCGCGTGCTCGTGCTCAACTTCGGGCGCCTCATCGCCGACGGCCCGCCCACAGAGGTGCAGCAGCACCCCGCGGTCATCGAGGCCTACCTCGGCAGCGAACCCGACAAGGAGGTCCGATGAGCCTGTTGGAGCTGGATGCCGTCGAGGTGTCGTACGGCGCCGTGCGCGCCCTCGACGGCATCACCCTGCGCGTCGAGGAGGGTGAGGTGGTCGCGCTGCTGGGCAACAACGGCGCCGGCAAGTCGACCACCCTCAACGCCGTGTCAGGAGTGGTGCCGCCCGCTCGCGGCTCGATCCGCGTCGACGGCGCACCCGTCCGCGCCGGGCGACCGTGGGAGGTCGTCGGCGACGGCGTGGTGCACGTGCCCGAGGGGCGGCGCGTCTTCAGCACCCTCACCGTGCGGGAGAACCTCCAGCTCGGTGGCTACTCGGTGCGGGACCCCGCCCTCGTCGCGTCACGGATCGACCGCGTGCTCGACCTGCTGCCCGTGCTCGCGCAGCGATCGTCGCAGCAGGGCGGGACGCTGAGCGGCGGCGAGCAGCAGCTGCTCGCGATCGGGCGCGCCCTCGTCGCGGGTCCGCGGCTGCTGATGCTCGACGAGCCCTCGATGGGGCTCGCCCCGCTGATGGTGACGACCGTCCTCGACCTCGTGCGCGACATCAACCAAGAGGGCACGACGGTGCTGCTCGTCGAGCAGAACGCCCGGGCGGCGCTGCGCATCACCGACCGCGCCTACGTGCTCGACAGCGGGAAGGTGACGCTGGAGGGCGCGGCCCGCGACCTTGCCGACGACCACCGGGTCGTCGAGGCTTACCTGGGGGCTTGACGCTCCGATCGGCCCGGCTCAGCGTGGAGGTGCCCATCTACTACAATGTGATATTGTACTGATCATGAAGGTCGTGGTCGTCGGAGCGGGGATCGTGGGCGCCGCCTGCGCGCGCGCCCTCAGCCGCGCCGGCCTGCAGACCGTCGTCATCGACCGAGGCTCGGCCGCCTGCGGCACCTCCGCGGCGTGCGAGGGCAACCTGCTCGTTTCCGACAAGACGCCGGGCCCCGAGCTCGACCTCGCCCTAGCCGCGGTCCGGCGCTGGACCGAGACCGCCGCCGAGCTGCTCGACGAGCTCGGTCCGGCCGCGCCCGACCTCGAGCTCCTCCACAAGGGCGGGCTGGTCGTGAGCCGCACCGACAGCGGCGCCGTCGCGCTGCGATCCTTCACCGCGGGGCAGCGCGCCTCCGGCGTACGCGTCGACGACCTGACCCCTGCCGACGCGCACTCCCTGGAGCCCGCCCTCGCGCCCGACGTCACGGGTGCGGCGCACTACCCGCAGGACGCGCAGCTGCAACCGACCGCGGCCGCCGAGGCCCTCCTCGCCTCGGCGCGGCGGGCCGGGGCGGTCGTGCACACCCACGAGCGCGTGACCGGTCTCCTGCGCCGTGCCGACGGATCGGCGCGGGCGGTCCGCACGGAGCGCGGCCACCACGAGGCCGACGTGGTCCTCAACGCGGCCGGCCCGTGGGCCGGCGAGCTCGCCGCGGCGCTCGGTGCGCCCCTCCCCGTGCTGCCGAGGCGCGGCATGGTGCTGGTGACCACGCGGATGCCGCAGGTCGTGCGGCACAAGGTCTACGACGCCGACTACGTCGGCGCCACCCAGTCCGGCGACGCGGACCTGCAGACCTCCACGGTCGTGGAGTCGACGGCCGCCGGCACGATCCTGATCGGCTCCTCCCGCGAGCGGGTCGGCTTCGACGACCGCATCGACGTCGACGTGGCGGCGGCGCTGGCGGCGAAGGCCGTCGCCCTCTTCCCGTTCCTGCGCGAGGCACAGCTCCTCCGGGCGTACGTCGGCTTCCGCCCCTACCTCCCCGACCACCTCCCGGTGATCGGGCCCGACCCACGGGTGCCAGGCCTCCTCCACGCCACGGGGCACGAGGGCGCCGGCATCGGCCTGTCGGTCGTCACCGCCGACCTGGTCGCCGCCCTGGTGACGGGCGCCGATCCGGTCCTCGACCCCACTCCGTTCGCCGCCGACCGGCCGAGCCTGGCGCCCCACCTGGAGGTGGTCGCGTGAGCTCGCGCTCCGTCGACCCAGCGGGCGACCCCGTCCTCCCCGGCCCGTCGTCCCCGGTGACGCTGACCTTCGAGGGGCGGTCGCTCGAGGGCGTCCGCGGGCAGACCGTCGCCGTCGTGCTCCTGGCCCACGGCACGCGGTCCTGGCGCACGTCGGCCGTCGCCCGCGAGCCGCGGGGCGCCTTCTGCGGGATCGGGGTCTGCTTCGAGTGCGTCGTGACGGTCGACGGGGAGCGCGACGTGCGCGCCTGCCTGCGCCGCGTCGAGGGCGGCGAGCACGTCGAGAGGCAGGAGGACTGAGGTGGAGGTGCTGATCATCGGCGCCGGCCCGGCCGGGCTCTCCGCAGCCCGCGCCGCCCGGGCCGCCGGCGCGCGCGTCCGCATCCTCGACGCGGCCGACCAGACCGGTGGGCAGTTCTGGCGTCACCTCCCCGGTAGCCGACCGGCCCGCGCCGAGCGGGTGCTGCACCACGCGTGGGACGACTACGTCGCCCTCCGTCACGAGCTGGTCGAGGACCGCGGTGTCCGGATCGACCTCGGCGCCCACGTGTGGGCGGTCGAGGCGCGCGACGACGGCCTGCGCCTCCAGGTGGCGCACGGCGTGCCCGACGGCACCGACCGCCCCGTCGAGCAGCTCACCCCCGACCGCGTCGTCCTCGCGACCGGGGCCCAGGAGCGGGTGCTGCCCGTGCCGGGGTGGACCCTGCCCGGCGTCTTCACCGCCGGCGCCGCCCAGGCGCTCGCCAAGAGCGAGCGGGTCGCCGTCGGCGAGCGCGTCGTCGTCGCGGGAGCCGGACCGTTCCTGCTGCCGGTCAGCACCACGCTCGCCCGCAGCGGCGCCCGCGTCGTCGCCGTCGTCGAGGCGGCAGGCAACCGGCGGCTCGCGCGGGAGTGGCTGCGCCGGCCGCACGAGCTGGTCGGGGTCGGCGCCAAGGCGCGCGAGCTCGCCGGCTACGTCGGTCACCACCTCCGCGAGTGGGTGCCCTACCGCACCGGCCGCGCGGTCGTCGCCGTCCACGGCACCGCCGCGGTCGAGGCCGTCACCGTCATGCGCGTCGACGACGCCTGGCGGCCCGTCCCGGGCACCGAGGAGCGGATCGCCTGCGACGCGGTGTGCCTGGGCCACGGCTTCGTGCCCCGGTTGGAGCTCGCGATCGCGGCCGGGTGCCACCTCACCGAGGAGCGGTACGTCGACGTGGACGACTCCCAGCGCACCAGCGTCGCGCGCGTCTACGCCGCCGGAGAGCTCACGGGCGTCGGTGGCGCCGACCTCGCCCGCGCCGAGGGCACGATCGCCGGCTGGATGGCGGCCGGCGGGTCGCCCGACGCGCCGGCGATCGCGTCGGCACGGCGTCGTCGTCGTACGCTCCGCGGCTTCGCGGGCCGGCTCACGGCCGCCCACCGGATCGGCGCCGGCTGGTCCGCGTGGCTCGAGCCGTCGACGATAGTGTGCCGGTGCGAGGACGTCACCGTCGGCGCCCTGCGCACCGTCGCCGACACGACCGGCGCCACTGGGCTCCGGTCCCTCAAGCTCACCAGCCGTGCCGGGCTCGGCGCCTGCCAGGCCCGCACCTGCGGGCGCACGGTCGAGGACCTCCTCGGCCACCAGCTCGTCATCGACGGACCCGGCACCGACCGCCGGCCGATCGCGCTCCCCGTCCGACTCGGCGAGCTCGCCTCCCCCCGCACCCACCCACGAGAGGAAACCAACCCATGACCGGCATCGATCTCGGCGGCGTCGTCGTCGCCACCACGCTGGCCTTCCGTCCCGACGACTCCGCGCCCGGAGGGCTCGCCGTCGACTACGACCGCTTCGGCGAGCACGTCGACATGCTAATGAGCAACGGGTGCCACGGCGTCGGGCCCAACGGCTCGCTCGGCGAGTACTCCTCGCTCACCGACGACGAGCGGCGCAAGGTGGTCGAGGTCGCGGTCGACGCGGTCGCCGGCCGCGGTCTCGTGGTCGCGGGCGCGCACGGGGTCGGCTGGCACCAGGCCCGTGCCTGGACCGAGCAGGCCCAGGAGGCGGGCGCGGACGCGGTGCTGCTGCTGCCGCCGACCCTCTACCGCGCCTCCGACGACGAGGTCGTCGAGCACTTCGCGCGGGTCGCCGAGGTGGGCCTGCCGATCATGGCCTACAACAACCCCTTCGACACGAAGGTCGACCTCGTCCCCGGGCTGGTCGCGCGCCTGGCCGAGATCCCCGAGGTCGTCGCGATCAAGGAGTTCTCCGGCGACGTGCGCCGGGTCTTCGAGATCAAGGAGCTGTGCGACATCGACGTCATCGCGGGCGCCGACGACGTGCTGTTCGAGCTGCTGGTCGACGGAGCGGTGGGCTGGTTCGCCGGCTACCCCAACGCGTTCCCGCGCGAGGCGGTCGAGCTCTACGAGCTGTGCCGGTCGGGCGACATCGCCCGCGCCCGTGATCTCTACTCACAGCTCGTGGCGGTGTTCCGCTGGGACTCCCGCACCGAGTTCGTCCAGGCGATCAAGCTCTCCATGGACATCTGCGGACGTTCGTACGGCGGCCCGACCCGCCCGCCGCGCGGGCCGCTGACGCCCGAGAAGGCAGACCAGGTCAAGGCCGACACCGAGCGCGCGCTGGCCGCGCTCGAGCGCCGCTAGCCCGCCGCCCCACCCACGAACCAGGACGGGACCATGCGATCGATCCGCACGTTCCATGCCGTCGACTCCCACACCGAGGGCATGCCGACACGCGTCGTCGTGGGTGGGGTCGGCGTCATCCCGGGCGCCACGATGAACGAGAAGAGGCTGCACTTCATCGCGCACCTCGACGACATCCGGCGGCTGCTGATGAACGAGCCACGCGGCCACGCGTCGATGTCGGGCGCGATCCTGCAGCCGCCCACCCGCCCCGACTGCGACTGGGGCGTCGTCTTCATCGAGGCGAGCGGCTGCCTCCCCATGTGCGGCCACGGCACCATGGGCGTGGCGACGGTGCTGGTCGAGACGGGCATGGTCGCGGTGACCGAGCCGGTCACGACGATCCGGCTCGACACCCCGGCCGGCCTCGTGGTGGCCGAGGTCGCGGTGACCGACGGCCGGGCGCGGTCCGTGACCCTGGCCAGCGTGCCGAGCTTCGTGGAGCGGCTGGACGAGGTGGTCTCCGTCCCCGGCATCGGCGAGGTGCCGTACTCGGTGGCGTTCGGCGGGAACTTCTACGCCCTCGTCGACCTCGACGCCGTCGACCTCCCCTTCGACCGGAGCCGCAGCGACGACATCCTCCACGCCGGACTGGCGATCATGGCCGCCGTCAACGAGACGGCTCCTCCGCGGCATCCCGCGATCGACGGGGTCGACCACGTGCACCACGTGGAGTTCATCGCGCCCGGCTCGACCGCGCGGCTGTCGCGTCACGCGATGGCGATCCACCCCGGCTGGTTCGACCGCTCTCCCTGCGGCACCGGCACCAGCGCCCGGATGGCCGAGCTGCACGCACGCGGCGAGCTCGCGCTCGACACCGACTTCGTCAACGAGTCGTTCATCGGCTCGCGGTTCACCGGCCGACTCATCGGCACGACCATCGTCGGACCGCACGAAGCGGTGCTGCCGCTCATCACCGGCCGCGCGTGGATCACCGGGACGGCGCAGTACCTCCTCGACCCGACCGATCCGTTCCCCGCAGGCTTCGAGTTCTGAGAGGCACCCCGTGAGCACCCAGCCGAAAATTCACCTCGACCCCGACCTCGACCAGGTCCTGGCGCGAGCCGCGCGTGCGGCCGCGCCGTACGCCGCCACCGATCCCCGGGCACGCGCCGGCGCGCTCGTCGCCGTCGCCGAACGGCTCGATGCGTGCGCGGACGACCTGGTCGCCCTCGGCGAGGAGGAGACCGGGCTCGCCGAGGCCAGGCTCCGCGGCGAGCTGGCCCGCACGACCGCCCAGCTGCGGCTGTTCGCCGAGGTCGTCGTCGAGGGCAGCTACCTCGACGTCCGGATCGACGCGGCCGACCCCGACTTCGCAACCGGCCCGCGGCCCGACGTACGTCGGCTCAACGTGCCGCTCGGCCCCGTGCTCGTCTTCGCGGCCTCCAACTTCCCCCTCGCCTTCTCGGTCGCGGGCGGCGACACCGCTGCCGCCCTCGCCGCCGGCTGCCCGGTCGTCGTCAAGGCGCACGAGGGGCACCCGCGGCTCAGCGCCCTCGTGGCCGACGTGGTGCGGTCGACGCTGGCGCAGCACGGCATGCCGGAGGGCACCTTCGCGGTCGTCGAGCGGCTCGAGGACGGCGCGCAGGCGCTGCGCGACCCACGCATCCGCGCCGCGGCGTTCACCGGCTCGACGCGGGTCGGCCAGACGCTGGCCGAGGTCGCCGCGCGGCGACCCGTGCCCATCCCGTTCTACGGCGAGCTCGGCAGCCTCAACCCGGTCGTCGTGACGCCCTCGGCGCTGGCAGCACGGCCCGACCAGCTGGCGCAGGAGTACGTCGCCTCGGCGTCGGGCTCCGCGGGACAGCTCTGCACGAAGCCGGGCTTCTGCTTGGTCCCGGCCGTGGAGCCGCTCGCCGAGGCCGTGGCCGCAGCCGCGGCCGCAGTGCCTCCGCACCGCCTGCTCACACCCGGCATCTCGAGGGCCTACCGCGAGCGTCGGGCGGCCCTGCTGGCCGACGAGCGCTTCGCGGTGGTGGCCGAGGGCACGGTGGAGACCGACGACCGCGGGCTGGTGAGCGCGAGCCCGACGGTGCTCGCGGTCGCGCTCGACGACCTGCGTCCTACCGACGTGGAGGAGACCTTCGGCCCCCTCTCCGTGCTCGTCCGCTACGACGACCTCGACACGGTCCCCGGCCTCCTCGACCGCCTCTTCCCGGGCAACCTCACGGCGGCGGTGCAGACCGGGCCGGACGACGACGGGTCCACGCTCGCACCCCTGCTGGCGACGTTCAGCCGTGTCGCCGGCCGCGTGGTCGTCGACGGCTGGCCGACCGGGGTCGCCGTGACCGCGGCGATGCAGCATGGCGGGCCCTCGCCCTCGACGACGACCGACGCCACCTCGGTGGGCACCGCGGCGATCGGCCGGTTCGTGCGCGGCGTCGCCTTCCAGAGCACTCCCGAGGCGCTACTGCCCCCGGCGCTAAGGGACGACAATCCCTGGGCGGTGCCGCAGCGACGCAGTCCGGCAGGTCTGTCGGCCGGGTGGGGCAGCCTCGCGGGACGCTACTGAGGCACGGTCAGCCCGACGCCCACTCGCCACGAACCCGGCCGATGTGCCGGGTCGTGACCTGCTCGATCGCGGCGGCGTCGCCGCGCTCGGCGAGGTCGACCATCTCGGAGTGCTCGCGCACCGTGTCGGCGAGCTGGCCGCTCTCGGCCAGGTGCTTGAGCCCGTAGAGGCGGCTGCGCGCCCGGAGGTCGCGGACCGTGCGCACGAGGGTGTCGTTGCCGTGCAGCCCCAGGAACCGGGCGTGGAACTCGGTGTCGAGCTGGATGTAGTCGACGAGCCGGCCGTCCTTCGCCGCCTGCTCGATGCGGGCAGCGATCTCGCGGAGCTCCGCGAGCACCGGCGCCATCGCGTCGTCGTACGACGCCGCGACCCGTCCCATCACCGGCACCTCGAGCAGGAGCCGCACCTCCACCAGCTCGTCGAGCTCGGCGTCGTTGGGCCGGCGCACACGGAAGCCCTTGTTGCGCACCGTCTCGACCATGCCCTCGCGCACCATCTCCAGCATCGCCTCGCGCACCGGCGTCGCCGAGACGCCGAAGCTCTCCGCCAGCGCGGGCGCGGAATAGACCTCCCCGGGCTGCAGCTCGCCCGAGATCAGGGCGGCGCGCAGCGCCTCGGCCACGTCCTCGCGGAGGCTCGAGCGCCGGATCGCACCCAGCGGCGCTCCGGGTCCCACCACGACGGCCACCTTTCCCTGGAGTGCGGGTCACGCTACACGCGGTGCGCCGAGACATGTCGCATGGCACAACCCTTGAAGTGTGCCATGTCACATTGTAATTTGCAGCATCCGCCGTTCATTGGGACCGGCGGCGACCCGGAGGAAACATGAACCTGTCCAGATCGATCCGCCCCGGATCCACCCGCCCCCGTCCCGCCCGCACCGGCACGGCCCGACGCAGCGTCGCGCTGCTCGGGTCGCTCCTCGCCTGCACGATCCCGCTGACGGTCGTCGTCGCCGGGACCGGCGGCGCTGCCCACGCAGCGAGCCAGACCTGTCTCACCGGTCGTCTCACCTACACCTTCGCCGACGCGGAGGGGATCGCCGCAGGCGTCCAGCCCGTCCGCAACGCCAGCTGGGAGCTGCGGGGGGTCCCGTCGGGATCGAGCAGCACGAAGACGCTCGCCACGGGCACGACCTCCGCCTCCGACGGCACCTTCCAGGCGTGTGCGGCCTACGCCGCGCTGTCCAGCGCATCCGTGCGCTTCACCTCGCAGAGCAACCAGATGTGGCGGGTCATCGCCAGCGACCGCGGGGCGGTGCACTCGTTCGACACGGCCACCAAGACGAACGTGACCGGCAACGTGGACCTCGGCACCGTCAGCCCCACCGCCAGCACCGCCGGGGCCTTCAAGATCGTCGACACGCTCAACAAGCTCTACTGGAAGCGCGGCACCACCTCGCCGTGCTGGACGTGGCACCAGACGACCACGAGCACCTGCAAGGAGCTGACCGTGGTGTGGAACAGCACCACGACCGACGGGGGCTACTGGAGCCCCTCGACGACCTACGTCTACCTCGCCAAGGACGACCCGGCGTCGCAGCACCTGATCCTCCACGAGGCGGGCCACTGGTTCCAGTGGGCGCTCTACAACGGCTGGTTCCCGAAGGTGACCGGCTGCAACCCGCACTACGTCGACCGGGAGAGCACGGTGTCCTGCGCCTGGACCGAGGGCTTCGCCAACGCGGTGGCCGGCTACGTCCTCGGCGACAAGCGGTACGTCCGGCCCGACGGCAGCGTGGTCCCCTACCAGCAGGCCGACGGCTCACCGTGGCCCGGCGGCGACGCGACCGAGGGCAACGTCGCCGCGGCGCTGATCGACCTCTTCAAGCTCGACGGCGGGACCGGCGGCGACTGGAGCGGCGACCTCGACATGATCAGCCGGGACGGCAGCGACGACTTCCGCGAGTACTACGTCACCGACCGACCGGCGCACGGCTACTCGGTCACCGGCGAAGCCGAGCGGATCATCAACAGCCACGGCATCGACTACTGAGCAGGACCAGCGGCGGGGTCGGAGCGCGAGCCCGGCCCCGCCGCTGCGTGCGCCTGCCGGACCGTGCCCGAGCGAACGCTCGCTCGAGAGCCGTGTTCGCGGCAGGATCAGCCCATGGGTCCCCTCCGTCTGCTCCCGGTCCTCCTGCTCGCACTCGCACCCGGCCTCGCGGCGTGCGGCGACGACGACGGCGAGAGCTCCACGCCGACGACCGACGCGGCGTCCGCCACCTCGTCGCCCTCCCACGCCTCCACGACCCCGACGGGCTCGACCCCGGGCGTCCCCAGGATCCCCCCGGCGTGCGACGTGCTGGACCCCGGCGACCTGCAGGCGGCGTACGGCGTCGCCTTCGGCCCCGCCGAGCAGGGTGGCGGCGGCCACTCGGAGGGCACCTACGAGTGGCAGAGCGACGACTGCTCGTTCACCGCCGAGGCGCTGCTCGAGGTGCAGCTCGAGCTGGTCGGTCCTGACGACTTCTCCGGTGAGTTCGCCTGCCCGCCGCCCTCGGAGATCGCCGCGAGCGTCGAGAGCGTCGACGGCCTGGGGGACCGGGCGTGGTGGAAGAAGCAGGACGGGACGCCGCTGAGCGCGTCGCTGCGGGTGTGCACCCCGGACTACGACTTCGACATCACGCTCGACTACGAGGACGGCGTCGACTACGTGGGCGACCCCGAGACCCAGACGATCGCGCTCGCGGGCGTCGTGCTCGCGGCGCTCGCCTAGCCTTCCGGGTCGTCCTCGCTCGCGCGGTCGGACCCGGTCGGGACGTCGTCGGCCTTGCCGTCGACCGCTACCGGAGCGCCCGCCCACTCCTTGTTGCCGTAGGTGATGCAGAGCGCGACCAGCGAGAGCTGCGCGAGCGCGGGAAGCGTGCCGACGAGGAACTCGAGGTTGTCGGTATCGGCCCCGAAGACCAGCACCGGCACGAGAGCTGACGCGGTGAAGCCGATCGCGGTCCACTGGAGCCAGGCGAAGGCACCGATCTTGCCGGCCTCGCGGGCCCGGGGGACGAGTCCGTGGCAGAGAAGCGCCAGGCACACCAGCCACGGCAGGCCGGCCGCCCAGCCGAGCGACGGGTCGGTCGAGATCCAGCGGTCCACGCTCGGTACCACCAGGCAGCACGACGAGACGAAGGCAGCGGACCCGAAGCCGAGGATGGCCCCTCGACGCGGCACGACCACCGCGCGGGTCAGCCCGTAGACGCCGATCAGGATGAAGAGCCACCCCAACGGGTCGGGAGCGGGATCGAACACGCCTGGCTGGTCGTCGCGCGGACCCAGGAGGAGCAGGACCACCCCGAACGCCGTCGCGTAGAGAGGCTTCACCGGGCGGCTCCGGTGACCAGCCAGCGGTCGCTCGCGGCCCGCCGGGTCAGCGTCACGAAACGACCGCCCATGAACACGAGGGAGAAGACCGCCCAGAGCCACGGCAGGCCGCCGCCGACCCAGTCGTCGGCGATCACGGCGGCACCCAGCACGAGCGGAGCGTAGCCGCCGAGCACGAGCAGACCGGCCCAGGCCAGGTAGCGGCCGTCGCCGGCGCCGATCAGCACGCCGTCGAGGACGAAGACCACCCCGGCGACGGGTTGGGCGAGCGCCGCCACCAGGAGCACGGGCACCAGCGCGTCCCGGACCGCGGTGTCGGCGGAGAAGACGACGCCGAGCACCGGGCTGAGCGCTGCGAGGCCGACGCCGGTCACGATCCCACCGACCACACCCCACCCGACCATCCGGCGCGTCACCGCGCGTGCGGCGCCGACGTCACCGGCACCGAGGTGGCGGCCCGTGATCGCCTGAGCCGCGATGGCGATCGCGTCGAGCACGAAGGCGAGGAAGCCCCAGATCGTCATGGCGAGCTGGTGGGTGGCGATCGGCACCGCGTCGTCGCCGGCGGTCCCTGCGGTGAGCACGACGGCGTAGGTGGTCACCAGCAACGAGGCGCGCAGGGTCAGGGTGCGGACGAGGAGGGGCACGCCGGCCCGCGCAGCCGTGCGGATGCCGGGGAGGTCGGGGCGCAGCGCCGCGCCCTCGCGGCGTGCCGCGAGCACGACGACGCCGACCAGGGCCCCGGCGCTGAGCACCTGCGCCACCACCGAGCCCAGCGCCGAGCCGGCGATGTCGAGGCGGGGCAGGGGGCCGACGCCGTACACGAGGAGGGCGTTGAGCAGCAGGTTGACCGCGTTGCCGGCGACGGCGACCACGAGGGGGGTGCGGGTGTCCTGGAGCCCGCGGAGCACGCCGGTCGCGGCGAGCATGAGCAGCAGCGGGGTCACACCGAGGAGCGCGAGCCGGAGGTAGGTCGCCGCCTGGTCGGTCACCGCGTCGCCGGCACCGAAGAGGCCGACCAGCGGGCCGGTCAGCACGATCGCGAGGGCGGTGACCGGGATCCCGATGACGGCGGCGAGCCACAGCCCGTCGACCCCTTGCGCGAGGGCCGCGGACCGTCGGCCGGCCCCGAGCTGGCGCGCGACGCCCGCGGTCGTGCCGTAGGCGAGGAAGATGCAGATCCCGACCAGTGTCTGGAGCACGGTGGCGGCGATGCCGAGCCCCGCGAGCTCGTCGGTGCCGAGGTGACCGACCACCGCCGCGTCGCCGAGGAGGAAGAGCGGTTCGGCGACCAGGGCCAGGAAGGCCGGCACGGCGAGCCGGCCGATCTCCCGGTCGTCGGCCGTCAGCCGCGGCCGGCGCACGGACGGTCTCCTGACTGTGGATATCCGCGCGCGGGGAGCGGACGGCCGCTGGCCACCCGGCAACGGGCAGATGACGCCCGGGTGAACGAGATCGCGGCCGAGGTTTTTTCACTCCACAGGGACGGAGTTGCGTTTGCGCAGGTCACAAGGGGGGTGTCCTGGTCTCGACACCGTCGTTCCACAGACTTGTCCCCAGCCCGTGCACACTGTCCACGCGTGTCGTCCACCCCCTCTCCCGGGTTATCCCCAGCGCCGCTCCGTACCTGTGGGCAAGCACCCTGCCAAAACCCCCCGAAGAGTTCCGGGTCGTGCCGTTGCCCGCGTAGGTTCGGACGTCGAGTCTTTCCTACGGCTCGAGCGGGGACGCGGTCAGGGGTTGTGTCGGACCCTGGCGCGAGCCTGCCCTGCAACGCACGGATCGCGACCGCAATCTTCGACAGGAGGGGAGCCGGGTGAGCCTCGCCGAGGTACCGCCGCCGGACGACGAGTGGGGCGACGGCCCCGTCTCCTACGCACCGGGTGCCGCACCTTCGGGGGGTCGCACACCTCCGCAGGACATGGCGGCGGAGCAGTCGGTGCTCGGCGCGATGCTCATCTCCAAGGACGCGATCGCCGACGTCCTCGAGGCGGTCCGCGGGGTCGACTACTACCGGCCCGCCCACGAGTCGATCCACGACACGATCATCGACCTCTACGGCCGCGGCGAGCCGGCCGACATGGTCACCGTCGCGGGCGAGCTGCAGCGGCGGGGCGAGCTGCAGAAGATCGGCGGGGCGCCGTACCTCCACACGCTGGCGGCCAACGTCCCGATCGCGGCCAACGCGGGCTACTACGCCGCGATCGTCCGGGAGAAGGCGATCCTGCGCCGACTGGTCGACGCCGGCACCAAGATCGTCCAGATCGGCTACGCCGGCGAGGGCGAGGTCGACCACATCGTCGACGCCGCCCAGGCCGAGGTCTACGGCGTCACCGACCGCCGCAAGGCGGAGGACTACGCCCCGCTGAGCGACATCATGGACTCGGTCCTCGACGAGATCGAGGCGATCGAGAACCGCGAGGCCGGGATCTACGGCGTGCCCACCGGCTTCGCCGACCTCGACGACCTGACCAACGGTCTGCACTCCGGCCAGATGATCGTGGTCGCGGCCCGGCCGGCCATGGGGAAGTCGACGCTGGCTCTCGACTTCTGCCGTTCGGCGTCGGTCCACAACAACCTGACCAGCGCGTTCTTCAGCCTGGAGATGACGCGGTCGGAGATCACGATGCGCCTGCTCTCGGCCGAGGGGCGCATCCCGCTCAACCACATCCGCAACGGCAAGATGTCGACGGAGGAGTGGGACCGGCTGGCGCGCCACGTCGCCAAGGTCTCGGGCGCGCCGATGTTCATCGACGACAGCCCCAACATGACGATGATGGAGATCCGGGCGAAGGCGCGGCGCCTCAAGCAGCGCCACGACCTCAAGCTGATCGTCATCGACTACCTCCAGCTGATGACGTCCGGCAAGAAGGTCGAGTCCCGTCAGCTCGAGGTCTCGGAGTTCTCGCGCCAGATCAAGCTCCTCGCCAAGGAGCTCGAGGTCCCGATCATCGCGCTCTCCCAGCTCAACCGTGGTCCGGAGCAGCGCGCCGACAAGCGCCCGATGATGAGCGACCTTCGCGAGTCGGGCTCGATCGAGCAGGACGCCGACATGGTGATCCTGCTGCACCGCGACGACGTGTTCGAGAAGGAGTCCACCCGTCCGGGTGAGGCCGACCTGATCGTGGCCAAGCACCGCAACGGCGCCACCCGCGACATCGTCGTGGCCTTCCAGGGTCACTACTCGCGCTTCGTCGACATGGCGCACTGAGTCCTGCATCTCGACACGAGTCGTGTGCCCGAGACCGACCGACAGCGCGTCCTGAGGCACACGACTCCGCTGGGGCCGGCATCCGCGAAGACCACTTTTCCGCGATTGGCCCGCGACCCGCGGCCGGTGCCGGAGGTGCAATGTCCTCGAGCACGACGCACGAGGGAGGCCGGCATGCACTGGATCGCCGCAGCGGGTGTCCTGGTGCTCGCCCTCCTCACCGCCTGCGACGACGACCCCGGCAGCACCGACACCCCGATGACGCGGCCGACCCCGACCGCGGCGCCGATCGCCCAGCAGTGGACCAGCACCCGGCTTCCCACGGGCGCAGGCGAGAGCGCCGTGCTGCGGGACGGCACCTGGTGCGGCGACCACTGGCTCGTCGTCGGCGCCGAGCGGGCAGCGGACGGGACGACCCGCCCTGCCGCGTGGAGGTCGCCGGACGGGCGGGCCTGGCGGTCCGTGCCGATCCACCCGCGCAGCTACTACGGCCGGCGCGCGATCCTGCACAGCGTGGCCTGCGTCGGGCAGGTGCCGGTGGCGGTCGGGGCGATGTCGGGCGGAGCGCACGGCAACGCGCGCGTCAGCACCTTCCGCTCGGCCGGCGGCACGTGGACCGACGTGCGCGCGCCCTTCGAGCAGTACGGCGGCCCCGACGCCCTCAACGTCGGACCGGTCGCGTCCGGGGCCGATGGCTGGCTGATCGCGGGCAACCGGCTGAGCGGCCCTGCGGTCTGGGTGGCTCGTTCGCCGCGGCGCTTCACGATCGTGGAGGCCGCGGCGCGGCTCTCGAACGGTCCGGACGACATCGCGATCGCCTCGCAGGCGGCGTGGTACCGCGGCGCCTGGCACGTCGTCGGCGGTGAGTCCGTCGGCGCGAACCGGGTGCCGCGGGCCTGGACGTCGCGCGACGGCCGCACGTGGCAGCGCGACGACGTGCCGTCGGACAGCCCGCTCGACGACCTGGTCCGGGTGGTGGCGACCGACGACGGCCTGGTCGCGGTGGGACGCGTGGCGGACGGGTTCGGCGTCTGGCGCTCCGACGGCACGTCCTGGTCGCGGCAGGAGACCTTCGCGACGGACACCGGCACCGACGGGTCCGGGCTGCCGGACGTGCTCGACCTCGACGCGAGCGGGGACGCGCTCTACGCCGTGGTCACCGACGGGACCGACGACGAGCTCTGGTCGTCCGACGGAGCCGCGTGGCAGCGGGTCGCACTGCCCGTCGAGGTCGCGCCGTCCGGCGACACCTCCATGGCACTCGCGGCATCGGCGCACGGCGTGCTCCTGCTGACCGACGACGGCACGACGGCCATGCTCTGGCAGCCGGTGGACGTCCCGGCGGACGGGGAGTCGCCGTGAGGGTCGGGTTCCTCGGCCTCGGGCACATGGGCGAGCCGATGGCGACGCGCCTGGTCGGGCACGGCGTCGACCTCACCGTGTGGAACCGCAGTGCACCCGCCAGCGAGCGGGTCGCCGCGATCGGCGCCCGCGTGGCCGCCTCACCGGCGGAGGTGTTCGAGACCTGCGACGCCGTGCTCCTGATGCTGGCGAACGGCCCTGTGACCGATGCGGTGCTCGGCCGGCACGACGACGGCTCCGCGGTGCCGGTGCGGGGCCGCGTCGTGGTGAACATGGGGACGGTGGCGCCGTCGTACTCCCTCGGCCTCGGGGCCTGGGTCGTCGGGCGCGGCGGGCAGTTCGTGGAGGCACCCGTGTCGGGGTCGAAGGGGCCGGCCCTGGCCGGGCAGCTGGTCACCATGCTGGCCGGCGAGTCGGCCGCGATCGACCGCGTCGAGGGGCTCTTCGCGGCCTTCAGCGCCTCCGTCGTGCGGTGCGGTGCCCAGCCGCTGGCGCTGGAGACCAAGCTCGCGGTGAACACCTACCTGATCGCCATGGTGACCGGGTTGGCGGAGGCGTTCGCGTTCGCCGAGCGGCGGGGCGTCGACGGTGACCTGGTGCGCCGGATCCTCGACGCCGGTCCGATGGCGAGCACCGTCTCGCGCGGCAAGCTGGCCAAGCTGGTCGACGGTGACCTGGCTGCGCAGGCGGCCGTCAGCGACGTGCGCTACAACAGCCGGTTGATCCTCGACGCCGCCGGCGAGGTGGGCGCCGCCGTGCCGCTCGTGGCGGCCTGCGAGGCACTGCTCGCCGAGTCCGAGGCGCTCGGTCTGGGCGCCTCGGACATGGTGGCGGTGGTCAACGCGCTGCGCGCTCGCTGACCAGTCGGCCGGCCAGCACCGGGACGACGATCGCGGCAGCGATCACGTGGAGCGTCATCAGGGTGATCGCCGAGGCCGCGTCGAAGCCGAAGGTCGCGTCGGGCACGAGCGACAGGGCGGTCAGCACGACCGCGGTGCGGGTGAACGTCGATCGCGGCCGCCGGGCGACCCGCGCCATCACGGCGGCGATGGCGACCCCGATGAGCACCAGGGCGATCGTCGTGGTCGCGAACCCGCCGACCGGGATGCTCGCACCGGTGCTGTCCGCGAAGGAGACACCGGCGGCGGAGGCGACAGCGGCGAGGGCCGTCGTCGTGGCAGCGGCGGCGACCGCGACGACGACGCCGTGCCTCCAGATGACGGGTCGGGTCGCAGCGGCGGGCTTGGTCGTGGTGGGGACGGGGACCTGGGTGGTGGTGGACATCGCCTTCTCCTCGGTACGGCGGCGGGCCCCTGTGACCCGCTCATGTCCTCTCCACGAACGGGCCGGCCCGATTCCGACACCCGCGATGAAGAATCCCCTCGAAAATCATTGGCGTCGTGCGCGCGGGCCTGCGTAGCCTGGGCACATCATGCTGATCGACGCCTGACCCGACTCGCGCCCGCGGCCCCGCCCGGCGAGTCCTCTTCTCCAGCAGAAGGCGCCGCCATGTCAGCAGTCCCCAGCAGCACGCCGTACCGCCCGGTGATCGTCGCCGACCTGACCGTGACGTTCGGCCGGCGCACCGCCCTCGACGGGATCGACCTGCTCGCCCAGCCGGGCCGCCGGATCGGGGTCATCGGCGAGAACGGCTCCGGCAAGTCCACCCTCCTGCGGGCGATCGCCGGCACCCTCCCGGCGACCGCCCAGGTGGGGGGCAGCATCGACGCGCCCGCCGACCGGGCGTTCCTCACGCAGGAGCCGCCCTTCGCCGACACCGACACCGTCGCCGGGGTGCTCGCCACGACGCTGCGCCCGCTCCGGGAGTCCGTCGCGGCGGTCGAGGAGCTGGCGCACAGGCTCGACGAGCCCGGCGTCGCCGACGCCTACGCCGCGGCGCTCGAGCACGCGCTCGCGCACGACGCCTGGGACGCCGACCGCCGCGCGCTGCTCGCCGCCGAGCAGCTCGGCGTGGACCGCCTCGACCCGCAGCGCACCGTTGCCACCCTGTCGGGCGGCCAGCGGACCCGGCTCGCGCTCGCGACGCTGATGACCCGCCGGCCCACCTGCGTGCTCCTCGACGAGCCGACCAACCACCTCGACGACGCGGCCGTGGAGCTGCTGGTCGCCTTCCTGCGCGACCTGCCCGGCGTCGTGCTCCTCACGAGTCACGACCGGGTCCTCCTCGACGAGGTCTGCACCGACCTCGTCGACCTCGACCCGGTGGGGCTCGGCACCGACGGCCGCGGCGGGAGACGGTACGGCGGCGGATGGACCGACTACGCAGCCGCCCGGGACGCGGCCCGGCGTCGGTGGGAGGCGACCTACGCCCAGCAGCAGGAGGAGCTCGCGCAGCTGCGGTCGGCGACGCGCATCGACACCAGCGCGATCGCGCACGACCGCGGGCCGACGGACAACGACAAGTTCATCTACTACGGCAAGGGCCAGAAGGTCGACCGTGCCCTCGCCCGGCGCAAGCGTGACGCCGCGGCCCGCTTGGAGGAGGCCGAACGCGACCAGGTGCGCAAGCCGCCGGCGCCGTTGCGGCTCCGGACCGCCCTCACCGGTGCCGGCAGCAGCGGCCGCGCCGTCACCGTCCGACGGGCCGAGGTCGCCGGTCGCCTGGCGCCGACGACGTTCGACGTCCCCGCGGGCCAGCACCTGCTGGTGACCGGCGCGAACGGCACCGGCAAGTCGACGCTGCTCGGTGTCCTCTCCGGCCGCGTCCCCGCCACCGGCGGGACCGTCGACATCGGCGCGCACCGCGTCGTCGAGCTGACCCAGGACCCCGACTTCCCCGACCCGGTGGCCGGCGCGGCCGCCACCTACGAGGCCGCCGTCGGAGCCGCCCTCGCCGAGCGCAGGCCGCTCCGCACGCTCGGCCTGCTCCACCCGCGCGAGCACGCGAAGCCGGTCGCGCTCCTGTCGGTCGGCCAGCGCCGCCGCCTGGCGCTGGCGATCGCGGTGGCCGCCGAGCCCGACCTGCTGCTCCTCGACGAGCCGACCAACCACCTGTCGCTGACGCTCGTCGGCGAGCTCGAGGAGGCGATCGGCCACAGCGCCGGCACGATCGTCGTCGCGTCGCACGACCGCTGGCTGCGCCGCCGGTGGGACGGCGACCGGCTCCGCCTCGAACCGCGCTGATCGCCGAGGCCGGCCCCGAAGCGGTGCACGGGCTTGCCCGGGGACCGCAGACTGGAGCCATGCGCCTGCCCGTGATCGGTCCTCGTGACGCGCGGCTCGCAGCCGCCGCGGGCGTGGTGCGCGACCGGCTCGGCGAGGCGATCTTCCTGCGCGTGGCCGGTCAGGACGGCGCGCGGCACGCCGACCGCATCCACAACGCGGAGGGTCCGCGGTGGTTCGAGGCGGGCAGCCCGATCACCCGGGTGCACGGCGACGCGTCGATGTTCGTCGGCGGCATCCGTGCCCTGCTGCTGCAGACGCTCCACCCGGCCGCCATGCGGGGCGTCGCGGAGCACTCCGACTACCGCGTCGACATGTGGGGGCGGCTCGCGCGCACGAGCCGGTTCCTCGCCGTGACGACGTTCGGCCGCGCCAGCGACGCCGAGCAGGCGGTGGCCGCGGTCCGCTCGATCCACGAGCGCGTCGCCGGCACGATGCCCGACGGGACGGTCTACTCCGCGACGGACCCGCACCTGCTGCTCTGGGTCCACGTGGCCGAGGTCGACAGCTTCCTCGCCGCGCACCAGGCGTACGGCGCCGCGCCCCTCGACGCCGCCGGGCGCGACGAGTACGTCGCGCAGACCGCAGAGGTTGCCCGCCGGCTCGGAGTGGTCGACCCGCCGACGACCGAGGCCGGGCTGCGGGAGACGCTCGCCGCGTTCCGCCCCGAGCTCAGGTCCACCGCGGAGGCCCGGGAGGCGGCGCGCTACCTGCTGCTCCGGCCCCCGCTCCCGCTGCCCGCGCGGGCGCCGTACGCCGTCCTCGTCGCGGCCGCGGTCTCCCTGCTGCCCGTCTGGACCCGACGCCACCTGCGGCTGCCGTGGCTGCCCGTCGCCGAGCGCACGGTCGTCCGCGCGCTGGGGGCGGGCGCCGTCGGCACGATCCGCTGGGCCATGGCCCCAGGCCCCCGGACGACGTCGGCCCCGACGTCGGCCTAGGCGTCGATGGTGCTCATGTCGCCGTACCGGTCACCGGCGACGGCGTCACGCGGCACGGCCTGCTCGAGGGCGGCGAGGTCGGCCGAGGTCAGGGTCACGTCGAGCGCGCCGACGTTCTCCTCGAGGTAGCGCACCCGCTTGGTGCCGGGGATCGGCGCGACGCCGAGGCCGTCGTCGCCCTGCGCCACGACCCAGGCGAGCGCGAGCTGCCCGGGCGTGCAGCCCTTCTCCTCCGCGATCGCCCTCACCGCGTCGACGAGGCGGAGGTTCGCGGCGAGGTTGTCGCCCTGGAAGCGCGGGAAGTAGGACAGCGAACGGCTGTCGCCCTCCCCGAACCCCTCGGCCGGCACAGCGCCGGTGAGGATGCCGCGGCCGAGCGGGGAGTAGGGCACCAGGCCGATGCCGAGCTCGCGCAGCGTCGGGACGACGGCGTCCTCGATGTCACGGGTGAAGAGCGAGTACTCCGACTGGAGGGCGGTGATCGGGTGCACCGCGTGCGCCCGCCGGATCGTCTCGGCCGAGGCCTCGGACAGTCCGAGGTAGCGCACCTTGCCCGCCTCGACGAGCTCCTTCATCGCACCGACGGTCTCCTCGATCGGGACCGTCTTGTCGACGCGGTGCTGGTAGTAGAGGTCGATGTGGTCCACGCCGAGCCGCTCCAGGGAGGCGTCGCACGCCTTGTGCACGTAGTCCGGGCGCCCGTTGACGCCCACCCGCGTGCCGTCCTCCCGACGCTCGTTGCCGAACTTCGTCGCCAGCTGCACGGCGTCGCGCCGGTCGGCGATCGCCTTGCCGACCAGGCGCTCGTTGGTGAACGGGCCGTACATGTCGGCGGTGTCGAGGAAGGTGACGCCGAGGTCCAGCGCGCGGTGGATCGTCGCGATGCCGCCGGCCTCGTCGGGCGTGCCGTAGAACTCGGACATGCCCATGCAGCCGAGTCCGAGGGCCGACACGGTGAGCGGAGCGGTGGTGCCGAGGGTGGTGGTCGTGTTGATGGAGGTCATGCCCACCAGGTAACTCCTTGGAGCGCGCTCCAGGTCAAGCGGGGACCGGCGCGGACCGCAGGATCTCCTCGTAGAAGCCGATCTTGTAGTCGACGGCGGCCAGGTGCGACTGCACCTCGGCGAGCTGCCGGAGCACCTCGGCCCGGTGCGCCTGCAACAGCGCGAGCCGCTCGGTCTCGTTGCCGTCGCCGGCCCGCACCAGCGCCGCGTAGCGCCGGACGTCGCGGATCGGCATCCCCGTGGCGCGGAGGCGGGTGATGAGCTCGATCCAGGAGAGGTCGGCCTGCTCGTAGCGGCGGTGCCCGCTGCTGGAGCGCGGCACCGCGCGCAGGAGCAGGTCGTCCTTCTCGTAGTAGCGCAACGTGTCGGCGGTGAGGCCGAGCCGTGCGGCGGCGTCGGAGATCGTCAGTCCGGTCACCCGGCCAGTCTCACTCCTGGAGTGCGCTCCAGGTCAATCCCCGGGCGCCTGCACACCCGGTGGCGGGCGACGAGCGGGCGTCCTAGTCCAGGGCGAGCAGCCGCGCCGCGTTGCCGTGCAGCACGGCGCGCAGCCAGTCGTCGCCGAGGTCGAGCCGCTCGAGTGCGTCGACCGCGACGTCGTAGGTGTAGGGGATGTTGGGGAAGTCGGAGCCGAAGAGCACCCGGTCGCCGAGGTCGCGCAGCCGCGGCAGCAGGTCGCGGGGGTAGGGCGCGTTCGCCTCGGTGAAGTCGGTGAAGGACATGGTGGTGTCGAGGTGCACGCCCTCGTGCGCGGCGGCGAGCGCGAGGAAGTCGGCGTACTCCGGCGACCCCATGTGCGCCACGACCAGCCGCAGGCCGGGGAAGCGCCGCAGCAGGTCCTCGATCGGCGCTGGGCCGGTGTGCGTGCCGGGCTGCGGGCCCGACCCGCAGTGGATCACCACCGGCACGCCTGCGTCGGCGATCGCTCCCCACACCGGGTCGAGGAGCGGGTCGTTCGGGTCGTAGCCGCCGACCTGCACGTGCGCCTTGAAGATCCTCACGCCTGCGGCGATCACCGCCGGGACGTACGACGACGCCGACTCCTCCGGGAAGAACGTCGCCGACCTCAGGCACAGCGGGTGGGCCGCCGCGAAGTCCGCGCCCCAGTCGTTGAGCCAGGCCGCCATGCCGGGACGGTGGGGGTAGCTGAGCGCGGTGTGCGCCACCAGGCCGAGGTCCTCCAGGATCGCCGCGCAGCGCTCCTCGTCGAAGCGGTAGGCGATCGGCCACGGCCGGCCGAGCACCGGACCGATGCGGTCGAAGTAGGCCCACACCTTGGCCATCACGTTGGCCGGCATGAAGTGCGTGTGGACGTCGATCGCCCCGGGGATCCCGAGTGCCTGCCAGCGCTCCCGCATCACCCGCGCAGTCTAGGAAGGGCGGTCGAGGACGACGCGCGCGGCCTCAGCGGGGCCGGCCCGTCACCACGGGGAGGTCGGCGAGGGTGACGATGCCGGGTGGGGCCGCGACGACGGACGGCACCGCGTTGGTGACCGGCATGGCGGTGTAGATCATGCCGAGTCCCATGAACCCCTCCTCGTCCCACTCCTCGTGCGGGAGGCAGTGGATGGTCGTCCGCATGTTCGGCGCGCCGAAGACCTGGATGTCGTGTCCGTGCTTCAGCGGCTTCGGCGGCACGACGTGCTCGCCCATCGTCCAGTTGAAGCCGACGCTGATCAGGTTGCGGTCGCCGACCCAGCCGCGGTGGTAGCCGTGGACGCTGCCGACCGTGCCCTCGGGGATCTCCATGAAGCCGAGGTCGGAGTGGCCGGTCGCGGCGGTGAAGGTGACGTCGAAGTCGATCCGGTCGAGCTCGACCCGCATCGCGTCGGCCATCACCGCGACGGACTCGGCGAAGACCTCGCTCTCGCGCCGCACGCTGTCCGCGAGTCCCGGCGTCGCCGGGTCGCAGCCGAACCCCATCGCCCGCTGGGTCTCGGCGGAGGCGTAGGTCGAGCAGTCGACGGACTCGGTGATCCGCACTTGGTCGACGTAGGCGCAGCTCGCGGTGAGGGCCATCGCGATCACGTTCGTCATGCCGGGGTGCGCCCCGCTGCCGTAGATCGACGAGCCGCCGCGCCGGCAGGCCTCCTCGACCCGCGCGCGCTCCGCGGGGTCGAGCTTGGTGCCGTTGATCCAGCCGGCCGTCGTACACACGTTGATGCCGGCCTCGAGCAGCCGCACCAGGTCGTCGGTCGAGGACCACAGCGGGTTGTAGACGCACGCGTCCGGCGCCAGCGCGACGAGGGCGTCGACGTCGTCGGTCGCGCGTACGCCGGTGGGCTCGTCCGCCCGCCCCGCGAGCTCCGCGGCGTCGAGCCCGATCTTGTCCGCGCCGTGGGCGAAGACCCCGACGAGCTCCATGTCGGGGCGACGCAGGATGGCCTGGAGGGAGCGCTGGCCGACGTTGCCCGTCGTCCACTGGATGACTCGCAGCTTCACCGGCTGATGGAAGCACGCCGCGACCGGTGAAACAAGAACGTGTTCTAGAAAAGCCCCCGCAGCGTCGTGCGGCCGATCTCGATCGCCGCGGCGATCGAGTCGAGGTCGGTCGAGAGGCGGCCGACGTCGGGCGACCCGAGCGGGGGCCGGACCTGCGCCATGTGCGGCACGGTCTCCGACAGCGTGCGGTCGTCGTCGGCGTAGGTGTGGTGCCGCACGACGTAGCTGCGGCGCGCGCCCCGCGCGAACGCCAGGAAGTACGGCGCCAGGATGACCCCTTCGCCGCGCGTCGGGATCAGCCGCTGGTCCTCGCGCCGCGTGCGCAGCACGAGCACGTGCGTCGCGCCGGCGCTCAGCGGCGTCCGCAGCGGCACCGCCTCCGACAGCCCGCCGTCGACCCAGGTGCGCCCCCCGAGCCGTACCGGCCGCCCGCTGAGCAGGGGCAGGCACGCGCTGGCGCGCAGTGCGGTCTGCAGGGTCGCCCGGTCCTTGATCAGCGGCGCCAGGTCGCCGGGCTGCCCGGTGCGGGCGTCGGTCGCGAGGGGGTGGAAGGAGATCGGGTTGCCCAGGATCGCGTCGAAGTCCATCGGCGTCACCTGCTCGTAGACGTGCTCGACGAGCAGCCGCAGGTCGACCATCACGCCGCCGCGCAGGACCCGGCGCGGGTCGGTGACTCCTGCCGACATCACCTCCGGCGACGCCCACGTGGGCAGCCACCGCTGGGCCTCCCCGGTGAGCAGCCACGCCGCGTTGAGCGCGCCGCCCGAGGTGCCGTAGATCGCGTCGAAGCAGTCGGTCAGGCCCGCCTCGTCGATGCCGAGTGCCATGCCGGCGGAGTACGCCGCCCGGTTGCCGCCGCCCTCGATCGAGAGCGCCACGCGGTAGCCGTCCGCGCGGGCACCGGGGAGGCTGCCGCTCTCGCGGCGCGCCTTCAGGACATCGACGACCGAGGGCATCGCGCTCACACCCCGATCCTGCCAGGGGGCGGTCGACCCGGTGGCCGCTTCCGCGATGCGGGGGTACGCCGGCGCGGCCGGTAGCCTGGGCGTCGAAGGGGAGTAGTCCTCAACAGCTGTGTCGACATGCTGGCCGTTCCGGCCCGGCGCAGCAGGCCACCGCGAGGTGGCGGACGAGACCTTCGACCAGCACCACGACCCGTGAGATCCGGACGTGCCTGGTCGAAGGCGCGTCCATCGCAGGGCGGGGCCCTCCGGCCGGCACAGGAGAGGACCAGACGATGTACGCCTTCCTGCTCAGCACCGCCGTCATCTTCGTCGCCGAGCTCGGCGACAAGAGCCAGCTGATGGCGATGACCTTCGCGACCCGCTACCGCGCCCGGGACGTGCTGATCGGCCTGACCGCCGCGACGGCGGTCGTGCACCTGGTGTCGGTCGGCATCGGCTACCTGATCGGCGACGCGTTCGCCGACTACCAGGGTGCGATCGAGATCGGGGCCGGCCTGGCCTTCCTCGTCTTCGCGCTGTGGACGCTGCGTGGCGACGAGCTCACCGACGAGGACACGGCCAAGGCCAATGCCGCGACGGGCCGGGCGGTCCTCGTCGTCGCGGTGTTCTTCTTCCTCGCCGAGCTCGGCGACAAGACGATGCTCGCCACGATCACCCTCGCCACGCAGGAGGGCTGGTTCGGCACCTGGCTCGGCTCGACGGTCGGCATGGTCGCGGCCGACGCGCTGGCGATCGGCCTCGGCGCGGTGCTCGGACGCCAGCTCCCGGAGAAGGTCATCAAGTACGGCGCCGCGGCACTCTTCGCGATCTTCGGCATCGCCCTCGTCATCAGCGGCGCCCGCTGAGCGCGGCGCGGCCGGACATGGAGAAGGAGGGGCGCGTGCGCCCCTCCACTTCCAAGGTATAGCGCAGAGGGGGGCTTGCGGCAAGGCCCCCGTGAGGCCTCAGAATCACCGCTCCACCGCAACGATCCCGCGATCCCTGGAGCTGATCTGAGCTTGCCCGCGTCCCTCTCCGCCTTCGCCCTCACCGAGCACCCTGCCAAGGACGACTCCGCCCTCCTGGCCGCCGACGAGCAGCACTTCGCCGACATCGCCCGCAGCCTCGAGCACACCATCGCCGACCTGACCGACCGTCTCGACCACGCCCGCCGGGCGCCGGGAGGCGACGGGCAGGAGGCGATGGACCGCGACCTCGAGGTGCACCGGCTGACCGCGCGGCTGCGCACGCTGCGCCGCTTCACCCTCGACCTGTGCCTGGGCCGGATGGTCCCGGCCGACGGCGGCGAGCCCGTCTACGTCGGGCGTCTCGGCCTCACCGACCCCGACGGCCGGCGGCTCCTCGTCGACTGGCGCTCGCCCGCGGCGGAGCCGTTCTTCGCTGCCACCCACGCCCACCCGGCGGGCCTCGCGAGCCGGCGTCGCTACCGCTGGACCAACGGCCGGGTCAGCGACTACTGGGACGAGGTCTACCTTCCCGAGGGGCTCGCCACCATGGCCGCCCACGCGGCCCTCGACGACCAGAGCGCGTTCATCGCCAGCCTCGGCAGCAGCCGGTCGGCCCGGATGCGCGACGTGCTCGGCACGATCCAGTCCGACCAGGACGCGATCATCCGCGCCGGCTCGCGCGGCGCGCTCGTGGTGGACGGCGGGCCGGGCACGGGCAAGACGGTCGTGGCGCTGCACCGGGCGGCGTACCTCCTCTACGCCGACCCTCGCCTCGGCCACCGGGGACACCGCCGCGGCGGGGTCCTGGTCGTCGGCCCGCACCAGCCCTACCTCGCCTACGTCGCCGACGTGCTCCCCAGCCTCGGCGAGGAGGGCGTCCAGACCTGCACCGTCGCCGAGCTGGTGCCCGAGGGCGCCGCGGCGCGGCCCGAGCCCGACCCCCGGGTCGCTGCGCTGAAGGCGACGGCGCGGATGGTCGACGCGATCGAGCCCGCCGTCCGGCTCTACGAGGAACCGCCCACGGCCGGCATGCTCGTCGAGACGACGTGGGGGGACCTGTGGCTGAGCGCCGACGACTGGGCGGAGGCGTTCGGTGCGCCCGACCCCGGCACGCCGCACAACGAGGCGCGCGCCCAGGTGCACGAGGCACTGGCCGACATCCTGGTCGACAAGTACGACGACGAGGAGGTCGCGCCCGACGTGCTCCGAGCCGCGCTCCTGCGCCACGGCGTGCTGCACGAGGCGTTGGGCGGGTCGTGGCCGCTCCTCGACCCGGCCGACCTCGTCGGCGACCTCTGGGAGGTGCCGGCCTACCTGCGCCGGTGCGCGCCGTGGTTGGCGCCGGAGGAGGTGCAGCTCCTCCAGCGGACCCACCCGCAGGCGTGGACGGTCTCCGACCTCCCGCTCCTCGACGCCGCGCGCCGCCGGCTCGGCGACCCGGACGCGGCCCGCCGGCGCCGGCGCGAGGACGCGGAGCGCGCCGCCGAGCGGGAGGAGATGGACCGCGTCGTCGACCACCTCATCGCGACCGACGACTCGGAGATGATGCTGATGTCGATGCTCCGGGGCGCGGACCTGCAGCAGGCGCTGGTCGACGACGCGCCGCGGACGGTCGACCCCGACCTCCTGGCCGGTCCCTTCGCGCACATCGTGGTCGACGAGGCGCAGGAGCTGTCCGACGCCGAGTGGCAGATGCTGCTGGCGCGGTGCCCGTCGCGGAGCCTGACGATCGTCGGCGACCGGGCGCAGGCGCGGCACGGCTTCACCGAGTCGTGGGACGACCGCCTCGCCCGCGTCGGCATCGACCGGGTGACCCGGATGCAGCTCACCGTGAACTACCGGACCCCGGAGGAGGTGATGGCCGCCGCCGAGCCGGTGATCCGTGCGGTCCTGCCGGACGCCAACGTGCCGACCTCCATCCGTGCGGGCGGGCGCCCGGTCAGGCACGCGCGTCGCGCCGAGCTCGACGCGATCCTCGCGGCCTGGCTCGCGGAGCACGCCGAGGGCACCGCGTGCGTGGTCGGCGACCCCGCCTTCGAGGCGCGCCCTCGGGTGCGGTCGTCGAGCCCGGAGCACGTGAAGGGACTGGAGTTCGACCTGGTCGTGCTCGTCGACCCCGAGGCGTTCGGCACCGGCGTCGAGGGTGCGGTCGATCGCTACGTGGCGATGACCCGCGCGACCCAGGAGCTGGTCATCGTCACCGGCGACTGAGCACACTGGGTCCGTGAGCGGGCCGTGCGTGGGCGTGGTGCTGGCCGCGGGTGAGGGCCGTCGCTACGGCCTGCCCAAGGGGCTGGTGCGCACCGACGACGGGGAGAGCTGGGCCGCGCGGGCGGGGCGGGTGCTGCTGGCCGGCGGCTGCGACGAGGTGGTCGTGACCGTCGGCGCGCGCGGCGACGAGGTCGCCGCGACCCTGCCGGCGGACGTCGCCGTCCCCGTGCCCGACTGGGCCGACGGGCAGCACGCCTCGCTGCGGGCGGGACTCGCCGCCGCGGCGGATCGCGGGGCCCAGGCCGCGGTGGTACTGCTGGTGGACCTCCCCGACGTCGGCGCCGAGGTCGTCCGGCGGGTGCTCGCCGCGGCGGGGGATGCTGCCGACGCACTGGCCCGGGCGTCGTACGACGGGAAGCCGGGCCACCCGGTCGTCATCGGCGGCGCGCACTTCGCGGCCGTCCTCGCCGACCTGCGCCCCGACGAGGGGGCGAGCCGCTACCTCCGGGCGCACGCGCCGGTGCTCGTCGAGTGCGGCGACCTCGCGACGGGCGCCGACGTCGACACCCCGTAGACCCGCCACCCGCCGCCCGGCGGCTTGTAGCGCGATCCAACCGGCCTTGGACATCGGCACATGGCGGGCATCGCGGCGCGGGTGGCAGCGTGCAGACGTCTGCGCATGGCGCGCGTCCCCCTCGGAAGGACCTCGATGACGGAAACCAGAGCCCCCCTGGAGATCGGTCGTCGGCGAGTCGTCGGATACCTGCTCGCCGCGCCGACCCTCGCGGTCGCCGTGCGGGTCGGCCTCGACGGCGCGCTGCCCGAGATCGCCGGCGCAGTCCCCACCCCGCCGGGACCGGCCGACATCTTCGACCTCAACGACCTGCTCACGCTCGCCGCGAAGCCGACTGCACAGCTGATGCGGCTCGAGGTGCGCCCGGACGGCACCGCCCACTTCGAGCTGCCGCGCTCGGAGAACGGTCAGGGCATCGTCACGTCCACCGCCATGATCATCGCCGAGGAGCTCGACCTCCCGGTCGGCAAGGTCGAGGTCACCCTGTCGGACGCACGCCCCGAGCTGCTGTTCAACCAGCTGACCGGCGGGTCGAACACGACCGTGTCGACCTGGAAGCCGATCCGCACGTTGGCCGCGGTGGCGCGCGGGCGGCTGCTCGAGGCGGCCGCCGAGCAGACCGGCGCCTCCGTGGGCGACCTGAGGACCGAGGACGGCGCGGTCGTCACCGCGGCCGGTCGGCGGATCAGCTACGCCTCGCTCGCCGAGGCCGCCGCGGTGTCCTCCGACCGCGCGTTCTCCGCGGAGCTGAAGGACCCGAGCGACTTCACCGTGGTCGGCCGGCCGCACCGCCGTACCGACGCACTCGAGGCGGTCACCGGACGCAAGCAGTACACGATGGACCTGCAGGTGCCGGGCGCGCTGCCGACGATGATCTGCCGGCCGCCGACCATCAACGGCACGGTCGGCAGCGTCCACAACCAGGCGGACGTCGAGGCGATGCCCGGCGTCACCCACGTCGCGGTCGTGAGCACCGGCGTCGCCGTCCGCGCGGCCACGTTCGGCCAGTGCATCGACGCGGTCCGGGCGTTGCAGGTCGACTGGGAGGGCGGCACCGCGGAGGGGCAGTCCGACGCCGACGTGGAGAAGAGGCTGAAGCGCGCCCAGATCCCGCTCGTCGTGCCGAAGCTGCCCGGCATCACCAAGACCATCGACACCGCGTTCACGTTCTGGTTCGCCACCAACAGCGCGCTCGAGACCAACTGCGCCATCGCCGACGTCCGCGCGGACGGTGCGGAGATCTGGGGCGGCATGAAGTCGCCGATCACCGCCCAGCAGGAGATCGCGGCCCTGCTCGGCATGGCCGCGAGCAAGGTCAAGCTCCACGTCGTCCAGGGCGGTGGCTCCTTCGGGCGCAAGCTGTTCTTCGACGCCGCGCTCGAGGCCGCGGAGATCTCGCAGGCGATGGGCGTGCCGGTGAAGCTGATGTGGCACCGCACCGACGACTTCCGCCAGGGCCGGGTGCACCCGATGTCGACCGCGCGGGTCCGCGCCACGATCGGCGCCGGGCAGGTGCTCACCTACGAGCAGCGCCACACCAGCCTGACGACCGACTTCTCGCACGGACTCGGCGAGATCATCACCGCCTACAGCGCGGCCCTGCCGGTGGGTGACATCGGCTTCTCGCAGACGGTCTTCGAGCTGAGTCAGTCGACGCACTACAACTTCGGCGTCACGACCCAGCTGCTCAACGAGATCGACCACAGCTTCAACACGAGCAGCATGCGGCACATCTACTCGCCCAACACCGCGGTCGCCCGCGAGCTCACGGTCGACAAGATCGCGGAGGCCATGGGCAAGGACCCCTACGAGCTGCGGCACCGGTTCGCCCGCAACGCGCGGCTGCGTGGCGTGCTCGAGGCGGTCGCGGAGCGCGGCAGCTGGGGCCGGAGGATGGGCAGCTACCGGGCCCAGGGCCTGGCGGTGCACAGCGAGTACCACAGCTGCACCGCGGCGCTCGTCGAGATCGACTGCCGCCCGACCACCGTCGGGCGCAAGGTCCGTGACGCGGTCACCGGTCCCCGGGTGACGAAGGTGGTGCTCGCCGTCGACGCCGGGCTGGCCGTCAACCCGAAGGGGCTCGAGGCGCAGATGATGGGCGGCATCATCGACGGCATCGCGCTGGTGCTCACCTCCAGCCTGCACCTGCGCGACGGCTACTTCCTCGAGGGCAGCTGGGACAACTACGCCTACACGCGCGAGTGGAACGTGCCCTTCGAGGTCGACGTGATCGTGATGCCGCCGACGACGGGCGACCCCGGCGGGGCGGGCGAGCTCGCGGTCGCGCCGTCGGCCGCGGCCACCGCCACCGCGCTCGCCCGGGCCACCGGCACCATGCCGACGTCCTTCCCGGTCAACCACGACTCCCCGCTGCACTTCACGGTGAAGCCGACCGTGCCGCCCATCCCGCAGTCGCCCGTCAACGGCCTGACCCAGTACTGATCGGAGCGAGACGATGGCAGTCGCCACCTCCCGGCACACCTTCCTCCTCAACGGCGAGCGCGTCACCGTCGACGTCGCCGGCAACGTCCGGATGCTGTGGGTCCTGCGCGACCTGCTCGGCGTCACCGGGCCGAAGTACGGCTGCGGCATCAACGTCTGCAAGGCGTGCACCAGCCACATCAACGGACGCGCCTTCAACCCGTGCTCGGTGCCGGTCTCGAAGATCGGGCCCGACGACGAGATCACCACGATCGAGGGGTTGCCCGACACGGTCGGCCGCGAGCTCCACCCGATGCAGGAGGCCTGGCTCGACCTCGACGTCGCCCAGTGCGGCTACTGCCAGCCCGGGCAGATCATGGCCGCCGTGGACCTGGTCAAGAAGGTGCGCGCCGAGGGACGCGCGATCACCGACGCGGACCTCGACGGGTTGCGCAACATCTGCCGGTGCGGCACCTACCCGCGGCTGCGCGAGGCGATCCGGGAGGGCGCGAAGGGGATGTGATCCCCGCGCTGCACCACACACCGGTCCGGGCCCGTCACGCCGCGCCGGACGCGACGCCGATCGCGATGCCCTGCTGTCCCTGCCCGTCGTCGGGGACGCCGGCGTCCTTCGCCAGCGCCTTGCGGCCGTAGAGGGCGAGCTTGACCGCCCCGCCGCCGGACTCGAACTCGACGTACTTCTTGCCGAAGCTGCGCGCGATCGCCATCCCCTGCGCCACGTAGTGCTGCTTGGTGGCCGCCACGTCGTCGCAGCCGAGCAGGAGCACGAGGTCCTGGCACGCGTGGGTGACGGGCGCGCTGTCCTTCTTCGCGGAGCAGGCGATCTTCCAGATCGTGCCGTCGGGCGCGGCGAGCGTGCCGCCGTACCCCCAGAGCGACTTGGTGACCGGCTTGATCGCGCGCCCACCGGCGGCCAGCGCGGCGTCGTAGACCGCGGTGACGTCGCCGGGCTGGGCCATCACCAGGGAGAGGGTGAAGCCGCGGAACCCCGGGGCCGGGGCGCTCTCGCGGAGGTCGAGGACGGAGGTGTCGAAGGAGGCGCCGAAGGCGGCGTCGTAGAAGGTGCGGGCGGCGGCCGCGTCGGCCACGTCGAGGGTGAGGGTGTCGATGCTGTTCATGGCACCGACGCTAGGTCCGCGCGCCGGGCAAAGGCTTCTCGATTCCTGACCACCTGGTGCGGACGCGCACTACGATCCCGGCCGTGAGCACCCCCCAGCGGGCAGCCGTCGCGCCTCCGTCCTTCGTGGTCATCTTCGCCAAGACGATGGCCTTCATGCTCCTGTGCGGCATCGTCGGTCCGATCTTCCTGGTGGTCTACTTCGCCAGCGGCCGCGACCCGGTCGTCGCGTGGGCGTTGTGGACCGGCCTGGCCGTGACCCTGCTCGACGTCGGCATCGCGGTCCTCGTCGCGATGGCGCGGACCAGCTCGGCCCAGAAGTCCTACCGGCTCCACAGCGTGGGCCGCCGCGGCGTCGCCGAGATCGTCTCGGTCGAGCAGACCGGCGTGCGGATCAACGACCAGCCGCTGCTCGACCTGCACGTCCGGATCCACGGCGACGACATCGCGCCGTTCGAGGCGCACTCCAAGAGCGTGATCCCGGACTTCCGGCTGCCGCTGCTCTACGCCGGGCCGACGCCCGTGCTCGTCGACCCCGAGACCCAGGAGTGGGAGTTCGACTGGGACGCCGCCCGCCCGGCGGCGTACGCCCCGGGCGCTGCCTTCCTCGCCGCCCAGCAGGCCGCGGGCGCACCGGCCGCCGCGCCCGACCAGCGTCCCGTGGAAGAACGGCTGGCCGAGCTCGACGGCCTGCTGCAGCGCGACCTCATCGGTCGTGAGGAGTACGACGCCGCGCGGGCCCGCATCCTGGACCAGATCTAGCCGGTCCGGCCCGCGGGCCGGCCGCGGAGGTCGGCGAGCGACTCCTTCAGCCCGCCGTCGCGGCGCACCTGCACGGCCGCGACCGCGATCATCACCGCGCCCGTCACGAGGTGCACGACGCCGTCGGTGCGATTGTTGGGGAAGTGGAAGATCCACGCGACGTTGTGGGAGAAGAACGCCCACACGCCCGGCGCCATCCCGGCCACCGCCGCGAGCAGCAGGTAGGCGACCGCCCACGAGTTCCGGGTCGCGAAGTAGAGCCCGGGCGCGAAGAGCGCGAGCCCGGCGACCGCGTGCCAGCCGTTGTAGTCCATGCCCAGCAGCGGCTCGGTCGGTGCGTCCGGGCCGATCGCGAAGCTCGGCTCCACGATGAACCCGGCGATCGCCTGCACCACGTGCAGCACGCAGATCGCGAGCAGCCCGCGCTGGGCGAACGTCCACGGGTTGCCGAGCTCGGTGCTGTGGACCGCGGTGCTGCCGGGTCGGTCGGTCATGAGCGCGCCTCTCTCGTCCCGCTCGGGTGCGGGTCCATCACGCTATGTTGCCGGACCCGCTTCGTCCGCCCCGGCATCCCCACCGCTGTGCGAGGATCCACGGTCGTGACGACCAGCGAGGCGACGCGGTGGACGCCGTGGCGCACGGTCGTGGCGTTCGGCCTGGTCAGCATGGCCGCCGACATGGTCTACGAAGGCATGCGTGCGACGGCGGGACCGTTCCTCGGCACGCTGGGCGCCTCGGCCTTCACCGTCGGTCTCGTCACCGGCGCGGGCGAGGCGGTCGCCCTGGTGCTGCGCCTGGCGACGGGTGCCTGGGCCGACCACAGCGGAAGGCACTGGCGGCTGACCGTCGTGGGCTACGGGATGACCGCGGTCGCCGTACCCCTGCTGGCGGTGACACCCTTCCTCGGAGCGGCGGGGTTGGTGGTGGCCTCCGCGCTGATCCTGGTCGAGCGCACCGGCAAGGCGGTCCGGTCGCCGTCGAAGTCGGCGCTCCTCGCGCGGATGGCGACGGAGACCGGGCGCGGCAAGGGCTTCGCAGTGCACAAGGCCATGGACCAGGTCGGCGCCTTCGGCGGTCCGCTGCTGCTGGCCGGTGCCGCCGCGGTGACGGGCGTGCTGTGGCCGGGCTACGCCCTGCTCGCGATCCCCGGTGCGGCAGCGATGCTGCTGCTCGCGCAGCTGCGCCGCAACGTGCCGTCGGTCGCGGAGCCCGACCCCGAGGAGGGGCCTGACGACGTGCCTGTCGACGGGCCCGGCGACACACCCGTCCCGGCTCTGCCGCGTGCGACCGGTCGCCTGCGCGCGACGCTCGGTGTCGACCTCCCCGCCACGTTCCACCTCTTCTCGCTCTCGGCGGCGCTGACGACCGCGGGCCTGATGACCTTCGGCGTCATCTCGTACCGGTTCGTCGACCACGGCCTGGTCGCGCTCGCCGCCGTACCCCTCGTCTATGCCCTCGCGATGGCCGTGGAGGCGCTCGCCGCGCTCGGGACCGGCGGCCCGTTCGACCGCTGGGGCGCGCGGGTCCTGTTCGGCGTACCCGTCCTCGTCGCCGCGGTGCCCCTGTGCGTCTTCGCGGACCGGCTCTGGCTCGTGCTCGTCGGGGTGGTGGTGTGGGGCGCGGCGTACGGCATCCAGGACTCGACGGTGAAGGCGTACGTCGCCGACCTGGTCCCCGCGCGACGCCGCGCGACGGCGTACGGCGTCTTCGCCGCTGTGCAGGGTGTCGGCGCCCTCGTGGGTGGGGCCGTCGCGGGGGCGCTGGTCTCCGACCACGTCGACAGCCTGGCGGTGCTCGTGGGCGCGCTCCAGGCCCTCGCCCTCGGGCTGCTCGCCCTCACCCTGCGCTCGTCGCGCTGACCAGGCGGGCTATGCGTCCGGTCGGACGTAAGGTTGCCGGGTGACCCCGGAGCCCGCGACCGACGGCCGGCGGGTGCGCGGCGACGCGACCCGCAAGCGGGTGGCCCGCGAGGCGGCGATGATCGCCACGGTCGGCGGCCTCGACTCGATCACGGTCGGCAGGCTCGCGGAGGCCACCGGGGTCAGCAAGAGCGGCATCCTCACCGTCTTCGCCAGCCGCGAGGCGATCCAGGTCGCCGCCGTGGCCGAGGCGCGGAGGATCTACCGGGAGGTCGTCATCGCCCCGGCCTGGGGCGAGGCCCCGGGCGGCCCGCGGCTCCGCGCGCTCCTCGACGCGTGGGTCGCCTACGTCCGCGCGGGCGTCTTCCCGGGCGGCTGCTTCATCGCCGCCACCTCGGTGGAGTACGGCCACCGCGGAGGCCCGGTCGCCGACGCCGTACGCCGTCTCAAGCAGGAGTGGCTCGACCTCCTCGAGGCCGAGCTGTCCACCGCCGGCTCGCCCGCTCCGGCGGACGACGCCTTCCGGATCGACGCCTACCTCAACGCCGGCAACGTGCAGGACCAGCTGGCCTACGCCGTCGGGCCGGACTGGTCCGCCACCGAGCGGGCGGCCCGGCTCGCCCGCGCCGTCGTCCCCGACTGATCCGCCGTCAGGGCGCGGTCGTGCCCTCGCAGGACAGCTCGGCGGGGGACGCGCCGCCGTCGCAACGGTCGTTGCCGTTGCCGCCCACCACCGTCTGGCCGGTCTCGCCGGTCGGAGGTTCGAACGGGATGTCTGCCGTCAGCCGGTCGTTGCCGTTCTCGCCGTAGAGGCGGTCGACGCCCTCGTAGCCGTCGATCCAGTCGTTCCCGTAGCCGCCGTGGAGCTCGTCGTCGCCGCCCTTGCCGTAGATCTGGTCGGATCCCCAGCCCCCGCGGACCAGGTCGTCGCCGTCGCCGCCGTCGAGGTGGTCGGGCCATGCTCCTCCGAGGAGCACGTCGTTGCCGGGCCCGCCGCTGAGGTAGCTGGCGAGCGGGGTGAAGTCGGACGGCCCGGCGACGAGCCGGTCGTCGCCCTCCTGGCCCCGCAGCCAGTCGGTGCCGCTCTCACCCTGGAGGGTGTCGTCGCCGCCCATGCCGTCGATCTCGTCGACGCCGGCGCCGCCGCGAGCGAGGTCGTCGCCCTCGCCGAGGCAGATGTAGTCGTCGCCGCCGTGGCCCAGCACGACGTCGTCGCCGTCCCCGGCGAAGATGACGTCCCTCGACTCCGTGCCGACGATCCGGTCCGGGCCGGGTGTGCCCACGATGGTGGGGGTGAGGGCGCTGCAGGCCACCTCGTCGGCCACCGCAGGGGCGGGCACGATCGTCAGGGACGCCGCGGCGGCGACGCCTGCGAGTGCGGCTCGGAGCATGGTTCCGCCTTCAGGTCGAGCGATGCCTCAAGGTACGCCGGACGCCCTCCCTGCGCCACCGGATCGACCGAGAGCGCGCAGGGCGGTTGACGCGGCGGGCCGGCACGACAGACTGGACGTCCTTTCCCCGGTGAGCAGGAGGACCCACGCAGGAGTTCCGTGCCGCGGTCGAGGCCGGTGACACCGACGCCATGGCGGCCTGCCTGGCCGACGACGTGACCTTCACCAGCCCGGTCGCCTTCAAGCCCTACGAGGGCAAGGCGATCACGGCTGCGATCCTGCGCGGCGTGATGCGGGTCTTCGAGGACTTCCGCTACGTGCGGGCGGTCAGCGACGGCACCGACCACGTGCTGGAGTTCGAGACGACGGTCGACGGCAAGGCGGTCAACGGCGCCGACTTCCTCCACGTCGACGCCGACGGCCTGATCGACGACTTCAAGGTGATGGTGCGCCCGCTCTCGGGCGCCACGGTGCTCGCCGCCGCGATGGGTGCGCAGTTCGAGCGGATCGCGGCGGAGGCGGCGGCGGAGGCCTGATGCTGCGGACGGTCGTCGCGCTCCTCGTCGCGCTCCTCGTCACCGGCACGCTGGCGGCGGTGGCACCGGCGCCTGCCGACGCGACGTCACCCGCGGTCGAGGACGCGCAGCGCCGGCTCCACCAGCTCGGCTGCGACCCCGGCCGGGTCGACGGCTCGATGGACGGGCACACCCGGGCGGCGATCCTCCGGTTCCAGTCCCGCCACCGGCTGCCGCGGTCCGGTCGACTCACGGCGGCCACCGTGCGGCGGCTCGACGACGACCGCGCCCACCGGTGTGACCAGCGCCCGGTGCCGCCGCGCACGGGGACCGGTCGACGCATCGTGATCAGCCAGCGCCAGGACTGGGTGTGGTTGGTCGGCGCCGGCGGGAAGGTCGTCGGGCAGAGCGGCATGGTCGACAACCCGCACGTGCTGCACCCCGGCTGGAAGCGGGTCGGCTCCTACTGCGGCCGCACCGCGAAGATCCGGCACAACACGTCGGGCGACCTGTGGCTCGACGACTTCACCCGGTTCGCCGCCTGCGGCATCGGCTTCCACCGGATCCCGCGCCGGATGTCGACCGGCCACCAGATCCACCCGGACTGGCTGGTCGGCACCGACCTCCGGGTCTCCCACGGCTGTATCCGGCTGCCGGGGCCGTTCGCGGCGCGGGTGTGGGACTTCGGGTCGATCGGCACCCGGGTCCGTGTCGTCAGAGGCTGACGCTGCCGGCGATGGTGGTGACCGTCGCGCCGCCGATCCAGATCGTGCCGTCGCCATCGGTGTCGACGTGGACGCGTCCGGCCCGGCCGAGCGCGGTGCCCTGTGCGGTGACGAACGTGGGCGGGAGGGTGCCGTTGCCGATCAGCCACTGCGCGAGCGCGGCGTTGAGCGAGCCGGTGACCGGGTCCTCCGGGATGCCGGCGTCCGGCGCGAAGCCGCGGACCTCCGCCCGCACCTCGCCGCCGTCCGGGTGCAGGCCGACCACTCCGATGTCGAGGCCGTCGAACGCGCCGAAGTCAGGGGAGAGTGCGAGCACGGTGTCCGCGTCCCGTAGGAGGACGGCGACCCAGCCCGCCCCGTTGTCGGCCCACTGGCTGTCGACCACGTCGGAGCGGTCGATGCGGAGCGCGCGGGCGATGCGCTCGAGGTCGGCGTCGACGACCGGCCCGGACCGCAGCAGTGGCGGAGCCGCGAAGGCCAGCCGCTCGCCGCGCTGCACCCGGACCGGGCCGACCCCGCACTCCTGCACCAGCTCCTCGCCGCGCGGTCGGCCGCCGGCCTCGAGCCACGCGTGGGCGGACCCCAGCGTCGGGTGGCCGGCGAACGGGAGCTCGCCACCCGGGGTGAAGATCCGCAGTCGGTAGTCGGCCTCGTCGGTGGCCGGGGAGAGCAGGAACGTCGTCTCCGAGAGGTTGGTCCAGCGTGCGAACGCCGCCATCTGCTCGTCGGTCAGCCCGTCGGCGTCGTGCACGACCGCGACCGGGTTGCCCCGGAGCGGCTCGCTGCTGAAGACGTCGACCTGGCGGAAGGACAGCGGCATGCCGCCGACGGTAGCCGCCGGCCGCGCCCGGGGTCAGCCTCCGACGGGACCGACGAACGGCAGCACGACCCTGCACGGCACCGGCTGCGGGTGCGCCGGGTCGAGGGTGTTGAGCACGATCTGGGCCGCCACCGGGTCGGCCGCGATCTCGAAGTGCTCGGTGTAGTCGGTCTTGCAGTAGTCCTGGACGACCAGGTTGCGCATGCCGGGCTCGCTGCCGCTGGTGTAGGGCCGCACGAGCTCGTCGTACTTGGTCATGATGTTCGTGTAGTCGATCCGGCCGGCGAGCAACCCGCCCTCGCGCAGGTGCGCGAGGAACTGCGAGTCCGAGCCCATCTGCGGGCAGGCGTTGCAGATCGGGAAGCTGTCCTCGTCGAGGCCGAAGGCCTTGGCGAACATGCTCATCGGCAGCGTCGACCCGGTGCCGTGCCACAGCGGTGCGAGCGAGACGTAGCGCTTGATGAACCGGGCGCCGCCGAGGAACTTCGCGTAGTACTCCGGCATGTAGGTGCCCTGGGAGTGGCCGACGATGTCGACCTGGCGCGCACCGGTCGCCTGGAGCACCCGCGCGACGAAGACCTTGAGCTCCTGGGCGCTGTCCTGGATGGGTGCCATCCCGCCGAACTGGTTGACGGGCACGGGCGCGCCGGGCACGACGCCGTACGTCAGGGAGAACACGCAGTAGCCGTGGTTCTTCAGCAACGGCGCGTAGGCCTGCCAGTTGGTGTTCTTGTTGCCGAGAGTGCCGTGCACCAGCACGACGGGCCGCGGGTGCGCCGCGGTCGGCTTGCAGGCCCAGTCGTTGGCGCCCGGAGGGTCGGCGTCGAGCTTCGCGCCGGCGACGATCGCGCCGACGAGGAAGTTGTAGCTGACCGGCAGGTCGCCCCCGCCCGCGCTGTCGGCGTGACCGGCCGGCGCGGCGGCGAGGCTCGCGGTCAGGCCGAGGAGCGCTGCTCCGGCGGCGAGGGCTGAGCGGACGGTGCGACGACGCATGGTGACCTCCCGGGGTCCGTCGGGACGATAACGCGTTCTACTCGGACGAGGTCACGCCGTCTCAGCGGGAGCGGTACGCCGGCGCGCGGGCGTCGCGCTCCTCGGCCGAGCGCTCGAGGAGCGGCAGCACGCGGGGGGCGACGACGGTGCCCAGCACCACGACGCTCGTCGTACGCACGACCGACGGCGTGCGGTTGAGCTCGATCAGCGTCTCCTGCAGGTCGGCGTGGGAGGTCGCCGCGACCTTGCAGAGCACGTCGGCCGTGCCGGTGGTGACGTAGGCCTCCAGGATCGTCGGCATCGCCTCGAGCTCGGGCGCCAGCTGGTCGAGGGCGCCCTGGGCGATCTCCAGCGTCACGAACGCGGAGACGTGCTGGCCCGCGGCCTCGAGGTCGATGTCGGGCCCGTAGCCGGTCACCACCCCCGTCGACTCGAGCCGTTGGAGCCGCGACTGCACCGTCGCCCGGGCGACCTTCGTGATGCGCGACAGCTCGAGCGCGCCGGCGCGGGGGTGGGTGCGCAGGGCGGTGAGGAGGGCCAGGTCGAGGCGGTCGAGGTGCATGCTAGGCACAGAGCCTAGTTCACCGGGCATCTGCTGCGCACTGATGGCCACGGAGGCCAGCACTGACTGGCTCGTTTGAACAGCAGAACCGTCAGGCGGTTGGCTGTGCGCATGACCCTGGACCAGCTCACCGACGCCGAACGACTCGCCCAGCTCAGCCTCGAGCAGCTGCACCAGCTCGTGGGTCTGGTCGAGTACGACGACAGCCACGACCCGTTCCCCGTGACCGGCTGGGACGCGGTGGTCTGGGCGGTCGGCAACGCCACCCAGTCGGCGCACTTCTTCATGTCGGCCTTCGGCATGGACCTGGTCGCCTACTCGGGCCCCGAGACGGGCAACCGCGACCGCAGGTCCTACGTGCTGGAGAGCGGTGCGGTGCGGTTCGTCGTCGAGGGCGGCGTGCATCCCGACAGCGAGGTCATCGCCCACCACGCCCGCCACGGCGACGGCATCGTCGACATCGCGCTCGAGGTGCCCGACGTGGACCGGTGCGTCGCGCACGCGGCATCCCAGGCGGCGACCGTGCTCGAGGAGCCGCACGACGTGACCGACGAGCACGGCACGGTCCGGCGCGCCGCGATCGCGACCTACGGCGAGACCCGGCACACGCTGATCGACCGCAGCCGCTACCACGGCCCCTACCTGCCCGGCTACGTCGAGCGCCGCTCCACGCTCGTCCGGCCCGCGGGTGCGCCGAAGCGCCTCTTCCAGGCGCTCGACCACGTCGTCGGCAACGTCGAGCTCGGCCGGATGGACGACTGGGTCGACTTCTACCGCCGGGTCATGGGCTTTGCGAACATGGCGGAGTTCATCGGCGACGACATCGCCACCGACTACTCCGCGCTGATGAGCAAGGTCGTGGCGAGCGGCAACCACCGCGTGAAGTTCCCGCTCAACGAGCCGGCGATCGCGAAGAAGCGCAGCCAGATCGACGAGTACCTCGAGTTCTACCGCGGCCCCGGCGCCCAGCACCTCGCGCTGGCGACCAACGACATCCTCACCTCGGTCGACCACCTCCGCGCGGCCGGCATCGAGTTCCTCAACACGCCCGACTCCTACTACGAGGACCCCGAGCTGCGGGAGCGCATCGGCAACGTCCGCGTCCCGATCGAGGAGCTGCAGAAGCGCGGCATCCTCGTCGACCGCGACGAGGACGGCTACCTGCTGCAGATCTTCACCCAGCCCATCGGCGACCGTCCGACGGTCTTCTTCGAGCTCATCGAGCGCCACGGCTCGCTCGGCTTCGGCAAGGGCAACTTCAAGGCCCTCTTCGAGGCGATCGAGCGCGAGCAGGACAAGCGCGGCAACCTGTAGATCACCCGGACTGCGGGGGGTTTGCTGGCACTTGTCGGGGCTTGCAAAGGCCGACAAGTGCAGGAATCCCCGGTCGACCGGGGATTCCTGACCCCGACGCCCTCGACCACCACCCCCAGTTCCGAGGAAGGTAGACCCATGGCGCACTACCAGCGGTCCGGCGACGTACCGCCGAAGCGGCACACCCAGCACCGCGACCCCCGGGGCAACCTCTACTACGAGGAGCTCATGGGGGAGGAGGGGTTCTCCTCGGACTCCTCGCTGCTCTACCACCGGCACGTGCCGTCGGCGATGGTCGATGCGCGCACCTGGGACCTCCCCGACCAGACGACGGTCCCCAACGCGCCCCTGATGCCGCGGCACCTGGCGCTGCACGGGCTCTTCCCCGACGAGGAGTGGAAGGGCGTCGACGCGGTCACGGGCCGGCGGCTGGTGCTCGGCAACGGCGACGTGCGGATCAGCTACGCCGTGGTCGGCGTGACCTCGCCGCTCTACCGCAACGCGATCGGCGACGAGGTGGTCTTCGTCGAGAGCGGGCAGGCACGGGTCGAGACGGTCTTCGGCCATCTCGACGTCGACACGGGCGACTACGTGGTGATCCCGCGCGCGACCACGCACCGCTGGGTCATCGACGGCGACCAGCCCGTGCGCCTCTACGCCATCGAGGCCAACAGCCACATCGCCCCGCCGAAGCGCTACCTGTCGCGCTACGGGCAGCTCCTCGAGCACGCGCCCTACTGCGAGCGCGACCTGCGCCTGCCGACGTACGCCGATCCGGTCGAGGAGACCGACGTCGAGGTCTTCCTCAAGCACCGTGGTGCGGGCCCGGGCGGCATCACCGGGTCGGTGCACGTCGTGCCGCAGCACCCCTTCGACGTGGTCGGCTGGGACGGCTGCCTCTACCCCTACGTCCTCAACGTCGCCGACTTCGAGCCGATCACCGGCCGGGTGCACCAGCCGCCGCCGGTCCACCAGGTCTTCGAGGGTCACAACTTCGTGGTCTGCAACTTCGTGCCCCGCAAGGTCGACTACCACCCGCTCGCCGTGCCGGTGCCCTACTACCACTCCAACGTCGACAGCGACGAGGTGATGTTCTACGTCGCCGGCGACTACGAGGCGCGCAAGGGCTCGGGCATCGGGATCGGGTCGATCACCCTGCACCCCGGCGGCCACCCGCACGGTCCGCAGCCGAGCGCGATCGAGGCCAGCCTCGGCGCGGAGAGCTTCGACGAACTCGCCGTCATGGTCGACACCTTCCGTCCGCTGGAGCTCGGCGAGGCCGGACGCGCGAGCGACGACGGCGCCTACGCCTGGTCCTGGGCCGGAGGGCGTCGGTGACCCACCTCTACGGGGCCTTCGCCGTCGACGGCGAGGCCCGCGTCGGCGTGCGGTACGGCGACCAGGTGCTCGACCTCGCCGCGGCCCTCGAGCCCGGCCTGGCCGCAGCGGTGGCGGGCCCGAACCTGGACCGGCTCCTGGCCGGCGGCCGCACGTTGTGGGAGCAGGTTCACGCCGCGGTGGCGGACCTCGAGCCCCGGCCCGAGCACCTGCACCCGCTCGCCGGGGGGCGGGGGTTGCTGCCGTTCACCGTGGCCGACTACGTCGACTTCTACTCCAGCGAGCACCACGCCCGGAACCTCGGCCGGATCCTGCGACCCGGCCAGCCCGAGCTGCCGCCGAACTGGAAGCACCTGCCGGTCGGCTACCACGGCCGCTCCGGCACGGTGGTCGTCTCCGGCACCGACGTCGTGCGACCCAGCGGGCAGCGGCGCACGCCCGACGGGGACGTGGTCTTCGGACCGACCACGCGTCTCGACATCGAGGCGGAGGTGGGCTACGTCGTCGGCACGCCGTCGGCGCTCGGCACCGCCGTGCCGCTCGACGACTTCCGCGACCACGTCTTCGGCGTCTGCCTGGTCAACGACTGGTCCGCCCGCGACGTCCAGGCGTGGGAGTACCAGCCGCTCGGGCCCTTCCTCGGCAAGTCCTTCGCCACCTCGATCGGGGCCTGGGTGACGCCGCTGGCGGCCCTCGACGCGGCCTGGGTCGCCCCACCGCCACGCGACGAGCCGCTGCTGCCCTACCTCGACGATGCGACGACCGCGCCGGCCGGGCTCGACCTGCGGCTCGAGGTGCTCCTCAACGGGCACCGGGTCGCCGCGCCGCCGTACTCCTCGATGTACTGGACCGGCGCGCAGCAGCTCGCCCACCTCACGGTCAACGGAGCATCGGTGCGCACCGGCGACCTCTACGCCTCCGGGACGGTGAGCGGACCGGAGAAGGGTGAACGCGGCTCCTTCATGGAGCTCTCGTGGGCCGGCCAGGAGCCGATCGAGCTGCCCGACGGCACCACGCGCACCTTCCTCGAGGACGGCGACGAGGTGGTGATCACCGCGACAGCGCCGGCTCCGGGGGGTGGCACGCTCGAGCTGGGCGAGGTGCGCGGCACGGTGCGGCCCGGTCCCGCGGTGCGCTGACGCATCGACCGTCCTGGCTCCGGCCACACGAGAATCCCCAGTCCTGGTACGGGTTCTCTCCTCCCGGTGGCTAGAGTGACTGGTCCGTCCTGGCCAGCTCGGCCCGCGACGAGGGAGGTGGTCATGGACAGCGAGACCGGGGGGCACGTGACCGAGGCAGCCCAGCAGGACGACGTCGACGAGCTGCTCGACATCGTCGTCATCAGCGCCGACGAGCTCAGTGGTTTCGCCGCCATCGACGACGACGCGGCGACAGCGCCGGTCTCGCTGGGCGGCACCGCCGAGGACCGCGAGCGCGAGCGCGAGGTCTCCTACGAGGAGTTCGGCAAGGAGTACATCCGCCGCGTCCTCCACAAGGACCGCATCCTCACGATGATCGACGAGCTGCTCGGCCCGCAGATCCAGCTCGGCCCGATCGGCGCCGGCCCCGGCCGCAAGGCCGCCACCGTCAGCGCGCTCGGCACCTTCCGCCCGTGCAAGGGCGAGGAGATCCCCGGCGAGCTGCTGTCCTACCGGGTCTACCTCCCGATCAGCGTCGTGTTCGACATCGACATGCGCGTCGACAAGCACCGGTTCACCGCCGACGTGGTCGTGCCGATCGTCCTGACGGTCCACACCGTGGCGCCACTGCGGATCCGCATCGACATCACGGTCCCGGGCGACGACGAGGTCGCGCTGACGCTCCAGAGCGACACCCGTCGCGGCGCCGTGCTGCAGAAGCTCGCGCGGCTCGAGCCCGAGCTGCGGCGCTTCCTGGTCAAGGTGGTGCGCACCGAGCTGTCGAAGCCCTACGTACGACGGGCCACCGACTTCGACATGGCAGAGCTCATCGACGAGGCCTGGCCCGGCATCGCGGCCGTCATCCTGCCGCGCGGCCCCGAGGACCGCCTCACCTGAGGCCCGTGGCTCGGCCGGGGCTACCGTCGGAGGCATGGTCACCGCGATCACCCCCGACGAGTTCACCGCTGCTGAGGGCGTCGAGGACTGGGCCGTCCTCGATGCTGCCGTCCCGACGGTCGGCGCCGCGTTCGAGACCGGGTCGTTCGCCCGGGGCGTCGACCTGATCGCCCGGATCGGTGCGCTCGCCGACGCCGCGAACCACCATCCCGACGTCGACCTGCGCTACCCCAGCGTGACGGTCCGCCTGTCCACGCACGAGATCAGCGGGTTGAGCGAGCGCGACGTCGCGCTGGCGCGGCAGATCTCGGCGACCGCGCGGGAGCTCGGGATCCGGGCGGGATCGCCCGAGGGCTCCTGACCGGTCAGCCGGCGGTGTGGCCCTGGTCGACGGTGAGGATGCTGCCGTTGACCGCCGAGGCGTCCTCGGACGCGACGAACGCGACGACCTGGGCCACCTTGTCGGCCGACATCAGGCCGCGCAGCGAGGCCACCCGGAGGATCAGGTCCCAGTCGGCGCCGTCGGGCACCTCGATCGTCGAGGCCTGGGGCGTGTCCATGCCGCCGGGGCACACGCAGTTGACCCGCAGGCTGGTCCGCACGTACTCCACGGCGAGGGCCTTCGTCATGCCGACCACGCCGTGCTTCGCGGCCGAGTAGGCGGCCGAGTAGGACTCGCCCATCACGCCGGCGACGGACGCCACGTTGACGATGTTGCCGCCGGTCTCGAGGAGGTGCGGGATCGCTGCCTGGCTCATGTAGAAGACGCTGTCGAGGTTGACGGCGAGGTCGTGCGACCACTGGTCGCGGGTCACGTCGGTGGTGATGCGGAAGTCGTGCCGCCCCGCGTTGTTGACGAGTACGTCGAGCCGCCCGTGCGTCTCGACCGCGGCCGCCACCGCGCCCCTGCACGCGTCGGGGTCGGCGAGGTCGGCGACGTGGGGGGTGGTGCTCCCCGCCTCTCGCGCGACCGCCTCGAGGCGGCCGGTGTCCCGTCCGACGGCCAGGACGCGCGCGCCCTGCGCCGCGAACAGCTGCACGCACGCCGCACCGAGGCCGGACGACGCACCCGTGACCAGGACCACCTTCTCCGCGAATCGCTGCACAAGCGCGAACGATAACGTGTTCTACCCCGCTCTCAGGAGTCGTTCAGAACCATCTGTCACTCTCGGACGACATGACGGACGCTCCCCACGAACCGCCCCCCGGACCGGCCGCGGACTCGGCCCCGACGCCGCCCGCCGGACCGCCGCGCGCCGGTTCCCAGCCCCGGAGGCGCCGGCGTCGCACGGTGCTGGTGACCTCGCGGTGGGCCGCCTCGGCGGCCGTGATCGCGGCGATGACCGCAGGCGCGCTCGACCCCAACGACGACGACGCCCCGTCGTCCGACACGTCCTCGGCCGTCGACGCGAGTGCACCGACCGATGCGCCAGGCGGCACCGAGACGGGGGCCTGAGGCCTCTGCCGGGTATGCGTCTCCGCTCACCGGGCACCGCTGCGACATGACGACGTCAGCTCCGACCACCCGTGACGCCGGGCGCAGGAGGACGGACGGCTGGGCGCTGGCTGCGTTCCTCGTCGCGGTCGCGGTCGCGGCACTCCTGGGTGGACTCGCGACCAGCGGTGCCGGGTCGACGTACGCCAGCCTCGACCTGCCGCCGTACGCGCCCCCCTCGTGGCTGTTCGGCCCCGTCTGGAGCGTGCTCTACGTGATGATCGCGGTGGCCGGCTGGCTCTACTGGCGCCGGGTGCGGGACGTGGACGCCGGGCTCGTCGCCTACGCGGTGCAGCTGGTGCTCAACGCCGTCTGGACGCCGCTGTTCTTCGGCGCGGACAAGTCGGCGCTCGCGCTGGTCGACATCGTGCTGCTCGCGATCGGGGTCGCCGTCACGATCGGCCTGTTCGCTCCCCGGTCCCGACCGGCCGCGTGGCTCCTCCTGCCCTACCTCACGTGGGTGCTCTACGCGGGCGCGCTCAACGCCGGCATCCTCGCGCTGAACTGACCCCCGAATCCCGTGGGGATGGTCGGGTACCCCTCTGACATGACCAAGATCGCCATCATCCTCGGAAGCACCCGACCCAACCGGAACGGCGCTGCGGTCGCGGACTGGGTCCACAAGTCCGCGGCATCGCGCGACGCGTCGTACGACCTGATCGACCTGCGCGACGTCGACCTGCCGTTCCTCGACGAGGCCATCCCGCCGTCGCAGGGGCGCTACGAGCACGACCACACCAAGAAGTGGGCGCAGCAGATCGCGGACTACGACGGCTTCGTCTTCGTGACGCCGGAGTACAACCACTCGACGTCGGCCGCGCTGAAGAACGCCATCGACTACCTCTACGCCGAGTGGAACAACAAGGCCTGCGCGTTCGTCGGCTACGGCTCGCTCGGCGGGTCGCGCGCGATCGAGCACCTCCGTGCCATCGCCAGCGAGGTCCAGCTCGCCCACGTGCGTCAGCAGGTGTCGCTCTCGCTCCTCGACGACTTCAAGGACTACTCCGACTTCCAGCCGCGCGCGCTGCACGATGACGCGCTCGAGACGCTCTTCGACCAGTTGGAGAGCTGGGCCGGCGCGATGCGGACCGTCCGCGCCGCCTGAGGTCAGGCCTTCTCGCGCAGGACGGCCCGGCGCGCGCGGTACTCCTCGTCGGTGAGCTCACCGGCGGCGTACCGCTCCGCGAGCCGGGCCTCTCCTGCGCGCTGCGGCCCGTAGCCGCAGCTGCGGCGCCGGACGGTGATGGCGACCGTCACCGCCGTGGCGAAGAACGCCAGCCACAGCAGGGGGAAGACCGGCCAGAACGGCGGCGGCCCGTCGTGCCAGTGGTCGGCGGTGGCGGCTGCGGCGATGAGCGTGGTCGACATGGTGTCTCCTCGGATCGGTGGGTGATGACCCCACCCTCGTCGGCCGGCGGCCGGCACACATCTGACGGCGAGCGGCTCCGCCCTACGCCGATCTGCGTACGGCGGCCGCGCTCATGCCGGGACGCCGGCGGACTCCTCGGTCACGCCGTTGACAGCGGCGGGGATCCGCCGCTCGAGCGCGAGCGCCATGAAGCCGATGGCGACGCAACCGGCGACCATGAGCGCGACGTAGACCGCGCCGAGGTCGTGCTCGAGCAGGAAGCCCGCGGCGACGGGGCCGAGGATCGCGCCGCCCTGGAAGGACGCAGCGCTCAGTGCGTTGTAGCGACCGCGGTTGTGGTCGGAGGCGAGGTCGTTGCCGATCGCCGGGATCGTGGGCTGCATCAGCGTCTCGCCGAAGGCGAAGACCGCCATGAACCCGAGCATGCCGGCGGCCGCGAGCGCCGACCCGGGCACCAGGCCGGCCCCGACGAGGAGCAGCCAGGCGAGCCCCCACACGGTCGACATCACGATCATCGCCCGGGTGCGGCGCCGACCGGTCAGCCGGTTGAGGACGAGGAACTGCATCAGGATGATCACGACCGTGTTGACCGCGAAGGAGATCCCGATCACCTGGGTCGACAGCTCGGCCACCTTGCGTCCGTAGCCCGGGAGGCCGGCCTCGAACTGGCCGTAGCCGACGAACACCGCGACGAACGTCAGGCCTGTCAGCCACAGCACCGCCGGCTGGCGCAGGATCGCGCGGTAGCTCGTCGCGCCGGCGGTCTCGGTGTCGGCGGGGTGCTCGGCGCGGCCGTGCACGTGGCGCAGCGGACCCAGGAGGAGCACGGCAGGGATCGCCGCGGTCACGGCGTCGACGAGGAAGATCGTGGTGAAGGTGCGAGGCTCGGACACGTCGACGTAGAGCCCGCCGACGATGCCGCCGACCCCGATGCCGAGGTTGACCAGGGCGAAGTTGACCCCGAAGTAGCGCTGCCGCAGGTCGCCCTCGACCACGGCGGCGATGAGTGCGTTGAACGCGGGCCAGGACACCCCGAAGTTCATCCCGATCAGCACCAGGGCGACAGCAGCGACGGCCGGGGTCGTGGCGAAGGCCAGGATCGCGTTGCCGGCGACCATCGTCGCGCAGCCCGCGAGCAGGATCGACCGCGCGCCGAGCCGGTCGGTCAGCGACCCGCCGGGACCGGTGACGACGAGGCCCGCTACGGCGATCAGGCTCATCAAGGTGCCCGCCAGGCCGAGGTCGAAGCCGCGGACCTCGTGCAGGTAGATCACCGTGAACGGCAGCGTGAGGCCGCGCCCCAACGTCTGGATGGCCACCGTCGACAGCAGCCAACGACCCTCTCGCGGAAGGGCGGCCCAGAACCCGCGGATGCCGGTCACGTCCTCATCGTGCAGTGCGTCACCGACAGCGCGACCGCGAGGGTGGTCGCGGAGGTCGCGCCGGCGACCTCACGAGACCTACTCGGCCTGCCCTTGGGCGGTCGACTCGACGTCGATCGCGCGCACGGCGCCGATCAGCTCCTCCAGCGCTGGCGCCGGCAGGGCGCCCGCCTGGCGGAAGACCAGCTGACCCTTCTTGAAGGCCATCAGCGTCGGGATCGAGGTCACCTGCGCGGCCGAGGAGAGCGCCTGCTCCTCCTCGGTGTTGATCGACGCGAACACCACGTCGGCGTGGGTCTCCGACGCCTTCTCGTAGACCGGCGCGAACATCCGGCACGGGCCGCACCACGACGCCCAGAAGTCGACGAGGACGATCTCGTTGTCGAGCACGGTCTGCTCGAAGGTCTCGGCAGTCAGGTCGATGGTGGACATGGTGGGAGAACGGTCGCACGCCGAGCGCTATTCCGGAAGCGCGCGGGCCGAGGTCACGTGAGCGCGCGTTCCTGTGCCACCGGCACCAGGGCGGCGGCCACGAGGCCGAACGCGGCGGCGAGGGAGAACGCGGCGCCATACCCCCAGGCGGTGATGACCACGCCGGCGACCGGCGGCACGGCGGAGGCGACGAGGTACTGCCCCGTGTTCTGGATCCCGAGCGCGCGTCCGGACCAGAAGGCGCCGGCGCGCTCCGCGACCGCTGCGTAGGCGAGGCCGTTGTCGGCGACGGTGACGGCGGAGGCCACGACGAGGAGGAGTACGGCGACCGCGACCACCACGGGACCCGACCCGGAGGCGGCGATCCCCAGGGCCAGCATGGTGCCCGCGGCGGCCCACGCGATCCACTGCGTCGGGCGGGTGCGGCTGCCGACGAGGTCGGAGAGGTGGCCGGCGCCGATGCGGCCCAGCGCGCCGATCAGCTGGGTGCCCGCCACCACCACCCCGGCGAAGCCCGCGGCCCAGCCGAGCTCGTCGACCAGCCACGTGAGGCCGAAGGTCCACACGACGAACTGCGGCACGACCAGCAGCATCGAGGTGCCGTGGACCCGGGCCAGGTAGCGGTCGGACCGGTAGGGGTTGGGTGCGCCCGAGCGTTCGGTGGCCGGCGGCCGGGGAGGGTCGATGACCAGCAGGGCGACCAGCACCAGGGCGACCGCCGCAGCGACCAGGGGGACGGCGAGCGCCGCGGAGATGCTGACGTGCTCCGCGAGGACCGCCATCGTGAGCGCGCCGAGACCGACGCCCAGCGGCTGGGCGCACTGGCGGATACCCATCGCGAGGCCGCGCCGCTCGGGCGGGAACCAGCCGACGACGATCCGGCCCGACGCGGCGTTGGTCGCGGCGGAGGAGGCGCCCGCGACGAACAGGGCCGCGGCGACGAGCCACGGCCCGTCCACGAGCACGGCGGCCAGGCCGGCCGCGACGACGCCGCTGATGCCGCTCAGCAGCGCGAGGCGCTCACCGCGCCGATCGACGACGACGCCCCACAGCACCAGGGTGCACATCAGGCCCGCCATCGGTGCCGCCGCGACGAGGCCGGCCTCGGCCAGCGACATCCCGCCCCGGTCGTGCAGGACAGGGATCAGGAAGGCGGGCCCGTGCACCATCGTCGCCGACGACGCCTGCGCGGCGGTGCTGACGGCGAGCATGGCCCAGCGCCGCCGTACGGACACGGTGCGAGGTGGCGCGGACGGGTGGTCGGCGCCCAGGGTGGGAGAGGGCACCGGCACAGTCAACGCTGCCGGTGAGGCCTGCGCGGACCGGATCTCGCCCTGTGGCGGGTGAGATCGGTCTCCACGGCACGGCCAGCGGCAGGGATCAGTCCTCGTGGATCGGGTTCTTCGGCAGCCGCTTCACCCGCGAGCGGCGCTTCGGCCGAGCGGGGATCATCGAGCGCATCTCCTCGAGCTTGCCCCAGCACAGCAGCCGGTCGCCGTCCTCCAGCACGTGCCGGGGACGCGGGTTGGGGATCAGCCGGATGCCGCGGTGGAGCGTCAGGACGGTGATGTCGCGCTCGCTGAGGCCGGAGTCGGCGAGCGACTTGCCCACGAGGTCGGCTTCGCCGTGGACGACGATCTCGGCGACGCCGTACCCGGTCGAGACGCTGAGCCTCTCGCGCACGTCGATGTGGGGGAAGGCGACCTGGTTGTCGATGTAGTCGATGATCGCGCCGGCGACGTCGAGCCGGGTCGCGGTCTCGATGCCCTCCAGGCCGGGGGAGGAGTTCACCTCCATGACCAGCGGGCCCTTCTTGCCCTCCAGCATGTCCACGCCGGCGACCTTGAGCCCCATGATCTGGGCAGCGCGGACAGCCGTCTGCTCGTACTCCTCGTCGAGCTCGACCCGCTCCACGCTGCCGCCCCGGTGCACGTTGGACCGGAACTCGTCACCCTGCGCGGAGCGGCGCATGGCCGCGACGACCCGGTCGCCGACGACGAGGGCGCGGATGTCGCGGCCCTTGCTCTCCTTGACGAAGCGCTGGATCAGCACGTTCTGCCGGGTGCTCTGCAGCGTCTCGATGATCGCCTCGGCCACCTTGATCGTCGGCGCCAGGATCACGCCGATGCCCTGGGTCCCCTCGAGCAGCTTGATCACGACGGGCGCACCGCCGACCCGCTCGATGGCCGGGATCACGTCGGCGCGGTCGCGCACGAACGTCGTCGCGGGCATCGCGATCCCGTGCCGCGACAGGATCTGCGTGGCACGCAGCTTGTCGCGCGAGTTCGAGATCCCGCCCGCCGTGTTGGGCGTGTAGACGTCCATCTGCTCGAACTGCCGCACCACCGCGGTGCCGTAGTAGGTGATCGAATTGCCGATCCGGGGCAGTACGGCGTCGTACGACGACAGCTGTCGGCCCCGGAACTGGAGGTCGGGCTCGTCCCCCGAGAGGTCGATGCCGAAGCGCAGGGTGTTGAGCACCTTCACCGTGTGGCCGCGGTCGACGGCCGCGGTGCGGAGTCGCTGGGTGCTGTAGCTGCGGGGGGCGCGGGAGAGGATAGCCAGCTTCACGTCTGGGCCCGATCGGTCGTGTTGGACTGGGTTTCTGGTGGGCTGCCCAGCGGACTACGGACACGTGCACGGGCCGGCCTGCTTGGATGGGGTGGTGCCCACCTCCCATCTAACCAGCGTCGCAGGATGGCGCGAGTGGGTGAGCCTCCCCGAGCTCGGCGTCGACTGGGTGAAGGCCAAGCTCGACACCGGCGCCCGCACGTCGTCGCTGCACGCGTTCGACATCGAGGAGCTCGAGCGCGACGGTGCGCGGTGGGTCCGGTTCGGGATCCACCCGTGGCAGCGCAGCGCGGCCGACTCGGTGACGGCCGAGCTGCCGGTGCACGACGTGCGGCACGTGAGGAGCTCGTCGGGACACGTGCAGGAGCGCTACGTCGTGCTCATGGCGATCCGCATCGGCACCCGCCGCATCAGGACCGAGGTGACCCTGTCGCGCCGCGACGAGATGGGCTTCCGGCTCCTCGTCGGCCGTGAGGCCCTGCGCCAGGGCTTCGTCGTGGACCCCGCGCGCAGCTACCTGGGCGGTCGCCCGAAGCGCGTCGTACGACGTCGCAACAGGGGCGTGTGAGCGGATGCCCCGCGAGTCCTTCGCCATCGGCAACGTCCGGGTGCGCGCCGGTTCGGAGCGCGACGTCGAGCTGCCGATCACCCGGCTGGTCACGGGCGGCGACGCGAGCCTGCCCGTGCGCGTGGTGCACGGCCGCGACCCCGGTCCGGTCGTGTGGGTCAGCGGGGCCATCCACGGCGACGAGGTGATCGGCGTCGAGGTGATCCGCGAGCTGATCGCCACGCTCTCGGCCAAGCAGTTCCGCGGGACCCTCGTCGCCGTACCCGTCGTCAACGTGCTCGGCTTCATGGCCGGTGACCGCTACCTGCCCGACCGGCGCGACCTCAACCGCTCGTTCCCCGGGTCGCCGCGCGGGTCGCTCGCGAGCCGTATCGCGCACCTGTTCATGACCGAGGTCGTCTCGAAGTGCGAGGTCGGCATCGACCTGCACACCGCGGCCGACAAGAGGGCGAACCTGCCGCAGATCCGCGCCGACCTCGACGACCCCCGCACCCGCGAGCTCGCCGAGGTCTTCGGGGCGCCGGTGATGCTGCACGCGCGGCTGCGCGACGGCTCGCTGCGCCAGGCCGCGGTCGAGGTGGGGGCGAAGGTGCTGCTCTACGAGGGCGGCGAGGCACTGCGCTTCGACGACGAGCCGATCCGCGTCGGGGTCGCCGGCATCCGGCGCATCCTCGAGCACCTCGACATGGTCGACCCCGAGCCGACCGGCGAGACGCCCGTCAGCGTGGAGTCGCGCAGCAGCGGGTGGGTGCGGGCGCGCGGCACCGGCATCCTCAACCTGGAGACCCGGTTGGGCGCGACGGTCGAGGCGGGTGAGCGCATCGGCGGGCTGTCCGACACCTTCGGCCGGCGGGTGCGCCTGGTCCGGGCCGACCGGAGCGGCATCGTCATCGGGCTTACCCGCGCGCCGATCGTCAACGCCGGAGACGCCCTCGTGCACATCGCCGCGGTCGAGCCGACCGTCGCCGGCTGAGGGGCGCGAGCGGAGCGAGCCGCGAGACCGCGGGCTGGTGTTTACTACACCCCAGTCAACAATCGAGGGGGCTGACATGGGGCTCAACCCGGTCGGAGAGATCCTGAAGCGCGCGGACAAGACGCTGACGGGTGCCAACGCGACGCTCGAGACGGTCGGCGGCACGCTGACGACGGTCGAGGGCACGCTCACCACCGTCGAGGGCACCCTCGCCAGCGTCGACGAGCGCATGCTCGCGGTCGACCAGACGCTGACGGAGACCAAGGAGGTCCTCGGCCAGGTGCAGGGCCTCCTCGCCGAGCTCGCCGAGGAGATCGCGCTCGTCAAGCAGCTGCCCGAGCTCAAGGCGATGCTCGAGCAGGTCCACGCGGCCGTCGTGAAGTAGCTGGCTGCCGTGCAGTCGGAGCGGCGGGCGGAGCCGGGGCGGGGGGCGCCGCGCGGCTCGGCTGTAACTCAGAGTTCGGTCCGCTCGGTCGGTGGTGCGTTCGCTCCCACGGCGGTCTGACCGGTCAGAACACCGACCAAGTGGACCGAGCTCCGAGGGAGCGAATCGAACACTGAGTTACAGCACCCGCGCGCGCCGTACCCCCCGGGCGCTAGCCTCCGGGCATGGCTCCCGCCACGAGGCTGAAGGCGGCGTACGTCGCCCTGGCCGCCGCCGACACCGCGCTGTCGATGTCGTCGCGCCCCGCTGCCCACAAGGCCCGCTACCTCACGAAGCCGTTGCTGATGCCCACGTTGTCGGCCTCGCTGGCGATGGCGCCGGGTGCGTCGTCGGCACGGCTCCCGGTGCTGGCGGCCCAGGCTGCGGGCTGGGTGGGTGACGTCGGTCTGCTGAGCGAGGAGCGCCGGCCCTTCGTGGTCGGCACGACCGGCTTCGCCCTCGGTCACGCCGCCTACCTGGCGGCCTTCGTGCCGCGACGGCGCCGCACACCCGGGCTGACGAGCGACCCGCGTGCGCGTGCCCTCGCGGGCGTGTGGGCGGCGAGCGCACCGATGATGGCGTGGCGCGCCCGACGGGAGGGCGTGGGGCCGGTCGTCGCGGCGTACTCCGCCTCCCTGACCGCGATGGTGGTCGCCGCCACCCGGCTCGACGCCTCCGAGCGGCCGGCGGGGCGGCGGCTGGTCGCGGCGGGCGCGCTGACCTTCCTCGCCTCCGACTCGATCCTGGGGCTGCGGAAGTTCGTGCTGCCCGATCCCGACCCTCGCCTGGAGGGGGCCGTGATGGCGACCTACACCGCCGCACAGCTGCTCCTCAGCGAGGGCGCCGCGCGGCTGGCCTAGGCTGCCCGGGTGAGCCCGACCGCACCCGAACCCGGCGATCCGCTCTACCTCGACAAGGCGCGGCCGGACGTGTTCGCCGCGATGAGCGGCGTCGCCCGGGCGATCGGGGCCGCCGCGATGGAGGCCGGGGTCAGCGAGCTGCTGCTCGAGCTGGTCAACCTGCGCGTCTCGCAGGTCAACGGCTGCGCCTACTGCCTCGACGTGCACCACAAGAAGGCGCTGCGTCTCGGCGAGGACCCGCGCCGGCTCGCCGTGCTGCAGGAGTGGCAGGAGACCGACATCTTCTCCGACGTCGAGAGCGCCGCGCTCGAGCTCGCCGAGAGCATCACGCGCATCCCCGTGCCGGCCGAGCGCGGTGCGACCGAGGAGGTCGCGCGCCAGGTCCTCGGCGACGACGCCTACGCCGTGATCGCCTGGGCCGCGATCTCGATGAACGCGTTCAACCGCATCTCGATCACCAGCCACCACCCCGTCCGCCCCTGACCCGCTTCCCGGCGGGCGGCGGGGTGCGCTCAGAGCTCGAGCACGGCGAGCGGCAGTTCGCCTACGACGTGGAGCCCGCTCGCGGCCCGCGCCGAGGCGGGCCATGCGCCCGGCACGTCGAGCTCGGTGACGAGGTCGCCGCAGAGGTGGCGACCGCTGTTGCTGGCGACGATGCGGCCCTGCTCGTTGACGACGGCGAGAGGCCTGCCGGCGACACGGAGCGTCGGGAGCAGCAGCTTCTCGGCCGTCTGGACCCCGATGTCCGCCCCGGCGACCCCGGCGAACCGGCCGTCGACGAGCACGGGCGCGGTGTAGGTCATGTTGTAGTCGTCGGTGCAGAGGTAGTCGATGTAGGGGCCGGTGACGTGGCGCCGGCCGGTGTCGCGCGGGACGACGTACCAGGTGAGGAACTCGTAGTCGAAGAAGCCGACACCGTCGGGGTCGGTCTGGCACACCATCCGGTGGGAGCGTCCGTCCTCGCCCTGGGTGAACCACTCCAGCCACCACGGCTCGTCGGCGAGGTAGCCGACCGCGGCGACGTAGCCGGCGCCGCGGACGGGGTGATCGGGGTCGCCGACGTAGCCGGCGCAGAGCTCGTCGACGCCGCCGAGGGTGCCGCGGCTCGGCGCGCCGCCGGAGGCGAACCTCGCCTGCACCAGCGCGGAGATGGCGTCGACGACCTCGAACGCGGCGCCGGCCATCGCCGCCACGGCGTCGACGACCTTCTCCACCTCGGGAGCGAGGGCGGGGGTCCTGGTTGCGGTCATCACGGCTCCTGGGCGAGGTGGTAGTCGATGAGACGTGCGGTGGCGTCGGCGACCCGCTGCTCGGCGGTACGGCGGGCGGCCCCCTCGTCGCGCGCCTCGATGGCGTCGACGACGGCGTCGCAGCTGGTCACCATCTGCTCGTGGCTGTCGTCGTCGCCGAAGGCCAGCCACAGGAGGGTGCCGAACTCGGCCTGCATCGCGACCTCCTCGTGGTAGAGCCGCGCGGACTGGGCGGCGACCGCCACCTGGATGTGGAACTGCGCCTCGGCCCGGCGTCGCGCATCGGGCTTCTGGGCGTCGGCGAGCTGTGCCGCGGCCCGCCTCAGCTGGCGCACGTCCTCGACGTCGTTGCGGCGCGCGGCGAGCGCTGCTGCCGAGCCGGCGATGGCGGCATAGAGGTCGCCGAGGTCGCGCAGCTCGAGCACGCTCACGGCCGCCAGGCGCCGCTTGGCGAGGACCGCGGGTCCGTCGGCGGGCTCCCGCACGAAGCTGCCTCCGCCGCGCCCGCGGCGGGTCTCGATGAGGCCCTCGCCGCGCAGCACCGACAGCGCCTCCCGGATGGTCACGGTCGAGACGCCGAACTGCTGCGCGAGGTCGGCCTCGCCCGGCAGCTGCTCGCCGTCGGGCAGCAGGCCGAGGGCGATCGCGTCGGTGAGCCGCCGGGCGACACGAGCGGATCGGCTGGTGCTCTCCAGCGGCGCGAACACGGCAGCGGTCGCGCGTCCGTAGAACTGGATCGCCACTGCCCTCCGCCTCCCTCGCCCGTCCGTCCGACCTCGCCGCTCCGGCGGGGCACACGAATTGTGCACCACCCCTTGTGCTTTGAAAACTGATCTCATAGGTTTTCGTGCCATGACTCCGGACCTGGTCGTGCGCAACGTCATCGGGGGCAAGCCGTGCGAGGCCGCCGGCGGAGCCCGCACCAAGCTCGTGGAGCCGGTGCGCGGCACCGTCTTCGCGACCGCCCCGGCCTCCTCGGCCGCCGATGTGGACGACGCCTACGCCGCGGCCGACGAGGCGCGTGCCGAGTGGGGTCGCGCCACCCCTTCCCAGCGCCAGCAGGCGATGCTCAAGCTCGCGGAGCTCGTCGTCGAGCACGCCGACGACCTGGTCGAGGCCGAGGTCGCCAACACCGGCAAGATCCGCTCGCTCACCCGGAGCGAGGAGCTCGACGTCGCGGCCGACCAGCTGCGCTTCTTCGCGGGCGCCGCGCGGATGCTCGAGGGGCGGGCGGCGGGGGAGTACCTGGACGGCTTCACCTCGTTCGTACGACGGGAGCCCATCGGCGTCGTCGGCCAGGTGACGCCGTGGAACTACCCGCTGATGATGGCCGTCTGGAAGATCGGACCCGCGCTCGCCGCCGGCAACACGATCGTCCTCAAGCCGAGCGACACCACGCCCGCCAGCACCGCGCTCCTCGGCGAGATCGCCCAGGAGGCGCTGCCGCCGGGGGTGCTCAACGTCGTGTGCGGCGACCGCGACACCGGTCGGGCCGTGGTGGAGCACCGGGTCCCCGGCCTGGTCAGCATCACCGGCTCGACCCGGGCCGGCATCGAGGTCGCGCGCTCGGCCGCGGCCAGCGTGACCCGGGCCCACCTCGAGCTCGGCGGCAAGGCGCCCGCGGTCGTCTTCGCCGACGCCGACCTGGCCGAGGTGGCCGAGGGCGTCGGGGTCGGCGGGCTCTTCAACGCCGGTCAGGACTGCACGGCCGCGTGCCGGGTGCTCGTCCACGAGGACGTCCACGACGACCTCGTCGCAGCGCTGACCGGGTGGATCCGCGACAACGCCCGGCCGGGGCTCCCCGAGGACGACGACGCCCTGTTCGGACCGCTCAACAACGCCCACCAGCTGGCCCGGGTGCAGGGCTTCCTCGCCGACCTGCCGAGCCACGCGAGCGTCGCGCTCGGCGGCGGCCGTCCCGCCGACCTGCCCGAGGGGGGCTTCTACCACGAGGCCACGGTCGTGACCGGCGTACGGCAGGACGACCGGATCATCCAGGAGGAGGTGTTCGGGCCGGTGATCACCGTCCAGAGCTTCGCGACCGAGGAGGAGGCGGTGGCGCTCGCCAACGGCGTGCCCTTCGGCCTGGCGTCCTCGGTGTGGACCGCCGACCACCAGCGCGCCCTGCGGCTCTCGGCCGACCTCGACTTCGGGTGCGTGTGGGTCAACGCGCACATCCCGCTCGTCGCGGAGATGCCCCACGGCGGCTTCAAGATGTCGGGCTACGGCAAGGACCTGTCGGCGTACTCCGTCGAGGAGTACACCCGGGTCAAGCACGTGATGTCGGCGGTGGGCCGGTGAGCCACCCGATCAGCGAGCAGACGGCCGCCGAAGTGGACGCGGTCGAGCCCGACCAGGCGGAGCAGGCCCCGGCCATCACGATCCGCGGGCTGCGCAAGGAGTTCGGCAGCGTGGTGGCGGTCGACGGGGTCGACCTCGACATCGCCAACGGCGAGTTCTTCTCGATGCTGGGACCGTCCGGGTCGGGCAAGACGACGGTGCTGCGGATGGTGGCCGGCTTCGAGACGCCCACGGCCGGCACGGTCGCGCTCGGGGGCACCGACGTGACGCGGCAGCCGCCCTTCGCCCGCGACGTCAACACGGTCTTCCAGGACTACGCCCTCTTCCCCCACATGACGGTCGCCCAGAACGTCGAGTACGGCCTGCGGGTCAAGCGGGTGCCCCGTGCGGAGCGCCGCAAGCGCGCGGCGGAGGCGTTGGACCGCGTCCAGCTGGGCCAGTACGGCGGACGGCGACCCGGCCAGCTCTCGGGAGGCCAACGGCAGCGCGTCGCCCTCGCCCGCGCGCTCGTCAACCGCCCGCGGGTGCTGCTGCTCGACGAGCCCCTCGGCGCCCTCGACCTCAAGCTGCGCCGGGAGATGCAGGTGGAGCTCAAGCAGCTCCAGCGCGACCTCGGCATCACCTTCCTGTTCGTGACCCACGACCAGGAGGAGGCGCTCACGATGAGCGACCGCATCGCGGTCTTCAACAACGGGCGCATCGAGCAGGTCGCCACCCCTCGCGACCTCTACGAGCTGCCGGCCACGCCGTTCGTGGCCGGTTTCGTCGGCACCTCCAACGTGCTCGACGGAGAGGCCGCGACCGCGCTGCTGGGCGAGCCCGGCATCTTCAGCGTCCGGCCGGAGAAGATCCAGCTCCACCTCGACGACCCGCACGCCTCGGGCTCGGCGTCCCCGCACGCGGTCACCGCCGCCGGGGTCGTCCGCGAGGTCGTCTACCTCGGCTCTGCGACCCAGAGCATCGTCGACCTCGACCTCGGCGGCTCGCTGATCGTGCTCCGCCAGAACCAGCTGTCGCCCGACGAGGGCGACGTCGCAGGTCGTGGCGCGCGCGTCCACCTCAGCTGGTCGCGCGAGCACACCGTCTCCGTGGCTCCGGAGCCGGTCCCCACCACCGCCGACTGACCCGTCCTCCCTCAACAGCAAGGAACCGTCATGACCCCTCGACACCTCAGGTGGCCCCGCATCGTCGCGGCGTGCGCGGCCCTGACCCTGACCGCTGCCTGTGGCACGACCTCCAGCGACGACAAGGCCTCCGACGGAGGGTTCAAGGCCCCCGACCTGCCGATGCTGCAGAAGCTCGGCGACCCCGAGGGCGAGGTGAACATCCTGGCCTGGCCGGGCTACGCCGAGGACGGCTCGACCGACCCGAAGGTCGACTGGGTCACCGACTTCGAGAAGGAGTCCGGCTGCCAGGTCAACGTGAAGTACTTCGGGACCTCCGACGAGGCCGTCAGCCTGATGAAGACCGGGGAGTACGACGTCGTGTCGGCCTCGGGCGACGCCTCGCTGCGGCTCATCGCCGGCGGTGACGTGGAGCCGGTCAACACCGACCTGGTGCCCAACTACGCCGACGTCTTCGACTTCCTCAAGGACCGCGACTGGAACTCCGTCGACGGCCAGATGTACGGCATCCCGCACGGCTGGGGCGCCAACCTGCTCATGTACCGCACCGACGAGGTGACGCCCGCGCCGACCAGCTGGGGCGCGGTCTTCGACACCGACTCGCCGTACAAGGGCAAGGTGACGGCGTACGACTCGCCCATCTACATCGCCGACGCCGCGCTCTACCTGATGAAGCACGAGCCCGACCTCGGGATCGAGAACCCGTACTCGCTCGACCAGGACCAGCTCGACGCCGCCGTCGACCTGCTCAAGGACCAGCGCGGGCTGATCTCGGAGTACTGGTCGGACTACCTCAAGGAGGTCCAGGCCTTCACCACGGGCGACTCCGTCATCGGCACCACCTGGCAGGTGATCGCCAGCGTCGCGAAGGGCGAGGACGTGCCGGTCGAGGCGATCCTGCCCGAGGAGGGCTCGACGGGCTGGTCGGACACCTGGATGGTCTCGAGCAAGTCCGACCACAAGACCTGCGCCTACCTCTGGCTGGACCACATCATCAGCCCCGAGGCCAACGACGCCGTGGCGGAGTACTTCGGCGAGGCGCCGGCGAACGCGAAGGCCTGCGACATCGCGACGGAGGGCTTCTGCGACGAGTACAAGGCCGCGGACGCCGACTTCGCCGCGCAGATCTGGTACTGGACCACGCCGATCGAGCAGTGCCTGGACGGCCGCACCGACGTGAAGTGCACCGACTACGGCGACTGGACCCAGGCCTGGACCGAGATCAAGGGCTGACCAAGGACCGATGAGCACCGCCTCCGAGGGCACCCGGCACGGGCTGTCCGCCGTACTGCACCGCCATCCGCGGCTGCGGCTGAGCCTCCTGATCGGCCCGCCGATGCTGTGGCTCGGCGTGGCCTACCTGGGTGCCCTCGGGGCGCTGTTCATCACCTCGCTGTGGGGGCAGGACTCCTTCACCGGCACCGTCGTCCGCGAGTGGAACCTCGACAACTTCCGGATCCTGTGGGAGTCCGAGGTCTACCGCAAGATCGCCTTCCGCACGGTCGGCATCGCGGCGCTGGTGACGGCGATCGACGTGCTGATCGCCTTCCCGGTCGCGCTCTACATGGCCAAGATCGCCTCGCCGCGGATGCGGCAGGTGCTCGTCATCGCGGTGCTCACGCCGCTGTGGGCGAGCTACCTGGTCAAGGCCTACGCGTGGCGGATCATGCTGAGCGAGGACGGCGTGGTCAGCGACCTCGGCGGGCTGCTCGGCATCGACACCCCCGGGTACGGGCTCGTCGCGGTCGTGATCACGCTGGCCTACCTGTGGCTCCCGTTCATGATCCTGCCCATCTACGCCGGGCTGGAGCGACTCCCCGACTCGATTCTCGAGGCGTCGATGGACCTCGGTGCGAAGACGGGCCACACGGTGCGCCGCGTCGTGGTGCCGCAGGTCTTCCCGGCCGTGATCGCGGGCTCGATCTTCACCTTCTCGCTGTCGCTCGGCGACTACATCACGGTGCGCATCGTCGGGGGTGCCAACCAGATGCTCGGCAACGTCGTCTACGACAACGTCGGCGCCGCCAACAACCTGCCGTTCGCGGCCGCCGTGGCGACGATCCCGGTCGTGATCATGTTGGTCTACCTGGGCGCCGCGCGCCGTACCGGCGCCCTGGAGAACGTCTGATGAGCAGCCCCTTGTCCCCGAGCGCGACCTGGTCGCCCGGCTTCCGCATCGTCCTGCGCGTCGTCACCGGCCTCGCGCTGGTGGTCATCTACGCGCCGCTGCTGCTGGTGGTCGTGAACTCCTTCAACGCCAGCCAGACCTTCGCGTGGCCGCCCACCGACCTGACCCTCGACTGGTGGCGCAAGGCCGCCGACAGCGCGGGTGCGCGCGAGGCGGTCAAGGTGTCGGTCGAGGTCGCGGCGCTCGCGACGATCTTCGCGCTGGTGCTCGGCACCATGGCCGCGATGGCGCTCCAGCGCTACCGCTTCTTCGGGCGCGACGCCGTCTCCTTGCTGATCATCCTGCCGATCGCGCTGCCCGGCATCGTCACGGGCATCGCGCTCAACAACGCGTTCCGCACCATCTTCGGGTTGGAGCTGGGCTTCCTCACGATCGTCATCGCGCACGCGACGTTCTGCATCGTGACCGTCTTCAACAACGTGATCGCACGGCTGCGACGGATGGGCCTCAACCTCGAGGAGGCGTCCGCCGACCTCGGAGCGTCGACGTTCACCACCTTCCGGCTGGTGACCTTCCCGATGATGCGCTCGGCCCTGCTGGCCGGTGGCCTGCTGGCCTTCGCGCTCTCCTTCGACGAGATCATCGTGACCACCTTCACCGCCGGTGCCCGCGAGCAGACGCTCCCGATCTGGATCTTCAACAACCTCTTCCGGCCCAACCAGGCGCCGGTGGTCAACGTGGTCGCCGTGGTGCTGATCCTGCTCTCGATCATCCCGATCTGGGTCTCGCAGAAGCTCGCGGGCGCCACCGAGGGGCTCGCGGGCCGCTAGGAAACGCAGCCCCCGCTGGTCGAGAAGGTCGCCCACCCCCCGTTGGTCGAGGAGGTCGCGCAGCCCCCGTTGGTCGAGGAGGTCGCGCAGCCCCCGTTGGTCGAGGAGGTCGCGCGCCCCCGCTGGTCGAGGAGGTCGCGCAGCGACCGTCTCGAGACCCGGTGACGTACCCACCCACCGTCCCCACCGTCGGCGGGCACCGCACCGCGTCTCGATACGTCGCTCGCTGCGCTCGCTCCTACTCGACGACCGGTTCGGCTGGTCTAGGAGGTCGCGCACCCCGCTGGTCGAGGAGGTCGCGCAGCGACCGTCTCGAGACCCCGTGACGTACCCACCCACCGTCCCCACCGTCGGCGGGCACCGCGCCGCGTCTCGATACGTCGCTCGCTGCGCTCGCTCCTACTCGACGACCGGCTCGACGACCGGCTCGGCGACCGGCTCGACGAGCGGGGTCAGCCGTCGTCGCCGGACGGGACGATGGCGTGGATGACCGTGCCGTCCGCGCGCTGCATGCCGTCGGGGTTGGGCGGCTCGCCGTCGAGCATGGGGCCCTGGTGCTCCAGGGGTACGACGACGGGCGCGTCGGGCTTCACCGTGACGGTCTCGCCGCGGACGTTGAGGCTCACCGGGCCGGGGCCGTGCTCGACGCAGAGCTCGACCTCGTCCTTGCGCACCGTCACCAGCACCCGGGTGCCGCGCAGGGTCACCCGGTAGGCGAGCGAGGACCACCCGCGCGGCAGCCGGGGGTCGATCGCCCACTGCTCCTCGCCGCGGTCGTTGCCGTGGTCGCGGAAGCCGCCGAAGCCGTGGACGAGCGCGCTCCACACCCCGCCGGCCGAGGCGACGTGCACGCCGTCGGAGGTGTTGTGGTGGCGGTCGTCGAGGTCGACGAAGAGGGCGGCGTGGAAGTAGCGCAGGGCCAGGTCGGCGTACCCCACCTCGGCGGCGATGATCGACTGCACCACGGCGGACAACGTCGAGTCCCCCGTCGTGATGGGGTCGTAGTAGTCGAAGTCGGCGCGCTTCTGCTCGGCGGTGAACTCCTCACCCTGCAGGAAGAGCGCCAGCACCACGTCGGCCTGCTTGAGCACCTGGAAGCGGTAGATGACCAGCGGGTGGTAGTGCAGGAGGAGAGGCCGTTTGTCGGTGGGCGTGTTCTCCAGGTCCCACATCTCGCGCTCGAGGAAGTGCGCGTCCTGGGGGTGGATGCCGACCTGCTGGTCGAAGGGGATCGACATCCCCTGTGCGCACGCGGCCCACTCGTCCGCCTCGTCGGGCCGGAGCCCCGTCCGCCGTACGAGGTCGGCGTGCGCCTCGGGGTCGTCGCGCTCGATCCGCCACACCTCGTGGGCCGCTCGGCGCAGGTTGAAGCGCGCGAGCACGTTCGTGTAGAGGTTGTCGTTGACGACAGTCGTGTACTCGTCCGGCCCGGTGACACCGTGGATGTGGAAGGTGCGCTGCTCCTCCTCGCGCCAGAAGCCGATGTCGGCCCACAGTCGCGCGGTCTCGACGAGGATGTCGATCGCCTCGCGGTTGAGGAAGTCGTCGTCGCCGGTGGCGCCGACGTACTGGCTGAGGGCGTAGGCGATGTCGGCGTCGATGTGGTACTGCGCCGTGCCGGCCGCGTAGTACGCCGACGCCTCGTTGCCGTTGATCGTGCGCCAGGGGAAGAGCGCGCCGCGCTGCGAGAGCTCGCGCGCACGGCTCCGGGCGTTGTCGAGGAGCGAGTAGCGGAACCGCAGGGCGTTCCGCGCGGCCCACGGCATCGTGTAGGTGAGGAACGGCATCACGTAGATCTCGGTGTCCCAGAAGTAGTGACCGCCGTAGCCGGAGCCGGTCACCCCCTTGGCGGCGATGCCCTGTGCCTCCGCACGAGCGGAGGCCTGGAGCACGGAGAAGAGGTTCCAGCGCACGGCCTGCTGCAGCTCGGGGCGTCCGGAGATCTCCACGTCGCTGCGCGCCCAGAAGTCCTCGAGCCAGCGACGCTGCTCGTCGTACTGGTGCTCGACGCCCTGCTCGTGCGTGCGTGCGAGCGTGCGCTCGCAGCGGTCGATGAGCTCGCTCGGCGGCACCGACCGCGACGTGTGATAGCTGACCAGCTTGGTCAACCGGATCGGCACGCCGGGCTCGGCCGCGACCTGGTAGATCACCTTGGCGAGGTCCTCGTCGGCCTCGACCCTGACGGAGTACGGCGAGGCCGTCTCCAGCTCGTGGTCCGCGACGACGCCGATCGTCATCCGGCTCCGCGCCGCGCGGTAGCCCAGCCGCAGCCGCCCGGTCTCCTCGTCGGCGCCGTGGAGGACGGGTTCGAGGACCCGCCGGTCGAAGCGGTCGGCCTTGCGCGGGTCGGTCGTCTTCGGCACGTCGGAGACGATGAGGCCGTCGTCGACGTCCTGGCGGTTGATGAGCTGGGAGGAGAGGACGACCGAGGCCTTCTCGTCGAGGAGGGTGACCTCGAAGTCCAGCACCGCGAGGTGACGCTGGGCGAGCGGCACCATCCGCCTGCTGCGCAGCCGGACCTCCTTGCCGCCCGGGGTGCGCCACACGAGCTCGCGGCGCAGCACGCCGCTGCGGAAGTCGAGCGAGCGCTCGTACTCCAGGAGGTCGGCCACCGACATCTGCAGTGGTTCGTCGTCGACGTAGAGCCGGATCACCTTCGCGTCGGGCGCGTTGATGATGGTCTGACCCTCGCGCGCGAACCCGTAGGCCTCCTCGGCGTGCATGATCGGCCAGGTCTCGTGGAAGCCGTTGATGTAGGTGCCCTCGACGTAGGCGTCGCGGCTCTCGGAGTAGTTGCCCCGCATGCCGAGGTAGCCGTTGCCGACCGAGAAGATCGACTCGGTGGTGCCCGCGTCGTCGGCCTCGAAGCGGGTCTCGACCAAGCGCCACTCGTCGATCGGGAAGCGACTCCGGTCGAGAGGGTCGGCGATCGGCGGCGCGATGTGGGACGGCCCGTCGGCCGGTGACGTCATCGGGAGTCCTCGGGCACGAGCTCGGCGAGGTCCTGTACGACGACGTCGGCCCCTCCGTCGGTCAGCGCCTTCTCGCCCGCGCCCCTGTCCACCCCGACGACGAGGCCGAAGTGCCCGGCCGCGCCGGCCTCGACGCCGCTGATCGCGTCCTCGAAGACGACGGATCGCTCCGCCGTCGCACCGACCTCCTCCGCCGCCGCCAGGAACGTGTCGGGGGCGGGCTTGCCCGCGAGGTGCCGCTCGGCCGCGATCCCGCCGTGCATGACGAAGTCGAAGTAGTCCGCCACCCCGGCGGTCTCGAGGACCGCGGGTGCGTTGCGGCTCGAGGACACGATCGCCATCGGCAGGCCGCGTGCTTTCAGCGCGTCGAGGAGGCGGACCGATCCGGGGTAGGCCTCGACCCCCTCGTCGGCGAGCACCTTCGAGAAGTAGTCGTTCTTGCGGTTGCCCAGCCCCATCACGGTGTCCGCGTCCGCGGGGTCGTCCGGGGTCCCCTCGGGCAGGTCGATGCCGCGGGCGTGCAGGAACGTGCGGACCCCGTCGTAGCGTGGCTTGCCGTCGACGTACGCGTAGTAGTCCTCGTCGGTGTAGGGCTTCTGGCCTGGCTTGCCCTCGAGGTAGTCGTTGAACATCGCCGACCACGCGCGCATGTGCACCTCCGCGGTCGGCGTCACGACGCCGTCGAGGTCGAAGAGCGCAGCGTCGTACTGGTCCCAGTTCACGTCGGCCACGGTTTCCACAGTAACCAGCCACGGCCGGGTTGAGACGGGCTCGACCGTCGGCGCCCCTCGAGGGACCGGAGCCGATGACGGTCGCCCCGGACCGATCGGCGCCCTCTCAGGGGCTTCCCAGGGATGGCTCGGGGTCGGTTGGGTACGGATACTCACGCGGCACCGAGGGGCCGTCTGATGAAATGTGCGGCATGCCGTTCTCCGTCCCTCTTCCTGGCGTGGTCAAGCGTCGGGTCGTCAAGCTCCTCCTGGAGCGCACGATGAAGGACGGCATCGACCTCCGGAAGCTGCGTTTCCTGCCCGACTCCTTCACGCTCCCGCTGAAGCGCGACGGCCTCGACCCGCTGCCGGCGCTGATGAAGGTGCAGGCGGACCAGCCGGTGAAGAAGCTGGCCACCCTGTTCGGCCGCAACGTCTGGCTGGTCAGCGGCTACGACGAGGCCAAGACGGTGCTCGCCGGCGACGCGTCGGTCTGGTCCAACGACCTGGGGCAGTTCGTCTCCCAGGAGGGCCGCTCGGAGGAGGAGCAGATCGGGGGGCTCGGCATGACCGACCCGCCGCTGCACACCCAGCTGCGCAAGTACCTCACCCCCGAGTTCACGATGCGCCGGCTCGCCCGCCTGCAGCCGGGGATCGAGGCGATCGTCCAGAAGCGCCTGGACGCGATGGAGGCCGCCGGCGTGGGCGGTGCCGACGTCAACCTCGTCGAGGAGTTCGCCTTCGCGGTGCCGTTCGACGTCATCTGCGACCTGCTGGGCCTCCCGGTCGAGGACCGTGGCCGTTTCCTCGAGCTCGGCGTCGCCCGGTTCGACCTCAGCGAGGGCGGGGTCGGGGTCTTCGGTGCCGCGGCGCACACCCGCGACTTCCTCATCAACGCGGTGCGCGAGCAGCGCGACGCTCCGGGCGACGGCCTGATCGGCGCGCTGCTCCAGGAGTACGGCGACGAGCTGGACGACGTCACGCTGGGTGGCATCGCCGACGGGGTGTTCCTCGGTGGTTACGAGACGAGCGCGAGCATGCTCGCCCTCGGCACCTACCTGATCGCCTCCAACCCGGAGGCCGGCCGGATGCTCCGCTCCGACCCGGCGTCGGTGGACAAGGTGGTCGAGGAGCTGCTGCGGCACCTCTGCGTCGTACAGCTGGCCTTCCTGCGGTTCGCCAAGCAGGACGTCCGGGTCGGCAAGGCGCTCATCAAGGAGGGCGACGCGGTCGGCGTCTCGCTGCTCGCCGCCAACCGCGACCCGCGCCTCGGGCCGGACCTCGGCACGTTCGACCCGACCCGCGACCCGGTACGGCACCTGTCGTTCGGCTGGGGGATGCACCGCTGCGTCGGTGCCGAGCTCGCACGGATGGAGCTGCGCACCGCGCTCCGCATGCTCGCCGAGCGCTTCCCCGACCTGTCGCTCGCGGGCGACATCGGCGACCTCGACTTCCGCAAGCTGTCGGCGGTCTACGGCGTCGAGGCGCTCCCGGTCCGGCTCTACGGCGAGCTCGTCGAGACCGCCTGAGCTCCTCCTACGGCGCGGCCGAGGTGGAAGCCTCGGTCGGACTGGCGGACCAGCTGCTGCTCGGCGCAGCGGTCGGGGTCGTCGCGGTCGTGGACGCGGGTTCGGTCGGCGTCGGGACTGCCGTCGAGGGATCCGTGGCGGTGGGCGTGGTCGGTGTGGTGCTGGGCGTGGTGGTGGTCGGCTCCGTCCAGGTGGGCGTCGCCGGGTCCCAGGTCACGGGGTCGGTCGCGAGCGCGCTCGGTCCCGGGTAGGCGTCGAGGGCGGACCGGGTCTGACGCGCGGCGGGTGCGACCGCCACGACCGGACCCGCGGCGAGGACGGTCGGGGGCGGCAGCGTCAGCGCGGTGAACACCGGTCGGGCCGTCGCCAGCGCGCGGTCGTAGGTGCGGGTCGCCGCGAGCACCGCGGCGACGAAGGCAGGGCTGTGGTTGACGTGACGGACGGCCGCGCGCAACCCCGCGGTGGTGCCGAGGTGCCCGCGCCCGCTGCACAGCAGGACCGCCACGCCCAGTGCGGCGTCGTCGATGTCGTAGGGATTGCGGCGTCCGTTGCCGTCGGCATCGACGCCGATCAGTGCCCAGGTCGCGGGCGAGAGCTGCATCGGACCCACGGGGCGGTCGTGCTTCTCGTCGCGGTCGTGCTCGCCCGCGTCGGTGTCGGGCAGGCGGGAACCGTCGCGGCGGCGCAGGGGCCTGCCGGCGTACCTGGGCAGCATGACGCCGCGTCGGTCGAGGTCGCTGCCGGCGGCCGTGCCGTGAGCGGACACGACCTGGCCGACCGCCGCGACCACGGTCCAGCGCAGGCCGCAGTGCGGTGCCGCGTCCGCCATGACGGACTCGGCCCGTTGGTAGGCCTGGACGGCGCGGAGCGGGATGGCGTCGAGACGGGTCGGTCGTGCGGTCGTCCGGACGACGATGCCACTGGCCAGGTGCGGGTCCGGGACCCTGGCCGGGTCCGGCAGGTCCACCGGAGCAGGTGCGCGGTGCGGGGCCCGCGCCGCGGCGGAGGCCGCGGCCGGGGGAGGCGCCGTCGGGGCGCCGGGCGAGCCGAGGGTGGAGGCGGCGACGTAGGTCGTCGACGCGACCAGCGCGGATGCCGCGAGGACCGCGGTCAGGGGTGCGCGACTCATGACGTCTCGACGTCGCCGGCACAGGCGAGCTCGACCATTGCCACGTCCCTTCCCCTGGCCTCGCAGCGATCGCGAGGCTGCCCCTCCCAGAGCCCGTTCGTCCTACTTCTCCTCAGGTTGGCACGCGTGTCGTCCCGCGGACGGAGCGTGCCCTTTCGTCCCGCTTGTCCTTCTAAACGCTCCGCGGGGGTCGAGCCTGGGGTGAGACCGCTCGACGGGAAGCGAGAACGTGTTCCATTCTTCTCGGATGGGGATCGAGTCGGCCGCCGCTCGCTACGTGCCCGGTGGGGGCGCGGCGTGGCGTGACCCCTGGCCGTCGTACTCCGCCCTGCGCGAGGACGAGCCGGTCCACCACGTCGTGCCGCCCCGTCACCCGGACGCCGACTTCTACGTGCTCTCCCGGCACCGCGACGTGCTGGCGGCGGCGGTGGACACCGAGACGTTCAGCAGCGCGCAGGGCCTGACGGTGTCGTACGGCGAGCTCGAGCAGATCGGGCTCGCCGACAACCCGCCCTTCGTGATGACCGACCCACCGGTGCACACCGCCTTCCGGCGACTGGTCGCGCGGGGGTTCACCCCGCGCCAGGTGGCCGAGCTCGAACCGGCCGTGCGCGCGTTCGTCGTGGATCGCCTGGACCGACTGCGCGCGGCCGGAGGCGGTGACATCGTCGCCGAGCTCTTCAAGCCGATGCCGAGCATGGTCGTGGCGCACTACCTCGGCGTGCCCGAGGCGGACCGGCCACGCTTCGACGAGTGGACCAACGCGATCGTGGCGGCCAACGCCGCGGAGGGCGTGGGTGGCGCGGTCGGCGGAGCAGCGGGCGCGACCGCCGAGCTGATGGCGTACTTCTCGGCCCTCGTCGAGCAACGGCGGGCCGAGCAGGCCGCGGGGCGCTTCGGCGAGGACACCGTCTCGCACCTGGTCGCGGCGGCCGACGAGGGCGACGGTTCCGTGGCGCCGACGGACGTGCTCGCGATCCTGGGGTTCGTCTTCACGATGGTCACCGGCGGCAACGACACCACCACCGGGCTCCTCGGCGGCACGATGGAGCTGCTGGCCGCCTACCCCGACCAGCACGAGGAGCTCGCCGAGGCACCGCACCTCGTGCCGGACGCGGTCGAGGAGCTGTTGCGGCTGACCTCCCCGGTGCAGGGTCTCGCCCGCACGACGACGCGCGACGTCGAGCTGCACGACACCGTGATCCCCGCCGGGCGGCGGGTGCTGCTGCTCTACGGCGCGGCCAACCGCGACTGGCGCAAGTACGGCGCCGACGCCGAGCACCTCGACATCCGCCGCCGGCCGTCCCAGATCCTCACCTTCAGCCAGGGCCACCACCACTGCCTCGGCGCCGCGGCCGCGCGGCTCCAGGCCCGCGTCGCGCTCGAGGAGCTGATGGTCCGGATCCCGCAGTTCTCCGTCGATCCCTACGCGATCGTCTGGGCGCCGGGCGCCTATGTCCGGCGCCCCGTGAGCGTGCCGATCGAGGTCGGCTGAGGGGTGCTGGGCGCCCGGGCGGTCCGTGGCGACGTGTGACCGTCTCCCGAAGCGATGCCCGCGATGAGTCCGCCCGCCACGCCCGGTCTGACCTTGCATGACCACCCAGAAGCACGGCGTCGGACCCCTCGACGTCACGTTCACCGAGACGCTGCGGCTGAGCCCGGCCCGGGGCGGCTGGACCTATGTCGTGTGGCCGGAGTCGGCGGCGTACTTCGGCACCCGCGGCCGCGTGAAGGTGCGCGGCACCGTCGACGGTGCGCCGTTCGAGACGTCGTTCATGGCGCTCGGGGACGGCAACCACAAGCTCCCCGTGGGCAACGCCCTCCGCGTCGAGACCGGCAAGAGCGCCGGTGACGAGGTCGTCGTCCACCTGACCGAGCGCGTCTCCTAGACCGGCCGGTCGGCCTCACGGGTGAGCCGGTAGCGCCAGAACACCGGGATCGCGACCGCTGCCGCGGTCGTGAGTACGACGACCAGCACCCCGCCGCCCGCGGCCGCGACGGCCGTCCCGACCATCGCGGCGGTGGCGCCGTGCGCGACGTCGGCGATCCGGGGCCCGCCCGCCACGACCACGATGAAGATGCCCTGCAGCCGGCCGCGCACCGCGTCGTTCGCCGAGGCCTGCAGGATGCTCATCCGGAAGGCGGCGGACGCCATGTCGGCCGCGCCACCGATCGTCAGCATCACCACGGCGAGCACCAGCATCACGTGCACCGCGCCGGGTGCCTGGTCGGCCACGAAGACCGACGTGCCGAAGCCCACCATCGCCAGGCCCCACACGAGGATGCACCACACGACGGCCTTCCCCTGGGCGTCGATCCGCGAGACCCAGCCGGAGAACACCCCACCGAGCACGGCGCCGAGCGGGATCCCGGCGAAGAGCAGCGCGAAGGCGATGCCCCCCTCGGACGGGCCGGCGAAGCTCTCGTGCGCGATCTCGGGGAAGAGAGCGCGGGGCATGCCGAAGACCATCGCGATGATGTCCACGAGGAAGCTCATCAGCAGCACCGGGTGGCCGCGCAGGTAGCCGATGCCCTCGACGACCGACCGCAGCCCGGGCGGCCGGCCGCTCGCCCCCTCCACGGGGAGCGGCGGCAGCCGCACGACCGCCCACAGGGTCGCGAGGAGGCAGACGCTGTCGATCAGGTAGAGCCAGGAGAAGCCGAGCACCGGGATCAGCGCGCCGGCGACGAGCGGGCCCGCGATCGCGCCGGCCTGGAAGATCGTCATGTTGAGCGAGTTGGCCGCGGGCAGCAGCTCGTCGGGCAGCAGCTTCGGCAGCACCGCGCTGCGGGTCGGCTGGTTGATGGCGAAGAACGCCTGCTGCACGGAGAAGAGCCCCAGCAGCAACCACACGTCGCTCGCGCCGAGCGCGGCCTGCAGCCAGAACAGCGCACTCGTGCCGATGAGCCCGGTCGTCGTCACCAGCAGGAGGCTGCGCCGGTCGAAGTGGTCGGCGAGCGCACCGCCCCACAGCCCGAAGACGACCAGCGGGACCAGGCCGAAGATGCCGGTGAGGCCGACGTACGCCGACGAGCCGGTCTCGGCGTAGATCTGGGCCGGCACCGCGACGACCGTCAGCTGGGCGCCGACGACGGTGACGATGTTGGCCGTCCAGAGCCGCCGGAAGTGCGGGTCGGCGAGCGGCCGGGTGTCAGCCGTCAGGCTGCGCAACGACCGTCCACTCACGCGGCGATGCTACGGAGCGACGGCGTCCTGATCCGCAGGCGGGGGCAGCATGGGCACGAGGATCGTCCGCGCCAGGGCGCTCAACGCGTCCTCGTCGTCGAGGTCGACCCGGTGGCTCGGGATGAGCAGGAACGACGTGCAGATGCGCACGATCACCTCCGCGACGAGCTCGGCATCGACGGACGCGTCCACGTTGCCGGCCTCCTGCTCGCGCCGGATCTGGCCGGCCACGAAGGTCGCGACGTTGTCGAGCGTGCTGCCCTCGTCGCCCACCACCGACGACAGGAGCATGTCGTCGTCGGTCACGAAGAGCGCGTTGATCAGGGGGTTGGACCGGACCACCCGCAGCGAGGTCAGGAACCCGAGCTCGACCCGCTCCGCCACGGTGTGCGCCGAGGCGATGTCGCGCACGAACTCGGCGAAGTAGTTGCGGAACTCGTGCTGCACCGTCCGCTCGACCAGCAGCTCCTTCGTCGCGAACCGCCGGTAGACCGTGATCCGGGAGACGCCGGACCGCTTCGCGACGTCCTCCATCGTCGAGCGCTGCACGCCGAACCGGCGGAACTGCTCGCTGGCGCCCGCGAGGATGCGCTCGGTGATCTCGTCGGTGGCCTCGGGGGCACCGGCGCCCTCGGGGGTCGGTGACGTCACGGCCGGAGGCTACCCGTTGTAGGGCACGTGCGGCGTCCAGTCGTCGTCGGACCGCCGGACCGCCGCCCACATCGCGTCCGCGATGGGCTGCGGTGTGAAGGGGCCGTCTTTGGCGAGCACGCCGTTGATCTGTACGGCGACCGCCCGCACGCCCTCGGGCGCCAGCGTCTTGTCGAGGCTGGTCACCAGGTTGCGCACCGCGGCCTTCTGCACGCCGAGCGTGGCCGCTCCCGGCGACGGCGTGTCGGCGGCGGCACTGCCGGTCACCAGGACGCGCGCCCCCGGCTCCATGAAGGGGTGCGCGGCCTGGACCGCGGGGAGCAGGCCGCCGGCGCCGAACGCGACGTCCTCGAGCAGCTCGGCGACGCTCAGCTCGAGCGGGCTCTTCTCACGCCAGGCACTGGGGTTGAAGTGCAGCACGTCGATCCGGCCGTGCCGCTCGCCGACGCCGCGCACCACGTCCTCGATGTCGGCGGCGTCGTGGAGGTCGATCCCCACACCCTCCGCGCGGTGGCCCTCCGTCGCGAGCGTGGCGGCCAGCGGCGCGGCGTCGTCGGCTGTCCGTGCGGCCAGCACGACGTCGTACCCCTCCTCCGCGAAGCGGCGGGCGACCCCGAGCCCGAGGCCGGGACCGGCGCCGAGGACGACGTAGACGGGCGAGTCGCTCATGCCGGCCACTGTAGTGACGGACCCGGCGAAGAATTCTGTGGCAGGTTGTCGTACCGGACCACGCGCGTTCGTGGTGAGGGTGAGAGGCGGTCGTCGGGACCGCCACCCATCATGAGGAGATCGACATGACGCACTACCTGCTCTCCGTCCACGGCCCCGCCGAGATGGAGGAGTTCGGCAACTACGGCTCCCAGGAGGAGATGGAGCAGGCGTTCGCCGACACGGGCCGCTTCAACGACCAGCTGAAGGCCGACGGCTACTGGGTCTTCGCGGGCGGCCTCCAATCCGCGACCACGGCGACCGTCGTCGACGGCACCGGCGACGCGCCCGTCATGACCGACGGGCCCTACCTGGAGACCAAGGAGGTCATCGGCGGCTTCTGGGTCATCGACGCCCCCGACCTCGACGTCGCCCTCAAGCTCGCCGCGGCCGGCTCCAAGGCCTGCGGCGGCAAGGTCGAGGTCCGTCCCTTCGAGGGTCTCGCCTAAACCGTTGGTCGACGAGGTCGCCCAGCGACCGTCACCAGGCTCGGCGGCGATCGAGCGGGTCTTCCGCGAGGAGTACGGCCGTCTGATCGCCTCGCTCGTCCGCCGTTTCGGGGACATCGACATCGCCGAGGAGGCGGCCGGCGAGGCACTGCTGACCGCGCTCGAGAAGTGGCCGGCCGAAGGCGTGCCGCCCAACCCCGGAGGGTGGCTCACCACCACCGCCGGCAACCGGGCGATCGACCGGCTGCGCCGCGAGAAGCTGCGCGACACCAAGCACCGACAGGCTGCTGAGATGTACGACGACACGCCCCACCAGTCGACGGGACCCTTCGATCCCGCCGAGGACGACCGGCTCCGGCTGATGTTCACCTGCTGCCACCCGGCGCTCGCCCCAGAGGCGAGGATCGCCCTGACCCTGCGACTGCTCGGGGGGCTCACGGTGCCGGAGATCGCGCAGGCGTTCCTGGTGCCGGAGACCACGATGGGGCAGCGGATCACCCGTGCGAAGAAGAAGATCGCCGCCGCCAAGATCCCCTACCGGGTCCCCGACGCCGAGGAGCTGCCCGGCCGCGTGGCGACCGTTCTGGCCGTGCTGTTCCTCGTGTTCAACGAGGGCTACCTGGCCAGCGGCGACGGAGCGCCGATCCGTGCCGAGCTCACCGCGGAGGCGATCCGGCTGACCCGGATCCTGCGCGCGCTGATGCCCGGCGAGCCCGAGGTGACCGGCCTCCTCGCGTTGCTGCTGCTCACGGAGGCGCGCCGCGAGGCGCGGGTGCGCGGCGGCGAGCTGGTCCGCCTCGACGACCAGGACCGCGGGGGCTGGGACCGTGCCCTGATCGAGGAGGGCCACGCCCTCGTGCGGGAGTGCCTGCAGCTCAACCGCCCCGGGCGCTACCAGATCCTCGCCGCGATCAACGCCGTCCACACCGACTCGCCCTCGGCCGAGGACACCGACTGGTCGCAGGTCGCCGCGCTCTACGACCAGCTGCTCCGCGTCGACCCCTCGCCGATCGTCGCGCTCAACCGCGCGGTCGCGATCGCCGAGCTCGACGGCCCTGCCGTGGGGCTCGCCGAGGTCGACCGGCTGGGGGAGTCGGCGGAGGTGCTGGCGTCGTACCACGCCTTCCACGCGACCCGCGCCGACCTCCTGCGCCGGCTCGGCAGGAGCGCCGAAGCGCGGGAGGCGTACGACGCCGCGCTCGCCGTCTGCGACAACACCGCCGAGCGCGCCTACCTGGAACGGCGGCGGGGCGAGCTGGTCTGAGACGGGCTCCTGGCGGAAGCGAGGTTGTCCGACAACCTGCGTCGTAGGGTGACGGCGTGACTCTCGACCCGATCTCCCTGCCTGCCTCTGCCGACGCCGCGACCTGGACGCAGTGGCTCGACGCCCGCTCCGCGGCCGAGCTGGACGCGGCGCGCGAGCTGGTGCGTGCGGTCCGCACGTCGCCGCCCGACGACCCGCGGTCGGCGTTGCACGCGTGGGACCGCGCGACGGGGAAGGTCGGTGGCCTCGCGGCGCTCGGCTCCCTGATCGGCAACGTCCACCCCGACGAGTCGGTGCGCGACCTCGCCGACGCGATGGAGCAGGACGCGCAGCGCCTGCTCACCGAGTGGAGCCTGGACCGCGGTCTCTACGACGTCTTCGCCGCGCTCGACGGCACCGTCGTCGCCGACGACGCGGCGGCGACGCGCCTGCTGGAGAAGGTGCGCAAGGGCTTCCGGCGCTCGGGCGTCGACAAGGACGAGGAGACCCGCGAGCGGATCTCGAAGATCCGCGACCGGCTGACCGGCCTCGACCAGGAGTTCAGCAAGATCACCCGCGACGACGTACGCACGATCCGCGTCGCCCCCGAGCGCCTCGCCGGCATGCCCGACGACTGGCTGGCCGCACACCCGGCCGGCGACGACGGTCTGGTCGAGGTCACCACCGACTACCCCGACGCCATCCCGGCCCGGATGTTCGCCCTCGACCAGGACGTCCGGCGTGACATCCAGACCGCCTTCCTGCAGCGCGGCTGGCCGGAGGCCGAGCCGCTGCTGGAGGAGATGTTCGCGCTGCGGCAGGAGCTGGCGACCCTCGTCGGCTACGCCGACTGGGCGTCCTACGACGCCGACGTGAAGATGATCGGCACGGGCTCGGCGATCCCGGAGTTCATCGACAAGATCGCCGCCGCGGCCCAGGGGCCGATGGAGTCCGACATGGCCGTCCTCCTCGAGCGCTACCGCCGCGACTACCCCGAGGCGACCGAGATCCCGCTGTACGACTCGTTCTTCTACCAGCGGCTGGTGCAGGAGGAGCAGTACGACGTCGACGCCCAGCGGGTGCGCACCTACCTCGCCTTCCCGAAGGTGCGCCAGGGCCTGCTCGAGGTCACCGGCCGACTCTTCGGGCTGCGCTACGAGGAGGTCGACGTGCCGACGTGGCACGACGACGTGACGTCGTACGACGTGTTCCGTGCCGACTCCGGTGACGCGCTCGGTCGCATCCACCTGGACCTCCACCCGCGCGAGGGGAAGTACAAGCACGCCGCGCAGTTCACCCTCGTCGAGGGCGTCGCCGGGGAGCAGCTCCCCGAGGGCGTGCTGGTCTGCAACTTCTCCCGTGGCCTGATGGAGCACGACCACGTCACGACGCTCTTCCACGAGTTCGGACACCTGCTGCACCACGTGCTCGCGGGTCACGGCGAGTGGTACCGCTTCGCCGGTGTCGCCACCGAGTGGGACTTCGTGGAGGCCCCGAGCCAGATGCTCGAGGAGTGGGCCTGGGACCCCTCCGTGCTCCGCACCTTCGCGACCGACGAGGCGGGTGAGCCCATTCCCACCGAGCTGGTCGAGGCGATGCGCCGCTCCGACGACTACGGCAAGGGCATCTACGCCCGCACCCAGATGTTCTACGCCGCCATGTCCTACTACTTCCACGCCGACGAGGCGCGTCGTGCGGCCGGCGAGCAGGTCGGGTCGCTCACCGACCGGATGATCGCCCTGCAGAAGGAGTACGGCGCCCTCCCCTACCTCGAGGGCACCCACATGTTCGCCTCCTTCGGCCACCTCGGCGGCTACAGCTCGGCCTACTACACCTACATGTGGTCGCTGGTGATCGCGAAGGACATGTTCAGCGCATTCGACAGTGGCTCGGGCGCGGGCGGGGCGGGCGACATGTTCGCCCCCGACGTCGCCACCCGCTACCGCGACCGGGTCCTCGCCCCCGGTGGCCTGAAGGACGCCGCCGACCTGGTCGCCGACTTCCTCGGCCGCCCGTACTCCTTCGACTCCTACGCCGCCTGGCTCGCTCGCTAGGCCTTCGCCCGCGCTTGTTGGGGGTGGTCGCGGCGCGGGGCGTCGGGGCGGGGCGCGGCGCGGCGCGTCGGGGGTAACTCAGTGTTCGGTTCGCTCCCGCCGCCGTACGTCCGCTCCCACGGTGCTGTGACCGGTCACTGCACCGTGGGAGCGCACGCAACGCACTCCGAGCGTTCCGAACACTGAGTTACCCCCACTTGCCCGGGGCGACTATCGCCACTACACTAGCGATATATCGCGACATGATTCCGAAGGTCGCACAACAGGGGGAGGAACCCACATGCATCACCCACACAAGAACTTCGGCCCCTTCTGGGCCGCCATGGCCGACTGCGGTCACGACCACGACCACCAGCACGCGCAGCACCGCCCGGGCCCCGGCCCATGGGGCAACCCCTGGGAGCACCGCGGCTCGCACCACCGCGGGGGCGGGCCGGGCGGTCCGCCGCCGTGGCTGGCCGGCCTGTTCGGCATGGGTCGTCCCGAGGGGCAGCGCGGAGCGCGAGTACGACGCGGCGACGTCCGCTTCGCGATCCTCGACGTCCTTCGGGCCGCCCAGGAGCGCGAGGAGTCGCTCAACGGCTACCAGGTGATCCAGCAGATCACCGACCGCAGCGGCGGCGCCTGGCGCCCGAGCCCGGGATCGGTCTACCCGACCATCCAGCAGCTCGAGGACGAGGGCTTCGTCGAGACCGACGGGGAGCGCAGTCGTCGTACCCTCCGGATCACCCGGGCCGGCGCGGACTACTGCGCCCACAACGCCGACCAGCTGGCGGCGGTCTGGCGCCCGTTCGAGCGGGCCGAGGCCGAGCCGGGCGACCACGCCGACATCAAGGCGGAGATCCCGCAGGTCATGGGTGCCGTCTGGCAGATCGTCACCTCCGGTGACGCGACCCAGCGCCGTGCGGCCGTCGAGGTGCTGGTCGATGCCCGGCGCCGGCTCTACGGCATCCTCGCCGACGGCCCGGCCGGCGACGAGACCGACGAGACCGCCGAGACCGACGAGGCCGACGGCACCGGCGAGGCCTGACCGGCCGACGACCCACCCGCGGCCGCCTCGCTAGGCTGCCGCGGGTGAGGTCCGTCGTCCGTGGTGCCGCCGCTGCGGCGGTCCTGGCGCTCGCCGTCGGCGCATGGACGTACGACGCCCGCGCCGCCGCCCCGGCCGCCGGCTCCGGCCAGGTGGACATCGGCGGCACGCCGGTGCCCGGTGCCAGTACCGACCCGGGCGACCCCACGTCGCTCGACGCCGGCCTCTGGCGCCTCGACCTCGGGGCGGAGGGCCAGCCGCTCCGGCTGACCTACGACCGCCGGATCCAGGGGAGCACGGTCCACATCGGTGCGATCGGCGCCCCGGCCGGCTCGGCCGGCGACGGGCTCCAGCTCGCGGCGACCGATGCCGCGAACCCCGACGATCCCGAAGGTGACGACTGCGGCAGCGACTCCGCGACCACCGACTCCTCGGCGTCGACGGCCGTCGTCGGCGTGCAGGTCGTCGTCGGCGAGGAGGTCGACCAACCCGACTCCACCTGCACGTCGGCCGGCACGATCGCCATCACGCTCGGCCGCTACTCCAGCTCCAACGACGAGGACCTCCCGGTCGCCCTGAAGATCGTCGAGGAGGCCCCGACCTCCGACCAGGGGGAGCCGCCGCCCGACGACGACGCCCTGGACTTCGAGGTGCCGAGGCCGGCCGACTCCTCGGTCACGACGGCGGGCGCGGCGTCCTTCGCCGACGCGCCCCTCGTCGACCCGCGCGACGGTGCGGTCACGATCGACACCACCGTCACCGAGGGCACCGAGCTGCTCTGGCGGGTACCGGTCTCCTGGTCCGACCAGCTCGTCGCGCGCGTCGACCTGCCCGCACTCGACAGCGACGAGGCCACCGAGCTGGGCTCCCCGAGCAGCTACACCCGGCTCGCGATCGTCCAGCCGACCCGCGACCTCTACGCCCAGACGGGCGACGACGGCTCCTACGGCTACTACGGCAGCACCGAGCGCAGCCGCCTGGTCGTGGCGGGCTACCCGTTGCGCTACCTCAACCGCTACTCCTCCGACGAGGCCCCGGTCCTGCCCGGCGACGAGTGGGTCTCGATCGCCGTGGCGGCGGCGCCCGCCGACCGGAGCGCGGTCGACGTGCCCGTCGAGCTCACCATCGCCGTCACCCCCACCGACGCCGAGCCGCCGACCTACCAGGCGGCCGTCCTGGCGCAGGGCGGCGGCGCGGGGCCGGCGGGCTACTCGGCCGACAAGCCCTACCTCGTGGGCGACGGGGAGTTCTCCGCGGTCGCGTCGGGCAACCCGCTGCCGCCGGTCGCCGACGACGAGCCCGGGTGGTGGACGGGGCGACACCTCTCCGGGTTGGGCCTCGGTGTGATCAGCCTCGGCTGCTGCGCCGCGGGCGCCGGCTGGCTGACCCGTCGTCGCCGGGCGTGAGGCTCAGCCGACGAGCAGCCAGCCGCTGACGACGAGGCCGACCAGGCCCGCCACGATCAGCAGTGCAGGTGCGAGCACGCGCGCCCGGCGATCGACCGGCGCCGGGGTGTGCAGGGAGGTCGGCGCGCCCGAGGAGAGTGGCGGCGGAGGCGGCGGTGGCGGGAGGTGCGGCGTCGGCGTCGCCGGCGGGGCGTACGACGTCGTCGGCTGCTCCGCCGCGAGCATCCCGCTCGGGATCGGTGGGAAGACGTCGCGCACGTCGATCGGGTCGGCGGGGTCGACCGGCAGGGCGAGCAGCCGCTGCAGGGCCGGGTGGGTGCGCAGCTGCGCCGCCGTCGGCCGGGCGGCCGGGTCGTGCGCGGACGCGGCCGCCGCGAGGTCGAGCACCGCGTCGTGCGCGGGGACGCCGGTGCGGAGGGCGTCGATGTCGAGCTCGCCGGGCTCGCGCGGGACCTTGGTCGCGGTGAGCATCTCGACCATGACCATGCCGAGCGCGTAGACGTCCGCGCTGGGGGCGGGGTCGGCGCCCAGCGCCTGCTCGGGCGCCATGTAGCCGGGCGTGCCGATCACCATCGCCACATGGGTCAGCCGCGCCTCGTTGACCGGCACCGCGATGCCGAAGTCGGTCAGCCGCAGGTGGGGGACACCGCGGCCGGTCGGCTCGAGCAGCAGGTTGCCCGGCTTGACGTCGCGGTGGACGATCCCGGCCGCATGCACCGCCTCGAGCGCCTGGAGTGTCTGGTCGACGAGTCGCCCGACCCAGCGCGGGGGGAGGGCGCCGTACTGCTGGATCAGCTGGGTCACCGACCCGCCGGCGACCAGCGGCATGGTGAACAGCACGCGGTCGTCGACGCCGGCCCACGACTGCGGCGCGACGATGTGGGTGTGGTCGATGCGCAGCGACTGCTCGCGCACGAAGCGGAGCAGCATCGCCGCGTCGCTCTGCCGCAGCATCTTGGCGGCCTTGACCTGGCCGTCGGCGCGGTCGAGCACGCGCCACACCGTGCCCATGCCGCCCGACGCGATCGGGTCGATCAGCTCGTAGCGCCCCGCGAAGACCTCACCCACAGGGATGAGCCTAGAGATCGACCGCCCGGTTCACCCACACCGAGTCGGTCACCATCCCGACCTTCTCGTAGAGCGTGAGCGCTCCGGTGCGCGAGTCGGTCGACAGGCAGGAGCTCACGGCGCCGTGCTCGCGTCCGGACTCGAACGCTGCGACGAGCAGCGACTGGGCCAGACCGCGGTTGCGGTGGTCCTTGTGCACGGCGATCCGCGCGACATAGGTCTCCTTGGCCCCGTTGCCCTCGGCCATGGTGCTGAACACCGCCCCCGCGATCGCGCCGTTGGGGCCGGCGGCCACCTGGAGCTGCCACGGCTCGAAGCCCGGCCGCAGCCAGACCTCGGCGGCGAAGTCGTCGAGGCTCTGCTTCTCGCGCTCCGACCACTCCAGGAAAGCGTCCTCGAGGACGTGCCAGACCTGCTCGCGGTCGTCCTCGGTGGCGACCCGCAGCGCGTAGCCCTCGGGCAGCGGCCGCTCCTCGATCGTCTGGCCGGCCGGGAGCCGCAGCACCCAGCTCGTCCACCGCACGCGGTAGCCGAGCCCCTCGAGCAGCCGGTCGCCCGGGGAGCCCTCCGGCACCGGCATGCCGACGACCGACGCCCCGCGCGAGCGGGCGAGGTCGCGGGCCCAGGCCGCGAGCCAGGTGCCGATGCCGCGACCCCGCACATCGGGGTGGACGGCGGCGTCGTAGCGGTCGTGGCCCATCAGCTCGGCGTACGCCACGATCCGCTCGCGGCCGTCGGCCTGCTCGAGGACCGCGACGGTGCTGGCCTCGATGTCATACGACGGCCGCTGCCACTCCGCGATCAGGTCCTCCTCCTCGATCTCGACGGTGCCGATGTCGTGGCGCTCCTGCGCGGCGATCACCTCGAACACCTCGGCGGAGTCGGAGGCCCGCAGGGGGCGGGTGGCCAGGTCGGGGGGCAGCGCGGGGGCATCGGAAATGGCGGACACCCGCGGGAGTTTGCCTCCCGCGGGTGTCCGCCGCGAACGATTAAGTGAAAATCGACGCAGCTCCGTCGACGATCGTCAGCTGTTGCGGATCGCCGAGATGTCGAACTCGAGCTTGATCTTCTCCGACACGAGGATGCCGCCGGTCTCGAGCGCGGCGTTCCACCCCAGGCCCCAGTCCTTGCGGTTGACGGTGGTCTCGCCCTCGAAGCCGACGCGCAGGTTGCCGAACGGGTCCTTCGCCGAGCCGCCCTCCTCGAACTCGATCGTGACCGGACGGGTGACGTCCTTGATGGTCAGGTCGCCGACGATGGTCCACTCGTCGCCGTCGCGGCTGACCGAGGTGGAGGAGAAGGTCCACTGCGGGTAGTTCTCGACGTCGAAGAAGTCGGCGGACTTGAGGTGGCCGTCCCGGTCCGCGACACCCGTCGAGACGCTGGCGGCGTCGATCGTCAGGTTGACGGAGGAGGCGGCGGGGTTCGCGACGTCGATGTGCGCGGTGCCCTCCCACGCGGCGAACGAGCCGCGGACCTTGGTGACCATCGCGTGCCGGGCCACGAAGCCGAGGCGGCTGTGCGAGGTGTCGATGGTGTAGTCGCCGCTGATGTCGGTCAGGGCGGTCGTGAAGGTCTCGGTCATCTCTTGCTCCTGGGTTGACGGGCGATTGGACCCGATTGGTTGAAGACTCAACTATGTAAGCAAAAGCGGACCATGGTCCTATTCCCTCGACCGTGTGATCCGGGTCACACAGCGAAAAGCCGAAGGGCCGCGTCCTTGCGGACGCGACCCTCGGGTGGATCGGGAGCGAGCGAGCTACGCGGCGTGGTGAGGAGCGGCGTGCAGCGTGGAGGCGTCGACCCAGGTGGCCTCCATGTGCGTGCGGCCGCGCTCGTCGGTCACGGGCAGCCACCGCATCTCGAGCTGCGGTCGGCCGGCGGTCGGTGCGTTGGTCATCGGACACCTCCTGTTCATCTGTTGTTCACCAACCTATCACGGCCCTCACTCTGCGGCGACAATTCCGCGCATGGCGCCCGCTGTCGCCCCACCCGGGTACGTCCTACGTCCCGAAAGCGACGCCTGTGCTCCACCTGGGTCGCCACGGCGGCTGGGCGGCCTGGCTCAGCACAGGCCCCGGCGCTGCTCGAAGACACGTGAAGCCGCGTCGATCACGCGCCTTTGCCCGATTTCGGGCAGGAAATTGGATTTCACCCCGTCGCGCGCGCATGATCGGGCCGTGCCTGCCGATCCGCGCCTCGTCCGCCACGTCGTGGCGACCACCGGGCTCGGTCCGGCGGAGGCGGCCCGGGTCATCGGCGACGTCCTTGCCTTCCACCAGGAGACGGTCGAGGACTTCGTACGGCGGCGGCACGCCGAGCTCCAGCAGCGCGGCGCCAGGAACGCCGCCATCTTCACCACCCTGCGCGAGGAGCTGGCCGCCCGGCCGGTCGCCGCGCCCGACCTCTCCGAGCGCCAGCTGCGCCGGATCATCTACGGATAGACCAACCGAAAGGACTAGGCCATGTGCGGCATCGTCGGCTACCTCGGCTCCCACCAGGCCGCCCCGCTCCTCCTCGAGGGGCTCGGACGCCTGGAGCACCGCGGCTACGACTCCGCGGGCGTCGCCGTCCTCGGCGCGACCGGCATCAAGGTCGCCAAGCGCGCCGGCCGGGTCCGCGACCTCGGCGACGACCTGCCGAAGCGGTTCGCCGGCAAGGTCGGCATCGGCCACACCCGGTGGGCCACCCACGGCCCGGCCAACGACGTCAACGCGCACCCGCACGTCGACGGCAAGGGCCGGGTGGCGGTGGTCCACAACGGGATCATCGACAACGCCGCGTCGCTGCGCGAGGAGCTGGCCGAGGCCGGGATCGACCTGGTCTCCGACACCGACACCGAGGTGCTCGCGCACCTGGTCGGGCTGTCGGAGGCCGACACCCTGGAGGCCAGGGTCGCCGAGGCGCTGGGCCGGATCGAGGGGACGTACGGCGTCGCCGTGGTCCACGTCGACTTCCCCGACCGCATCGTGGTGGCCCGCAACGGCAGTCCCCTGATCATCGGCGTCGGCGACAAGGAGATGCACGTCGCCTCCGACCTCGCGGCGCTGGTCCGCTACACCACGACCGTCGCGCACCTCGACGACGGCGAGATGGCGACCGTGACGGCGACCGGCTTCACGACGTACCGCCTCGAGGCGAGCGGGCTCTCCGCGACCAACCGGCGCGCGTCACAGGTCGACATCGACCCCGCCGCCTACGACGCCGGCGAGCACGAGTCGTTCATGCGCAAGGAGATCCTCGAGCAGCCCGCCGCTGCCGAGCGGGTGCTGCGCGGTCGGCTCGACGGGCGGTTCGCGACCGGTCACCTCGGCGGGCTCAACCTCGACGCCCGCGAGCTGCGCGCGATCAAGCGTGTCAAGATCCTGGGCTGCGGGTCGGCGTACTACGTCGGCCAGATGGGCGCGACGCTGATCGAGGAGCTCGCCCGGATCCCCGCCGACGCGGAGGCGGCCTCGGAGTTCCGCTACCGCAACCCGATCATCGAGCACGACACTCTCTACGTCGCGGTCAGCCAGTCGGGGGAGACCCTCGACACCCTCCTGGCCGTCCAGGAGATCCGTCGCAAGGGCGGCAGGACCATCGGGCTGGTCAACGTGGTCGGGTCCGCGATCGCCCGCGAGGTGGACGGCGGCATCTACCTGCACGCCGGGCCGGAGGTCGCGGTGGCGTCGACGAAGGCGCTGACCAACATGTTCCTCGGCTTCGCGATGCTCGCGCTCCAGCTGGGCCGGGTGCGCGACCTGTCGATCGCCGACGGCCGCCGCCTCATCGGCGCGCTCGAGGCGCTGCCCGGCAAGATCGAGGAGATCCTCGCGACCGAGGACCACCTCGCATCGGTGGCGAAGCGGCTCGCCGAGGCCGAGAGCCTGTTCTTCGTGGGCCGGGTGCGCGGCTTCCCGATCGCGCGCGAGGGGGCGCAGAAGTTCAAGGAGATCAGCTACCGCCATGCGGAGGCCTACCAGACCTCCGAGCTCAAGCACGGCCCGCTGGCGCTCATCAGCCCCGAGGTGCCGACGGTCGCGATCGTGCCCGACGACGAGCTCGTCGAGCGCAACGTCGGAGCCCTGCACGAGATCGCGGCGCGTCGCGGGCCGCTCGTCGTCGTGACCCACGGCGACGTGGCCCTCGGCGGGCTCGAGGGCGCCGAGCGGATCGTGGTGCCCCGCTCGGAGGTCGAGCTCGACCCGATCCTGCTGACGATCCCGCTGCAGGTGCTGGCCTACCACGCGGCCCGCCACCTGGGTCACGACATCGACAAGCCCCGCAACCTGGCCAAGTCCGTCACCGTCGAGTAGGTCTCACGCCGCCCAGGGCGGGGTGCCGACCAGGGTGCCGTCGGCCATGGTCGCGGCGAAGCCGGCACGGATCGCGACCTGCAGGCGTGCCGGGCCGTCGCCGGCATTGGTCAGGGCGATGGGCTCGCCGGCCGGGACGACGGCGGCGTCGCCCTCCCGGAGCTCGGGTCCGTCGGGCGTGAGCCGGACACGGCCCTCCAGGACGGTGAAGACCTCGTCGCTGTCGAGCGTGTGCGGGTCCGAGACCACGCCCGTGGCGACGGTCAGCCTCCAGACGCAGGTCTCGGAGGCGCCGAGGCCGGGAGAGGCCAGGGCGGTGAAGGTGATGCCGGGCAGCTCGAAGGTCGGTGCCTCCGCGGCGCGGGTGACGTGCATGGTGAACTCCTAGATAGACAAGCGCACTTGTGCAAGTGCAGTTGGCTATCATGCAGGAATGGCAACCTCGACGCAACCCGCTGCCGATCTCGGGATCCTGGTGCTGACGGCCTACCAGGGCTTCGTCCGCCAGCTCCACGCCGCGATGGCGGAGCAGGGGTTCGACGACCTCGGTCGCTCCGACGGCGTCGTGATGCGGGTCGTCCACGCCCGCGGGCGCAAGGTGAGCGAGCTGTCCGGCCTGCTCGAGATCAGCCCGCAGGGCACGGCGCAGATCATCGAGGACATGGAGCGGCGCGGCTACGTCGTACGACGTCCGGACCCTTCGGACGCCCGGGCGCGCGTGGTGGAGCTCAGCGACCGTGGCCGGGCCGCGATCGCCGCCGCACGCGCCTTCCACAAGTCGTTCGAGACGCGGATGCGCCGCAAGCACGGGGCCGCCACGATCGACGCGATGCGCGCCGTCCTCGCCGACATGGCCGACCAGGCGCCCGGCGGCCTCGACCGTGAGCTGCGCGCGCTCTACCTCTGAGGGCGAGTGACCCACCCCACCGCGCTCACAAATGCGCAATCAGTGGCGTCGGCCACTACCGTTGTCGGGTGAGTGATGTAGCACCTGACCCGAAGACCGACGACGACGCCCCCGGTTTCGCCGACCTCGGACTGGGTTCGAAGGTGCTCAAGGCGCTGTCCGACGTGGGCTACGAGTCGCCGTCCGCGATCCAGGCGCAGACCATCCCGCACCTCCTCCAGGGTCGCGACGTGATGGGCCTCGCGCAGACCGGCACCGGCAAGACCGCAGCGTTCGCGCTGCCGATCCTCGACCGCCTCGACCTCTCGCAGAAGTCCCCGCAGGCACTCGTGCTCGCGCCCACCCGCGAGCTCGCCCTGCAGGTCTGCGAGGCCTTCGAGAAGTACGCCTCCACCACCAAGGGCGTCCACGTGCTGCCGGTCTACGGCGGCCAGGGGTACGGCGTCCAGCTGTCCGCGCTCCGCCGCGGCGTGCACATCGTGGTCGGCACCCCGGGCCGGATCATGGACCACCTCGAGAAGGGCACGCTCGACCTCACCGAGCTGCGCTACCTCGTGCTCGACGAGGCCGACGAGATGCTCAACATGGGGTTCGCGGAGGACGTCGAGACGATCCTCGCCGACACCCCGGACACCAAGCAGGTCGCGCTCTTCTCGGCGACCATGCCCAAGCAGATCCGCAACCTGTCGCAGAAGTACCTCAACGACCCGGTCGAGATCTCGATCGAGCGCAAGACCCGCACCGCCGAGAACATCTCCCAGCGCTACCTCATCTGCAGCTACCCGCAGAAGGTCGACGCCCTGACGCGCATCCTCGAGGTCGAGAACTTCGAGGGGATGATCGTCTTCGTCCGCACGAAGAACGAGACCGAGACCCTCGCCGAGAAGCTGCGGGCGCGCGGATTCGCCGCTGCCGCGATCAACGGCGACGTCGCCCAGGCGGTGCGCGAGCGCACCGTCAACCAGCTCAAGGCCGGCAAGCTCGACATCCTCGTCGCCACCGACGTCGCGGCCCGTGGCCTCGACGTCGAGCGGATCACCCACGTCGTCAACTACGACATCCCCACCGACACCGAGTCCTACGTGCACCGCATCGGCCGCACCGGCCGGGCCGGCCGCAGCGGCGACGCGATCTCCTTCGTCACCCCGCGCGAGCGCTACCTCCTCAAGCACATCGAGAAGGCCACCCGGCAGCCGCTGACCCAGATGCAGCTGCCCAGCGTCGACGACGTCAACGCCACCCGGCTCGCGCGCTTCGACGACCGCATCACCGCCGCGCTCGAGTCGCCGCAGATCGGCTTCTTCCGCGATGTCGTCGGCCACTACGTCAAGAACCACGACGTCCCCGAGGCCGACGTCGCCGCGGCGCTCGCGATCGTCCTGCAGGGCGACACCCCGTTGGTGCTCGAGGAGGCCCCCGCGCCGCAGCGCAGGGAGTACGACGACCGCGACCGCCCCGGCAAGGGCGACCGCGACCGGGGCGAGCGCCCCGACCGCGGGCCGCGCCAGCGCAGCGACAAGCCCATGGCGTCGTACAAGATCGCTGTCGGCAAGCGGCACCGCGTCGAGCCCCGCCAGATCGTCGGCGCACTGGCCAACGAGGGTGGCCTGGGCCGCAACGACTTCGGCCGGATCACGATCCGTCCCGACTACTCGCTCGTCGAGCTCCCGGCCAAGCTGCCGGGACCGGTCTGGGAGAAGCTCAAGGAGACCCGCATCAGCGGCAAGCTCATCGAGCTGCAGCGCGACTACGGTCCGCCCAACAAGGGGCAGCGCAAGCCGCGCGACTGAGGGATGATCGTGGGCGTGGGGGGCATCAGGCCGGCACTCATCGGCGTGACCGCGGCGGTCGCGCTGACCGGCTGTGCCGCCACCGACGACCCCGGTGAGGCGCGTCCCGCGCCGTCCACGAGCGCGGCGAAGCCGTCCGCGGACAGCTCGGACAAGGCCGACCCGAAGCGCAAGAACGAGGTCTCCCGGGGTGGCGGGGCGCGCTACGACGTGCCCGACGCGGTGATCCTCGAGCAGCTGCGTCGCGCGGCCGAGCGGATCGCGCAGAACTACACCGCGCCGCCGACCCCGACGCCCGTCGACGTCGACCCCGGCACCAACCGCGCGCTGGGCTACCACCTGCTGCTCGACTTCGGCTTCGACGAGAAGCAGTGGCCCTACCTCGACGCCCTGTGGCACCGCGAGTCGGGCTGGAACCACCTCGCCGAGAACCCCAGCTCCGGCGCCTACGGCATCCCCCAGTCGCTCCCCGGCACCAAGATGGCCGTCGTCGGCGACGACTGGCGCACCAACCCCGAGACCCAGATCCGCTGGGGCCTGGCCTACATCGCCGCCCGCTACGGCACTCCTGAGGGCGCGTGGGCCCACAGCCAGAAGACCGGCTGGTACTGACCCGGGCGGGTCGTCGGGTCGGCGCTGCTCCCGCCGCGGTGCTCCCACCGCGGTGCGGCTGCTGTAACTCAGTGTTGTGTTCGCTCCCTCGGTGCTCGGTCCGCTCGGTCGGCGTAGTGACCGGTCACAGCGCCGAGGGAGCAGACCCAGCGCCGTGGTAGTCGCGGTGCGCGACTACGGCGTACGACGTCCGCCCCGTGCCGCGCGGATCCCACCGCCTCCCGCGCCAGCCGCGGGTCGAGGGCCGCGCCGTAGAGAGCGACGCTCTCCGCGTGGTCGGCCCGGAGACGGCGGAGGGCAGCGAGCCGCCGATCGCCCCAGTGGTCCTCCCAGTAGAGGCGGGTGACGAGCAGCCGACGGTCGCGGACGAGACGTTCGCGCTTGCGCTCGTCCCACAGCACATCGGCGGCCGGCTTCGTCGCGACACCGCCTCCGCCCGCGGGCAGGACCTTGACCCTGCCGTCGGTCTCGATGATGTGGTTGCCGACCCGGATGTCGCACCACTTGACGCCCTCGGAGGTGCGCACCGGGAACTGCGTCTCCGGATCGCCGATGCCCGCCTCGAGGACCAGCTCGCGCCCCAGGGACTCCAGGACGTTGGCCGCACCCGGGTCGGCGAGGCTGACAGAGGCGCGCGCCGCTCTGCTGCCGGGCCAGTTCTCCATCGGCTCGACAGCCACCTGCAGCGCCGAGCGCGCGACACCCATGCGCATCGCCGCATCGCAGGCGACCAGGCCGTCCTTGAGCCCACGTTCGCGCGCGATGTCCACCGCGGTGCGCGCCGGGTCGAGCGCCGGCCGGCCGTCGACGACGATGCGCTGCTGCTCGGAGAACCGAGCGAGGTGGTGCTTGACGCCGTTCTCGGTCCAGGCGTTCGTGAACCCGGGACGGGTCACGTGGACGTGGTGCAGCGGGCGGTACAGGATCGGCATCCCGTGCTCGTGCGCGGCCGAGTCGTGGCTCAGCACCCACCCGCGGCGCATCATGAGGATGGCCGCTCGAGACCGGAGGCGGGGGCGGCCGACGTACTCGTCCTCCGCCTCCCAGATCGCGGTCGTCGTGTACACCCCGCGGCGCACGCGGACCCAGTGTCCTTGGCGGACCATCCGGCGGATCTCCGACGGGGCGACGCCGAGGTCGAGCAGCTGGTTGCGCGAGAGCACGCCGCCGTGCGTGCCGAAGGCCGCGATCACCCGAGGATCCATGCTCGGGACCCTGCCTGGCCCGGTCGGCGACGGACAGGGGGCGCCGTGCTTCTCCACAGGGCGGGCGCGGACCTGCTTCGAGTGCCTCGGCGCGCTTCACGGCACCGGGCGCACTACCTGGGAGTTCGGAGCACTACCTCGGTGGTACGACGAGTCGCAGCACCGTGGGAGCGCACGCTCCGTCGACCGAGCGGACCTAACACTGAGTTACAGCGCCGCCACGCCGCGCGACCACCACGCCGCGCGGCCTCAGTGCCCGAAGTGCTCGATCACCTGGACCTGGATCTCCCCGACGATCCCACCGAGGATCGCGCCGACGGCGATCATCAGGGGCTCGTCGTCCTTGAACACCGGGCGCAGGATCGACTCGTACTCGTCGTTGTCGAGCTGGCTCATCTTCTCCACGATCGTGCCCTCGAGGTCGATGACGCTCATCGTGTAGTCCTGCGCGTCGGCGAGGGTCGCGGGCAGGCGGTCGATGATCAGCTGGGCGGCGGCGTGCTTCATGTCGCGGTAGCGCTGGCTGCCGACCGCGAGCGAGACCAGCGGGGTGACCACGCCGGTCTGGGCGTCGATCGCGGCATGCACCTCCTTGGCGACCAGGGCGTAGAGCTTGTCGGCGCCGGGGCCGTCGAAGATGCCCTCGAAGAGGTTCTCGGGGGAGAAGAGGTCCTCGGCGAGGATCTTGGCGTAGTCGCGGGTGATCTTCTCGCGCTGGGCATGGAGCAGGCCCTGGAACGTGAAGAGGCCGAGGTAGCGCGTGGGCTGGAGCGGCCGGAAGAGCATGTTGAGGGCGATGTAGTCGCTGATGAAGCCGACCCCGAAGCCGAACGCGGGCATGATCCAGGGGTTCTGGAAGACCGCCCAGGCGGCCATCTGCACCAGGCCGATGCCGAGCCCGAAGTAGATGCCGCTGCGCCGGACGAACGCCATCGCGTCGGTGCTCAGCGAGCGCATCAGGTCGTTGAGCTTGTCCTTGTTGCGGATCAGGGTGACCACGGCGAGGAACTGGATGTCGACGTAGCGGCTCAGGTCGCCGCGCATCTCGGTCAGGATCCGCTCGCCGACCTTGGGCGCCTGGCGGAGCACCCGCCCCTGGATCGCCCGGCGGCCGGCCTCGGGCAGCGACTCCCACAAGCCCGGGCGGATCTGCTCGGCCAGCTCCGGGGTGATCTCGGCGATGGCCTTGACCAACGGCTCGCGCAGCACCTCGACGGCCTCGTTGGGATCGACCTTGTCGAGCAGCTCCTCGGGCTTGAGGAGGTTGGAGGTGAGCAGCTCGATCGTGGTCGCGGCGACCTTTCCCGCGCGACGGGGCACGATGCCCTGCCAGCCGAACGGTCCGATGCCCCTGTACTCGATCGGCCGATAGAGCATCTCCAGCGCGACGATCTTGGTGCTCCACCCGACGAAGGCCGCGACGAACGGCATCGACAGGTAGACCAGCCAGTTGACGCCGAAGTCGTGCCGGATCTCCGACCAGGTCTGGATCCAGGGGATCAGCCCGGCCGTCACCGCCGCATCCCCGCGGCGGCCTCCCACAGCTCGCGTCCCAGGGCGGTCAGCCGCAGGGTCCGCTTGTCGACCCGCGCCGCGAGCGGGCCGCGCGTGGCGGCCTTGATCGCCTTGAGCACGTAGGACTCCGCCATCAGGATCTCGTAGTCCTGCTTCATCGCCCCGTCCTCCGGGCCGCGCTCGACCAGCCCGAGGGTGAGCAGGTGGGTGACGTAGTTGGGTGTGAGGTGGGGCAGCGCGAGGTTCGCCGTACGGCCGACCAGCGAGGCGTTTGCGAGCACGAGCCTGCCGGGGCCACCGGTGGCCGTACGCATCCGCACGCTGACCAGCGGCGCCGTCGAGCCGTCGGACAGGGCGCTGATGATGCGCGCCTCGTCGGGCACCAGCTGGTCGATGAGCCGGTGGAACAGCTCGCTCTGCCCGCCGCCCGTGCTCTGGTCGATCGCCCGGTCGAGCAGGCTGCGCATCTTCTCGTCGATCGTGGCCGTCGGCTTCGGTCCCTCGAGCGCGCGCGGTGCCACGCCGGGAGCGGCGAGGCGCGCGCTGAGCACACGAAGGGCCTGCTGCTCGGTCCAGCCCGCCACCTTCAGGCCCACCTTCGCGGCCGCGACGGTGCGGGGCACCAGGCCGAACGGATCGAGGAGGGAGGCCATGGCCGCACGATAGTGGGACAGGTGCTAAGCCCGCACCGGCGTACGCCGCCGCGAGACCCGTCCACGACCAGCATCCACGGCTCTGGTCAGGACGCCGGGGGCCGTGGTTGAGTGACCGGCGTCACATTGGTACGGCTCGTACCCAGAGCCGCGCTCCTCCGGGAAGGTCACCATCCATGCCCCAGCTCGCTCGCTCCCAGCCGCTCGGCCATCGTCTTCGTCTCGCGCTCGCCGGGACCATCGCGGTCCTCTCGGCCCTGGTCCCGCTCGCGGTCCAGGCCCCGGCCCAGGCCGCCGGACCGTCGTACGTCGCCCTCGGCGACTCCTACGCCTCCGGGGTCGGCACCCGCACCTACATCTCCGACGGCACCAGCTGCCAGCGGTCCGTCTACGCCTACCCCTACCTCGTCGCCCAGCAGAAGGGCTACAGCCTCAACTTCAAGGCGTGCTCGGGCGCGACCACCTCGACGGTCACCAACAGCCAGCTGAGCGCGGTCACCTCGACGACGAAGTACGTCACGATCTCGGTCGGCGGCAACGACGCCGGCTTCACCGACGTGATCACCGAGTGCGCCCAGCCGGGCTGGATGTCGAACTGCGACGGCGCGATCAACACCGCCCAGTCGTTCATCAACAACACGCTCCCCGGCCGGCTCAACACGCTCTACGCGTCGATCAAGTCGCGTGCGCCGAGCGCCGTCGTGGTCGTCACCGGCTACCCGCGCCTGTTCATGGGCGAGGACTGCAACGCGGCGACGTGGTTCTCGCCGTCGGAGGAGACCCGGTTGAACCAGACCGCCGACCTGCTCAACGCCAAGCTGTCGGCGGCCGCGTCGGCCAAGGGCTTCAAGTTCGCCAACCCGACGAGCAGGTTCGTCGGGCACGCGGTCTGCGACAGCACCGAGTGGCTCAACGGGCTGTCCAACCCGATCAGCGAGAGCTACCACCCCAACAAGCTCGGCCACTCCTCCGGCTACACCCCGCTGGTGGCGCCGCTGCTGGTCGGCGCGCCGTAGCGACGGTGCGAGCAGGCGGGTCGGGGGTCGCTGGTAGAACCGTCGCATGCGACGGATCTCGGTGGCGCTCCCGATCTGCCTGCTCGTGCTGTCCGGGTGCAGCGACGACGTGGCCGGCGACGACAGCGACGAGGCGAAGGCGGTCGCAGGAGCGCTCGCGACAGCGCTGGCGGAGCCCGATGCCGATGCACGCGCGGATGACCTTGCCGGCATCGCCTTCTCCGACGAGGACGCCGCCGCAGTGGCGAAGCGCTACGCGGAGATCGTCGACGGCATGGACGGGATAGCGCCCACGATCGAGGTCGGTGACTTCGACGACAGCAAGGACTTCGACACCGTGGGCCTGACGTGGTCCTGGCCCGTCGTCGACGGCGCGGACCCGTGGACCTACGACACCGTGGTCGAGCTGACCCCGGACCACGGTGACTGGAAGGTGGTCTGGCGGCCCGGCATCGTCGTCGAGGGGCTCGGCAAGGACGAGGTCCTCGACGCGACGACCGTCCCCGCGAAGCGGGGCGAGATCCTCGGCGCGGAGGGATCCGTGCTGGTCACCGAGCGGCCGGTGGTGCGGATCGGCATCGACCGGGTCGGGCTCGGGAAGGCCGACCCCGCACAGGCCGCACGCGCGATGGCGGAGCTGGTCGGCATCGACGCGGCGTCGTACGTCAAGACCGTGAAGGCGTCCGGCGACCGGGCGTTCGTGGAGGCGATCACCTACCGCAAGGGCGAGGTGCCCGCCGACGTCGAGGCAGGTCTTCGCGACATCGACGGAGCGCTGGCACTGGCCGACGACCTCGCGCTCGCCCCGACGAAGGAGTTCGCCGCGCCGATCCTCGGCCGGGTCGGTCCGGTGACCGCGGAGATGGTGAAGGACGACCCGGAGCGCTACCACGTGGGCGACACCGCGGGGATCAGCGGGCTCGAGGCGCGTTACGACGAGCAGCTCGGCGGCACTCCCGGCCGCGTCGTCGAGGCGGTCTCGCCGACCCGGGCGCGCGGCCGCGACCTGTTCCGGGTCGATGCTGTCGACGGCGAGCCGCTCGAGCTGACCCTCGACCCCCACCTGCAGACGGAGGCGGAGGACCTGCTCGCCGCCATCGGCCCGTCGAGCGCGCTCGTCGCCATCCGTCCGAGTGACGGCGCGGTCCTCGCCGCGGCCAACGGCCCGGGCAACGGGGGCCAGAACTTCGCGACCTACGGCCAGTTCCCGCCCGGGTCCACGATGAAGATCGTCAGCAGCCTGGCGCTGCTGCGCGCCGGCCTGACCCCCGACACGACCGTGAGCTGCCCCGCCACCCTCGACGTCGACGGCAAGCAGTTCAAGAACTACAGCGACTACCCCAGCAGCGCCCTGGGCGACATCCCCCTGCGCACCGCGCTCGCGCAGTCGTGCAACACCGCCTTCATCGGCGAGCGCGACCAGCTGGACGACGACGACCTCGCCGACGCGGCGGCGAGCCTCGGGCTGGGGGTCGACCACGACCTCGGCTTCCCGGCCTACTTCGGCCAGGTGGACCCGCCGGCCAGCGAGACCGAGAAGGCCGCCGACCTCATCGGCCAGGGCACCGTCCTGGCCTCGCCGATGACGATGGCAGCGGTCATCGCGTCCGTCCAGGAGGGGGCGCTCGTCGTACCTCGGCTGGTGACGCAGGTCGACGTCGCCGACCACGACAGCACCCCGTTGACGGGCAAGGAGGCCGACCAGCTGCGGGAGATGCTGCGCGGGGTGGTGACCGACGGCAGTGGCAGCCTGCTGCTCGACGTGCCGGGTGATCCGGTCATCGCGAAGACGGGCACCGCGGAGTTCGAGGGCGACGACGGCGTCCAGACGCACGCCTGGATGGTCGCTGCCCAGGGCGACCTGGCCGTCGCGGTGTTCGTGGGTGTCGGAGAGTCCGGCTCGCACACCGCCGGGCCGATCCTCGAGGCGTTCCTGCGCGAAAACTAAACGAGCCCCTCGCGTTGCATGGGGTCAACGTCAAGGGGCTCGGTCGGTTCGACGGTGCTCCCTCCGAAACGACGTGCCCACGATAACCCGCGGCTGGTGACGTCGCGCAAGGTTCGGCACAACATTTGTCGAACCGAGGTCATCACGACCGAGGGAGGCCGTGCGCTGGCCCCGCGTGTCAGAGTGGCCGCATGAGCACCGAGCCGTTGCCCGCCGACCGTCGCCAGCTCTTCATCGGAGGGGAGTGGCGTGGCGCTTCCGGGGGAGGCCGCTTCGACGTGATCGACCCGGCCGACGGGTCGGTGCTGACCGACGTCGCCGACGGCACCGTCGACGATGCGATGGCCGCGCTCGACGCCGCGGCCGCCGCCCAGGCCGACTGGGCCGCGACGGCGCCCCGGGACCGCGGCGAGATCCTGCGTCGCGCGTTCGGGCTCGTCAACGACCGTGCCGACGACATCGCCCGGGTCATGAGCCTGGAGATGGGCAAGACCATCAAGGAGGCCAAGGGCGAGGTCACCTACGGCAACGAGTTCCTGCGGTGGTTCTCCGAGGAGGCCGTGCGCATCCACGGGCGATGGATGCACAACCCGGCCGGCGGCTCGCGGCTGCTGACCGTCAAGAAGCCCGTCGGTCCGTGCCTGTTCATCACGCCGTGGAACTTCCCGCTCGCGATGGGCACCCGCAAGATCGGCCCGGCGATCGCGGCCGGCTGCACGATGGTCGTGAAGCCGGCCGGACAGACGCCGCTCACCATGCTGATGCTCGCCGACCTCCTCGCGGAGGCCGGCCTCCCCGACGGGGTGCTCAACGTGATCACGACCAAGAGCTCGAGCAAGGTCGGCGAGGCGCTGCTGGCCGACCCGCGCCTGCGCAAGATCAGCTTCACCGGGTCGACCGAGGTAGGGCGGGGCCTGGTGCGCCTCGCGGCCGACCAGCTGCAGCGGGTGAGCATGGAGCTCGGCGGCAACGCGCCGTTCCTGGTGTTCGCCGACGCCGACGTCGACGCGGCCGTCGAGGGCGCGATGATCGCCAAGATGCGCAACATGGGGGAGGCCTGCACGTCGGCCAACCGCTTCCTCGTCGAGGAGTCGGTGGCCGAGGAGTTCGCCAGGAAGCTCGCCGACCGGATGGGTGCCCTCACGCTCGGCCGCGGCCAGGACGACGGCGTCGACGTCGGCCCGCTCATCGACGAGAAGGCCGTCGAGAGCGTGACCGCGCTGGTGGACCAGGCCGTCGACGCCGGTGCTCGCGTGGTGACCGGTGGCAGCGCCCCCGACGGCCCGGGGTACTTCTACCGCCCGACCGTCCTCGTCGACGTACCGCCCGACGCCGACGTCAACGCCGAGGAGATCTTCGGCCCGGTCGCCCCGATCACCACCTTCGCCTCCGAGGACGAGGCGGTCGAGCGCGCCAACGCGACGGAGTACGGCCTGACGGCGTACGCCTACACCCGCGACCTGGCCCGCACGATCCGACTGGCCGAGTCGCTGGACTTCGGCATGCTCGGCATCAACACCGGCCTGGTGTCCAACCCCGCCGCGCCGTTCGGCGGCGTCAAGGCGAGCGGCTTCGGTCGCGAGGGCGGGTTCGAGGGCATCGAGGAGTACCTCGACACGACGTACGTTGCCCTTCCTGCCGGCTGACCGCCGCGTGCACCGGTGGGGCGCCACGCGGTCGCCCACCCGCTGACCCTCCCGACGGTCAGGAGCCCTCGGAGTCCTCGGCGGTGCCGGGGACGACCGTGGGGTTCGGCGAGGCGGCCGGGTCGGCCTTGTCGATCGCCTTGTGCAGGAGCGCCTCGAGGTCGAGGCCGGTGGTGGACTTCAACATCTCCAGGGTCTGCGCGACGTTCTGCACGACCTGCTTGGGCATCGCGCCGGCACCGTCGGTGGAGAGCACGGTGAGCTGGTCGATCGAGGCGATCGGGGCGGCGACCTCCTTGGCGATCTGGGGCAGCACCTCGATGAGCATCTGCAGCACCGCGGCCTCGTTGTAGTGCGCGAACGCCGCGGCGCGCTTGTCCATCGCCGCCGCCTCGGCCTGGCCGACCGCGAGGGTCGCCGAGGCCTGTGCGTCACCCTCGGCCTGGGTCGCCTCGGCCTCCGCGACACGGCGGGCCTTCTCGGCCTCACCGCGCTTGGCGCCCTCGATCGCCTCGGCCTCCGCGAGCGCCGTACGGCGGGACTTCTCGGCCTCACCGGAGAGCCGGGCCCGTTCGGCGTCGGCCTCGGCGGCGGCGATGGTGGCGGCCTTCTTGGCCTCGGCCGCCGCGATCTCGGCCGAGCGGCGGGCGTTGGCCTCCTGCTCGACGCGGTAGCGCTCGGCGTCGGCCGGCTTGCGGACCTGCGTCTCGAGCTGCCGCTCGGTGAGCGCGGCCTGGCGTACGGCGACCTTCTCCTGCTCGGTGAAGATCGCCTGGTCGCGCTCGGCCTGGGCCAGGGGGCCGGAGGCCGCAGCCTGCGCTGCGGCAGCGTCGGTCTCGGCCTTGATCTCGGCCTGCTTCAGCGCGAGCGTCCGCTGTGCGATCGCGATCTCCTGCTCGGCCGCGATGCGGGCCTGCTCGGCGGCCTGCCGTGCGTTGGCCTCGGCGATCGACGCGGCCTGGCTGATGCGCGCGGCCTCCGGGCGACCGAGGTCGGAGAGGTAGGTGCCGTCGTCGGTGACGTCCTGGATCTGGAAGGTGTCGAGGATCAGGCCCTGGCCGGTGAGCGACGCCTCGGACTCGTCGGCCACGCGCTGCGCGAAGGCCGCCCGGTCGCGGATGATCTGCTCGACGGTGAGGCCGCCGACGATCGAGCGGAGCGCACCGGCGAGCACCTCTTGGGTGAAGGGCTCGATGTCGGCCTGCTGGGTGAGGAAGCGCTGGCCCGCAAGACGGATCTGGTCGGCGTTGCCGCCCACCTTGACGATCGCCACGCCGTCGAGGTTGAGCTTGATGCCCTGTCCCGACACGGCGCCGCTGATGTGCACCGAGATCCGCCGGCTCGACAGGTCCATCGTCGCCAGCTTCTGGATGAACGGCACCACGAAGACGCCGCCGCCGAGCACGACCTTCTGGCCGGACAGGTCGGTGGTGAGCTCGCCGGTCTCGGGGTTGATGACCGCCTTGCCCTTGCGGCCGGTGACGAGGAACGCCTGGTTCGGTCCGGCCACCTTGTAGCGGCTGGTGACGAGCAGGACGAGCAGCACGATGAGGACGACGACGCCGATGACCGGCCCCGCGACAGCGAATGACATTGACCTGTTCCCTTTTCCTGGAGGTGTTAGGACGGTGTCCAGACCGGGGCCACGGTGACCGCGGTGGGGGACAGGACTCCGGTGATGCTGACCTCGGTGCCCGAGGGGATCGCCAGCACGGCGATGGCGTTGCACTGCAGCACGTGGCCGCCGACGCTGATCCGGACGACGCCGTAGCCGTCGCCGCCGGGGATGTCGGTCAGCACCCGGCCGACGCGACCGACGGTGTGTCCGATGGAGACGGTGCCGTCGCTCGGCCCGTCCTTGATGAGTCGCGTCAGCCACCAGGCGAACCAGCCCACCGCGACGCCGCTCGCGCCGCCGACGAGCACCGCCGGCAGCGTCGGCAGCCCGGCACCGTCGGCAGCGGCGGCGCCGAACCCGAACGCGGACACGAAGCCGCCGAGGACGGCCGTCGAGAACACGTCGGACTCGAGGATGTTGAACGCGCCGCCGAACGCGCCCTCGAGGAGGTCGCCGACGACGACCGACAGGGCGATCAGTGCGAGGCCTGCGAAGCCCAGCACCAGGAAGAGCGTCATTTTTCTCCGTCGGACGGTGGAAGACGGATCGTATCCCGGCCGAGGGCGGGCAGAACCGCCCGGCGGTCTGGCGCACCGACCCGACCGTTCCGACAGAATGCCGGGCATGACGACGAGCCGGCTCGAGGCTTTCAGCGATGGCGTGCTCGCCATCATCATCACGATCATGGTGCTGGAGCTGAAGGTGCCGGAGGAGCCCACCCTCCGCGCCCTCTGGGACGAGACGGGCACGGGGCTGCTCACCTACCTGCTGAGCTTCGTCTACATCGGCATCTACTGGAACAACCACCACCACATGTTCCAGATCGTCAGGCGCGTCGACGGCGCGGTCCTCTGGGCCAACCTGACGTTGCTGCTCTCCCTCTCGCTCTACCCCTTCACCACGGCGTGGATGGACGACGCCATCAACGAGTACGGCTGGGACGAGCACACCCCGGTCGTCGTCTACGGCGTCAACCTGCTCTTCGCCGCCCTCGCCTACTACGTGCTCCAGCTCGCCGTCTTCCGCGCCGAGGGCGGTGACTCGCAGCTGCGCGAGGCACTCGGCTCCGACCTCAAGGGCAAGCTCTCGCCGGTGCTCTACGTGCTCGGCATCGTGGCCGCGGCCTTCCTGCACCCGGCTGTCGGCATCGTCTTCTTCGTCGCCGTGGCGATCATCTGGCTGGTCCCCGACCGGCGCCTCGAGCAGTACGTCGTCGAGCACCAGGCCTGAGCCGCCCCGGGGCTCAGCGCCGCGGGAGTGAGCGGCGGCCGAGGAGGGCGAGCAGCCGGCGTTCGGGACCGGCGTCGGCCGGCACCGGTACGGCGGGACCGAACTCCCCGTCGTGCTCGATCGCCAGCGCGAGCGCGGTCGGCAGCAGGTCGCGGGCGAAGGCCTCGGGTAGCGGCAGTCCGGCGTCCGTCGTACGCCCGACGTCCCAGCCGTGCACCGCGATCTCCAGTGCGGCCAGGCGGGTGATCGTGCCGACCGCCATCGGCTGCCCCCCGACCTCCACGACGTCGGTGGTGGCCGCGGACCACGCCCCCAGCAGGCCGCACGCCTTGGTCTGCAACGCGGTGATGCGCTCGTCGAGGGGTGCGGGGGCGGCGCTGTGAAGGCCGATCGTGCCGAGCGCGCCCTCGGCGAAGGCGTCGAGGGAGTCCTCCATGTGGGCGAGGAGGTCGCCGAGGCGCCACCGATCGCACGGCGTCGGGAGGCAGAGGTGGGCAGGGGTGACGGTGGCGAGCGTGCTCCGGGTGTAGGCGAGCGCGCGCTCGAGCAGCGCGACCCCCGGGTCCGCGGCGGCTGCCGGACCGGGGAGGGCGGACATCGGGTCAGCCGATCGCGGCGGGCTGCCAGTCGGCGGGCAGTCGTTCGGGAAGGCCGAAGCGGCGGAAGTGCTCGACACCGAAGAACGCCGTGACATGGCGGACCCGTTCGCCGCTGAGGTCGAGGACCTGCATGTGGAACGGCTCGAAGTGGCCCTCGGGCTGGCGCATGTAGAGGCCGAACGCCGGCTGGCCGTTGGCCACCGTGGGCAGCATCGGCATGTCGTGGGTGCCGCCGGGGCACTGGCTCGCGATGAGGTCGCCGATGTTCTTCGCGCCCTTGTAGTGGTTGAGGAAGGGCGGCATGTCCCACGTGGCGTCGTACTGCAGGAGCTGGACGATCCGGTCGACGTCCTTGGCCCAGAACGCCGCGAGGTAGGCGTCGAGCAGCCGTCGCTGCGACTCGTCGAGGTCGGCCTGGACGGTGTCCGGCGTCAACGCCCGCTCGTCGAGCTGGGCGTGCGCGCGCTGGAGTGCGGAGTTGACCGCGGCCGTCGTGGTGTCGAGCGCCGTCGCGGTCTCGGCGGCCGACCACCGCAGCACGTCGCGGAGGATGAGCACGGCCCGCTGCCGCGCCGGCAGGTGCTGGAGCGCGGCGACGAACGCCAACCGGATCGTGTCGCGCTCGGCGACCTCGACGGCGGCGTCGGGGATCGGCTCCAGCCACGGGATGTCGGCGTCGGACTCGAGCGCGTCGCCGGCCACGGAGTCGGCGGTGCCGAGGCCGGCGGGAAGCGGCCGTCGCGGGCGGCCCTCGAGGTTGGTCAGGCAGACGTTGGTCGCGATCTTGTAGAGCCAGGTGCGCACCGAGCTGCGGCCCTGGAAGCTCGCCGACGCCTTCCACGCGCGCAGGAACGTCTCCTGCACCAGGTCCTCGGCCTCGTGCACCGACCCGCTCATCCGGTAGCAGTGCGCCATCAGCTCGCGCTGGTAGCGGCCCGTCAGGGTGTCGAAGTCCGCGAGCTCGTCGCCGATCGCCTGCTCGCCCGTCAGTTGCTCGGTCACCGTCGTTCCCATCGCCTGCCCCCGAAGATGTTGTGAGTCTGCCTGATGGTTGGACTCGGGTCGACGGGAAAACTCATCGGCGGCGTCGTCAGGAATCCCCGGTCGACCGGGGATTCCCTCACTTATCGGGGTTTGCAAACCCCGACAAGTGTCAGTTTCCCCGGTCGACCGGGGATTCCTGAACCAGCGCCAGCGCCCGCTCCGCGGCGGGTACGGCGAGGGGGCGGTCGGCGGGGACCAGCCCGACGCGCGTACGGCGGTCGAGCAGGTCGTCGACGTCGGCGGCACCTTCGTGGGTGACGCCGAAGACGAGCTCGGCGAGCGTGACCGGGACGGTGGGGTGGATCGGGGCGAGGAGCTCGTCGTCGGGGAGTCCGGTGGTCTCGCGCGCGGAGTCGAGGACGATGGTGGCGTCGGTGCCGAAGCGTCGTACCAACCGGGCGTGGCCCGGGGAGGGCGCGCGCTGGGCCAGCTCGGCCAGCTCGACCCGCGGCGCGGCGCCGGCCAGGGGCAGGGTCGCGGTGACGCAGGGACCTGCGCTCAGGCCGGCGTGGGCGACCGCGGCGTCGACGGCGTCCTGCGCCATCCGGCGGTACGTCGTCAGCTTGCCGCCGACGATCGTGACCACGCCCTCGGGGCCGGTGAGCACGGCGTGCTTGCGGGAGAGGTCCGCGGTGCTGGACGTCCCGTCCTCGGGGCCCCCGGTGTCGAGGAGCGGACGCAGCCCCGCGTAGGCGCCCACCACGTCGCTGTGCCGCAGCGGTCGCGAGAAGGAGGCGGCGACGACGTCGAGCAGGAAGCCGATCTCGACCTCGGTCGGCTCGGCCACGTCGGGCACGGGGCCGTCGGCGGGCTCGTCGGTGAGGCCGACGTAGAGCTGGCCGTCCGGCTGCGGGAGCACGAGCACGTAGCGGTTGCGCTCGCCCGGGATCGGCGCGAACACGGCGACGTCGAGTCCGGGCAGGGTGTCGCCGCGGAGCACCAGGTGGGTGCCGCGCGAGGGCCGCAGCCGCACGTCCGCCGCCACGTCGCCCGCCCAGACGCCGGCGGCATTGATCACCGTGCGGGTCCGCACGGCGCGGGTCGCCCCGGTGAGCTCGTCGCGGAGGGTGACCGAGGTGCCGGTCGCGGAGAGCACCCGCGCGTGCGTGTGCACGGCCGCCCCGCGCTGCGCGGCGGTGCGGGCGATGGTGGTGACCAGCCGGGCGTCGTCCTCGAGCTGGCCGTCCCAGCCGAGGATCGCGCCGCGCAGGCCGTCGGCGCGCAGGGTCGGGGCGAGGCGCCGGGTCTCCGCGGCAGTCAGGCGGCGCGGCTTGGGCAGGGTGTCGGCGCTGGTGCCGGCGGCGCGGCGCAGCAGGTCGCCCCCGAACAGGCCGGCGCGGGTCAGCGCGCCCATCGGGCGGGTCACGCCCGCGGCCAGTGGCACGATCGTCGGCAGCGGGCGGGTCAGGTGCGGCGCAGTGGTCTCCATCAGGAGACCGCGCTCGACGGCGCTCTCGTGGGCGATGCCGACCTGGCCGCTCGCCAGGTAGCGGAGACCGCCGTGCACGAGCTTGGAGGAGAACCGGGAGGTCCCCCACGCGAGGTCGAACGCGTCGACCGCCAGCACGCTGAGACCGCGGCTGGCCGCGTCGAGGGCGACGCCCGCGCCGGTCACGCCGAGCCCGACGACGACGACGTCGACGGCGTCCGGGGCGCCGGCCAGTCCGGGGGTGATGCGCGAGGTCATGGCGCCAGGGTCCTTTCGATCAGGAGCTTCAGCTCCGCGTCGAGGGCGTCGACGGGAAGGTCGTCGTCGGCCATCGTGTGGGCGGACAGCACGAACCCATGAGCAGCGAGTACGACGGCCCGCGCGATCGCCCTCGGGTCCCCGTCGCGCACGGTGCCGGCCGCCTGGCCGGCCTCGACGACCGCCACGAGGAGGCCGAGGATCAGCTCCTGGGAGCGGCCGCGACGGGCCAGGAGGTAGGGGAGGATCAGCTCGGGGTCGAGCTCCACGATCCGCACGAAGAGCTCGTTGTCGCGCAGCACCGCGACCGCGCGGAGCACGCCGTCGGCGATGTCGGCAGGCGCGGGGCCGGCCGGGTCGTCGTACCCACCGGTCGGCTGGGCCGTCGTGACCAGCTCGCCCCACTCGCGCGTCATCAGGTCGCCGAGCAGCTGCTGCATGTCCGACCAGGTGCGGTAGATCGTCATCCGGGAGACCCCCGCGCGACGGGCGACCTCGGTGAGGGTGGTCCGCCGCCAGCCGACGTCGAGGATGCATGCCCGGGCGGCGTCCAGGTAGTCGTCGTGCTGGACCCGGTTCCGTTCGGTGGTTGCGGCGACGCGTTCGCTCATTGGAGGCTCCTGCTTGTGACACTGTGACGTGATGTGTCACAATGTAACACATGAACGAGAGCACCCCCACCCAGCTCCAGCCCGAGATGCCGCCGACGCGGTGGGGCGACCCGGCCCACGCGGCCCCGCTTCCCGAGGGGGTCCGCGACCTCGTCGGGCTGGTGTTCTCGCTCGGCGACACCCCCGCCCGGGAGGACGTCCAGGTCCCCGCCTCGCACCTCGCTCCCGAGCTGGTCGACCTGCTCCGCGCGGCGATCGGCGACGACCACGTCGTCCTCGACGACGCGACCCGGCGACTCCGCACCCGCGGCAAGTCGACCCCCGACCTGCTCCGGCAGCGCAGCGGCGACCTGGCCGACGCCCCCGACGTGGTCGTGCGCCCCGGCAGCCACGACGACGTGCAGGCGATCCTCGACATCGCCCAGGAGCACCGGATCGCCGTCGTCCCCTTCGGGGGCGGCACGGCGGTCACCGGCGGCCTGGTCGCCCAGCGCGACGGCTTCGCGGGGATCGTCTCGCTCGACCTCGGCCGGATGCGCAGCCTGCTCGCGCTCGACCCGGTGTCGTCGACCGCGACCCTCGGCCCCGGCCTGCGCGGCCCCGAGGCCGAGGCGCTCCTCGCCGAGCACGGCCTGATGCTCGGCCACTTCCCGCAGAGCTTCGAGTTCGCGACGATCGGCGGATTCGCTGCCACCCGGTCGAGCGGGCAGTCCAGCGCCGGCTACGGCCGGTTCGACGCGATGGTGGTCGGCCTGCGCGCCGCCACCCCGAAGGGCGAGGTCCGGCTCGGCGGCACCTCGCCGTCCAACGCGTCCGGCCCCGACCTGCGCGAGCTGTTCCTCGGCTCCGAGGGTGCCTTCGGCGTCATCACGGAGGTCACCGTGCGGGTGCGGCCGCTGCCCGAGGTGAAGGAGTACGAGGGCTGGCAGTGGCCGTCGTTCGAGGCCGGTGCCGCGGCGATGCGCGCGCTCGCACAGGGCGACCTGCTGCCGACGGTGCTCCGCCTCTCCGACGAGAACGAGACCGCCATCAACCTGGCGCGTCCGGACGCGATCGGCGGCGAAGGCGCGGGCGGCTGCCTCATGATCACCGGCTACGAGGGCACGCCGTCCGCGACAGCCGCCAAGAAGGCGGCGGTGACGGAGGCGCTCGCCGCGCTCGGCGGCACCCCGCTGGGCACGGAGCCGGGCGAGGCCTGGGCGGCGGGACGGTTCGACGCTCCCTACCTCCGCGACGCGCTGCTCGACGTCGGCGTGCTCGTCGAGACGCTCGAGACGGTGACCTTCTGGTCGAACCGCGATCGGCTCTACGGCGCGGTGAAGGCGGCGCTCGAGGGCGCGCTCGGCGAGGGCACGATGGTGCTCTGCCACATCTCGCACGTCTACGCGACCGGCTGCTCGCTCTACTTCACCATCGCGGCCGCGGGCGGCGACCAGCCGCTCGAGCGGTGGCTGGAGGCGAAGCGCGCGGCCAACGACGCGATCGTCGCGAGCGGTGCCTCGATCACCCACCACCACGCGGTCGGCACCGACCACAAGGGCTGGCTGACGCCGGAGATCGGCGACGTCGGCGTGGACATCCTCCGCGCCGTCAAGCGCGAGCTCGACCCTGCGGGGATCCTCAACCCGGGTGTGCTGATCCCGTGACCGCGGCCGAAGCGCGAGGCCGCGGGCAGCACCGCGCGTTCACGTTCCTGGTCAACCCCAACTCGGGCGGGGGTGCGGCGCCGAAGGTCGTCGTGCCGCTCGCCCGGCGCCTGCGGGAGGCCGGAGCCGACGTCGAGGTCAGCTACACGAGCTCGCCGGCCGTCGTACCCGACCTGGTGCGGGTGGCCGTCGCGGCAGACCGGGTCGTCGTCTCCGTCGGTGGCGACGGGATGCTCTCGTCGGTCGCCGGCGCGGTGGTCGACGCGGGCGGTGAGCTCGCGGTGGTCCCCGCGGGCCGCGGCAACGACTTCGCCCGGATGCTCGAGGTGCCGGCCGACGAGGCGGCCCAGGCCGCACTCCTCCTCGACGGCGTGCCGACCCCGGTGGACCTGCTCTCGGTGACCCAGTCGGGGCGCTCCCCGTTGATGGTGGCCGGTTCGGTGTACGCCGGCGTGGACGCCCGCGTCGCCCAGATCGTCGACCGCTCCCACTGGCTGCCCAAGGCGCTGCAGTATCCGCTCGCGTCGGTCCGCGGCCTGGCCACCTACCGTCCGCTCGACATCACCGTCGCCGTCGAGGGGGCCGACGGCGTCGTCCGGTCCGAGCACCGTGCCGCCAACGTCGTCATCGCCAACTCCCGCTTCTACGGCAAGGGCATGGCGATCGCACCGGACGCCTCGGTCACCGACGGCGAGCTCGACGTGGTCGTCATCGAGGCCGCTGGGCGGCTCGACCTGATCCGCTCGCTGCCCAAGGTGTACGACGGCCGGCACGTCGCGCTCGACGAGGTCAGTGTGCGGCGGGGGACCCGGGTGACGGTCACCGGCAGCTACAGCGGCACCGGCGCGCCGGTCCCCGTGGGTGCGGACGGCGAGGCGCTGGGCGACCTGCCCGCCGCCGGCTCGGACCCGCTGGTGGTCGAGCTGCGCCCTGGTGCGATCAAGATCCTGCGCTGACCGCGACTAGGCGAAGGTCCACACGAGCAGCTCGGTGTCCACGGCCGCGGTGACCTCGCGGTCCGGCTCCTCGGTGAGGCAGTAGGCGTCGCCGGCCTGGAGCGGCTCGGCGAGCGAGGAGCGGAGCAGCGCGCCCGAGGCGACGTAGGCGTGCAGCCGGGGACGGGCCGGGAGCACGAGCGACTCCCCGGGCGCGAGCCGCGCGACGGCGTACCCCGCGCCCGCGACGCCGAGGGGCAGGTCGGTGTCCTCGCCCGCGACGGGCACCAGCCCGGCGCCGGGGGTCGCGGCCGCCGAGGAGCCGCGGGCATAGGCTGGTGGAGCACCCACCACGTCCGGCCGCAGCCACACCTGCACGAACCGCGCGGCACTCTCGGGAGAGGCCATCTCGCTGTGCTCCACGCCTGCACCGGCCGTCAGCACCGCCACCTCGCCGGGGGCCAGCGCGCCCGAGGTGCCGAGCGAGTCCGCGTGCTCCAGCGAGCCGGACACGACGGTCGTGACGATCTCCAGGTCGGCGTGCGGATGGGTGTCGAAACCGCGGCCCGACCCGAGAAGGTGGTCGTCGTGGCACACCATCGGGCCGAACGACGACCACGCCGGGTCGTAGTGCGGGCCGAAGGAGAAGGCGTGCTGGGTGCGCCGCCCCTGCTCCTGCTCGACGAACCGGCTCGAACTCCTGCGGATCTCCACGCTCACACTGCAGGATTGTGCACGTGACCGCGGGGGATCACGGGCCCAGGCTGCCCGCAAGCTTCCGCTTCGGCGTGGGCACCTCCGCCTACCAGGTCGAGGGAGCCGTCGGAGAGGGCGGTCGCGGGCCGAGCATCTGGGACACCTTCGCGGCCGAGCCGGGCCGCATCGCCGACGGCAGCGACGCGACCACCACGGCCGACCACTACCACCGCGTCGACGAGGACGTCGCCCTCCTGCGCGACCTCGGCGTCGGCGGCTACCGGTTCTCGATCGCGTGGCCGCGCATCTTCCCCACGGGGAGCGGCACGCCCAACCCGGAGGGCCTCGACCACTACGACCGTCTCGTCGACCGGCTGCTCGCGGCGGGCGTGCAGCCGATGGCGACGCTCTACCACTGGGACCTCCCGCAGGCCCTCGAGCACGACGGCGGCTGGCTCAACCGTGGCACGGTCGACCGGTTCGCCGACTACGCCACCGTGGTCGCGGAGCGCCTGGCCGACCGGGTCGAGCACTGGGTGCCGGTCAACGAGCCGAGCGTGGTGACCACGTTCGGCTATGCGACGGGGGAGCACGCCCCGGGCCGCCGGCTGCTCCTCGACGCGACCCCCGCGGCGCACCACCTGCTGCTGGCGCACGGTCGCGCGGCGATGGCGCTGCGCGCGGCGGGGGCGACGAGCGTCGGGTGCGCCAACAACCACGCGCCGGTGTGGCCGGCCTCGGAGGACGACGCCGACGTCGGCGCCTCCAAGCTCTTCGACGCGTTCTGGAACGGGATGTACCTCGAGCCGATGCTGCTCGGTCGCTACCCGGCCGACCTGCAGCTGCTGCTCGACGGCTTCGTCCACGACGGCGACCTCGCGACGATCCGCCAGCCCCTCGACTTCTACGGCGTCAACTACTACACACCGATCCGGATCGGCGTGACCGACGAGACCGCGCCGATCCCGTTCGAGTTCCGCGAGGTCGTCGGCCACGCGGTCACCGACGTGGGGTGGTCGGTCGTGCCCGACGCGCTGCGCGAGTGGCTGATCATGTTCCGCGCGCGGCTGCGCGCCGCCGTACCGCCGATCTTCGTGACGGCCTCGGGCTGCGCCTACGACGTCGCGCCCGACGCCGGCGGCCGGGTCGACGACCAGGCGCGGATCGACTACCACGCCGCCCACCTCAAGGCCGTCGAGGAGGCGATCCGGATGGGCGTCGACGTGCGCGGCTACTACGCGTGGTCGCTGCTGGACGACTTCGCGTGGACGCTCGGGCAGCAGCGGTTCGGCCTCGTGCACGTCGACCGGACGACCCAGGCGCGCACGAGGAAGCGGTCGTTCGAGTGGTACGCCGACCTCATCGCCGCCACCCGCGCCGGCAACGACTGACCGACCGACCGTTGGTCGAGGACGTCGCCCGGGCGACCGTCACGCGACCAGGACCTTCGCCATCCGCCGCACGATCTCGGTGAGGCGGTCGGGACTGGTCGCGATGTTGAGGCGCGCGTGGCCGGGCAGGCCCTCCTGGTAGTCGTGACCGGCCGAGAGCCGCACCCGGCCCCGCTCGAGCACCACCTCGGCCGGGTCGTCGTGGCCGTAGGCGCGCAGGTCGAGCCAGGCGAGGTAGGTCGCCTCGAGCGGCCGCATCCGCGCGTCGGGGAGGTGCTCGGCGAGCAGGCCGACGAGCAGGTCGCGCTGCTCGGACAGGCGCACGCGCAGGGCGCCGAGCCACTCGTCGCACTCGGTGTAGGCGGCGACGCCGGCGACGACGCCGAGCGGTGACCACGAGTCGTTGCGCGCCATCGGCACGTCGCGCAGCGCCCGGTTGGCAGCGGGGTCGGTGGCGACGAGCTGCGCGCACTTCAGGCCCTGCACGTTGAACGCCTTCGACGCCGCGACCACCGCGACGGCGTGGTCGGCGGTGCCGTCGAGCGACAGGTAGGGCACGTGCGGCGGCGCGCCCTCGAGCACCAGCGGCGCATGGATCTCGTCGGAGACGACGCGTGCGCCGTGGCGGAGCACGACGTCACGGATGCCCTCGAGCTCTGCGGTCGTGAACACCCGGCCCCACGGGTTGTGCGGCTGGGTGAGGAGCAGGGTGCGGGCGCCGTCGGCGAAGAGCCGGTCGAGCCGGTCGAGGTCGATCTCGGCGCGCTCGGCGTCGGGGTCGACGACCAGGTCGACGCGCTCCCGGCCGGTGATCGACGCGATCGACAGCTGGGGCGGGTAGCCGGGGATCGGCATCACGACCGGCCCCGGCTCCGACAGCACGTCGAGCGCGAGCCGCACACCGGCGGTCACGTCCGACGTCGGGATCACGTGGGCCGGCTCGAGGCGGTGGCCGTACTGCCGCGCGGCGAAGCCGGCGTACGCCTCGCCCAGCTCGCCGCCCTCGTCGAACGGCGGGTAGCCCGTGAGCCCCCGCGCGACCGCGTCGGCGAGCGCGGCCGCGATCGGCGGCGCCCACGCGTAGTCGCTCTCGGCGACCCAGGCGGGCAGCACGTCCTCGTCGACCAGTCCCCACTTGCAGGGCAGGGCGTAGCGGAGCTCCTCGTCGGTGCGGTCCACGATCACGCGATCCACCCTAGGCGAGCGCCCGAAGGGCGACAGGGCTACAGAGCGGCCGCGACCTCGGTGCCCTGACGGATCGCGCGCTTGGCGTCGAGCTCGGCGGCGACGTCGGCGCCGCCGATGATCGTGCGGCCGGGGCCGGCGAGGTCGCGCACCGACTCCTGGCCGGCGCACAGCACGACGTGGTCGACCTCGACCACCTCGGCCAGCCCGTCGACGGTGAGGTGCAGCCGCAACCGGTCGCCGGAGGCGGTGGGCTCGATGCGGTCGTACGACGCCCCGCTGATCTGGCGCACCTCGGACTGCTTGAGCACGGCGCGGTGCGCCCAGCCCGAGGTCTTGCCGAGCCCGACCCCGATGGGCGTGGTCTTGCGCTGGATGAGGGTGACCTCGCGCTGCGGGGCCCGCGGCTTGGGCTCGGCGAGACCGCCGCGGTGCAGGCTCGGGTCGCCGACCCCCCAGTGCGCCATCCACTCCTCCGGCGTCTCGCCCGGGTCGTGGGTCAGCCAGACCGCGACGTCGACCCCGATGCCGCCCGCGCCGATGACGGCCACCTGGCGGCCGGGCACGACCTCGCCGGAGAGCACCTGGTCGTAGCGCAGCACGCGCTCGTGGTCGACGCCGGGGATGGCGGGGATGCGGGGCCTCACGCCGGAGGCGAGCACCACGTCGTCGTACGACGCCAGGTCGGCCGCCGTGGCCTCGGTGCCGAGCCGCACGTCGACCCCCAGCACCTCGAGGCGGCGCCGGTAGTAGCGGAGCGTGTCGCGGAAGTCCTCCTTGCCGGGGACCTCCATGGCGAGCCGGAACTGGCCGCCGAGGTCCGGGGACTTCTCGAAGAGCGTCACCGCGAGGCCGCGCTCGGCGGCGGAGACGGCGGCCGACAGCCCGGCAGGTCCGGCACCCACGACCGCGACGGAGCGCTTCACCCGGGTCGGGGCGAGCACGAGCGTCGTCTCGCGGCCGGCGCGCGGGTTGACCAGGCAGGAGGCCTTCTGGTTCTTGAACACGTGGTCGAGGCAGGCCTGGTTGCAGGCGATGCAGGTGTTGATCTCGTCGGCGCGCGCCTCGGCGGCCTTGGTGACGAACTCCGGGTCGGCGAGCAGCGGGCGGGCCATCGAGACCAGGTCGGCCTTGCCCTCGGCCAGGATGCCCTCGGCGATCTCGGGGGTGTTGATCCGGTTGGAGGCGCACACCGGCACGGACACCTCGGCCTTGAGCCGGGCGGTCAGGTCGATCCACGCGCCGCGCGGGACCTGGGTGATGATCGTGGGCACCCGCGCCTCGTGCCACCCGATGCCCGTGTTGAGCACGGTGACGCCGACGTCCTCCAGCCGGTGGGCGAGCTCGACGGTCTCCTCCCAGGTCTGACCGTCCTCGACGAGGTCGATCAGCGAGAGCCGGTAGACGATCGGGAAGTCGCCGCCGACGAGCTGACGGGCCCGGCGCACGATCTCGACCGGGAAGCGCATCCGCTTCTCCGCCGTACCGCCCCAGGCGTCGGTGCGGTCGTTGGTGCGCGCCGCCAGGAACTGGTTGATCAGGTAGCCCTCCGAGCCCATCACCTCGACGGCGTCGTAGCCGGCCTTCTGCGCGAGCACGACGGAGCGGGCGAAGTCGTCGACGGTGCGGTCGACGTCCTTGGTGGAGAGCCGGGTCGGGCGGAACGGGGTGATGGGCGACTTCCGGCTCGACGCGGAGACGTTGAGCGGGGAGTAGCCGTAGCGGCCGGCGTGCAGCACCTGCAGCGCGATCGCGCCCCCCTCGGCGTGCACCGCGTCGGTGACCTGGAGGTGCCGGGCGGCCTGCATCCGGGTGGACATCTGCGAGCCGAACGGCTTGAGCCAGCCACGCACGTTGGGCGAGAAGCCGCCGGTGATGATGAGGCCCACACCGCCGCGGGCGCGCTCGGCGTAGAACGCCGCCAGCTTCGGCAGGTCCCAGCGGTGGTCGTCGAGACCGGTGTGCATCGAGCCCATGACCACGCGGTTGCGCAGGGTGAGCGAGCCGAGCGAGATCGGCTCGAGCAGGTGCGGGTACGGCGTCGTCGTGGTGGTCATGCGTGTGCCTCCAGGTATTCGGTGAGCCACGCGATCCAGGTCTCCTCCATGAGGATCCCGCCGCGCAGCACGAGGTACTGGTCGAGCTCGAGGCCGGCCAGGCCGCTCGTGCCGTCGGGATAGTCGCGCTTCATCAGCTGTCGGTAGTGGTCCAGCCGGGCGTGGTGGTCGACGACCCGGCCGCGTACGACGTCGAGCACCGCCGCGCGGTCGCCGAACGAGGCCCCGCGGAGCTTCACGGCGAGGTCGCTGCGCAGCGGCGTGTCGGGCGTCGGCTCCGCGAGCCAGTCCGCGAGGGCGACCGCGCCCAGGGGAGTGACGTCGTAGACCTTCTTGTCGGGTCGGCCCTGCTGGGCAACGGTCTCCACACGCACCCAGCCGTCGGTCTCCATCCGGCCGAGCACGCGGTAGATCTGCTGGTGGGTCGCGCTCCAGAAGAACCCGATCGACCGGCCGAACCGCTTGGCCAGCTCGAGCCCGGACGCCGGTTGCTCGCGCAGGGCGACGAGGAGCGCGTGCTCGAGGGCCATGCGAGGAGTGTGTCCTGCCTATGCAACGAGTTGCAAGACCTCGTGTCGCACGTCACCCCGACCAGCTCGCGACGGCCGGCTCGGCGCGCCCGGCCGCGGCGGTGCGCAGCGCCGATCGGACGAACTGCCGGCACCGCTGCCACGGGCCGCCCGAGCGCCCTACGATCGCGCCATGCGCCCGCACCGCCATCCCCGCACCGCCGCCGCCCTCACCGCCGCCGCGCTCGCCCTCGCCGTCGCCGCCTGCGCTCCCGAGGAGGAGGCCAAGGACCGCACCGGCGAGGTCGCCGACGCCGCCGACTGCGCGACCGCCGACCTTCCCCTCAAGCAGTCGGGAGTGCTGACGGTCGGCACCGACTCGCCCGCCTACGAGCCGTGGTTCTCCGGCAACGACCCCAGCAACGGCAAGGGGTTCGAGTCGGCCGTCGCCTACGCGGTGGCCGACGAGCTCGGGTTCTCGAAGGACCAGGTGAAGTGGATCAAGGTCGGCTTCAACGGGCTCTTCAAGCCGGCCGGCACCGACTTCGACTTCGACATCAACCAGATCTCGATCACCCCGAAGCGCGACGAGGTCGTGGACTTCTCCGAGGGCTACTACGCCGCCTCGCAGGCCGTGATCGCGCTCAAGGGCAGCCCGGCCGCCGACGCGACCAGCCTCGACGACCTCAAGGGACTCAAGCTCGGCGCCCAGACCGGCACCACCTCGCTCACCGCGATCCGCGACGTCATCCAGCCCGACGACGACCCCGCCGTCCTCGAGGACACCAACATCGCCAAGCAGGAGCTGGAGAACGGCCAGCTCGACGCGATCGTCGCCGACCTCCCGACCGCCTTCTACATCACTGCGGTCGAGATCCCCGACGGCCAGCTCGTGGGCCAGTTCCAGGTCGAGGGCGGTCAGACCGAGGAGTTCGGGATGCTCTTCGAGCAGGGCAACAAGCTGCTGCCGTGCGTCAACCGCGCCCTCGAGACCCTCAAGAGCGACGGCACGCTCGACGACCTCGAGCAGCAGTGGCTGTCCGACACGGTCGACGTGCCCGTGCTGAAGTGACGGTCCGCGAGGACCGCGGCTGGTCGCCGAGCCCTCGGGAGCTCCAGCGGCGCCGGACCCGCGCACTGCTCGCGCGCCGCCGCGTGCTGGTGGCCACGGTCGCGACCGTCGTCGTGATCGGCGGACTGGCGGCCGTCGTGCTCCTGTCGCCGGGGTGGCCGCGCGTGCACGCGCTGTTCTTCTCCTGGGACGACGCGCGCGACGCGCTGCCCGACCTGGTCAAGGGCTTCTGGATCAACGTCAAGATGTTCCTGGTCGCCGAGCCGCTGATCCTCGTGCTGGGCCTGGCGATCGCGCTCGTGCGGCAGGCTCGGTCGCCGTACCTCGTGCCGCTGCGCGGCCTCGCCGTCGTCTACACCGACGTCGTCCGCGGCGTCCCGACCCTGCTGCTCGTCTTCCTCTTCGGCCTCGGCGTGCCGGCCCTCAAGCTCGCCGGGCTGCCCAAGGACCCGTTCGTGTGGGCGACGGCCGCGTTGGTCATCTCCTACTCGGCCTACGTCGCGGAGGTGTTCCGTGCCGGCATCGAGTCGGTGCACCCCTCGCAGGTGCTGAGCGCCGAGGCGCTCGCGCTGTCGCGGGTCCAGACGATGCGCCACGTCGTCGTGCCCCAGGCCGTGCGCCGGGTGGTGCCGCCGCTCCTCAACGACTTCGTCTCGCTCCAGAAGGACACCGCGCTCGTGGCGTCGCTCTCGATCTTCGACGTGCTCTTCACCGCTCGCGACTACGCGAACTACAACTACAACTACGCGCCGCTCGTCGTCGCGGCGGTCTTCTTCGTCGCGATGACGATCCCGTTGGCCCGTCTGTGCGACTGGCTCGCCGTCCGGCTCGCCCGGCGCGAACGGGCAGGTGCCCTGTGAGCGCCACCTCGGCTCCGGTGATGGAGGTGCGCGGCCTGCGCAAGGCGTACGGCGACCGCGTCGTCCTCGACGACGTCTCGCTGTCGATCGGGGCCGGTGACGTCGTGTGCCTGATCGGGGCGTCGGGCTCCGGCAAGTCGACGCTGCTGCGCTGCCTGGAGCTGCTGGAGGACATCGACGACGGCGTGATCGAGCTCGACGGGCGCGAGGTCTCCGACCCGATGGTCGACCCGCGGGAGGTGCGCCGCTCGATCGGCATGGTCTTCCAGGCCTACAACCTCTTCCCGCACCTGACGGTGCTCGCCAACTGCACGCTCGCGCCGCGCCGCGTGCACGGCGTCGCGAAGGCGGAGGCGGAGGCACGGGCCCGCGAGCTCCTCGTGCGGTTCGGGCTCGGCGACCACGTCGACAAGCACCCCGACCGGCTCTCGGGCGGCCAGCAGCAGCGCGCGGCGCTGGTGCGCGCGCTGTGCACCTCGCCCCGGCTGCTCCTGCTCGACGAGATCACCGCCGCGCTCGACCCCGAGCTGGTCGGCGAGGTGCTCGACATCGTGCGCGACCTCGCGGCGGGCGGCACGACGATGGTGCTCGCGACCCACGAGATGGGCTTCGCCCGCGAGATCGCGACGCGGGTGTGCTTCCTCGACGGCGGCCGGATCATCGAGTCGGGCCCGCCCGACGAGGTGCTCGTCGCGCCGAAGGAGCCCCGCACGCGCGAGTTCCTGCGGCGGGTGCTGCCCCAGTGATCGATCCTGCGCACGGGCAGGCGGGCTTCCAGGTCCGGCTCGACTGGGGCCCGACCGGCGGCGCCGCGGTCGCGACCGGCGCCGACGTCGCGGTAGTGGTGGACGTGCTGTCCTTCACGACGACCCTCTCGATCGCGGTGGCGCAGGGGACGCGGGTCCACCCGTTCCCCTGGAAGGACGCGCGGGCCGCGGACTTCGCTGCCGAGAAGCACGCGGTGCTGGCCGTCGGGCGGCTCGTGGCGCGCGGCCTCGTCGACCCGCCGCCGAGCCTCTCGCCGGCTCAGCTGCTCGGCGCGGCGCCCGTCGAGCGGCTGGTGCTGCCGTCGCCCAACGGGTCGACGATCTGCGCGGCGCTCGAGGGGGTCGTGGTCGTGGGGGCGTCGCTCCGCAACCGCGGTGCGGTCGCGCGGTGGCTGCAGCCGCGCATCGACGAGGGCGCGGTCGTCGCGTTCGTGCCGGCGGGCGAGCGGTGGCCCGACGGATCGCTGCGGCCCGCGCTCGAGGACCTGTGGGGCGCCGGCGCGGTCCTGGCCGCGCTCGACCTCGCCGGCAGGGACGTCAGCCCGGAGGCGCGGCATGCGTCGTCGTCGTACTCCACGGAGCTGGTGGACCTCGCGAGCGGACGCGAGCTCGCCGCGATCGGCTACGCCGCCGACGTCACCGTGGCCGCGCACCTCGACGTCGACGACGTCGTGCCGGTGCTCGGCGACGACGGGTTCGTCGCCGGCTGAGGCCCGTCGGGGCTAGCGGCGGCCGAAGTCCTGGGTCCAGTACGGCGTCCCGTCCGCCGCGCGCGCGAAGCCGACCCCGATGTCCTTGAAGCGACAGTCGAGGATGTTCCGGCGATGGATCGTGCTGTGCATCCATCCGTTCACCACTTGGGACGGCGTCGTGTAGCCGTAGGCGACGTTCTCGGCCGCCCGGGTCCAGTTGCGATAGCCGGCCGCCACGAAGCGATCGGTGAAGTACGCCTCGCCTGGGAGGCGGTGCGCGAGAGCGGAGTCCCACGCGTGGGACCCGAAGTAGTCGGCCATCCGCACGGAGTGGCGCTGGGCCGCACGCCCGAGCGCGGCGTTGCCGTTGAGGTTGCGGCAACCGTGGGCTCGGCGCTTGTTGTTGGTGATGTCGATGACCCGCTGGCGCACCGTGACCACCCGCGCGGCCGAGGTGCGGTGGGTCGAGGCGTGGTCCGCACCACCCGCCGGCACGCTGTGGGCGGACGGCAGCGGCACCGCCAGGAGGGCCGCCGCGCTGACGACGAGGGCTGCGAGGGTCGTACGCATCTCCTCAGTGTGGATCCACGTGCGGAGGCTGTCACTCGTTCGTCAGGATGAAGCCGGCGCTCGGCCTCAGCCACCCAGGCCGAGCACGTCGTCCCACTCCACGTCGTCGCTCGCGAGCAGTGCCGCGCCGACGTCGTCGGGGTCCGGCAGGTCGCCCTCCCCGTCGCGGTAGGTGGCCGTCAACGTGATCGAGCCGGCCGTAGCCGTCACCTGCTCCGGCTCGCCGTCGCGCTCGGTCACGACGTAGCCGTCAGCCTCGCGGCAGGTGACCGACCCGGGCACCTCGATGCACGGCTGCGTCGGCTCGACCGAGACCCACACCTCGAGGTGCGCGGCGTCGAACGAGGCGTTCCCGTCGGGGTGGAACAGCAGGTTGTAGCCGGTCGGCCGGCCGTCGGCGAGACTGCGCCCCTCGTACTCGCCCTCGAGGTCGCCGAGGTCCGGGAGCAGCGGCACCAGGCCCGCGTCCTCGAAGGCCGCGATCGCCTCGGCGTCGTCGCGGGCGTCGTCGACCTGCTGCCAGACCGTCGGGCCGATGGCGATCGCGAGGACCATGCCGCCGGAGCACAGCACTGCCGCGGCGCCCGTGGTGGCGGTGCCCGCGCTGTTGATGCCGAGTGCCGCGAGCGGCGTGACCACCGCGGCGGCGGTGAGGCCCGCGACCAGCGCGACCGCGGTGTCGTCGCCCGGGTCGCCCAGGAGCGCGACGACCTCGAGGGCCACGAGGGAGCCCAGCGCGAAGCAGCCCGCGGTGGCCACCGAGAGCGGCAGGCCGGCGGGCACCCCGGCCCACCGGAGGAGCAGGCCGAAGCCGACCGTGACCGCGACCCCGAGGAACACGCAGAGCCAGAGCCCGGCGTACGTCGTCGTGGCGATCGCAGCCCGGAGGGGCAGCAGCAGGAGGAGGGAGGTGAGCAGCGCGCCGAGGAGCTGTCGAGCGAGCGGGTCGGCGGCAGGAGTCGTGACCGGCATGTCGATGATCCTTCCGGCGCCGGTCCGGGCCAAACCTCCGGGGGCGGCGCCCGCACCTGGTCGCACCGGGGGTCGTCTACGCTCGGCGGGGTGAGCATCCTCGACGACGCCCGCGAGGGCATGGACACCGACATCCGGCCGCAGGACGACCTCTTCGGCCACGTGAACGGTCGCTGGCTGGTGGAGACGGAGATCCCGTCCGACCGCTCCAGCTGGGGCCCCTTCGTGCAGCTGGCCGACGTCTGCGAGCAGCAGGTGCGCGACATCATCACCGACGTCGCGGCGAGCGACAGCGGCGACGAGGAGTCGCGCAAGATCGCCGACCTCTACAACTCGTTCATGGACACCGAGCGCATCGCGACGCTCGGCATCGGTCCGATCCGGGCGCAGCTCGACGCGGCCTCCGGCCTGCGCGACGTCCGTGACCTGGCCGCCTACCTCGGCGAGTTCGAGCGGATCGGCGGCTACGGCGTGTTCGGCTCCTACGTCGACACCGACGACCGTAACTCCGAGCGCTACCTCTTCCACATCCTGCAGGGCGGCCTCGGCCTCCCCGACGAGAGCTACTACCGCGACGACAAGTTCGCCGAGATCCGCGACGCCTACGTCGCCTACCTCGGCCGGCTGCTCACCCTCGGCGAGCACCCCGACCCCGAGGGTGCGGCCCAGCGGATCCTGGCGCTCGACACCGAGCTGGCCAAGGGCCACTGGGAGCGGGCGGAGACGCGCGACGTGCAGAAGACCTACAACCTGCACACCGCCGAGGAGCTGAAGGCGCTGTGCCCGGCGTTCGACTGGGACGCCTACGTCACGAACCTCGGTGGGCACCTCACCGGTGAGCACGCGACGATCGCCGAGGTCTGCGTGCGCCAGCCGTCGTACCTCGAGCACCTCTCGACGGTCCTCACCGACACCCCGATGGAGACCTGGCGCGACTGGATGTACAGCCGCGTGCTGCGGTCCGCGGCGCCGTACCTCCCCGACGAGTTCGTCGAGACCAACTTCGACTTCTACGGCCGCACGCTGTCCGGCACGCCGGAGCTGCGCGCCCGCTGGAAGCGCGCGGTGTCCTTCGTCGAGGGCGCCGTCGGAGAGGCCGTCGGCAAGGAGTACGTCGCCCGGCACTTCCCGCCGGAGTCGAAGGCCCTGATGGACGACCTGGTCGCCAACCTGCTCGCCGCCTACCGCCAGTCGATCAGCCAGCTCGACTGGATGACGGAGTCGACCAAGGAGCGGGCCTACGAGAAGCTCGCGACCTTCCGCCCGAAGATCGCCTACCCCGACCGTTTCCGCGACTACTCGGGGCTCTCGGTTAGTGCGACCGACCTGATCGGCAACGCCCAGGCGTCCTCGGCGTTCGAGACCGACCGGCACCTGACGAAGATCGGCTCGCCGGTCGACCGCGACGAGTGGTTCATGCTGCCGCAGACCGTCAACGCCTACTACAACCCCGGCACCAACGAGATCTGCTTCCCCGCCGGCATCCTGCAGAAGCCGTTCTTCAGCCCCGACGCGCTCGCCGCGGAGAACTACGGCGGCATCGGGGCCGTGATCGGGCACGAGATCGGCCACGGGTTCGACGACCAGGGCGCGCAGTACGACGGCGCCGGCAACCTCAACGACTGGTGGACCCCCGACGACAAGGCCGCGTTCGAGGTGAAGTCGAAGACGCTCATCGAGCAGTACGACGGCTTCTCGCCCCGCAACCTGCCCGACGAGAAGGTCAACGGCGCCCTGACCGTCGGCGAGAACATCGGCGACCTGGGCGGCCTGACGATCGGCCACCGGGCGTTCGTCATCGCCGAGGAGGCGGCGGGCGGCGAGGCCTCGGCCGAGGACCGGCGCAAGCTGTTCATGAACTGGGCCTACGTGTGGCGCACCAAGCGCCGCTCCGAGCAGGAGCGGCAGTACCTCACGATCGACCCCCACAGCCCGCCGGAGTTCCGCGCCAACATCGTGCGCAACCTCGACGAGTTCCACGAGGTGTTCGAGACGACCGAGGGCGACGGCCTCTGGCTCGACCCCGGCGACCGCGTGCGGATCTGGTAGCCGGGCCGGCCGGGCGCTTAATTCCCTAAGCGCATCGCGGAAACCGTCGACACGGGGCGCGCCGGCTACTAAATTCTGTCGTGCCGCCGCAGGTGACCCGAGACGCCTGCGGCGGCATTCAGCTTTTTCGGGCCCCTCGGCACCGCCACCTCACAGGAGGTGGGCCACGCCCGCCAGGTGCCGGGCCGCGTCGTCGCGGGACCCGGTGCCGTAGATCCGCACCAGGTCGGCCAGGCCGGGCGCCACGTCCGCGAGCGCGCGGGCGGCGGCGTCGAGCTCACGGCCGGAGGCCACGGCGTGCAGCAGCCGTCGTACGACGTCGGCCGCGTCGGCCGGCGGGGTGGTCGCCTGCTGGCTGGTGGTGAGCGAGCTCCGGGTGTCGCGGATCTCGGACAGCCGCCTGGTGATCGCCTCCCGGGTCATCGACGGAGCCTCCTCGGTGAGCGCGAGGAGGGACTGCAGCCGGGAGAGCGCCTGGGGGTTGCCGATCTTCACCCGGTGCCCGCTCATCAGCTGCGAGAGCATCGCCGGGCTGAGCCCGAGGACGCCTGCGACGCGGGCCTGGGTCAGCCCGAGGCCGGTGGTGACCCGGCGGACGAGGTCGCCGACGGGCTCGCCGTACAACCGACGTTGCTCGGCCACCTTCTCCGGCTCGGCTTCGTTCACGGGAGCGAACGCTACGCCGAGGAAGTTCGCACCCGCAAGGTTGACGTTTGCAATTGCGAACCTCTAGCCTGGGCCGACCGCCCTTTCTCGGAGGAGGACGACATGCAACGGATGCACCGCACGATCTCGGGCACGGCCGCGCTGCTGCTCGCCGCAGGCTTCGCCGCCGGCGGCGCGGCGCCGGCCACCGCGGCGCCCCTGCCGCAGCACGCCGCCCCGCAGCAGGCCGCTCCCGACTACAGCCGGCTGATGCTGCTGCTCGACTCCTCGGGCTCGATGGCCGAGCCGGCCGGCGGGGGACAGACCAAGATCCAGGCCGCGAAGCAGGCCCTCGGCACGGTCATCGACCAGCTGCCCGACGACGCCCAGGTGGGCCTTCGGGTCTTCGGGGCGACGGTCTTCTCCCGCGGTGACGCCGGCGCGTGCACCGACAGCCAGCTGGCGGTGCCGCCCGGCACCGACAACCGCGACGAGCTCCGCGGCGCCGTCGCCGACTACAAGCCCTACGGCGAGACGCCCATCCCTTACGCGCTCGAGCAGGCGGCCGCCGACCTCGGCGACGAGGGCTCGCGCTCGATCGTGCTGGTCTCCGACGGTGAGTCGACCTGCTCGCCCGATCCCTGCGACGTCGCGCGCAAGCTCGCCGGCAAGGGCATCGACCTGCAGATCGACGTGGTGGGCCTCTCGGTGTCCGGCAAGGCCCGCGGCCAGCTCAAGTGCATCGCCGACGCCGGCCACGGCTCCTACTACGACGCCGACAGCGCCGACGACATCGAGGGCCACGTGACCCGGGTCGCCGAGCGCGCGCTGCGGCCCTTCACCCTGACCGGCACGCCGATCCAAGGTGGACCGGAGGCGACGCCCACCTCGATCACCGTGGGCGACTGGACCGACGAGCTCGGCCCGACGGGGAGCCCGGAGGAGTCGCGCAGCTTCGTCTTCGACCGCACCACCGACGGCTCGACCCTCCGCGTCGCGGCGCTGACCCAGGGCGAGAAGGGCGACGACGGGATCAAGGTCGAGATCGCCGGCCCCGACGGCGAGACGTGCAACGCCGGCCAGGTGACGCGCCAGTTCGACACCCGCGACATCCTCGCCGCCGAGGCGGTCGCGACCCCCGACATCGACGGCTGCGGCGCGCCGGGCGCCTACCGGATCACGGTGAGCCGGATGACCGGGGACCAGACCCAGGTGCCCTTCGGGCTCCGGGTGAGCGAGGAGCCGCCGGTCGACGACCCCGGCCCCGCTCCGACGAAGGACCCCGGACTCGTCCCGCCCCACGTGTCGGGCCCGGCGAGCGACGTCTCCGGCGGCGCGTCCTTCGCCAACGCCGACGAGATCGGCACCGGCAAGTGGTCGAGCACGCTGGTCCCGGGCGAGTCGCTGCTCTACGGGTTCCGGCTCGACTTCGGCCAGTCGGCGCGGATCAGTGTCGACTTCCCCGACGGCACGGCCGCGATGAAGGACGTCGTCGGCACCTCGCCGCCCGACGCCCGCCTCGGCCTCTTCAACCCGATGCAGGCCGCCGTGGCCTACCCGAAGCTCGGCCAGGTGCCGATCGGCTCGGTCGTCACCCAGCAGCGCACGCTCCTGACGGGCACCTCGACGGTCAGCCGCGGCGCTCTCGACGTCTCGCCCTACGTCGGCAGCGTCAACGGCGTGGAGGACACCTCCATGGCCGGCGAGTACTACCTCGGCGTCAGCATGCAGGCCGCCGACTACGACCTCGAGGTCCCCTTCACGATCAGCGTCGAGATCGTGGGCGAGCCCGTCGCCGGACCGACGTACGCCGACGGCGCGACCTGGAGCGTCGAGGACGGTGTCGCCGGGGGCGACACCACCGACGAGACCGACGACCCGAGCGCGAGCGCGTCGCCCGACGACGGCTCGGGCGGGCCGTCCGGCTCCGACGACTCCGACGACTCCGGCGGGTCGGGGACGACCGTCGCGGTCGCCGCGGTGGCGGGCGTCGGCGGGATCGCCGCCCTCGTCGCGGCCTTCCTGCTCTGGCGTCGCCGCGGCACCGGCGGCGCCGCGACCTGATCCCTAGTCGGAGCGGCGGCCGCGGCGCAGCCGACCGGGCAGCTCGACGATCGACGGGTGCACCAGCGCGCCTGCGATGAACACGAGCACGCCGAGGAGCGCGATCGCGATGGGCGTGAAGGGGGGCGCGTCGGAAGCGGGCCGCAGCCAGATCGGCGCGTAGGCCCCCGCGCCGGAGCAGGTGATTGCCGCCTCGTCGCCGGACCTGCCGAGCACCGCGACGGCCGCGATGGACTGGTCGTCGACGACCCGCGAGCCGTACGTCGTGAGGTCGTCGGGCTGCGGGGGCACGGCGAGGTCGCCCTCGGTGTGGCAGCCGACCTCGGTCAGCGCCGGCACCCGGCGCGGGTCGGCGACCTTCGCGTAGAGCACCCACGGCTGCTGGTAGAAGTGGGTGCCCGGGACCGCGGTCGTGCCGTCGGAGTCGATCTCGATCGGCACCGGCGGATCCGTGCGGGCGGTCGTGACGCCGTACCCGATGGTGGCGCCGCCGGCCACGAGCAGCACGACGCCGGCGATGCTCCGGCGACGGCGGATCGCCGTGGAGTCCTGGAGGCGCTGCCGCCGGTTCGACCCCGAACCACCGAACAGCTCCCGTGCGCGGCGCGCGAGCGACATCCTCACCCCTGAGTGGCCCTTGAGGACCGTGCCCGGTGCCACCTGCCCGTTGGCTGATCCACGGCCATCGTCTACGATACCGGCGCGCGCTCGGGGGCGTGCGGTCGGGCGCTCGGGGACCCTCCTTGGTTGACTTGGCCTCAACTCGGGTAGGGGTGGCTGCATGACCTTGTTCGTCTCGGTGCTGGGTCTCCGACCTCGGGCCACCATCGGTGGAGTCGCGCAGTGGGGCGCCTGGCAGGTGCTCCCCCTCGGTGATCCGACCGTGCTCGCGGAGCACCCCGGTGTCCACCAGCCCGACATCCGCCACGTCCTCCTGCTCACCCCGACCAGCGAGGTCGATCGCGCCCGGATCGCCGCGGCGACGATCGGTGCGGTCCGTCCCGACCTCGCGGTCCGCGTCGAGCCGGTCCCCGCCTCGCCCGCCGCGCTGGTGCGCGCTGTCGAGCGGGTGCCGTCGGTGCTGACCAAGGCGACCGCCGTGCACGCCTCGATCGGTGCCGCGTTGACCACCATCACGTGGGGCGCCTGGCTCGCCTCGGTCGCGCGCCTCGACACCCCCTCGCCGAGCCTGGGCCAGCACGTCTCCTCGTGGTTCACCCGCGGCGCCGGGTTCCTGGGCGTCCACGGATCGCCCGGGTGGGTGGGCAAGCTGCCGATGTCCCAGGTCGACCCCTCGCGCCGTCTCCAGCGGCCGCACGGCGGACACCTCGACCAGGGCTTCGAGTGCCACGCCTTCGGCGAGCTGCCCGAGCACGCGATCGCGGCGTTGTTCTCGATGGGGCTCACCACCCGTCCGGTGCGCCGTGAGCCCGTCGCCGACGTGAAGCCCGCCTGGGGCACGGCCAAGGCCGTCGAGTTCGTGATCAACCCCGTCATGCCGATCGGGCTGCCGGCACCCAGCGGGCTGTGCCCCGCGTGCTCGGAGCCGGTCATCGGCGCCCACTGCCCGTTCTGCCGCGTGGCGCCCACCGTCAGCCGACGCGTCGCGCTCGAGCCCCAAGGAGCCGTCCGTTGAACCCCCGCCAGCGTCGAGGCGTCCTCTTCCTGCTCGCCGCGGCGGCCCTCGCCGTCGCCGTCTTCGTCGCGGTGAGCAGCTACGTCTCGCAGGTGGAGAGCCAGGTCGGACCGAAGATCACCGTCTACCAGGTCACCCAGCCGGTCGACCCCTACAGCCCGCTCGGCGCCTCCAACGTCGAGGCGATCGAGGTGCCGCGACGCTGGGCCGCGCCGACCGCGATCACCAGCCTGCGCGAGCTCGAGGGCCGCCGGGTCGGGTTCCAGCTCGCCACCGGCACGATCGTCACCTCCGACATGCTGATCCCGTCGACCGACCTCGACCCGACCGAGCGCGAGATCGCGATCAACGTCGACAGCGTGACCGGCGTCGCGGGCCGCGTCCGGCCCGGTGACCGGGTCGACATCGTCGCGGTCTTCTCCGAGGTCCCGGGTCTGCCGAAGCAGGTGCGGGTGCTCGTGCGCAACGTCCGCATCGTGTCCATCGGCGGTCGTCAGACCGTGCCCGACGACACGGCCGACACGGCGGGCGAGACCCAGGACATCGTCCCGGTGACGCTGGCCCTCAAGCCCAAGGACTCCCTCGCCGTGACCTACGCAGGGGCGTTCGCCGAGGAGGTCCGGCTCGTGGCGCTGCCCGGCGACGTCGGCACCAACCGGTCCCAGGAGGTCGACGAGTACGACGCCGGCGACCTCGGCGGCAAGGCGATCCCCGAGGAGGCCCAGTGACCAAGGTGGTGGTCGGCGCGGCCGACCAGGCGATCATCAGCGAGCTGCGCGGGATGGCGACCGAGATCGAGGGCGCGGAGATCATCTCCTACCTCGAGTCCACGACCGAGCTGTCGGCCTACGTCGCCCGGGTGCGCCCCGACGTGGTGCTGCTGCACGACCGGCTCGGCCCGCAGGCCACCGCCGACGTCGTACGCGAGGTCACCTTCCGATCGCCGGCGACGAGCGTCCTGGTCGTCAACACCAAGGGTGATCTCGGCGGGGCGATCGGTGCGATGGAGGCCGGTGCCAAGGGCGTCCTCTCCTACCCGCTCGCCTTCGACGACCTGCTGTCGAAGTTCGAGGCGGCGCGGGGCTGGTCCGAGCGGATGTCGGGCCTGCTGACCGGTGCGGTCGCCGACTCCGCGCGCGAGCTGGGCCGTCACGGCCGGCTGACCGTCGTCGCAGGAGCGAAGGGCGGCGTCGGTGCCACCACGGTGGCGACCCACATGGCGATCGACCTCCAGCGCAAGGTGGCCGGGATCAAGGTCTGCCTGGTCGACCTCGACCTCCAGGCCGGCGACGTCTCGGCGATCCTCGACGCGCGGCGCCGGGTGTCGATCGCCGACGTCGCCAAGGTGTCCCAGGACCTGTCGGCCTCCACCATCCTCGACGCGCTGGTCGAGCACGAGTCCGGCATCTCCCTGCTGCTCACGCCGGTGCAGGTCGCCGAGACCGAGCACGTCACCGCCAGCGCGGTGCGCGCGATCCTCAGCCTGCTGCGCCAGGAGTTCGACGTGATCCTCGTCGACGGCGGGTCGCACGCGACGCCCGCACAGGCCGCGGCGGTGGAGGTCGCCGACGAGGTCGTCGTCGTCGTCACCCCCGACGTGCTCGCCATGCGCTCCTACCGCCGCACCGTCGAGGCGTGGGAGAGCCTCGGCGTGCGGGCGGAGCAGGAGCTGCACGTCCTGGTCAACCGCGTCTCCCGCGACGACGTGCTCAACATGGACGCTCTCGGGCGGCTCACCTCGGCGCGGCTGGTCGGCACGCCGCTCCCCGCGATGTTCCGCCGCCTCGAGCGCGGCATCAACGCCCGCAACCCCGACGAGGTCAACGAGGCGTCGTGGTGGAAGGGCCTCGAGCGCATCGGCGGTGAGATCGGCGTCCACGGCGCCCCGACGCGCACCGGCCCGTCGCCGACCTCCTCGAAGGACAAGCCCAAGCGACGCCGCGGCACCCGCGCCAAGGTGCGCAGCGAGGCCGGCCAGGTCGCGGTGGAGACCGTCGCGCTCGTCCCGCTGGTCATCTTCGTCTGCCTGCTCGTCTGGCAGCTGGGCCTCACCGCCCTCAGCCTGTCGTGGGCCGGCAACGCCGCCAACGCCGCGGCCCGCGAGTACGCCGTCAGCGGCGACCTCGGCAAGGCCAACGAGGCGGCGCGCGACGCGCTCCCCTCCGGGATGCGCGATGCGGTCAGGGTCGCCGTCGACGGCGACTCCGTGCGGGTCGTGACCCAGGTGCCCGTGCTGTGCACCGGGTGCGGCGGGCTCGGCGAGATCAGCCAGTCCTCCCACGTCGTGGAGGAGCCGTGAGCCGCCGGCGCAGCGAGCGCGGCACGGTCTCGATCGAGGTCGTGATCCTGGTGCCGCTCCTGGTGCTCATCGCCCTGCTCACGCTGCAGCTCGGCGCCGCGGCGTGGACCGTCGCCCAGACGCAGGAGGCCGCCCGGCAGGCGGCGCGGGCCCAGAGCCTGGGGCAGGACCCGGAGGAGGCGGCGCGCGGGGCGCTCCCCGGGGGCATCGACCTGGTCGACGTCGACGCGGACGCGGCGGCGGGCCGGGTGACGGTGCGGACCGGCATCCCGATGATCTTCGGCATCCTGCCGCTCGACGACGTCACCCGCAGTGCGACCATCCGGAGCACCCCGTGACCGACGGCTACCTCGGGTTCGCGGGGGTCGGCCCCGGCACGGCGGGGCCGTCGGCCGGCGAGAGCTCCGACGAGGCCCTCGTACGACGCCTCAAGCGCCTCCTGCTGGAGGAGGTCGACCTCCACGAGCTCGGGCGGCTCGACGAGGCCACCCGCCGCACGCGTCTGGAGCGGGTCCTCAACCACCTGGTCTCGCGCGAGGGCATCATCCTCAGCACCCGCGAGCGCACCAGCCTCGTGCGGCGCGTGGTCGACGAGGCGGTCGGTCTCGGCGTGCTCGAGCCGATCCTGGCCGACCCGTCGGTCAGCGAGATCATGATCAACGGCCACGACACCGTCTACGTCGAGAAGTTCGGCGTGCTGGAGCGGATCCCGTCGGGTTTCACCAGCAACGAGCAGCTGCTGCAGACCATCGACCGCATCGTGTCGACGGTCAACCGGCGCGTCGACGAGTCCAGCCCGATGGTCGACGCCCGGCTCCCACCCGACGCCCGGCTCCCGCGCGGTGCCCGCGTCAACGTCGTGCTCCCGCCGCTGGCGCTGCGTGGGCCGACGGTGACGATCCGGCTGTTCCCGCGCCGCTACGGCATGGACGAGCTGATGGCCCGCGGCGCCGTCGACAAGGCGACCGCCGAGCTGCTGGCCGCGGCGGTCCGGGCGCGTCTCAACATCGTCGTGTCCGGCGGCACGGCCTCGGGCAAGACGACGATGCTCAACGCGCTGTCGGCCTACATCCCGGAGCACGAGCGCATCGTCACGATCGAGGACGCGGCGGAGCTCTCGCTCGCGCAGGAGCACGTCGTCCAGCTCGAGACCCGCCCGGCCAACGTCGAGGGCCGCGGGGCGATCACGATCCGCGACCTGGTGCGCAACTCGCTGCGCATGCGGCCCGACCGCATCGTCGTCGGCGAGGTCCGCGGCGGCGAGGCGCTCGACATGCTCCAGGCGATGAACACCGGTCACGAGGGCTCCCTGACGACGGTGCACGCCAACACCACCGACGACGCGCTGTCGCGGATGGAGACGCTGGCCTCCCTGTCGGAGGTGGAGATCCCCTTCCACGCCCTGCGCGACCAGGTGAACTCCTCGATCGACCTCATCGTGCAGCTCGTGCGCGGTCCCGACGGCACCCGGCGCGTCGTCGAGGTGGCCTACCTGTCCTCGCGGCGCCGTGAGGAGTTCGCCCTCAGCCGCATCGTCCACTGGGACAACCCGCTGCGCGCGTTCGTGCGGCACCCCCTCCACCACCAGCTCGCGGCGCGGCTCGTCGAACGCGGCGAGGAGCTCCCGGACGGGTTCGTCGTCGCCGACGAGCACAGCGGCGTGGACGCCGGGGGAGGGGTGGCATGGTCCTGATCGCTCTCGGGTCGATCGGCGCGGTGATGCTCGCGCTGGTCGGGATCAGCCAGTTCGCCAGCCTGGCCGGCGAACGGCGCCGGATCGTCGCGGCCGCGGCCGGCTTCGCCGACGAGGAGGAGCCGTTCCTCGACCGGCTCAACCGGACGTTCCGGTCCACCCGGCTCGGCGGCTGGGTCGAGCGCGAGCTGGTGCTCGCCGGCATTCGCCAGCGTCCCATCGTGGTCTTCCTCGTGGCGGCGGCCTTCGGCGTCACGGTCGCCTACGTGCTGTGGACGGCGCTGGCGCCGGTCTTCGGCCTGATCGGGCTCGCGAGCGGCGGCTTCGCGTTGCGCGCCTACATCCGCCGGGCCAAGGACCGTCGGCTCGAGGCGTTCATCGTGCAGATGCCCGAGCTGGCGCGGGTGCTCGCCAACGCCACCAACGCCGGCCTGTCGATCTCGACGGCGATCGGCATCGCCGGCGACGAGCTCGCCGACCCCGCCCGCTCGGAGCTGCAGAAGGTCTCCAACGCCATCAAGTTCGGCGCCGACCTGGAGTCGGCGCTCGACGACATGGAGCGGCGGCTGCCCTCGCGGGAGGTCGCCGTCCTCATCTCCACCCTCGTCGTGAGCGCCCGCAGCGGCGGCTCGCTGGTCACCTCCCTGCGCGACATCGCCGACACCCTGGAGGCCCGCAAGGAGACGCGGCGCGAGATCAAGACGACGCTCGCCCAGTCGGTCGCGACCGGATACCTCGTGATCGTCATGGGCTTCGGCATGCTCTTCATGCTCAACGTGATCCAGCCGGGCTCCGTGGAGGCGATGACCTCCCACGTCGTGGGCCAGCTCGCGCTGGTGATCTCCGGGTCGCTCTTCACGCTCGGGTTCTACCTCATCCGCCGGATGACGAGGTTCGAGCTGTGACGCCCACGATCATGCTCCCCGGCCTGGCGCTCGCCGTCGCCGCGCTGCTGGCCGCGCACGGCTACCGGCTGCTGCGGGCCGACCCCGCGGAGGGGTTGGGGCTCGAGGAGCTCATGGTCCTGCGCCGCGAGCAGCGCCGGGAGGCCCGGGGCGAGGGCCCGCTCGGGCGGCTCGCGACGAGGCTCGCCCCGACGGTGCGCCGCCGGATCCCCCAGCGGGTGCTGACCTGGCTGCAGACCCAGGTGGACCTGGCCGGGCGACCCGACGGCCTGACCGTCGACGGCGTGATCCGCGGCATCCTGGTGTGGGCGCTGCTGCTCTCGCCGGCCGCGCTGATCTTCCTCTCCACCGGCAACCTCGTCGGCTTCATCTTCTGCATCATCGCGGCGCCGATCCTGCCCCTCGCCCGCCTGGACCGGCAGCGCCGCCTGCGGCGGGAGGCCCTCGACCGCGACCTGCCCGACTTCCTCGACATCCTCGCGGTCACCGTGACCGCCGGCGTCGGCTTCCGGGCTGCGCTCATGCGGGTCTCCGAGCGGTTCGAGGGCGTGCTGGCGACCGAGATGCAGCTCGCCCTGAGCCAGGTCCAGCACGGTGCGTCCCTCCGCGGCGCCTTCGAGCAGCTGCGCGACCGCAGCGACAGCGAGGCGCTGGCGGAGTTCGTCACCGCGTTCCTCCAGTCCGACGAGCTCGGTGCGCCGCTCGTCGAGGCGCTCAACCAGATCGCGCTCGACCAGCGTCGCGAGGCCGCGCAGCGACTGCGGCGCAAGGCCGCCCGGGTCGCGCCGCGCGTCACGCTCGTCACCAGCCTGGTGCTCGTCCCCGGGACCCTGATCGTGCTGCTCGTCGGGCTGATCCTGGGTTCCGGGATCGACTTCGGCAGCATCTTCGGGGGGTTCAAGGGATGACGGAGCTCGTGGTCACCTCCGAGATCCACGCACTGGTGCGGGTCTCCTACCTCCTGCGCATGTTGACGCTGCTCGTCTGCATGCTCGGCTTCGTCGACCAGGCCCTCGCTCCCGAGGCCGTGGTGGCGATCATCTTCCTGACCCTGACGAGCATGGCGGGCATCTCGATCCCCAGCGCGCCGGAGGTGCTCGACAAGCACCCGATCCTCGTCGTGCTCGACGGCTTGCTGATGACGGCCCTGATGGTCGCCCTCGGCACGGACAACCCCCTGGTCCTCGGCGCCCTGAGCAGCTGCGTGGTCCTCGGCGTGGTGCTGCCGCTGGTGCCCGCCGTGCTGTCGACCTTCGTGATGGTCGCGGGCTACCTGACCGCGTCGCTGTCCGACCACAGCCAGGAGCGCATGTTCATGAGCGACTTCGGCTACCCGATCACGTTCATCTCGGTCGTCGCGATCGGTCAGGTGTTCCGGGTCCTCGCGCAGCGCAAGCGTCAGTCCGAGCGGGCGATGGCCGACCTGGTCACCGGCGCGGCGGCGGCCGCTGAGCGGGCCCGGTTGGCCCGCGAGCTGCACGACAGCACGGCGAAGACTCTCCAGGGGATGGTGCTGACCGCGCGCTCCCTCGACCACTGGATCGAGCACGACCCCACGCGCGCGGCCACCGAGGCCAAGGAGCTCGCGGAGTCGGCGGACGAGGCCGTCGTACGCCTGCGATCGCTGTTGTCGACGCTGCGTCAGGACGACAACGAGCAGGCCTTCCACGAGTCGCTCGCGACGTTGGCGCGCGACGGCACGCAGGGCACCGGCGTCCGGCTGAAGCTCGACCTCGACCCGGTGACCGTCTCGGCGCCGGGCGTGCGCTACGAGCTGCTCGCTGCAGCGCGTGAGGCCATCGCCAACGCGGTGACCCACTCGGGCGCCGACCAGGTGACCGTCGCGCTGTCCAGCGAGGAGGAGGAGCTGTGCATCGAGGTCGTCGACCAGGGGCGGGGCTTCTCGTTGGACATCCTGCCCGGGCGCGAGCTCGACGGGCACTTCGGCGTGCGGGGCTACTCCGAGCGACTGGCGCTGATCGGCGGCGCGGCCGAGGTGACCAGCCGGCCGGGGAAGGGCACGCGGGTCAAGCTCGTCGCGCCGTTGATGGGACTGAGGGAGGAAGCACGTGGTTGAGGACCTGACGATCCCCCTGCCGGAGCGCTCGGACGCGCCGACGCGGGTGCTGATCGTGGACGACAACCCGGTGGTCCGCAAGGGGCTGCGCAGCCTGTTGGAGACCTCCGAGCGCATCGAGGTGGTCGGCGAGGCCAGCGACGGGATCCTGGCCGAGTCGATGGTGCACACCCTGCGCCCCGAGATCGTGCTGCTCGACGTGCGGATGCCGCGCCGTGACGGCGTGCAGACCGCGCAGGCGATCGCCGGTCTGACGACGGTGATCATGATGACCTTCACCGACGAGCCCGAGCACATCCGGGCCGCGCTGGCGGCCGGAGCGAGCGGCTACCTGGTGCACGGCTCGTTCGACGCCGACTCGCTGGTGCACACCATCCTGGGCGCCGCCCTCGGTGCCGGCGCCTTCTCGCGCCAGGCGCTCGAGGCGATCCGCGCGACGGGCCTGAGCGCCAGCGACCCGGAGGCCGAGCGCCGGAAGCGGCAGGAGAGGTTCGGCCTCAGCGACCGGCAGGGTGAGCTGATGGAGCTCATCGTGCAGGGCAAGTCCAACGGCCAGATCGCCGGCGAGCTGTTCCTGGCCGAGAAGACGGTGAAGAACCACGTCAACGCGATCTTCGGCAAGCTCGTCGTGACCAACCGGGCGGAGGCGATCGCACTGTGGATGGGCACCAACGACCCCACCTGACCCGCCCGGGGGAGGGCCTCGGAGTGGGCCTGCCGGTGGGCCTGGGGTTGGGCCCCACGTTGGGCCCCGGGGCCCCCGGCCGGGGAGCCGTTCGCGGATAACTTTCATGTTGTCGCCAGGGGGGCGACAGGCACCACCACCACACACAGGCTTGCGGCCCACCATCTCGGGGGTCGGGCCGCTCTCGGAGAAGAAAGAAGCTGATCACCATGGAGAAGTTCCTCACCCTGATGCTGGCCCTGCAGACCCGTGTCGCCGAGCGCGACGAGAAGGGGCAGGGCACGCTGGAGTACGTCGGCATGATCGTCGTCGCCGCGCTGCTCGCCGCCGCCGTGATCGCCGCCGCCCGCGGCGTCGACCTCGGCAGCGTCTTCACCGACGCCGTCAACTCGGTCATCGGTGGCTGACCAGCCGCACTGACCCCCAGCGGGCCCCGGGACTCCCCGGGGCCCGCTATCGGCATGTCACGGCAGGTCGCTCCGGAGGACGGAAGGGCACCATGAACAGATCTCGGGACGCGCGGCCGCGGGACCAACGCGGCCAGGTCACCACGATGCTCGTCATCGTCGTCAGCGCCACGCTCCTCGCGGTGGGACTGCTCGGCATCGTGCTCATCGGCCGGGCCGTCGACGACAAGACCAAGGCGCAGACGGCCGCCGACGCCGCCGCCCTGGCGGGCGCCGGCGTGCTGAGCGACGCCCTGCCCAACCTCGTCGGGCTGCTCAACTCGCTCAACGACAACCTGGCCGCGCACGTCGGGTGCGACCTGGGGCGTGAGTCGGCGGAGGAGTACGCCGCCAAGAACGGCGCGACCCTGACCGACTACTGCTTCGACCTCGCCTCGGGCCGGGTCTCCGCGTCGGTGCGGATGAACGCGCCGGTCAGCGACGACGTCGGTCCGGCCGAGGCCTCGGCCGTCGCCTCGACCGGCCTCGACCTCTCCGGCTGCGGCTTCTCCGACCCCCAGCCTCCCGACGAGACCGACGACCCGGAGCCGACCGACGAGCCGACCGACGGTCCGCCCCCGCCGCCTCCGCCGCCGCCGGACACGACGACCTCCTTCGACTGCGGTCCGCTCCAGGTGGACTTCGTCATCGACGGCGAGACCGGCGCGCTGCACGTGTCGCACGTCGACCTCGACGGCCTCGAGCCCAGCCTGGTCGAGTAGCGGAGCGCGTCGTCAGGCGCGTCGGCGGAAGGCGAGGAGGCCGACCACGCCGACGACCAGGAAGAGCAGCGCGCCGGCGCCGGCGACGACCCGCACGGCGAGCGCTGCACTCCCGAACGTCGCGGGCCGCGACACGGCCAGCGGTTCCGCCGACGTGGCGTCGGAGCAGGCGAGCCGGGCACCATCCGGGTAGCTCTTGACCTCGAAGAGCGGCTGCAGCCGCCGGCCGTCGACCGTGACCCCGGGCGTGCCGGCCCGCAGCACCGCGAGGTCGGACAGCTTCGCCGTGCTCAGCTCGTCGCCGTCCTCGCTGAGGAGGGCGCAGCCGAGGTCGGAGGGCGGTGTGCTCGGCGAGTCGGCGACGCCGTACACGACGACGGAGCCGCCGAGGGGACCCGCGTCGGGCAGCGAGTACGACGTCGGGTCGTCGACCACCGTCACGTCGGCCGAGGACGGGTCACCGGAGTCGATGAGCAGCGCGGCCAGCACCAGCGGCACCACCGCGACCAGGCACAGCGCCGCGCCGAGGCGCAGCATCGTGACCTGGGCCGAGGAGAGCCTCATGCTCCGGAGCTCGGCTGGAAGGTGCGCAGGATCCGGCTCACCTCGGACGTCTCGAACTCCGCGGCGGGCGCGAAGGCGACGACGTTGATGATCAGGTCGTCGTCGACCTGCCACATCAGCTGCCAGTAGGTCACCTGGACGTCGCTGGTGCGCCGGCCGGCCTGGGCCTCGTCCCACGTCACGAGGAAGGCCTGCTGGCCGTCGGGTGCGTCGAGCCGGTAGCGGTGGACGGTGCTCTCCTCGTCCTTGTCGCCGGCGGCCTTCCACGTCTCGAGCGCGAAGGACTGCTCCTCGGCGTCCTTGGCCGGCTCGACGTCGCGGATCACGACCACGCGCTGCGGCACCTGCTGGACGCTCGACGGCTTCTCGAGCACCAGGCGCGGCTCCCCGTTGGGGCTGGTCGACGTCTGCTGCTGGAACTCCCCGGGAGCGGCGATGGTGAAGCCGCTCCCCTCGATCGTGGAGTAGTCGGACGGCGGGTCGAGCTGGTCGACGTCGATCGTCGGCTCCTCGGTGACGGCGTAGGGGTCGCGCTGCTGCGCGCCCCCGTCGCTGCTGGACGCATCGGCGCCGCATCCCGACAGGGGGAGCGCGACGAGCAGGGTGGTGACGAGCGTCGCCAGACCGCGGTTCATGCGGCGCATTCCTCCCAGTCGACCCATTGGGTGCCGTCCCAGTATTGCGCCCCGGTCACGGAGAGCGAGTCGGTCTGCACGTCGACACCGGCGCCGAGCTCGACGCCCAGCTCGCCCTCGGCCTTGACGCCGTAGGTGCTGGAGTCGGCGTCGTAGTCGGTCTGGGTGACGGTGCCGCGGTCGCGGGCGACCTCGTAGAAGTTCCCGGCGGTCCCGGGCGCGCCGGGCAGGCCCGGCGGGACCCAGCCGTTGACGCCGGCGATGCCGAGCGCGAGGAGGTGGTCGGCGACGACCTGCTCGTCGGCGTCGCTCTCGATGTCGAGCGTGGACTGGTAGATCCGGTAGCCGCTGGCCTGGTTGTCGCCGCTCCCGTCGAGCTGGCCGTTGAAGATCGCGGCGGCCAGGCCGCTGGCCTCGCCCTGCGCGACGGCCGTCGACTGGTAGCGCACCATGTTGCCCTCGCTGTCGAAGGTGATCGCCTCCAGCACCTCGACCTTGCCCTCCAGGCCGGCCCCGTTGCGGCCGATGCCGCCGTCGGTGCCGACGGAGAGCGACTCGTAGCCGGCCTCGCCCTCGACACTGGCCTTGAGGTAGACGGTCGTGGTGCCGTCGCGGTTCTTGCGGACACCGAGCGCGACCGCCTCGCCGATGCCGGCGCTGGCCGACGTCGTCAGCCCGGTGGCCTCAGCGCTGGCGTTGAGCGAGACCCCGCCCTCGGCGAACGTCTCGTCGGGGTCGGGCAGGTCGCTCTCGCCGACGCCGGTCAGGTCGCTGAGCTGGTCGATGCCCCAGCGGATCGGGCCGCCGTCGCCCACGGCGACGTCCTTGACCTGGTCGGCGGTGATGGCGTCGAGCAGGCCCTGGATGCCGTCCTGGTCGGTGTAGTAGACGTCGCCGTCCTTGATGTCGAGCGAGGCGCTGGCCTCGGCGGTCGCGCTGCCGCCGTACTCGTCGTCGCCGACGGAGACAGTGATGCCGCCGCCGACCCCGGCCTCCACGCCGCCGCTGGCCGACTGGCTGACCGTGACGCGGTACTCGCCGTTGCTCAGCTTCTGCACCTCGACCCGGCGTCCGTCGGAGGTCGTGAAGAACAGCACGGCGACCTCGGCGTTGGCCTCGATGCCGTCCTGCGTCACCACGCAGGGGTCCTCGGGCTTGTGGGCCTCCGGGCTGGTCGACGGCGCCTCGCACGGACCCTGTCCGGCGGTGACGACCTGGCAGACCGCGTAGGAGAACGTCTCACCGAGGATCTTGCCCTGCGGTGTCGCGGCGACGATCACGGCGACCGCGAGCAGCGCCGCGACGATCGTCATGGCGACCGTCTCGAGGCTGGCCGCGCCGCCTTCGTCGCGTGTCCTGGACCCGAGCATCCTGGGCTCCCCCTGTCGGTGCGTCCGGACGTCCGGACGGCGCAACACCACGTTGCCCGAGAAGGATCTCGCGGCGCGCCGCCGGTCGCCTGGGCCCACAGGCCCCGGTGCGGGCCCACTGTCGGTCACGCCGGATCACGCCTGCTGGTAGGGCTGGTAGGGCAGGGGCGCGTCCTGCGGCTCGGTGGTCCGCGCGGCGACCACCACCACGGCCACCCAGAGGATCGCGTCGAGGAGGGCGGTCACCCACCCCGGGTCGACGACAGCCTGTGCCAGGAGGCCGCGCCCGACCCAGGCGGGCGGGAAGAGCGCGTAGGACACCACCGCGGAGACCAGCACCGCCGGGAGCAGGCCCGCTCCGGCGTAGGCTCGGCGGACCATCACTCGGGTGAGGAACACGAGGAATCCCATGCACAACAGGGTCCGCACGATCACGATCGCCGTGACGTTGCCTGCCGGCAGCAGGAGTACGACGGCGACGACCCACGCGACGAGGGCGCACCCCGTGAGGCTCGGCGTGAGCCGCGCGGCCAAGCGGACGTCCATGGTCCCCCCGAGAAGAAGAAGCTGGTGCGCAGATCCTGCCACAGCACGCCGGCCCCGCTGATGGCGAGACGGCCCGTCTTCGGCCCGGGTGACCGGGTGCTGCTCTGCGACGACCGACCGGTGGCCCCGCTCGCGGTGGCCGACACCGCGCGGAGTCGCCGCAAGGGTCTGCTCGGCACCTCCGGCGTCGAGGGCGCCCTCTGGATCACCCGCGCGCCCTCGGTCCACATGGTCGGCATGCGCTACCCGATCGACGTCGCGGTGGTGGACAGGGCGGGGGTGGTGATCCATGTCGCCACGCTGCGCGCCTGGACCGGGATGACCCGCTTCCGGCTGCGCGCGAGCGCCACGATCGAGGCCGCCGAGGGGTCGATGGCGGCATGGGGGGTGCGGGTGGGCTCGCGGCTCGCGATCGGCTCAACCGAGCAGCGCGAGGGCGACTGACGCCGCGATCGCGACGGCGGAGACCCCCACGCCGAGGCGCGCCCACGGCCGGTCGCCCGCCGCGAGCGCCACCGCGGCGGCGATCGCGCCGACGACGGCCGGGAAGGCGACCTCCTGCCCGTGCTGCGCGCTCGCGTCGGCGCTGCTCGTCGGCTCGATCGCGAAGCCGAGGTAGACCAGGCCGTAGAGCGCGAGGACCAGGCACGCGCCCAGGCAGAGCAGGGCCGCCGGTCGCAGGGCACCCGAGCGCGTCATGGTCGCCATTCGATCAGGGGTAGCGCGGATTCTCCAGCTGCTGCTGCACGAGGTCGGCGAGCGCCTGGTGACCGGCGGCGTTGGGGTGGAAGCTGCTGGGATCGGCGATGGAGAAGCCGGGACCGCCGAGGTCGAGGTCGTTGATCCACGGGTCGTCGCTGCCGATCTCGTGGCCGTGGAAGGCCTCGGTCGGGTCGACGAACTCCACGCCGGCCTGGTGGGCGACGTCGCGCAGCATCGCGTTGAGCTCGGCGGCCTTCTGGTTCATCCAGACCTGGTCCTCCGCGAAGAGGAGGTTGCCGTAGCTGTCCGAGGGGTTGTCGACGAAGAGCTGCGGGTAGCCGACGATGACGATGCGGGCGTTGGGTGCCCGGCGCCGGATCTCCTCGTACTGGTCGAGCAGCTGCTGCGCCAGCTCCGGCAGCTTGTCCTCGATGCGCTGGTCGTGCTTCTCCTGGCAGGAGTCGATGAAGCCCACGCCGCCGGCGCCGTTGATGATGCAGTCCTTGACGACGTCGGCGAACCCGAGGTCGTTGCCGCCGATCGAGATCGTGACCAGGGAGACGCCGTCGTTCAGTGCGTCGTACTGCGGGTCCTCGCCGGTGTTGCCGTCGTTGGCGCTGCCGAGGTCGGGGATCTCCGCGCCCGAGCAGGCGACGAACGTGGTGCCGCCCGCGAAGTCGTTGTCCTGGCTGAGGATCTGCGAGTAGGCGTGGGAGGAGCGGTGGCAGCGGTTGTGGTCCTCCTCGTCGTCGTTGAAGGGCCAGAGGTCGTCGCGGTCGTCGAAGTCGGTGCCCTCCTCGTAGTCCCACGCGCCCTCGCCGGAGGAGTAGCTGTCGCCGAGCGCGACGTACTCGCCACTGGTCGCCTGCTCGAGCGGCGTGCGGGTGTCGCCGCCGCCGGACGGGACCGTGCACCCGTCGCGCTGGATGACCGCGCAGACGGCTTGGGTGAACGCGCCGGCCACCCGCTCGTGGACGGGGGTGATGAGCAGGCCGCCGGCCAGGATCGCGGCGACGACGGTGACGCCGACGTACTCCAAGGTGCCGGCACCGCGCTCGGACCTGCGCTGGGCGGGCATCTCAGTCGACCTCGGGGACGGCCGCGGCCGCGCTCGTGAGGACGTCGGCCTCGGGCCGGCCGCGCAGGACGTAGGACATCAGCAGGACCGCGGCGGTGCCGCGCCGCACGAGCAGCACGTCGGCGGTGATCGGCAGGTCGCCCTGGCTGGTCTGGCGCCACGCCACGCTGTCGGGCGGTGCGCCCGCCACGGTCAGCGGCTCGACCCGGAAGGTCGCGGTGGGGCTGCCGCTCGCCGTGCCGGTGGTGGTGTAGCCGTGGCAGCCGGGGAGGGCGTCGCGCAGCGCGGCGATGACGTCGGTGGCGGCGGCGTCGGTGTCGTAGATCCGCACGTGCTGCTCGAGGAACGGGCCGAGCGGACCCTTCGCGAACCGGATGCTCGTCGCGCGGACCGGCTCCTGCGGCTCGATGTCGACCCCGCAGACGGTCGTGCGGTAGTCGAGCCCCTGGCTGTTGCTGTCGCGCCAGCCTTGCGGCAGGGCGGCCTTCGTGATGAGCAGGTCGGAGGTCCGCAGCCCGCCGTCGTCGTCCCCGCTGTCCTTCATCAGGTCGCCCGGCGAGCCGCAGGCGGTGAGCGCCGCGGCCGCGGCGAGCGCCGCGAGGGCGAGGCGGGGGGCGCGAGGAGGGTTCACGTCGGCGACGCTAGGCCGGGTGCGCGCCTTCGCCGTGGGCCCGCGGTCCCAGTCGGTGGCCCGATCGGGCGGGCCCTCGCGGACGGGTCAGCCGCGGAGGACGAGCACGGCCGACAGGACGAGGAGGAGCACGCCGACGAGCGCGAGCAGCACGACGGCCGGCCCAGCAGGACCGCCGCGGACGGGCAGGGGCCGGGCCGGGCCGGAGGTCGGCTCGGGCGTGGGCGGGAGGACCAGCGTCGCCGTCCCGACGTACGGCGGCGGCTCTCCTGCGAACTGGTCGAGCACCTCGACCTCGCCGGGCTGCCAGGTGGACGGTGCGATCGCGGACAGCCGGGCGCGCAGGGCGGCCGCCGAGGGCGGCCGGCCGGCCGGGTCGGGGGAGCGGGCAGCGACGAGGAGGTCGCCGAGCGGGGTGCGGGGGATCTCGTCGGCCTCGAACGGCGGCCGGTGGCCGGTCAGCATCTCGAGCCCGACCGTGCCGACGGCGAAGAGGTCCTGGCGGGGGTCGGGGTCGGCGCCCGCTCGCTGCTCGGGGGCCATGTAGCCCGGGGTGCCGAGGCTGACGGCGGCGTGGGTCATCCTCGGCTCGTCCATGGGGGCGGCGATCCCGAAGTCGGTGAGGCGCACGTGGGGAGCGGCGCGGCCGGTCGGCTCGAGCAGCAGGTTGGCGGGCTTGACGTCGCGGTGGACCACGCGCGCCGCGTGGACCGCCTCGAGCCCCGCGAGCGTCTGGTCGAGCACCGCGATCACCCAGGCCTCGGGCAGCGGACCCCAGTCGCCGATGAGCGTGGCCACCGAGCCGCCGCGCACCAGGGGCATCGTGAAGAGCACCGCGTCGTCCTCGCCGACCCACGACAACGGCGTCACCACGTGGGGGTGGTGGATGCGCGTGGACTGCTCGCGCATGAACCGCAGCAGCGAGCCCGCGTCGCTCTGGCGCAGCAGCTTCGCCGCCTTGACGTCGCCGTCGGTGTGGTCGCGCACCAGCCAGACCGACCCCATGGCACCGTCGGCGACCGGCTCGAGGAGCTCGTAGCGGCGCGCGAAGACCTCGCCCACGCCGTCACCACCCGCCCTGGTCGCGGGAGCCGTCCGAGCCGAGCATGGTCGTCAGCGTAGCGACGACCGCTGCGGGAATGCGTCGGGCGGCGCTGGTAGACACGAGACATGACCGCAGCCACCGACGCCACCGTCCGCAGTCGCGCCGAGCAGCACCTGCGCGCACTCGTCGGCCACGACGGCGCGGAGCTCTACGACGACCAGTGGGCCGCGATCGAGGCACTGGTCGTGGCGCGGCGGCGGGCGCTCGTGGTGCAGCGCACCGGCTGGGGCAAGTCCGCGGTCTACTTCGTCGCCACGCTGCTCCTGAGGGAGGCGGGCAGCGGCCCCACCGTGATCATCTCGCCGCTGCTGGCCCTGATGCGCAACCAGATCGCGGCGGCCGAGCGGGCCGGCATCCGTGCGGTCACCATCAACTCCACCAACAGCGAGCAGTGGGCCGAGACCCACGAGGCGATCCAACGGGGCGAGGTCGACGTGCTGCTGGTGAGCCCGGAGCGGCTCAACAACCCGGGCTTCCGCGACGAGGTGCTGCCCCGGTTGGCCGCCACGTGCGGGCTGCTGGTGATCGACGAGGCCCACTGCATCTCCGACTGGGGCCACGACTTCCGCCCCGACTACCGGCGCATCCGCACGCTGCTCGACGAGCTGCCCTCCGGCATCCCCGTGCTGGCGACGACGGCGACGGCCAACCAGCGCGTCACCGACGACGTCGCCGAGCAGCTGGGCGCGCCGCTCGTCCTGCGCGGCAGCCTCGACCGCGAGACGCTCCGTCTGGGCGTCGTGCGCCTGAAGACCGCCGAGCAGCGGCTGGCCTGGCTCGCCGACCACCTCGCCGAGCAGCCGGGCAGCGGCATCGTCTACTGCCTCACCGTCGCCGCGACCCAGCAGGTCGCCGACTACCTGCGCTCCCAGGGGCACCAGGTGCGGGCCTACTCGGGGCAGACGGAGCAGACCGAGCGGCTCGCCCTCGAGCAGGCGCTGCTCGACGGCGAGGTGAAGGCACTGGTCGCGACCAGCGCACTCGGCATGGGCTTCGACGCCTCGCTCGGCTTCGTCGTCAACCTCGGTGCGCCGAGCTCGCCGGTCGCCTACTACCAGCAGGTCGGCCGCGCGGGTCGCGGCACGACCGGGCCGGCCTCCGTCGTGCTGCTGCCGGCGACGGAGGACCGCGACATCTGGGCCTACTTCGCCTCGCTCGCGTTCCCGCGCGAGCAGCTGGTGCGCGAGACGCTCGCCGCCCTGGAGGAGGGCGGGACGCTGAGCACGCCGGCCCTCGAGGCACGGGTCGACCTCAGCCGCAACCGGTTGGAGACGATGCTCAAGGTGCTCGACGTCGACGGTGCCGTGCGCCGGGTGAAGGGCGGGTGGGAGAGCACCGGCCAGGAGTGGGCCTACGACGCCGAGCGCTACCGCCGGGTCGCCGAGGCGCGGGAGCGCGAGCAGCAGGCGATGCTCGACTACCTCGCGACGGACCGCTGCCGGATGTGGTTCCTGCGCGACCAGCTCGACGACCCCGATGCGGCGGCGGACGGTGCGTGCGGCCGCTGCGACAACTGCGGCGGCCTCGACCTCCCCGACGACGTCTCGTCGAAGGCGGTCGCCGACGCGGCCGACCGCCTCGCGCGCCCGGGCGTGCCGATCGAACCGCGCAAGCTGTGGCCGACCGGGCTCGCGTCGCTCGGGGTCGACCGGGCCGGGCGGATCAAGCAGCCGGCCGCGGAGGGCCGGGCGATCGCCCGGCTCACCGACCTCGGCCACGGGCAGGCGCTGCGCGACCTGTTCCGGCCGGGACCGGACGCACCGGACGCCGTACCCGTCGGGCTCGTCCGGGCCGTCGTGGCCACCCTCGTCGACTGGCGACCGGCGCCCGACGTCATCGTGGTCGCCGAGTCGATGACCCGATCCGCGCTGGTCGCCGACCTGGCCGCGGGCCTCGCGCGCTACCTCCAGCGCCCCGTCGTCGGCCGGTGGGCCGTGACCGACCCCTCCGTCCCGCCCGGGGCGGGCGCGACCAACTCGGCGCAACGGGTCGCAGCCGTGAGCCGCCGGCACGGGCTGGTGCTCGACGCGCCCGACGCCGTGGCCGGCCTGCGGGTCCTGCTCGTCGACGACCTGGTCGTCACCGGCTGGTCGCTCACGCTGGCGTCGGACGCCCTGGCCGCCGCAGGTGCGGAGGCGGTGCTGCCGCTGACCCTGGGCGTGTCGGCCTGAGCCCGTAGGTCCCCGGGTTCGGGCGTTGTTGGTCGTACCTTCGATCCATGACCGAGGACGCTCCCGCCACGGGCCCCGTTGCTGCGACCGGGTCGACCCCGGTGACCGCCACCGCTCCGCCTCCGCCGCCGCCCGGCACGACCACGGCGGTCGCCGACCCGCCGCCGCCTCCGCCGCCGGTGCCGGCCAAGGAGAGGCCGCGGCGTCCCGGCATGGGACTGCTGCCGATCGCGATCGGCGTCGGCCTCCTCGCCGCCGCGATCGCCGTCGCGTCGACGCGCGCCCGCGCCGACGGTGACCTCGACTGGTCCAACTACTCCGTCGGGCTCGGGGCGACGGCGGTGCTGCTGGTCATCGCGCTCGCCGCGATGGTGCTCGGCGCCGGCCGCAGTCGCGAGGACCTGGTCACCTGGCCGGGCGTGGTCGGCATCCTCGGGGTCGGCGTGATGATCGGGATCGGCCTCGACGGCATCAAGCACAGCGAGGACTGGCTGCCCTACCTCGTCGGCGGCGTCGTCGTGGCGCTCGCCGTGGTCGGCTACATCGCAGTCCGGCGGGGGGCGTTCGTCGTCACGGCGATCGCCGGGCTCGGGCTCGTCTACATCCAGCTCTCCGACGACGTGATCCTCGACATCGGCAGTGACGACGACTGGGCGATCATCGGCGCGGCGACCATCGCGGCCTTCGTCCTCGTCATCACCGCGGTCGGCTGGCTGCTCCCGACGCGCGCGCTCAGCGGCGTGGTCGCGGGAGTCGTCGGCGTGATCGGCATCAACGCCCTGCTGATCGCGATGGCGGTCTCACAGTTCATCGCGAGCTTCTTCGGCGACTTCGGCATGAGCACCGAAGGCGACTTCTCGACCTACGGACCCACGCCCGCGGCACGGCCCGACTACGACAACGACGTCTACGTCGTGCTCGCGATCGCGGCCGTGCTCACCCTGCTCTGGGCCCTCGCGGCCTCGCTCGAGGGCAACCCCGGCTTCACGGTCCTGGCGATCCTGATGCCGGCGATCGCCGTACCGATCGCGACCTTCGTCCTGGCCGTCGAGCACCCGACCTGGTGGGGCGTGGGCCTCGCGGCAGCGGGCGCGATCGTCCTGGCAGCGGTCGGGCTGAAGCAGCTCGCCGCACGCAGGCGCGCCTGACGGGGAACTCTTCGTCGGCCCTGCCCGTTAGCGTCGCCATGTGAGCTACGTGCCCGTGACCGGACCGGCGACCTTCCGGCCGGCCGAGCCCCCACGCGACGGGACGATCGAGTTCACCGCCGGTCAGCGCTCGGTGGTGCTGCCGATCCGGGCGGCGCTCCCGGTGCTCAGCCGCGCACGCACGGAGCCCGACGCCCACCCGAGTGTGGCGCTGCTCGGCGGCGCGGCGCTGCTCGCGGGCCGGTTCGTCGCCGCCGGCAAGCTCGCCCCGGCCGAGGCCGGCGGACGCGCGAGCTGGCGCATCGACGGGCTCGACGAGCGCGATCGCGAGGCGGTCGACCGGCTCGCGCAGGCGCGGGCGTACGACGACGTCGACCCCGACGCGGCGACGGAGCTCGTCAACCGGGTGCTCGACGCGGTCGCCGACGCGCTCCCGCGGGCGGCACCTGTCGCGGGAGCGACCCAGGCGGGGCGATCGGCGCCGGCGGCGCCGGCGGCGCCGGCCGCGCCGACCACCGCGGCAGCCGCGCCGGCCGCACCGGCGCCGGTCAGCTTCGCCGACCGCGTCCGCCGCCGGGCGGAGGAGCGCGCGCGGGCGGAGCGGTCGGTCGCCGCCCTGCCCGAGCTGGTCCGGATCTCGCTGCGGGTGGAGGCCGACGAGGAGGAGCTCGCCGCCGGCTCGGTGCGCCTGGTGCTCCAGGTGCACGACGAGCGCGACCCGCTGCACGTCTGCGACGCGGCCGTGCTGTGGACCGACGACGAGGAGTCGCACGGCTTCGGCGCACGGGCGCGCGTGCATGCCAGCATCGCGCTGCGCTCGGCGGCCGAGGTGTGGCCGGTGCTCGACCGGCTGCTGGCCCTCTCCGTGCCCGACCAGCTCGACCTCGACGGGGACGAGGTCGGCAGCCTGCTGCAGCACGTCGGCGACCTGCGCGCGGCGCGGGTCGACGTGCACTGGCCCCGCTCGCTGGGCCGCGACCTGACCACGCGTGCCGTCCTCGATCGCCGCCCCGACCCGCGCAACCCCGAGCTGCCGCTCCAGGACAGCCCGCTCTCCGCCGACGGCCTCTTCGCCTTCTCGTGGCAGGTGGCCCTCCACGGTGACCCGCTCACCGACGCGGAGATGGCGCAGCTCGCGGGCGCCGTGGGGCCGATCCTCAAGCTCCGCGGCGCCTGGACGGTCGTCGACCCCACGACCGCCGAGCGGGCGCGCAAGCGGCTGATCCGGCGGGCGACCGGGCCCCAGGCACTCGCCGCGGCGTTGAGCGGGGTCGCCGACCTGCCCGAGGCCGACGAGGGTGCCGGCGACGCCGGAGGGGCGGAGGTGATCGTCGGCGCGAGCCTGCTGAAGGTGCGCGAGCAGCTCCTCGCGGCGCCGACCCGCGAGCCGCTCCCGGCGCCGGCTGGCCTTCGGGCCGAGCTGCGCGACTACCAGCGCCACGGGCTCACCTGGCTCGCCGACCTCACCGGGCTGGGGCTGGGCGCCTGCCTGGCCGACGACATGGGCCTCGGCAAGACGATCACCCTGATCGCGCTCCACCTGCACCGGCTCGAGCACGGCCTGTCCGAGGGGGCGCCGACGCTCGTGGTCTGCCCGGCCAGCCTGCTCGGCAACTGGGAGGCGGAGATCGAGCGGTTCGCACCCGACGTGCCCGTGCGCCGGTTCCACGGCGCGGCCCGCGAGCTGAGCGGCAGCACGGGCTTCGTGCTCACCACCTACGGCACCATGCGGCGCGACCACGCGGCCCTCGCCCAGGTGACGTGGGACCTCGTCGTCGCCGACGAGGCGCAGCACGTCAAGAACTCCCGCTCCTCGACGGCACGCGTGCTGCGACAGATCCCGAGCCGGGCGCGGGTGGCGCTGACCGGCACCCCGGTCGAGAACGACCTGACCGAGCTGTGGTCGATCCTCGACTGGGCGATCCCCGGCCTGCTGGGCAGTCGGCAGGCCTTCCGCCGGGTGTGGGGAGCGCCGATCGAGTCGGGCCTCGAGCCGACCAAGGCCCGGCAGTTCGCCGACCTGATCGGACCGTTCCTGCTGCGGCGGCGCAAGTCCGACCCGGGCATCGCGCCGGAGCTGCCGCCGAAGACGGAGACCGACCACCTGCTCGGGCTCACCCGCGAGCAGGCCGTCCTCTACGAGGCGTTCGTGCGCGACACGATGGAGCGCATCGAGCGGCTCGGCGGCGACGACCCCGCGCGGCGCGGCCTGGTGCTCGCCCTGTTGACCGGACTCAAGCAGATCTGCAACCACCCCGCCCAGTTCCTCAAGCAGTCGGGGGCGGTGCGCCTCGCCGGTCGCAGCGAGAAGCTCGACCTCCTCGACGAGCTGCTCGCGACCGTGGTCGCCGAGGACGGAGCGGTGCTGGTCTTCACGCAGTACGTCGCGATGGCCCGGCTGGTCGAGCAGCACCTGGTGGGGGCGGGGGTCGCGCACCAGTTCCTCCACGGCGGCACACCGGTCGCCCAGCGCGAGGCGATGGTGCGTCGCTTCCAGGACGGGGAGGTCCCGGTCTTCCTGCTCAGCCTCAAAGCCGGCGGCACCGGCCTCAACCTGACCCGGGCCGACCACGTGGTGCACGTCGACCGCTGGTGGAACCCCGCTGTCGAGGAGCAGGCCACCGACCGCGCCTACCGGATCGGGCAGACCCGACCCGTCCAGGTGCACCGCATGGTCACCCGCGGCACCATCGAGGAGCGCGTGGCAGCGCTCCTCGAGCGGAAGCGGGCGCTCGCCGACGCCGTGCTCGCGCGCGGCGAGGCCGCCCTCACCGAGCTCAGCAACGAGGACCTCCGCGACCTCGTCACGCTCCGCGCAGAGGCGCGCCGCGAGGCCTACCTGCGGGAGACGCCGTGAGGGTGACCCACGGCCGGCTCTCGGCGCCGCGCTCCGGCATCCGGTCGTGGTGGGGCAAGGCGTGGCAGCGCGCGGTCGAGGAGGCGGCGTACGTCGACCAGGACCTCCGCGCCGGACGCACCGCCGCCCGGCGGGGAGACGTGGGCGGCATCAGCGTCGACGCCGGCTCGCTCCTCGCCGCGGTGCGGGAGGGCGACGACACGTGGACCGTCGAGATCGGGCTGCCCGCTCTGCCGGAGGAGGAGCGCCGCGCCTTGGTCGACGTGGTGGCCGCGGAGACCGGCCGGATCGCGGCGCTGCTGGCCGGCGAGCTCCCCTACGACTTCGTCGAGCACGCCGAGGAGGCCGGCATCGAGCTGCTGCCCTTCGGCGGCGAGCTGTCGGCCGGCTGCACCTGCGACGCCTACCTCGACCCGTGCCGCCACGCGCTCGCGGTGCTCGTGCAGACCGGCTGGCTGGTGGACGCCGACCCGCTCGTGCTCTTCGCGCTGCGCGGTCTCGACCGCGACAGCCTGCTCCACGCCCTGCACGAACGGGCATCGGGAGCCCTCTCGACGTCCGGTGTCGTCGACCTCGCCGACGACGTCGAGGTCGCCGCCGACGCGATGCTGCGCGCGCGCCGGCTCGTCGAGCTGATGGAGGCGGGGGCCGAGCTGCCCGAAGGACTCGTTTGAACCCCTAAGCACCCCGGGCGGGGAGCGCCGTGGCGACCTAGCCTGGAGGAATGGATGCGGGGGGAGCCGTGTCCTCGGGGGCCGTGAGTGCGCGGAGCACCCGCGAGCTGTTCGCGGGACGCTTCGCCCTCGGCCGCGTGCTGAAGCGCGGGAACGGTGTGGACACCTACGTCGCCGAGGACCGCGAGACGGGAGCGGAGGTCGTCGTCAAGGCGATCGACGCGCGAGCGGTGCACGCCGCCGCGCGGCTGCGCTTCGAGCACGAGACCGCCGTGCTGCGTCGCCTGAGCGGCCGGGGGCTGGTCGAGCTCTACGCCTCGGGGGAGTACGACGGTCGCCTCTTCCTCGTGCAGCCGCTCGTGCCGGGGCAGACCCTCGAGGTGCTGCTGCAGGCAGGTCCGCTGTCGGTCGGCAACGCCCTGCGCGTGGGCATCGAGATCGCCCGCGCCCTCAGCGTCGCCCACGAGGCCGGGATCGTGCACCGCGACGTGAAGCCGGCCAACGTGATCGCCGAGGGTGACGATCCTGCCGGTGCCGTCACCCTGATCGACTTCGGCTTCGCGCGCAGTGCGCACCTCGACGAGTCGGTGCGCGACGACCTGGTCGGCACCATCCGCTACCTCGCGCCCGAGGCTGCGGGCCTGCTGTCGGCGACGCCCGACGAGCGCTCCGACCTGTACGCGGTCGGCATCGTCCTCTTCGAGTGCCTGGCCGGGGCGCCCCCCTTCCCCGGCCCCGGGGTCAGCGACCTGCTCCGTCAGCACCTCTCGGTGCAGGCCCCGTCCGTGTGCGACCTGCGGTCCGACGTGCCGCGGGCGCTCGACGCGGTGCTGCAGCGACTGCTCCGCAAGGACCCCGTCGACCGCTACCAGTCGGCGGCCGCTCTCGCCTACGACCTCGAGGCCCTGCGGACCGCGATGGACGACGGCGACCCGGACCCGCGCCTGACCATCGGCCGGGTCGACCACCGGCAACACCTCACCGACCCCGCGTTCGTGGGCCGCGACGCCGAGCTCGCGAGCCTGCGCAGCCTGCTGACCGAGATCGACGGCGGCGGCAGCGGCCTGGTGCTGCTCGACGCCGAGTCGGGGGGCGGCAAGAGCCGGCTGCTCGCCGAGCTCGGGTCCCACGCCGTCGGGCACGGGATCACCGTGCTCCACGGCCAGGGCGTCCGCGACGGTGTCCAGCTGCCGTTCGCGCTCATCCAGGGCGTGGCGCGGGAGATCGCGGACAGCGAGGACGCCCAGGCGGTCCGCGCGGAGCTGGGTGAGCGGCTGGGCGACAGCGCCCAGGTCACCGGCCAGGTGCTGCCGGCGCTCCGCCCGCTGCTGGGCCTGCCCGACGACGTCGCGGGGCTGGAGGCCTTCGGGCCGGACGCGTTCGGTGAGGAGCGCAGCCTCGCCGCGCTCCGTCAGCTGTTGATGGTGCTGGCGACCCCGGAGAGCCCGGTGCTGCTGGTGCTCGACGACTGCCAGTGGGCCGACGCGCTGACGATCCGGCTGCTCGCGGCGACCTTCGCCACGGAGGGGGAGCTGCCGCCGTACCTCGGTGTCGTCGCGGCGTTCCGCTCCGAGGAGGTCGCCGACGACGCGCCGCTGCGGACCATCGCGGTGGCCAAGTCGCTCCACCTCGGCCGGCTCAGCGACCAGGCCATGACCTTGCTGACGGAGTCGATGGCGGGTCCGCTGCCCGAGAAGGCCGTGGCGACCGTGGCGCGCCTGGCCGACGGCAGCCCCTTCATGGGGGCGGCGGTCCTTCGTGGCCTGGTGGAGGGCGGCGCGCTGACCGCCGGCCCGGACGGGTGGGTCGTCGACGACGCCGCCCTCGCCGAGGTGCAGACCGAGCGCCGGTCGGCCGCCGTGCTCGTGCGCCGCCTCGACCTCCTCCCGGAGGGTGTGGTCCGCGCCCTGTCGGTCGGCGCGGTCCTCGGCAAGGAGTTCGACATCGTGCAGGCCGTCGGGCTCGCCGGTCAGGCCGAGTCGGCGGCCTCGATCCTCGAGCAGTCGCTGCGCCGGCGGCTGTTGTGGGTCGACAACCGCTCGGGCAGGTGCACGTTCTTCCACGACCGGATCCGGGAGGCGCTGCTCGACCGGCTCGACGTGGGGACGAGGGAGTCGCTGCACAGCCGGATCGCCGACGCGCTGCTCGAGGGTGGCGCCGCGTCCGTCGACGACACGGCCGTCTTCGACGTCGCCTACCACCTCGATGCCGCCCGCCGTCACGCCGACGCGCTGCCCCACGCCCTCCGCGCGGCCGAGCTGGCCCGCGCGCAGTACGGCCTCGACTCCGCGCTCGCCCACTACCGCATGGCCGAGCGCGGCGTCACCGACGATGACCGCGCGACGCGCGCGCGGATCGCGACCGGGATGGGCGACGTGCTCACCCTGCGCGGGGCGTACGCCGACGCGAAGTCGGCGCTCGTGACCGCGAAGTCGCTGGTCTCCGATCCGCTGGAGAAGGCGTCCTTGGACGAGAAGCTCGGTGGCCTCGCGTTCAAGCAGGGCGACCTCGGCACCGCACGCGAACACCTCGAGGGAGCGATGGCGCTGCTCGGCCGGCGGGTGCCCCGTCGTACGCCGGTGGTCGTCGCGTGCCTGCTGTGTGAGGTGCTCGTGCAGGCGCTGCACAGCCTGCTGCCGCGGTGGACCACCGGCCGTCGCTCCCCCGACGGCCGGGACCGGGACTTCCTCGCGATGCGGCTCTTCAGCCGGCTCGCCTACGTGCACTGGTTCTCGAGCGGGAAGTTCCAGTGCGCCTGGGCGCACTTCCGCGGGCTGAACCTGGCCGAGCGCTACCCGCCGAGCGCCGAGCTCGGCCAGGCCTGCTCCGAGCACGCGCCCGTGATGACGATGCTGCCGTGGTACGAGCGGTCGCTGCGCTACGCCCAGCGCTCGCTGGAGATCCGGCGGGCCCGCAACGACCCGTGGGGCCAGGGCCAGAGCCTCGGGTTCGCCGGCGTGACGCTCTACGCCGCGTCGCGTTACGACGAGGGTGTCGACGCGTGCCGCGAGGCCATCCGGCTGCTGGAGTCGACCGGTGACCAGTGGGAGGTCAACACCGCGAGCTGGAACCTCGCGATGTGCCTGCACCGCAAGGGCGACCTCGCCGAGGCGGTCGAGGTCGCGCGGGCGACGTACGCCTCGGCGATGGCGATCGGCGACGAGACCTCGGCCGGCGTGGCGCTGTCGGTCTGGACCCGCGCGAGCGGCGGTCGTGTCGACCCGACCCTGATCGACGCCGAGCTGGCGCGCAACGGCTCCGACGTGAGCACGGCTGCCGAGCTGCGGTTCGCGGCCGCGCTGTGCGCGTTGCGCGCAGGCGACCTGGCAGGCGCGACCGAGCAGGCGGACAGGGCGGCCGAGCTGGTGCGCGAGGGCGGCCTGCGCCAGGAGTACGCCGCCCCGATCGCGCCGTGGCGGGCGACCATCGCGAGGCTCGCCCTGGAGGAGGTGTCGGCCTACGACGCCGCCGGCCGGGCCCGGCAGCTGCGCGACCTGCGGGTCCAGGTGCGCCGCGCGCGGTTCTGGGCGGCGAGCTATCGCAACAACCTGCCGCACGCGCTGCGGGAGGCCGGACTCCTCGCCGGCCTGCGCGGCCGGCCCGACAAGGCGGTCCGCCTGCTGGAGCGCAGTGCCGCGATCGCGGACGAGCAGGGCGCGCGCTACGAGGCGGCCCTGAGCCGCCAGGCCCGTGCGCGGGTGCTGGTGGCGCGCGGCGGCTCGGCCGACCTGCTCACCGACGCCACCGACGTCGTGCTCGAGCTCGAGCGGTCGTTGGAGGGAGCGGTCGCCGATCCCGAGCGCGATCCGACGATGTCGCTCTTCGATCGCTTCACCACGCTGCTCAGCGTGGGTCGCGAGATCGCCGCCGCGCCGACGACCACCGCGCTCGAGGCGGTGATCCGCGACGCCGCCCTCACCCTGCTGCGAGGCGAGCGCTGCCACATCATCAGCGTCGAGGACGTGCGCAACCAGAACCTCGTCACGGTCTCGGGCGAGCGGGCGGACGCGATCAGCCACACCCTGCTCACCCGAGCGATCGAGGCCGGCGTGCCCGTGGTCGCCGGAGACGTCTCGGCGGACGGCTCGGAGAGCCTGCTCCTCTCGGAGATCCGCTCGGTCCTGGTCGCGCCGATCACGGTCGACGGCAAGGCGCTGTGGTGCTTCTACGTCACGCACAGCCAGCTCGGTGAGCTGTTCGGCGAGGAGGAGGTCCAGCTCGCGAGCTTCGTCGCGACCCTCGCGGGCGCCGCCTTCGAGCACCTGGCCGGCACCGAGGCGAGGTTCCGCGCCATCGGTCAGAACAGCAGCGACGTGCTCACCCTGGTCGATCGCGCAGGCGTGGTGACCTACCAGAGCTCGGCCGCCTCGCGCGTCTTCGCGCTGCCGGCCGTCGGGCTCGTGGGACGGCCGATCCGGGAGTGGGTCCACCCCGGCGACCGCGCCCTCTTCGACGACGCTCTCGAACGGGCGGTCCGTGAGGACCAGTGCCGCGTGGAGTGCCGGCTCATGCAGGCCGACGGGTCCTTCCGCTACGCGGAGACCCTGGTCACCGATCTCTCGGACGATCCCGCCGTGGAGGCGCTCGTGCTCAACACTCATGACGTCACCGATCGCCGCCGCCTCGAGGACGAGCTCCGCGCCCGGGCACACTCCGACGAGCTGACCGGGCTCCCGAACCGGGTGCTGTTCCTCGAGCGGACCAACCGCGCGCTGGGCCGGCGCGACCGCGAGGAGCTCGTCGTCTGCTTCCTCGACCTCGACGACTTCAAGGCGGTCAACGACGCCCACGGGCACGGTGCGGGCGACACGCTGCTGCGCAGCATCGGGGAGCGGCTCACGGCCAGCGTCAGGCCCGGCGACACCGTCGCCCGCTTCGGGGGCGACGAGTTCGCGCTGCTGCTGGAGCGCACGGACCTGCGGACCGCCACCGTGGTCGTCGAGCGGCTGCTCGAGGCGATCAGCGTGCCCGTCGACCTCGGCGACGTCGAGGTGGTCATCCACGCGAGCGTCGGCATCGCCGTCTCGGAGGCGCGGCACGACGACACCGACGTGCTCCTGGCCGAGGCGGATGCGGCGATGTACGCCGCCAAGGCACGCGGCAGCAACTGCTACGAGTCGTTCCGGCCGGAGATGCGCGTCGCGGCCGAGCAGCGCTCCCGGGTGCGGATGGACCTCGACCTCGCGCTCGGGCAGGACGAGTTCTGGTTGCACTACCAGCCGATCGTCGACCTGCGGAGCAACGAGCGGCTCGGGGTCGAGGCGCTCATCCGGTGGAAGCGCCCCGGCCGCGGCCTGCTGAAGCCGGCGGACTTCATCGACCAGGCCGAGATGAGCGGCCAGATCGGCCCGATCGGCGAGTGGGCCCTGCGCACCGCCTGCACGGCGACGGCGCGGCTGCCCGAGCACGTCTACACCAGCGTGAACATCTCCGCCCGTCAGCTGCGACTGCCGCACCTCGCCGAGGTGGTGGCCGACGCGCTGGAGTCGTCCGGTCTCCCGGCGGACCGCCTCGTCCTGGAGATCACCGAGACGGCGACCGTCAGCGACCTGACGGGCGCCGTGGCCCGGCTCGAGGAGCTCAAGGAGCTCGGCGTGCAGATCGCGCTCGACGACTTCGGCACCGGCTACTCGCCGCTCACCCACCTGCGCAGCTTCCCCGTCGACATCCTGAAGATCGACCGGTCCTTCGTGCGCAACGTGATCGACAGCCACGAGGACCGCTCGATCGTCCGCGGCGTCATCGAGATCGCCCACCGGCTCGGCCTCCGCACGGTCGCGGAAGGCATCGAGAAGCATCGCCAGCTCGAGATCATGCGGGACCTGGGCTGTGACTCCGGCCAGGGCTACCTGTGGACCAGGCCCGTCGACCTCGAGAACCTCTACGCGCTCGAGACCCCTGCCTGATCGGCGAGATCGCACGCCCCGGGCTACGACTGGAACGGGTTTCACCGTTCGCCGGACAGGCGGCTCCTGACGCCCTAGGTTCGACGGGCGTCCGGCACGCAGCTCCCGCAGCGTCGGATGCTCGACCCGGACGGAGTCGGCCATGACGGCACGGCATCGATGGTTCTCCCTGCTGGCAGCACTGAGCGCGCTCGCGCTCACCGCCACGTTCGTGCCAGGGCAGAGCGCGAACGCCGCGCCAGGCGACACCCACTACGGAGTGGTGAGGGACATCTATCCGGGCATCCTCGGAAGCTTCCCGTTCGGTCTGACGGTGGCCGGCGACAAGCTCTTCTACAGCGCTTCTCACCCGGCGTACGGCAACGAGCTGTGGATGACGACCGCCGGTGGCACCACCAAGATGGTGCGCAACCTGGTGCCGGACACCGACGGCTTCGCGGGAGCCAGCCCGAAGCGCCTGATCGCCGTCGGCTCGCGGGTGTTCTTCATGGGCAACGACGCGACCCAGGACTCCGAGCTCTACGTCAGCGACGGCACCGCGGCAGGCACCCGGATGGTCGAGGAGCTCAACCCCTTCGACGACGCCGACATCTCCGAGATGACCGCCGTCGGCGACACCTTGTACTTCGTCCTCACCGACTCCATCGGCGTGCACTCGCTGTGGAAGTCCGACGGCACCCCAGGCGGCACCCACGTGGTCCACCCCTTCCACGGACTGCAGGACCCCCGTCCCCAGGACCTGACCGAGATGGGCGGCCTCCTCTACTTCACCGCGTTCCTCGACCCGCCCGGCCCCGCTGCCGGGAGGTACCTCTGGAGGTCCGACGGCACCGCGGCCGGCACCGTGCCGATCAAGCGCCAGAACCTGGTCACCCAGGAGATGACGTCGATGGGCGGCAAGCTGTACTTCTCGGCCCTGGTGGCCGGCAACCCCAGCGACTCCGAGCTGTGGACCTCGGACGGGACCGCGGCCGGCACCCACCTGGTGCGGAACATCAACACGACACCGGGTCAGGGCAGTGACCCCAAGTACCTCACTCCGGTGGGCGGCAACATGCTGTACTTCGTCGCCGGCGACAGCAGCTTCGACCGCGAGGTGTACCGGTCCGACGGTACGACGGCCGGCACCCGGCGGGTGCGCAACATCCGGTCCGCCGGCAACAGCTTCGCCTCCGAGCTGACCGACGTGAACGGCGTCCTGTACTTCTCCGCGCAGGGCGACGACTTCCGGGTCGAGCTGTACCGGACCGACGGCACCTTCGCGGGCACGAAGCGGGTCACGCCGGCGTACCCCGCCGGCAGCACCGACCCGAAGGAGCTCACCGCGTTGGGCGACCTGCTGTTCTACCGCGCCAAGATCAACGCGAGCCAGGACCAGCTCTGGGTCACCGACGGAACGACCGGCGGCACCCACGCCGTCGGCCAGGTCAGCGAGTCGAGCGAGCTCTCGCCGGGCGACCTGACCGCGTTCAACGGCGATCTCTACCTCCGCGACAGCTTCGACGCGGCCGACAACCCCTACGGGACCGAGCTCTACAAGGTCACGGTCGAGCCGTGAGCACGGACCTGCGCCGTCTGCGCCTCGTCGCGCCCGTCGCCGTGGCGGTGGCCCTCGGCGTGCTCGCCCCCGTCGCCCACGCCGCGCCCGGCGACACGCACACCAGCCTGGTGCGGGACATCAGGCCGGCTGCGGCCAACAGCTTCCCGGCCGAGCTGACCGTCGCGGGTTCGACGCTGTACTTCCAGGCGAACACGCCGGTCCTCGGCACCGAGCTCTGGAAGACGACCGCCGCCGGCGTCACCAGCCTGGTGCGGAACATCGAGCCGGGCAGCGACAGCAGCAGTCCGCGCTCCATCACTCCCGTGGGGTCGTCGATCTTCTTCGCGGCAGGTCAGGACCGCGAGCTGTGGAGGAGCGACGGGACGCCGGCCGGCACCCGCCGGGTGCGGAACATCAACCCGGCGGGGGACTCCGCGCCCACCGATCTGGTGGACCTCGGTGGGACGCTGCTGTTCTCCGCGGTCGTCGGCGCCGACCAGGAGCTGTGGCGTTCCGACGGCACCGGACCCGGCACCGTGCGGGTCAAGGACATCAACCCCAACGTCAACAGCTCGCCCAGCGAGCTGACGGTGATCGGCAGCACCGCCTACTTCCGCGCCTTCGACACGACCGGCTCCCGGTTGTGGAAGACCGACGGGACCACGGCGGGGACCGTGCGGGTCCAGAACGTCGCGCGCTTCCCCCAGCACCTCACGGCGGTCGGCGGCAAGCTCTACTTCGCCGCCCAGGACCCCACGCACGGCGAGGAGCTCTGGGTCTCCGACGGCACCGCTGCCGGGACCCACATGGTCCGCGACATCGCCCTCGGCGCCTCCGTCGCCAGCGCGCCGACCGAGCTGACCGCCGTGGGCAGCAAGCTCTACTTCAGCGCGCGGGACACCGGCGGCGACCGGGAGCTCTACGTCTCCGACGGCACCGCCGCCGGCACGCACCGGGTGCGCGACATCGATCCGGCCGCCAGCAGCTCCCCGACCGGGTTCGCCGCCCTGGGCGGCACCGTGTACTTCGGCGCTACCCAGGGCGGGGACACCGAGCTGTGGAGGACCGACGGCACCGCTGCCGGGACGGTGCGGGTGAAGAACATCAACGCCTCGGGCAGCAGCAGCCCCGTCGACCTGACGGCGTCCGGCGGGCTGATGTTCTTCCGGGCGACGACGCCCGCAGGCGACCAGCTGTGGAAGTCCGACGGGACCGGTCCCGGGACCCTCCCGGTCAACCCCAACCTGGTCACCAGTCCGACGGAGCTGACCGACTTCCAGCTGTCGCTGTACTACGCCGCGACCTCGAGCCAGTACGGCATCGAGCTCTGGAGGACCGAGATCGAGCAGTAGGGCGGCTCGACCGGCTCAGGCCGAGGTCGGTCACGCCCGCCGCGCGCGCGTGGATCAACGAGCTGAGGCGGGGCCGGTGATCGTCAGCGCGCGCAGCTCGGCCTGGTAGGCGGCGTACGCCTCGCGCAGGGCGGCTCCGGGCCAGTCCCGGGGGAGCAGCTCCGGGGGGAGGAGCGGGTCGTCGGTGAGGTGGCGCACGACGTGGGCGGCCACCGCGAGGCGCGGCGCCGGCTTGGAGGTGCGTGCGAGCTGGTCGAGGAGGTCGCGGCCGTCCTTCGCCCAGCCGCGGAGGTCCCACAGCTCCCGGGCCAGCCGCCCGGGGTCGTCGTCGGGGCGGGCGCGGAAGGTGGCGAGGACGGGGTCGCCGGCGTACGCCGGGCCGCGGCCCAGGTTCGCGGGCCGGGTCCACACTCCCTCGCGGAGCTCGGCGAGCCGCGCGGTCGTCAGCTTCTCGCGGAGGGTGGCGCGCTCGGCGCCCGAACGGCCGGTGACCACCACCACGGCCATCTCCCAGTCGCCGTCCCAGGCGGTACCGGCGTCCTCGACCGCCTCGTCCTGCCGGCGCTGACGGGCGACGAGCCGCTCGCCGAGCACGTAGTCGCCGTGCTCGCGGACGAGGTCGCCGGCCGCGACCGCCCGGGTGAGCGCGACGCGCAACGTTGAGGCGGGGATGCCGAAGTGCTCCCCGGCGCGGGTCACCTGGGCCGGCGACATCCGGTCGGGATGGGAGCCGAGCAGGAGTGACAGCACCACGGACCGGGCCGGCAGCGGTTTGAGTTGCGCTACAGGCATGGACACAACTGTAGCCGAAACTGTAACGTCGTGGACATGACCGACGCAGCGCCGTGGCGGCGCGACGCGCACGAGGGCCCCGACTCGCCGTACGCCGGGCTGCCGCAGGCCGACGAGACCCGTGACTACCGCACGCTGACCTACGAGGTGGACGGCCGGGTCGCGCGGATCACCTTCGACCGGGCCGAGCACGGCAACGCCATCACCCCGGACACCCCGCTCGACCTCGCGCACGCCGTCGAGCGCGCCGACCTCGACCCGCGGGTGCACGTGATCGTCGTGAGCGGCCGGGGCAAGGGGTTCTGCGGTGGCTACGACCTCGGCGCCTTCGCCGAGCAGGCCATCCCCAACCACGACCCCTCGAAGACGTGGGACCCGATGGTCGACTACGCGATGATGAGCCGCTTCACGAAGGGCTACGCGTCGCTGCTGCACGCGAACAAGCCGACCGTGGCCAAGATCCACGGTTTCTGCGTCGCCGGTGGCACCGACATCGCGCTGCACTGCGACCAGATCCTCATCGCCGCCGACGCCAAGATCGGCTACCCGCCCACCCGGGTGTGGGGCGTGCCGAGCGCCGGCATGTGGGCGCACCGCCTCGGCGACCAGCGTGCGAAACGGCTGCTGCTGACCGGCGACTGCCTGTCGGGTCGCGAGGCGCTCGAGTGGGGGCTCGCCATCGAGGCGCCCGAGCCCGAGGACCTCGACGAGCGCACCGAGAACCTCGTCCAGCGGATCGCGGCGATGCCGATCAACCAGCTGATGATGGTCAAGCTCGCCCTCAACTCCGCGCTCTTCGCCCAGGGCGTGCAGAACAGCCAGATGGTGTCGACCGTCTTCGACGGGATCTCCCGCCACACCCGCGAGGGCTACTCCTTCGCCGCGCGTGCCATGGAGGCCGGCTTCAAGCAGGCCGTGCAGGAGCGCGACGGGGCGCCGTACGACGACTTCGGACCCTCCACCAACAAGGGATGAGCAGATGACGAGCACGCACGAGGTCTTCAACCAGGTCCCGCCGCTGGTGGGGCACAGCACCGCCGCCGACCCGGCGCTGCGCGAGGGGGTCGAGCGCGAGGGCGCCGGCTGGGCGCTGCCGGAGATCGACGAGCTCGGCACGCTCGCCGGCACCGAGGAGGCGCAGTCGTGGGGCCGGCTGGCCGAGCGGGTGCCGCCGCGGCTGCTCACCCATGACCGCTACGGGCACCGCGTCGACGAGGTCGACTACGTGCCGGCGTACCACCAGCTGATGACGACCGCCGTCTCGCACGGCCTGCACGGCGCCCCGTGGGCCGACGACCGGCCGGGCGCGCACGTCGCGCGGGCCGCGAAGTTCATGGTCTGGTCGGTGGACGCAGGGCACGGCTGCCCGATCTCGATGACCTACGCCGTCGTACCGGCGCTGCGAGCGAACCCCGAGCTGGCGGCGCGGTTCGAGCCGCTGCTGACCAACCGCGAGTACGACCCCGGCCTGCGCGACCCCGCGACCAAGCGGGGCCTCATCGCCGGCATGTCGATGACGGAGAAGCAGGGCGGCTCCGACGTACGGGCCAACACGACGGCCGCGGTGCGTCAGGACGACGGCAGCTACGTGCTGCGCGGCCACAAGTGGTTCACCTCCGCGCCGATGTCGGACATGTTCCTGACGCTCGCCCAGACCGACGCCGGCGTGACGTGCTTCCTCGTGCCGCGGGTGCTGCCCGGCGGTGCGGCCAACGCGATGCGCTTCGTGCGGTTGAAGGACAAGCTCGGCAACCGGTCCAACGCGTCGTCGGAGATCGAGTACGACGCCGCCGTCGGCTGGCTCGTCGGCGAGGAGGGCCGCGGCGTGCGGACCATCGTCGAGATGGTCAACATGACCCGGCTCGACTGCGTGATCGGCTCGTCGGCCGGGATGCGGACCGCGCTCGCGATGGCCGCGCACCACGCGCGGCACCGGTCGGCCTTCGGCGAGCTGCTCATCGACCAGCCCGCCATGCGCAACGTGCTGGCCGACCTGCAGGTGGAGTCCGAGGCCGCGACGACCGCGATGCTGCGGCTGGCCGGGGCCAACGACCGCGCCATCCGTGGCGACGAGGGCGAGGCCGCGCTGCGCCGGATCGCGCTCGCCGTGACGAAGTACTACGTCTGCAAGCGTGCGCCGATCGCTGCCGGTGAGGCGCTCGAGTGCCTCGGTGGGAACGGCTACATCGAGGACTTCGACCTCGCGCGGATCTACCGCGAGCTGCCGCTCCTGTCGATCTGGGAGGGCTCGGGCAACGTCGCCGCGCTCGACGCGCTGCGCGCGATCGCGCGGGAGCCGCAGTCCCTCGACGCGTTCTTCGGCGAGGCCGAGCTGGCGCTGGGCGCCGACGCGCACTACGACGACGCGGTCGACCGGCTCAAGAAGGAGCTCACCTCCTTCGACGACATCCAGCTGCGGGCGCGCCGGATCGTGGAGCTGATGGCGCTGGTGTTCCAGGGCTCCCAGCTGCTCCGGCACGCGCCTGCCGCGGTCGCCGACGCCTTCTGCGCCTCTCGGCTCGGGCGGGACTGGGGCGGTGCGTTCGGCACGCTGCCGACGGGGCTCGACCTGGCGCCGATCCTCGAGCGCACCCGCACGGGCTTCCCCGGATGAGCATCGAGGTCTCGCGCCACGGGCCGGTCACGGTCGTCACCATCGCGCGGCCCGAGGTCCGCAACGCGGTGGACACCGAGCACGCGCAGGCCCTCTACGACGCCTTCCTCGCCTTCGACGCGGATCCGTCGTCGTCGGTCGCGGTGCTCACCGGTGCGGGTGGGACCTTCTGCGCCGGCGCGGACCTGAAGGCGGTCTCGTCCGGGACCATGAGGGCGGACCCGCCGGGGACGGACGGTCCGGGCCCGATGGGCCCGTCACGGCTGCTGCTCTCGAAGCCGGTCATCGCCGCGGTGTCCGGTCATGCCGTCGCCGGCGGGCTCGAGCTGGCTCTGTGGTGCGACCTGCGGGTCGCCGATCCCGACGCCGTGTTCGGCGTGTTCTGCCGGCGCTGGGGCGTGCCGCTGATCGACGGCGGCACCATCCGCCTACCGCGCCTGATCGGCCACTCCCACGCGCTCGACCTGATCCTCACCGGCCGCGCGGTCGGCGCCGACGAGGCACTGCGGATGGGGCTCGCCAACAGGGTCAGCGCACCCGGCGCCGCCCTCGACGAGGCGGTCGCCCTGGCCGAGCAGATCGCCGCGTTCCCGCAGCTCTGCCTGCAGCAGGACCGCCTGTCGTCGTACGAGCAGCACGGCCTGCCCCTCGACCGCGCGCTCGACGTCGAGTGGGTCCACGGCGGCCGCTCCCTGCTCGAGGCCATGGCCGGTGCCGCCCGTTTCCGCGACGGTGCCGGTCGGGGTGGTGCCTTCCAGCCCCCGACAGATTCACCGTCCTAGCGACAGTTTCACCGTCCCAGCGACAGTTTCACCGTCCCAGCGACAGTTTCACCGTCCGGGCGGTGAATCTGTCGCTGGGACGACGCAATTGCAGCGTCCCAGCAACAGATTCACCGGCCGGACGGTGAAACTGTCGCAGCCTCAGGCCCCCAGCGCGGCGACAGCCATCTCGGCGAGCAGCGTGCGGAGGTCGTCGTCGGAGATGGCGTGGCCGGCGCGTGGGGTGGAGTTGAGGAGGCCGAAGGCGGCCTGGGCGGAGGCGTGGGCAGCACCATGGCCGAGCCCGGGGCGCAGCAGCCTGAGCTGGGTGGCGAGCAGGTCGACGTACTGCCGCTGGAGCCGGCGGACCTGTGCGCGCGCCTCCTCGGGCAGCGACTCCCAGTCGCGGTCCTGCACGATGATGAGCGGCCGGTGGCCGAGCGCGAAGTCGACGTGCCAGTCCACGAGCGCGCGTACGGCGGCAGCAGGGTCCGGCGCCGACGTGACCCGCTCGCGACCGACGGCGAGCAGCTCCTCGCTGATCGACACCAGCATCTCGGCGAGCATCGCCTGCTTGCTCGAGAAGTGCTTGTAGAGCGCGGGTCCGGAGATCCCGCAGGCCGCGCCGAGCTCGGACACCGAGACGCCGTGGAAGCCTCGTGCGGCGAACAGCTCGGCCGCGGCCGCGAGGATCTGCTCACGCCGGGTGGGTTCCGCTGTCGTCGTCACCCGCCCAGGTTAATGCTCATTCACCCGGCGCGTGGTGCGGAAGGCCGGTCGCGGGGTTGATCTCCGGCGAGACCCCTGTCGTGCCGGCCGCGGTCTCGACCTCCTTGCCGTCGTCGAGCTCGTCGTGCCAGTCGTCGGTCGGCTCGTCGGCGCGTCCACCGTGGGCGGCCTCGCGGGACGCCGCCTTCGGCTCGGTGGCCTCGGGCAGGCCCGGCTCGGGCTCGACGTCGCGCGCGAGCTCGGCCGCCACCGCCGCCTCGGCGGCGGCGTGGGGGTCGGGCGTGATGATTTCAGGGGGCGCCTCGCCCGAACGGGCGTCTTCCGGGCGGTCGTCGACCCGCTCCTCCTCGGCCGCCGGCGCAGCGCCGGAACCGGTGAGGCTGCTCGCGACCCTGTGCACCTGGCCGGCCGCGGACGTCACGGTGGCGACGGGGTGGGTCACCGCGTGCGCCGTCTTCCCGATGACTCCGGTGGCGAGCTTGCTGAGAGTGCCGACGGTCGACATGGTGGTTCGCTCCTCTGTTCGTGGGGTTTCTTCGGGAGCGCAGTACCCGGGCGGCGCGTGCCCACCCGTTGACCGGTCAGGTTAATGATCGTTAACCTGGGGGCATGACGAGTCTCGAGGAGCTCACCGCACAGCTGCGCGAGCGGTTGGCCCGGGTGCGTGAGGGCGGCAGCGAGGCCGCCCGCAAGAAGCACACCGACCGCGGCAAGCTGCTCCCGCGCGACCGGATCGACAGGCTGCTCGACCCGGGCAGCCCGTTCCTGGAGGTCGCGCCGCTCGCCGCCTTCGGCATGTACGGCAAGGACGGCGACGACTACGCCGTCCCCGCAGCGGGCGTCGTCGCCGGCATCGGCCGCATCGAGGGCCGCACGTGCATGGTCGTGGCCAACGACGCGACCGTGAAGGGCGGCACCTACTACCCGATCACCGTCAAGAAGCACCTCCGTGCGCAGACGATCGCTGCCGAGAACCACCTCCCCTGCGTCTACCTCGTCGACTCCGGCGGCGCCTTCCTCCCCATGCAGGACGACGTCTTCCCCGACAGGGAGCACTTCGGCCGGATCTTCTTCAACCAGGCGAACATGAGCGCCCGACGCATTCCCCAGCTCTCGGCGGTCATGGGGTCGTGCACGGCGGGCGGCGCCTACGTGCCGGCGATGTCCGACGAGACCGTCATCGTCCGCAACCAGGGCACGATCTTCCTCGGCGGCCCGCCCCTGGTGAAGGCCGCGACCGGCGAGGTCGTGACGGCGGAGGAGCTCGGCGGCGGCGACGTGCACGCCCGCACCTCCGGGGTGGTCGACCACCTGGCCGAGGACGACGCGCACGCGCTCCAGATCCTTCGAGGGATCGTCGGCACGCTGCCGAGCCCGCAGGCGACGGCCCCGGCCGAGGTCGAGGAGCCCCACGAGCCCCCCGAGTCCCTCTACTCCGTGGTCCCGGCGAGCACCCGGACGCCGTACGACGTCCGGGAGGTCATCCGCCGCCTGGTCGACGGCTCGCGGCTGCAGGAGTTCAAGCAGCTCTACGGCGACACGCTCGTCTGCGGGTTCGCCAGGATCCACGGCCATCCCGTCGGCATCGTGGCCAACAACGGCATCCTCTTCAGCGAGTCGGCGCTCAAGGGCGCGCACTTCGTCGAGCTGTGCAACCAGCGCGGGATCCCGCTGCTCTTCCTGCAGAACATCACCGGTTTCATGGTCGGCAAGGACTACGAGAACCGTGGCATCGCCCGCGACGGCGCCAAGCTGGTCACCGCCGTCGCCTGCTCCGTCGTCCCTAAGCTCACGGTGGTGATCGGCGGGAGCTTCGGTGCGGGCAACTACGGCATGTGCGGCCGCGCGTACGACCCCCGCTTCCTCTGGATGTGGCCCAACGCCCGCATCTCGGTGATGGGCGGCGACCAAGCGGCCAACGTGCTCGCCACGGTGGCGGGCCGCGAGGACGACGAGGCCTTCAAGGAGCCGATCCGGGAGCAGTACGAGACCCAGGGCTCGCCCTACTACGCCACTGCGCGGCTGTGGGACGACGGCGTGATCGACCCGGCCGACACCCGCCGGGTCCTCGGCATGGCGCTCGCGGTGACGGCCGACGCGCCGGTCGCGGACCCCTCCTACGGCATCTTCCGGATGTGATGGGCATGAAGCCGTTGTTCAGCACCGTCTACATCGCCAACCGCGGCGAGATCGCCGCCCGCGTCGCCCGCACGTGCTCCGGGCTCGGCATCCGGGCGGTCGCCGGCACGGACGCCTTCCTCGACGCCGACGCCCAGGTCGCCGCGGCACTCGCCGCTGGCGCCGAGGCGGTCCACCCCGGCTACGGCTTCCTGTCCGAGAACGCCGGCTTCGCGCGCGCCGTGGCCGACGCGGGCCTGACCTGGATCGGCCCCACCCCCGAGGTGATCGAGCGCATGGGCCGCAAGGACGCCGCCCGTGAGATCGCGGTGGCGGCAGGGGTTCCCGTCGTGCCGCAGGGCACGGACGCGGCCTTCCCGGTGCTCGTCAAGGCCGCCGCCGGCGGCGGCGGCAAGGGCATGCGCATCGTGCGCTCCGCCGCCGAGCTCGACGAGGCCATCGCCGCGGCGAAGCGCGAGTCCCTCGCGGCCTTCGGCGACGACACGATGCTGATCGAGAAGTACGTCGAGCGGGGCCGCCACATCGAGGTGCAGGTGATGGGGGACAGCCACGGCAACGTCGTCCACCTGCTCACCCGCGAGTGCTCCGCGCAGCGCCGCCACCAGAAGGTGATCGAGGAGGCGCCGGCGCCGTACCTCGCCGACGACGTCCGCGAGCGCATCCACGGTGCCGCGGTGACGCTGGCCGAGAGCGTCGGCTACACCAACGCCGGCACGGTCGAGTTCCTGCTCGACGCCGCGACCGGCGACTTCTACTTCCTGGAGATGAACACCCGCCTGCAGGTGGAGCACCCGGTCACCGAGGAGGCCACCGGGCTCGACCTGGTCCAGCTCCAGCTGCTCGTGGCGGCGGGTCACCCGCTGCCGTTCGAGCAGCACGAGGTGGTGGCCGCGACGCACGCCATCGAGGCGCGGGTCTACGCCGAGGACGCCTACAACGGCTTCCTGCCGCAAGCGGGTCGCGCGACGCTGGTGCGCTGGCCCCACGGACGGCCGGGCGTCCGCATCGACCACGCCCTCGAGTCCGGCCAGGTCGTCAGCACCGCCTTCGATCCCATGCTCGGCAAGGTGATCGGCTACGGGTCCGACCGCGAGGATGCCCGCCGCGAGCTCGTCGCCGCGCTCGACGAGACGGTGATCCTCGGCCTCACCACCAACACCGGCTTCCTGCGCGAGCTGGCCGCGAGCGAGCCGTTCGCCACGGGGGAGATCGACACGGCCTGGCTCGACCGCAACCCGCCGGTGGCGCCCGACCCGGCGCCGGCCCGCGAGCTCGCCGCCCACCTCTGGCAGCAGCAGCGCGCCACGACGTCCGGTCCCTTCGCGTCCGACGGCTTCCGGTTGGGCGGTCCGGCCGCCCCGACGCTCGTCGAGATCGGTGGCGTCGTTGTGAGAGTGACCCCTGGGTCACCCTCACAACGACGGGACGCAGCGATCGTGACCGAGCACGGCGTCGAGCTCGCCCACCGCGGCCAGCGCTACGTCTTCGAACGACCCGACGCGGCCGCCGACCACGCGGCGGAGGCGAGTGACGGCACCGTGGTCGCACCGATGCCGGGCACGGTGCTCGACGTCCGGGTCGCCGAGGGCGCGACCGTCGCGGCCGGCGACGTGCTGGGCGTGGTGGAGGCGATGAAGATGGAGCTCGCGCTGAAGGCGCCGTACGACGGCGTGGTGACCAGCGTCTCGGCGACGGCCGGCGCGCAGGTCGCCCTCGGCGCCCCCCTGTTCACCGTGGAGGAATCATGACCGTCGGTCGCGAAGGCGGTCCCGAGACGCTGCCGGTGGTCGTGCCCGAGCCCGGGCTCCCGTCGCAGGTGACGATCTACGAGGTCGGGCCGCGCGACGGGCTCCAGAACGAGCAGGCGCTCGTGCCCACCGAGGTGAAGGCCGCCTTCGTGCGCCGGCTGCTCGACGCCGGGCTGCCGATCGTCGAGGCGACCAGCTTCGTCCACCCGAAGTGGGTGCCGCAGCTCGCCGATGCCGCGGAGCTGATGACCGGCCTGGTGGCCGACCTCGGCGACCGGGCGCGGGCTCTCCCCGTCCTCGTGCCCAACGAGCGTGGCCTCGATCGCGCGCTCGCGCTCGGGCTGCGCCACGTCGCCGTCTTCGCGTCGGCTACCGAGACGTTCGCGGCCAAGAACCTCAACCGCACGCTCACCACGCAGTTCGAGATGTTCGAGCCGACGATCGCGCGCGCCCTCGCCGGCGGCGTCGACGTCCGCGGCTACGTCTCGATGTGCTTCGGCGACCCGTGGGAGGGCCCGGTGCCGGTCGAGCAGGTGGTCGAGGTGGGCCGACGGCTGCTCGCCCTCGGCTGCGCCCAGCTCAGCCTGGGCGACACGATCGGCGTCGCGACCGCCGGCCACGTGCGCGCGCTCGTGGGTGCGTTCGAGGCGGCGGGGGTGGGCACCGATCGCTTGGCGCTGCACTTCCACGACACCTACGGACAGGCGCTCACCAACGTGCACGCGGGACTGCAGGCAGGCGTGACGACGTACGACGCCTCGGCCGGCGGGCTCGGCGGCTGTCCCTACGCCAAGAGCGCGACGGGCAACCTCGCGACCGAGGACCTGGTCTGGTTCCTCACCGGCCTCGGGATCGAGCACGGGGTCGACCTGCGCGCGGTCGTCGACGCCAGTGTGTGGATGGCGGCCGAGCTCGGACGGCCCAGCCCGTCTGCCGTGGTGCGCGCGCTGGCACAATCACCCCTGTGACCAGGGTCGTTCATCTCCACATCGGTGCGCCGAAGACGGGGACGACCTACATCCAGACCCGCCTGGGACGCAACACCAAGACCTTGGCGGAGCACGGCGTGCACTTCCCGTCGACCGGTCGGCTGGCGCGGCCGGAGCTCTCGCAGTTCCGGGCGGCTCTCGACCTGACCGAGCAGGACTGGGGCGGTGCGCCCGGTCACGCCGACGGCGCGTGGGACGCCCTGATGCGCCGCGTCCGCCGGCTCGACGGCAACGTGATCATCAGCCACGAGATCCTCGCCCCCGCCCGGGCCCGGATGATCGAGCGCGCGATGCACGACCTCGCCGGCAGCGAGGTGCACATCGTCTACTCCGCCCGCGACCTCGCGCGTCAGCTCGCCGCCGCGTGGCAGGAGAGCGTCAAGCAGGGCCGGGCGTGGACCTTCCGCAAGTTCCTGCGGCGCTCCCGGATGGGCAAGCCGTTCATGATGCAGGCCTTCGACATCCCCGACGTGCTGTCGTCGTGGGGGGTGGCGGTCCCGCCGGAGCGCATCCACCTGGTCGTCGTACCGGCCCAGGCCGGCGGATCCTCCGCCGACGACCTGTGGGTCCGGATGTGCCGGGCGCTGGACATCGACCCGGCCTGGGCGCCGCTCGACAGCGATGCGACCAACGCCTCGCTCGGGGTCGCCGAGACCCAGGTGCTGCGCCACCTCAACCAGGAGCTGGGCCGCAAGGTCGCCCGCGAGGGTGAGTACGACGACCTCCTGCGCCGCATGGTCGCCGACGGCTCGCTCTTCCACCACCGCTCGGCGCCGGTCACGCTGCGGCCCGACAACTACGACTGGGTCGAGGAGCGCACCGAGCGGTCGCTGGAATGGATCCGCGCCAGCGGCATCGACGTCGTCGGGGACCTCGACGAGCTCCGGCCCCGACGGCCCGACCCCGACGCGCGCTGGCACAACCCCGACCGGGTCAAGAAGCAGGCGATCACCCGCGCCGCGGTCAGCGCTCTCAGCAGCATGACCGCCGAGGCCGCCCGGCGCCCCGACCCCCACGGCCTGGCCGTCCGAGCCACCCGCGAGCTCAAGCGCCGCCTCGAGCCGTAGGTCGTCCTGGTCCCTCGGACGGTCAGCGCGCCCTCGGCAGGAACTCCCGGTCGGCGTAGCGCCCGACCTTCCACGTGCCGTAGCCGTCGGCGCCCATGCCGACGAGACCGCCCACGACCGGGACACGCTTGCCGACGGTGGTGGCGAGGCGCTTGCCGATCACCCGGCTGACGAGGTCGCCGGCGACGGCGGTGGTGATGGTGGCGTCGAGGGCGGGGTCGTGCGTGGGCGCGGTCGCGATGGCCATCGGGGGTGCGGGAAGCGCCATCCGCTTGACCATCTTGCGCACCGCGTCCTCGCCGAGGACCGAGACCAGGATCGCGTTGCGCACCCGGGGGTCCTCGAGGTCGTAACCACGCAGGTGGGCGATCCCGGCCACCATCCGGCACTGGACGAGCGCGAGCTCGGTGATGTTGGCGGGGGCGACGAGCGTCGCGGTGACGAGGCCACCGAGGTTGGTCACGAGACCGCCGACGCCTGCGTAGCGGACGTGGTTCTCGATGATCTCGTGGATGGCGCGGTCGACGTCGCCCTTCTGCTCCCGCAGCTGCGCCTCCGCGGCGCGCGCCGCGGGCGGCAGCGGACCGAAGCCGACGATCGCCCGGTGCAGCGCCTCGCGCACGAAGCTCGACGTGAGCCCGGGCGCGAGCTCGGTCAGCTTGGGCACGACGACGCGTGCCGCCTCGACGGCGAGCCCTCGCTTCAAGCCAGTGCGCATGGGAAAACCTTAGAGGGATGGACGAACAGGGCCCGATCGAGCCGCCTCCGACGCCGTGGGAGCTGCCTGCGCGCGAGCAGGTCGCCGCGCTCACGGCCGACGACGACCTGCTCGCCGTCGGCGCCGACCTCGCGCCAGGCACCCTCCTCGCCGCCTATCGCCGCGGGCTCTTCCCGATGCCGGAAGGACGGCGGATCGGCTGGTGGAGCCCGGCGCAGCGCGGCGTGCTCCGCCTCGACGGCCTGCGGGTGTCACGGTCGCTGCGCCGCTCGCTGCGCGACTTCGAGATCCGGGTCGACACCGTCTTCGACGAGGTCGTGATGGCCTGCGGCGACCCGCGGCGCCCCGGTGCGTGGATCGACGCGGGCGTCCGCCGGGCGTACGGCGACCTCCACCGGCTCGGCTGGGCGCACTCGGTCGAGACCTGGCAGGACGGCCGGCTCGTCGGCGGCCTCTACGGCGTCGCCATCGGCGGGCTCTTCGCCGGGGAGTCGATGTACCACCACGTCCGCGACGCCTCGAAGGTCGCGCTGGTCGCTCTCGTGCGGTTGCTCAGCGACGCGCACGCGGCCGACCGCCTGGTCGACGTGCAGTGGTCGACGCCGCACCTGGCGACCCTCGGTGTCGAGGAGATCCCCCGCCGGGCGTACGTCGAACGACTGCCCGCTCTGCTCGCGACCCCACTACCGGACGTGTTTGCGCGACGCGCCAGCGGGGGAGGACCACTTCCGGCACCGGACGGCCCTCAATAGTCTGCTTCTGGCGGGCCTCGGCCCGCCAGCTCCCCGACCCAGCGCACGCGGCGCCGGGTCACCCGCGAAAGGACTACCTGAATGACCCGGATCAAGCGCCCTGCCGCCGCTGTGGGTGCGGCAGCGCTCCTCGCGTTCTCCCTCACCGCCTGCGGTGGCGGTGGTTCCGACGCTCCTGACAACGCCTCGACCGACGACTACTGCGACGTCGTCAACGACCAGTCGTTCTTCGAGGACCTCGGTGACGACCCGAGCAACGAGGACTTCGTCGACGCGCTCAAGAAGTACGCCGACAAGCTCAAGGACGTCGGCACGCCCGACGACATCTCGGACGACGCCCGCAAGGGCTTCGAGATCCAGCTGGACGCGATCGACGACCTGGACCCCGACGAGATCGACATCAACGACCCGGACTCGTTCGAGAAGGACTTCTCGAGCGACGACAAGGACAAGATCGCGGCCTACACCGAGTACGAGAGCAAGACCTGCGGTGGTGCCGACGACCTCGAGCTGCCCAGCGACCTCCCGACGGACCTGAGCGACCTGCCGACGGACCTCAGCGACCTGCCGACGGACCTCTCGGACCTCACCGACCTGCCGTCGGACTTCTCGGACCTCACCGAGATCCCGACGTCCTGACGCACTGACGTCCTGACACCGGCGACGGCCGGCCCCGTCCGACGGGGCCGGCCGTTCGTCGGTCGAGGACCGACCGAGATGATGACCCGCATGCCGTCGACCCGCCTCGCAGCCGCAGTGGCCACGACCACGCTCCTCACCGCCGGCCTGACGGCCTGCGGCGGCCCGCCCCGGGACGCCTCGGTGCCCGACTTCTGCTCCGCGGTCACCGACCGGTCGTGGGTCGACGGCCTCGACCCGGACTCCTCGGGCGACGAGATCGTCGACGCGCTGGGCAAGTGGGCCGACGAGCTCGAGGAGACCGGCACGCCCGACGGCATCCCCGACGACGCGCGCGAGGGATTCGAGATCACCATCGACACCCTCCACGACCTGGACCCCGACGACTTCGACAGCCCCGACGACCTCCGCGGCGTCACCGGCGACCTGTCCGAGGACGACCAGGCCAAGGTGGACGCGCTCACCGACTACAGGTCCGAGAAGTGCGGTTCCGGCTGACGCGGAGCGCACGCGCCGCGGCCCGCGGTTGAGCCGCCCGGTTGAGCGGGGTGGGACCATGGAGGCTGATGCTTCCCCCTGCCCGACCGCCCCTGCTGCAGCTGCTGCTTCTGGCAGTCGTCGCCGCCGCGACGGGCTCGCTGCTCACCGGTTGCTCGGGCGGCAGCGACGCCGACGACGCCGGTCCGGCGGTGGTCGCGACCGGGCCGCACGGCTCCTCGGCGCCGAAGCAGGCCGCGACCACCCCCACCGGCGGGGCGGACCGCGCCACGCCGACCTCGGAGGTGGCAGAGGTGTGCGCGCCGTACGCCGTCATGGTCCGTGCCGTCGAGCACGCAGCACAGCGGACCAGCGACCCGGAGGAGATCGCGGCGGCGATCGCGCCGGTGATGCGCCGGTTCGCGGCCCAGGTGGCCGCGCTCGGCAAGCCGTCGAGCATGAGCGCGGCGACGTGGGCCGGCGTGGCCGCCCTCGCCGACCGGATCCGCGCGCTCCCGCCGCATCCCACCAGTGACGACATCAAGGCGGTGCAGGAAGGGCTGACCTCCGACCAGCGCGCCGCCGCCGAGGATGCGGCCGACTGGTTCCGCTCGAGCTGCGGCCTCTAGCGCGCAGGCCTCACTTCAGCAGCCGGCTCATCCGGCGGTCCGCGAGCGGCTTGCCGCCCGTCTGGCAGGTGGGGCAGTACTGCAGGCTGGAGTCGGCGAAGGAGACCTCGCGCACCGTGTCGCCGCAGACCGGGCACGCCAGCCCGGTGCGGCCGTGGACGGCGAGGTGGGACTTCTTCTCGGCCTTGAGCTCGCTCGCGGCCAGGCCGCGGGAGCGCTCGACCGCGTCTCCCAGCGTGTCCTTGACCGCCCGGAAGAGCGTGGTGAGCTCGTCGTCGGTGAGCGAGGAGGCCGGCTTGAAGGGGCTCATCCGCGCGGCGTGCAGGATCTCGTCGGAGTAGGCGTTGCCGATGCCCGCGATCGTGCCCTGGTGGCGCAGCACGCCCTTGATCTGCTTGCGCCCCTCCGTCTCGAGGATCCCCGCGAGCACGTCCCGGGTGAAGCTCTCGGCGAGCGGGTCGGGCCCCAGACGCGCGATGCCCTCCACCTCGCCGGGGGAGCGGACGAGGTAGAGCGCCAGGGACTTCTTGGTGCCGGCCTCGGTCACGTCGAGGCCCGGGGTGAGGCCGTCGGCCTCGTCGAGCACCACGCGCACGGCGAGCGGCGACTTGTTGCTGGGGCGTGGCGGGACGGCGGGCACGTCGTCCTTCCACCGCACCCATCCCGCCCGGGCGAGGTGGAACACCAGGTGGAGACCGCTCGCCTCGACGTCGAGGAACTTGCCGTGCCGCCGTACGTCGTCGACGAGCGCCCCCTCGATCGCCGCCAGCGGCGGGTCGTAGGTCTTCAGCGCGCTGAAGGCGGCGATGTGCACCTTCGTGATGGCACGGCCGGCCAGCCGGCCGCGCAGGTCCTGGGCCAGCGCCTCGACCTCGGGCAGCTCGGGCACGCGGCTCAGCGTACCCACGCACAGCTAGTGACAGGGCGCTCCCGCGGGCGCATGATGAGTCGATGACCGCCGTCCGCCCCCTGCCGCGCACGGGCTCCGTCTTCTTCGACGCCCGCGGCGACGAGCGCGCGCTGCGGGTGAGCTGGCACGACGACGCCGACCTGGTCGTGGTCTCGCTGTGGCGCGAGAACGTGTGTACGGCGACGTTCCGGCTCGCCGCCGACGAGGTGCCCGACCTCGTGGACACCCTCGTCGACTCGCTGCGGCAGCGCCGGGTCGGAGGGCCGGTGCGCCCGGTCCTCGACGATGTCGGCTGAGGAGCCGAGGAAGCCGGTCGTCGACACCGCTCAGGACGGCTGACGATGCGACACGCTAGCCGGGTCTAGGGATCGGGCTAGACACCTCGATACGGTCCGATCGTGGACCCGATCCGGAATCCCTACGCCCCCGGCGCCGGGCAGCGTCCGCCCGAGCTCGCGGGCCGCGACGAGCAGCTGGCCGCCTTCGACGTCGTGCTCGAGCGGGTGGCGCGCGGACGCCCGGAGCGGTCGCTGGTGCTGACCGGCCTGCGGGGCGTGGGCAAGACGGTGCTGCTCAACGCCCTGCGCTCGGCGGCGGTGCGGAAGGGCTGGGGCACCGGCAAGCTCGAGGCGAGGCCCGACCAGTCGCTGCGCCGCCCGTTGTCGAGCGCGCTGCACCAGGCCGTGCGCGAGCTCGGTCACCCCAACGAGGACGAGGTCGACCACGTGCTCGGCGTGATCCGCTCCTTCGCCGAGCGCGAGGCCGGCACCGATGCGAAGCTCAAGGACAAGTGGAGCCCGGGCATCGCCGCGCCCGCCGTCCGGGGGCGGGCCGACTCCGGCGACGTCGAGATCGACCTGGTCGAGCTGCTCTCCGACGTCGGCGGCCTCGCCGCCGACAAGGGCCTGGGCGTCGCGGTCTTCGTCGACGAGATGCAGGACCTCGGCCCGGCCGACGTCTCCGCGCTCTGCGCGGCCTGTCACGAGCTGAGCCAGAGCGGGCTCCCGGTCATCGTCGTCGGTGCCGGTCTGCCGCACCTGCCGGCGGTGCTGTCGGCGTCGAAGTCCTACTCCGAGCGGCTGTTCTCCTACCAGCGCATCGACCGGCTCGGGCGTGAGGCCGCCGACCGCGCACTGGCCGCGCCGGCCGCCGAGGAGGACGCCGAGTACGACGACGCGGCCCTCGCCGCGATGTACGACGCCACCGGCGGCTACCCCTACTTCATCCAGGCCTACGGGAAGGCCGTGTGGGACCTGGCGACCCGCTCGCCGATCACGGCCGACGACGTCGCGGTCGCCGCTCCCGAGGCCGAGCGCGAGCTCGCGGTCGGGTTCTTCGGCTCCCGCTACGACCGGGCCACGCCGGGCGAGCGCGACTACCTGCGGGCGATGGCCGACGCCGCGCTCCGAGACGCCTCGTCGCCCGGCTCCTCAGGACCGCCGCTCGTGGACGCCGTGTCCACCGCCGACGTGGCGCTGGTGCTCGGCAAGAAGCCGCAGTCGCTCTCGCCCGCGCGCGACAGCCTGCTGAAGAAGGGGCTCATCTACTCGGGGGAGCGGGGCCGCATCGCGTTCACCGTGCCCCACTTCGGGCGCTACCTGCGCACGCAGGCCTGAACGGCGCCGCCTACACTCGGCCGGGTGCATCGCGTCGTGGCGCTGGGGGCGCTGGTCACCCACCTGGTGTTCGTGGCGTTCACCGTGCTCGGCGGCTTCCTCGCCTGCATGGTCCCCTGGGTGTTCCTGCCGCATCTCGGCGCAGCCTTGTGGGGCGGCCGGATGGCGGCCACCGACGCGGAGTGTCCGCTCTCGCGCCTGGAGGACTGGGGCCGCTCGGGTGCGGGCCGGCCGGCGCTGCACGAGCGCGGATTCATCGCGCACTACTTCGAGGACCGGATCTACCCGGCACGCTGGGCGCGCCGCGTCGAGGTCGCGGTCGGCGGCGTCGTCATCGGGTCGTGGCTGGCGTTCGTCAACCGCTAGCCGCGGTCGACCGGCCGGTCAGCTCCAGACCGGCTCGTGCCGGCCGAGCGGGCCTGCAGGCCGCGGCAGGTCGGTGACCAGGTCGCCCACCCGCCCCGCGACCGGTACGACGCCGGCCGGGCCCCAGGCCGTGGAGCGCTCCGGACGCCGCGGCTCGCCGAGCCCCGCAGGCTCGGCGTCCGGCGCCGGCGCCGTGGCGAGCAGCTCGGCGGTCGCAGCGAGGGCCGCGGTCGCGGTGCCGGACGTCGCGTCGGCCAGCAGCCGGCAGATCCCGGCAGCCAGGAGGTAGCCGGTGGCGTGGTCGAGTGCCTGGGCGGGCAGTGCCGACAGGCCGGGGCCTCCGGCGCGTGCCGACTCGGCGGCGACGATGCCGGCGCTCATCTGCACCAGGCTGTCGAACCCGCGCCGGCCGCCCCAGGGCCCGACGGTGCCGTAGGCGCTGAGCTGCCCCGTCACGAGGTGCGGGAAGCGGTCGGCCAGCACGTCGGCGCCGAGCCCGAGCCGGTCCAGCGCGCCGGGGCGGAGGCCGTGCACGAGCACGTCGGCGTCGTGGAGGAGGGCGAGGAAGGTCTCCCGGCCGGTCGGGGTGCTCAGGTCGAGCGCCGCGCACCGCTTGCCCTCCGTCGTCACCGGGAGCAGCGCGGGCACCTCGGCGAAGCCCGGCGGGTCGATGCGGAGGACGTCGGCTCCGTGGGCCGCGAGCAGACGGGTGCAGACCGGACCGGCGATGACGCGGGTGAGGTCGAGGACGCTCAGCCCGTCGAGCGGCCGGTCGGGGACCGGCTCGAAACGGGTGCGCGCACCCGTCGCCCGCAGGTCCACGAGCGGCAGCGCCGCAGCGGTCGCACCCGCGGGGTGCTGGAGCCAGGCCGCGCGGTCGCGCAACGCGGCTGCGCAGCCGCCCGCGTCCACGACCGCCTGCTCGAGCTCGTCGGCAGCGCGCTCGCGCACGGCCGCGGCCACGCTCTCCCGGGACGCATCGTCGCCGAGCCCGAGGGCGGCCGTGGCAGCCGTGCGGTGGTGGGCGTAGTTGGTGTGCAGCCGGATCCAGCCGTCCGCTGTGGGGTAATCACCGGCGATCGGGTCCCACGGAGGGGGCAGCTCCCACCCGATCGGGGAGAACAGCCGCTCGGAGTGGAAGGCGGCGCAGGCCTCGCGGCTGTCGACCGCGACGCGGGAAGCGCCGGCGAGGTCGGCCACCGCCAGCGACGCAGCGGACACCGATGCCACGGCCAGGCCGGTCACGTCGAAGGCCGACGGCCAGACGACCTCCGGGCCGGTGAGCTCGAGACCGTCGAGCGCGTGCGGGGCGCCGAGCCCCGTCCAGACCTGTCGGACCAGTGCCTCTCTCATGAGGGCATCGTGCCCGACACCACCGTCGCGCCGCGCTCGTCGTCGTGGTGCACCCCGGCCGCCAGTCCGGCGCGCGCGAAGGCGTCCGCCGCCACCGCGGCCTGGGCCGCGCCCGTCTCCACGAGCACCCGACCCGCGGGCGCGAGCCAGCGCGGAGCCCGGGCCGCCAGTCGCCGTACGACCTCGAGGCCGTCGGTCCCGCCGTCGACCAGTCCGCGGGGCTCGTGGTCGCGCGACTCGGCCGGCATCAGGGCGATGGCCGCGGTCGGCACGTAGGGCACGTTGGCGACGAGCACGTCGACCCGGCCGCGCAAGCTGGCCGGCAGCGGAGTGTCGAGATCACCGAGGTGGACGGTGCCGCCGACCGGCGTGAGGTTCTCGCGGGCGCACGCGACCGACAGCGGGTCGACGTCGGCGGCGTGCACCTCGGCGTCCGGTCGCTGGGCGAGGACGGCCAGCGCGATCGCGCCGGACCCGCAGCACAGGTCGACCGCCACGCCGGCGGCCGGCAGCGCCGCTGCGGCGAGCTCGACGAGATGGGCGGTGCGCTGGCGGGGGATGAAGACCCCGCTCGTCACCGTGACCCGCACGCCGGCGAAGTCGACCCAGCCGAGGAGGTACTCCAACGGCTCACCGGCCACCCGGCGGGCGACCAGGCCCTCGAGCACGTCGCCCTCGGCGGCCCCGAGCAGCAACCGCGCCTCGTCCTCCGCGAAGACGCACCCGGCGGCACGGAGCCGACGGACCAGCTCGTCGTACGCCACGACGGGACCCTACCGCCGTGAGCGGATCTGCTGTGGGCAGCGAACCCTTTGCCCCGGGCCGCCCGCCCCGCACCGTGGAGCCATGACCACCCACGCACCCGAACCGCCCCTCATGATGGTCGACGACCAGCTCACCTCCCGGCTCCTCCAGCAGCGCATCGTCGTGCTGGGCCAGGAGGTCGACGACCGCGTCGCCAACCGCCTGTGCGCGGCGCTCCTCCTGCTCTCCGCCGAGGACCCGCACCGCGACATCAGCCTCTACATCAACAGTCCCGGTGGCTCGGTGACCGCCGGGCTGGCGATCTACGACACGATGCGGATGATCCCCAACGACGTCAGCACCCTGGCGATGGGGCTGGCGGCGAGCATGGGCCAGTTCCTGCTGTCGGCCGGCACGCCCGGCAAGCGCTACGTCCTCCCGCACGCGCGCGTCCTGCTGCACCAGGGGTCGGCCGGCATCGGGGGCTCGGCCATCGACATCGAGATCCAGGCGGAGAACCTCGAGCACACCAAGGGCGTGCTGATGGGCCTCATCGCGGAGCACACCGGGCAACCCGTGGAGCGGGTGGAGAAGGACGCCCTGCGCGATCGGTGGTTCACCGCCCAGGAGGCCAAGGACTACGGCTTCGTCGACGAGATCCTCACCGACGTGCGGGCCGTCGCTCCCTCGCGGCCCTCCGCCGCCTTCGGAGGCCTGCGATGAGCCAGTACACGATCCCGAGCGTCGTCGAGCGGACCGTGCGCGGCGAGCGGGCCGTCGACATCTACAGCCGGCTGCTGACCGACCGCATCATCACGATCGGCACCGAGATCGACGACGGCGTGGCCAACGTCGTCATCGCCCAGCTGCTCCACCTCGAGGCCGACGAGCCCGACCTCCCCATCAGCCTCTACCTCAACTCGCCCGGCGGCTCGGTGACCGCGATGCTCGGCATCTACGACACGATGCAGTTCATCCGGGCGCCGATCTCCACGACGTGCATCGGGCAGGCCGCGTCGTCGGCGGCCGTGCTGCTGGCCGCGGGGGCACCGGGTCGGCGGTCGGTGCTGCCGAGCTCCCGGGTGATCCTGCACCAGCCCTCCGGCGGCGGGCAGGGCACGCTGCCGGACCTCGCGGTCCAGGCGAAGGAGATCGTGCGGCTGCGCGGCACGATGGAGCGGGTGCTCGCGCAGCACACCGGCCAGAGCGTCGCGAAGCTCCGCGACGACACCGACCGCGACCTGATCCTCGACGCCGAGGCCGCGGTCGCCTACGGCCTGGCCGACGCCGTCCTCACGTCGCGGAAGCCGGTCCCCTAGGCCGTACCGGGACGCCGTGACGTGCGCTCAGGCTGCCAGGCAGACGGGGCCGTGCAACCGGCGCGCGGCCCGCAGGGCGAGGTCGGCGACCCGCAGCCCGAGCGCGCCGGCCACGGCGGCGAGGACCTCCGAGCTGGGCTCCTTGCGGCCGCGCTCGACCTCGGAGAGGTACTGCTCGGAGATGCCGGCGTGCTCGGCCACGTCGGCGATCGTGCGCTCGACGCGGTGCCGCTCGCGGCGCAGCTCGGCGCCGGCCGCCTCGCGCCACAGCGGCTCGACCGGGGCCGCCTCGGGAGCGGGCGGGACCGCAGCGGACGGAACGGGGAATCGCAGCACCTCACCCATGGCGCGACGCTAGGCCGAGCACGGCGCGAGGGAAAGACGCGTTCGCTGCCGGCGTACGGCTGGCATCATCTTCTCCATGCGACCGCAGGTCGTCGCCCATCGGGGCGCGAGTCATGAGAAGGCGGAGCACACGCTCGGCGCCTACCTCGAGGCCCTCGACGCCGGCGCCGGCGCGCTCGAGTGCGACGTGCGGCTCACCGCCGACGGCCACCTCGTCTGCGTGCACGACCGCGACCTGCGGCGTACGGCGAGCAACCGCGGGCTCGTCTCGACGATGGACCTCGCCGAGCTCAACGAGCTCGACTTCGCGGCATGGAAGAACCCGTGGGCCGACCTCGACGACGAGGCGCCCGAACGCGACGACGCCCTGGACCGCGTGCTCACCCTGCGCAAGCTGCTGGAGACCGTGGCCGACTACGAGCGCCGGGTGGAGGTCGCGATCGAGACCAAGCACCCGACCCGGTTCGGCGGCCTCGTCGAGAAGCGGCTCGTGGAGATGCTCAAGGAGTTCGGCTGGCACTCCGCCGGCGCGCAGGTGCGCGTGATGAGCTTCTCGTTCACGGCCCTCCAGCGGGTGGAGCGGCTGGCGCCGGAGGTGCAGCTGGTGCAGCTGATCGACAAGCCGGCGGCCTGGCCGATGCTGAAGCGCGTGGTCGGACGCGACACGATCATGGGCCCGGGCATCGCGTTGCTGCGCGAGCACCCGAGGGTGGTCGACAGCATGGCCCGCCACGACCGGCGGATGCACGTCTGGACGGTCAACGACGAGGCCGACCTCGACCTGTGCCTGAAGCTGGGCGTGAAGGCCGTGATCACCGACCGGCCGGCCCACCTCCTCGACCTGCTCGACGCCAAGGGTGAGGTCGCCGGATAGGTTCTGGGGCCATGGCCAAGAAGAACCGCGCCAAGGGGCGCCCCGCGGAGACCACGACGTCCGGTGAGGTCGGCCCCCGCCAGCCCTGCCCCTGCGGGTCGGGCAAGCGCTACAAGGCCTGCCACGGCGCGCCCGGCGGCAGCACCGTCTTCGTGAAGCGGCCCTTCGAGGGCCTAGCGTCGGAGTGCGACCTGGTCGCGATGCGCGAGCTGGTGCCGGCAGCGACCGCGTTGCTCCCCCTCACCGGTGAGTACGCCGGCCGGACCGTCCGGGTCTGCACGCTGCTGCCGATGGCGGCCCCTGCCATGGTGCGGGAGAGCGGCGAGGTCTGGCTCGGGCTGCAGGTGCAGCACGCCTTCGGCGACCCGTCGCGCGACCTGGCCGCGGTGCTGCTGGCCGCGTTCGAGGCCGAGCCCGGCACCCCCATGGTCGGCCTCACCGAGGCACCCGGCGAGGGCCCGCGGCTCCAGGACCTCGTCGCCGACGAGGCGTTGCGGGTCGAGGTGCACGAGGGCTTCGACTTCTGGGTCGCCGACGTGGAGGAATCCCCGGAGGTGGCGGCGGCGCTGGAGCAGGCGGACGGCGCGGCAGCCCCGACGGCGCGGCTCGCCTCGGTGGAGGCGGCCTACTGGACGCAGCTGGGCGAGCGGGAGTTCCTCCGCTGGGTCATGCCGGAGCCGGAGGACGCCCTGCTCGACGCCTTCGCCCGGCTGCACGTCGACGGTGCCGACAGGGTGATCGACGGCGCCCGGCTCATCGGCATGTTCCGCGCGCACGGCGTGGTGGCCCCGGTGTGGGAGCTGCCCGACGGCACGGGCGTCGAGGGCGTGGAGGACGGCGCGGCCGAGCTCCGCACGCGCCTCGACGCGGCACTCGCCGACGAGAGCGAGCTCACCACCGAGCAGCGCTCCGCGCGCTCGGGCCTGGCCAACCGCCAGGTCACCATCCGCTGACCCTGGCGCGAGGTCGGTGCCAGGTCGGCCTCAGGCCGGCTGCAGCGCCCAGGCCTTGAGCCGCGAGTATCCCTTCACCGACACCCGGCGCAGCCGCCGGAGGCGGTAGGGCGAGTCGCCCGATCGCGGGTCGTGGTGGTCGTCGTCGTCACCGGACCGGCCGGTGATCGCGGAGTACATCCCCAGGTCGACCAGCACCGTCCCCGGCCGGGCGACGCTGGTCAGCCGGGAGGCGATGTTGACCACGGGCCCGAAGACGTCGCCGAGCCGGATGACCACGTCGCCGTACGCCACGCCGGCGCGGACCGCGGGGAAGTCGTCGTCCTCGTCGGCGCCGCGGCGGGTCAGCTCCAGGGCGATGTCGGCGGCGGCGGTCGCGGAGTCGGCGACGATGAGGAGCTCGTCGCCGATGTTCTTGATGATGCGGCCCTCGTGCTCGACGACGATGTCGAGGGCGGCGGTCTCGAAGTCCTCCAGCCAGCCGACCAGCTCGCGGTCGGAGAGCGTGCGTGAGCGGGAGGTGTAGCCGACGATGTCGACGAAGCAGACGGCCTGCTGCATCGAGCCCGGGTCGTCGCCGGTGGTCGTCAGGAGCCGCGTCGCGGCCGTCACGAGGTGGCGGCGCCACACGAAGCTCTGGAGCTCCTCGACCTTGGGCATGATCTCGTCGGCGAGCTCCAGCAGGCCCGAGGGCTCCTCGATGCCGGCCTCGAGCGCGATGTCGGCGACGAGCGCGATCTGCCACTCGGCGAGGCGCGCGAAGCTGCGGCCCCAGGTGCGGACCAGGCCCTCCTGGCGCTCCTCGGAGAGGATGCCGAGCTCGATGAGGTCGCGGGTCAGCGTGTAGGCGCGGACGTCGGCCTGGGTGAAGGCGCGGTCGTCGGGGTCGGCCTGGGCGAAGCCGAGCAGCCGCCGGATCTTCTGCGCGACCTCCAGCGGCAGGCCGGCCTGCTCGGCGACCTCGGCCTGGGTGAGCGACGGACGCTCGCGGAGCAGGTGCTCCTCGAGGTCCTCGAGCTCACCCTGGCCGGCCGCTCCGTCGGAGGAGTCGGCCGGCGACTCGGGTGCGGTCACGCAGGGCTCAGGGGTTGACGCGGGACTGGGCGACCTCGACCAGCGCGTCGTGGAAGCTCGGCATCTCCTTGTCGAGCTGGATCAGCGTCTCGTCGGTGAGGTGGATGCAGTCGAGCTCCGTGAGCGCGACGATGGTCGCGGTGCGGAGCGAGTGGCCCATGATCGCGGCCTCGCCGACGATGTCGCCCGGGCCGAGCTGGGCGACCTCCTCGCCGTCACGGCGTACGGAGACGGTGCCGTCGAGGATGATGTAGGCCTTGTCCGCAGGGGTGTCCTTCCAGATCGGGGACCAGCCCTCAGGAAGGTGCACGCGGCGTCCGAGGCCGCTGATCTTTGCGACCTCTTTCGGGGTGAAGTGCTCGAAGAACGTTGCCATGCTGACCCTTTCGGTGAGGTCTCCCCATGTGCGCGGCAATTCGCGCTGGTTCGACCTTATCGGCAACGCGCCGTCATGGCATCGGGTCACGCGCGATCGGACAGCTCATGCAACGGGGCCCGCCCCGCCCGGAGCCCAGCTCGGAGCCGGCGATCCGGATCACCTCGATGCCCGCCGCCTCCAGGCGGCTGTTGGTGCCGTCGTTGCGCTCGTAGGCCACGGCGAGCCGGGGCGCGAGGGCCAGCGTGTTGTTGCCGTCGTCCCACTGCTCGCGCTCGGCGGTCACCGGGTCGAGGCCGGTGTCGATCTGGTGCAGCGTGTCGAGCTGCATCGCCTTCGCGGCCGCGACCAGGAACGGCTCGGGCGGGGCCACGTCGAGGTCGAGCGCGGTGGGGTCGGTGTCGGGACGCCGGGTGACGGCGTACGCCGTCAGGGTGTGCGCGACGTTGGGGTACATCACGACCTTGTCGACGTCGACCATCGTGCAGACGGTGTCGAGGTGCATCGTCGCGCGCTCCTGCGCGATCGGCACCGCGAGGACGGTCTCGGCGAGGCCGGTCTCGAAGACCTGCCGGGCGAACCGCTCCGCGCCCGCCGGGGTGGTGCGCTCGCCCACGCCGACGGCGATGACCCCCGGCGCCAGCAGCAATACGTCGCCGCCCTCGACGTGCTCGAAGTGGTGACCGAGGATCCGAGGGCTGGCGGCGAAGCGCGGGTGACGCCCGTAGATGAGCTCGGTCAGCTGCGTCTCGCGCTTGCGAGCAGGCATCGCGAGCGAGGTGATCGCGACGCGGTCGCGGACCCAGACCGACGAGTCGCGCGTGAAGAGCAGGTTGGGCAGCGGGTCGACGAGGAAGTCGTCGAAGGCGAGCAGGCTGGTGACCAGCCCGAACCCACCGCGCACCTCGTCGTTGCGGATGCCCGCCGTCAGGTAGTCGGTGAGCTCCTCGGGCGTGGCGTCACCGAGGAAGCCACGCAGGTAGACGCGCAGGGTCTCGCCGAGGTCGAGGTCGGTCAGCGCCGTCTCGATGGCGATCTGCCGGGCCTCGGGATCGGCCAGGGTCTCGGTGAGCAGCTCGGTGAGGTAGAGCACCTCGACCCCGCGGCCGCGCAGCGCGTCGGCGAAGGCGTCGTGCTCGTCCTGGGCCCGCGCGACCCACGGCACGCCGTCGAAGAGCAGGCGGTCGTTGTTGCGCGGGGTCAGCCGCTGGAGCTCGCCGCCGGGACGGTGCAGCATCACCGTGCGGAGGCGCCCCACCTCGCTGTCGACACCGGGGTTGCTCTGCTGGTCGGTCATGGCGGGCACCCTAACGGATTGTCAGACAATCTTGGCGATCGGCGGTCGCGGACGTCGTACGCTCCGAGCCGCCGGCGGCTCCCACCGTATGACGTCCGCGCTATCCCCGGAACGGGTCGGCGGGGTAGACGCCGAGGATCTTGATGTCGGTGGTGAAGAAGGCCAGCTCCTCCAGCGCCCGCTTGAGGCCCGGGTCGTCGGGGTGTCCGTCGACCTCGGCGAGGAACTGCGTCGCGGCGAAGTGGCCCCCGACCATGTAGCTCTCCAGCTTGGTCATGTTGATCCCGTTGGTCGCGAAGCCGCCGAGTGCCTTGTAGAGCGCGGCCGGCAGGTTGCGCACGTTGAAGACGAAGCTGGTGACGACCGGACCGTTGCCGGCCGGCGCGGCCACGAAGTCGCGGGAGAGCACCACGAAGCGGGTCGTGTTGTGGTCCTCGTCCTCCACGTCGGCGCGCAGGACCTCGAGGCCGTAGATCTCGGCCGCGAGCGGGGGAGCGATGGCCGCCTGGGTCGGATCAGCGGCCTCGGCCACCTCCCGGGCCGCCCCTGCGGTGTCGCCGGAGATCAAGGGGGTCAGACCGAGCTCGCGGATCACCCGGCGGCACTGGCCCAGCGCGTGGACGTGGCTGTGCACGGTGCGGATGGTGTCGAGCCCGGCACCCGGCACGGCCATCAGGGAGAACTCGATGCGCTGGAAGTGCTCCGCCACGATGTGGAGGTCGGACTCCGGCAGGAAGTGGTGGATGTCGGAGACCCGGCCGGCGATCGAGTTGTCGATCGGGATCATGGCGAGGTCGGCGTCGCCGCTCGTCACCGCCGCGAACGCGTCCTCGAACGACGCGCACGGCACCGACTCCCAGTCCGGGTAGTGCTGGTTGCAGACGTTGTGGGAGTTGGCGCCGGGTTCCCCCTGGTAGGCGATGCGGGGCATGTCCTCAGGGTAATGGCGCCGCCCTGCGGCCTGCCGCCGCATTCTCACCGGCGGGACGACCTACCTTTGCCAAGGTGCCCACCCTGCTCGCGGCCCTCGCCCTCGTCGTCGCCGCTGCCGCCCTCCTCCTCGCGTTGCTGACCTGGCTGAGGATCAGGCCGACGGCCGATGCCGACCTGCCGGTCGACGTACTCGGGCTGCGCAAGGAGGTCGCCGCCCTCCGCAAGGAGGCGGCCGGGGCGCTGCGGCACCTCGCGGTGGTGCGCTACGACGCCTTCGAGGAGATGGGCGGCCGGCTGTCGTGGTCGCTCGCCCTCCTGGACGACGACGGCAACGGGGTCGTGCTGACCTCGATCCGCGGCCGCAACGAGGCACGCACCTACACCAAGAGCGTCACCGCGTGGCGCAGCGACCAGGACCTCTCGCCCGAGGAGACCGAGGCGATCAGCCACGCCCGGCCGTAGCTCCTAGCGCGGCACGCGGACCAGCAGGCGGCCGTGGATGCACTCCATGTGCAGCTCCTGGCCCATGCCGATGGAGTCGCCGTCGAGCTGGCGCGGCACCTCCTGCGACGCGCGTACGACGACCGAGCGGCCCTTGAAGCGGGCCACGGACTCCCCGGCGCGCTCCTCGCGGCGGCTGAGGACCCGGACGACGAGCGGGATCCAGCTGAGGAACCGCCGCGGGTAGAGCAGCACCACGTCGAGCTGCCCGTCGTCGATCGCGGCGTCGGGGATGAGGTTCATGCCGCCCTGCAGGCTGCCGACGTTGCCGACCACACAGGTGCGGGCGCGGTGCTTGGTGAACTCCCCGGCGTCGATCGAGACCTCGAGGCGCATCGTCGGGAACATCAGCGCCTTGAGCGCCGACAGGACGTAGGCCAGCCAGCCGACCTTCTTCTTGATGTCCTCGTTGACGCCCTCCATGATCGCGGCGTCGAAGCCCATGCCGGCCATGACCATGAAGTGGGTGTCGTCGCCCACGCCGTCGCCGGTGACGCGGACCATGTCGATGGCGCGGTCCTGGCCGTTGAGGGCGACGTCGACGGCCGCGCGGAGGAAGAGCGGGATGTCGAGGTTGCGGGCCAGCAGGTTCCCGGTGCCCGCGGGGATGATGCCGACCGGGATGCCCGTCCCGGCGAGCTCGGCGCAGACCTCGCGCACGGTGCCGTCGCCGCCGCAGACGACGACCAGGTCGGCGCCGTCGACGGAGGCCTGCTCGGCCTGGCCGGTGCCGGAGTCGTCAGCCGTCGTGAAGTACCACCGCGGCTCCTTCCACCCCGACTCCGACGCCATCTGGTGGACGATCGCCTGGAACTGCGCGACGTCCTCGACCTTGATCGGGTTGAGCACGACGGCGAGGTCGTTGGAGGAGGGCAGCGCCTGCGGGAGCGGCAGCGCGTTGAGGGCGTGGCTGCGCGGCAGCGGGTTGTAGAGCGTCACGCCGAGCAGCACCAGGCCGGCGCTCATCAGCACACCGCCCGTCACGTCGGACCAGTAGTGGCGGCCCAGGAGCACCCGGTCGAGGCACACGACCACGACCACGACCACGAGACCGACGCCGATCAGGCGGCGGATGTTGGAGCGGCGCACCAGCATCACGGCCAGCACCAGGCACAGACCGGCCAGCGCGGTGATGTAGGTCGCGTGGCCGGACGGGAAGGAGCCGTTGTCCAGCGACCACCGCCGCTCCTGCCAGAGCGGCCGGTGCCGTCCGAAGGCCGCCTTGGTCAGGTAGGTGGCGAGGAGGGTCGCCGCCATCACCGCGAGCACGAGCACGGCCGCCCGCCGGTGCCCCTTGGCGTACATCGCGATCGTCAGCACCGCCGTCCAGACCAGCGTGGCGATGGTGTCGAACGCGATCTCGATCCCGCGCAGCACGTCGACCAGGCCGCCGTGGTCGTCCGCCCACCGGTGCAGCGACCGGCCGGTGTCGTCGACGTCCTTGATCCACGCCCAGTCGGCCTGGACCCCGGCCGCGAGCACGCCGAACACGACGAGGCAGGCGACCGCGAAGATCAGGGGAGTCTGACGAGGGCGGTCCAGCACGCGGGTGAGGCTACTTCCTCCGACCGTTAACGTCGTAGCCGTGACCACCGATCCGCACCCGCCCCTGCGCCGCCTCGGCCGCTCCGGCCTGGCCGTCTCCGCCGTCGGCCTGGGCTGCAACAACCTCGGCCGGCCCGGCGCGGCGACGGAGTCGCAGGAGGGCTCCGACCGCGTGGTCGGCGCGGCGATCGACGCCGGGATCACCCTCTTCGACGTCGCCGACACCTACGGCTCCCGGCCCGGTCTGGCCGAGGAGCGGCTGGGCGCCGCGCTCGGGGCACGGCGGGACGAGGTCGTGGTCGCCACGAAGTTCGGCATGGACGCAGGCGGTGCCAACGGGCCGGACTTCGGCGCCCGCGGCGGCCGGCGCTACATCGTCGCCTCGGTCGAGGCCTCGTTGCGGCGGCTGGGCACCGACCGGATCGACCTCTACCAGTTCCACACCCCCGACGCCGCCACCCCGATCGAGGAGACGCTGCGGGCCCTCGACGACCTGGTCCGCTCCGGCAAGGTCCGCTACGTCGGCCACTCCAACCGGGCCGGGTGGCGGATCGCCGAGGCCGAGCTCGTCGCCCGGGAGCTCGGCGCCGAGCGGTTCGTCAGCAGCCAGAGCCAGTACAACCTCATCGACCGTCGAGCCGAGCTCGAGGTCGTGCCCGCGTGCCGCGCCTACGGCATCGGACTGCTGCCGTACTTCCCGCTCGCCAACGGCCTCCTGACCGGCAAGTACGCCGGCGGCACCGCCCCGGCGGGCAGCCGGCTCACCCGCAGTCGCCAGCACCTGCTCGAGGTGGCCGCGTCGCCCCAGCTGAAGCGCTACGCGGAGTTCGCGGCGGCCCGTGGGGTCAGCGAGGTCACCGTCGCGATCGGCTGGTTGCTCGCCCAGGAACCGGTCAGCAGCGTCATCGCCGGCGCGACCAGCCCGGAGCAGGTGCGGGCCAACGCCGCCACCGCGGCCTGGGTGCCGGGCGCGGAGGACCTGGCCGAGCTCGACGAGATCTTCCCGACCCCCGAGCCGATCGCGGCCTTCTGAGCTCCTTTCAGTTGGGTGCGCGCTGCACCCGCCCGATAGATTCGCGGGCATGATCGACCCGCGCACCCTCCGCGACGAGCCCGACCGCGTCCGCGCCGCCCAGGCGAAGCGCGGGCTGTCCGACGACGTGGTCGACCGGGGGCTGGCCGCCGACGCCGCGCGACGCGCTGCGATCGCGGACTTCGAGGCGAAGCGGGCCGAGCAGAAGTCGCTCGGTGCGCTCATCCCGAAGGCCTCTCCGGAGGAGAGGCAGGACCTGCTCGCGCGCACCAAGTCGCTCGCCGTCGAGGTGAAGGCCGCCGAGGCCGCGCGCGCGGCCGCCGAGGAGGAGTGGACCGAGACCCTCAAGGCGATCCCCAACCTGGCCGCCGACGAGGCGCCGGCCGGCGGTGAGGACGACTTCGTCGTCCTCGAGCACGTCGGCACGCCGCGCGACTTCGCGGCGGAGGGCTTCGAGCCGCGCGACCACGTCGAGCTCGGCCAGCTGCTCGGTGCGATCGACCTCGACCGCGGCGCCAAGGTGAGCGGCAGCCGCTTCTACTTCCTGACCGGCATCGGCGCGCAGCTCGAGCTCGCGCTGGTCAACATGGCGATGGACCAGGCCCGGGCGGCCGGCTTCACCCAGGTGATCGCGCCGTCGCTGGTGCGGCCGAGGGCGATGGAGGGCACCGGCTTCCTCGGGCAGGCCGCGGACGACGTCTACCGGATCGAGGGCGAGGACCTCTACCTGGTCGGCACCTCGGAGGTGCCGATGGCGGCCTACCACTCCGACGAGATCCTCGACGAGGGTGCGCTGCCGCTCCGCTACGCCGCCTTCAGCCCGTGCTTCCGCAAGGAGGCCGGTTCGCACGGCAAGGACACCAAGGGCATCATCCGCGTGCACTGGTTCGACAAGGTGGAGATGTTCGTCTACACCACGATCGAGGAGGCCCCCGCGGAGCACGAGCGGCTGCTCGCCTGGGAGCGGGAGTTCCTCGACAAGCTCGAGCTCGCCTACCGGGTCATCGACGTTGCCGCGGGTGACCTGGGGCTCTCGGCGATCCGGAAGTTCGACTGCGAGGCGTGGATCCCGACCCAGGGCAAGTACCGCGAGCTCACCTCGACCTCCAACTGCACCGAGTTCCAGGCGCGCCGCCTCGACATCCGCAGCCGCGCCGACGGGCCGGACAGCCGGGTCCGCCCGGTGGCGACGCTCAACGGCACCCTCACCGCGATCACGCGGGCGATCGTGGCGATCCTCGAGACCCATCAGCAGGCCGACGGTTCGGTACGGGTGCCACAGGCGCTCCAGCCCTACCTCGGCGGCCTCGAGCTGATCAAGCCGGTCTGATCCGATGCCGGGGTGGCAGCCGAGGCTGGTCGGGCTCGACATCGACGGCACCCTGCTGAAGTGGGTCGTCGGCGGTCGGGGCACCACGCACGAGGAGGTGCCCGCGCGCGTGCGCGACAGCGTGCAGCGTGCCCTCGCGGCGGGGGCGCACGTCGTGCTGGCCTCCGGCAGGGCGCCGCACAGCATGACGGTGATCGCCGACCAGCTCGGGCTCCGTGACCCGGTCGACGCCGACGGTCGCCTGTGGATCGTCGCCTCCAACGGCTCGGTCATCGTGCGCCACCCGCCGACGGAGATCGTGCACGAGGTGACCTTCGACGCCGCGCCGGCCGTGCACGCCGTACTCCAACGTCATCCGGACGCCCTGGTCGCCATCGAGGAGCGCGGCGTCGGCTACCGGGTGTCCGCCCCGTTCCCGGACGGGGAGCTCGGCGGCGAGCTGATCGTGACGCGGCTGGACGACCTGGTGTCCGCGCCGGTCAGTCGCGTCATCATCCGCGACCCCCAGGCCACCGCGGAGGACTTCGTCGCGATGGCCGCCGACCTCGGGCTGCAGGGCACCGACTACGTCGTCGGGTGGACCGCCTGGCTGGACCTGGCGCCGGTGGGGGTGTCGAAGGCCTCCGGCCTGGAGTACGTCGCCGAGCGGCTCGGGATCGACGCCGCGGACGTGCTCGCGATCGGTGACGGCCGCAACGACATCGAGATGCTGACCTGGGCCGGCCGCGGCGTCGCGATGGGCCAGTCGGTCCCGGAGGTGCAGGACGCCGCGGACGCGGTCACCGGCACGGTGGACGACGACGGGGCCGCCGACGAGCTGGACCGCTGGTTCGGATGAGCGCGACGACGCCCTACCCTGGACGGATGATCGCGGCGACCCGGACGACCCTGGCCCTGCTGCTCGCGGTCCTCGCCTCCTCGGTCCTGCCGGGCCTCCAGGCCTCTGCCGGCGCGATCGCGTCGGGCAACCGCGCGGCCGTGTGCGAGCCGCTCGACCTCGCCAGCACGACGGCGGTCCGGGCCAAGGCCGACGACGCCACCGACGTGTTCGCGGGCAAGGTGCGCTCCGCCAAGGCGCTCCAGTCCGTCGACGGCGGCACCGGGCGGGCGGGCCGGGAGGACAAGCCCCGCAAGCCGAGCGACTGGACGCACACCGTGCAGGTGACCGCGACCTTCCGCACCGACCTGCGTCCCGGCGACCGCGTGCAGGTCACCACGACGCCGACGGCCGAGGGCGGGCTCGCCAAGCTCGTGATCGGGCGCACCTACCTCTTCTTCGTGACGACCGAGCAGGGCATGGACCACTTCGCGACCCCCGCGTGCTCCGGCACCCAGCTGCTGCGGGGCGGGCTCAGTGCTCAGCAGCAGAGCGCGCTCAAGGCCGCGCTGGCGAGCGAGCCTGTCGCCGAGACGCCCGAGGTCGACCTGTCGGCCCCGTCCGACGGCACCCGTGTGGTCCCCGACCTGGGCCGGCTGGCCGCGCCCGGCGCTGCGGTCGCGCTCGTCGGCGTGCTGGGCCTGCTCCTGCTCTCGCGGGTCGGCAAGCGGCGCGCGTAGCGCTCAGAGATACATCCCGCCGCCGCTGCGGCTCTCCTCGCCCGCGCCGGCCTGCTCGGGCGGCATGCCCGGTGCCGCACCCGGCTGCACCCCCGGGGGCAGCGCCTTCCGGATCTGCTCGAACTGGGCACGCGCTGCCATCTGCTGGGCGTAGATCGCCGTCTGGATGCCGTGGAAGAGACCTTCGAGCCACCCCACCAGCTGGGCCTGGGCGATGCGGAGCTCGGCGTCCGAGGGCGTCGCGTCGTCGGTGAACGGGAGCGAGAGCCGGTCGAGCTCCTCGACCAGCTCCGGAGCCAGCCCGGCCTCCAGCTCCTTGATGGAGGCCTGGTGGACGTCGCGGAGACGCTGCCGGCTCGCGTCGTCGAGCGGCGCGGCCTTCACCTCCTCGAGCAGCTGGCGGATCATGCTGCCGATCCGCATCACCTTCGCGGGCTGCTCGACCAGGTCGGTCAGGGCGCGCTCGCCCTCCTCGCCGCCGTCGTCCGCCTCACCGGCCGCGGCGCTCGCCGGCATCGAGGCGACCGGCTGGCCGTCGGGGCCGATGACGACGATCTGCTGCTCGGGGGCGTCGGGTGACTCGCTCATGGCCCCCACCTTAATCAAGGGGTCAGCAGCACCTTGCCGCTGTGGCTGCTCGCCTCCACGATGCGGTGCGCCTCGGCGACCTCGGCGAGCGGCAGCACCGTGTGCACGATGGGCCGGACCTCGCCGCCGGCGACGAGCGGCCACACGTGCTCGACGACCGACGCGCAGATCGCGGACTTGCCGTCGACCGGTCGCGAGCGGAGGGCGGTCGCGATGACGGCGCCGCGCTTGCCGAGCAGCGCGCTGATGTCGAGCTCGGCCTTCACCCCGCCCTGCATCCCGATGATGACCAGCCGGCCCTCGTCGGCGAGCACGTCGACGTTGCGCTGGAGGTACTGGGCACCCATGTTGTCGAGGACCACGTCGGCGCCGCGGCCGTCGGTGTGCGAGCGCACCACCTCGACGAAGTCCTCGTCGTGGTAGTTGATCGCGACCTCGGCGCCGAGCGAGCGGCACAGCTCGAGCTTCTCCTCGCTGCCGGCCGTCGCGAAGACGCGCGCGCCGGCGGCCGCGGCCAGCTGGATCGCGAAGGTGCCGATGCCGCCACCGCCGCCGTGGACGAGGAAGACCTCGTCCTGCTGCAACCGGGCGACCATGAACACGTTGGACCACACGGTGCAGGCGACCTCGGGGAGCGCGGCCGCGGTCACCAGGTCGACGCCCTCCGGCAGCGGCATCACCTGACCGGCAGGTACGGCGACCTTGCTGGCGTAGCCGCCGCCCGCGAGCAGGGCGCACACCTGCGCGCCCACCTCCCAGCCGGTCACGCCGTCGCCGACGGCGGTGATCGTGCCGCTGCACTCCAGCCCGATGATGTCCGAGGCACCCGGCGGGGGCGGGTAGAAGCCCCTCCGCTGCAGCAGGTCCGCCCTGTTGATCGCCGTCGCGGCGACGTCGATGACCACCTCGCCGCTGCCGGGCTCCGGGTCGGGAAGCTCGCTGAGGGTCAGTACCTCGGGACCGCCGGGCTCGGTCGTCGTCACGGCACGCATGTGCCCATCCTGCCCGGTCAGACCAGGAGGTCCTGCTCCTGCTCCTCCTCCTCGTCGACGTCGTCGTCGTCCTCGTCGATCTCGTCGAGGTGGCTGAGGTCGTCGTCGACCTCGCGGTCCGCCTCGCTGTCCTCCTCGGTCTCGTCCGCCGCGCCGGCGGGCCGGTCCCAGGCCTCGGCGAGCGCCTGCACCTTCGCCGCCATCCGCTCGACGGCGTCGGGGCCCGCGTCGCGGGCACCGGCCGCGACGCCGAGCAGGAAGGCCGTCACCGGTCCCGCGGTCGGGTGCACGTTGTCGTGCGCCACCTCGGCGAGGTCTCCCAGCAGGGCCTCGTCGGCCTCGCTCTCGACGTCGAGGAGGTCGCAGAGCTCATCGATCCAGTCGTGGAGGTTCACTCCTCAAGAGTGAACTTCGGCGCGGGCCCCTGACAAGACCCGATTTGCCGATCAGCCTGCGGCCGGCGTGTCTCAGTCGTCGGCCAGGTCGCGCAGGTCGGTCCACGTGTCGACGTCGCGGTGCTCCCGGGCGTGCGCCGGCACGACGACCACGTCGAGCTGGTCCAGCATCGGCCACAGCGCGTGGCCGTGCTGGGCCTCGTGGTCGGGACGGACCCGGTCGAGCGCCGCGGACGCGACGACGAAGGCCAGCTGTCGCCGGCCGTCGGGATCGGCGAGCACGGCACCGTCGTGGTCGACAGCGGCGTCCTGCAGCCGTCGCAGCGTCGCCGCGGTCAGGAACGGCATGTCGACCGCGAGCACCGCGAGCGTGGGGAAGGAGCGCAGGAGCGCGTCACGGCCCGTCAGCAAACCGGCGACGGGGCCGCCGTACTGGGGGTCCTCGACGACGAACGTCACCGGCCGCTCGGTCGGCACGCTGTGCCCGACCACGACGACCTCACTCGCGTCGATGACGGCGTCGAGCGCGTGCTCGAGCAGGGTGCGCCCGTGCACCTCGATGGACGCCTTGTCGGCGCCGCCGAGGCGGGTCGCCTGGCCGCCGGCCAGGATGATGGCGGCGAAGCTGGTGAGGCCGGGCTCGATCACCCGAGGAGTCTCGCAAACGACGGCGTACGGCGGCACGGGGGCCGGTCGGGGACACTGGTGGGGTGAGCCACGCCGATGAGCCCAGCGACAGCCTGCGCCTGGCGCTGGTGCAGGCCGCGTCCGGCCTCGACCCCGCGGCCAACAGGTCCGCTCTCGACCGGCTCGCGCCGGAGGGTCAGGACCTGGTCGTCTTCCCCGAGGCGTTCGCCCGCGACTTCGGCGAGGTGGGCTCCGACGTCAGCGACGATGCCGAGGACCTCGGCGGGCCGTTCGCCACGGAGGTGGCGCGGGTCGCCGCCGCCCGCGGAGGCGCCGTCGTCGCCGGCATGTTCGAGCGCAGCGACGACCCGGCGCGTCCCTACAACACCCTCGTGATGAGGGGCAGCGCCGAGGCCTCGTACCGCAAGGTCCACCTCTACGACTCCTTCGGCCACCGCGAGTCCGACCGCCTCACGGCCGGTCCGGTGGCGCCGACGGTGGTCGACGTCGCCGGCTGGCGGGTCGGTCTGATGACCTGCTACGACCTCCGCTTCCCCGAGCTCACCCGGCGGCTCGTCGACGAGGGCGCCGAGCTCGTGGTGGTGCCGGCGGCCTGGGTGGCCGGCCCCCGCAAGGTGCACCACTGGCGCACACTGGTCACCGCCCGCGCCATCGAGAACACGGTGTACGTCGCCGCGGTCGGCCAGCCCGCTCCCCGCTACACGGGCCACTCGATGGTCGTGGACCCGCTCGGCGACGTCGTCGCCGAGGCCGACGCCGGCGATGCGGCGGAGCCCGTCGTGGTGACGGCCGAGATCGATCGTGCCGTGCTCGACGCCGCGCGTCGTACCAACCCGTCGCTGGCCAACCGCCGCTTGTAGGGTTGCCGGTCGTGTCCCGTCACGCCACCCGCGTCGCCGCTCGGCCCGCTCTGGGCGGGGTGCAGCGACGCGTCTCCGGCATCGCGACGTCGCGGTTGCCGCTGGTCGTGTGGGCGGTCCTCGTGCTCGCCAGCACGGCCGCGTTGGTCTGCGCGATGGTGCCGGTGGGTCCGGACTGGTTCGGCGCGACCGGGTCTGTCGCGATCGCGGCGTCCTACTCCTGGGCACTGGCGGCGCGCACGGGCGGGCGGCCGGTGATCTTCGGGATGCTCGCGCTGGCGATCGGCCTGCTCGCCACCTGGGTCGACCAGGACGTCGTCTCCACCGGCGCCGCGGTCCTCACCACGGTCGTGGCAGCCGTCCTCGGGGTGATGGCGACCGTGCCTGCCCAGACCTTCCCCGCGGCCGTGCGGGAGTGCCTCGTCGGCATGGTGCTGGCCGGCGTCGGCGCGATGGCCGCCGTCGGGTTCGAGCCGGCGATCGACGTGACCCGGTTCGAGTACCTCGGCCTCGGTCTCGCGCTCGTCGGCGCTGTGGTCCTCGTCTTCCGGCTCGGTGCGGGCCTGCACGGCCTCGGTCGCCGCGGCGTCATCGTGGTCGCGGTCGGGGCGGCCCTGCTCCTCGCGACGCTGCTCTATGCCGAGCTGCTCCGCCGCTACGGCTCGACCGGTCTCGTCGACTGGCTGCTGGAGCGCGTCGACTGGAGCCGGGAGCACCTCGGCGCCTTCCCCCGCCCGATCGTCGCGGTGCTCGGCGTGCCGGCGCTGGCCTACGGGTCGCACATGCGGGCCCGGCGCCGGCAGGGCTGGTGGGTCTGCGCGTTCGGGGTCGCCGCGACCTCGCCCGTCGCGACCTCGCTGGGCAACCCCGCGGTGGACCTCGGCGAGGTCGTGCTCTCGGCGGTCTACGGGCTCGTGGTCGGGCTGGTGCTCGCGTTCGTGGTGATCCGCCTCGACCTCGCGATGACCGGCAACGCAGGACGACGACGTCGTACGGCGGAGCAGGCTGCCGCCGTACGACCGGAGCCGCGGCGCACCTCCGCGCTGCTGTGACGCCCGTGAGCCGATGGCGCGGTACCGACGGGTAACCCGTAGCGTCACCGTCATGCGCAGTCAGGCGTCGGAGATCAGAGCCGAGATGGTCGCGAACGTGCTGCAGGTCGAGGTGTCCGTGGGGGACACCGTCGCCGCGGGCGAGACCGTGCTGCTGCTGGAGTCGATGAAGATGGAGATCCCGGTGATCGCCGAGGTCGGTGGCGTCGTGCGGGAGATCAAGGTCTCGACCGGCGACGTGGTGCAGGAGGGCGACCTCCTGGTCGAGCTGGGCTGACTCCCGGCTAGCGGGGGCGTCCGCGCAGCAGCACGGCGCGCGCGTGCGGCCAGACGTCGCTGTCGGCCGGGTCGGCAACGGCGGCGACGCCGACGAGGCCGCGCATCGTCGCGACCGAGGCACGCACCCAGAGGGCGAGCTCGGGGTGGTCGGCGAGCTCGGGCACCAGCGCCCGCGCCGCGTCGATCGCCGCCGTCTCGGCAGCCACGTGCAGCCCTGCGATCCCCGCGGCCGTCTCCGGGTCGGTGCGGGCGACGGTGAGCAGCTCTTGGATCGCCAGGTTGACCGGGAGGCAGTGGATGTCCCAGAGGCGGTCGAGGAGGAACTCCAGGCGCTCGGACTGGGTCGTGGGCACGTCCCAGGTCGCGGCGATGGTCGCCTGCTCCTCGAGGATCGCGCCGAGGGCGGCCTCGACGAGCGCGCGCTTCGTGGGGAAGTAGTGCTGCTGCGCCCCCTGGCTCACGCCCGCGCGCTGGGCCACCGACCGGGTCGTCGTGCCGCTCCAGCCGTCCTCCACCAGGCTCTCGATCGTCGCGGCGATCAGCTGGGCCTGCGTGGACTGCCGGCGCTCGGCCTGGCTACGGCGGGTCCGTGGGGGATCGGCGGAGGCGCTGCTCACGCCCCGACCCTAGTCGCGCTCCTCCTCGACCTGTGCCGCCTCCATCGCCGAGGTGAGGAGGGCGGCCGCCGGCACGTCGAGCGCGATCGCGACGCGGACCAGCTCGGAGACGGTCATGTCGCCCTTGCCGCGCAACCTGTTGTGCAGCGTCGTCCTCGGCATGGCGGCGGCCTTCGCCACCTCCGAGACGGTCACGCCCTGGCGGGCGATCTCCGCGTTGACCGCGCCGACTGCAGCCTGGTGGACGCGCTCTCCGCGCTGTTCAAGGTAGGACACAGGACGCGACACTAGTTCGGTATAAGACAAAATGCAAGACCGGCTGGCCGATCTGTTCAAATTGGAATAGGATGCGCCCGTGGGACAGAGAGAACAGGCCTCAGATCCGATCAATGTCGAAGCCACCAAGATGGTCCGTCGAGCGTTCCTCGACTCGGGCCTGACCCAGGAGAAGCTGTCGCAGGCGTCCGGCATCCCCCGGAGCACCCTCGCGAACATCCTGTCGCCCTACGCCGAGCCACGACTGGTGCACGTCAGTCAGCTGGTGCGGATCGCGATCGCGCTCGACCTCGACGCGCGCGACTGGGCGGGCGACCTGCAGGCGTTCGAGCGCAAGCGCAAGGTCGGTGACCTCGAGGACCGCCGGGCCCGCAAGAAGGCGACCCCCATGGTCCAGAAGCGCGCCGCGCGCGGTCGGTCCGGGAAGTCATCGGCCAAGGAGAAGTGACGGGCGTCGCGCCTACCGTGCGGGCGTGATCAATCCCTGGCACCGCCTGCGCGCTCTCGGTGACTGGACCCTGCGCTGGCACGACCCGGAGGACGACCCCGACCGCGGCTTCACCCTCTTCGACGAGAAGGTGATCAGCCTGCGCAGCGACCTCACCTTCGAGGAGCGCCGCTGCACCGTCCTGCACGAGTGCCTCCATGCGGAGCGCGGTCCGACGTTGGTCGGCGTGCTGGCGGCGCGCGAGGAGCTCCGCGTACGACGCGAGACCGCCCGCCTCCTGCTGCCCTCCATCGCGCGGGTGGCCGAGGTGCTCACCTGGGCCAGCTCGGTCGAGGAGGCCGCCGCCGAGCTGGCCGTCGATCCCGACGTCCTCTGCGACCGGCTCGCCTGCCTCGACGAGGACGAAGCCGGCCGCCTGCAGCAGAGGGGGCGGGATTCGAACCCGCGGTAGGTCTCCCTACGACCGCTTTCAAGGCGGTTCCGATCGGCCACTCCGGCACCCCTCCTCGGCAGACCCCACCGAGGGCCGGGTCTCCGGAGGCCGAGTCTAGAGTTCGCGTGTGAGCAGCACCGAACCGTCCACTCCCGTCGACTACCGGATGGCTCCTCTGGTCGTGGCCCGGTTCGTCGGCGCCTACCTCATCCTCTTCGCGGTGGTCATCCTCGTCAGCACCGTCGGTGTCGCGGCCGCGGGCCTGGGGCCCGACCTGCTCGTCGTGCTCCTCGCCGCCGGCCTCCTGGGGCTCGTCGTCCTCGCGTGGTGGCTGCGCACCCGGGTCAGCGTGGTGCGGCTGACCGCCCAGGGCTACCGCGTCCGACTGGTGCGCGGCGCGGGGGTCGGTGAGGCGCGGTGGAGCGAGGTCGAGGACGCCGTGGCCACCCAGCCGCAGGACGTGCCCTGCGTCGTCCTCCGCCTGAAGGACGGCCGGTCCACGACGATCCCGGTCGAGATCCTGGCCGGCGACAAGGACGATTTCGCGCGCGACGTACGCGCCCACCTCGAGCGCTCGGCGCGCTGACGGGCCGATTCGGTGGCGCCGGTCGGCGCCTTGTAGCCTGTCCCTGCCGACCGGCCACCGGTCGGTGGGGAGGCGTCGCCTAGTCCGGTCTATGGCGCCCGCCTGCTAAGCGGGTTTGGGGCTACAACCCCATCGAGGGTTCAAATCCCTCCGCCTCCGCGTCGACCCCCGGCGAGCACCTCGCCGGGGGTCCTTGCATTTCGCGGGCGATCGTCCGGGCGATCGGCGTACGGGAAAGAAAATTTCCTTGGCGTTGCGCGTTGAGGGGTCGGGATGTTTGGCTAGGCAGCACACGACTCGTTGTCGTATGGGGGCTCGTGCGACCCCGACACCCAATCGGAGGCGGAGTGATGAGGGAGTTCGGACGAAGGGCGGCGCTGCTGTTCGCGGCGACGGTGGCGACAGTGGGGCTCACTGCGGTCACCGCACCGTCGGCGCACGCCGGTGCTGACACCGGCTGGGGCTGCGGGGGCGCTTGCCGCGTCGCGCCGCACCACCACGCACCACGCTGACCCACAGACCTGGCGGTCGCTACTTCCCGGCTGGCGGACCAGCCGGGTCGTCGGCTGTCTCGTTGCCGGAGATCCCGGCGTTGCCCATCATGTAGCCCAGCTGGAACCGGGTGTCCGCGTCGTACTCCGCCTTCAGGTCGGCGACGTATCCCGCGTAGGTCCGCGGGCTCACCCCGAGCCGCTTCGCACTCACCGCATCAGCATGCCCGGCGATCAGCATCCGGATCGTCATCGACCGCTGCTCGACGGCGATCTCCTTGACGGCTGTCTCCTCCGCGACCGCGAAGGGCCGCGCCCGTGCCCACGCCCGCTCGAAGACGTCGATCAGGTAGGCGACGACGGCGGGCTCGCGCACGACGACCGCGGTGGCCAGCGTGTCGGCTGCCGGGATCACGGCCACGCGGCGGTCCACCACGATCATCCGGTTGAAGAACTCGTCGAGCGTGCGCACCTCCGCGCCACGAGCGGTCACGGCGGCGACGTACTTCTGGGTGATCGCGCTGCGACGCGCGCTGTGCTGGTAGAGCGTGCGCATCGAGATCCCGCGGTCGAGTGCCTCGGTGTCGCGCAGGGCCGCCGTCGCGATCGACTGCGCGTCGCGTCCGGTCTGCGGCTGCGCAGTGAGCAGCTCCTCCTCGGCATCGCCGACGAGCGCGGTCAGGTAGGGGTTGATCGCCTCGTTGTGGAGGTAGGTGAACGGGCCCGAGCTCTGCGCGACCGGGGACCGTCGCCACGTGTGGCTCAGCGACTGGAACGCCTTGGCCCACCGGGCGGACTCGTCCAGCAGGCGCGCGCCCTCGGTGCTCAGCGGCGTCACCACCCGCGACTGCACGGTGGCGGGCTCGAGCGGACGCCACTGGTTGGCGCGCTGGTCGAGCTGGACCAGGTTGAGCTCGTTCAGCAGCTCCAGCGCGGCCTTGGTGTCGGTGCCGTCCTCGAGGCGCGCGTCGTCCGGGGCGAGACCCCCCTCCTGGACCAGCGTTTCGTAGAGGTCGAGTGCTGCCCGTTCGAACAGCTCGCGATCCTCCGGTTCGTACCCGGACACCACGGCATCATGGTCGCACAACGGGGCGATTCGGCATTGGGAGTCGGCCTCGGCTATTCTCGACCGGTCGCTCGCGAGGGCGGCATGCGCCCGTAGCTCAACGGATAGAGCATCTGACTACGGATCAGAAGGTTTGGGGTTCGAATCCCTACGGGCGCGCACAGGCATCCGCGGTCTGACCTGCGGAAACAGGCGAAGGCCCCCGAGACTTACCGGCTCGGGGGCCTTCCTGCTCTCACGGATGTCTCACGGACTGCGTTCGCGAACGGGTCATCTGCGCACGTTCCGTCGGCCCCTGGGGCCATGATGGGCGCAAGCTTCACAGGAAGGAGACGACGTGCAGAACATCGCGGCCGACGCGACGCGCGACGCGTCCCAACTTCTCGATCGCGCATGGGCGGGTCCGTTCGGAGTCGACGTACCCGTCGATCCCGTGTCGATCGCACGTTCTTTGGGCGTCGACGTGTTCACGGCGAACCTGGATATGGGCGTTGCCGGCCTGCTCGTGAAGCGTGCCGGCCAGGATCCGGCCATCTACCTGAACGCCAACGACAGTGAGAATCGCCAGCGATTCACCTGCGCGCACGAGCTTGGTCACTACATCCGCAGGTCTGGCAACGACGATGAGGGATGGGAGTACGTCGACCGTCGTGATCAGTTGTCCTCAGCCGGAACGGACCCGGAGGAACGCTACGCGAACGGCTTCGCGGCACAGTTGCTGATGCCGGAGCACGAGGTCAGGAGTCAAGCGAAGAAGTTCGACGCCGCGGCCCTGGCCTACACATTTGGTGTCTCCCTCGAAGCAATGAACAACCGTCTCGCGACCCTCCGGATCGCCCGTGACTGAGCTGGGGCACCCGACCGACGACGGGCAACCCGGAGTGCCCGCGGGTGCGTCTGCCGACGAGTTGCTGGCGGGAGCCGCGCCGGTCCCTAAGTCGGCGGCGCTTCAGCCTGCGACGCCCACCGACCCGGCGCCTGGGAGGCCTTCGGCAGCCGAGGTGGAGGCGCTCCTCGCAGGGGCGAAGCCCGTCCCCAAGGAGCCGTACCGCGACCGCAAGCGCGAACACAAGCTCCAGCGACAGATCGACGAGCATGACCTCCGCAAAAGGGTTGCCAAGTACACGTACGTAGCGACCGCCGTGCAGATCGGGATCGCCGATGCAGTGTTCGTGATGTACGCGTGGTGGGGGGTGTCGTGGTCGGTGCCGACCGAGGCGATCGCGGCATGGCTTGGTGCGACCGTGATCCAGGTCATCGCGGTCCTGCTTGTGATCACGCGTTACCTCTTTCCTGACGGCGGTCGTCGTTCTCGCGAAAAGCCGACGGCCCGCTAGGAACCGCTCCTATCGTGGTCCCCCTTGTTGGTGAGCGATAGGAGCAGTCCGGCATGTTGGGTTTCGGGGCGGACAAGTACGTGCCGATCTTGCTGACGAAGCGCGGCGAGCGTCGGGCGCTTGAGAGCTTGGACCCGGTGATCGGTGACGAGGTGCGGCCGCTGCTCGTCGTCCACGAGGCTGATTGGGACTACGACCTAGGTCAACCGAAGAAGTCGCTCGATGAGCACCTGAGCGCGCTGCCGAGCGACCTTGCCGGCTCCTGGAAGCGGCCGGCGTTCATCGACATGAATGACTTGGGAGACGGCCCTCTTGCCAGTGGCGTGCATCCGCTGTCCTGGTTCCACGGTGAAGCCGCGTCGCAGGGGTTGGAGTTGACGCCGGTTGTCTCGACCATCAGCACCGACCCCTACCTCGACGCAGCGCAGGGTCTTGTTGCAGACGGTTCGGACGTGTGTGTTCGCCTGGCGGTCGATGAGTGGCCTGCCGGCGCGGGTCCAGCCGACATCGACGAACTTCTCGCGCATCTCGGCACTTCCCCCGCTGAGTGTCATCTGGTGCTCGACATGCGTGATGACGTGGGTGCGGCGGCCGCCCGACTCGCGCTGGCCGAGCTGAGGACGCTCCCATACCTGAACGACTGGCGCTCCCTGACTGTCGCGTCGACAGCGATCCCCGAGAGCATGCCGCCGGGGTCGGGTCTTCATGTTCTCCCCCGACACGACTGGCGCATCTACGCCGCACTGCGATCGGGAGCGGTAGCGCCTCCGCTGCCGCGGCAGCCGACGTTCGGCGACTACGCGGTCAACGGAGCGAGCCTGGGTGTCGACATCAATCCGGCCGTCATGCAGATCTCAGCAACCCTGAGATACACGACGGACAACGAATGGCTGGTCGCAAAGGGCGGTCTCTTCAAGGCCCACGGCGGAAAGAGCCAGGGAGGCATGGCTGTGCCGCCTGCGGCGAGCCTGCTTGTGTCCCACCCGTCGTACGAGGCCGGTCACTGCGCGTTCGAAGACTGGCTGGCACCGGTGGCGGCTGGACAATCAGGGTCGAATCCGGAGGCGTGGCGCCGTTACGCGACTCACCATCACATCACGAAGACGGTGCCGCAGATCGCCAGTCTTGGCGCGCCTTGAGGCATGCCCTAACGACTGCGCGGAGGTCTTCGATCGCAAGTTCGGTTGCGAGTCGTCGCCAGATTTCGACGCGAGGCTTGCTGCGCACGCCGGCGGCGAGTCCCCTGGTCTCAAGCTCGCGCAGCGCCTCGCTTCTCCACAGCAACTGCGCTAGCGACTCTGGATCCACCGCGGGGTTCTGGGCTGCGTGGCGACGACCGACGAGGCTGACGGACCCGACGTCGCCCTTCGCCTCAATGAGTCCCCACCATGCGGGCAGAATGCCCTTCGCGTGGTCTACGTGGTTCTCGGCGACAACGAGTGTCGCGTAGTCCAAGACGCGCGAGTAGACCTCAACCTGTGTCGGCAGCCGCCTGAGCGTGTCGCGGGCCGACTTCAACTCGTAGCCCGAGAGCGATCCGTTGACGACCGCGACGTCGACTCGCACCTCGCCGCACAGGCCCAGCTCATCCACGAACAGTGTGTCAGCGAGTTCGGACGCATGCTCCCCGAGCAGCTGGACGTGGAGCGCGTCCCGTACGTCCTTGTCGCGCATTGCCCGAGTGTAGGCGCGGGCAATGCGCGACGTCCGAGATTCCCAGTCAGCGGGCGTGTGCTTGCAGCGGCTTACCGGACCGCTGCTAGCACCTCACCGAACCGACTCGCTGCGGACGCCGCACCGCGCTCGGTCCGAGGGACGTAGTGAGCGAGGTGCGTCGCGACCGTGTGACCGAGCAGCGCAGCCACGTCGGCCGGCGCCTCGCCCGCTCGGTGCAGCATCAGCGCGAGCGTGTGCCGCACCTCGTGCAGCCGGATCGTGGGCACGCCCGCCTCGACGCACAGCGCGCGGAACCGATCCGAGTACGCGTCCGGCGAGACGCCGTGCCCCAGCGCGTCCACGACCACGAGACCGCTCGCGTCGTACGCCGACCCAGCTGCGACCCGGTGCGCCGCCTGCGCGGCCGACAGCGACCGCAGCACGGCCATGGTGCCGGGGTGCATCTGCTCGACCGGCACCGTCCGGTGCGACGCCTCCGACTTCGCGTCGTCCAGCGCCGTGCGTCCCTTGCCGACGACCACGCGTGACGCCTCGACCGTGACCGTCCCGAAGTCGCGATCGACGCACGACCACGACAGCCCCAGCACCTCAGAGCGACGCAGCCCGCACAGCGTCAGCCTCCACGCTGCGGCCCACTCGTCGCGGTCGGCCACCTCGCGGAACGCGACCAGATCGGCCGGCTCCCAAACCGACACCGACCGCCGATCACCCTTGCGCCGCCGCGGTGCCTTCACGCCCTCAGCGGGGTTCGCGACGATCACACCGTCGGCCACGCCGTAGGCGAGCACCTGCCGCAGAGCGCCGAGCGCGTACACCGTCGACCGCTGCGACCAGCCCCGACCTCGTGCGCCGCCGCCGGTGCTCATCCACTCCACCAGCGCCTCCACGTCGCGCCGGGTGATGCTCTGCACGGTGCGCTCGCCGATGTGCCCAACGATCGGGTCGAGCACGCCGCGATAGCCCCGCAGGGACACCTCACGCACGTCTCTGCGCGTGCGCAGCCAGTCGTCGGTCAGTTGGCCCAGCGTGACCCTCGACGGCGCCAAATAGGTGCCCTTCGCGACCCGCTCGCGGGTCTCGGTCACGAACTCGCGCGCCTCGCGCAACGTGTCAAACGTGCGCGTGACTTGCTTCCGCGGAGCGCCCTTTGGCGCCGTGTCCACGACCACCCGATAGCGGTGCCCGGTGCTGGTCGGCACGAGCCTGATCGGCTCGCCCTCTCTCGGTTGTGTGATCCTCACTTGCTTCCTTCCTCTCCGGGGTAGAGCCCCCGCTTCCTGGCTTCGGTGATCCACGTACGGACGCGGCCGACCGTCAGCACTACGTCGGCCGGATCGCTGCTGCCGATCCGGCCCGGCCGCACGCCCTCGCGGTCGAGTGCGTCGCGGGTGTCCTGAGACGGATTGCGCGACCCGCTCTCGACGTACTGCGCATGGAGTAGCGCCGCGCGACGCAGGCGACCGACGTGCGTGCTGGTGTCCACGAACGCGTCAGGGTCGACGCACGGCAGCTCGATCTTGCCGCTCGTGATCATCACCTCGCGCGAGTGATCGAGCAGCTCGCGCAGGGGCAACCGCTCTAGCACCTCGCGGCGGATCACCCCGATCGGCTCCGTTGTGCACGGCAGATCAAGGATCGACTCATCGTCGTACGCCGCGTACGGCGCGCCGTTGAGCGCCAGACGGACCGGCACCGCCTTGCCGCTCTCGTCGGTGATCCAGTCGATCTCGACCTGCCAGCTGACCCCCCACGCCTCCCACGCCGTGACCTCGCGGCCGACGAAGTGCCGTGCATCGGTGTGTCGCTGACTCATAGCAGTAACGATACGCCACTCCATGGCACATGTCGTTAGATCGACGCATGGAAACGCAGACCGCAACACCTCCCGAGACCACGCGGACCGATCCGCAGCCGAGGACTGAGCTGCCGCGAGGATCGACCCTCGCCGAGCTGGAGGCAGCCGGCGTCGCTGTCGTCCCGGTCCACCACGAGACGAAGGCCAACGCCGCGGACGTGCTCGGCGTCGGCCGATCCCTGATCTACGCCATGGCCGCCGACGGGCGCCTGCCCGTGCTCCGGCTCGGCAAGCGGAAGGTGGTCAGCGTCGCGAGGCTCCGTGCCCTTATCGACGGCGCGGTCTGACGGTCGATCAGATGCACGCCCACGTTCTGAGCGTGAATCGGGCCGACCTCTCACAGCCTCACGCTCCCAGCTCTCACAGCGCCCGGCCGCCAACGGTGCGCGCGACCGTCGATCGGAGTCGACCGCGTGACCGAGCGCATGACCTGGCGCCGAGCCGTTAGACGAGACCCGCGGCTACCCGCCGGCGTCAAGCTCGTGCTGCTGACGCACAGCGAGCGCGGTGCTGGTCACCACCACGACGAGGGCACCAACGAGCACGCGTTCTCTCGGCGCCGGCTCGCGGCCGTGACCGGGAAGCACGAGGCTACGATCCGCCGCGCGTACCGGACGGCCGAGGCAGCCGGCTATCTCGTGATGCACGAGAAGGGTGATCGGGGTCAGCAGCGCGCGCAGGGACGCGGGCACCAAACCGTGTTCCACTACACGACCCCGGACGACCCGTGGCCGTGCTCCGAGTGCGGACCGACCGCCGCAGAAGGGGTGCAGGTCGAGCATGCGAAAGGGGTGCAGATCGGCGCGCAGATCGGGTGCACGCACTACTCCCTTTCCAACGACCGGGATGCACCCCCTGTAAGTACCCCTGGCGCACCCGCGCCGCAGCGGGACACCTACGCGTCGATCGTGGCCGCGATCAGCGCGGCCGACCGTACGTCGGGAGACGACATTGACGACCCGACTTCCTCGCCCCGTCGGCAGCTCACCACGTCGAGCACGACGCTGCCGCCGGTCCGCTCCGACCCGTCACCACCGACACCGCCCATCGGCGCGACCGCAACCACAGACCGCGCGCGCGAGGACGACGACGACGGATTCCGCTGGCCCAGCTCGTGGCGGGTGATCTGACGTGGCCGACCTCGACCTCGCCGCGTTCCGCGCCGAGCACGCCGAAGACCGATGCATCTGCGGCCACGCGCGCCGCGACCACTACGCCCGTGACGGCGCGTCGGGCGAGTGCCGCCGAGCGCCGTGCATCTGCCAGGGGTACGCCCTCAACCAACGACAGGAGACCGACCGATGAGCCACCCGACCACGACCCCGCCGCACGTCGCTTGGTCGGTCGTAATCGAGACGCCGTGCACGCGGCACGAGGCAGCGGCCGGCGCCCCGTGCTGGTCGTGGCCGGCCGGGCTGTGCGGGGCACGCGTGCAAGCTGCGCGCCGGCGCCTCGACTCGATGCGGGCGCGGACCCGATGAGCACGGCGCCGCTCCCGACCCCGCCGCCGCAACGGTGCTGGACCTGCGGCACGACCAAGGCTGCGTGCGACGCGGGCAAGGCCGAGGGCATCGTGAACGGCACCGACCCGAACCGCTGCCGCTGCTGCTCGACGTGCTGCCACCCGCCGCGCTCCCGGCTGCCCCGCATCCCCGGCGCGACCGGCGCTGACCGCCGCGGACGCCGTGGCCGCGAGGCCCTGGCCGCGTTCCTCGACCAGAGCGCCGAGCAAGGTGCCGACCGGTGAGCGCCGCCGATCAACCGCGCTGCGACCGGTGCAGTCGGCACGTTCCGACCCGACGGCTCCGCGACACCCGAGCGGGCCGAGTGTGCCCGCGCTGCGCTGACCGCTTGCCGACGTGGGCACGACGCCCACCGGCCCAACCCACAAGGGAGAACCGATGAGACTGCGACGACGCGACCCCGCGACCGAGCGCCCGGCGACCACGCCGACGCCGAGCGCCGACCGTGCCGGAGGCACCGTGACCGACGGAGGCGACCGCTGCCCCGACTGCGGAACCGGCGTGCTCCGCGTGTCGGTGGGCGCGGGCACCCTGATCGGCGATGCCCGCTGGCGCCGCTGCGACGACTGCCGCAACGCGACGGCCGTGCAGCTCGTCAGCCGTGCGCTGACCGCCGCCGGCGTCGAGCACCCCGACGACCCGCTGCTGCTCGGTGCGATCGCCCGGCGGCTGCGCTGGCGCGCGCAGGTCGCGCACGAGCGCATCAACGCGCCCGATCCGATCGAGCAGGCTTCCCCGACCGCGATCGCCCGGCATTGGGCGCAGGTCGGCATCGGTGCGCCCGCCGCGACCCCATGGGAGCACGTCAGCCCGACCGAGGCCCGCGAGGCAGTCGAGACCGTGCAGCGCAACGCGAACCGCGTTCCCCGGCCGCGTCGCTCGCGCCGCGGAGTGTGCGGAATCTGCTCTGTGAACGTCTCGTGCCAGTGGCACCGCCCGCGGCAGATCCGGCCGACCACGATGACCACCGGCCCCGCGGTGCGCTGGCCGCTGTGCTCGGACTGCGCGGCCGTGCTCGCATCCTCTGGCGGGATCGTGGGCAGCGACCGCCACCGGCGCCGCGTGCTGGCCGACCTGTTCGGCGTCCCGGTCACGCTCGCGCTGCCCGCGGTCGTGCGGTTCTACGGCGAGCTGACCGACGGCGCACCGACCGACGCACCCGGCCACCCCGAGCGGTACGGCTACATCGGCGACGAGGACCGAGCCCGGCTGCACCAGCTCGCCCCACAGACCCGACCCGCTGCTGTCCGCGAGCGTGAGGCCCGCGTCCGTGCCGCTGCTGCCCGTATCGCGGCCGCTGGCGCATCGTCGCGCACGTCGGCCGTGATCGAGCGGTCGGAGGCCCGATGAGCACCACGACCACGCTCGACCCGCAGCAACGCGCCCTCGTGGTCGCGCTCGCCTCCGGACTGTCCCACGACGCGGCCGGCGCGCTGGTCGGCATCAGCGGCCGGACTGTACGACGACGACTCACTGCCGACCCCGCGCTTCGCGACGCCGTGCAGGACCAGCGAGACGAGAACGCGTGCATGGTCGCTGACCTGCTCGTGGCGCAGGCTGCGCAGGCCGTCGAGCGTCTGGCCCGGATCATCGACCAGGGCACCGACCGTGATGCTGTGGGCGCCTGCCGCGCCGTGCTCGCCGAGGCCCGCCAGCACCGCGAGACCACCGTGACCAGCGAACGGCTCCGCGACGTGCTCGACCTGCTCCACAGCCACGCGAGCAGGGACACGGCATGAGCATCAGCCGCCGGCAGGTCGACGCGATCGCCCGTCGAGCTGGTCGGAAGCCACCGACCGCCGCGGGCCGCGCTGCGGTCGCTGACGCGCTGGTCGACCTGGACACCGTGCTCGGTGACCTCGTGCGGATCACCAACGACGAGACCGTGCCCGCCACCACCCGCGATCGGATCAGCCACGCCGTGCTCCACGAGTGCGCCGACCTGCTCGACGGCCTCAACGGCATCGTGCGCCGACGCCCGCCGGCAGACCGCGCCCGCACCGCTGCGCTAGCCGCCGAGCTGCGCGACCGGGCCGAGCAGACGACCCCGTGACCGGATCGCGCGCTTGGGGATGTGCGATCTAGATTGCGGTCATGACGACGCGCATCAGCCACGGAGCGTCCGGAGCGATCAGGCGATTCGCCGGATGGGTCGGCCGGGGTTCCGTCGGGTACCCGCTCTTCGACGGAGGTCGGCCGGAAGGTCGTCCCGATGTCGAGCACTACTTGAGGATCCTCGGAGATGAGCCGAGCGCGATGGAGACGTTGTTCGCGATCTTCGTGAACAACCTAGAGCTGGACGACGCTGGCGAGCCGACGAACGAGAAGTACGCCGAGCGCCGGGCCGCAACGTTCCTCTACCGATACATGACCGGGGATCTCCCCCCTGGGCAAGCCGAAATCGGCGGAGACGAGAGTGCTCTCTACTGATACAGCCGTCCGCAGATGTCCGCGGGTGGCCGCCTCCCACGCGTGCGCGCGCGAGACCTCACACGCCTCTCACAGACGGCCCGGCAGTGAGAAGCAGCAACCAACACGAACGCGCCGGATCGCCCGCGTAGAGCGGCAGATCGCAACACGAGCGCGGACCCGGCGTCACGAACGCATGTGCCTACGGATCAGAAGGTTTGGGGTTCGAATCCCTACGGGCGCGCAGATCGAAGCCTCCGGCCGTCGGCCGGGGGCTTCTTCGTGCCTCGGGCCGTTCGTAGCCGGACGGGAGCAGATGCCCGCGAGTCCTCGATGACCCGCCTCCTGAGTCACACCGGTCCCAGCGGCTCCAGCGATCCCGTCCGACTACGCCGGCTGCCCCTGGCTCGGGGCGGTCGTTGCGGGTACCGCCGTGCGATGACTGAGTCGAACAAGCAGCCCGAGCAGGACGCCGGAGAGGTCTCGGAGGTCGGCCGTCTCGAGCCGGACGACGCGGACACGCCGGTCGTCGACGGTGACGCCACGGCCGGCTACCCCGACAGCGAGAGCGGCGACGCGCAGGAGCCCGAGCCGGAGGCCGGCCCCAACGCCGACCCGCACCGCGACCAGGACACCCGCTGACGAGCAGGAGGCGCTGACAGGGGCCGCTGTGGCCGGCCGTGCGTCAGGTGCGCTTGCCGCGGCGGGTGCGGACGACGGTCTCGGCCAGGTCCGCCGCGTCGACGCCGGCGCGCACGGCGGCACTGTGCAGCGCCTCCGACGCCTCGTCGGTGGTCATGGCGCTGCGCGCGGCGATGATGCCGACCGCGATGTCGATCTGCATCTGGGCGCGGATCCTGTCGGGTGCCCCGACAGCGCGCTCGCTGGTGCCGAACGACATGTCCGCGTTGGTGACCGCCCCAGGGGCCCAGCCGGCGAAGAGGCCGGCGAGGGCGTCGTGGTGGCCGTCGAAGCAATGAGCGCTCGCGCCGTAGAAGTTGAGGCTGCCGGTGACCCGTCCCGTGCCGTCGCGCAGCGGGATCGTGAGGGTGCTGGCCACCCCGGCCGCGGAGGTCGCGTCGGCGAACAGCTGCCAGTCCCGCTCCGAGAGCTCGCGGCTGGTGAACTCCCGCACCTGGGGGTCGTTCGCGACGTTGGCGCACGGGCCGCCGTCGACGTACTGGACGGCGTCGAGGGTGGCGACGTCGTACCCGGTGGCGACGAAGGTGAAGGTCAGGTCCTCCGACACCAGGGTGACGCTGAGGCCGACGCAGTCCGGCACGAGCCGGCGCACGCCGCCGGCCTTCGTCTGCAGGCGGTCGAGCAGGGCTAGGTCGCCGCCCGGGTCGAGGCTGTCCATCGCCTCGCGCGTGGGGCCGAGCGGCTCCATGGCGAGTCCTTCAGCGCCGGCGGGGTCGACGCCCAGGTGGCCAGGCTCGGGTGGGTCATCCCTCGACATCCGCGCTCCCGGTCTCGCCCGCGCTCTCCCTGAACTCCTGCGCGACGACGTACAGCTTCTCGTTGCGGTTCTGCGAGAGCCGCGCGAGGAAGGCGAACGCCCGCTCCTCGCCGAGGCCGTACCGCTCCATCACGATCCCGATGGCCTGGCCGATCTGCTGGCGGGTGAGCATGGCCTGGCGCAGGTCGGAGATCTCGCGCGCGTAGCCGATGACCACCGCGGCCTGGTGGGAGAACAGCTCGCTGAGCGGCTCGAGGTCGGCGAACGCGCCGACCTTGCTCGAGTAGAGGTTGAGGGCGCCCTGGAAGCGCGGGGAGTCGAACAGCGAGATCCCCGCCTGGGCGCGGATGTGGGACGCGAGCGCCACCTTCGAGTAGTTCGGCCAGCGGTCGTCGGCAGCGAGGTTGGAGGACACGACGTACGCCTCGTCGGTCGCCGCCTCGTAGCAGGGCCCCTCGCGGAACTGGTACTGCGCGGCGTCGACGGGCAGGAGCACGTCGTCGGTCGGCGCGAAGGTCTCCAGGCGATCGTCGGAGTGGCGGATCGTGATGCTGGCCATCGTCACGTCGGGCAGCACCTCGACCGCGGCGGCGGTCATGCGCGACAGCGTCTGTTCGAGGTCTCCCGGCTGGAGGTCTCTGAGGAGACGCCGGGCGTAGTGGAGGAGGTCGTCTTCCATGCGGGTCCCAGTACCCGACCGCCGCGGGCCGATGCGTGACCGCGGCTTGCGTCCTACCTCAGAATCGGGAGCACAGTCCCTTCACCGGAGGAGTCCCCGTGCAGCAGGTGCAAGCCGTGATCGCCCGTTCGAAGGATGCGCCGGTCGAGGTGGTCACGATCAACGTGCCGGACCCCGGACCCGGTGAGGCCGTGGTCAAGATCCAGGCCTGCGGCGTGTGCCACACCGACCTCCACTACCGCCAGGGCGGGATCAACGACGACTTCCCCTTCCTGCTCGGCCACGAGGCCTCCGGGATCGTCGAGGCGGTCGGACCCGACGTGACCGGCATCGAGCCGGGCGACTTCGTCGTGCTCAACTGGCGCGCCGTCTGCGGTGAGTGCCGGGCCTGCAGGCGCGGCGACCTGCACTACTGCTTCAACACCCACAACGCCACCCAGAGGATGACGCTCGACGACGGCACCGAGCTGTCCCCGGCGCTGGGGATCGGTGCGTTCGCCGAGAAGACGCTCGTCGCCGCCGGACAGTGCACGAAGGTCGATCCCGCGGCCCGCCCGGCCGCCGTCGGTCTCCTGGGCTGCGGCGTGATGGCCGGGCTCGGTGCCGCCATCAACACCGGCGCCCTCACGCGCGGGAGGAGTGCAGCGGTGATCGGCTGCGGCGGCGTCGGTGTCGCCGCGATCGCGGGCGCGGCGCTGGCCGGTGCCAGCCCGATCATCGCCGTCGACATCGACGCGAAGAAGCTCGACGCCGCGAAGCGGATGGGTGCGACGCACACCGTCGACTCCTCGGCCACCGACCCGGTCGAGGAGATCAAGCGGATCTGCGCGGAGACCTACGAGGGGGCCGACGGCGCCGATGTCGTGATCGAGGCGGTCGGCCGCCCCGACACGTGGAGGCAGGGCTTCTACGCCCGCGACCTGGCCGGCGTGCTGGTGCTGGTCGGCGTGCCGACACCGGACATGAAGGTCCCCGACCTGCCGCTGATCGACGTGTTCGGCCGAGGCGGGGCCCTGAAGTCCAGCTGGTACGGCGACTGCCTGCCCACGCGCGACTTCCCGATGCTCGTCGACCTCTACCAGCAGGGCCGGCTCGACCTCGACGCGTTCGTCTCCGAGGAGATCGGCATCGGCGACGTCGAGGCGGCGTTCGAGCGGATGCACCACGGCGACGTGCTGCGATCGGTCGTGGTGCTCCCGTGACGGCACGCGTCGACCACGCGGTCAGCAGCGGCACGTTCAGCCTCGACGGGGAGACCTTCGACGTCGACAACAACATCTGGGTCGTCGGCGACGACCGGGAGTGCGTCGTGATCGACGCACCCCACTCGGTCGACGACATCCTCGCCGTGGTGGGCGGGCGCCGGGTGCGCGCGATCGTGCTCACCCACGCGCACGACGATCACTGCCGGGTCGCGCCCGCCCTGCGGGAGGCGACGCACGCGCCGATCCTGCTGCACCCCGACGACCGCCCGTTGTGGGAGCTGACCCACGGCGGGCCGGACGACGTGTCGGCGTACCTCTGGGACGTCGACCTGGCCGACGGGCAGGAGATCGCCGTCGCCGGCACCACGCTGCGGGTCCTCCACACGCCGGGCCACGCCCCCGGTGCGGTCTGCCTCTACGCCCCCGACCTGGGCTGCGTCTTCACGGGCGACACGCTCTTCAACGGCGGTCCCGGCGCGACCGGGCGCTCCTTCAGCGACCGCCCGACGCTCGAGGACTCGATCCGCGCGCGGCTGTTCGACCTCCCCGGCGACACCGTGGTCCACACCGGTCATGGCGACGACACGACGCTGGAGTCGGAGAAGGAGCTCGCGCGGGACTGGTGAGCTCCGGCCCGATCTCCCAACGTCGGGACGCGCCGTGCGGCGAGGTGCACACTGAGCCCATGGTGGAGGTGAACCAGGGTCGACGAGGCGCGGACATCGAGGGCGACTTCGTCGTGTTCCTCATCGGAGCCCGGCCCGAGAAACGGCATCCGATCCGGTCGCTGCGCGACCTGGGAGGGATGCGCGGCATGCCCTCCATGCTCAAGTACCTGACCGAGCACCCGGAGAAGGGGCTGCTGGGCTACGAGACCTACGGGCTCACGATGAACGTGCAGTACTGGCGCTCCTTCGAGGACCTCGAGCGGTTCGCCCGTGACGACTCCGACCCGCACCTCCGGGCGTGGCGCAACTACTGGAAGCGAGTGGGCAGGGATGCGAGGTCGGGCATCTGGCACGAGACCTTCCTGGTGCGCGCCGGCGAGTACGAGGCGGTCTACGGCAACATGCCGCCCCACGGGCTCGCCAAGGCGAGCAGGGTCGTGCCGATCGGGTCCGACTCCTCGGCGCGGGGGCGGCTCCGGCGGATCGCGCGAGGCTGATCGTCGGGTGCCGGTCCGGCTGCGGGCTCGCGCACGCTTGACTCAGACATAAGATATCGAAGTAAACTGCTCCTTACATTGTCCAAGTAAGGAGACTCCCATGCGTATCGTGATCTTCGGTGCCGGCCTGATCGGCGCCCAGCTGCGGGACCGGCTCGTGAAGGACGGCCACGACGCCGTCGCGCTCGGCCGGGAGGCCGGCATCGACACCACCACCGGTCGGGGCGTGGCCGAGGCCGTCGCCGGGGCCGAGGTCGTCGTCGACCTGACCAACTCGCCGTCCTGGGCGGACGACGACGTGCTGGCCTTCTTCCGGGACTCCACGCGTCATCTCGTGGCCGCGGGGGCCGAGGCCGGCGTCGGGCACCACGTGATCTTGTCGATCGTGGGCGCCGACCGGCTCACGGACTCCGGCTACATGCGGGCGAAGCTCGCGCAGGAGGAGGGCGTGCGGGCCGGCTCGGTGCCGTTCACGATCGTCCGCTCCACGCAGTTCTTCGAGTTCCTGCCCGGCATCGCCGACGCCGCGACCGTCGATGGCGAGGTGCGCGCGACGCCCGGCCGGATCCAGCCGATCGCGTCGCACGACGTCGTCGCCCACCTCGCCGAGGTGGTCACCGGGTCCCCGGCCGGCGGGATCGTCGAGGTCGCGGGACCGGAGGCGATGGGGATCGACGACGCCGTACGGCGACTGCTCGCCGCGCGCGACGACGACCGCCCGGTCGTGACCGACCCTGCTGCGGGCTACTTCGGCGCGCAGCTCGACGACACCGCGCTCGTCGCCACGCCCGGCGCGGGCACGTGGATCGCCCCGACCTCCCTCGAGGACTGGCTGCGAGAATGACCGCGTGAAGCTCTCCGCCGGCGTCGAGTGGGCGCTGCACTGCTGCGTCGTGCTGAGCCAGGCCGCGCAGCCGGTGCCGAGCGCCCGCCTCGCCGACCTCCACGGCGTCTCGCGCACCTATCTCGCCAAGCACCTCGGGTCCCTGGCCAAGGCCGGCATCATCCAGCCCAGCGAGGGCCGCGACGGCGGCTACGTGCTGATGCGGGCGCCCGAGCGGATCACCGTCCTCGACGTCGTCCGCGCGGTCGACGGCCCGGAGCCGGCCTTCCGCTGCACCGAGATCCGCCAGCAGGGCGACCTCGCCGCCCCGCCCGAGCAGTGCCGTCGTCCCTGCGGGATCTCGGTGGTGATGGCCCGGGCGGAGCAGGCGTGGCGGGCGTCCCTGGACGCCACGACGATCGCCGATCTCGCCGCCAGCTTCGACACCTCGGGCATCAGGTCGGTGCTGTCCGACCGGTAGCCGCGCGCTAGAACCTGTTCTAGTCTCGCCGGGTGAGCGAGAGGCAGCGGACGCCGTACCGCGTCGTGCAGTGGGCCACCGGCGGCGTCGGCCGGGCAGCGATCGAGGGCGTGCTCGCGCGCCCCGAGCTCGAGCTGGCGGGGTGCTGGGTCCACTCGGCCGAGAAGGCCGGCCGGGACGTCGGCGAGCTGGTGGGCCGTGACCCGATCGGCGTGACCGCGACGGACGACAAGGACGCGATCCTCGCGCTCGAGGCCGACTGCGTGCTCTACGCGCCGCTGCTGCCCGACCCGGCCGACGTCGAGGCGCTGCTGCGGTCGGGCAAGAACGTGGTCACCCCGGTCGGCTGGTTCTACCCGATGCCCGGCGAGGACCGGATGACGCGCGCGGCGGAGGAGGCGGGCGTCACCCTCCACGGCACCGGGATCGACCCCGGTGGGATCACCGAGCTCGTGCCGCTCGTACTCTCGTCGATGACGGCTCGGGTGACGCACGTGCGGGTCGAGGAGTTCTCCGACATCCGGACCTACGACGCCCCGGACGTGGTGCGGCACATCATGCTCTTCGGCGGCACGCCGGAGGCGGCGATGAGCGGGCCGATGATCGGGCTGCTGACCGGCGGCTTCACCCAGTCGATCCGGATGCTGCTGGACGGCCTGGGCTTCCCGGCGGAGGCCGAGGTGCGCACCGACCAGGCCGTCGCCGTGGCCACCCGGCCGCTCGACACGCCCATCGGCGTCATCGAGCCGGGGCAGGTCGCCGCGCAGCGGTTCGCGTGGGAGGCCGTGGTCGGCGACGAGGTGGTGGCGCGCCTGGCCGTCAACTGGCTGATGGGTGAGGAGCACCTCGACCCGCCGTGGGAGTTCGGGCCGGAGGGCGAGCGCTACGAGGTCGAGATCACCGGCGACCCGAGCACGTTCACCACCATCCGGGGCTTCCAGCCGCCGACGCCGGAGGACGGGTGGGTCCGCAATCCCGGCATCGTCGCGACGGCCAACCACCTCGTCAGCTCGGTGCCCTACGTCTGCGAGGCCCGGCCGGGCCACCTGAGCTACCTCGACCTGCCCCTCATCGCGGGGCGGGCGCACCCGCGGTTCTGCTGAGGAGTCGCGCACGTCACCACCTCCGGACCGTCGCGCGACATTGGTGATACGTCGGCGGCCGACTAGCATCCACGGCGTGTGCTACCCCGTACCGTGCCGGACCTGCGGCAAGACGACCTGGGCCGGCTGCGGCGACCACGTCGACGAGGTCGCGGCAGTCGTGCCCGCGGACGAGTGGTGCCCCGGCCACCAGGCCTCCTGACGCCCGGTCCACCCGCGCGGGGTGGTCGCTGGGCATGATGGCGGGATGCCGCCGACCTTCACGCCGCTGGCCCCGGGCACGCCCGTGCTGGCTGCCGTCTCGCCGGGCCCCGACCTGGCCGCCGCCGGCTTCGCCGAGCGGGAGTACGCCGTCGCCGGCACCGCGCTCCGCTACGAGCCGGCTGCAGGGGGTGCGAGCGGCGCGGGCGCCGCGGTGCCGACCGACCCGGCGCCGTACCGCACCCGCGTGGTGGTCCGCGCGCCCGTCGACCCCGCGCACTTCAGCGGCGTCGCCGTGCTCGAGTGGCTCAACGTCAGCAGCGGCGCCGATGCCGCGCCCGACTACACCTACCTCGGCGAGGAGGTCGTGCGGCGCGGACATGCCTGGGTCGGGGTGTCCGCCCAGCTCGTCGGCGTCGTCGGGGGGCCGCCGTCCATCGGGGGCGATCCCTCGGTCGGCCTGCGCGGCACCGACCCCGGCCGCTACGGCGACCTCCGGCACCCTGGCGACGGCTACGCCTACGACATCTTCAGCCAGGTGGGCGCGGCGCTGTCCGCACCGGGCGGCCCCCTGGCGGACCGCCGGGTCGACCGCCGGATCGCGGTGGGGGAGTCGCAGTCGGCGTTCGCGCTGACGACGTACCTCAACGAGGTCGCTCCCACCGCCGGCGTCTTCGACGCCTACCTGGTGCACAGCCGTGGCCGCTTCGCGCTCGGCCTCGGACGCGCGGGTGGGCCCGTTGACCTCCAGACCGTCCGCTTCGGCGAGGCGGTCCCGATCCGCGACGACCTCGCTGTGCCGGTGATCGTGGTGGAGACCGAGACCGACGTGCTGTCCCCCCGGTTCCGCTACGTCGACGCGCGCCAGGCCGACGGGCCGCTGCTCCGGACCTGGGAGGTCGCCGGCACCGCCCACGCCGACCGCTGGCAGATCGGCGACCTCGAGGACCTCCTCGGCTGTCCGGACCCGGTCAACCGCGGTCAGCAGGCCTACGTCCTCCGCGCCGCCCTGCGGTGGCTCGAGACCTGGTCGGGCGAGGGCGCGCCCCCTCGGGCGCCGGTCCTCGCCACGTCGGCCGAGGGCGCGTTCGAGCTGGACGAGGTCGGCAACGTCCTCGGCGGCGTACGGACGCCGTGCGTGGAGGTGCCGGCCCAGGCGCTGAGCGGGCTGCCGAGCCCGGACGCCCCGATCCTCTGCAGCCTGTTCGGCACGACGCACGACCTGCCGGGGAAGGTCCTGCGAGAGCGGTACGCGTCGGTGGAGGCCTACCTGAAGGAGTACGCCGCCGCGACCGATGCCGCGATCGCGGCGGGCTTCCTGCTGGTCGAGGACCGTGCCGCCGTGCTCGCCGAGGCCAGGCCCGACCTGGTCGCCGCCGCGCTGGACCGACCGCTGGAGTAGCCGCTCAAGTCGGCCTCAAGCACGCCCCAAGGGCTCTCCCCGAACGTGGGTCCCACGATCCACCGATCAAGGAGACCCACCGATGAACCCCCTGCAGCGCGTCGGGCTCGCGACCGCCCGGCACCCCTGGCGCACGATCGCGGCCTGGCTCCTCGTCCTCGCCGCGCTCGGCGCGATGGCCGGCACCCTCGGCGGCGAGCTGCGCGACAACTGGAACGTCCCGGACACGCGGGCCCAGCACGGCGTCGACCAGCTCCGGGAGCACTTCCCCGACGCCGGCGGCAGCAGTGCGCAGGTCGTCATCCACGACGACGGCCGGCTCGACGCGAAGGTCGTCGACGACGTCGTGGCGCGCCTCGAGGCGACCGACCACGTCGCCGGCGTGACGCCCCGCCTGTCCGACGACGGCGACACCGCGCTGCTCACCGTGCGCTACGACGTCCCGACCACCGACCCCGACATCTACGAGTCCGTCGCACCGCTCGAGAAGGCCGTCGCTCCTGCCGACGCCGCGGACTACCAGGTCGAGCTGGGCGGGGAGCTCCCCGGCACTGCGACCACCATCGAGGGTCGCGGCGAGCTGATCGGCATCCTGGTCGCGCTGGCCCTGCTGGTGCTCGCCTTCGGGTCGGTCGTCGCGGCGGGCCTTCCGATCGCGACCGCTGTCGGCGGCCTCGTCGCCGGGTCGTCCGGCGTCGCCCTGCTGGCCGCGACCGCGGACGTCTCCACCTCCGCACCGACGATCGCCACGATGGTCGGGCTCGGTGTGGGCATCGACTACGCCCTCCTGATCGTCACCCGTCACGTCGAGCGGCTGCGCGCCGGCGACAGCCCGGTCGAGGCCGCGGCCCGGGCCACCGGCACCGCCGGCCGCTCGGTCCTGGGCGCGGGGCTGACGGTGCTGGTCTCCCTGATGGGGCTGCGCCTGGCCGGTCTGCCGACGTACGACGCCTTCGGCTTCGCCACCGGCATCACGGTCGTCTGCGTGATGGCTGCCGCAGTCACGCTGGTGCCCGCGCTCTGCGCGCTCGCCGGGAGGCGCCTGGTGCCGCGCAAGGAGCGAGGTCTCGTGACGGCCGCCAGGGCGACGTCCTCGACCGGCAGGGCCGGGGCGGAGACCCTCACGGGGCGCTGGGCGGCCACGGTGGCGAGGCGGCCGGTCGCGTGGGCGCTGCTCGCGCTCACCGTGATGGTCGCGCTCGCCGCCCCGGCGCTGGGGATGCGCACCTGGCCGCAGGACGGCGGCTCCGACCCCAGGAGCAGCACCACCCGGGCGGCGTACGACCTGATCAGCGACGGGTTCGGCCCCGGTGCCAACGGCCCCATCACCCTCGTCGCCGACCTCGACGAGGTGGGCCGGGAGGACGTGGCCGACCTGCACCTGCGGGTCGAACGGCTCGACGGCGTGGCGTCGTCGACGCCGGTCGCGGTCTCGCCCGACGGCCGCCTCGCGGTGTGGGACATCGAGCCGACCACCGCGCCGGTCGACGAGCAGACCACCGTGCTGCTCGACGAGCTGCGCACCGACGTGCTGCCCGAAGGCGTCGAGGCCACCGGCTACACGCCGATCCTCGGCGACATCTCCGACCTGCTCCAGGAGCGGCTGTGGCTGGTCGTCGGCTTCGTGGTGCTGGTCTCCGTCGTGCTGCTGACCTTCCTCTTCAGGTCGGTCGTGGTGCCGGTCAAGGCCGCCGCGATGAACCTGCTCTCCATCGGTGCCGCGTACGGCGTCGTCACCCTCGTCTTCCAGCACGGCTGGGGCTCGGGACTGCTCGGCGTCGACCACGCGATCCCGGTCTCGAGCTGGGTGCCGATCCTGATGTTCGCGGTCCTGTTCGGGCTGTCGATGGACTACGAGGTGTTCCTGCTCTCGGCCGTCCGCGACGACTGGCTCGACACCGGCGACGCCAAGGGCTCGGTCGTGCGGGGCCTCGCCTCGACCGGCCGGGTGATCTCGGTGGCCGCGGCCATCATGGTCGCCGTCTTCCTCGGCTTCGCCACCGAGCCCGCCGTCGTCGTGAAGATGCTCGGCGTCGGCCTGGCGGCCGCCGTCGCGCTCGACGCCACCGTCGTCCGGATGGTCCTCGTGCCCGCCACCATGACCCTGCTCGGCAGGTGGAACTGGTGGCTGCCGGGGGCCTCGCGACCGCGCCCCACCACCGCCGAGGTCGACGACCTCGAGCCCGAACCCACCCACGTCTGAGGAGTCCACCCATGAGCACGACCAACGCCGGAAGCGCCGCCCACCCCGAGCAGCTGATGCTCCCCGGTCAGACCGCTGCACCGGGCGGCCCGATCGACATGCGGAACATGTACCTGATGCACCACGCCTTCCGTCGCGACCTGCGCAAGTTCGGCGCAGCGGTGCCCCGGACGCCGGTCGACGACCGCGCCACCTGGGTGGCGCTGGCCGCGAGGTGGGAGCGCTTCGCCGAGGTGCTGCACAAGCACCACAGCGGCGAGGACGCCGGCATCTGGCCGTTCCTCCTCGAGCGCGCCCACCCCTCGGAGCGGCAGACGCTGCTCGCGATGGATGCCGAGCACGAGAAGATCGACCCGCTGCTGCAGTCCTGCGGCGAGGGCTTCGCGGCCCTCGCCGCGGCAGGCACACCCGAGCTGCGGGCCGCTCTCGCCGTACGACTGGCGGAGGCGCGGCAGCTGCTCGCCGAGCACCTCAAGCACGAGGAGACCGAGGCGATGGTCATCCTTCAACGCCACATGACGCCGGAGGACTGGGAGCGGATCGAGAAGGAGCACTTCCAGGCGAAGCCCGCGCTGGGCGAGCTGCTCTACGTCGTGCCCTGGATCGCCGACGAGCTGCCGGCGCCCGTGATCGCCGCGGTCCTGAAGGACGAGGGCCTGCCGATGCGGGTGGTCAACTGGCTGGGCGCACGGCTGGCGTTCCGCAGGCTGGACCGGGCGGCGTTCGCGCACCTCCCCGCCGGGACCTAGAACCCGTAGCGGTCCCGCAGGTCGAGGAACCACTTCTCGACCCGCGGGAGCTCCCAGGCCGCGGCGAGCTCCAGTGCGTGCTCGGCGTGCTCGGCGGCGAGCGCCCGCTCGCCGGCCGCGGCCGCGGCCAGCGCCAGGTAGGCGTCGACGGGTCCGTGGGCCGGCGAGGTCCCGGCCGCGACGCAGGTCCCGCGGTACGGCGCCAGCTTGGCGTACGACGCCGCCGCCAGCTCCGGCTCGGCGAGCTCCAGCCCGAGCTCGGCGCCGAGCGCCCAGGCGAACGGCGAGAACCAGTTGTTGGTCTCGAGGTCGATGCCGTAGACGTCGTACACCAGGCGCGCGACGTCGCGCTGGCCGTGGCGCAGCGCGAGCACGGCTGCCGCGGGACCGGCCGGGATCGACGACTCGGTCATGAACGCGGCGACCTCGTCCTCCTTCGGCAGCTCCGCCTCGGGGTTCCACAGCGGCTCGTAGAGCTGCGCGCCGCGCACGGTGTCGACCTTGTGCGCGGTCGACACCCGCTCGAAGGCGACGTGGAGCCGGGCGAAGTTGTCGGCGATCGCGGCCTCGTCGCCCCGCATGCACGCGAAGCAGTGGGCAAGGTTGAGGCTGACCATCTCCACGAAGTACTGCTTGGCCTCGTGCGCCTCGCGCACGATGTCGGCGAGCTCCTCCTCGATGCCGGCGAGGTCTCCGAGCTCGCAGCGCGTCGGCGCGAGCAGGGCCCGGAGGTTCGTCCGCGCGGCCACGTCGCCGGAGCGGTGCGCGAGCACCAGTGCCTCCTCGATCCAGAGCCGGCGTCGCTCGGCGCAGTCGCGGCGGAAGGTGGCGACGGCGCTCGCCATGAGCGCGGTCATCAGCAGCCGCTCGTCGCCCGAGGTGCGGGCGATCGCGATCGCCTCCTCGCAGAACGCGTCGATCTCGTCCGGGGTGGTCGCGTAGTAGGCCTCCGCCGCGAGGGCGAGCAGCAGCCGGCACCTCACCTCGCTGTCACGGGGCAGCACGGTCAGCGCGCTGCGCATCACGTCGATGACGGCGTGGTTGGCCTCGCCGTACGCGCGGGCGGGCCACAGCGCGTCGGTCGTGGCGGTCGCCGCGGCCCGGACGACCAGCTCGGGCTCGCCGAGGCCGCCGGCGATCACGATCGCCTCGTCGACGGCGGCGTGCATCTCCAGCCGGCGCGTGCTCCAACGGCACGCCTCGGCGTAGCGCACGAGCAGCTCGTAGCGCTCCCGCTGGGTGCCGGAGGGGTCCTCGCGGAGCAGGCCGAGGGCCTGGTCGAGCAGCACCCGGGCCTCGTCGGGCGCGTGGGCTGCCATCGCCAGCTCGCCGGCCCGCGCCGCCGCCTCGCGCGCCTCCCGCACGAAGCGGCTGCCCGCGGCGGTCCAGTGGCGGGCGATCTCGGGCGCCCGCCGCTCCGCGTCGGGACAGCCGTGCACGAGCACCGCGAGCCGGGCGTGCAGCCGCTCGCGGCGCGAGGGGGAGAGCACGCCGTAGGCCGTGTCCCGCACCACCGCGTGCACGAACCGGAACTGGTCGCCGCCGAGGTCCTGCACGAGGTCGACGTCGACGGCGGCCTCGATGAGGTCGAGGGTGCCGAGCTCGTCCTCGTTGATCGCGCGGGCCAGCAGCGCCAGGTCGAACTCGCGCCCGATCGCCGCGCCCGCCGTCAGTGCCTTGGCAGAGGCCTCCGGGAGCTGGGAGATGCGCCGCTCGACGACCGCCGCGACCGTCGGTGGCAGCGCCGCGACGACCTCGCGGAGGTCGCGGTGCTCGTCGCGGGCGAGCCGGCCGTACTCGATGAGGAAGAAGGGATTGCCCTCGGTGCGGCGGTGCACCGTGGTGGCGAGCCCCGGGTCGTTGTCGCCCGTGAGGGCCGTCAGGAGGTGGGCGGTCTCGTCGGCGGACAGGCCGTCGACGTCGAGCGTGGTGGCGTGCCGGCGCGCCATCGTCTCGGCCGCCTCGGCCAGCGGGCCCTCGTAGGTCCCGCGACGCCAGGTGCACACGACGAGCAGCCGGCCGGTGTCGGCGTGCGCCGCGAGGTGGCGCAGCACCCGCAGCGAGGACGCGTCGGCCCAGTGCAGGTCCTCCAGGCCGATGACGACCGTGCGGTCGCGGCCGATGTCGGTCAGCGTCTGCCGCACGCTCTCCGCGATCGCGAAGCGCGCGGCGTCGTGGTCGTCCTCGTCGGCGGTCGGCTCGGCAGGCATCCGCGCGCCGAGAGCCGTGGTCCACGGCCAGAGCGGCGGGGCGTCCTCCTCCTGGGAGCACCGCCCGACGAGCACCACCGCGCCCGCCGCCCGGGCGCGCAGGGCGAACTCCGCCGCGAGCCGGGTCTTGCCCGCTCCCGGCTCGCCGACGATGGAGACGAACTGGGGTCGGCCGGCGTCGGCGCGGGCGAGGAGCGAGGTGAGGACCTCGAGGTGGGCGTCGCGCCCGACCATCGGCCAGTCCGGCACCTTCAGCTCGGGCTCGGGCAGCGGCGCTTCCTCGACAGGCCTCGTGACGACCACCGGTGCCGCCACCGGCCCGCTCGCCACCTCGTGGCGCAGGATCGCGGTCTGCAGCTCGCGGCTGGCCGGCCCCGGCTCGAGCCCGAGCTCCTCGTCGAGGGTCGTGCGCAGTCGCTCGAGCACCGCGAGTGCGTCGGCCTGCCGGTCGGTGCGGGCCAGTGCGACGGCGAGCAGGGCGCTGAGCCGCTCGCGCAGCGGGTGCTCGGTCGTCAGCGCCTCGAGGTCGGAGACCGCCTCGGCGTCCCGGCCGGTGGCGACCAGGAGCGTGGCGCGGTCCTCGAGCGCCAGCAGCCGCAGCTCGGTGAGCCGCCCGCGCTCGGGCAGCACGACGTCGGAGTCCGGCAGGTCGGCGTACGGCGTGCCGCGCCACTGCGCCAGCGCCGCGTCGATCAGGCGCAGCTGCTCGGCGGCGTGGGCGGGGTCGCCGGCCACCGGCACGGCGCTCGTCGTGAGCGGGCCGATCGCCGCGTGCACCGACCGCACCGCGGAGGTGAAGCGAGCGGTGTCGAGCTCGGCCCGCAGCTCGTAGCCGAGGTTGCTGCTCGTGAGGTAGCTGCTCGGCGTGCGCGCGGGGAGGTCGGGCTCGAGCGCCCGTCGTACGACCGAGACGTAGGTCTGCAGCGTGCCCAGCGCGCTGGGCGGCGCCTCCGGTCCCCAGATGGCGTCGACCAGCACCTCGGCCGACACCGGACGTCCCGCGTGGAGCGCGAGCGCCGAGATCAGCGCTCGGTGCTTGGCGGCCGCCAGGGTGACGGTGCGGCCACCCTCCGACGGATCGGTGACGACCGTCGGGCCCAGGACGCCCACGAACATGGTCGGCAGCCTAGGTCGGCCGCGCCGCGCGCGTGGGCGATTCGGTCAGTCCAGCGAGCCGATGCCGCTCGGGGTCTCGGGCTCCTGCGCCCAGCGCGGGGTGATGAACAACCCGGTCGCCTCCACCGCCGGGGTCGCGTCGTCCTCGTCGGCCGCGATCCACGCGGTGACGGTGACCTTGCGGCCGGACACCTCGGAGACCCGCGCCGCCATCCGTACCGGCCCGAGGGGCAGCGGTTGCACGTAGCGCAGGGTGAGCGTGCCGGTCACGGTGACCCGGGTGTGCCGCTCGCTCGCCGTCTCGCCCATCAGGTGGTCGAGCACCATCGCCGAGACGCCGCCGTGCACGCTGCCGGGCGGCCCTTCGTACGGCGTCCCGAGCTCGAGCCTCGAGCTCACCGTGCCGTCGTCGTGCCACTCCAGGCGGACCGGAGGGGCGACAGCGTTGCGGACGCCGACGACGGCGTTGCCCCAGTTCCACGAGCGGCCCTCGGCGTTGAAGTGGATGCCGGCCGGTCCCTCGGCGGCATCCGCCGCGAGGATCTCGGCCGCCTGGCGCACCAGGTCGCGGGCTCGCTCGACCGCCCCCGCGTCGACGCGCGTGCGGATCGAGACGTCGTTGAGGTCGCGCACGTCCTGGGCGAGGCCGCCGTAGAGCTCCTCGGCGGCATCCACCTCGCTCGTCGGGACGTCCTCGAAGGAGAAGGAGGACAGGGAGAGGCCGGGCATCCCCGCAACCTCGTGGGTCACGCGGCGAGGACGGCGATCCCGGCGACGACGGTGACGGTGGCGACCGAGAGCACCCACTGCGCGACGGTCAGCAGTCGCGACGGCTCGTCCCCCGGCTCCGGCGGAGCGCGTCGTACGGCGTCGACGACCGTGCGACCCAGCAGCACCACCGCAAGACCACCGAGCGCGCCCGCGGTGGTCCAGTAGCGCGAGCCGGCCAGGTGCGCGAACGGCTGGGTCAGCAGGGCGAGCAGGCCGACCTTCAGGAGCACCGCGAGCACCTGGTCGCCGAACCGGCGGCGGCTCACCACCAGCAGGGCCGCGGCGACCAGCCACGAGACCGGTGTGAAGATCCGCAGGCTCACGTCGCGGGCCAGCCACTGCCAGAACCCCTGGTCGTAGGGGGCGTCCGGTGGCTTGAGCAGGGACCCGAAGCCGTCGATGCGGCGGTAGCGGTCGAAGTTGCGCACCACGTCGCGTGCGTAGCTGTGGGCGGTGACGTCCTCGCGTGCGTGGTCGGACATCTCGTCGAGGACCCCGACCTCGCCCTGGCCGGTCGCCCGGGCGACCTCGCGGGCGTAGCGCACCGGTGCGAACCAGACGGTGCTGCCCGGGTCGCACGGCCCGAAGCAGACCTCGGACCGGTCGCCGAAGGTGTTGGCGAGCGACGTGGGCACCGACGTGGTCGTCACCACGCGGTCGTCGAGGGCGACCGACGCGCTGATCGACCAGGGCAGGAGGAGGGCGACGAAGGCGGCGCCCGCGACGAGCACCGGTAGGGCGGCCGCCCGGCGCAGCTGCGCCACGAGGAGCACCGCCGCGAGCACGGCCACCGCGGCGACGGCGAGGGACGCGCTGGAGCGCAGGTAGACGACGGTGATGCCGAGGACGCCGAGGACGGCGCCGTCGCGCGGCGACGGGGCGTCGCCCGCCCGCGCCGACCGCACGGTCTCGACCAGGCGCCCGAGCAGGATCACCAGGACGAGGCCGGCCAGCAGGTCGCCGTACGCCGTCAGCGAGAGGAGCACCCAGACCGGCACCAGGGCGGGGAAGAGGCAGAGGGCGAGGGCGTACCCGCGGCCGAGCGTGCGCTGCGTCGACCGCACCGCGAGCACGAAGACGACGGCCGAGACGACGCCGAGCCAGGCCCGGGCCCAGCCGTCGCCCGCGTGCGGCGCGAGGAGGTAGAAGGGGGCGAGCACCACGCCCATCCCGGGCATGAACCACCCGTTGCCCACGACGTTGCGCGCCAGCTCGGACGTGTCGGGCCCGCGCAGCGCGACCAGGTCGCGCACCAGGTTGGCGAGGGCGCAGCCGGCGTCGTGGTAGGCGACCTCGTCGCCGCGGAAGGGCAGGTCGGCGATCCGGGCGAACAGCACGGCCTTGACGGCGAGCGCCACCGCGACGGCGACCGTGAGGAGCGGGTCGGCGCGGGCCAGGCGTCCCCTCATCCGTACGCCGTCGACGGCGCCCAGTCCGGCGGGAAGCGCTTCGTCGTGCGGGGGTCGCGGCAGGCGGGGTCGCTGCTCGCGAGCCGGGCGACGGGCAGGTGGAGGACCACGGTGCCGCGGACGATCGCGTCGTCGGCGTACGGCGTCACCAGCGCCGCGCGCCGGGGCAGCCCGGCCCGCGCGAGTGCCGCGTCGAGCCGTGCGCGCACCTCGGCGGGGTCGAGCTCGTCCCACTGCAGCGTGAGCAACCGGTGGCCGTCGACGTTCCCGTCGGTGCGTACCTGGTAGGGGAAGTCGAGCACCAGGCCGGAGGGCAGCGGGTAGCAGCCGAGCCGGAGCGGGTCGGGCGGAAGATCGGGACGGTAGCTCCCGGACGGCACCGCGCGCCCGAGCGCCGGGCTGATGAGCACGGCGGCCACAGCGAGCGCGACCATGCCAGCCACCCCGAGCCTCCTCACGCCACTACAGACGCCGCGAGGGGCCGATCGGTTGCACGCGGTCGCGAAAAGGCCAGATCGTGCCAGTGGCCGGATCGCGCGCCGCCGGCCGTCCCGGTCGAACAAGATGCGCTCTTGTCGTGCTCGGGGCGCGCGCGGGAGCTCAGCGGAGCAGGCCCGCCGACAAGCCGGCTCTGACCTGCCGTCGGGGGGCGGCGGGTCAGAGCCACCCTCGCTGCCGTGCGTGCAGCGCCAGCTGGAAGCGGGTCGCGGCGCCGCTGCGCGCCATCAGCATCTCCATCCGGCGCGAGAGCGTGCGCCGGCTGATCGAGAGCCGCCCGGCGACCTCCTCGTCGGTCATGCCGCTGGACAGCAGGATGAGCAGGTCCCGGTCGGCCCGGGGCAGCCGGAACGTGCCGGGCTCGGTGCCCGCGAACGGCAGCGCGTGCTCCCAGGTCTGGTCGAAGAGGCCGATGATGGCGGTCAGCAGCCCGGACGGGTGCACCACGAACATCGTGTTGTGCACGTCGGACTCACGGATGGACGGGGAGACCATGGCGAAGTCCTCGTCGATCACGATGAGCTTCACCGGCACCGACTCCACCACCCGCACCAGCTCGCCACGTTCGATGCAGGGGTGGACGACCTCCTCCAGGTAGCCCGGTCGCATCAGCGACGCGCGCGAGTAGACGACCCGCTGCCGGACGCCGCGCTCCAGCGTCGAGAAGGCGTCGGCGAGGGCGTTGGGCACGATGACGTACGGCGGCGACACGAACTGCCGGATCTCCCGGCGGGCCGTGAGCCAGCTGGTCCGCAGCCGGGCGGCGATGTCCTCGCCCGTGACCACCTCGATCACCTCCTCGCGGCTGCTGGCGAGGTTGGTGCGCCGGAACGCCTCGTAGGCCGTGGTGACCGCGAGCCGGGACTCGTCGATGCCGGTAGCCAGGTGCTGCGCCATCAGGTCGAGCCCGGCGGTCGGCGGGATGGGCGAGAGCAGGTCGTCGTCGGACACCAGCGCGTGCACCAGGCCGCGGCTCGCCAGCTCCGCGTGCGCCGACAGCACGCTGGCGCGGTCGATCGCCAGTGTCCGCGCGACCTCGGTCGTGGTGACGGGTGCCCTGCGCAGCAGCACCTCGTAGACCGTCGTCGCCTGCTCGCTGAGCCCCAGACGCCGCAGTGCGGCCGCCAGCTGTGTCATCGCGGTTGCGCCCCTCTGGGCAGACCCCCCGCCTGCCCCGCACCAGCCTGCCACCCCGGGGCCGGTCCGAAACGTCGGCGACACCGGTCGAGACCACAACGACCGCTACTTGCGAGTACCCGACGGAGAGGTCTTGGGTGGGTGGCATGAGCGTCACCCCGTCGTCGTACTCCATCACCATGCGGCTCTACGCCGCGCCCGACTACGCCGTGGTCGGCACGGTCGCGACGACCATCGCGGAGGCAGGCGGCATCACCACGGCCATCGACGTCGCGGAGTCGCGGCACGACCGGCTGGTGCTCGACGTGACCTGCAGCGCGACCGACTCCGGGCACAGCGAGCGGGTCGTCGCGGCGGTGGCCGCCATCGCGGGCATCACCGTGCACAAGGTGTCGGACCGCACCTTCCTGCTGCACCTCGGCGGGAAGATCGAGGTGACCAGCAAGGTGCCGCTGAAGAACCGCGACGACCTCTCCATGGCCTACACGCCGGGCGTCGGCCGGGTCTGCATGGCGCTCGCCGAGCACCCGGAGGACGTTGCCAAGCTGACGGTGAAGGGCAACGCGGTCGCGGTCGTGACCGACGGGTCGGCCGTGCTCGGGCTCGGCAACATCGGGCCGGGCGCGGCGCTGCCGGTCATGGAGGGCAAGGCCGCGCTCTTCAAGCGGTTCGCGAACATCGACGCGTGGCCGATCTGCCTGGCCACCCAGGACGTCGACGAGATCGTCCAGGCGGTGGAGATGATCGCGCCCGGGTTCGGGGGCATCAACCTCGAGGACATCGCCGCGCCCCGGTGCTTCGAGGTCGAGGCCCGGCTGCGGGAGCGGCTCGACATCCCCGTCTTCCACGACGACCAGCACGGCACCGCGATCGTGGTGCTGGCTGCGCTCACCAACGCGTTGCGCGTGGTGCGGAAGTCGCTCTCGGCCGCGCGCATCGTCGTCGCCGGTGGTGGCGCGGCCGGCTCGGCCATCGTCGCGCTCCTGATCGCCGGCGGCGCCGAGGACGTGGTGGTGTGGGACCGCGAGGGCCTCCTCTCGGACGACGACGAGTCGCTGCCGCCCGCCAAGCGCCAGCTGGCCTCGATCACCAACCCACGCCGCGTGCGCGGCGGACTTCGCGACGGGCTGAGGGCCGCCGACGTCTTCATCGGCGTCAGCGGCCCCGGGGTCCTCGACGCCGAGTGGATCCAGGACATGGCCGAGGGCGCGGTCGTCTTCGCGCTCGCCAACCCCGACCCGGAGGTGGACCCGGTGGAGGCGGCGAAGTACGCCGCGGTCGTCGCCTCCGGGCGCTCGGACTACCCCAACCAGATCAACAACGTGCTGGCGTTCCCCGGGGTCTTCCGCGGGCTGCTCGACGCCCGCGCCTCGCAGGTGACGATCGACATGCTGCTGCGCGCCGCGCAGGCGATCGCCGCGGTGGTCTCCGACGAGGAGCTGCACGCGAGCTTCATCATCCCCAGCGTCTTCCACCCCGACGTGCCCGGCGCCGTCGCCGCCGCGATCCGCGGCGAGGAGTGAGGGTGGCGCGTCCCCAGGAGTTCACCGACCGCCAGCTGGCCGCGGCCGTCGCCGCCGCGTCCGCCGAGCTCGGTGAGCCGCTGACGGTCGGTGCGTACGACGCCTGGCAGCGCGGTCGCGACGACGCCGCCTCGCCCGCGCTGCTCGTCCGGCGCTTCGGGTCGTGGAAGCAGGCCTGCGCGGCTGCGGGCGTCGCCACGAACGCCACCCGCTCGACGAGCCGCCGGTGGAGCGACGACGACGTCGCCCGGATCGTCGCCCGCTACCTGCGCTCGCCGGGCAGCACCGGGTCGTTCGCGGACTACTCGGCGTGGGCCAGGGACCAGGCCGACGTGCCCAGCGGTGCGACGCTGCGACAGCGCCACCCGTGGGCGCAGATCAAGGACCGTGCGCTCGCCCTCCCCGCAGAATGAGAACACGTTCTACTATCAGCGCATGGACCTGACCGCGATCGAAGAGATCCGCCAGCTGAAGTACCGCTACTTCCGCACCCTCGACCTCAAGCTGTGGGACGAGTTCGGCGACTGCCTCGCCGAGGACGTCGTGGCGCGCTACGGCACCCAGGCGATGGGTGAGCCGCTGCACTTCGACAACCGCGCCGCCGTGGTGGCCTACATGGCCGAGAACCTCGGCACGTCGATCGTCACCATCCACATCGCCAGCCACCCGGAGATCCAGGTCGACGGTGACAGCGGGGACACCGCGACCGGCTCGTGGGGCTTCGAGGACACCGTGATCGTGCCGGACTTCAAGGTCCAGGTGCGCGGCGGCGGCTACTACAACGACACCTACCGCAAGGACCCCGACGGGAAGTGGCGGATCGCCTCGACCGGCTACGAGCGGATCTACGAGGCCGTCACCTCGCTCGAGGACACCCCGAGCTTCAAGCTCATCGCCAACCGGTGGGACCCCAGCCTCGCGCACTGACCTCCGACCCTGGGCGGATGCCGCGGTCGGCCCTGCATCACTAGCCTGCGACCCATGCGTGCTGTCGTCATCACCCGTCACGGCGGTCTCGACGTCCTGAAGGTCCAGGACCGGCCCGACCCCGGGCCGCCCGGGCCCGGCGAGGTCGCGATCGACGTCCGTGCCGCCGGCGTGAACTTCGCCGACACCATGGCGCGGGTGGGGTTCTACCCCGACGCCCCGAAGCCGCCGATGGTGGTGGGCTACGAGGTCGCCGGCGTCGTCACCGCGGTCGGCGACGGCGTCCAGGGACCCACCGTCGGTCAGCGCGTCATGGCGGGCACGCACTTCGGCGGCTACGCGGAGCGCGTCGTGGTGGGCGAGCGGGACGTCGTACCCCTGGACGACGCGCTGTCCTTCGAGCAGGGCGCCGCCATCCCGGTCAACTACGCGACGGCGTGGGCGGGCCTGCTCAGGTACGGCAACGTGCAGCCCGGTGAGCGCGTGCTCATCCACGCGGCGGCCGGCGGCGTCGGGATCGCCGCGACCCAGATCGCGAAGGCGTCGGGGGCGGAGGTCCACGGCACCGCCTCGCCCGGGAAGCACGACGCGATCCGTGGCTTCGGCGTCGACGTCGCGCACGACTACACCCGCAAGGACTGGCACCGTGGCCTGCCGCCCTTCGACCTGGTGATGGATGCCATCGGCGGCCCGAGCTTCCGCACCAGCTACGACCTGCTGCGACCGGGAGGCCGCCTGGTCGCCTTCGGCGCCTCGTCGGTGATGGACGGCGCCGGCCGCAACTTCCTCCAGGCCGCCAGGACGATGGTGCGGATGCCGCGCTTCAACCTGGTGAAGCAGATGTCGGCGTCCAAGGCCGTGATCGGCCTCAACATGCTGTCCCTCTGGGACGACGCCGGCACGCTCGAGCCGTGGATCACGCCGCTGCGGGCCCTGATCGCGGACGGCACCGTGCGGCCGGTCGTCGCCGAGGCGTTCCCGTTCGACCGCGCCGGCGACGCGCACCGGATGATCGCCGAGCGCCGCAACGTCGGGAAGGTCGTGCTGGTCCCGTAGCTGCTGGTCAGCCGACGCCGGGTGCCGTCGCGGTCATCGTGCCGAAGCCGCAGGACACGTCGCCGACGGAGAACGCGACCTCGAGGCCCGCGAGCTGGTCGTCGATGTCGCCGCTCGTCGTGATCTGCAGGGCGGCGTCCTGGTCGAGGAGCACCGAGTCGGCAGGGATCGTGATCGTGTAGGCGTCGGCGGAGAGGTCCGTGGTGAAGGGCATCCGGTCGGGTCCGCCGCAGGGGTCGTCCTTGCCGAGCGGACCTCCCGACGCGTCGAGGCTGGGGCCGGAGCCGCTCTCGGCCTCGACGTGCGCCCGGCCCTTCATGACGTGGCCCTCGTCGGCCCCGTCGGGCAGGTCGGTCCCCTCCGGCAGCTGCCCGGCCTCGCCGTCCGGCCCCTCGATCGTCAGGCCGCCGTCGCTGCTGTCGTAGTCGACGTCGGCGTCGATGCCGTGGTCGGCGAGGGCGTCCTCGAGGCCGGACGCGTCCTCGAGCTCGCGGATGGTGACGACGACGTCGCCGTCGCCGGTCTCCGCGACGGCGTAGGCCGCGGCCGGCGAACCGAGCGTGGTGACGCCGACGACCGTCGCCGCCACAGCGGCCGCGCCGGTGCCGGCGAGCGCGATGCGGCGGGTACGACGGGGGGCCGGCGCTCCTTCGGCCGCGACGAGGCGCAGCTCGGTGAGCAGGGCGCGGTCGAAACCGTCGAGCTCGATGCTCCTGTTCTCGTTCATGGTGTGACCTCCTGCGCCAGGGCGGCTCCAGCCACGCCCTCGGCGTCGTCTCTCGTGGGTTGGTGGGCGTCGAGGTGCTGCTGGAGCCGGGCGCGGCTGCGGTGGAGCCGGACCCGCGCGGTCCCCGGCTTCATCCCCAGCTGCGCGGCGGCCTCCACGACGGGCATCCCGTCGACGGCCACCAGCTCCATCAGTGCCCGGTCCCTGCCCGGCAGCGCCGCCAGCGCCGCGTAGAGGGCGCGGGTGGCGCGCTCGGCGGCGATCCGGTCCTCGATCGCGGCGATCGCGTCGTCGTCGAGCAGGCGACGGCCCCGGATGCGGCTCTCCGCCCGGAGCCGGCGGGCCCGTCGCCGTACGGCATCGGCGAGGGTGTTGCGGGCGATGCCCGTGACCCACGCGCCCGGCGTCCCCCTGTCGGCGCGGTAGCGCGGTGCCGCCGTCATCGCCGCGAGGAACGTGTCGGCCACCAGGTCCGCGACCAGGTGCGGGTCGTCGACGCGGCGCACGAAGAACGCCTTCACCGACGCGTGGTGCTCGCCGTAGAACGCCTCGAGGAGGTCGGGGTCGCGCCCGATGGCACGCACCTCGTCGTCTCTGATCTGGTTCACGTCCGTCCTTCGCCGATCCTCCCCCGAGCGTTACACGCCGGCCCTCCTCTAGCCTCTGCCCATGCGATCGCTCGCCGGCTCGGTGCTCCGCCCGTTGTGGCTGGACACCCCGCTCCGCCCGGAGCCGCGACCGGCGGTGGACGGGGCCACGGACGCCGACCTGGTGGTCGTCGGCGGCGGCTTCTGCGGGCTGTGGACGGCGCTGCGCGCGGTCGAGCGTGAGCCGGGACGGTCGGTGCTCCTGCTCGAGGGCGACCGCCTCGCCGAGCACGCGACGGGCCGCAACGGCGGCTTCTGCGAGGCGTCGCTGACGCACGGCGAGGCGAACGGCACGGCCCGCTGGCCCGAGGAGTACGACGGCCTGGTCCGTCTCGGCATCGAGAACCTCGACGCGATCGAGGCGACCGTCCGTGCGCACGACATCGACTGCGGCTTCCTGCGCGGCGGCACCCTCGCCGTCGCCACCCGCCCCCACGAGGTGGCGCTCCTCGAGCCCGAGGTCGCAGGGTTCCTCGACGAGACCGCCGTGCGGCAGGTGATCGACTCGCCGACCTACCTCGCGGGCCGACTGTCCGGTGCCGAGGAGTGCGCGGTGCTCGACCCGGCCCGGCTCGCGTGGGGTCTGGCCGACGTCGCCGAGCAGCAGGGCGTGCGCATCGCCGAGCGGTCGCCGGTCGGCCGGGTCCGCCGCGCCGGCGACCGGATGGAGGTCGCCACCCCGCACGGCACCGTGCGGGCGCGCCAGGTCGTGCTCGCCACCAACGTGTTCCGGCCGCTGCTCCGGCGGCTGCGGCTCACGACCGTGCCCGTCTACGACTACGTGCTCGCGACCGAGCCGCTCACCCCCGCCCAGCTGGAGGCGCTGCGGTGGGACCCGGCGCTCGGCGTCTCCGACACCGGCAACCAGTTCCACTACTACCGGATCACGCCGGACCGCCGCATCCTGTGGGGCGGCTACGACGCGATCTACCACTTCGGCCGCTCGATCGACGCCGCGCACGAGGACCGGCCGGCCACCTACGAGGTGCTCGCGCAGCACTTCCACGAGACCTTCCCCCAGCTGGAAGGGATCCGCTTCACCCATCGTTGGGCCGGTGTGATCGACACGTCCACCCGTTTCAGCGCGAGCTTCGGCACCGCCCACGGCGGTCGGTCGGCCTACGCCCTGGGCTTCACCGGGCTCGGGGTCGGCGCGACGCGCTTCGCCGCCGACGTGATGCTCGACCTGCTGGCAGGGGAGGAGACCGAGCGGACGCGGCTGGAGATGGTGCGCCGGCCCGCCGTACCCTTCCCGCCCGAGCCGGTCGCGTGGGCGGGCATCGAGCTCACCCGCCGGGCGCTGGCACGCGAGGACGAGACCGGGCGGCGCGGCCCGTGGCTCCGCACCCTCGACCGGCTGGGCCTCGGCTATGACAGCTGAGGACGCCGGCGGCGGCCGGCTGGTCGTGGGGTTCGACCTCGACATGACGCTCATCGACACGGTGCCGGGCTTCCGCGACGTCCTGGTGGCACTGGGCGACGAGCTCGGCGTCGACTTCCCCGTCGACGACCTCACGGCCAACCTCGGCCCGCCGCTCGACCTGATGCTCCGGCCGCACCTCGCCGAGGACGCCATCGCCCCCGCGGTCGACCGGTTCCGCGCCCTCTACCCCGATCACGCGATCGAGAGCGTCGCGGCGATGGCGGGCGCGCACGAGGCCCTCGCCGCCGTCCGCCGTCACGGCGGCAGGGTCGTCGTGGTCACCGGGAAGTTCACGCCCAACGCCCAGCTGCACATCGACCACGTCGGCCTCGACGTCGACCACCTCGAGGGCAAGGTCTGGGGCGTCGGGAAGGCCGACGTGCTGCGCCGCGAGGGCGCGAGCATCTACGTCGGCGACCACTTCCACGACGTGGAGGGCGCGCTCGCGGCCGGGGCGCTCAGCGTGTCGGTGCTGACGGGCGGGTGCACCGCCCAGGAGCTGTACGACGCCGGCACCCACGTCGTGCTCGACCACCTCGGTCAGTTCCCGGCGTGGCTCGACGACCACCTCGCCACGGGCTGACCGGCTAGCGCACGCCCCAGTTGTAGGTCTCCTTGCGGATGTCGAGGTAGACGAACGTCTCCGTCGCACGGACGCCCTCGATGCGCCGGATCTTGTCGGAGATCGCCAGCAGGTCGTCCTCGGACTGGGCCACGATCTCGATCACGATGTCGATGCTGCCGGCCGTCACGACGACGTAGATGACCTCGTCGAGCTCGGCGAGCGCGTCGGCCACCGGCGAGGTCGGGCCGCTCACGCGGACGCCGATCATGGCCGCGCGCGCGAAGCCGAGCTCCAGGGGGTTGGTGACGGCGACGATCTGCATCACGCCGGACTCCGACAGCCGCTGCACCCGCTGCCGGACGGCGGCCTCGGAGAGGCCGACGACCTTGCCGATCGCGGCGTAGGAGCGGCGCCCGTCCTCCTGCAGCTGCTCGATGATCGCCTTCGATACGTCGTCCAGCATGGGGCGCGACGAGTGAGAGCCAGCCATGCGGGCGATGTTCGCACGTCACGGGTTCGATGCTCAACGATGTCCGGGAACACTGATTCCGTTGCCGATGTGTTACGGGCCCACTGTTTCCCTTGTCACCGGCGCGGGCCGGTGGCAGGATCCGAGGCCACTCGTCGATTCTCCGAGAGGTTTTCGTGAGCCAGTCCGCCCAGCCCGCGCGTCGCTCCACGCTGTCGCGCCGTGGCCTGCTGAAGGGCGGCGGCGCGGTCGCCTTCGGCGGCCTCAGTGTCGCGGCGCTCAAGCTGCCCATGTTCGGCATCGACGGGATCCAGGCGTGCGGCAACGGCGGGGCAGCGACCGACGTCTCGGCCTCCGACCACAAGCTGATCGTGTCGAACTGGACCGGCTACATCGATCCGCGCAAGAACCCCAACGGCACCTTCGCGAAGTTCCAGGACGAGACCGGCATCGAGGTCACCTACCAGGTCGACATCAACGCGAACGCCGAGTTCTACGCCAAGATCCGCGACCAGGCCCGGGCGTGCCAGCCGATCGACCGCGACATGATCGTGCTCACCGACTGGATGGCCGCCAAGATGATCGGGCTCGGCTGGATCCAGCCGCTCGACCCGGCGAAGATCCCCAACGTCCACAAGAACCTCATCCCCTCGCTGCAGAACCGGCCGTGGGACCCGGACCTGACCTACCACGCGCCGTGGCAGTCGGGTCTGACCGGCATCGCCTACAACGCCGACCTGGTCGACGAGGTCGGCAGCTTCGAGGACCTGATCTCCCGCGACGACCTCAAGGGCAAGATCACCCTGCTCGACGAGATGAACGACACGATGGGGTTCTTCCTCAAGGTGGTCGGCGCCGACCCCGCCGACTTCAGCGACGACGACTGGGCCAACGCGATCGACCGGCTCAAGCAGGTCAAGAGCGACGGGCAGCTGCGGCAGTTCGCCGGCAACAACTACCTGCAGCAGCTCTCGCAGGGGGTGCTGGTGGCCTGCGAGGCGTGGTCGGGCGACGTGATCCAGGCGCAGTACGACAACCCGAACCTCAAGTTCGTGACGCCGGACGAGGGCCTGGCCATCTGGAGCGACAACATGATGGTGCCCAACTTCGCCACGCACGAGGCCAACGCCGAGGCCTGGATGGACTACTACTACCGTCCCGAGGTCGCCGCGAAGCTCGCCTCGTGGGTCAACTACATCTGTCCCGTCGCCGGCGCCCAGGAGGAGATGGAGAAGATCGATCCGACCCTGGTCGACCAGCCGCTGATCTTCCCGGACTCCGAGATGTTGTCGAACACCTGGTCGTTCATGACGCTCAGCGAGGACCAGCAGCAGAAGTACGAAGGGGAGTGGGCCGATGTCATCTCCAGCTGAGACGGTGCAGCCGGAGGATCCGGCGCGCGCCGCGCCGACCACGACGTCGTACGACGGCCTGCGGATCCGCAACCTCCACAAGTCGTTCGGCAGCTTCCACGCGGTGACGGACCTCGACCTCGACGTCCCACGGGGCTCGTTCTTCGCCCTGCTCGGCCCGTCGGGCTGTGGCAAGACCACCACGCTGCGGATGGTGGCCGGTCTGGAGACGCCGACGTCGGGGACCATCACCCTGGCCGGCCAGGACATCACCCACGCCAAGCCCTACCGGCGTCCGGTCAACACGGTCTTCCAGAGCTACGCGCTCTTCCCGCACCTCGACATCTTCGAGAACGTCGCCTTCGGGCTGCGACGTCGCAAGACCGGCAACGTCGAGGCCAAGGTCAAGGACATGCTCGAGCTCGTCGAGCTCGAGGCGCAGGCGCGCAAGCGGCCCGCTCAGCTCTCCGGCGGCCAGCAGCAGCGCGTCGCGCTCGCCCGGGCCCTGATCAACGAGCCCGAGGTGCTGCTCCTCGACGAGCCGCTCGGCGCCCTCGACCTCAAGCTGCGCCGGTCCATGCAGATCGAGATCAAGCGCATCCAGACCGAGGTCGGCCTGACCTTCATCCACGTCACCCACGACCAGGAGGAGGCCATGACGATGGCCGACACGGTCGCGGTCATGAACGCGGGCGTTATTGAGCAGATGGGCACGCCCGCGGAGCTCTACGAGAACCCGGAGAGCACGTTCGTCGCGAACTTCCTCGGCCAGTCCAACCTCGTCGAGGGCACGGTGACGGGGACCTCGGGCGACGTCGTCTCGGTCGACATGCACGGCATCGGGGTGTCGATCCCGGCGCACCGCGCCCACACCCGCGAGGGCAAGGGGTGGATCGGCATCCGGCCCGAGAAGGTGCTCATCGGGGAGGCCGGCGCCCAGCTCGACGCGCCCGGCGAGACGATCCCCGGCGGCATCGTGACCGACGTGAGCTTCATCGGCGTCAGCACGCAGTACCTCGTGAAGATGCCGTGGGGACAGGAGATCCAGGTCTTCGCGCAGAACACCGGCCGCGACCAGATCTTCCGCTCGGGCGACTCCGTCGAGCTCTCCTGGCGCCCGCAGTACGCCTTCCTCCTCGACCACGCCCAGGACGTCCGGGCCGGGGCAGAGGAGGCGAGCTGATGGCCGACGCCGGACGCCGGAGGGGCCTGACGGCGTACCTCCTGATGGCGCCGGCCGTCGTCTGGCTCGGGCTGTTCTTCGTCATCCCGTTCTACTCGCTCGTCGCGGCGAGCCTGTACGACCCCGGTGGGTCGGACAAGAACGGGTGGGACATGACCTACCACCTGGCCAACTACTGGACGGCGATCGAGAACTACTGGCAGCCGCTGGTGCGCTCCCTGCTCTACGGGTTGGCCGCCACCCTCATCTGCCTGGTCCTCGGCTACGTCCTCGCCTACACCATCGCCTTCAAGGCCGGGCGGTGGAAGAGCCTGATGCTGGTGCTGGTGATCGTGCCGTTCTTCACCAGCTTCCTCGTGCGCACCCTGTCGTGGCAGCTGATCCTCGCCGACGACGGCTGGGTGGTCGACACGCTGCAGTTCCTGCACGTCCTCGGCAGCGACGACAAGCTGCTCGCCACCGACTTCGCGGTCGTGATGGGACTGTCCTACAACTTCCTGCCCTTCATGGTGCTGCCGCTCTTCGCGAGCATCGACAAGATCGACCCGCGACTCATCGAGGCGTCCAGCGACCTCTACTCCAACCCGTTCGTCGGGTTCTTCAAGGTGACCTGGCCGCTCTCTCTGCCCGGCGTCGTCTCCGGGACGCTGCTGACGTTCATCCCCGCGGCGGGCGACTACATCAACGCCGAGCTGCTGGGCAACGCCGACACCACCGTCATCGGCAAGGTGATCCAGCTCCAGGCCACCACCGCCAACCACCCGCACATCGCGGCGGCGCTCTCGATGATGCTGATGTTCCTCATCGTGGCGATGGTGCTGGTCTACGTCCGTCGCGTCGGGACCGAGGAGCTGCTCTGATGCGCTGGCTGCGGGAACACCTGGTCGCCCTCGTCGGCGGTGTCGTGCTCGTCTACCTCTTCGTGCCGATCTTCCTGGTCGTGCTGATGAGCTTCAACGACCCGGCGACACGCAACGTGTACAAGTTCGACGGGTTCACCTTCGACAACTGGCTGCACCCGTGCGCCGACCCCGCGATGTGCGACTCGCTCGCGCTGAGCGTCGAGATCGGCCTCCTCGCGACGCTCGTCGCCACCGTCATCGGCACCCTCGCGGCGTTCGCCCTCGTGCGGTGGGACTTCGCGGGCCGCTCGCAGTCCAACCTGCTGATCTTCCTGCCGATGGCGGCGCCGGAGATCGTGATGGGCTCCTCGCTGCTCACCCTCTTCGTGCAGGGCGGCTTCGCCGGACAGCTCGGCTTCATGACGATCTTCATCGCGCACGTGATGTTCTGCCTGTCGTTCGTCATCGTCACCGTGCGCTCGCGCCTGGCCGGCATGGACGACACCCTCGAGCAGGCCGCCTCCGACCTCTACGCCACCCCGGCGCAGACGTTCTGGCGGGTGACCTTCCCGCTGGTCCTGCCGGGCATCTTCGGCGCGGCGCTGCTCAGCTTCTCGCTGTCCTTCGACGACTTCATCATCACCAACCTCAACTCCGGCAGCGAGGTCACCTTCCCCATGTACGTCTGGGGTGTCGCCCGCGTCGGCCTCCCCATGCAGGTCAACGTCGTCGGCACCCTGATGCTCGTCGTCTCCCTCGTCATCGTGCTGAGCGGCGAGATCAACGCCCGCCGCCGCGCGCGGGCGCTCACCTGACCCGCGGCACCGCACACGCGGAACGGCCCGGCGCTCGCCCGGCACGCAGCTCCGAGGTAGTGCTCAGATCAGGGTGTAGGCCTTGTCGAGGACGGAGCGGAGGATCTGCTCCATCTCGTCGAAGTGCTCCTGGGTGCAGACCAGCGGCGGCGACAGCTGGATGACCGGGTCGCCGCGGTCGTCCGCACGGCAGTAGAGACCCTCCTCGAAGAGCCCCTTGGAGACGAAGCCGTAGAGGATCCGCTCGGACTCCTCGGCGGTGAACGACTCCTTGGTGGCCTTGTCCTTGACGAGCTCGATGCCGTAGAAGAAGCCCTCGCCTCGGACGTCGCCGACGATCGGCAGGTCGAGCAGCCGCTCGAGGGTGGCGCGCAGGGCGGGCGAGCGCTCCTGGACCCCTTCGATGATCTTCTCGTCCTCGAAGATCTGCATGTTCCGCAGGCCGACGGCGGTCGACACCGGGTGGCCGCCGAACGTGTAGCCGTGCGCGAACATCGCCTTGTCCTTGGCGAAGGGCTCGAACAGCCGGTCCGTCGCGATCATCGCGCCGAGCGGTGCGTAGCCGGAGGTCAGTCCCTTGGCCGAGGTGATGATGTCGGGCTGGTAGCCGATCGCCGAGGCGCCGAACATCGAGCCGAGCCGTCCGTAGGCGCAGATCACCTCGTCGGAGACCAGCAGGACGTCGTACTCGTCGCAGATCTCGCGGACCCGCTCGAAGTATCCGGGCGGAGGCGGGAAGCAGCCGCCGGCGTTCTGCACCGGCTCGAGGAAGACGGCGGCGACGGAGTCGGGTCCCTCGTTGAGGATCGCGACCTCGATCTGGTCGGCGGCCCACCGGCCGAACGCCACCGGGTCGTCGGCGTGGATCGGCGCGCGGTAGTGGTTGGTGTTGGGCACCCGGAAGGTCGAGGGCACCAGCGGCTCGAACTGCTGCTTGAGGCCCGGCAGGCCGGTGATCGACAGGGCGCCGTGGGTGGTGCCGTGGTAGGCGATCGCCCGGCTGATCACCTTGTGCTTCATCGGCTTGCCGACGCGCTTGAAGTAGTCCTTGGCCAGCTTCCACGCGGACTCGACCGCCTCGCCGCCGCCCGAGGTGAAGAACACCCGGTTGAGATCGCCCGGTGCGTACGACGCGATCTTGGCGGCCAGCTCGATCGCCGGCTCGTGCGCGTAGGACCACAGCGGCATGAAGGCCAGCGTCTCGGCCTGCTTCGCCGCGGCGTCGGCGAGCTCGCGCCGGCCGTGCCCCAGCTGCGACACGAAGAGGCCGGCGAGACCGTCGAGGTAGCGCTTCCCCTTGCTGTCGTAGAGGTAGACGCCCTCGCCGCGCGCCATCACCGGCACCTCGTGCTCCGGCCCCTCGCCGGCATAGCGCCCGTGCTGGGAGAAGTGCAGCCAGAGGTGGTCCTTGGCAGCGCGCTGGAGATCGTCGTGGTCCATGCCTCCATGGTGAGGGATCGGACCGCCTGTCGCAAGTGAATCCGTCGCCAACCTGCCTTCCGACGACGGATTCCGTCACGCTTCTCGCGCTCGTGGGGCCTGATTTCGTGGCGACGGCGCTACAGTCGGCTCCATGGCCGACCTCACCTTCCGCAACGTCGTCGACGGACAGCTCGTCGACTCCGCCAGTGGCGCGACGTACGACGTCATCGACCCGACCACCGGCGAGGTGTACGCGCGGGCGCAGATGTCCGCGGCCGAGGACGTCGACCGCGCGTACGCCGCCGCGGACGCCGCGTTCGAGGGCTGGTCGGAGAGGACGCCCAAGGACCGGGCGACGGCGCTGCTGCGGATCGCGGACGCGATCGACGCCCGGAAGGAGGAGATCGCGGCCGTCGAGGTTAAGGACACGGGCAAGCCGATGCAGGCGATGCTCGACGACGAGATGCCGCCGAGCTCGGACCACTTCCGGTTCTTCGCCGGCGCGAGCCGGGTGCTGGAGGGACGCAGCGCGGGGGAGTACCTCGAGGACCACACGAGCTGGATCCGCCGGGAGCCGATCGGGGTGGTCGGCCAGGTGACCCCGTGGAACTACCCGCTGATGATGATGATCTGGAAGATCGCACCGGCGCTGGCGGCGGGCAACACCGTCGTGCTGAAGCCGAGCGACACCACGCCGGCGAGCTCGACCCTGCTGGCGGAGATCTGCCAGGAGTTCCTGCCGCCGGGGGTGCTCAACGTGGTGACGGGCGACCGCGACACCGGTCGCGCGATCGTCGCCCACCCGACGCCGCAGATGGTCGCGATCACCGGCTCGGTGCGCGCCGGGATGGAGGTCGCGGGCAGCGCGGCGGCCGACCTCAAGAAGGTGCACCTCGAGCTCGGCGGCAAGGCGCCGGTGATCGTCTTCGACGACGCCGACGTGGCGAAGGCCGCCGAGGCGATCGCGGGCGCGGGCTACTACAACGCCGGCCAGGACTGCACCGCGGCGACGCGCGTGCTCGCGGGCCCCGGGATCCACGACGACTTCGTCGCCGCCCTCGCCGAGCAGGCGGGCAACACCCGCACAGGCATGCCCGACGAGGACGTCCTCTACGGGCCCCTCAACAACGCCGACCAGCTGTCGCGCGTCGCCGGGATGGTCGACCGGCTCCCGGACCACGCGTCGGTGGACGCCGGCGGCAGCCGGCAGGGGGACGCGGGCTACTTCTACACCCCGACCGTGCTGTCCGGCCTGCGCCAGGACGACGAGCAGGTGCAGACCGAGATCTTCGGGCCGGTCATCACGGTGCAGCGGTTCAGCGACGAGGGCGAGGCGCTGCGCTGGGCCAACGGCGTGCAGTACGGCCTGTCGTCCTCGGTGTGGACCTCCGACCACGGCCGCGCGATGCGGATGAGCCGCAAGCTCGACTTCGGCGTGGTGTGGATCAACACCCACATCCCGTTCGTCTCCGAGATGCCGCACGGCGGCTTCAAGCACTCCGGTTACGGCAAGGACCTGTCGATGTACGGCCTCGAGGACTACACCCGGATCAAGCACGTCATGAGCTACATCGGCGAGTAGCTGCTTCGATCGTTCCAATCGCCCCCGATGTGCGAACGAGCCTCGTCGAGTGTCATGGTGGCTCTCGTCGCGGACGACGGTGTCCACGGTTCAGGCATTCACCCACCTGGGATTTCGGGCACCTGAGCGTGAGGTAGCGTGCCCCCACCAATCGGACGCGAAAGGCTTTAGACGATGGTCGATGTGGAGCGGGTTCTCGACGAAGCGGGGCTCTCCAACACCTATGTTCGTGAGTACGTCGCCCACTGGGCCGGGGTGACCGGCGCCGACCGGATCGAGGTCGTCTCCGCGTCCGACGACGCACGCCTGGTCCAGGAGGCGCTCGACGCCGGCGAGCTGCTGCCGGCCGGCGAGGGCCTCTACTACTCGCGCTCCTACTTCAAGGACACCGCGCGCGCCGAGGAGCGGACGATCGTCGCCACGAGCAACGAGTCCGACAAGGGCACCTACAACAACTGGCGGCCGGCGGCGGAGATGAAGCCGCTGCTCGTCGACCTGATGACCGGCGCGTCGGCCGGCAAGACGATGTACGTCATCCCCTACCTGATGGCGCCGAAGGGCTCCCCGCTCGAGAACTTCGCCGCGGGCGTCGAGCTCACCGACAACCGCAACGTCGTGCTGCAGATGATCCGCATGGCGCGCGTCGGCGTGGAGTACATCAACGACCTCGGCGACTCCTTCGTCAAGGCCGTCCACGTGACCGGCGACCTGGAGAACCTCGGCCAGGGCACGCCTGACGACAAGCGCTACTTCGTGACCGTGGCCGACGAGCGGACGATCCTGCACTTCGGTTCGTCGTACGGCGGCAACGCGCTCCTGGGCAAGATCGCCCACGGCCTGCGCCAGGGCTCCTACGACGGCTGGAAGAACGGCTTCCTGGTGGAGCAGTTCATGCTGCTCGGCATCACCGACAAGGAGACCGGCGCGAAGTACAACATCTGCGGCGGGTTCCCGAGCGCCTCGGGCAAGACCAACCTCGCGATGACGCTGGCTCCCGACGCCCTCGGCGACCGCTACTACGTCGAGTTCTACGGCGACGACATCGCGTGGCTGTGGGTCGGCGACGACGGCAAGCTCTACGGGATGAACCCGGAGAACGGCGTCTTCGGCGTCGCGAAGGACACCAACGAGAAGACCAACCCGACCGCGATCGACTCGATCGTCCCGGGCACCGGTGCGATCTTCACCAACGTCGCCTACAACGAGAAGACGCAGCAGGTCTGGTGGGAGGGTCGCGGCGAGAAGCCGACCGACCTCGACGGCTGGCTGGACTGGAAGGGCGAGCGCATCGCCGACCGCGCCGAGGAGAACGCCGACGACCCGTGGGCGCACCCCAACAGCCGGTTCACCACCACGCTGGAGAACGTGCCCAACGTGGCGAAGGACTTCGAGGACCCTGCAGGCGTCGAGATCCACGGCATCATCTTCGGTGGCCGCACCCGCGACCGTGAGCCGCTGATCCGCGCGATCGACGACGTCGCCGAGGGCGTCTACGACGGCCTCACGCTCGGCGCCGAGGCGACCGCCGCGGCCGACGGCCTCGAGGGCGTGCTCCGCTACGACCCGATGTCGATGCGCCCGTTCATGTCCTACCCCGAGGCCGACTACGCCGCGCACTGGCTGAAGGTGATCGGCGCCGCGACGGAGAAGCCCGTCTTCGCGCACGTCAACTGGTTCCAGCGCGGCGACGACGGTCGCTTCCTGTGGCCCGGCTACCGCGAGAACCTCCGCCCGCTGCTCTGGCTGATGCAGTACAAGAACGGCGAGGTCAAGGGCGTGCAGACGCCGGTCGGCGTGATCCCGGCCCGCGACGAGCTCAACCTCGACGGTCTCGACGAGCAGGGCCTGGCCGACCTCGACACGATCCTCACGATCGACACCGAGCGCTGGCAGCAGGAGATGGGCCACCGCGAGAAGCACCTCGCCCAGTTCGACGGCCTTCCCGAGGAGATCTGGGAGGCCCACCGCCGGGTCGCCAAGGCACTCGACGACGCCTGATCGCGAGCGAGCGCCCGATCCACCGGCCGACCAGTGGATCGGGCGCTCGTGATTTTTGGCTAGGGTCCGACCCATGCGCGCTGTCACCTGTCACCGGGCGGAGCTGGAGGTCGAGGACGTCGCCGACCCGGTCCCGGAGCGGGGGCAGGTGCTGATCGACGTGGAGCGGTGCGGGATCTGCGGGTCCGACCTGCACGCGCGCACCAGCTGCGACGAGACGGCGGACGACGTCGCGGCGCTGGGCTACGACGGGTTCATGCGCTCCGACCAGCGCGTGGTGATGGGCCACGAGTTCGTCGGCACCGTCGCCGACTACGGCCCGCGCACGAAGCGCACCTGGCCGGTCGGCACCCGGGTGGTCTCGCTCCCGGTGCTGCGCGCCGGCGACGCCGTCCACCTGACGGGCCTGAGCGAGCAGGCCCCGGGCGGGTACGCCGAGCAGGTGCTCGCCACCGCGTCGATGACCATGAAGGTACCCGACGGCCTCGCGGCCGACCACGCGGCGCTCACCGAGCCGATGGCGGTCGCGCTGCACGCCGTGCGCAAGGGACGGGTCGGTGCGAAGGACACCGCCGTGGTCGTCGGCTGCGGCCCGATCGGGCTGGCCGTCGTGCTCATGCTGAAGGCGACCGGGGTGCGCCACGTCATCGCGAGCGACTACTCTCCCGGCCGGCGGGAGCTGGCCCGGCTGTGCGGCGCCGACGTGGTGGTCGACCCCGCGACCGAGTCGCCCTGGAGCTCGTTCGAGGACTCCAAGCGCTACCTCACCAACCCGATCGCGCTGGCCGAGCTCGGCCTGGACGCGATGGACAAGCTGCGCGCCGTGCCGCTGCTGCCGTGGGCGCACGTCATGCGCGCGGCGGAGAAGGCGGGAGCCACGCCGCGCGGGCCGGTCGTCTTCGAGTGCGTCGGGGTGCCGGGGATGATCGAGCACGTCGTCTCCTCCGCGCCGCTCCTCACCCGCGTCGTCGTCGTGGGCGTGTGCATGGCGACCGACTCCTTCCGGCCGTCGATGGCGATCAACAAGGAGATCGAGCTGCGCTTCGCGTTCGCCTACGACCCGAGCGAGTTCCACCAGACCCTGCAGTGGATCGGCTCGGAGAAGGTCGACGTGTCGCCGCTCGTCACCGGCACCGTCGGGCTCGACGGTGTCGCGGGGGCCTTCGACGCGCTCCGCGACCCCGAGCGGCACGCGAAGATCCTCGTCGACCCGGCGAGCGCCGCGACCGTCTGACCGCCGCGGCGCGAGGTATCAGACCGGCACCGCCAGCGCGGTCTTCTCCGTGCGTCCCCGGAGCAGGACGGAGCCGTGCTTCTCCCAGTGGATCGTCTCCTCCGCGTGGCCGCGCTCGGCCGCGGCGACGACGGTGTCCCAGGTCGCGACCACCCCGAAGCCGGTCTCCTTGGCGAGGTCGGTGAGTCGCGAGGCGGAGTTCACCGCGTCCCCGATCACGGTGTACTCGTAGCGCAGCTCGTGCCCGACGTTGCCGGCCACGACCGTGCCGGTGGCGACCCCGATGCCGGCCCCGATCTCCGGCAGCTCCTCGGCCAGCCGCTCCGCCATCGCCCGGGCCGCGCCGAGGGCCGCCGCGGCGTGGTCGGGGTCGGCCGAGGGCACCCCGAAGATGGCGAGCACGGCGTCGCCCATGAACTTGTTGACAAGGCCTCCGCGACGGTCGACCTCGTCGACCACGACGCCGAAGAACCGGTTCAGCACCCCGACCACCTCGGCCGGCGAGTGACCCGCTGCGAAGCCCGTCGAGCCGGTCAGGTCGACGAAGAGCACCGACGCCGTCCGGGTCTCGCCACCGAGCTTGACCTCGCCGGTCTCCACGTCGAAGGCGGCCGCGGCGACGTCGTGGCCGACGTGCCGGCCGAAGAGGTCGCGCAGCTTCTCGCGCTCGCGCAGGCCGGCGGCCATGCGGTTGAAGCCGCTCTGCAGCGCGCCGAGCTCGGTGCCGTCGTAGACGACGACGTCGGTGTCGAGGTCGCCCTCCTCGACGGCGCGGAGCGCCTCCCGCACCGACGTGATCGGCGCGACGACGGAGCGGGCGTTGAGGTCGGTCAGGAGGAGGCCGAAGACCAGGACGGCCGTCGACGTGGCGATCGTGACGACGGCCATCTGGTCGAGGCTGGTGTCCTTCGGGGAGGTCAGCGCGAGGATCGCGGCGACGAGCAGCCCACCCAGCGGCACAGCGGTCCCGATCGCCCAGAAGAGCACCATCCGCGGGCCGACGCCCACGAAGCGCACCCGGTCGGTGACCTCGGTGCCCTCGAGCGCGCGCGCCGCGACCGGCCGCAGGGTGAACTCGGTCAGCAGGTAGGAGACGCCCGCGACGACGAGCGCGCCGATGCCCACCGTGAGGCCGGTCGACACCGCGCGCTCGGGCTGCACGACGAGGGTGAGCACCGTGAACAGGCAGCTGCCCGCGAGCCACAGGGTCAGCTGCATCACGGTGAGGTGGAGCGGCACGTTGAGCGCCTCGCGCCGCTGCTTGTCCGTGGGCACCACCTCCGGGCCCTGGGTCGCCCACCGGAGCGCACGGAGGCTGGCCGCCGTACCCCAGATGACGCCGACGACGGCCGCCACGACGACGTACGTCGGGACGGCGATCGCCAGCGCGACGTACATGTCGTGGTCGGGCGCCGGGGCGGGCACGGCGAAGTTGTTGACGACGAACACCAGGCCGGCGCCGAAGACGTTGGTGCTGAGGGCCACGGCGGTCAGCAGCACCTGGATCCGGATCCGCAGCCTGCGGGGGTCCTGCTCGCGCGGCCCGAGGATGCGCGCGCCGAAGGGACTCCGCTGGTGGGCGGTCGTCGAGCGCGACATGCGGCGAGCCTAGTGGCTCGGAGTGGTTTGATTCGTGCCGTGAGCTTCACCGCCGACGAGATCACCGAGGCCTACGCGGCCTTCCATGCCGAGGTCTCGGGCTTCGTCGAGACCGGGGACTGGACGGGCTACGCCGACCTCTTCACGCCCGACGCCGAGTACGTCGAGCACGCGATGGGCACCTTCCGCGGCAGGGAGGAGATCCGCGCCTGGTCGGTGCGCACGATGACGTCCTATCCCGGACGGCTGATGACGGGCTTCCCGCTGAGCTGGCAGGTCGTCGACGCCGATGCCGCGCGGCTGGTCTGCGAGGTGCGCAACCCGATGCCCGATCCCGGCGACGGGACGGTGCTGGAGGAGCCCAACATCACGATCATGACGTACGCCGGCGACGGGCTCTTCTCCCGCGAGGAGGACGTCTACAACCCGCTGCGCTTCCACGAGATGTCGATGCGCTGGGCCCGGATCGCGGTGGCGCACGGTCGGGCCGACGAGGACGTGGTCGGCTACCTGCAGCGGTTCGGTGGTTGATCCCTCGGGCAGGATGCTGGCATGACCGGCGCTGCCAAACGACACCTCATCGGAGCCGCCGGCTTCCTCATCGTCGTCGTGGGCATCGCGGCGATCCCGCTGCCGGGTCCGGGGTGGATGCTGCTCTACGCCGGCGTCAAGGTCTTGTCGACGCAGTACGAGTGGGCCGAGCGTTTCCTCGATCCCGTCGAGCTGCGGGCGCTCCGTGGCGCGGCCCAGGCCGTCCAGACGCCGGCGCGCGTCGCGGCCTCGACCGTCTTCGCGCTCGCCATCGGGGCCTTCGGAGTGCTGTGGATCGTCGGCCCGGGAGCCCCCTCGTGGTGGCCGATGGACGACCGGTGGTGGCTAGCCGGCGGCACGTGGACCGGAGTCACGATGCTGGTGTCCTGCGTGCTGGCACTCGCGCTGCTGGTCTACTCGTTCCGGCGCTTCTACGGCAAGCCGGACGCTGTGGAGGCGCTCTCGAAGCAGCTGGACGAGGCCGACGAGGACCTCAAGGAGAGCCTTCACCGCGACCACGGGTGAATGCCGCCCTCCGCGGACGTTCCGTCCGACCTTCCGGCTAGCCTCGGCCCGCGATGACTCTCCACCTCCACCGCGCCACGCGCACCGACCAGCTCGCCGACCGCCTCGGCGAGCTGCTGGCCGCGCCGTTGGCCGACCCGTTCGCCGCGGAGGTCGTGGTGGTGCCCGCCAAGGGCGTGGAGCGCTGGCTCTCGCAGCGGTTGTCCCACCGGCTGGGCACCGCGCCGGGCCGCGGTGACGGGGTGTGCGCCGGGGTCGACTTCCGGAGCCCGCGCTCGCTCTTCTCCGTGGTCGCGGCGCGCGGCGACGACGACCCGTGGACGGCCGACGCCCTGACGTGGCCGCTGCTCCAGGTGATCGACGCGGTGGTCGACGAGCCGTGGGCGGCGACCCTGGCGCGCCACCTCGGCCATGGTGTCGCGGGCGACGACGGCGAGCTGCGGCGCGGTCGTCGGTTCGCGACCGCGCGCCGGCTCGCGGCCCTCTTCGCGTCGTACGCCGCCCAACGGCCGTCGCTGGTCGCCGACTGGGCCGCGGGCAGCGACACCGACGGAGCGGGCGCGCCCGTCCCCGCCGACCTGGCCTGGCAGCCCCGGCTGTGGCGCCGCCTGGCCGAGGTCGTCCCCGGCCCCGACCCCGTGCGGCGGCAGGCGGAGGCGCTCGAGCGGCTGCGTGCCGACCCGGCCGCGGTCGATCTCCCGGAGCGGGTCAGCCTCTTCGGGCACACCCGTCTCGCGGCGGGTGACCTCGCGCTGCTCGACGCCCTCGGCGCCGGGCGCGAGGTCCATCTCTGGCTGCCCCACCCCTCGCCCGCGCTGTGGTCGCGCCTCGACGACCTCTCGGGGGCGGTCCGCCGCACCGACGACCGATCCCACCTGCAGGTCGGTCACCCGCTGCTCGCGACCCTCGGCCGGGACACCCGCGAGCTGCAGCGAGCACTGGGCGGCCTGGCCCGCACCGACGACGCGGTGGCCGCGCCCCCGGCGCGCGGCGGCACGCTGCTCTCCTGGCTGCAGGAGGACCTCCGCGCCAACGCCCCGGGCCACCCGGACACCCGCACGGTGCCTGTCACCGACCGGTCGGTGCAGCTGCACGCGTGCCACGGTCCGGCGCGGCAGGTGGAGGTGCTGCGCGAGGTGCTGCTCGGGCTGCTGGCCGACGACGAGACCCTCGAGCCGCGCGACGTTCTCGTCATGTGCCCCGACATCGAGGGCTACGCGCCGCTGCTGTCGGCGGCGTTCGGCCTGGCCGACGTGGTCGGTCCCGGCGGGCATCCCGCCCACGGGTTGCGCGTGAGCCTCGCCGACCGGGCGCTCGACCGGACCAACCCCGTGCTGGCGGTGGTCGCCCGCGTGCTCGACCTCGCCGGTGGCCGGGCCGGCGTCGGGGCGGTCCTCGACCTGGCGCACGCCGATCCGGTGCGACGCCGCTTCGGCCTGCGCGACGACGACCTCGACCTCCTCGCGACCTGGGTGCAGCAGACCGGGGTGAAGTGGGGCTTCGACGCCGAGCACCGCACCGAGTTCGGCCTGGCCGACTACGGCGACAACACGTGGCGCGCCGGGCTCGACCGGTTGCTCGCCGGCGTGGCCCTCTCCGACGACAGCGACGTGCTGCTGGGCGACGTGCTGCCGCTCGACGACGTCGGGAGCGGCGACATCGACCTCATCGGGCGGCTCGCCGAGCTGGTCGCCCGCCTGGAGGCGGTGACCGACCAGCTGGTCGGCACCCATCCCCTCGACCACTGGCTCGACACGATCGAGCGAGGGGTCGCCGCGCTGACGTCGGTGCGCTCCGGCGACGCGTGGCAGCTCGGCCAGGTGCAGCGCGAGCTCGACGGGCTGCGCACCTCCGCCGGGGGCGACGTCGAGCTCCGCCTGCCCGACGTGCGGGCGATGTTCGGCGACCGTCTCTCCGGACGGCCGACCCGCGCCAACTTCCGCACCGGCGTCCTCACGGTCTCCACGCTGGTCCCGATGCGGTCGGTGCCGCACCGCGTCGTGTGCCTGCTCGGTCTCGACGACGGGGTCTTCCCCCGGGTCGGCGTGACCGACGGCGACGACGTGCTGGCCCGCGCCCCGCTGACCGGCGAGCGCGATCCGCGCAGCGAGGACCGGCAGCTGCTGCTCGACGCCGTGCTCGCCGCCACCGACACCCTCGTCATCACCTACACCGGGGCCAACGAGTACACCGGGCAGACCCGCCCGCCGGCCGTGCCGGTCGGCGAGCTGCTCGACGCGCTCGACCTCACCGCGACGACCCCGAGCGGGGGCGCGGTCTCCGAGCAGGTCCGCATCGACCACCCGCTGCAGCCCTTCGACCGTCGCAACCTGACGGAGGGCACCCTCGTGCCAGGTGCGGCGTTCGCGTTCGACCGGTTCGCGCTGGCCGGAGCACGCGCGGTGGAGCGGGAGCGGGTGCCGGCGCCCCCGTTCCTCACCGGCCCGCTGCCGCCGCCACCCGCCGCCGACGTGGCGCTCGACGACCTCGTCGACTTCTTCGGTGCGCCGGTCAAGGGCTTCCTCAAGCAACGGCTCGGCATCGCGCTGCCCCGCGAGGACGAGCCGGCCGACGACCGCATCCCGATCGCGCTCGAGCCGCTCGAGGAGTGGGCCGTCGGCGACCGGGTGCTCGGCGACCTCATGCGGGGTCACCACCCCGACGCCGCCGTGGCCAGGGAGAGGCGGCGCGGCGTCGTACCGCCCGGAGCCCTGGGCGACCGTCTCCTCCAGAAGGTCGCCGGTCGGGCCAAGCCGCTCGCCCGGGAGGCCCTGGCCCACACCGGGTCCGCGCCGCGCACGGTCGACGTCGACGTGGACCTCGGTGGGGGTCGCCGGCTGCGTGGCACGGTGCCGGAGGTCCACGGCGACCTGCTCGTGCGGGTGAGCTACTCCCGCCTGGGCCCGAAGCACCGGCTGCACTCCTGGATCAAGCTGCTGGCCCTCACCGCGAGCGACGCGGACCGGCCGTGGCGGTCGCTGACGATCGGCCGCGCCGAGCAGGCGCGCGCCGACCTCGACGTCTCGCGGCTCGCGCCGCTCGACCACCGGGCGACCGACTGGCTGCGCGAGCTGGTCGCGATCCGCGACCAGGGCCTGGTCGAGCCCCTCCCGCTGCCGCTGAAGACGTCGCTGAAGTACGCCCGGGCCCGGCGCACCCACACCGATGCGAGTGCCGCTCTCGACCGGGCCGACTTCCAGTCCTGGAGGTACGACGGCCGCTTCGACGGAGAGCGCCTGGAGCCCGAGCACGTGCTGGTGTGGGGGGACAAGGCTGCGCTGCCGGGCGTCGGGGAGCCGGGGGAGGGCGAGGAGCCCCACCGCTTCGGCGCGCTGGCGATGCGCGTGTGGAGCCCCTTGCTGGAGAGCGAGGTGGGGAGCTGGTGAGCACCACCGATGCCCCCGACCCCGCCGACCTGCCGGCCTTCGACCTCGTCGGGCCGCTGCCGACCGGCACGACTCTGCTCGAGGCGAGTGCCGGCACCGGCAAGACCTTCACCGTCGGGGCGCTGGTGACCCGCTACGTCGCGGAGGGCGTGGCGACCCTCGACGAGATGCTCGTCATCACGTTCAGCCGTGCGGCGACGCAGGAGCTGCGGTCCCGGGTGCGCGAGCAGCTCACCGCGGCCGAGCGGGCGGTCTCCCGCCAGCTGGCGACCGGTGACGTCCACGCCGACAACGAGGTGGTGGCCCACCTGCTCTCGGTCGGTCCCGCCGAGCTGGTCGCCCGCCAGGAGCGGCTGCGCAACGCGCTCGCCGCCTTCGACAGCGCCACGATCGCGACCACCCACCAGTTCTGCCACGTGGTGCTCCGCTCGCTCGGGGTCGCCGGCGAGAGCGACACGTCCGCGACCCTGGTGGAGTCCCTCGACGAGCTGGTCCTCGAGGTCGTCGACGATCTCTACCTCGCCGACCACGGTCATCGGGAGACGCCGCCGGTGATCACCCGCGAGGTCGCTCTGGCGATCGGCCGCGAAGCCGTGCTCCACCAGAACGTCGAGCTCGCACCACCCGACTCCTCCCACCCCGTGGCGGCCGCCCGCGCCGACTTCGCCCAGCGGGTGCGCGACGAGGTCGAGCGGCGCAAGCAGCGGCTCGGCGTCCAGTCCTACGACGACCTGCTGGCCCGCCTCGCGGCGGCCCTGGAGCACGACGACGCCCCGGCCCGCGCGCGGATGCGACAGCGGTGGCGCATCGTCCTGGTCGACGAGTTCCAGGACACCGACCCCGTCCAGTGGCAGGTGCTCGAGCGCGCCTTCCACGGGCAGTCGACCCTGATCCTGATCGGCGACCCGAAGCAGGCCATCTACGGGTTCCGCGGGGGCGACGTCGACACCTACCTGGCGGCCTCCCGCGAGGCCGGCACCCGGGCCACGCTCGGCACCAACCGTCGCTCCGACGCGGCGCTCGTGGCGAGGTTCAACGCGGCGCTCGGCAATGCCGGGCTGGGCTCGGCCGAGATCGTGGTGCGTCCGGTGGACGCCGCGCACCAGGAGACGCGGCTGGTCGGCGCCCCGCACCCGGCACCCTTCCGGGTGCGCCAGCTGCCACGCGACGACTTCAAGCTCAAGGACGGCCTGATCCCGTGGTGGCCCGCGCGGCAGCGCATCGCCGCCGACCTCGCCGCCGACGTGGTCGCGCTGCTCGACTCCGGTGCGACGTGGGCCGGCGACCCGGTCGAGGCCCACCACGTCGCGGTGCTCGTCTCCGACCGCTACCAGGGCGGGATGGTCGAGGCGGCACTGCAGAAGCGCGGGGTGCCCGTCGTGCTCAACGGCGGGGGCGACGTCTTCCTGACGCCGGCGGCCGACGACTGGCTCGCCCTCCTCAAGGCGCTCGAGGCGCCCCACCGGTCCCAGCTGGTGCGGTCCGCCGCGCTCACCTGCTTCTTCGGCTACGACGTCGCCGACCTCGTCGCCGGCGGCGACACGCTGACCGGCGAGGTGGCTGACGCGCTGCGCGACGGTGCGCTCCTGGTGCGCACCCGCGGCGTGGCCGCGCTCGTCGAGATCCTCGAGGAGCGCGGCCTCAGCAGCCGCATCCTCGCCCGGGTCGGTGGCGAGCGGCTGCTCACCGACCTGCGCCACCTCGGCCAGCTGCTGCACCAGGAGGCGGTGGGCCAGCGGCTGGGGCTGACCGCGCTGCTGGAGTGGTACCGCGACGAGCGGCTCCGCACCGCCGCCGGTGAGCGGCCGCGGCGGCTCGACTCCGATGCCCGCGCGGTGCAGATCGTCACCATCCACGGCAGCAAGGGCCTCGAGTATCCCGTCGTCTACCTGCCCTACGCCTACGCCTGCTACGAGCGTGAGCTGGCCACGGCGCTCTTCCACGACCGCTCCGACCCCGCCCGGCTGCGGCGGCTCATCGACGTCGCGGGCAGCGGCCGGCAGTGGGCGTCGAGCGTCGAGGCGCACCGCGCCGAGGAGGCGGGCGAGGAGCTGCGCAAGCTCTACGTCGCGCTGACCCGCGCCCAGTCGCAGGTCGTCGCGTGGTGGGCGCCCGACGACGGCACCGCGACCGGCGCCCTGCACCGCATGCTCTTCGGCCGGCGGCCCGGGACCCGCGACGTCCAGCGCGTCGCACCGATCGGCGACGACGAGCGCGCGCGGGAGATCCTGCGTCTCATCGAGCAGGAGTACGACGGCCCGGCCGCCGAGGTCGCCGACGTCTCCACCCGCGATCGGCTGTCCGTGGCCACCGCGGGCGACGAGCCGATGGCGGCACGGGTCTTCGCGCGCTCGATCGACACCGAGTGGCGGCGGACCTCCTACTCCGGGCTGATCCGGGTCGAGGAGCAGGCGATCGCGACGAGCGAGCCCGAGGTGCCGGGGAAGGACGACGAGCCCGGCGACGACGACGGCGAGGAGCTGTCGGTCGCAGCGAGCGCCATCGACCCGGCGCTCGACCTGCCCTCGCCGATGGCGGACCTGCCGGCCGGCGCCGGCTTCGGCTCGCTGGTGCACGCCGTGCTGGAGCACGCCGACCCCGAGGCGCCCGACCTCGTGGCGGAGCTTCGTCGGCGCGCCGCCGAGCAGCAGCGGTGGTGGCCGTCCGAGGCGACCCCCGAGGCGCTCGCCGAGGCGCTGGTGCCCCTGCACCGCACCTCGTTGGGGCCGCTCGCCGGCGGCCTCACCCTGGGCGAGATCCCGCTGCGCGACCGGCTGCGCGAGCTCGACTTCGAGATCCCCCTGGCCGGGGGCGACCTGGTGCGGGGGCGCACGGGGGAGGCGCGGCTGCGCGACCTGGCGCCGGTGCTGCGCGCCCACCTGCCGGCCGACGACCCGCTGGTCGCCTACGCCGACCGGCTCGAGGTGCCGCCGCTGGCCGACCAGACCCTGCGCGGCTATCTCTCCGGCAGCATCGACGCGGTGCTGCGACTGCCGAGCGGGCGGTTCGTCGTCGTCGACTACAAGACCAACCGGCTGGGCGAGATCGGCCGGCCGGTCACGGCCGCCGACTACGCGCCGCCGTTGCTGGCCGACGCGATGCTGCACTCCCACTACCCCCTGCAGGCGTTGCTCTACGCGGTGGTCGTGCACCGCTACCTCCGGTGGAGGCTCGCCGGCTACGACCCCGCGACCCACCTCGGCGGCGTGCTCTACCTCTACGTCCGGGGGATGTGCGGCCCGGAGACCCCGGAGGTCGAGGGTGTCCCGTGCGGCGTCTTCAGCTGGCAGCCGCCCGTCGCGCTGGTGGCCGCGCTGTCCGACCTGCTCGAGGAGGGGACGTCGTGACCGAGCTGTTCGAGGTCGAGGAGCGCGCCGACCACCGCATCGCCACGGGGGCCGAGGGCCTGCTCGCGACCTTCAACCAGGCGGGACTGCTGACCAGCGCCGACGTGCACGCCGCCCGGCGTGTCTGCGCGCTCGCGGGCGAGGGTGACCCGGAGGTCGCCCTCGCCGTCGCGCTGACCGTGCGCGCCGCGAGGCACGGATCGGTCTGCGTCGACCTGGCGGCGCTGGCCGCCGGCGAGGGCGCCGAGGAGCTGACGTGGCCCGACCCCTCCGGCTGGCAGCAGAGCATCGCCTCGAGCACGCTGGCGACGTCGGGCGTGCTGCGCCAGGAGGGCGAGCTGCTCTACCTCGACCGGTTCTGGCGCGAGGAGGGCCAGGTCCGCGACGACCTGCTGACGCGGGTGACCGCCCCGCCGCCGGTCGTCGACGACGGGCTCGACACCGAGGCCCTCCGGCTCTTCCCCGAGGGCTACGAGGAGCAACGGGCCGCCGCGCTCGCCGCCGCCCACCAGTGGACGACCGTGCTCACCGGCGGACCGGGCACCGGCAAGACCACGACGGTCGCCGGCCTCCTCGCATTGCTGGCGGCCCAGTCCGACCGGCCCCTGCGGATCGCGCTCACCGCCCCGACCGGGAAGGCCTCCGCCCGGCTCCAGCAGGCGGTCGAGGAGGCGCAGGCAGAGGCACGCTTCGCCCCGGAGGACCGTGCGCGGTTGAGCGGCACGAGCTCGTCCACGCTGCACCGGCTGCTCGGCTGGACCCCGGGCTCCCGCAACCGGTTCCGCCACCACCGGCGCAACAAGCTGCCGCACGACGTGGTCGTCGTCGACGAGACCTCGATGGTGTCGCTGACGATGATGGCCCGGCTCCTCGAGGCGGTCAGGCCCGACGCCCGGCTGGTCCTGGTGGGCGACGCCGACCAGCTCGCGAGTGTCGAGGCGGGGGCGGTGCTGGCCGACCTGGTGCAGGGCCTGGCCGACCGTGCGCCCGGCGCGGTCACGGGCCTCCGCACGACCCACCGCTACGGCGAGAGCATCGGCGCGCTCGCCGAGGCGCTGCGTCGCGGCGATCCCGACGGCGTCCTCGAGTGCCTGACGACCGGCGACGACCGGGTCGGTCTCGTCGACGCCGTCACCGGCGCCGAGGCGCTCCGCGCCCGCCTGCGCGACCACGCGCTCGCCGTACGCTCTGCCGCGCTGGCGGGAGACGCCGAGGCCGCGCTCGCCGCGATGGACGCCCACCGCCTGCTCTGCGCCCACCGCGACGGTCCCTACGGCGTCGCCCACTGGAACCGGCTCACCGAGCGCCTGGTCGCCGAGCACGACCCGTCGGTCTACCAGGAGTGGTACGCCGGCCGGCCGATCCTGGTGACCGCCAACGACTACGGACTCGGGCTGTTCAACGGCGACACCGGCGTCGTGGTGCGGGAGGGCGACCGGCTGCGCGGTGTCATCGCAGGGGTGCGCTCCCACCTGTGGCTGGCCACCGCCCGGCTCGGCGCGGTCGAGACGCTGCACGCGATGACGATCCACAAGAGCCAGGGCAGCCAGGTCGCGGAGGTGACGCTGCTCCTGCCGCCCGCCGACTCGCCCCTGCTGACCCGCGAGCTCTTCTACACCGCGGTCACGCGCGCCAAGGAGCGGGTCCGCGTCGTCGGCACGGCGGAGTCGGTGGTCGCCGCCGTGGAGCGGCGGGCACAACGCGCCAGCGGACTGACCCGTCGGCTCGCCGTCGACTGAGGGGCAAGTAGCCTCGAGGCATGCCGTTCCTGCTGCGTGTCGAGCTGCCCGACGTCCCTGGGTCGTTGGGTCGTGTCGCGACCGCCATCGGTATGTCGGGCGGCGACATCGAGGCGATCGAGATCGTCGAGAAGCGCTCCGACGGCACCGCCCTCGACGACGTGCTCCTGGAGACGGCGGAGGGCACGATGCCCGACTCGATCGTGTCGGCGTGCAACGCGCTCGACGGCGTGAAGGTGGTCTGGATCAGCCGCTACCCCGCGGGCGGCAACCTGGTGCTGGACCTGGAGGCGGTCGAGGAGCTGACCGCTGCACCCGAGGTGCTCGACAAGCTGATCGAGCTGCTCCCGGTGACGTTCCGTGCCGACTGGGCCGCGCGGGTGCACCGTGCGAAGGGCGTCGTCAGCGGCACGAGCGCCGCGCCGGAGGACCTGGAGTTCGTCGAGATCGAGTCCGCGAGCCGGCTGGAGCCGCCGACGGAGGACGACGTCACCCTCTACGCGGCGGCGCGGCTCGACGGCAACGAGGTCGTGGTGATCGGCCGTCGCGGTGGTCCCGAGTTCGTCGACTCCGAGATCGCCCGCCTGGGTCATCTCACGGGTCTGGCCGTCACGATCGCCCGCACCTGAGCCGTCCGTTCGCCGGGAATGCGCGGCGGCCGGTCGGGCATTGCCACAGGTATGACTGAACTTCTCGAGGGTGAGTACGAGCCGAGCCCGGCGGACTGGGTCCGCGAGCAGGTGGAGACCTACGAGGCGACCGGCGGGCGCGAGGCCAACGTGCTGCGCGGCCACCCCGACTGGCCGATCGTGGTGATCACCTCGAAGGGCGCGAAGTCGGGCAAGCTCCGCAAGAACCCGGTGATGCGCGTCGAGCGCGACGGGAAGTACGTCGCGATCGCCTCGAAGGGCGGCGCCCCCGACAACCCGAGCTGGTACGCCAACTTCGTCGCGCACCCGGTGGTCCAGCTGCAGGACGGGCCCGAGCCCGCCCTCTACGAGGCCCGTCTCGTCGAGGGCGAGGAGCGCCAGCAGTGGTGGGACCTCGCCGTGGACACGTGGGACACCTACGCGGAGTACCAGAAGAAGACCGACCGGGAGATCCCGGTCTTCGTCCTGGAACCACTCAGCGCCTGAGCACCTTGTCGAGCTCGCGGTCGAGCGCCGCCTTGGGCCGGGCCCCGCGCAGCTCGAGCACCAGCTCGCCGCGGTCGAAGACCAGCAGCGTGGGCAGGCCGAGCACGCGGTAGCGCGCACCGGTGACGGGGTGGTCGTCGCTGTTGAGCTTGACCACCTTCAGCTCGCCCTGCCGCTCGGCGGCGATCTGCTCCAGCACCGGGGCGATCTGGTGGCACGGGCCGCACCACTGGGCCCAGAAGTCGACGAGCACCGGCGTCGCCGCGTCGAGCACGTCGGTCTGGAAGTCGGCGTCCGTCGTGTCGGTCGTGACGCGGCCTGCGTGGGTGGCGGGCGTGGGGCTGGTCATGCGGTCTCCTCGGTTCGGTAGGACTCGGCGTCGTGCAGCAGCTCGGTGAGCTCGTCGCGCAGCGAGGACAGCTCGCTGATGCGGCGGTCGATCTCCGCGATCCGCGAGCGGTAGGCCTGCAGCGACGCGGGGCACACGTCGGCCCGGTCGTTGCCGGCGCGGAGGCAGTCGACGAACGGCACGGTCTCGTCGGCGGTGAGGCCGAGGCTGAGCAGCGCCCGGATCTCCCGCACGACCTGCACGTCGGCGGCGTCGTACTCCCGGTAGCCGTTGCTCGCCCGGTCGGGTGTGATCAACCCGCGCGACTCGTAGTAGCGCACCGCCTTGACGGTGACCCCGGCCCGGTCGGCCAGCTCCTTGATCTGCACGAGGACGACCGTAGACCTTGACCCCAGGGGCAAGGTCAACCTCTTAGGGCGACTCCTCCTCGAGGCTCGGGGTCAGCCGGTCTCCGGGGGTCGATAGCCTCCACGCATGAGTGCGATCGAGGGCGTGTCCGAGACGTTCGACCCGCAGGCCTGGGACGAGGTCCCCGGCTTCGACGACCTGACGGACCTGACCTACCACCGCGCGAAGGCGCACGGCACGGTGCGGATCGCGTTCGACCGGCCCGACGTGCTCAACGCGTTCCGCCCGCACACCGTCGACGAGCTGCTGCGCACGCTCGAGCATGCCCGCACCTCCGCCGATGTCGGGTGCGTGATCCTCACCGGCAACGGCCCGAGCGCCAAGAACGGCAAGCGCAGCTTCTGCACCGGCGGCGACCAGCGGATCCGCGGCAAGGCCGGCTACCAGTACGAGGACGGGACGATCGGTGCGGACGACACCGGTGCCGAGGAGCCGAGCGCGATCGACAAGGCCAAGCTCGCGCGCCTGCACATCCTCGAGTGCCAGCGCCTGATCCGCTTCATGCCGAAGGTCGTCATCTGCGTCGTGCCGGGGTGGGCGGCCGGCGGTGGCCACTCCCTCCACGTCGTCTCCGACCTCACCCTCGCCAGTGCCGAGCACGCGCGCTTCAAGCAGACCGACGCGGACGTGGGGTCCTTCGACGGCGGCTACGGCTCGGCGTACCTCGCCCGCCAGGTCGGCCAGAAGTACGCCCGCGAGATCTTCTTCCTCGCCGAGGAGTACGACGCCGCCGACGGCATGCGCATGGGCACCGTCAACCGCGCCGTGCCGCACGCCGAGCTCGAGGCCGTCGCGCTGGAGTGGGGCCGGATCATCAACGGCAAGAGCCCCACGGCGATGCGGATGCTGAAGTACGCCTTCAACCTGCCCGACGACGGTCTGGTCGGCCAGCAGCTGTTCGCCGGCGAGACCACGCGCCTGGCCTACATGACCGACGAGGCGCAGGAGGGTCGCGACCAGTTCCTCGAGAAGCGCGAGCCGGACTGGTCGCCGTACCCCTGGTACTACTGAGCCGGGTCCGGCCCCGTCGTCAGTGCCTCGGCGTCCAGTCGATGGCGACCTGGTCGACGAAGTCGTAGCCGTCGCGGTACGCGTCGCCGGAGTGCCACGACTGGGCTGCCAAGGCATCGATCGTGGCGAACCGCCACCCGCGCTTGAAGCAGGAGCGGGGGACCTTCACCGACAACGTGTCGTCGCTGTTGGAGGCCTGCCGGGTGATCTGACCCGCGTCGCACAGCGCGCCCGAGGCGCCGGTGGTGTCGTCGTCGAACCAGAGATGGGTGCTGAGGTCGGGGTTGCGGCCGTAGGCGGTGACCCAGACCGTGATCGCCTTGCTCTCCGCGCGGTTGGTGAACATCGCGCGGAGCTCGTGGTTGGCGCACTCGCCGGTCGCCGGGCACGGGGCCCAGTTGCGGAACTTGTAGGTGAGGAAGATGTTCCGCCTGCCCATCGTGTAGGTGAACCTCACGATGTCGCCCCGCGCCTTCTCCGCGCTGGTCGGCTGAGCAACGCCCTCCACGCGCCAGGACACGTCGGACCGCGGGTCCCGGTGGGAGCCCGCCGAGCTCGGGCCGGCAGAGACGAGCACGGTCATCGTCGCGACCGCCAGGACGGCGAGGCAGCGGACACCACGGACCCGAGAGAAGATGTGCATGGCTCGTTGATATCACGACGACCTGACGCCGTACTTCTACTTGAGCCGCACCTTGCAGTGGAGGAGGGAGAGCCGTGACCAGGTGGACCGACGTCGCACGGACGCAGGCGGGTGAGACCTACGCGGTCAGCTACGCCCGCCGGTTCCGAGAGCTCGCCGAGGCGGGCAAGGAGATCAACGGCGAGGCATTGGCCGTCGCCGCGATGGTGCCGGCACCGGCTCGCCTGCTCGACGCCGGCTGCGGCACCGGCCGCAGCACGATCGCGCTCACCGCGATGGGCTACGACGTCACCGGCGTGGACGTCGATGCGTCCATGCTCGCGATGGCGCGGGCCGAGGCACCCGACCTCGACTGGCGGCTCGACGACCTCGCCACGTTCGACCTCGGCGAGCGGTTCGACCTGGTGCTCCTGGCGGGCAACATCATCCCGCTGCTCGAGGCGGGGACCCTCGATGCCGTCGCCCGCCGGCTCGCCGCCCACGCGCGCGGACTCGTGGTCTGCGGTTTCGGCCTGGACGCCGCCCACCTCCCGGCCGGCTGTCCGGTGACCCCGCTCGCCGACTACGACGTCGCCATGGAGCGAGCGGGCCTGACGATCCGTGAGCGCTGGTCGACGTGGGACGGGGCGCCGTTCGACGACGGCGACGGCTACGTCGTCACGGTGCACGACCGCTGACGGCGCGGGGACGCCAGCGGACCACGCCGAGGGCGGCGACGAACGCGCCGAGCGTGCCCAGCGCCTCGTCGCCGAGGGTGTCCTCGTAGGCGGTGTCGATCTCGGTCCCGTGCCGGATGAAGGCGAACCACTCCCCGAGCTCCCACCCGATCGCGAGCACCGCGCCGATGCCGGTGACCACCACCAGGACGGCCCACGCGGGCTCGACGCGGCGGCAGGCGATGAGCCCGATGCCGCTGCACAGCAGCATCCAGTTCACGAAGTGGTTGGCGTCGTCCCACCACGCGAGGCTGTCGTAGAGGTCCAGGCTGTTGCCGGTGACGTCGATCAGGAACGGCGCCATGACGAGCGTGAACGCACCCCACGGCGCAGGCTCCCGCCCGCCCGAGCGCCGCTGGGCGAGCAACCACAGTGCCGGCACGGCCAGCATCATCAGCGGGTAGGCCAGGAGCCGCCACCCGAACGCCTTGCCCTCGAACTGGTCGAGATCGGGCAACAACGTGGCCACGAGCAGCTGCCCGACGGTCGCCGCGAACACCACGAACGCCGCGAGCCGCGACCAGTTCCTGTGCCTCATGCGTGGATTGTGCTGCACGAGCCCGGGCCCGCGCGTCCGACGCGGCACCGTCAGGTGGACGCTGGCTAGGCTTTCGCGGTGCCGATGACTCTCGCCCACCCGACGGCTGTCCTGCCGTTGCGGGCGCTCGGGTTGCCGACGACGGCGATGGTGATCGGCTCGATGGTGCCGGACATCCCGGTGTTCGTGAACTGGCACGAGGGCTACCGGCTCAGCCACAGCGTGCCTGGGATCTTCACGATCGACCTGGTGATGGCGGTGGCCGTCACCGCGCTCTGGTTCCTCGCGGTGCGGGAGGCGGTGGTCGACATGGCGCCCTCAGCGGTCCGTGTGCGCCTGCAGCCCCGGATCCGGCCGACCTCCGAGATGTGGTGGCTCACGCTTCCGGCAGCCGCGCTCGGCTCGATCACGCACCTCGTCTGGGACTCCTTCACCCACGTGGGGAAGTGGGGCCCGCGCCACATCGCGTGGCTGGCCGACGAGCACGGGCCGTTGCTCGGGCTGAAGTGGGCGCAGTACGTCTCGGGCGGCGTCGGTCTCCTCGTCGTGACCTGGGTCGCCGCGCTCCACCTCCGGTCGCTGGCGCCGTTGCCCGAGCCGCGTCCGCGGCGGCTGCTGCCTGTCGTCGTACTGCCGGCGGTCGTCGGCGCCGCGCTCGTCGTCGGCCTCGTCGCCGCCTACCGGCACCGCGCCTACGGCTTCATCGACATGGCCTTCGACGGCGTCGTGCACAGCCTCATCGCCCTCGCCGCGCTCGGTGCGCTGGCGTGCCTGGGCTGGCACGTGGTGCATGCCGCCGTCGCGGCCTCCGACGCGATGTGACGCCGACCTCACCGGGTTCGTAGAGTCGCCCCGTGAAGATCGTCGTGCTCACCGGCGCCGGCATCTCGGCGGAGAGCGGAGTGGCGACCTTCCGCGACGCCGACGGGCTGTGGGAGAACCACCGCATCGACGACGTCGCCACCCCCGAGGGATTCGCCGCTGATCCCGAGCTGGTGCAGCGGTTCTACGACGCCCGCCGCGCGGCGCTCGCGACGGTGGCGCCCAACCCGGCGCACGTCGCGCTCGCCGACCTCGAGAAGGTGTTGGGCGAGGACCTGCTGCTCGTCACGCAGAACATCGACGACCTCCACGAGCGCGGCGGTTCGCGCCGCGTGCTGCACATGCACGGCCAGCTGCTCTCGGCGCTCTGCGTCGACTGCCACCGGCGCAGCCCCTGGGTGGGCCCGTTGCTCGGCACCGCCGAGTGCCCGCACTGCGGCTACGGCGTGCTGCGGCCCGACGTGGTCTGGTTCGGCGAGATGCCCTACTTCATGGACGAGATCTTCGAGGCGCTCACGACCTGCGACCTCTTCGTCTCCATCGGGACGTCGGGTGCGGTCTACCCCGCGGCCGGCTTCGTGCAGCAGGCGCGGGCGTTCGGTGCGCGCACCCTCGAGCTCAACCTCGAGCCGAGCGACGGCACCCACTTCTTCCACGAGGCACGGCACGGCCGCGCCGGGGAGCTGGTCCCCGCCTGGGTCGACGAGCTGGTGCACGCGTGAGGGTGGTGGTGCTCGGCACCGGGGGCACGATCGCCAGCAGGACGGACGAGCACGGCGCCGCGCAGCCCGTCGACCGCGTCGACGGCCTCGTCGGCCGGCTCGACGCAGGGGGCGTCGAGGTCGTCGGCAGGGACCTCTTCGTCAAGGACAGCTCCGCGCTGACCACCGCCGACCACGCGGTGATCCTCGCGGGGGTCCGCGACGCGCTCGCCGACCCGACCGTCAGCGGGGTCGTGGTCACGCACGGGACCGACACGGCAGAGGAGACCGCCTACCTCCTCGACCTCGTGCACACCGACCACCGTCCCGTCGTACTCACCGGCGCGCAGCGCCCGGCCGACGCGCCCGACGCCGACGGGCCCGCCAACCTCCGCGACGCTCTCCAGGTCGCTGCGGACCCCGCGGCCCGCGGGCTCGGCGTGCTCGTGGTCTTCGACGGCCTCGTCCTGGCGGCGCGCGGGACCCGCAAGGTGCACACCCACGAGACCGCGGCGTTCGCGCAGCCCGACGGCGGACCGCTCGGTCGCGTCGTCGACGGCGGTCTGGTGATCGACAGGGCGCCGGCCCACCGCGAGCACCTCGACCTGCGCGAGGACATCGCGACGGTGCGCGTCGACATCGCCGCGATCTACCCGGGGGTGGACGCCACGGCTCTCGAGGCCTTCGCCGCGGCCGGTGCGCGTGGCGTGGTGCTCGTCGCCACGGGGTCGGGCAACGCCAACTCCTCGATCGTCGCCGCCGTCGCCGACCTGACCCGGCGCGGGCTCGTCGTCGCGCTCACGACGCGCGTCGACAGCGGACCGGTCGCCGGCGTGTACGGCGGCGGGGGCGGTGGGGCCGACCTGATCGCCGCCGGGGCGGTGCCGCTCGGCACCCTCCGAGCGGGCCAGGGCCGGATGCTGCTGCTCGCGCTGCTGGCAGCTCTCGGGGACCCGGCCGAGGTCCGGCTCGCGGCGCCGCGCTACGTCCTCGCCTAGCCGGCTGGGCTAGGACCGGTCTAGGTCCGGGCGAGCTCCTCGTCGAGGAGCTTCGTCAGGCGGGGTGCCTCGGCGGCCAGGCCGAGGGGGGCGAGCCAGTCGAGGATCGTGGCGCGGAAGAGGGCGCCGCTCTCGATGACGCGCGGGTCGCAGTGGCCGGTGGACTCGAGGGTGACGACGCCGTAGAGCGCGGACCACGAGCGCATGTAGATCCACAGCAGGCCGCGGTCGGCGGGCTCGATGTGCTCGGCCTTCGCGGGGATCAGCGGGTTGAGCACGGCGTCGCGCACGATCGGGTCGAGCTCGTCGAGCGCGGGGTAGGGGAACTGGTAGAGCTCCCAGATCTGGTAGAGCAGGTCGGTGAAGTAGTGCCCCGAGGTCGAGAGCGTCAGCAGCTCGCGGCGGTCGGAGCCCTCGCTGCCGATGGGGTTGGCGAAGACCAGGCTGAACTCCCGTGGGCGGTTCAGCGCCCACCGGCGGAAGGCGACGCAAGCGGCGCACAGGCGCGCGGCCGGGTCGTCCTCGCGGTACCGCGAGGCGGCCTCGACGAAACCCTGGGTGGCCGCCTTGTCGAGCTCGAACGCGACCAGGTCGACGAGCTCCTGGTAGCTGGCGACGTAGCGGTAGAGCGCCGGTGCCGTCATGCCCATCCGGGCAGCGACCGCGCGCAGCGAGAGGTCCGCGCCCTCGGTCAGGAGCTCGCTCGCCGCCCGCACGATCTCGTCGTACGTCGCCTCGCGCTGCCGCTCTCGGCGGGTGGGCTGCTGCAGTGCGGGCACGCGACTCCTCGACCTCACGGGTGCGACGCAGGCCACAGGAGTAAGGCCGCGCCGCCGGTTGACGTGGCGAGTTTACACCGTTTACCGTTAACGGCGTTAACCAAGATGAAGGCGTATCACGAAGGGTGCAGACAATGATCGAACGATGGGGAGGCGTGGTCGTCCGCCGGGCCGTCGTCGTGCTGCTGGTGGGCCTCGGGATCACGGCTGCGGCGATGTTCGCGGGAGTCGGCCTCGAGGACAAGCTCTCGTCCGGCGGCTTCGACGACCCGTCGTCGCAGTCGGCCCAGGAGCTCACGCAGGAGCGGGCCACCTTCGGCAACAACTCCATCGACGTGATCGCGATCTTCACCGACCCCGAGGCGCAGGTCTCCGACCCGGCTTTCCGCGCCGAGGTCGAGCGCACGCTCGCAGCGGTGCCGGCCGGCGACGTCACCAACGTCGAGACGTACTACAAGACCGACGACCCCGCGCTGGTGAGCCACGACCAGCACGCCACGGCTGTCTACATCTCGCTCGCCGGCGACAGCCAGAACGAGTTCATGGACAGCTACCGCGCGATCCGGCCGACCCTCGCCGGCTCCGACCTCGACGTGGACCTCGCCGGGCCGTTCGCGGTCTACTCCGACGTCAACGACCACACCAAGGACGACCTCGCCATGGCCGAGCTGGTCTCCGCGCCGATCGTCCTGCTGCTCTCGCTCCTCATCTTCCGCAGCGTGACGGCGTCGTTCCTGCCGCTCCTCGTCGGGCTCGTCACCGTGCTCGGCGCCCGCGCCGCGATCGCCGGGCTCAACGGCCTGACCGAGGTCTCCATCTTCGCGCCCAACATCATCACGCTGATCGGGCTGGGCCTCTCGATCGACTACGCGCTGTTCATGGTCTCCCGCTTCAGGGAGGAGATCGCGAAGACGCCCGACGACACCCGGCACGCGCTGGTGCGCACGATGTCGACCGCGGGCCGCACGGTCATGTTCTCCGCGCTGACGGTGGCGGCCGCCATGAGCTCGCTGCTCGTCTTCCCCCAGACCTTCCTCAAGTCGATCGGGTACGGCGGCATCGCGGCCGTCCTCGTCGCGATGGTCGCGGCGCTGACCGTCCTGCCCGCGACGATGGCGCTGCTCGGCAAGCGGGTCGACTCGCTGCGGATCCCGTTCCTGCAGCGCGGCAGCACCGTCGACCGCGAGCACGGCGCCTGGTACCGCCTGGCGCAGGGCGTCATGCGACGCCCGGTGCTGGTCGCCGCCGGCGTGGTCGTCGTGCTCCTCGCCGTAGCAGCGCCGTTCCTCGGCGTGAAGTGGGGGAGCGTCGACTACCGGGTGCTGCCCGCCGACGCGACCGCACACCAGGCGGCCGAACGGCTCAACACCGAGTTCGGCCCGGAGCGCTCCACGGCGAACATCCTCGTCGAGGACGCCGACCCGTCGGCCGTCACCACCTACCGCCGGGCACTGGCCGCGGTGGACGGCGTGGTCGACGTGCGCGAGGTGGCCTCGGACGGGGACACCACGCTCCTGCGCGCCTCGTGGGACGGCAACAGCCAGACCGGGCACAGCCAGGACCTGGTGCGGGACCTGCGCGACGTGCCGCGTCCTGATGGCGCGACGGCACTCGTCGGCGGCCTGAGCGCCGACACCGTCGACCTCGCCGCGTCGGTGAGGTCGCACCTGCCGTGGATGGGGCTGATCGTCGTGAGCGTCATGCTCCTGCTGCTCTTCATCGCCTTCGGGTCGGTGGTGCTGCCGATCAAGGCGGTGGTGATGAACTTCTTCTCGATCACCGCCTCCTTCGGCGTCGTGACGTGGATCTTCAGCGACGGCCACCTCGCGGGGCTCCTGGGCTTCACGAGTGCGGGCTTCCTCGACCTGACCAACCCGATCGTGATGCTCGCGGTGCTCTTCGGGCTCTCCATGGACTACGAGGTCTTCCTCCTCAGCCGGGTGCGCGAGCAGTGGGACGCGACGCACGACAACGACGTCGCCGTGGCGACCGGCCTGCAGAAGACCGGGCGGATCATCACCAGCGCGGCGCTCCTGCTCGCCGTCGTCATCGGCGCCTTCAGCCTCAGTGGCGTGCTGTTCATGAAGATGATGGGCATCGGGATGCTGATCTCGCTGCTCGTCGACGCCACGATCGTCCGGGCCCTGCTGGTGCCGGCGACGATGAAGCTGCTCGGCCGGTGGAACTGGTGGGCGCCCGCGCCGCTCGCCCGCTGGTGGGAGCGGCACGGGTTCCGCGAGGAGGGCCGGTCCGACCCGGCCCCGGAGCAGGAGCGGATGGCCGCCGGCGTCTGAGGGAATGCGGAGGGGCCCGGACCGGTTGCGGCTCGTCGTGACGACCACTGCGCCTCCGACCCGTGCGACGGTGGGGCTGCGCAGCGAGCGCGGCCCCATCCTCGGCTCGGTCATGATCGCGATCGCGCTCATCGCGATCGACGCGACCATCCTGGCGACGGCGGTGCCTGCGATCGTCCGGGACCTCGGGGGCTTCACCCAGTTCCCCTGGATGTTCTCGGCGTACCTGCTGACACAGGCGATCAGCACGCCGATCTACGGCAAGCTCGCCGACACGTTCGGCCGGAAGCCGCTCATGCTCTTCGGCATCGCGACCTTCATCGTCGGCTCGGTGCTGTGTGCGGTCTCGTGGAGCATGGGAGCGCTCATCGCGTTCCGGGCCCTGCAGGGCCTCGGGGCGGGCGCGATCCAGCCCGCCGGCATGACGATCATGGGCGACATCTACTCCGTCGCCGAGCGGGCCGTCGCGCAGGGCTACATCGCCAGCGTGTGGGCGATGTCGGCGGTCATCGGTCCCACGCTCGGCGGCTTCTTCTCCGACCACCTGTCGTGGCGGTGGATCTTCTGGATCAACCTGCCGCTCGGCCTGCTCGCCGCCGCTGTGCTGTGGTTCCGCTTCGACGAGAAGGCCTCGCTCGCCGAGGCGCACGAGCGACGGCCCATCGACTGGACGGGAGCCCTGCTCGTCGCGGCGGCCTCCGCGCTGCTGCTGCTCGGGCTCCTCGAGGGAGGCATCCGCTGGCCCTGGGCGTCGTGGCAGACGGCCGTGATCCTCGGCGGGTCCGCGGTCCTCACCCTGCTCTTCGTCCGCGTCGAGGGCCGGGTCGCCGACCCGGTCCTGCCCGGGTGGCTCTTCCGCCACCGCGTGCTCAACGCCGCCGCGGTGGGCAGCTTCGTCGCCGGCATGGTGATGCTCGGTGTCACCTCCTACGTGCCCGTCTATGCGCAGCAGGTGCTCGGGTTCGGCGCGACCATCGCGGGCTTCGCGGTCGCGGCGCTGGCCATCGGCTGGCCGATCGCCGCGAGCACCTCGGGCCGGATCTACCTGCGCTTCGGCTTCCGCACCTGCCTGATGCTGGGCGCGCTCTTCGGCGCGATCGGCGCCGGCATCCTCACCCTGGTCGGCCCGGACAGCTCGATCTGGCTGCTCGCGCTCGCGTGCGGAGTGCTCGGTCTCGGGCTCGGCTACGTCGCCAGCCCGAGCATCGTCGCGATGCAGTCGGCCGTCGAGTTCCGCCAGCGCGGGGTGGCCACGGGCGCGAACATGTTCTCGCGCTCGGTCGGCAGCGCCGTCGGCGTCGCGATGTTCGGCGCCATCGCCAACGCCGTGGTCGCCGACCGGCTCGGGGGAGCCGCCGCAGCGGGCTCGGCGAACCTCGAGGACCTGCCCGTCGGCGTACTCGACCCTGCGCTGCAGACGGTCTTCCTCGCCGTCGCGGGCGCCGCCCTGCTCCTGGTGCTGGCTGCACTGCTGATGCCGTCTCGTGGTGCAAATGCACCCGGTCAGGAGCCGGCTACCAGCGAGTAGAGTCGCCGCCATGAAGCGCGACATCTACAACGAGGACCACGAGTCGTTCCGCGAGTCCGCCCGGACCTGGATCGACCGCTCGGTCACCCCCAACGCCGAGAAGTACATCCAGGAGAAGTCGCTTCCGCGGGAGTTCTGGACCGACGCCGGCGCGCAGGGCATGCTCGGCCTCGCGATCCCGGAGGAGTACGGCGGCGCGGGGGCCGACGACTTCCGCTTCAACGCGGTCCTCACCGAGGAGATGGCCAAGGTCGGCGCCTGGATGCCGACCTGCGTGGGCATCCACGCCGACATCACCGCGCCCTACATCGTGGAGCTCGGTACCGAGGAGCAGAAGCAGCGCTGGCTCCCGGGCGTCGCCTCCGGCGAGATCCTTCTCGGAATTGGTATGACAGAGCCCTCTGGAGGGTCCGATCTCGCTGCGTTGAAGACAACCGCCGTGCGGGATGGGGACGAGTGGGTCATCAACGGCTCCAAGACCTTCATCACCAACGGCTACTCGGGCGACCTCATCATCACCGCCGCGCGCACCGACCCGGAGAAGGGCCCGAAGGGCATCACCCTCTTCGCCCTCGAGGCGACCCAGGAGGGCTTCAGCCGCGGGCGAAAGCTCGACAAGGTCGGCATGGAGGAGTCCGACACCTCCGAGCTGTTCTTCGAGAACGTCCGGGTGACCGACGCCGAGATCATCGGTGAGCTCAACATGGGCTTCATCCACATGATGCAGAAGCTCCCGCAGGAGCGCATCGCGTGCGCGATCGCCAACACCCACCACGCCAAGCAGATCCTCGCGGAGACGATCCAGTACGCGAAGGACCGCCAGGCGTTCGGTCAGTCCATCGGCCGCTTCCAGCACATCAAGTTCCTGCTGGCCGAGCTGGTCACCCAGGTCGAGGTGTGCGAGGCCTACATGGACAAGTGCGTCGCCGCGCACGCCGAGGGTCAGCTCTCGGCGGTCGAGGCCGCCAAGGCCAAGTGGTGGTCGTCGCAGATGCAGAACGAGGTCATCGACCACTGCGTCCAGATCCACGGCGGCTACGGCTTCATGAACGAGTACCGCGTGGCCCGCGCCTGGCGCGACGCCCGGGTCACCAAGATCTGGGCCGGGTCCAACGAGATCATGAAGGAGCTCATCGGGCGCGAGCTCGGCTTCTGACGCTGGATCCCGCGTCGCACCTGACCTACCTGTCCTGATTTCGCGAATTCAGAGCCGGTAGGTCTGGTGCGACGGGGGCGGCGCGCCCGGGCTACGGGTCGACGGTCAGCTGCGCCGTCGTCGTGGCCGGGGCGGTGAAGGCGTCGCCGACGTAGCGCACCGTCACGGTGTACGGCGTGGCCGCCGCCGGCACCTTGTCGCGGCCGATCGTGGCCGTGGCCGCGCCGTCGGTGAGGGTGCCGGCGCCGAGCACGGTGGTGCCCGAGTAGAGGACCACCCGCCCGGTCGGTACGACGTCGCCGGCATCGACCTCGACGTGCATCGAGGCGACCTTGCCGGCGCGCATCGTGACGTCGGTGCCCGTCACCGTCGAGGTGGCCTTGCGGACGACGAGCACCGAGTCGCGGGTACCCGCCTCGACGAGGTCGTCACCGGAGTAGTGGACCACCACGGTGTAGGCGGTGCTCGCGGGTGGGAGCGCCGAGAGGTCGACGTCGACGGAGGCCTGCCCGTCGACGAGCGCGCCGCTCCCGAGGACCTGGTCGCCGACGGTGAGCTCGACGGTGCCCGTCGGGGTCACCCCGCTCGCAGTCACGCGCACGGGGATCGAGGTGGCGTCGCCGTACTCCCCGACGGTGCGGGTCCGCACGATCCTCGGCGCTGCCTTGGTGACGGTCACCTGGACCGTGGCCGATGCCGGCGCCACGGAGCCGTCGCCGAGGTAGGAAACCGTCACGTCGTGCGTGCCGGGCGCGAGGCGCTTGGCGAAGAGGCGGGCGGCCGTCGAGCCGTCGACGAGCTGGCCGGAGCCGACCGTGGTGCCGCCGGAGGTGAGGACGACCCAGCCGGTGGGCACGAACCCGTCGGCGGAGACGCTCACCGGCAGCGTGCCGGCGAGGCCGTAGGCCATGTCGGCCTCGTTGACGGAGACGGTCGCGGCCGCCTTGCCGACGGTGACCTGCTGCGTCGGCTCCACGTTGCCCGCGACGTCGACCGAGCGGTACTCGACGAGGTGGCGGCCGTCGACGACGAACGACGCCCCGTCGGGCAGGGTCCAGTCGCCACCGTCGATGCGATAGCTCGTCGAGCCGACACCGCTGCGAGCGTCGGACGCCGTGAGCTCCACCGTCGTGCGACCGATCGCCGGTTGGTCGTCGGTCACCGTGGCAGTCGTGGTCGGCGCCGTCGCGTCGACCTTGGCGGTCGTCCGCCCGCTGGCGACGACGTCGCCCTCGTCGACCGCGCGGTAGGAGATGTCGTGCTCACCCTCGGTGAGGGCGACGGGGCCGGTGTAGGCGCTCCAGTCCGCGTCGTCGACGCGCAGCTCGACGACGGCGCCCTCGGGCAGGTACGCAGGGGTGAGCGTCAGCTCCGCTCCTGCGCCGGCCCAGCCGTCACCGCCTATGGGTGCCACGGAAGACGTCACCGAGGCGCCGGTGGCGAGCTCGGCCTGACAGACGTCGGTGAGCCGGCTGGTCGCCACGACACCCGCCTCGGTGGTCACCAGGTGGCAGCCCGTGGCGAGGCGCTTGACGGTCAGGTAGCCGTCCGCGGGCGTGACCGTGCGCGCGGCTCCGTCGACGTACACCGTGGTCGCCCCGGTGTCTCCGGTCGGGATGCTGACCGACGCCCTGGTGTTGCCCGGCACCGACGCGACGACCCGCAGGTCACCGCCGTCGCCGTGGTCGAACGCCGCGCCCACGCTGCCGCGCACGGTCGGCGTGGTGATGGCCGCCCAGTCCAGGTCGCCAGGCTGCGGCTTGATCTGGAAGGTCGAGTAGCCCGCCGCCGTGGGCTGGATGCCGAACAGGCCGGACGGCACGTTGAAGGCCGGCGACGCCGCCCACGGGTGGGAGTAGGTCAGGTTCGACTTCAGCGACGGGTCCCACGCCTCCATGGTGGCGCCGGCGCCCTGCTCGATCATGTGCAGCCAGCTGCGGACGCCGGTCCCGGTGGTCAGCATGTCCTCCGCGGCCTGACCGCTGTCGCCGGCGTACAGGCCCTGGACGAGGAACGCGGCGCAGTAGACGCTGCAGACCATGCCCTTGGCGGCGACGAAGTCGGCCACCGCAGCACGCTGCTCGTCGGTCGGCACGCCGAAGGCGAGTGCGAACGCACTGGCGTGGACCGACGCGTGCCCCGTCTTCGTGAGACTGGCGTCGAGTCCGTCGTCGTAGCTGCCGGACGTGGCGTCGTAGAGGCGGTTGTTGAGCGCCGCGCGGATGCCGTCGGCATACGTGGTGTACGTCGCCGCCTCGGTGTCCTTCCCCAGGGCGGTCGCCATCTCCGCCATGTCGCGGTAGGCGCGGTAGGACAGCGCGTTCACCACGGTGTTGTACTTGCGGAAGACGTAACCGTCGCGCTCGGACGTCGGCCAGTCGACGATGTCGCAGTCGGTCGTGCTGCTGCAGCCGTTGGCGCCGCTCGTCTTGCCGATCAGCCCGGTCGAGGGGTCGAGCCAGGACGTCGGCAGCTTCGTCTTCAGGGTCTCGTAGTAGTCGGCCACCTGGCTGAGGTCACCGGTCTGCCGCCACGCGTCGCGGACCGCGAGCACGATGTAGATCGGCCACTCGGTGGGCCACGTCCGGTTGTTCTTGAAGTAGTCCATCGAGTAGCGGGCCAGCGACAGGTCGTCCATCAGGTAGAGCGTGGACATCTGCTGGAGGTAGCCGTCGGCCTCGTAGTCCGTCCGCTCCCGGGTCCAGGAGTCGGTGTAGAAGTTGAGGTTGAGCGCCTCGATGGTGTTCTTCGCGAGGTCGTAGACCGAGACGATGTCGGGGTCGGAGGCGGTAAAGGTGGAGGCTTCCTCGTCGAAGGGGTAGACGAGGGCGAGCGCCTTGAGGGAGTCGGCCGTGACGGCCTGCGGTGCGCCGATCACCTGCACGTAGCGGAAGACCCGCGCGCCCCACGTGTCGATGGTCTGCTCGCCGTCCTTCAGGGTGACGGTGTCGGAGTAGTTGTTGCCCGCGGCGGTGGCGTACCTCACCGAGCCGTCGCTGTTCCTCACCTCGCCGAAGCGCAGCGTCACCTGGGCACCCGAGGCGCCGGTGACGGTGTAGTGCACGCCGCCGATCCACGTCCGTCCGAAGTCGACGACGTAGCTGCCGTCGCCGAGCTGGGTCACCGACGAGGGGGCCTCGAGCTCCTCGCGCACCTTGTCGGTCGGGGTCGCCGTCAGCGTGCCGAGGGAGGACTTCACCGAGGCCGCCGTCCACGCGGAGTCGTCGAAGCCGGGCTCGCTCCAGCCCCACGGGTAGGCCCGGGCGTCCAGGTTCTCCTTGGGCGCGACGTAGTAGCTGGTGCCGATGCTGCCGGCGCTCGGGAAGACCGCGCCTCCGTCGAGGCTGGTCCAGCTCGCGCCGGAGCCGAAGACGTCGCGCGTGCCGTCGGCGTACTCGACCACCAGCTGGGCCTGGAATTTTTGCGTGTTGGTCGTGTAGGCGAGCGCGCCGACGGTGTTGGTCCGGCTGGAGTGCAGCAGGCCCGTCACGTCGTAGCCGTCGTAGCGGGTCTCCGAGGCGATGGGCTGCGTCGGGCCGAGGCCGACGAAGTCGCCGTTGACGTAGACCTTGTGGACGTACTGCCGCGCGGTCTTGGCGTTGGCGCCGGTCGCGTAGAGCGTCGCCCAGGCGATCTCCTTGTCGGCGAGGTCGACGTCGCTGCGCAGGAACGCCCAGTTGACCGTCGCCGCCCTGATCAGGCAGTTCGCGGCGTTGGGCACGTCGAGCACCCCGCCCGACGACGTGCCGCAGGCGAAGACGTTGCTGCCGGAGGAGAAGTCAGAGGCGAGCAGCGAGCTCCCCGTCCGGTAGTCGGTGACCGTGAGGTTGTCCACGGTGCCTGACTCCGAGTTGCCGGTGCGGACGCCGACGTAGCCGCGGCGGTAGGAGGCGTCGGTGACGGTGCTGACCAGCACCCCGTCGATCGTGGTCCTGATGGTCGTGCCGACCACGCTGATCTGCACGGTCACGGTCTTGCCGATGGCCAGCGTGCCGGCCGGCAGGGTCACCGCGCTGCCGAGGGTGGCGTAGGTGCCGGAGGTCTGCTTGTGCGGGACGATCCTGTTGTCGGCGCCGCGGAACTGCCACATGTAGCCGTTGCCCGACTCGTCGGAGCGGAAGCGGAGGCCGACCGCTGCCGCGGACACCGTCACGTCCGCGCGGAGGGTGTAGTCGGCCCAGGACCCGGCGATGTAGTCGAGCTTGGACGTGCCGACGACGAGCTTGCCCCCCGAGGCGCTGAGCGTGGGCATCTCGGCCACGTCGCTGCTGAAGTCGTTGCTGTAGAGCACGGTGCCGGTCGGGTCCTTCACCACCACGTTGTCGAAGGTCGCCTGCTCGGTGCTGCCCGTGCGGAAGCCGATGCCGCCGCTGGTGTAGGTCGTGAGGTTCGTCGTCGTGCGGACGAGGACGTCGTCGATGTAGGTGCGCACGGTCGCGCCCTCGATCTCGACCTCGAGGTGGTGCGTGGTGCCGTTGGCGATGGTCAGGCCGAACTGGCTCAGGTCGGTGGTGTCGATCGCGGTCGTGCCGGTATGGGTCTTCAGGGTGTTGGCCTCGGTGGCGGCGCCCGTGCTGCGGATCTGCCAGAGGTAGAACGACGTGGCGCTGGTCGCGTGGAAGAGCACGCTGGCGGCATTGGCCACGACGGTGAAGTCGGTGTCGAACGTGTAGTCGGTCCAGTTCGCGGCACTGGGCGCCCAGATCGGCGAGGACCCCGACCAGTCGGTGCCGGTGCCGAACTGCCCGACCTCCGACCAGGCCGAGGCCGTGTCGCTCGCGTCCCACACGCGCACTGCCCAGTAGTAGCGCTCCTGGGTGTCGAGCGCGTCGCCGGCGTACGTGATGCCGCGCTGGTCCGCGCCGGGGACCTTGCCGCTGTCCCACACGTCGCCCGTGCCGGAGGCGGCCTGCTGGCGGGAGGAGGCGACGACCAGCTGGTACGCCGACTGGCGGGTCACGGCGTCGTGCCACCCGAAGGACGGGGCGCCCTCGACGTCGACCGGGGCGGCGATGCCGTTGACGGACAGGCCCGTGGGCGCGCCGTCGGTAGCGGTTGCGACCGCGGCCGTGGTCGCGCGGGGGGCCGCGTCGGCGGCGGCGGCAGGGACGAGCGGGACCACCAGGGTGGCGCTCGCGGCGAGGACGGCGGTTGCGAAGCGACGAAGCATGGGAGTTCTCTCTGCGGGGAGTGAAGGCGGTCACACCGTAGTTGAATCGATTCATCCGCGGAAGGGGTGAATCGGTTCAATCCTCCGTGCCCCGTGTGTCCCGGACGAGCCCGCCGGGTCAGCCGCCGGTCGACCGCCTCACGACCAGCTCCGGCTCGAGCACCCGGTCGCGCACCTTCGTGCCCGGGTTGTCGATCAGCTCCAGCAGCATGTCGGCGGCGAGGGTCCCGAGCTCGTCGCGCGGTTGGCGGACCGAGCTCAGCGGGATCGCGGCGGAGGCGGCGAAGTCGATGTCGTCGTAGCCGAGGATCGCGACGTCGTCGGGCACGCGCACGCTGGCGAGGGTCAGTGCCTGCAGGGCGCCGAGCGCGACCAGGTCGTTGGCGGCGAAGAGCGCGTCGGGGCGCGCGTTCCGGCTCAGGGCGAGGAGGTCCGCGACGGCTCTGCTCCCGGCGGCGGCGTCCATGGTCGCCGTCTCGACGGAGCTCAGCTGCACGCCGGGAGTCGCGTCGACGACCTCCTGGGCGCCCTGGAGCCGGTGCTTGACCTGGTTGAGGCCGTGCGGGCCCCCGATGAAGGCGATCCGCCGGCGCCCCGACCCGACGAGGTGCTCGGCGGCCAACCGCCCACCCCGCTTGTCGTCGACGGCGATCGAGGTGAACTCGCGCGAGCCGATCCGCCGGTCCACGACGACGACCGCGGTGCCGCGCTCGCGCAGGCGACGCAGCCGCGGGAGCACCCGGCCCACGGGCGTGATCAGCAGCCCGCTCACCCGCTGCTCCTCGAAGAGGTCGAGATACATCGACTCCCGCTCCGGCTGCTGCCCGGAGTTGCCGAGGATGAGGGGACGGCGGTGCTCCCCGAGCCGGGTCTCGACGCCCTGCGCCACGTCGGTGAAGAACGGGTTGCGCACGTCGAGCACGATCATGCCGACAGAGGCGTTGGTGCCGGCGCGGAGCTGGCGGGCGGCGTTGTTGCGCACGAACCCGAGCTCCTCGATCACCGCGAGCACGTGGTCCCTGGTGGTCGCGGAGACGATGTCGGGACGGTTCATCACGTTGGAGACCGTGCCGAGGGACACGCCCGCCGCCGCCGCCACGTCCTTGACCGAGACGCTCCGACCCGGCGACTCGCGCTGACCGGTGTTGTCCACGTCGTCGACCAATCTTTCCGTTCGCTGTGCGAGCAGCCTACGGGTCCGGCGTCGACCGCGACGGCACTCTTGATGCGTTTCAAAACAGTTTCGGCCAATGGCTTGACGGCTGTGAGGACGGTCACTTAACGTGGTTGAAACCTTTCAACCCGCAAGTCGAGGACTTTCATGCAAGCCAGAACCGAAGCCGGCAGCAGCCCGCTGACGCTCGAGCTGCGCGACGTCGCGAAGTCGTTCGGCGCCGTCGTCGCCCTCCGCTCCGGCACGCTCGAGGTCCGTCCCGGCTCGATCCACGCGCTGGTGGGGGAGAACGGCGCCGGCAAGTCGACCCTGGTCAAGATCGTCGCCGGCGTGCACCGCCGCGACGGCGGCACCTTGCGCCTGCAGGGTGAGGACGTCGACTTCGGCTCGACCGCCGAGTCGAAGGCCGCCGGGGTCGCCGTCATCTACCAGGAGCCGACGCTCTTCCCCGACCTCTCGGTCGCCGAGAACATCTTCATGGGCCGCCACCCGCTCCGGTCCGCACGCCGCGTCGACCGCCCGCGGATGTACGCCGAGTCGACCGCCCTCTTCGACCGCCTCGGCGTGACGATCGACCCGCGCCGCCCGGCGCGCGGCCTGTCGATCGCCGACCAGCAGATCATCGAGATCGCCAAGGCGATCTCCCTCGACGCGGCGCTCCTCGTCATGGACGAGCCGACCGCCGCGCTCAGCGGCGTCGAGGTGGAGCGGCTCTTCGCGGTCGCCCGCAGCCTGCGCGACGAGGGCCGCGCCCTCGTCTTCATCTCGCACCGGTTCGACGAGGTCTTCGACCTCTGCGACACCGTCACCGTGATGCGCGACGGCGCCTACGTCTCCACCTCGGCGGTCGCCGAGACCACCGAGGCCGAGATCGTCGCGCGGATGGTCGGCCGCGAGGTCGCCGAGCTCTTCCCCAAGGCGGTCGCGCCGATCGGCGACGTCGTCCTCGACGTCGCCGGCCTCAGCAGCGCCGGGGAGTTCCACGACATCTCCTTCCAGGTCCGCGCCGGCGAGATCGTCGGCCTGGCGGGTCTCGTCGGAGCCGGGCGGAGCGAGATCGCCCGTGCGATCTTCGGGGTCGACGGGTACGACGCCGGCTCGGTCACGCTCAACGGCCACCGGGTCGCGCCGAAGAGCCCGCGGAAGGCGATCCGGGCGGGCATGGCGTTCGTCCCCGAGGACCGGCGCCACCAGGGACTGGTGCTCGAGGGCTCCGTCGCGAAGAACGTCGCCTCGGTCATCCGCGGCCGCCTCACCCGCGGCGGTCTGCTCACCGCCGGCGCCGAGAACAGGGCCGCCGGGCCCTGGGCCGGCAAGCTGCAGGTGAAGACCAGCGCCCTCGACATGCGGGCCAGCACGATGAGCGGCGGCAACCAGCAGAAGGTCGTCATCGCCAAGTGGCTCGCGACCGCCCCGTCGCTGCTCATCATCGACGAGCCGACGCGCGGCATCGACGTCGGCACCAAGGCCGAGGTGCACCGACTGCTGTCGGACCTCGCCGGCCAGGGCCTGGCGATCCTGATGATCTCCTCCGAGCTGCCCGAGGTGCTCGGGATGGCCGACCGGGTGCTCGTCGTCTGCGAGGGCCGGCTCACCGCCGACATCGCCCGCGAGGAGGCCACGCCCGAGAACGTGATGGCCGCCGCGACGCGGTCGAGCCAGAAGGAGTCGGTCGCATGAGCACGGCCATCGTGAACCCGTCGCGCGAGGGCGCCGTCACCCGCGGCGTGCGGACGCTGGTCCGCTCCCGCGAGCTGGCCATCGTCATCGTGCTGACGCTGCTGATCCTCTTCGCGACCACCCGGCGCAGCTCGTTCCTCCTCAGCCACGACGGGTGGCGCGACACCCTGCTGGCGCCGTCGATCCTGCTGCTCCTCGCGGTGGGCCAGATGGTCGTCGTCGTCACCCGCAACGTCGACCTCTCGGTGGGCTCGACCCTCGGCATCACCGCCTACGCGACGGGCAAGATCTTCGTCCACAACCCCGACACCTCGGTGGTCGTGGTCTTCCTCGCCGGCATCGCGATCGGTGCCGTGATCGGTGTCCTCAACGGCGTCCTGGTCACGTTCTTCCGGGTGCCGGCGCTGGTGATCACCCTCGGAACGATGTACATCCTGCGGGGCGTGCTGACCCACGAGGTCGGCAGCGACCGGATGACCGCGGGCGACTACCCGGCGCACTTCGAGAAGCTCGGCACCCAGCAGGTGCTGACCATCCCGGTGCTCACGATCATCGCCGTCCTCGTGGTCGCGGCCGTCGGCTACTACCTGCACACCGCCCGCGGCGGGCGCGAGCTCTACGCGATCGGCTCCGACCCCGACGCGGCCGACCTCTACGGCCTGCCGACGGCCCGACGGGTCTTCGGCGCGTTCGTCCTCTGCGGCGCGCTCGCCGGCCTGGCCGGGGTGTTCTCCGCCGCCCGCTACGCCACGGCGTTCTCCGGCACCGGCTCGGGCATCGAGCTGCAGGCGGTCGCCGCCGTCGTGATCGGCGGGGTCGCCATCTTCGGCGGCAGCGGCACCGTGTGGGGCGCCGCCATCGGGGCGTTCCTCCTCGTCACCATCAACCGCGCGCTGCCCATCCTCGGCATCAGCGAGTTCTGGCAGGGCGCCGTGGTCGGCGCGCTGATCATCGGCTCGATCGTGCTCGACCGGCTGCTCAGCCTGCGCCGCGCCCACCAGCTCGTCGAAGCGAGGGACCACGCATGAGCACCACTGTCGAGTCCACCCCGGCGGGACGCGCCTACCCGTCGTACTCCCGCAACCCGCTCGCCCGGCTGCTCCTCACCCGGGAGGCGGCGGTCATCGTCGCCCTGGTCGTCGTGTTCGTCTACTCCACCTACAACGTGCCGTTCTTCGACGGGCCGCTGACGATCTACAACCTCTCCAAGGAGTACGCGCCGATCCTGCTGATGGCGCTCCCGATGACCCTCATCATCGTCACCGGCGAGATCGACCTGTCGGTGGCGAGCACGCTCGGCACCAGCGCTGCCGTCACCGGCGTGATGGTGGTCGAGCACGGCATGTCGGTGCCCACGGCGGCGCTGATGGCGGTCGCGGTCGGTGCGCTGCTGGGATCGCTCAACGGCTTCTTCGTCGCGTACGTCGGCCTGCCCTCCCTCGCGGTGACGATCGGCAGTCTCGCGCTCTACCGCGGGCTGGCGGAGGGCCTGGTGCAGGACAACCGCATCGCCGGCTTCCCAGAGAAGTGGCAGAACTGGCCGACCGAGCGGATCGGGACGTCGCAGTACCCCCACATCGTCATCCCGGTGCTCGTGCTGGTCGTGGTGTTCGGGCTGGTGCTCCACTTCACCAGCTTCGGGCGGGGGGTCTTCGAGATCGGCCGCAGCGACGAGGCCGCGCACTTCTCCGGCGTCAACGTGGCGCGCACCAAGCTGATCCTCTTCACCCTGAGCGGTGCGGTCGCCGGCCTCGCCGGCGTGTACGTCGCCCTCAAGGCCAACTCGGTCGCCACCGACACCGGCAACGGCTTCGAGCTGAAGGTCATCGCCGGCGTGCTCCTGGGCGGCGTGTCCATCTTCGGCGGTCGCGGTGCACTGCACGGCGTCGTCGCCGGCGTGCTCCTCATCGCCGTCCTCAACTCGGCCCTGCAGCTCGACGGCAAGGGCTCCGAGGTCATCCAGATCATCATCGGCCTGCTGCTCGTCGGCTCGGTGATCGCTTCGAACTTCCTGCCGCGCATCCGGGCCCTGCTTCCGCGGCGGGCTGTGGCCGATCCCCAGCATCCGGCCACCCCACAGACGCCGACCACCGGCGACCCCACCCGAAAGGTAGCTCAATGAGGAACCACTCCAAGCGGCTCGCCGCAGGTGCCGCAGTGGCGCTGATCGCGTCCCTCGGTCTCGCCGCGTGCGGCAGCGACGACGGCGGCTCGAGCAGCGGCGGCGGCGACACCACCGTCACCTTCCTGCCGAAGAACCTCGGCAACCCCTACTTCGACACCAGCGACTCCGGTGGTGAGAAGGCCGTCAAGGAGTTCGGTGGCAAGTACGACGAGGTCGGCCCCGACACCGCCGGCCCGGACGCCCAGGTCAGCTTCATCGACACCGCGGCGGCGCAGGGCGTCAACGCGCTCGTCGTCTCGGCCAACGACCCGACCGCCCTCTGCGACTCCCTCGACGCCGCGCGCGACGCCGGCACCAAGGTGGTCACCTTCGACTCCGACACCGACCCGGAGTGCCGCGACCTCTTCATCAACCAGGCGACCGCCGAGGGCATCGCCAAGGTCGAGGTCGACATGATCGCCGAGCAGATCGGCGACGAGGGCCAGATCGCGATCCTCTCGGCCGCGGCCAACGCGACCAACCAGAACGCCTGGATCAAGCTCATGAAGGACGACCTGGCGGCCGACCACCCGAACATCGAGCTGGTCGACACCGTCTACGGCGACGACGACGACCAGACGTCGTTCGACAAGACGGCGGCGCTGCTCGCCGACCACCCCGACCTCAAGGGCATCATCTCGCCCACCACGGTCGGCATCGCGGCCGCTGCGCGCTACCTGCAGACCTCGGAGTTCAAGGGCAAGGTCGCGCTGACCGGTCTCGGCACCCCCAACCAGATGCGCGACTACGTCAAGGACGGCACCGTCACCGAGTTCGCGCTGTGGAACCCCGAGGACCTCGGCTACCTGGCGGCCTACGCCGCGAAGGCGCTCGTCGACGGGGACATCAAGGGCGACGAGGGCGACACCTTCAAGGCCGGCGACCTCGGTGAGTTCACGGTCGGCGCCGACAGCACCGTCCTGCTCGGCGACCCGTTCCGCTTCAACGCCGACAACATCGACGACTTCAACTTCTGATCGGTCCCACCCGACCGCAGGAACAGGGAGAGGAGGGAACACCCATGCCCCGCTACTGCTTCCAGCTGCAGGTCCGACCGGACCGGCTCGAGGAGTACGCCGACCGGCACCGCGCCGTCTGGCCGGACATGCTCGAGGCGCTGCACCGCACCGGCTGGCGCAACTACTCCCTGTTCCTGCGGGAGGACGGCCTGCTGATCGGCTACGTCGAGGCCGACGACCTCGCCGCCGCCCAGGAGGCCATGGCCGCCACCGAGGTCAACGCCCGGTGGCAGGCCGAGATGGCGCCGTACTTCGTCGACCTGGAGGGCGCCCCCGACGAGGGCTTCGTCCTCCTCCGCGAGGTGTTCCACCTCGCTGACCAGCTGACCACGACTCGCGCAGAAAGCACTGCCTCATGACCAGCTTCGCCGCCATCGCGGACCAGCTCGACGGCCAGGCCATCGAGCTGCCCTCGTGGGCGTTCGGCAACTCCGGCACCCGCTTCAAGGTCTTCGGCTCCGCGGGGACCCCGCGCAGTGTCGAGGAGAAGATCGCCGACGCCGCGACCGTGCACCGGTTCACCGGTCTCGCGCCGACGGTGGCGCTGCACATCCCGTGGGACCGGGTCGACGACTACGCCGCCCTCCGCAAGCACGCCGAGGACCTCGGCGTCGCGCTCGGGACGATCAACTCCAACACGTTCCAGGACGACGACTACAAGCTCGGCTCCCTGGCGCACCACGACGCGAAGGTCCGCCGGAAGGCGATCGACCACCACCTCGCGTGCGTGGACGTCATGGACGCGACCGGCTCGCGCGACCTGAAGATCTGGCTCGCGGACGGCAGCAACTACCCGGGCCAGGCCGATCTGCGCGGCCGGCAGGACCGGCTCGCCGAGTCGCTCGCGACGATCTACGAGCGGATCGGCGACGACCAGCGGCTGGTGCTCGAGTACAAGTTCTTCGAGCCGGCGTTCTACCACACCGACGTGCCCGACTGGGGCACGTCGTACGCCCAGGTCGCGGCCCTCGGCGAGCGCGCCGTGGTGTGCCTCGACACCGGCCACCACGCGCCCGGCACCAACATCGAGTTCATCGTGATGCAGCTGCTCCGGCTGGGGAAGCTGGGCTCCTTCGACTTCAACTCGCGCTTCTACGCCGACGACGACCTGATCGTCGGAGCGGCCGACCCGTTCCAGCTGTTCCGGATCCTGTTCGAGGTGATCCGCGGCGGCGGCTACGGCCCGGCCAACCCCGACGGGCACAGCGACGTCGCGTTCATGCTCGACCAGTGCCACAACATCGAGGACAAGATCCCCGGCCAGATCCGGTCGGTCCTCAACGTCCAGGAGATGACCGCCCGCGCGCTGCTCGTCGACCGTGACGCGCTGACCGCGCTGCAGGAGTCCGGCGACGTGCTCGGCGCCCACGGAGTGCTGATGGACGCGTTCTACACCGACGTCCGCGCCGACCTGGCGGCGTGGCGCGAGGAGCGTGGCCTGCCGGCCGACCCGATGCGCGCCTACGCCGAGTCCGGCTACCAGGCCGCGATCGAGGCGGACCGCACCGGCGGCACGCAGCTCTCCTGGAACTGACCCCACCACCCGAAACGAAGGGCACCATGACCAACCCCGCAGCGGCCGCGCTGATCGCGCGTTCCAACCGCCTGGGCGCCGACCCGAAGAACACCAACTACGCGGGCGGCAACACCTCGGCCAAGGGCACGGAGACCGACCCGGTCACCGGGGAGCCCGTCGACCTGCTCTGGGTCAAGGGCTCCGGCGGCGACCTCGGCACGTTGACGGAGGGCGGCCTGGCCGTGCTCCGCCTCGACCGGATGCGCAGCCTGGTCGACGTCTACCCGGGCATCGACCGCGAGGACGAGATGGTCGCGGCCTTCGACTACTGCCTGCACGGCAAGGGCGGTGCGGCGCCGTCGATCGACACGGCCATGCACGGCCTCGTCGACGCCGCCCACGTCGACCACCTCCACCCCGACTCGGGCATCGCGATCGCCACCGCCGCCGACGGGGAGGCGCTCACGAAGGAGATCTTCGGCGACAAGGTCGTGTGGGTGCCCTGGCGCCGGCCGGGCTTCCAGCTGGGCCTCGACATCGCCGAGATCAAGGCGCAGAACCCGCAGGCCATCGGCTGCATCCTCGGCGGCCATGGCATCACCGCGTGGGGCGAGACCAGTGAGGAGGCCGAGGCCCACTCGCTGATGATCATCGACACGGCGGCGTCCTACATCGAGGAGAACAGCAAGGCGGAGCCGTTCGGACCCGCCCTCGAGGGGTACGGCGCCCTGCCGGCCGACGAGCGCCGCGCACGTGCCGCGGCGCTGGCCCCCACCATCCGTGGCATCGCGAGTGCCGACCGGCCGATGGTCGGCCACTTCACCGACACCGACGAGGTGCTCGACTTCCTCGCCCACGCCGAGCACCCGCGGCTCGCGGCGCTCGGCACGTCGTGCCCCGACCACTTCCTGCGCACCAAGGTCAAGCCCCTCGTGCTCGACCTCCCGCCGAGCGCCTCGGTCGAGGACAGCATCGCGCGGCTCCAGGAGCTCGCCGTGGCCTACCGCGAGGACTACCAGGGCTACTACGACCGCAACGCGACCCCGGACAGCCCGGCGATCCGCGGCAAGGACCCGCTCGTGGTGCTCGTGCCGGGCGTCGGCATGTTCAGCTTCGGCAAGGACAAGCAGACCGCCCGCGTGGCCGGGGAGTTCTACGTCAACGCGATCAACGTGATGCGCGGCGCAGAGGGCTTGTCGTCGTACGCACCCATCGACGAGGCGGAGAAGTTCCGCATCGAGTACTGGGCGCTCGAGGAGGCCAAGCTCCAGCGGATGCCGAAGCCCAAGCCGCTCGCGACCCGCGTCGCGTTCGTCACCGGCGCCGCATCCGGCATCGGCCGCGCCACGGCGGCGAAGCTCGCGGCCGAGGGCGCGTGCGTGGTCATCGCGGACCTCTCGCTCGAGAAGGCCCGGGAAGCCGCGTCGGAGCTGGGTGGTGCCGACGTGGCCGTCGGCGTCCAGGTCGACGTCAGCGACGCGGCCGCCGTGCAGGCAGCCGTCGACGCGGCGGTGCTGGCCTTCGGCGGCATCGACCTGGTCGTCAACAACGCGGGGCTCTCGCTCTCGCGCTCGCTGCTGGAGACCACCGAGAAGGACTGGGACCTCCAGCACGACGTGATGGCGAAGGGATCGTTCCTGGTCGCGCAGGCGACGGCGAAGGTGATGATCGCGCAGGAGATGGGCGGCGACATCGTCTACATCTCCAGCAAGAACTCGATCTTCGCCGGCCCCAACAACGTCGCGTACGGCGCCGCGAAGGCCGACCAGGCGCACCAGGTCAGGCTCCTGGCCGCCGAGCTCGGCGAGCACGGCATCAAGGTCAACGGGGTGAACCCCGACGGCGTCGTGCAGGGCTCGGGCATCTTCGCGAGCGGCTGGGGCGCCAACCGGGCTGCGGTCTACGGAGTGGAGGAGAAGGACCTCGGCAAGTTCTACGCCCAGCGCACCATCCTCAAGCGTGAGGTGCTGCCCGACCACATCGCCAACGCGGTCTTCGTGCTGTGCGGCCCGGACCTGACCCACACGACCGGCCTGCACGTCCCGGTCGACGCCGGGGTCGCCGCGGCCTTCCTTCGATGAGCGTGCGCGTCGCGGCGGTCGACCTCGGTGCGACCTCCGGCCGGGTCATGTCCGGCCGGATCAGCGGCGGCGCCGAGCCCAGGGTCGAGATCAACGAGCTGCACCGCTTCCCCAACGGGGCGGTGCGCGCCGGCGGCTCGCTCTTCTGGGACGTGCTCGGCATCCACCGCGAGACGGTGGCCGGCGTGCGCAAGGTCGCGGAGACCGGCCCCCTGCACGGGATCGGCATCGACTCCTGGGCGATCGACTACGGCCTGCTCGACCGCGACGGCGTGCTCCTCGGCTCGCCGTACTCCCACCGCGACGCGCGGACCGAGGGGGTCGCGGAGAAGGTGGTCGCGGAGATCGGCGCGGCCGAGCTCTACCGGACCACCGGCCTCCAGCAGCTCCCGTTCAACACGCTCTACCAGCTGGTCGCGGCCCGCGGCACCGCCGCGCTCGAGGCGGCCGACGCGCTGCTCCTGCTGCCCGACCTGCTGGGCTACTGGCTGACCGGCGTCGCGGGTGCGGAGCGCACCAACGCCTCCACCACGCAGCTCTACGACATCACCACCGGTGGGTGGGCGACCGACCTGTGCCGCCGGCTCGGGCTGCCGTGGTCGATCCTGCCGCCGCTGCGCGACCCCGGGTCCGTGCTCGGCCCGCTGCTGCCGGACGTCGCGCGCGAGCTCGGCGTCGGTGCCGACGTGCCCGTCGTCGCCGTCGGATCGCACGACACCGCCTCGGCCGTGGTCGGCGTGCCCGCCGCGACCGACCGGTTCGCCTACATCTCCTCCGGCACCTGGTCGCTGGTCGGCCTCGAGCTCGACCGCCCGGTGCTGACCGAGGAGGCGCGACAGGCCGACTTCACCAACGAGCTCGGCCTCGACGGCACGGTGCGCTTCCTCAAGAACGTCACCGGGCTCTGGGTGCTCTCGGAGTGCCTGCGCTCCTGGAGCGAGCGCCGCTACCAGGACGTGCAGCTGCGCCCGCTGATCGAGGCCGCGGCCGAGTTCGCCCCGCTGCGCAGCGTCATCGACATCAACGACCCGCGGCTGCTCGCCCCGAGCACGGCCGCCGACCCGATGCCCGAACGCGTCGCGATGATCGCGGCGGAGGCGGGCGAACCCGTGCCGGCCTCCCCGGTCGCGATCTCCCGCTGCGTCGTCGACAGCCTCGCGGTCGCCTACCGGCGCCACGTGCGTACGGCGGCCGAGCTCGCCGGCCACGAGGTGGACGTCGTCCACGTGGTCGGTGGCGGCTCACAGAACGAGCTGCTCTGCCAGCTCACCGCGGACGCCTGCGGGCTGCCCGTGCTCGCGGGCCCGGTCGAGGCCGCGGCGCTCGGCAACGTGGTCGTGCAGGGCCGCGCGCTCGGAGCGGACCTGCCCGACCTGGCGGCGATGCGCGCGGTCGTGCGCCGCTCCTACGAGGTCCGTCGCCACGAGCCGCGCGACGGTCTCGACTGGGCCGCTGCAGAGGTCCGCGCCACCCGCCGGGCAGGATGAGACCCATGCGGGTCGCGCTGATGGTGACGTGCGTCAACGACGCGCTGTTCCCGGGCACGGGGGCGGCCGTCGTACGCCTGCTGCGTCGGCTGGGCGTCGACGTCGACTTCCCGGAGGCGCAGACCTGCTGCGGCCAGCCGATGGTGAACACCGGCTACCTCGACGAGGCGGTCCCGCTCGTCGGCAACTTCGTCGACGCCTTCCGGGGCTACGACGCGGTCGTCACCCCGTCCGGTTCGTGCGCGGGGTCGGTGCGCCACCAGCACCGGCTGGTGGCGGAGCGGTCCGGTGACCCGGGACTGGTGGCGGCGGTGGCGGAGACCTCGCCGCGCACCTACGAGCTGACCGAGTTCCTCGTCGACGTGCTGGGCGTCACCGACGTCGGCGCGTCCTTCCCGCACACGGTGACCTACCACCCGACCTGCCACTCGCTGCGGATGCTCGGTGTCGCCGACCGACCGCGTCGGCTGCTGGAGGCGGTGCGCGGGCTGCGTCTGGTCGACCTGCCCCACGCCGAGGAGTGCTGCGGCTTCGGCGGCACCTTCGCGATGAAGAACGCCGACACGTCGGTGGCGATGGGGGCCGACAAGGCCCGCCACGTCAGGGAGACCGGTGCCGAGGTGCTGGTGGCGGGGGACAGCTCCTGCCTGATGCACGTCGGCGGCCTGCTGTCGCGCAGCCGTTCGGGCGTGCGGGTGATGCACCTCGCAGAGGTCCTGGCGGCGACGGAGGGCGACCGGTGACCGGCACCTTCGTGGGCATGCCGCCCTTCCCGACGGCCGCGCGCGCCGCGCTCGCCGACACCCAGCTGCGCCACAACCTTGCCCACGCCACCGCGACCATCCGCGACAAGCGGGCCCGCGTCGTCGCCGAGGTGGCCGATTGGGAGGACCTCCGCCTGGCGGGGGCGGCGGTCAAGGACCGCGCCCTGCGCGACCTCGACGTGCAGCTGGTCCGGCTAGAGGAGGCGCTGACCGCGCGCGGCGCGACCGTGCACTGGGCGCGCGACGCGGCCGAGGCCAACCAGGTCGTCGTCGACGTCGCCCGCGCGCACGCCGTCGACGAGGTCGTCAAGGTCAAGTCGATGGTCACCCAGGAGATCGGGCTCAACGAGGCCCTCCAGGCCGCCGGCATCGCGGCCTGGGAGACCGACCTGGCCGAGCTCATCGTGCAGCTGGGCGGCGACCTGCCGAGCCACATCCTGGTGCCCGCGATCCACCGCAACCGCGCGGAGATCCGCGACATCTTCCGGCGTCGGATGGCCGAGGTCGGGAAGCCCGCGCCTGCCGATCTCACCGACGAGCCGGCCGTGCTGGCGGGTGCCGCTCGCGAGCACCTGCGGGAGAAGTTCCTGCGCGCCCGGATGGCGGTGTCCGGCGCGAACTTCGCGATCGCCGAGACCGGCACCCTGGTCGTCGTCGAGTCGGAGGGCAACGGCCGGATGTGCCTGACGCTCCCGGAGGTGCTGGTCAGCGTGGTCGGCATCGAGAAGGTGGTGCCGACGTGGGCCGAGCTCGACCCGCTGCTGCGGCTGCTGCCGCGCTCGTCGACGGGTGAGCGGATGAACCCGTACACGTCCACCTGGACGGGCGTGACGCCCGGCGACGGGCCGCAGGAGGTGCACGTCGTGCTCCTCGACAACGGCCGCACGCGCGCGCTCGCCGACGACGTCGGCCGGCAGGCGCTGCGCTGCATCCGCTGCTCGGCCTGCCTCAACGTCTGCCCGGTCTACGAGCGGGTCGGTGGCCACGCCTACGGGTCGGTCTACCCCGGCCCGATCGGCGCGATCCTCAACCCGCTCCTCAAGGGCACCGGCGACCCGCAGACCGACTCGCTGCCCTATGCCTCGTCGTTGTGCGGGGCGTGCTTCGAGGCCTGTCCCGTGCGCATCGACATCCCCGAGGTGCTGGTGCACCTGCGCATGAAGGTGGTCGACGCGCACCGCCACGACCGGGTGCCGAAGCCCGAGGCGGTCGCGATGCGATCGGCCGCGTGGACCTTCACCAAGGGCGGCCGGCTGCGGCTGGCCGAGCGGATGACGCGTGCGGGCCTCGGGCTGGGCCGCCGGTTCGGTGCGTCCGGGTGGACCTCCGCCCGCGACCTCCCCGATGCGCCGCGGGAGTCGTTCCGCGACTGGTGGCGACGGACGGGAGGCCAGGGATGAGCGCCCGTGAGGAGATCCTGGGCCGGGTGCGCTCGGCCCTCGCCGCCGTCGAGCCGGACCCCGTGCCCGTGGTCGCGCCGCGCGCCGCCGCGGCCGACGACCTGGTCGACCTCTTCGCGGAGCGGGTCGCCGACTACCGCGCGACCGTCGTGCACTGCGCGCCCGACGGGGTGGGCGTCGCGGTCGCAGCCGCGCTGCCGGCCGGCGGGCGGGTCGTCGTACCCGCTGGTCTTCCGGAGGAGTACGTCGCCGGGCTGGCCGTGCACGCCGACGACGACCTGTCGGCCGCCGACCTCGACCGGGTCGACGCCGTCGTCACCGCCTGCCGGGTGGCCATCGCCGAGACCGGCACCATCGTGCTCGACCACGCGAGCGAACAGGGGCGCCGGGCGATCACGCTCGTGCCCGACCGCCACGTGTGCATCGTCCGGGCCGACCAGGTCGTCGCCGACGTGCCCGACGCGATCGCCGTCCTCGACCCGGTCCGTCCCCTCACGTGGATCAGCGGGCCGAGTGCCACCAGCGACATCGAGCTCGACCGGGTCGAGGGTGTGCACGGGCCGCGCGTGCTGCACGTGGTCGTGGTCAGCGACACGGGGGTGTAGCCAGCGGGCCCGGTCAGCCGCCAGAGTGGACGCCGTGAAGCGCCTGCTCCCGATGCTGACCACCGCCGTCCTGGCTACTGCCCTCCTCGCGCCGACGTCGCGGGCGGCCGAGCCCGACCCGCTGCAGTACGTCGCGCTCGGCGACTCCTACGCCGCCGGCTCGGGTGTCTTCCCGCTCGCCAGGGGGACCGCGCCGCAGTGCCTGCAGTCGACCCGGAACTTCTCCCACGACATCGCGGCCGCGACCGGTGCGCAGCTCACCGACGTCACCTGTGGGGGCGCGCAGACCAGCCACTTCTTCAGCAGCCAGTACCAGGGCGTCGCGCCGCAGCTCGACGCGGTCACCGCCGACACCGACCTGGTGACGATGACGATCGGTGGCAACGACTCCAACCTCTTCATCGGAGCGGTCCTGAAGTGCGGCGCGGCCGCGATCGGGAGCTTCGGTCGCGGGCACCCGTGCCAGGACCGCTACGGCAGCACCTTCGAGGACACGATCGACTCGACGACCTACCCGAGCCTGGTGCGGGCGCTCGCCGCCGTGCGGGCGAAGGCGCCGGACGCGCGGGTCGCGATCCTCGGCTACCCGTGGCTGGTGCCCGCCACGGGCAGCTGCCTGCTCAAGATGCCCGTCGCGTCGGGCGACGTGCCCTACCTGCGGCACATCGAGGGAGCCCTCAACGACGCGATCGAGCGCGCGGCAGCCGCGACGGGGGCCAGCTTCGTCGACCTGAGCGTGGCCTCCGACGGGCACGACGCGTGCAAGCGGGTCGGCGTGCGCTGGGTCGAGCCGTTCCTGGGCGGCAACAACGTCGTGCACCCCAACGCCTTCGGCGAGGCACAGATGGCGCGGCAGGCGATGCTCCAGCTCGGCCTGCAGTAGCCGTGGTGGGCTCGTTCGCCCAGGGCGAACGAGCGGCGGGAACGTGGTGGACGCGACGCGAGTTGAGCCGACATGACTCAAGTTCGCAAGCAGCTGCCGGTCCTCCTCCTCGATGACGTCGTCCTGCTCCCGGGCATGGTCGTCCCCATCGAGCTCGACGAGCCGGCCCAGGCGGCGGTCGACGCCGCTCGCGCGGCGGATCTCGACGAGATCCTGGTCGCGCCCCGTCTCGACGACCGCTACGCGTCGTACGGCGTCGTGGCGGCGCTCGAGAAGGTCGGCAAGTTCCGCGGCGGCGTCCCGGCGGCGCTGCTGCGCACCGGCGAGCGTGCCCGCATCGGCAACGGCGTGACCGGTCCGGGCGCTGCGCTCTGGGTAGAGGTGGAGCCGGTCGAGGAGGCCGCTCCGAGCGAGCGCGTGCTGGAGCTGGCGGCGGAGTACAAGAAGCTCGTCGTGGCCGTGCTCCAGAAGCGCGAGGCGTGGCAGATCGTCGACACCGTCAACGCGATCGACGACCCGTCCACGCTGGCGGACACGGCGGGCTGGGCGCCGTACCTCTCCAACGACCGCAAGCGCGAGCTGCTCGAGACCCCCGACGTGGAGCGGCGCCTCGAGCTGCTCGTCGAGTGGACCGGCGACTACCTCGCCGAGGCCGAGGTCAGCGACAAGATCAGCGAGGACGTGCGGGAGTCGGTCGAGAAGCGCAACCGGGAGTACCTGCTGCGCGAGCAGCTCCGCGCCATCCGCAAGGAGCTCGGCGAGACCGACGGCGAGGGCTCCGACGACTACCGGGCGCGGGTCGAGGGCGCCGACCTCCCCGACGCGGTGCGCGAGGCAGCGCTGCGCGAGGTCGACAAGCTCGAGCGGTCCAGCGACCAGAGCCCGGAGGGCGGCTGGATCCGCACCTGGCTCGACACGGTCCTCGAGCTCCCGTGGAGCGAGCGGACCGCCGACAACACCGACCTGGTCGGTGCGCGCGAGGTGCTCGACGCCGACCACCACGGCCTCGACGAGGTGAAGAAGCGGATCGTGGAGTACCTCGGCGTGCGCTCCCGCCGCGAGGAGCGCGGGCTGTCGGTCGTCGGCGGCCGCGGCTCCGGCGCGGTCATCCTGCTGGCCGGGCCTCCGGGCGTCGGCAAGACGTCGCTCGGAGAGTCCGTGGCGCGTGCGCTGGGCCGGAAGTTCGTGCGGGTCGCCCTCGGCGGGGTGCGCGACGAGGCGGAGATCCGCGGCCACCGCAGGACCTACGTCGGCGCGCTCCCCGGGCGCATCGTCCGCGCCGTGAAGGAGGCCGGCACGATGAACCCGGTCGTGCTGCTCGACGAGATCGACAAGGTGGGCTCGGACTTCCGCGGCGACCCCGCGGCTGCGCTGCTCGAGGTGCTCGACCCGGCGCAGAACCACACGTTCCGCGACCACTACCTCGAGCTCGACCTCGACCTGTCCGACGTGCTGTTCATCGCCACGGCCAACGTGCTCGAGACCATCCCACCGGCGCTGCTCGACCGCATGGAGCTCGTCACGATCGACGGCTACACGGAGGAGGAGAAGGTCGCCATCGCGCGCGACTTCCTGGTGCCGCGACAGCTGGAGCGCGCCGCGGTGACGGCCGACGAGGTCGCCGTCAGCGACGACGCGCTGCGGGAGCTGGCCGCCAACTACACCCGCGAGGCCGGCGTACGCGTGCTCGAGCGGTTGCTCGCGAAGGCGTTCCGCAAGCTCGCGCTCGGCGACCTGCCGGCGGTGGTCGACGTCGACGGGTTGAAGGACCTCGTCGGGCGGCCGCGCTTCACGCCCGAGTCGCGCGAGCGCACCGCCGTGCCGGGCGTCGCGTCGGGGCTCGCGGTCACCGGCATGGGCGGCGACGTGCTCTTCATCGAGGCATCGTCATTGCCCGGTGAGGGCGGGCTGACGATCACCGGCCAGCTGGGCGACGTGATGAAGGAGTCCGCGCAGATCGCCCTCTCCTACGTGCGATCGCACGCGGCGGAGCTCGGCCTCGACGCGGCGCTCCTGGACCGGCCGATCCACCTGCACGTGCCCGCGGGCGCGGTGCCGAAGGACGGTCCGTCGGCCGGCGTGACCATGACGACCGCGCTGGTCTCGCTGCTCACCGGCCGCAACGTGCGGGCCGAGGTGGGCATGACCGGCGAGGTGTCGCTGACCGGACGGGTGCTGCCGATCGGCGGGGTGAAGCAGAAGCTGCTCGCCGCGCAGCGGGCCGGGCTGACCGAGGTCTACCTGCCGCAGCGCAACGAGCCCGACCTCGACGACGTGCCCGCCGAGGTGCTCGACGCGGTGACGGTGCACGTCGTGTCCGACGTGCGCGAGATCCTCGCGACGGCGCTGGAGCCGGCTGTGGCCGGGGCGACCGCGGCCGCGTGACCGCTACGCCGACGCTGCGTCGACCCGGCGCAGCGCCGGCGAGGCCAGGGTCCCGTGGATGATCACGGACGCGACGACGGTGAAGGCGATCGTCGCCCACACCTCGTCCGTGCCCAGGCCCGGCTGCTGGCCGGAGGCGTAGGCCACGTAGTAGATCGAGCCGATGCCGCGCACGCCGAAGAACGCGACCGCCAGCTTCTGGCCGCGGCTCATGTGCGACTGCGAGCGGTGGAGCGCCACGATGCCGGAGAGGGGTCGTACGACGAAGATGAGCGCGAGCCCGATCAGCACGCCGCGCCAGTCGAGCTCGGCGAGCAGGCCTCGGCTCACCGCGATCCCCAGGACGAGCAGGACCAGGAGGGTGAGCAATCGCTCGAGCCGCTCGGTCACCTCGTGCATCGCTGCGTGGTAGTCGTGCGAGCGCTCCGCGGAGCGGAAGGTCATGGCGCACGCGAAGACGCCCAGGAAGCCGTAGCCGTGGGCGACCTCGGTCAGTCCGTACGCCGTCACGAGAGCCGCCAGCGACATCAGCGCCTCGCCCCGCTCGGCCACGCGCAGCGACTCGCTGCGTGAGCGGAAGGCGAACCTCGCGAGCACGTGACCGACCACGACGCCGACGAGGATGCCCAGCAGCACCTTGCCGACGACGTACCAGCCGATCCACTGCGCCCAGTCCTGGCCGGACATGCCGCCGGCCGCGACGAGCAGGGCGAGGAACACGAAGGGGAAGGCGAGGGCGTCGTTGAGACCGGCCTCGCTGGTGAGGGTGAAGCGGAGCTCGTCGGGCTCGTCGACCTCGTGGTCGCCGGTCTGCGGACCCGCGACCTGCACGTCGGAGGCGAGCACGGGATCGGTCGGCGCGAGGGCCGCCCCCAGCAGGAGGGCGGTCCCAGCGCCCAGTCCGACGGTGACGCCGAGCAGCGCGACCGCACCGATCGTGAGCGGCATCGCGACGGCGAGCATCCGCCAGGTCGATCCCCACGACGCCCACGAGCTCCTGCTGCGCAGGTCGAGCGGTCGGTCGAGGGCGAGGCCGACGCCCATGAGTGCGACGATCACGACGAGCTCGGTGACGTGCTCGATCACCTCGCTGTTGTGCCCGGGGTCGAGCGGCAGGCCGTCGGGGAGGGGGGTCAGCCCGACGAGGAAGCCGACCGCCACCAGGACCATCGGCGCCGACACCGCCCACCGGTCCAGCAGGGCCGGCAGCACGATCGCGAGCAGCAGACCGCCCCCGATGACGACGTAGACGAGGTCGCTGGTCATCGGTCAGGCGCGAGGCCCGTCAGGAGATGACGGCGTCGACGGTCTTCTTCAGCGCGCTCGGTTGGGTGGGCTTCTTGGGCGCCTTCTTGCGCGCCTTCTCCATGTCCGCCCCGATCTCCTGCAGCGCCTTGCGCCCGAGACCCTCACGGACCTTGGGGAACCAGTCCTGCTCCTCCTCGTCCATGTGGTGCGTCACGCTCTCGATCAGGACGGTCGTCTTGGCGTCGTACCGCTCGTGGCTCGGCTTCATCGCGTAGAGCTCGCTGACGAGCACGTCTGCGACGTGGTGCTCCTCGTAGGACTCCAGGACGTCGTCCTCGAGGTCGGGGAGCAGCTCGCGCACGCGCGGGTACATGACCTCGTTCTCGATGTAGGTGTGGATCGTGAGCAGCTCGATCATCTTCTTGACGAGCCGCTCCTTCTCCTTCCTCGCGCCTTCACCGGCGGCCTCGAACGAGCGGAAGAGCTTGCGGATCTCCTTGTGGTCCTGCTTGAGCAGGACGATGGCATCGGTCGGCATGGGGTGGAGGTACCCGCAACGTCCGCGCGTAACGAGGGGCCGGGTCGTGCCTAGGCTGGGCCGGTGAGCGAGAGGCCTCCGCTGACGCCCGACGGGCGCTACCGCGTGATCGACGGGCGGCGCTGGCGGGCGACCGACCCGCTGATCCCCGAGGTACGGCGGGAGCAGCTCGTCCGGGTCCTGATGGCGTGGCGGCGGGAGGTCCGCCGCACGAAGGGCACCGACGGCGAACGTGCGGCGCGCGACGGCGTGCAGGCCGCGAAGCTCGCGCTCGGGGAGCGCGGCACACCGCCGTGGTGGGAGCAGACCGACGAGGAGCGCCGTACGCGGTGGTCGGCCGAGGTGCCGGAGCCCGACGGCAGCCCCTAGTGCTCAGTCCGGGTGGCAGATCGGCGCGAGGAACGAGCTGTAGCTGAACAGGCGCACCGTCCCGGCGAAGAGGGGAGCACAGGTCCGGGAGGTGAGCTCGCGGTGCTGCGTGCCGTCGTCCGTGCCGTTGCCGAAGCACCAGTCGTAGTAGGCGTGGACGTCGTCGGTGCGGCCGTCGTGGTGGATCCGGATCGCGATGGCGGTGTCGCCGTAGTAGTCGTCGACGCAGTTCCGAGGCTTGTCCGGACCGGTGCCGGCCGGGGCCTCCTGGAGACCGTGGAGCAGCCGCTGGGCCGCGTCGCCTTCGATGCGTCGCGACCCGACCAGCGCCGGCGCCTCGGCTTCGTGCGTCCGGGAGTACTGGCAGAGGGAGATCGAGTCGGCCGCGGTGACGGCGGTGACGTCGAACGGACGTGGCCGGACGAAGTCGGGCGACTGGACCGGCGAGGTGGGCGCGCAGCCGTGGTCGTCGAGCCTGAACTGACGCGCGCTGGCGAGGATCGCGGCGGCATCGACGTCGTCGTCCGCGTCGCGGGTGAGCATCCGCACGCGGACGTCGCCGACGGTCCGCGACGTCATCGTCCAGCCGTCGTACTCCAGGGTCTTGTCGGGTCGACCGTCGCTCGGCTCGAGCACGATGTGCGGTGCCCACAGGAACATGGGGGCCGGTCCGAACTCCTCGGGGCCGCTCTCACCGCTGTCCGCGCACCAGATGTCGAGGACCGCTCCCGACGACGGGCCGAGCGCGAAGTAGGGCGCGGGGGCGGGCTCCTCGGGCTTCGGCTGGCCCACGCACCAGTCCGTCTGCGGCTCGTAGCCCGCGTCCCACGCGGCCGGGACCTGCACGGCGACGTCGTGCCACGAGAGCCACCGGGACCCGGGTGCTGGTGCCGGCAGCGGGCCGTCGGTCGAGGTGGCGGCCACCTCGCGCGGGGCCACGCGCGAGGTGTCGTCGCCGCAGGCGGCCAGCGTCGCCGCGGTGAGGGCGACGACGACGGCCAGGATGGTGCGCGGCTTCACGGTCTTACGACGGTAGCGACGACCGTCGCGTTCCGCACCGGGTACGGATCAGTCGACGGCCATCTCGCCGAGCTCGGACCACGCGGTGCCGGGCACCTCGAAGTTGACGATGCGCGGCGTCTCGGCGAGGTACGGCGGCAGCGACTCCTGTGCCGCCCTGAAGTGCTCGCTGCTGACGTGGGCGCCACCGGCGGCGCCGTCGCGGAAGGCCTCGACGAGCACGTACTCCGTCGGGTCGTCCAGGCTGCGCGACCAGTCGAACCACAGGCAGCCGTCCTCGGCGCGCGTGGCCTCGGTGAAGGACCGCGAGATCTCCGGCCAGTCGTCGGCGTGCTCGGGCTGGATGCGGAACTTGGCGGTGATGAAGATCAAGGGGGCCTCCTGGGACGTCGGTGTGTCCAGGTTAGGTCGCGTCGCGGAGGTCAGCGCTCGCAGTCGACCTCGGTCTCGGCGACGCACCGGTCCTGGCCCCCGGCGCCGCGCGTGACGTCATGGCCGGGGCCACCGATGAGGATGTCGGGCAGGAAGTTGCCGAGCAACCGGTCGTCACCCGGTCCGCCGCGGGTGACGAGGTCGGCGTCCGCGCCGTACGTCCCGCAGCCGGCGTCCTCGTCGCTCCGCAGTCGCAGCACGTCGTCGCCACCCCGCCCGGCGACGACGCCGTGGCAGCCGAGCCACTCGAAGTGGTCGGGGCGGGCGGTGCCGTGGACCTCGAGGGTGACGGCCGACCACCGGAACCGGTCGAAGCCGTCGACCTGCAGGTCGCTGTGGTGCTGCCGGTCGCGCTCGAAGAGCATCGACCCGTTGCGCCGGTCGTAGACGACGCGTTCGGCCTGGTCGCCGGAGCCGGCCATCAGGACGAAGGTGTCCTCTCCTCGGCCGCCGTCGAAGAACGCGTCGGCGAGCAGCGGGCCCTCCCAGACGTCCTGGTCGACCCGGTCGTCGCCACCGCCCATGCGGGCCTCGGCCAGGGGCACCGACGTCCAGACGCGTTCGGGACCGTCACCACCGATGAAGGAGGGCGCCTCCCACCGCGGGAACGGTGTGAGGCGGAAGTCCTCCATGCTCGACCAGGTCATCACCGCCACGTCGTCGGCGGTCGCCCGTCCTTCGGCGTTGTCGATCGTGAGCGCCTGGCGCAGGCTGCCACGATCCAGCGTCAGCTCGTCGCGGCCGGCGCCGCCCGTCATCGAGAGGGCCGGGTCGACGGGTCCTTCCACCCGGACGCCGTCACGACCGGCGCCGACGTCGATGCTGTCGTGGTCAGGGGCTGCCGAGGTGCCTCCGGTCACCACGACGTCGGCACCGGCGCCGGTGGTCACGACGTCACTGCCCTCGCCCGCGTGGCCCTCGCCCGGGTCACCGGCGAAGACGACGTCGGGGCCGGGGAAGCCGGTGTAGGAGTCGTCGCCCTCGCCGAGGTAGGCGCGCGTCGTACCGGTCCCCGCCGCGCTGCCGTCGATGACGTCGTCGCCGTCGTCGGTCTGCACGTCCGCGTCCTCCTTGCGCGAGCCGCCGGTGACGCAGACGAGGTCGTCGCCGGCACCGGTCGCGGTGCGCGCGGCACCGTTCGTCACGACGACATCGGGTCCGTCGGTGCCGCGGACCGTCCCGCCGGGCGTCCCGACGACGGTCGCGGCCCGGTCGTGGCAGGTGGGGGTGCCGGCCCGGGCCTCGCTGGCGGCGGAGAGCGCGAGGGCGGGGCCGAGGCTGAGCGCGAGGGTGCCGGCGAGGAGGACCGGGAGTGCAGGAGTACGCCGCATGCCGTCCAATCTCTCACCCGAGATCGCTCGCGTCGGCCGTTTCGCATTGCTTGCTTTCGAACAATTGTTCTATTAGAATCAGGACATGGCGTTCGTTGATCTCTCCGATCTCGATGCTGCGGGTGTGCTCGCTGCATCGGAGGAGTGTGTGCGGGAGCGGCGTCGGGCGGAGGTGGGGGACCTGGGGGTGTTGTTGGCGTGGTGTGACCTGCACTCGGGTGATCCGCAGGAGGCGCCGGGGGCGGTGTCGAAGCGGCGGGGTGGTGATCACCTGCGGCGGATCGGTGGTGAGGGGACGCCGGGGGTGGCGGATCTGTGTTTCGCTGAGCTGGCGTGGGCGCGGCAGGCGGGGGTGGTCGCGACCGAGCACGATGCGGCCGATGCGTTGGACCTGCGGCACCGGCTTCCCCGGCTGCTCTCGGCGGTGGTGGGGTTGGAGGTCGATGCGTGGGTGGGTCGCAAGATCGCCCGGATGACCCGCAGGCTCCCCGCTGACCGGGTCGGGGTGGTGGACGCGGCGATCTGGCGGGCGCGGTTGCAGCCGCCGGGGGAGCTGTTGCGGATCGCGGAGGCCAAGATCATCGAGGCCGACCCCGCCGCGCACCGGGCGCGGTTGGAGGAGGACGCCCGCCGCACCGGGGTGTGGCTGTCGCGGGTGCGTCCCGGTGAGGTGGTGGAGGAGACCGGGGAGCCGGCGACGCGGCGGATCAGCGCGAAGCTGCCCACCGGGGCCGCGGTGCGTGGTCATGAGAACGTCGAGGACCTCGCCGAAGCGCTCTACGAGCACTCCGAGGCCGACGCCGCCGGTGACCGGCCCTCGATCCAGGAGTGCCGCACCGCGGCGTTCGAGATGTTGCTGACCGCACCGGAGAAGGCCGCAGCGTTCCTGGCCACCCAGGACACCGACCCCACCCACCCCGACCCGTCGCAGCCTGGTCCTGACGAGGTTCGGCCGGTCAAGCGGCGACGTGATCGTCGTCCGGCGCAGGTGATCGTCCACGTCACCGACCTGGTCCTGTGCGGGATCCTGGCCGGGGTCGCGCGGGTGGAGGACTTCGGCCCGATCCTCATCGACCAGCTCGGCGACCTCCTCCGAGACCGCGACGTCGAGGTCCTCCCGGTGGTCGACCTCAACAAGACCACCCGGGTCAGCGGCTATGAGCACCCCACCCTCGTGAAGCAACGCACCCTGCTCAGGACCGGCGGTGACGTGTTCCCCCACTCCACCAGCCGAGGGTTGAAACGCCTGGACCACGACCACCCTCACCCCTACGACCCCGACGGGCCGGCCGGGCAGACCGGTGACCACAACGACGCACCCCTGACCCGACGCCACCACCGGGCCAAGACCCACCTGGCCTACCGCTGCGACCAGCTCGACCTCGCGGTCTACCGCTGGTCCAGCCCCCACGGCCTCGCACGCCTGGTCACCCCCACCGGCACCCACCGCATCCGGCTCCTCCACACCCCCGACCAGACCCGACCCGTCGGAGAGGTCTACACCGACGGACCCCGCATCAACCTCCACCTCCGCACCTGATTGCTGCCAGGATGCCTTCGTGAGAGACAACCTCCGCGGTCGAGAGGTCGGCCAGCGATGAGCGTGCAGAATCCCGTCAGCCCCAAGGCGATCGCGTCCACGGCCGGGGCCGGCCTCGGGGCGGCTCTGACGACGCTGCTGACCTGGGTCCTCGGCGTCGTGTTCTGGGACGCCGACTCGTCGGCGGACAAGGCGGGCGACGCGATCGCGGCCGTGCCGACACCCGTCTCCGGCATCGTCATCCTCGTCATCCCGGTCGCCCTCGCGGCGGTAGCGGGCTGGAAGGTCACCGACCCCCACCGAGTCACGACCGACGAGCTGCACCAGCTCAGGGCGAGCAACGCCGCCGAGTGACTTCGCCGCGGGCGTGGGCTCGGACCTGACCTCGGTCGTCCGAACACGTTCTGTTGGCCGGTCGTGCCGCGAGGCTGGTGGTATCTCCGCATACGAGCCGAGCCACGCGGGATTCCTTGTTCCCCAGCGGTCGCCATCGAGGCTCTCTACCGTTCCGCGTATGAGTCAAGGCCCCTACGAGCCCTACCCGCAGCAACCTCCGGTGCCGGGTTCATGGGGCGAGCTGCCTGGGCAGCCGGTCGTGCCGTCGCCACCGGGAGTGCCGGCCGTCCCGACCTATCCCGCCGTGCCCGTCTTCTACGGATACCCACCGCAGGCGCTGCAGCAGCAGTCGGCGAGCGGCATGTACGTCGCGGCTGCGGTCATCAACTGGGTCTACCTCGGCGTCATCATCCTGGCCACCTGCGGCATCGGGCTCATCGCGCTCGCCTGGTTCATCCCGATGACGATCAACATCCACAAGGGAGCCCGCGACCGCCGCAAGCACACCTCGCTCGGCGTCTGCACACTCCTCTTCTGCAACATCATCTCCGGCATCCTGATCCTGGTCGAGGACGGCAACCGGTCCTCCTGATGCCTCGCGGAGACGCGACAGGTGGGGTCAGGCGCTCCGGAGCTCGACACTCACGTCGAGCGTGACCACCCGGTGATCAGCGGCGAGCGCCTCGGCCTCGCGCCGGGGCAGGAACCCCGAGTCGGCGCGGCAGTCGTGGCACACGCAGATGGCCTGCGTGCCGAGGTGGATGACCTCGACGACGTGCGGATGGCAGGAGTCGCTGTCGAGGCCGTGCTCGTGGTCGCGCCGGTGGGCGGCTTCCACGGTGCAGGCCGCGACGCCTGTCGCGGTGCGGTGCGGATCTGAAGGCATCGGTTCCCCCGTGTCTGTCGGCCGGGGCCCGATCCTGTGGTCACGCCCCATCGCCGACCTGTTCGACCATTAGAGACCCCACGGGCCGCAAAGTCTCGCGTTTTCCACCGGTGTGGCCGAAATGACATGTTCGGACCACCCGGGGAGGTCACGGCGGATCGGGCCGACGTGGTCAGGCCGGGCTACCAGCCGCGCTCGGCGAGGCGGTGGGGCTGCGGGACGTCCTCGACGTTGATGTCCGCTACGGGCGCACGCCCGTCACCGACTACGCTGCGCCACCGCGGCTGGACCAGCACGGCGCCGAGATCCGGGCTGGCTGGAGGAGGAGACCCGACCATGACCATGCACCCCCCGCCGGACCTCGACCTCGCGGGGATCGACGACCTGCTCACGCCGGAGGAGAAGGCGGTGCGCGCCTCCGTGCGGCAGGTCTGCGCCGAGCGGATCGCCCCGCACGTCGCGGACTGGTTCGAGCGCGGCGAGATCGACGACGTGCGCGGCCTCGTCAAGGAGCTCGGCTCCCTCGGCGTGCTCGGCATGCACTTGGAGGGCTACGGCTGCGCCGGCATGTCGGCCGTCGACTACGGCCTGGCCTGCCTCGAGCTCGAGGCCACGGACTCCGGGATCCGCTCCCTCGTGTCGGTCCAGGGGTCCCTGGCGATGTATGCGATCTGGCGCCACGGCTCGGAGGAGCAGAAGCAGGAGTGGCTGCCGCGGATGGCGACGGGCGAGGCGATCGGCTGCTTCGGCCTGACCGAGCCCGACGCCGGCTCCGACCCTGCGAGCATGCGCACCCGCGCGCGCCAGGACGCCGCGGGCGACTGGGTGCTCGACGGGCGGAAGATGTGGATCACCAACGGCACGATCGCCGACGTCGCCGTCGTCTGGGCGCAGACCGACGACGGCATCCGCGGCTTCGTCGTGCCCACGGACTCCCCCGGCTTCTCCGCGCCGCTGATCAAGCACAAGATGTCGCTGCGCGCCTCGGTCACCAGCGAGCTGGTGCTGGACGGAGTGCGGCTGCCCGCGTCCGCGGTGCTTCCCGAGGTCCGCGGTCTCCGTGGTCCGCTGAGCTGCCTCACCGAGGCCCGCTTCGGCATCGTCTGGGGATCGCTCGGCGCGGCCCGCTCCTCGCTCGAGGCCGCCGTGACGTACGCCGGCCAACGCACCCAGTTCGACAAGCCGATCGCCGGCTTCCAGCTCACGCAGCACAAGCTCGTGGAGATGCACCTGGAGTACACCAAGGGCCTGCTCCTCGCCCTGCACCTCGGCCGCCGCAAGGACGCCGGCACGCTGACCCCCGAGCAGGTCAGCATCGGCAAGCTCAACAACGTGCGCGCCGCGCTGGAGATCTGCCGCACCGCCCGTACGGTGCTCGGCGCCAACGGGATCTCCCTGGAGTTCCCGGTGATCCGCCACGCCAACAACCTCGAGTCGGTGCTCACCTACGAGGGCACGGTGGAGATGCACACGCTGGTGCTCGGCCAGGCGCTCACGGGGATCCCCGCCTTCCGGTAGCCGCCAGCGCCACCCACGCGTCCACCCGGACCTGGGGGTCGTCGAGGGAGGCGCCGAGGAGCGCCTCGACCTGCTCGATCCGGTTGCGCACGGTGTTGCGGTGCACGCCGAGCTCGGCGGCGGTCTCGCCGCGGGAGCCGTGCTGGCGCAGGAACGCGGCGAGGGTCTCGACCAGCGCCGGCTCGTCGGCGAGCGGCGCGAGGAACGACTCCGCGAAGGCCGCGGCGCGGTCCTCGCCGAGCAGGCCGAGCACGCCGGTGCCCGCGAGGTCGTCCCACGTGCGCAGGGGCACCGTGCGGGTGGCCGCGGCGAGCGCGTGGCCGGCGGTGTCGTGGCTGGCGGCGCTCTGCTCGAGCGGTACGGCGCGACCGACCCCGACCTGGAGCCCGCGCTCGGCCAGGACCTGGGCGATGGCCGGCGCGCGCCGGGCCCCGGCCACCACGACGAGCTCGGCCTCGACCGCGGCGGCGAGCAGCCGCTCGCCCTCGAGGATGCCGAGCGCGTCGTCCAGCAGGTCGGCGGTGCCGCGGGCACGGAGCAGCCGCACCTCCCGCGGCAGCCGCGGTGCGGGTCCGCCGGTCGCGGTGGCCGCGCCCAGCACGATGCGCGCGGTGCGGAGGTCGTCGGCGAGCAGCAGCTCGATCGCGCGCGCCCGCAGCTGGCGCGCGGTCGCCCGCCGCTCCCGGGCGCGCTCGAGGCCGAGACCCAGCAGCGACACGGCGGTGGTGATGGCCACCCGGTCGACGTCGCCGCTCCGGCCCGGGACGAGCACGGCGAGCCACTCCTCGGGCCGCGACCGGACCCCGAGCGGGCGCACGACGGTCGTGCCCGCGCCGATCGACGCGCTCGCCGCGGCGCGCAGGCCCTGCGGACGGATCCGGTCGACCTCAACGCGCACGACCGCGAGGTCGAGTGCGGCCGCGCGCGGTCCGTAGGGCCCGGTCACCGCGGTGCCGTCACGGGTCACCGTCACGGCCGCGCCGTCGACGAGGGTCGCCAGCCGTCGTACGACGGAGGCGGCGTCGTCGACCTCGAGGGCGGCCTGGGTGAGCGCGCGCTGGGCGTCCATGGACTGGCGGGCGGCCTGCTCGCGCTCGCCCTCCAGCAGCCGCGCGACCGTCCGGGAGATCGCGACGAAGGTGGTGGGTCGCGGCACCTCGAACAGGTTGAGCCCGGCCCGCTCGCACGCGGCCACGAGGGCCTTCGGGGGCCGGTCGTGGGTGAGGCCCACCGCCAGGCCCAGCGCGGCGACACCGGCGGCGGCGAGCCGGTCGGCGTAGGCCCGCCACTCGCTGCGCCAGCCCTTGGTCTCCAACCCGGTCGTGAGCAGCACCTCGCCGCCCTCGAGGTACGGCGTCGGGTCGACCAGCTCGCTGGTGGCCACCCAGCGCACGGAGGCGGACCGGGCGACGAGGTGGACCGGCAGCAGCGCGAGGTCGCGCTCGTCCAGCAGGTCCCCCATCGTCACCATGGCGTCGTCACCATCGGAGCAGTCTCGCACAGTGTCGAACAACAGATTGTGCACATCTGCCATGGCAGACCTCGAGGCGTCGCTCCTACCGTCGGGAGGACCGCCCGTCCGACAGGAGCCGACCATGACCGCTGACCTCGCCACCACCCCGACCGCCGTGGGTGGACCGGACCTGCCGCAGGAGCGACGCCTGGTCACCGAGGTCCCCGGGCCGCGCTCTCGCGAGCTCGCCGCCCGGAAGGAGGCCGCGGTCACCCGTGCGGTCGGCACGATGCTGCCCGTCTACACCGTCGCGGCGGGCGGCGGCGTGATCGTCGACGTCGACGGCAACTCGCTGATCGACCTCGGCTCCGGCATCGCCGTGACGACGGTCGGCAACAGCAACCCGCGGGTGGCGGCGGCCGTCGCGGCCCAGGCCGCGGCCTTCACCCACACCTGCTTCATGATCACGCCCTACGACGGTTACGTGGAGGTCGCCGAGGCGCTCAACCGCCTGACGCCGGGCGACCACGAGAAGCGCACGGCCCTCTTCAACTCCGGCGCCGAGGCCGTCGAGAACGCAGTGAAGATCGCGCGCTCGCACACCGGCCGCCAGGCCGTCGTCGCGTTCGACCACGGCTACCACGGCCGCACCAACCTGACGATGGCGCTGACCGCGAAGAACATGCCGTACAAGCACGGCTTCGGTCCGTTCGCGCCCGAGGTCTACCGCGCCCCGATGTCCTACCCGTTCCGCGACGGTGCCGGCGGCGGGCAGGGCGTCGACGGCCCCACCGCCGCCCGGCGGGCGATCGAGGTCATCGAGAAGCAGGTCGGCGCCCCCAACCTCGCCGCGGTCGTGATCGAGCCGATCCAGGGGGAGGGCGGCTTCGTCGTGCCGGCTCCCGGCTTCCTCCCGGCCCTCGCCGACTGGTGCCGCGCCCACGGCGTGGTGTTCGTCGCCGACGAGGTGCAGACCGGCTTCGCCCGCACCGGCGACCTCTTCGCCTGCGAGCACGAGGGCGTCGTGCCCGACCTGATCGTCACCGCCAAGGGCATCGCCGGCGGCCTGCCGCTCGCCGCCGTCACCGGCCGCGCCGAGATCATGGACGCCCCGCACGCGGGCGGCCTGGGTGGGACGTACGGCGGCAATCCGATCGCGTGCGCCGCGGCCCTCGCGGTGCTCGAGACGATCGAGGCCGACGGCCTGGTCGAGCGGGCGCGAGCGATCGGCGAGCTGGTGACCGCGCGGCTCACCGCCCTGCAGGAGCAGGACGCGCGGATCGGCGACGTCCGCGGCCGCGGCGCGATGATCGCGGTCGAGCTGGTGAGGCCCGGGACGATCGAGCCCGACGCGGCCCTCACCGCGCAGGTCGCCGCGGCCGCGCACGCGCAGGGCCTCGTCGTCCTCACCTGCGGCACCTTCGGCAACGTGCTGCGCCTCCTGCCGCCGTTGTCGATCCCCGACCACCTGCTCACCGAGGCGCTCGACGTCCTCGCCGGCATCCTCGAGGCCACCCGATGACCCACGCCGACCGCACCTTCGTCGTCCAGGACCCCGCCACCCTCGAGGTGATCGCCGAGGTCCCCGACGGCGGTCCCGCCGAGGCGACGGCGGCCGTCGACGCCGCGGCCAAGGCCTTGGCGGACTGGTCCGAGCGGACCCCGCGCGAGCGCGCCGAGGTCCTGCGCCGGTCCTTCGACGCGCTGATCGCTGCGACCGACGAGCTGGCGGCGCTGGTCGTCGCCGAGAACGGCAAGTCGCAGGCGGACGCGCGCGCCGAGGTGGCCTACGCGGCGGAGTTCTTCCGGTGGTACTCCGAGGAGGCCGTGCGCAGCGAGGGCGACTACTCCGTCGCGCCCGCGAGCGGCACCCGCACCCTCGTGACCCACCGGCCCGTCGGCATCGCCGCGCTCGTGACGCCGTGGAACTTCCCGGCCGCGATGGCGACCCGCAAGATCGCCCCCGCCCTGGCCGCCGGCTGCACCGTGGTGCTCAAGCCGGCCGCCGAGACCCCGCTCACCGCGCTCGCGATCGTGCGCATCCTCGGCGAGGCCGGCGTGCCCGACGGCGTGGTCAACCTGGTGCCGACGACCGACGCTCCGGGCGTCGTCACCGCGTGGCTCGAGGACGAACGGGTCCGCAAGATCTCGTTCACCGGCTCGACCGGCGTGGGCCGCACGCTGCTCCACCAGGCGGCCGACCGGGTGCTCAACGCGAGCATGGAGCTCGGCGGCAACGCCGCGTTCGTCGTGACCGCCGATGCCGACATCAGCGCCGCCGTGGAGGGCGCGATGGTCGCGAAGTTCCGCGGCGGCGGCCAGGCGTGCACGGCGGCCAACCGGTTCTACGTGCACGCCGACGTGGCCGACGAGTTCGTCGCCGCGTTCGGCGCCGCCGTCGACGCGCTCCGCGTCGGGCCGGGCGCCGACCCCGCCTCCGAGATAGGCCCGCTGATCAGCGCCCGCGCGGTCGCCGACGTCGGCGCGCTCGTCGACGCGGCGGTCGCCGCCGGCGCGACCGTCGCGCACCGTGCCGAGTCTCCCGCCCGCGGCTGGTTCTACCCGCCGACCGTGCTGACCGGGGTCGCCCCCGACTCGCCCATCCTGGGCGAGGAGATCTTCGGCCCGGTCGCGCCCGTCGTCGTCTGGGACGACGAGCAGCAGATGCTCGACCAGGTCAACGACACCGAGTTCGGCCTGGCGGCGTACGTCTATGCCGGACGGCTGCAGGACGCGCTGAAGATCGCCGAGCGGATCGACGCCGGCATGGTCGGCATCAACCGCGGCATCGTCTCCGACCCGGCCGCCCCCTTCGGCGGGTTCAAGCAGAGCGGCCTGGGCCGCGAGGGCGCCCGCGAGGGGATCCGCGAGTTCCAGGAGACCCAGTACTACAGCGTGGCGTGGACGTGAGCGCGCGGCGCGACGTCGACGTCACGCTCGTGAACCCCAGCGGCTACCTGACCTGACAGCCGTTGCTGCCGGAGGTGGCCGTCCGCGTCGAGCACGGCTCCCGGTGGCCCGACCGCACGGTCGTCGCGGGCGAGCAGGTGGGGGAGTCGGTGCGGTCCTGAGCCCAGGCTCACCTGGCTTGCGGCGCGTCATGGGCGAAGGGACGATAGAGACATGACCTCAGCTGCCGAAGTGGTGCACGAGCACGGCGACACCGAGGGCCTCGGCAACCGGCTGAACTGGCTGCGCGCCGGCGTGCTCGGCGCCAACGACGGCATCGTGTCCACCGCGGGCATCGTGATGGGCGTGGCCGGCGCGACCGGCGACCGTCCCGCCATCCTCATCGCCGGGGTCGCCGCGCTCGTCGCGGGTGCGCTGTCGATGGCGGCGGGCGAGTACGTCTCGGTCTCGACGCAGCGCGACGCCGAGCTGGCGCTCATCGAGGCCGAGCGTCACGACCTGGAGCGGATGCCCGAGGAGGAGCTCGACCACCTCACCGAGATGCTCGAGGACCGGGGGCTGTCACCCGACGTCGCCCGGCAGGCGGCGATCCAGATGACGGCGAAGGACGTCCTCCGCACGCACGCCGAGCTCGAGTTCGGCATCGACATCGACGACGTGACGAACCCGTGGGGAGCGGCGCTGTCGTCCATGGTGTCCTTCTCGATCGGCGCGCTGCTGCCGTTGCTCACCATCCTGCTGCCGTCGCCCGAGCGGTTCTACGTCACGGCGGTCGCGGTCGCGCTCGCCCTCGCCCTCACCGGTTGGGCCTCCGCCCGCCTGGGCTACGCCCGGCCGCTCCCGGCGGTCGCGCGCAACGTGGTCGGTGGCGTCTTCGCGATGGGCGTCACGCTCCTCGTCGGCTCCCTCCTAGGCACCCGGATCGGCTGAGTGGGCACCCGACTCTTCGCCGCGGTCGTGCCTCCCGCCGACGCGGTCGAGCACCTCGACGACTTCCTCGAGCCACGGCGCGAGGCGGGCGAGTTCCGGTGGACGCTCGCGCAGCAGTTCCACGTCACGCTGGCCTTCCTCCCCGACGTCGCCGAGCACCTCGTCGAGGAGTACGTCGACCGGCTGGCCGACGGCCTCGCGCGCACGCCGGTCCCGGTGCTGCGCCTCGGCGGTCCGGTGGCGTTCCCCGACGCGGCCGGCACCCGTGCCCTCGCGGTCGCGGTGCTGCCCGAGAGCGAGGGGGCCGACGTCGTGCTCGAGCGGATGGCGGGCCGCGCGCGCAACGCCGCCGTCACCGTGGGCACCGAGGTGGACGGCCAGCGGTTCCGCCCCCACCTCACGATCGCCCGCCTGCGGCGCCCGGCCGACACCACGAGCTGGGTGCGCCTGCTCGAGACCTACACCGGACCGGACTGGCCGGTCCTCGAGGTGGCCGTGATCGCGTCGCACCTCGGCGAGGGGCCCGGCAACCGGCCGCGCTACGAGACCCTCGCCGAGATCGCGCTGGGTCAGTGACGCCGTGCTGCTGCTGATCCTCGACCTCTGCGGGGTGTCGGTGTTCGCGATCTCCGGCGGGCTCGTCGCCGTACGACGACAGCTCGACATCGTGGGGGTGCTGGTGCTGGCGACGGTGACCGGCCTCGGTGGCGGTTGGCTGCGCGACGTGCTGATCGGCGTCACCCCGCCGGCGGCGCTGGAGGACTGGCGCTACCTCGTGGCCGCGATCGGCGGCGGGCTGGTCACCTTCTGGTTCCACCCGGCGCTCGGCCGCATCGAGCGGGTGGTCAACGTCTTCGACGCTTTCGGGCTCGGCCTGTTCTGCGTGGCCGGCGCGCTCAAGGCCGCCGAGCACGGGCTCGACCCACTGCCCGCCGCGATCCTCGGCATGGTGACCGGGATCGGCGGCGGCGTGATCCGCGACGTGCTGGCCGGCCGGGTGCCGGTGATCTTCACCCTCGGCGAGCTCTACGCCATCCCTGCCGTCGCCGGGTCCGCGGTCGCCGCGACCGGCTTCGAGCTCGGCCTGGAGCCGGCGACCGTCGCCCTGCCCGCGGCCGCGCTCACCGCCGGCTGGCGGCTGCTCGCGATCCGGCGCGGCTGGACGGCTCCCGTCCCCCGTTCCTGACCGGCCCTCGTTCCCGGAGGGTCAGGGCAGGTTCTGGATGATCTCCTCGACCTTGTCCTTGGCGTCTCCGAAGAGCATCTGCGAGTTGTCGCGGAAGAACAGCGGGTTCTGCACGCCGGCGTAGCCGGTGGCCATCGACCGCTTGAACACGATGACGTTGCGCGCGTTCCAGACCTCGAGGACCGGCATGCCGGCGATCGGCGACGTCGGGTCCTCCGCGGCGGCGGGGTTCACCGTGTCGTTGGCGCCGATGACGAGGACGACGTCGGTGTCGGGGAAGTCGTCGTTGATCTCGTCCATCTCGAGCACGATGTCGTAGGGCACCTTGGCCTCGGCCAGGAGCACGTTCATGTGGCCCGGGAGGCGCCCGGCGACCGGGTGGATGCCGAACCGGACCTCGACGCCCTTGGCCCGCAGCTTCGAGGTCAGCTCGGCGACGGGGTACTGCGCCTGGGCGACCGCCATGCCGTAGCCGGGGGTGATGACGACCGAGGACGCGCCGGCGAGCAGCTCGGCGGCCTCGGCGGCCTGGACCTCGCGGTGCTCGCCGTAGTCGGTGTCGCCCGAGGCCGGGGCCTCGATGCCGAAGCCGCCCGCGATCACGGAGATGAAGGAGCGGTTCATCGCCTTGCACATGATGTAGCTCAGGTAGGCACCCGAGGAGCCCACGAGCGCGCCGGTGACGATGAGCAGGTCGTTGTTGAGCAGGAAGCCCGAGGCGGCCGCGGCCCAACCGGAGTAGCTGTTGAGCATCGACACCACGACCGGCATGTCGCCGCCGCCGATGGAGGCGACCAGGTGCCAGCCGAGGCCCAGCGCGAGCGCGGTCAGCACGAGCAGCAGCACGTCTGCGGTGCTGCTGTCGTTGGAGTCGGTGCCGACGTACAAGGCCGTCAGCACGGCGAAGACGGCCAGCGAGCCGAGGTTGATGAAGTTCTTGCCCGGCAGCATCAGCGGCGCGGACTTCATCTTCGCCGACAGCTTCAGGTTGGCCACGATCGAGCCGGTGAAGGTGACCGCACCGATGAAGATGCCGATCGCGACCTCGGCCTCGTGGATGTTGTTGAGGCTGTCCAGGGAGTAGTGCGCGCCCTCGAGGTGGCCGTTCCAGCCGATGAGCACGGCAGCGAGGCCGACGAACGAGTGCAGCGCCGCGATGAGCTCGGGCATGCCGGTCATCTCGACGATGCGCGCGCGCCAGAGGCCGATCGCGGCACCGATCGCGACGGCGACCAGCATCAGCAGGATCGCGAGGGAGTTGTCGGTGTCGTTGGCGTTGTCGATGACCAGCGCCACGGTGCTGGCCAGCGCGACGCCCATGCCGACCATGCCGTAGGTGAGACCGCTCTTGGCCGACTCGTGGCGGGAGAGCCCGGCCAGGGAGAGGATGAAGAGGAGCGAGGCGACGATGTAGGCCGCGCCGGTGATGGAGAGGATGTCCATGGCTTTCGTCAGGCTCCCTTGCTGAACATGCCGAGCATGCGGCGGGTGACCGCGAAGCCACCGAAGATGTTGATGGACGCGAGCAGGATCGCGACCGTGGCGAGCGCCTGGATCGTGTGGTCGTCGCTGGCGACCTGCAGCAGCGCGCCGACCACGACCACGCCGGAGATCGCGTTGGTCACCGACATGAGCGGCGTGTGCAGCGCGTGGGCGACCTTGCCGATCACGTAGTAGCCGATGACGATCGCCAGCATCAGCGTCGTGAAGTGCTGGGGGATCGGGGCGGGTGCGGTCGCGTTGACCAGCCAGAAGGCCGCGATGGCACCGAGCACCACGGCGATCTTGCCGCGCGGGGTGAGCTTCGGGCCCTCCTCCTTGGCGGTGGGGGCGGCGGGCGCGACGGTCTTGGGCGTGGCGGAGACGGTGACCGCCGGGGGCGGCCACATGACCTCGGCGGCCCCTCCGTCCTGGTGCCGGGTCACGGTGATGCCGCGCTGGACGACGTCGTCCATGTCGAGGGTCAGCGTGCCGTCCTTCTCAGGCGTCAGCAGCTTGAAGAGGTTGACGATGTTGGTGCCGTAGAGCTGGGAGGTCTGGGCCGCCAGGCGGCCGGCGAGGTCGGTGTAGCCGAGGATGGTGACGCCGTGGTCGGTGACGACCCGCTCGTCGACCCGGGTGCCGGCCACGTTGCCGCCGTTGGCGGCCGCCATGTCGACGACCACGCTGCCCGGGCGCATGCCCGCGACGGTGTCGTCGTGGATCAGCTTGGGCGCCGGGCGTCCGGGGATCAGCGCGGTGGTGATGACGATGTCGGCGTTGCGCGCCTCCTCGTCGTACATCGCGGCCGTGGCCGCCTCCTGCTCCGCCGTCATCTCCTTGGCGTAGCCGTCGGTCGAGACCTCGCTCTCGAAGTCGACCTCGACGAACGTGCCGCCCAGCGACTCGACCTGCTCGGCCACCTCGGGCCGCACGTCGAAGGCCCGCACGACCGCGCCCATCGCCGCGGCCGCGCCGATCGCCGCGAGGCCCGCGACGCCCCCGCCGACGACGAACACGCGCGCGGGCGGCATCTTGCCGGCGGCGGTGACCTGGCCGGTGAACATCCGGCCGAACTCGTGGGCCGCCTCGACGACCGCGCGGTATCCGGCGACGTTGGCCATCGAGGACAGCACGTCCATCGACTGCGCGCGCGAGATGCGGGGGACCGCGTCCATCGCCAGCGCGGTGACGCCCTGGGCGGCCAGCTGCTCGACCAGCTCGGGGGAGCGGGCGGGAGCCATCATCGACACGACCGTGGCACCGGCCCGCAGCCGGCCGATCTCCTCGGCCGTCGGGGCGTTCACCTTCACGACGATGTCGGCGCTCCAGACCTCGTCGGCCGTACCGACCCGCACGTCAGCGTCGGCGAACGCCTCGTCGGCCTGGTCGGCGAGCGCGCCCGCGCCCGACTCGACCACGACGTCGTACCCGAGGGAGCTGAGCTGCCCTGCCGTCTTCGCGGTCGCGGCGACGAGCGTCTCGCCGGCCTTCGACTCGCGGGGGATCCCGATGAGCATCACTGCCTCGCTTCCGGCTGGTGTCCGGGGTTCCAGCGCACGTCAACCTACACAGACCGGGACGGCCTGCCGCACGATGTCCGCGCTCTGTTCCGGCGTCGGGAGCGCGCCCGGGCGGCTCCCCGGACGAGCGTGTGACGAGCCTCTCAGCCCACGATGCCGTAGAGGCGATCGCCCGCGTCGCCGAGGCCCGGGACGATGTAGCCCTTCTCGTTGAGCCGCTCGTCCATCGCCGCGACGACCACGGTGACCGGGACCTCGAGGCCGGTGAGCTGCTCCTCGAGCCGCGCGCAACCCTCGGGCGCGGCCAGCAGGCACACGGCCGTGATGTCGTCGGCGCCACGGTCGGTGAGGAACCGGATCGCAGCCGCGAGGGTGCCGCCGGTGGCGAGCATCGGGTCGAGCACGTAGCACTGCCGGCCGCTCAGGTCGTCGGGCAACCGCTCGGCGTAGGTCGCCGCCTGGAGGGTCTCCTCGTTGCGCACCATGCCGAGGAAGCCGACCTCCGCGGTGGGCAGCAGGCGCATCATCCCGTCGAGCATGCCGAGGCCGGCGCGGAGGATGGGTACGACGAGGGGGCGCGGCGACGCGAGCTTCACGCCGGTCGTCGGAGCCACAGGGGTGACGATGTCGTGCGCGTCGACGCGGACGTCGCGGGTGGCCTCGTAGGCGAGGAGCGTGACGAGCTCGTCGGTGAGGTTGCGGAACGTCGGGGAGTCCGTGGTCTCGTCGCGGAGCACGGTCAGCTTGTGGGCCACCAGGGGGTGGTCGACGACGAGGGTGCGCATGGCCCGAACCCTAACCCCCTGGCCTGTTCCGGCGGTTGGTGTCACTCTGGTCGTGTGACCGCAGCCGATGCTGTCGACTTCGCCCTGGCCGCCTACCGCGAGGAAGGCGTGTGGCAGGTCGCCGAGCTGACCCACGACCACGTCGACGACGTGGAGACCCTGGCCTCGGCACTGCGCCGCTTCCCGGGCGACCACGGCGCCGTCGGTCTGGTCGCGATCGACGAGGACTTCTTCGTCGTCGTCCGCGTGGCGGGCCAGCACACCCGGGTGCTCCTCTCCGACGTGACCGCTGCCGGCGAGTGGGAGCTGGCCGCCTCGGCGGTGGAGTTCCTCCAGCTGCCGATGCCCGAGGACGAGGACGAGCCGGAGGCGGCGGGCGACCTCGACCTGCTCGGCGACCTCGGCCTGCACGCGATGGACCTCGCCGCGCTGCTCGACGACATCGACCTCTATCCCGACGAGATGCTGTCCGACGTCGCGCGCCGGCTGGGGTTCGGCGAGCTCTTCGACGACGCCGTGGGCCTCACCTCGGCGTGAGCGTCTCGGACCGGTGGCGCGAGCCGATGCTCGCGGCGCTCGACGCCGCCCGGGACGCGCTGGCGACCGGAGACGTGCCGATCGGTGCGGTCGTGGTCGACCCGGCCGGCACGGTGCTCGGCACCGGACGCAACGTCCGCGAGGCCGAAGCCGACCCCACGGGGCATGCAGAGGTCGTGGCGCTCCGCGCGGCCGCGCGGGACAGGGGGGAGTGGCGCCTGGACGGCTGCACCCTCGTCGTCACCCTCGAGCCGTGCACCATGTGCGCCGGTGCCGCGGTGCTCTCCCGCGTCGACCGGATCGTGTTCGGGGCCTGGGACGCCAAGGCGGGGGCGGTCGGGTCGCTGTGGGACGTGGTCCGCGACCGGCGGCTCAACCACCGGCCGGAGGTCGTCGCCGGCGTGCTCGAGGCCGAGGCCGCCGGCCTGCTGGAGAAGTTCTTCGCCGACCGCCGATGAGTACGACGGCCGCCACCGGTCGGTCCCTGCATGGATGCCTTCGACCTCGGCCCTGCCACCGCGACCGTCCGGGAGCTCCTCGCCTCGGTGACCGACGAGCAGCTCGCTCTCCCCACGCCCTGCGCCGAGTACACGGTCGGTGACCTCGTGGAGCACATCGGCGGCCTGTCGCAGGCCTTCGCCGGAGCGGCGCGCAAGGCACCCCTGCCCGGCGCGGAGCAGGGCGGCCACGGTGACGCCTCCCGGCTCGAGGAGGGCTGGCGCGAGCGGATCCAGGGGGACCTGGCCGACCTCGCGGTCGCCTGGCAGGAGGACGGCGCGTTCGACGGGACGACCAAGGCCGGCCCCTTCGACATGCCGGCACCGGAGGCGGCGGCCGTCGCGCTCAACGAGGTGGTCGTCCACGGGTGGGACCTGGCCACCGCGCTCGGCCTGCCGTACGCCGTACGTGACGAGGACGTGGCGGCCTGCCTCACCTTCGCCGAGCCGTTCTCGACGCCCGAGGCCCAGGAGATGCGCGCACCGGGGTTCGGCCCTGTCGTACCGGTCCCGGACGACGCCACGCCGCTCGTCCGCCTGCTCGGACTGATGGGTCGTCGGGCCTGAGCGGATCGGTCTCCGGCGCTGCCACGCTCGATTTCAACCACGCCGCCGCGCTCCGGTACCCTCTCCGGCGGTGGCGTGTCCGAGCGGCCGAAGGTGCATCACTCGAAATGATGTGTGGGGTCAAACCCACCGTGGGTTCAAATCCCACCGCCACCGCCACAGAAGCTCCGCCCGTTCTCCGGGCGGAGCTTCTTGCTTCCCTGCGAGCGTCAGTCCAGCGCCGACGCGACCGGCAGCGGCGCGCGCGGGCGTCGCGAGCGGGGCATGGAGCCGCGGATCTCCGTCCAGCGGCGGGCTTGGGTCTCGGTGACGGCCCACCAGAGCTGGTCGTCGTCGCGGAGCAGGGTGGTGCCGGTCGCGGTCGCGAGCGGCAGGCCCGGGACGTCGGGATACTGCGCGCGCAGGTGGCGCCGCATCCCGATCTCGGCGTCGGCCCAGTCCTCGGTCCGGACGCCGATCAGCAGCGCCAGCCGGTCGGTCGGGATGAAGACGCCCGGCGCGGCCGCGCACGCGTCGATCGCGGCCTTCCACCGGTGAGCGGTGAGCGCGGGGGAGGCCGCCAGCCGTTCGAGGTCGGTGGCCGACCACGGCACGTGACGCGCCAGCTCGGCCGCCTCGCCCTGGGGCACGGGGGTGGCGACAGCGGCGGTCGCCTCGGGTGCGGCCACCACGGAGATCGGCTGGGCGTCGGGGCGCCCGGCCTCCCGCTCGGCGACGACCGCGGCGAGCTCGGGGTAGTCCTCACGTCGTACGAGCAGGGGGATCCAGTCGCTCACGGCAGCTCCTCAGACAAGGGGGCGCACTCGGCGAGAGCTGCCGGGTGCGGTCGCCACGGAACGTAGCAGCAGCCGCTACAACGCGCTGGGCTCTTCGAAACGTGCTTGCATCCGCTCGGTCCAGGTGGTCAGCACGACGGACTCCGCGGAGAGGCCCAACGACACCAGCTCCTTGGCGATCGGGTGGTCGCCCAGCGTCAGCGTGACGTCGGCGCCGACGTGGACGCCACTGCCGCTGCCGCCCTGGGTGAAGCGGGTGACGTGCGGCCGGCCGTCGATGAGCGTGTACGCCGCCATCGGCATCGGCGGCATCTCGTCGGTGCCGCCGCGGGGCACCGTCACGTCGACGACGAGCTCGCCGTCCATGGTGAGCACCCAGCGGCTGGTGTCGTCGGTGTTGGTGAGCTCGATCGACTCGACCGACTTGGGGAAGCCCCAGATCTGGTTGCCCGCCACGCAGGTGAACCGCTCGGTCACCGGGAGGTGGGTGATGAACGTGCCGTCCTCGCCGCCGCCCTGGGGCCGGACGAAGAGGATGGTGCCGACCTCGAGGTAGGCGCCGAGGTCGTTGTCCTTGTAGTCGATGAGCGCGAGCGCGAACTGCGCGCGACCCGGCGCGGTCTCCACGACCTCGAAGCCCGCGGGGCACAGGGCGCGCGCGGCGTCGACGTCGACGTCGAAGATGACGGTCGCGCTCTGCCCGTCGCGTACGTCGACGGGCATGGACACGGTCTCGCCGAGGATGTCGTGGGTGACGGTCACGATCAAAGTAGAACACGTTCTATGGATCGCGCGCGAGGGCCGCCCGCGCGCCTTCGGCGAATCGCGGGCGGAGGACGCCGGCGCGCCCTAGGTTGGCGGACATGTCGATCTCCCTCGGCCCCGCCGGCGTCCGCGCCGCCCTGGCACTCGCTCTCGCCGCCGCCGGCCTCGCCCTCGCCGGCCCGGCATCGGCTGCTGCGCCGGTCACCCATGACGACCACAAGTGGATGTATCCCGGACAGTTCCGGCAGATCGACGTGCTGGCCAACGACTCCGACCCCGACGGCGACGACCTCGCCGTCTGCCGGGTCACCCCCGCGCCCGACGACGCGAACTACTTCGTCGACATCAGCGGCGGCAAGCTCGTCGTCTTCACCGGCGACGCGAGCGAGGACATCGTCATCACCTACTACGCCTGCGACTACGAGACCCTCGTGCCGGCGACGCTCACCATCTCCTTCCGCGAGGTCCACGAGGTGCAGGTGGTCAAGGCCGACCGCCCCGGTCGACTGCGGGTCACCAACGACAACAACCGCCCGGTGTCGTTCCTCTACGGCAGCTTCAGCGAGCCGCGTCCCGACGGCCACGCGCGGGTCCCCGCGAACGGTTCCCTGGTCGTGCGCGTCCACCGTCACCGGATCGACTGGGTCGCGGTCCTCGCGCAGACGGTCACCGTCGGCGTCGGTTCGGTGCGCGGCATCGACCTGCCGCACGGCGACCACCCGTCGTCCGAGCTGGGCAGGGCCGACCTGAGCAAGGCCGAGGCGAAGGCCTGGGCGACCGCGCGGTAGGCCCCGCCGGAAGGTGCGTCGGCAGGCGCGGCGGCGTCAGCCGCCGGAGGCGGAGGTGCGCGACCTCGCGTGGGACGCGAACCGCTCCCACGCCGCCTGGCGCGAGACGCCGAGCACCTTGCCGATCTGCGCCCAGGAGACCTTGCGCTCGCGGATCAGCGCCACCCAGTCGCGCACGAACGCCGCGTTCTGCTCGGCCGACCGCACGATGAGCGGCAGCTGGGCGAGCAGCTCGGTGTCGGTCATCTCGTCCCACACCGAGCGGGTGCCGGCCTCGACCCGCTCGGGAGAGCGGGTGTCCTCGTAGTAGGACTCCAGGCACTCGAAGCAGATCATCGCGCCGAGGCCACCGGCGAGACGTCTCTTCGCGCTGCCCGGCTCGCCGCAGAACGAGCAGATCCGGCCCTCGACGTGACGATCCATCCACGTCTCCTGTCTGGTGGTTGCGGCCAACGTACCGCCCGGTCCCGCGGGCCCTGCCCGTGTGTCCCGGAAGCCCGATCGGCACCCTGCGCAGGGAACGCAGGGTGCCGATGGGGTGGGTCTTCCTTCTCCCTCGTGGGGCTACCTCACTGGAACAGGTAGTTGGTCCCGGCACCGCCGTCGAGGGCGTCGGTCCCGGCGCCGCCGATCAGGCGGTCGTCGTCGTCGCCGCCGAAGAGCGAGTCGTCGTCGGCGTTGCCGTTGAGGGTGTCGTTGCCGGCGTCGCCGTACATCGTGTCGCCGCCGTCACCACCGTTGAGCATGTCGGCGCCCTCGCCACCGTGGACGGTGTCGGCGTGCGCGCCACCGAAGACGGTGTCGTCACCGGCGTCGCCGTTGATGGTGTCGAGGCCCTCCTGGCCCTTGAGGCTGTCGGCGTCGTCGCCACCGTTGAGGGTGTCGTTGCCGACGCCACCGATGACGTTGTCCTCGCCGGCGCCACCGTTGAGGGTGTCGGCACCGGAGGCGCCGGAGAGCAGGTCGGCTCCGCCGTCGCCGTTGAGGGTGTCGTTGCCGACCAGGCCCTGCAGGTTGTCGGCGTCGTCGCCACCGTTGAGGGTGTCGTTGCCGGCCTCGCCCTTGAGGGTGTCGGTGCCGGCGTCGCCGTAGACGACGTCGTCGCCGGTGCCCGCGCGGACGATGTCGTTGTCGTCGTCACCGTTGATGGTGTCGACGCCGGTGCCGCCGAGGATCACGTCGTTGCCGGCGTCGCCGTGGATGGTGTCGTCCCCGTCGAGGCCGCAGATGGTGTCGTTGCCACCCATGCCGTTGATCTGGTCGTTGCCGAGGGTGCCGACGATGACGTCGTCGCCCAGGGTGCCCAGGATCGGGCCGCTGCTGTCGCCCTTGATGGTGGCCAGGACGCCGTTGCACTTGGGGGCGCAGGAGGTGCCGATCGCGCTGGTGTCGCCGTTGCACTCGACCACGTCGTAGCTCATCGCCGACTGGGACCGGACGTTGCCGGCCTCGTCGGTCGCGGTCGTGGTGACCGTGTGCGAGCCGAGCTGGTCGGACCAGTCGGTGACGACACAGCCGTTGCTGTCGACGCCGGACGTGGCGTCGCTGGCGGTGCAGGTCGGTGCGGCCGGCACGGTGTCGAGGCCGAAGTAGTACGTCGCGCCGTCCGCCGGGCCGCCGTCGACGCTGTCGATCGAGGGCTTGGTGCCGTCGATCTTGACGTCGGAGGTGGTGACCGACTCGTGGCCGCCGGCGCTGTCCGCCGAGCAGGTGTAGCTGGTCGCCGTCTGGTCGACGGTCAGGCTGAAGTCGGCGCAGTCGGTGGTCGACAGCGACGACGGCGACTCGGCGTCGGCCGCGGTCCAGTCGACGTCGACCTGGCCGGTCCACCAGCCGTTGGCGCCGTCGGGCGCGGCCGGGGCGAGCGTGTAGGAGATCGACGGCTTGCTCGGGTCGACGATGTCGTAGGTCGCCGCGTCGGTGTCGGTCAGGCCGCCCGCGTCGGTGTAGGAGCAGTCGGCCGTCTGCGAGCCGATGCCGTCGGCCGCGTCGGTGCCGGTCACGGAGCTCAGTGTGGCTGCGAAGGAGGACGGGCCGTCCTCGGCGTCGGTGACGTCGCACATCGCGGTCGGCACGCTGCCCTTGTCGTAGCTGGAGCCGTTCGTGACGCCGCTGACCGTGACGGTCGGGGCGGTGTTCGCGGCGCTGACGTTCACGTTGAACGCGGCCTGCGAGTAGCTGAACGACGCGCCGGTGGCGTTCGCGGTCTCCGCGAGCGTGATGCTCGAGCTGCCCGCGCCGACGGGGTGCACCGTGAGGACCTGGGTCTGGCCGCAGGAGGTGAAGTGGATGGTCGACGGGGTCACCGTGGCGACGCCCGTGTTCGACGAGCTCACCGAGACGTCGAGCGTCTGGTTGTTGTTCTGGTTGAGGTTGCAGCCGTTCTTGCCGTCGCCGTTGGCGGTCTGGATGGCCAGCGTCGTGGTGCCGTTAGCGCCACCGGCTGTCAGGCTCATGGTCTCGACGGTCGCGTCGATGGATCCGTCGACGTTGTTGTAGATGTTGTCGGCCCAGGCCGGGGCGGTGACCCCGATGGCCAGGGCCGGAGCCGCGATGACGGCAGCCCAGCGCAGTTTCTTCATGATCGCTCCCACTTGTCAGAGCGACCCGAACCCGCTCCTGCTTGTCCCTCCCCACACGATTGCGCGGGTAGGTCGATTGAAGTGCGGGTCGGATGACCTGGTGGGCCGAACGGAGCGCCACGGCGTTTGTCCCGCTAAGCACCCGGGACCTTGTGCCCAGGGGGTGGCCTGGGTCACAAAGCCTCGCGGCGCCGCCCGCGCGACGTGTAGACATTCAGTCATCCCTGTACATGCTGTACAGCTAACAAAGGGCAGCGACGCCCGGGTGAGGTGGTTGGAATGCTGGCCTACGAGCGATTCGGATCCGGTGAGCCCCTGGTGCTGGTGCACGGCATCAGCCACCGCCGACAGGCGTGGTACCCGGTGGCCGAGCAGCTCGCCGAGCACCGCGAGGTCATCCTCTTCGACCTCCCCGGCCACGGCGAGTCCCCCGACCTGGTGGGCGACGGACGCCCGGTCAAGGAGATCCTCCAGGACCACCTGCTGGAGCTGTTCTTCGAGCTCGGCCTGGAGCGCCCGCACATCGCCGGCAACTCCCTCGGCGGCCGGATCGCCCTCGAGGCGGCGGCCGACGGCCTCGTCAGCAGCGCGACCGGGCTCTCGCCCGCGGGCTTCTGGAAGGGCGACCGCGACTTCGCCTACATCCGCGCGCACTTCGCGGTCCTGATGACCGCGGCGCGGGCGACCCGGCCCGTCGCTCCCCGGCTAGCCGGCTCCGGCCTCGCCCGCAAGCTGATGCTCGGTTCGCTGATGACCCACGGCGAGCGGCTCGACCGCGACCGCGTCGTCGGCGACCTCACCTGCATGGTGCGCGCCCGCCCCGCGCTCAAGACGATCATGGAGGGCGCGTTCCCCTTCGAGAGCCCGATCGGCGAGGGCATCCCCGTGACGGTCGCGTGGGGGAGCAAGGACCGGCTGCTCCTGCCCTACCAGGCCGAGCGTGCGCGCCGGCAGCTCCCGTCGGCCGAGCACGTCTGGCTCGAGGGCAGCGGCCACGTCCCGATGTCCGACGACGTCGCTGGTGTCGTCGACGTGCTGCTGCGCGGCTCGTCGCACGGCCTGCGCTCGACCATCGCCGACGTCGGCGTCGCCTGAACCGGGAGCGACCATGAGCAGCGATAACACGACGACGGAGAGCGCCACGGACCTCGACGTCCTCATCGTCGGCGCGGGCATCTCGGGCATCGGCGCCGCCTGCCACCTGGTCCGGGAGGGGACCGGGCTGTCCTACGCGATCCTGGAGCGTCGCGACGCCGTCGGCGGCACCTGGGACCTCTTCCGCTACCCCGGCATCCGGTCCGACTCCGACATGCTCACCTTCGGGTTCAACTTCCGGCCGTGGGTCGGCACGAAGGTCCTGGCCGACGGCCCGAGCATCCGGCAGTACGTCGCCGACACGGCCGAGGAGCACGGCGTCACCGAGCACATCCGCTTCGGACGCCAGGTCACGAAGGCGAGCTGGTCGACGGAGGAGGGCCGCTGGACCGTCGAGGTGCGGGTCGGTCGCAAGCGCGAGACCTACACGAGCCGGTTCCTCGTCGGCGCGACCGGCTACTACAGCTACGACCAGGCGTACCGTCCGTCCTTCCCCGGCGAGGAGCGCTTCCAGGGGCAGCTGGTCCACCCGCAGTTCTGGCCCGAGGACCTCGACCACGCGGGCAAGAAGGTCGTCGTCATCGGCAGCGGTGCCACGGCGATCACGCTGGTGCCCGCGATGGCGCCCGAGGCGGAGCACGTCACGATGCTGCAGCGCTCGCCGTCGTACGTCATGACCGTGCCGGCCGACGACCCGGTGGCCTCCCCGCTCGCGCGTCTCGGCGTGCCCCAGGGGCTCATCTACCGCACCGGTCGGGTGCGGAACATCGCCCTGCAGGCCGCCGTCTACAAGTTGTCGCGCAGCCGTCCGGCGCTGGCGCGCAAGGTGCTGCTCGCGGCCGTACGACGCCAGATCGGCCCCGGCGTGGACATGAAGCACTTCACGCCGTCCTACGACCCGTGGGACGAGCGACTCTGCGTCGTGCCCAACGGCGACCTGTTCCGGGTGCTGCGGCGCGGGGACGCCTCGATCGTGACCGACCACATCGACACGTTCACGGAGACCGGGATCCGGCTGGCGTCGGGGGAGGAGCTCGAGGCCGACATCGTCGTCTCGGCCACCGGGCTGCAGATCCAGCTCGCCGGCGGTGCGCGGATCGAGGTGGACGGGCAGCCCGTCGAGACCCGGGAGCGCATGCTCTACAAGGGCGTCCTCATGGAGGGCGTGCCCAACGCCGTGTTCGTCATCGGCTACACCAACGCGTCGTGGACCCTCAAGGCGGACCTGGTCAGCGAGTACTTCTGCCGCCTCGTGAAGCACATGGCGGCCGCCGGTCACGACCAGGTCGTCGCCGTCGCCGACCCCGACGACCGCGACGACGTCTCGGTGATGGGCGACTCGATGCGCTCGGGCTACATCCAGCGCGGTGACGCGGTGATGCCGCGCCAGGGCAAGCGGCTGCCGTGGCGGATCCGCAACGACTACCTCCGCGACGCGCCGATGCTGCGCCGGGGCCAGATCGCCGACCCCGCCCTGCAGTTCCGCAGCACGAAGCGCGCCGCGGCTCAGGCCCCGATCAGCGTCAGGTAGTAGTCCCCGAGGTAGCCGGCGCCGAGCACCGAGGACAGGGCGCCGAGCAGCATGAACGGTCCGAACGGCACCGCCGTACGACGGCCCGCCCTGCCCGCCGCCATCAGCGCCACGCCGGCGACCGCGCCGAGGATGAACGCGAGGAATGCGCCGGTGAGGAACGTCCCCCACGAGACGTAGGCCGTCATCAGGCCGACCAGCCCGGCGAGCTTGACGTCGCCGCCGCCCATCGCGCCCGGCGCGGCCACGGCGAGGGCCAGGTAGAACGTGAAGAGGACCGTGCAGCCGATCGCGGCACGCAGCAGGTCGGGCCCGTCGTGGTCGGCGGCGAGCAGCACCACCACCAGGGGGTACGCCGGCAGCACGATCGCGTCGGGAAGCCGGTGGACGTCCAGGTCGATGAGCGCCAGCGCGAGTGCCGCGGCCGCGAACACCAGGTAGGCGGGCAGTGCCCACCGGTCGTCCGCGAAGCGCAGCGCCATGATGACGAAGAGCGCGGCGGTCGCCAGCTCGACCACCGGGTAGCGCGCGCTGATCGGGGCCGCGCAGTCGTAGCAGCGACCACGCAGCAGCAGCCAGCCGAGGACCGGGACGTTGTGACGGTTGCGGATCGGGGTGCCGCAGCGCGGGCAGGCCGACGGCGGGGAGACCACGGACTCGCCGCGCGGCACCCGGTGCACCACGACGTTGAGGAAGGAGCCGATCAGCAGGCCGAGCAGGCCCGCCAGGCCGGCCGTGAGCGCGGCGCTCACCGTTGCTCGCTCCAGCTCAGCACCGTCACCTGGCGGCTGGGCGGCCGGGGTGTGCCGGTGGTGTCCCACAGCTGGGCGCGCACCTTGAGCGAGAGCTCGCCCGTCGACGGGCTGCACGTCGCTGCGGACGGGCACAGGTAGACCTTCAGCTGCACGAGGGTCCCGCTGAAGCCCCAGCCGGGCGAGTTGTCGGGCAGCTCGATGACGGGGCCCGTCCAGGCGAAGGAGCCGGTCTCCTTGACCTCGATCGCCCTGGCGATCACGCCGAACCGGAAGATCTGCTGGCTCACGTTGTTGAGCGTCACGTCGACCTTGGCGAGCGGCGTGTAGTGCGTGCCCTGCACGTAGAGGATGCTCTTGTTGCCCGAGGTGGTGACGACCGAGCAGCTCGCGACGACGGCCACGCAGTTGTTGGGGATCGCCGTGGTGGTCTCGCCGCGGATGCCCGGCACGTAGTAGGTGAGCTCGAGCTGGACCGCGTCGAGGATCGACTGGATCGTGGTCGTCGACGAGCCGCTCCTGGGCAGCTTGGCCGTGAAGACGACGGTCGCGCCGCTGAACCCGCTGTCGTGGACGTACTTCTGGACGGTTCCGAACCCGGTCGCCGCCGAGAGGTCCTGGGTGTCGTTGCCGAGCGTCGTCCTCACCGTGAGGGCGCTGCTGCTCTTCAGGGTGGTGCCGGAACCCGTCGGCGTCACGGAGATCTCCGAGGCGTTGCCCGCCGTGCTGGTGCCTTCCTGGTGGCGCACGAAGGCCTTCAGCCCGGTGAGGACCGCGCCCTTGGGGATGGCGGTCGTCGGTGCGAAACCGGTCATGGTGACGGTGCCGGTCTGCACGCTGTTCGCGCCGGTGTTGTCGCGGGTCCACGTCATCTGGCCGTTGCCGACGTCCTTGAGGATCGCGGCGGTGACGGTCGCCGGGGCGACGGTGCCGACCTTCATGTCCGTCGTCGCGTTGCCGCTGCTCGTCAGTGCGGTCGTGCCGCTGAGCGTCGTCGCGCTCGGCGTGGTGCCGGTCTTCTGTCCGTAGATGGCGATCGGGGGGCGGTCGGCGTGGTAGCTCCCGCAGATCTCCGCCTGCCCGTCCTTGTCGATGAGCATCCGGCTGTCGCCGCCGAAGACGAGCTGGACGCCGTTGGCGGTGGTCTTGTCGATCGGGTTGTCGCAGGCGCCCGGGACAGTGGAGGTGCCGGTGCGGGTCCCTGCGATCAACGTGCCGGACGAGATGGTCCACTCGTCGCTGGCAGCAGCGGCGATGTCGTCGTCATGGAGCGGGTCGACGCTGTTGTTGTGGAAGTCGAAGTAGTAGGTGCCGGGCTTGAGCCAGTAGACGCAGTTCTTGTTCGCGTTCGGGGTGGTCAGCGCGTTGAGCGCGGCGACGTCGTCGTAGTAGCCGGGCTCGAAGGTCGCCAGGTTGCCCGAGCACGACGGCACCGTCTGCAGGGCGGGGATCCCGGTGCCGGCGATGTCGAGGTCGCTGGCGTAGCCGGGATCGGCCACGGTCGCGGCACTGCACTCGACGGTGGGGGCCGTCATGGTGCCGGTGCACCCGCTGTGGGCGCGGATGCTCTGGCTCGACACCAGTGCGCCGGTGTCGGCGACGATCGTCGAGTTGGACCAGATCCCGCCGTGCACCCGGAAGCTGTTGCCGCCGAGCGCCTTGGAGTAGAAGCCGGTCTCGCCGCTCGTGCCGAGGGTCAGGATCGCGCTGCCGGGCTTGTTGCCGTCGGTGATCGGCACGGGGGACCCCTGGGCGCCGGTGGCGTCCTCGGCGGTGCAGGTGACGGCTGCCGACGTCGCGGACGACTGGCCGCCGGTCTGCGGGTAGAAGCCCGGCAGCACCAGGGTGCTCACCGCGGTGCCGCTGCCGTCCTTGCCGAAGCAGCCCGTGCCGTCGAAGGAGTTGTTGAAGGCCCAGTCCGAGTCGGCCGCGGCGCCGTTGGGGTCGCCGGGGGAGTAGCCGGTGCGCAGCGCGTTGAGCGCGAGCTTGGCCGCGCCGTCGGCGGCGTACGACGAACCCGCCACCTGACGCAGCTGGACCGTGGCGCGCAGCGACCCGTCGCCGCGCGTCAGGACGACGCCGACCACGAGGCTCACGACGGTCACGGCGAGGAGGGCGATGATGAGGATCGCCCCGTCGTCGCGCCGGCGCAGACGCACGGGCAGCCGGACCCGCTGGCCAAGTCGCCGGATCATGTCTGCCTCCGCTGGCCGACGAGCGTCGCGGTGTAGGAGGCGCTGCCGTGCGCGTCGGCCGTCCGCGCGTCCAGGGACAGCTTCACGACGGCGGGGACGTCGCTGCCCGCTCCGGCGCAGCCGGTGCCTCCCGACGCGGTCACGCAGGCGACCGTCGGCACGACGCGCAGGTTGTGAGCGACCTCGATGGTGGAGTCGACCGTCCCGCCCTCGCATCGGACCCGGAGGAGCTGGTAGACCGCGCCGTCGGGCTGGGCGACGTAGGTGACGGTGACCTTGTCGGGAGATCCCTGCGAGTCGAGCGAGCTGTACTCGCTCCACGCCAACGTCACGACCTTCGTCCCGGTCGGCAGGCTGCACGTCGCGAGCGAGCCTGACTCCGCGACCGACTGCGTCAGGGCGAAGGAGTGGGTCGTTGCGTCGTACGTCGACGACCTGAGCCCGATGCTGGCGACGTCGTGCTGCCAGTAGGCGGCCGTGAACTGCACGTCGTGGGACTCGGTGAGCCGCGCCTGGGTGTCGACCGTGTCCTGGAGGAACCGGATGATCACGCCGCCCAACCCCGCGACGATGATGCCGACGATCGCCACGGTGACGACCAGCTCGATGAGCGTGAAGCCGTCGTCGGAGCGCGGCCGCGTCAGCACGTCGCCCCGGTGGAGCAGGTGCTGCGCAGGATGAGCGTGAGCGTCTCGCTGCCCCGGCTGTCGGAGCTCCGGACGGTGAGGACGACCTTCTGCACGCCCTTGTCGTTCGCGCAGCCGACCTCCCCGCCCGTGGGGTCGAGGGGCACGGCGGCCGCGTGGGTGGCGGTGAAGCCGGCCGGCAGGGCGAGCTGGCTCGTGACCGCGGCGACGTTGTAGGCGTCGACGCCGGCGCAGGGCTTGTAGTTGGCGCTCGCCGCGTCGACGTACTTCTCGATGGCCTCGGCGTAGCTGCGCACGTAGGCGCCGCCGGTCGTCTGCTTGCGCTGGATGTCGGAGGCGGTGCTGCTCAGCTGCACACCCGCGAGGATCGCGACCGCGGCCAGGCCGAGGATCACGATCGCGACCAGCGCCTCCACGAGCGTCTCGCCCGTGTCGTCGCCCAGCCCCCGAGGCAGGTCCATCAGACGTCGACCTGGTTGAAGATGCCGTACATCGCGGAGATCAGCGCGACGGCGACGAAGCCGACGATGAGGCCCATCACGACGATCACGACCGGCTCGAAGAGCGCCGTGAGCTTGTTGATCTTGTAGTCGAGCTCGACCTCGTAGTACTCGGCCGTCGTCTCCAGCTGGTTGTCGAGGGTGCCGGTCTCCTCGCCGACCCGGAGCATCTGGGTGGCCGCGCTCGGGAACAGACGGGTGCGGGTGAGCGGCCCGGAGATGCCCTGCCCCTCGAGCATGGCGTCGCCGACCTCGCTCAGACGCTTGATGAAGACCCGGTTGCGCAGCGCGTTCGTGCTGACCTGCAGCGCGTCCGTCAGGGTGACCCCGGCCGACACCATCGAGGCGAAGACGCGGCAGAACCGCTCGACGAGGGCGTACTGGATCGTCTCGCCGACGACGGGGACCTTCAGCAGGAACGCGTCGCGGGCGTACTTGCCGGGCTGGAAGCGTGTCACCAGCCAGCCCAGCGCGAGCGCGATGACGAGACCGCCGACCATGGCCCACCACCAGGCCCCGACGAAGTCGGTGACGGCGAGCAGCATCCGGGTCGGCAGCGGCAGCTCGGCGTCGAGGCTCTCGAAGAAGTCCTTGAAGCGCGGCAGCACGAAGACCGCCAGGATGACCACGGTCACGACCGACATCGCGGCGACGACCGAGGGATACATCAGGGCGGACTTGATCTTCCGGCGGGCCTCGAGGTCGCGCTCGATGTAGCGCGAGAGCCTGCCGAGCACGGTGTCGAGCTCACCGGTGAGCTCCGCGGAGCGGACGATGCCGCGGTAGTACTCCGGGAAGACCTTCGGGTAGCGGTCGAGGCAGTCGGAGAAGCGCTCGCCGGTGCGCAGCCCGTCCTCGATGCTGTGCATCATCCGGCGCACCGACGAGTTCTCGCTCTCCGCGCCGATCGAGTGCACCGCGTCGAGCACCGGCAGGCCGGCGCGGAGGAAGGCGGCGATCTGGCGGGTGAGGTGCATGACCTCGACGCGCTTGATGCGCGGCCCGGCGATCTCGTACTGCAGCACGCTCTTCTTCTCGGTGACCCGCAGGTTGCGCAGGTCGCGCTCGAAGAGGGCGACCTCGGCGTCGCCGCGGCTGGGCGCGCGGTGCGTGCCCTTGACGGCCTTGCCCTCGAGGTCGATCCCGGCGTACGCGAACCTCGGCATGTCAGGCCCCCGCGACGTAGATCGAGCGCATCGCCTCGGCGGCGGTCGTCACGCCGGTCTGCACGAGCTGGACGGCCTGCTCCTGCAACGTGCGCATCCCCTGGCTGCGGGCGAGCTTGCGCAGGTCGTCGTGCGGCGCGCGCTCGACGATCAGCTCGCGGACCTCGTCGGTCACCACGAGCATCTCGTAGACCCCGACCCGCTCCAGGTAGCCCGTCTGGGAGCAGAAGTTGCAGCCGGCACCGTGCCGGAAGCCGCCGAGGGGCGGGCTGCCGCCGTACTCCCTCAGGAAGGCGAGCTCGTCGGGCGTGGGCTGGTAGGGCTCGAGGCAGGACGTGCAGGACCTGCGCACCAGCCGCTGGGCGACGACCGCGGTCACGGACGAGGCGATGAGGAAAGCCTCGATGCCCATGTCGAGCAGGCGGTAGAGCGCGGAGACGGCCTCGGTCGCGTGGAGCGAGGAGAGCACGAAGTGCCCCGTCAGCGCCGACTGCACGGCGATCCGCGCCGTGTCGATGTCGCGGACCTCGCCGACCAGGATGATGTCGGGGTCCTGGCGCAGGATCGACTTCAGCCCGCCGGCGAAGGTGATGCCGGCCTGCTCGCTGATCTGGATCTGGTTGATCGAGTCGACGGTGTACTCGACCGGGTCCTCGATCGTCATGATGTTGCGCTCGGGGCTGTCCAGCTCGCCGAGCGAGGCGTAGAGGGTGGTGGTCTTGCCGCCCCCGGTGGGCCCGGCGCAGATGACCATGCCGAACGGCGAGCGGATCAGGGCGCCGTAGCGGGCGGCGAGGTCGGCGGGCATGCCGAGCTGCTCCAGCCGGAAGAGCGGGCGGCTCTTGTCGAGCAGCCGGAGCACCACCTTCTCGCCACCGACGACGGCCGTGGTCGAGACCCGGATGTCCACGTCGCGTCCCTCGACCGTCATGCTGATCTGGCCGTCCTGGGGGCGCCGCCGCTCGACGATGTTCATGCCGGCGAGGATCTTCACGCGACTGACCAGGCCCGGTCCGATCGAGCCGGGCAGGTCGAGCACCTCCGACAGCGCGCCGTCGATGCGGTAGCGCACGCGCACCCGGTCACCGCTCGGTTCGACGTGGATGTCGGAGGCCCGGTCGCGCAGCGCCTGCGTGATGATCTTCTGGACGACCCGGACCACCGGCGCGTCCTCGCTCGGTCCGGCCGACGCGAGGTCGGCCGCCTCCTTGCGCAGCACGTCGCGTGCCTCGAAGGCCTCGACGTGGCTCCCGACGTCGCGGGTCGCGCGGTAGGTGGTGGCCAGGGCGCGGTCGATCTCACGGTGGGTGGTGACGTGCGCGTTGACCGGCTGGCCGAGCGCCGACGCGATCGCGTCGACGTGCTCCGGGGACGGGTCGACCACGGCGACCTCGACGATGCCGTCGGCGGCGGCGAAGGGGAGCGCGCGCAGGCGGACGGCCGCGTCTGGGGCCAGGAGGCCTGCCGCGGTCTGGTCCGCGGCCTGGGTGCGGAGGTCGACGCGCGGGACGGCGTGGTGCTCGGCGAGGGTCGAGGCGATGAGGTCGTCGGCGACCACGCCCGCCGCGACCAGGCGCTCCGCCAGCGACCCGCCGCTCGACAGCTCGCGGGCCGCGTCCACCTGGTAGGGCTGGACGAGGCCGAGCCCGACGAGCAGGCGGGCCAGGCGGTCGTCGGCCTCGGCGGGCAGCTCGACGGTGCCGTGCTCGGTGTCGCGGTTGCGACGGGCGATCCTCATGAGCTCCCCTGACTCACAGGCCGGCGCCGACGGCGTACCGCGGCCGGAGGTCGATGTCCTTCGGGTAGAGGCTGCGCGCCACCGCGTCGACCTCGCTGACGACGCCGTGCTGCACCAGCGCCGACAGCGACTGCTCGAGGGTGACCATGCCGTCCTGCTGCCCCGTCACGAGGCTGTTGCGCAGCTGGTGGGTCTTGCCCTCCTTGATGAGGTTGCGGACGGCTGGCGTGGCCACGAGCACCTCGTGCGCGGCCACCATGCCGCCGCCGGTGCGCGGGAGCAGCCGTTGGTAGACGACGCAGCTCAGCGCCGCGGCGAGCTGGACGCGGACCTGGGCCTGCTGCTCGGCCGGGAAGACGTCGATCATCCGGCCCAGTGACTGGGCGCTGTCGTTGGTGTGCAGGGTGGCGAAGACCAGGTGCCCGGTCTCGGCCATGGTGAGCGCGAAGGCGATCGACTCGAGGTCGCGCATCTCGCCGACCAGCAGCACGTCGGGGTCCTCGCGCAGCACCGAGCGCAGGGCGTCGCTGAAGGATGCCGTGTCGGTGCCGACCTCGCGCTGGTTGACCGCGGCGCGCTTGTGCTCGTGGACGTACTCGATCGGGTCCTCGACGGTGATGATGTGGCAGCCGCGGTGGGTGTTGATCAGGTCGACGAGCGACGCGAGCGTCGTCGACTTGCCCGAGCCGGTGGGCCCGGTCATCAGCACCAGGCCCTGGTGCCGCATCGCGATGTCGCGCACCGACGGCGGCAGGCCGAGCTCGTCGGGTGAGGGGATGCGACGCGGGATGAGCCGGAAGGCCGCCGCCGTCAGCCCGCGCTGGGTGAAGGCGTTGCCGCGGATCCGGGCGTGCTCGCGCCAGGTGAACGAGAAGTCGTACTCGTGCCGGGTGCCCCACGCGGCGACCTGCTCGGGCGCGAGCGCCTCGATGAGCAGGGCCTCGGTGTCCTGAGCGGACATCGCGGCGCGACCCGGGACCGGTCGCAGGTCGCCGTCGACGCGCAGCATCGGCGGCAGGCCGACGGTGAGCAGCAGGTCCGTGCCGCGAGCGTCCCACAGCTCGGCGAGCAGTGCGTCGATCCCGGACCCGATGCGGTGAGCTGAGTGCAGCATGGCCGCGCCCCCTTCGGAGAGGTGCTGTCAGGGAGGGCCGCCCCCGGAGCGGCCCTCCCTCGGACGGGTGGGGTCAGTCGCAGGAGGTGCCGGGCGAGACCGTGCCGGTCCCGGCGGCGTAGCCGACCCGGATCGCGGCGTCGACGCCCGAGTCGCTCGGGTCGGTCTTGAGGTAGTCGGGCACCAGGGCGCCGAGGGTCGCGGGGTAGGCGCTCTTCTGGGCGTAGTAGGCCTCGACGGCGGTCTGGGCGGTCGAGACGTTGGCCTTGCACGCCGAGACCTTGCTGTCGTCGTTGATGCCCTTCACCGAGAACACGACGATGCCGGCGAGGACGCCGAGGATCACGACGACGATGAGCAGCTCGATGAGGGTGAAGCCCTGGTCCTGACGGCGGACGTCGCGGGCACGGGTGGCGAGGATGTTCTGCATGGCGGTGCTCCTTAGGAGGGAAAGTGCTGGATCGACCCGAGAGGGTCCGAGATCCGAGAGGTCCTGCGTTGTCCGCGTGCCCCATGCACCGGCGGCTGTGAGGGAAGTGAACGCTCATCGCCGGACGGGTGCGGGAGGAACCGCCGCAATTCCCGCCCGCCGCTTAGGGCTTTGAATGCGCCCCACGCTCAGCTCCGCGCGGCCAGGCGTGGGCTGGGTCACAAAGCCTCGCGGCCGCCGGGTACGGCGTGTACACATCTCGTATACCTGTACAACGTGTACAGCTAACTTGTGGGCAGCGTTGCCGAGGAGGTATCGGGAGATGACCGTGGAGCAGACCTACGAGGAGAAGCTGCAGACGCTGAGCGAGGGCTCCGTGCGTCTGTCCTTCAACGCGTTCAAGGACGTCCCGTGGGACGACCCGGCCTACGCCGTCGTGCCCGACGACGAGCGCTGGATCCTCCCGAGCGTCGACCCGCTCGGCGGGCACGAGTGGTACCAGGGCCTGTCGCGGGAGCGGCAGATCGAGATCGGCATGGCGCGGATGGCCAACATCACCAAGGTCGGCTGGCAGTTCGAGAACGTCCTGATCAAGGGCGTCCTCGAGTACCTGATGGACCTGCCGAACAACGACCCGGAGTTCCGCTACCTCATGCACGAGGTGACGGAGGAGACCCACCACATCCAGATGTTCCAGGAGTTCGTCAACCGCACGGGCGCCGACGTGCCGGGTGCGGCGCGGTGGTTCCGCGTGGTCCAGTCGGCGCTGCCGCTGGCCGGCCGGCTGCTCCCCGAGATCTTCTTCACCGGCATCCTCGCGGGGGAGGAGCCGATCGACCACCTGCAGAAGCAGATCCTGCGGTCCGGCGAGACGATCCACCCCCTGATGGAGCGGATCATGCAGATCCACGTCGCGGAGGAGGCGCGCCACATCTCCTTCGCGCACGAGTACCTCGCCCGCAAGGCGCCCCGGCTGCCCCTTCCGCGCAAGGTCCTCCTCTCGGTGCTCTACCCGGTGATCATGCGGCTGCTGTGCGACGTGATCGCCACGCCGACCCGCGCGTTCATCAAGCAGTACGACATCCCCCACGACGTCATCAAGGACCTCTACTGGGACAACCCCGAGTCCGAGAAGCTGCTGCGCGACCTGTTCGCCGACGTCCGCGTGCTCGCCGAGGAGGCCGGCCTGATGAACCCCGTCTCGCGCGTGCTGTGGAAGCGGCTCCGCATCGACGGCCGCCCGGCGCGCTACCGCAGCGAGCCGGCGCCGAAGGCCGCCTGACCGAGGAGGTCCGATGCCGTACGTCGTCACGCAGTCGTGCTGCAGCGACGGAGCCTGCGTCCTCGCCTGCCCCGTCAACGCCATCCACCCCGCGCCGGGCGAGCCCGGCTTCGTCACGGCGGAGATGCTGTACGTCGACCCGGTGAGCTGTGTCGACTGCGGCGCCTGCGCGACGGCCTGCCCGGTCGACGCCGTGGTGCCGCACACCAAGCTCGCCGACCACCAGCTGCCGTTCGTGGAGCTCAATGCGACGTACTACCGCGACCACCCGCACGCCGACCGCACGCCGCTGGCGCTGGTGCCGCGCCACCGCGACTCTGCGACCGCCGGGCTGCGCGTCGCCGTCGTCGGAGCCGGTCCCGCCGGGCTCTACGCCGCCGACGAGCTGCTCAAGCTGCCGGGGGTGGAGGTCGACGTGTTCGACCGCCTGCCCACCCCGCACGGACTCGCCCGCTACGGAGTGGCGCCCGACCACCCCAGGACCAAGCACGTCCTCGAGCTCTTCGCGAAGATCGAGCGCGAGCCCGGCTTCCGCTACCGGCTCAACGTCGAGGCCGGGACCGACGTGACGCTGGAGGAGCTGCGGGCGTCGTACCACGCCGTCGTCTACGCGATCGGCGCTGCGACGGACCGGCGGCTCGGGGTCGACGGTGAGGACCTCGCGGGCAGCATCTCGGCCACCGACCTCGTCGCCTGGTACAACGGGCACCCCGACGCCGACGAGGTGCACCAGCCGCTCGACACCGAGCGCGCGGTCGTCATCGGCAACGGCAACGTCGCCCTCGACGTCGCCCGGATCCTCACCGCCGACCCCGACCGGCTCGCCGCGACCGACATCTCCGACCGCGCGCTGCTGGCGCTCCGCGACAGCGCGGTGCGCGAGGTGGTGGTGCTCGGTCGGCGCGGACCGGACGAGGCCGCGTTCACGTTGCCCGAGCTGATCGGGCTGGCCGCCCTCGACGACGTCGACGTGCTGGTCGAGGGCGAGGTGGCCGTCACCTCGCAGAAGACCGAGCTGCTCGCCGAGCTGGCGCGCCGCACGCCGACCCCGGGCCGCCGCAGGATCGTGCTGCGCTTCCGGACCGCGCCGGTGCGGATCGTCGGCGGCGACCGCGTCGAGGCGATCGAGGTGGCCCGCACGGAGGTCGTCGACGGCCGTGCCGTCGCGACCGACGAGTCCGAGCTGATCGCCACCGGCCTGGTGCTGCGCGCGGTGGGCTACCGCGCCCGCCCCGTGGTCGGTCTGCCGTTCGACGACGAGCGCGCGCGGGTGCCCAACGACCGCGGCCGCGTCGAGCCCGGGCTCTACGTCGTCGGCTGGATCAAACGCGGCGCGACCGGTTTCCTGGGCACCAACAAGACGTGCTCGCAGGAGAGCGTCGCCGCCCTCCTCGACGACCTCGATGCCGGCCTGCTGGTCGCTCCCACGACCGCGGTGGAGCGCCTCGACCACGAGATCGACCACGAGGGTTGGCTGGCCATCGACCGTGCCGAGCGCGCGCTCGGCGACGCCGCCCGCCGGCCGCGGGTCAAGCTCACCGACCGCCGCGCCCTGAGCGAGGCCGCCGCGCCGGTCGCGCCCGGATACAGTGCGGGCCATGCCGCACGTCCCTCGCGTCCCCGGGCTCGACGGGCGTCAGCTGCGCTGGGAAGGCCATAACGAGGAGCGTCGCCAGCACGTGCTCAACGCCGCTGTCGAGCTCCTCGAGGAGCAGCCGCTCGGCAGCCAGCTGCGGGTCCAGCAGATCGCCGAGCGTGCCGGGCTGGTGCGCACGGTCGTCTACCGGCTGTTCAGCAACCGGATGGACCTCAACCGAGCGGTCCAGCAGCACATCGTCGGCATGATCCGCACCCAGCTCGACTCGACCCTCGTGCTCTCGGGGAGCATCGAGCAGATCGTCAACGGCGTGGTCGGCGGCTACGTCAGCTGGGTGGCCGACCACCCGCAGCTGCACGAGATGGCGCAGCGCGCGCTGGGCGACGGCCAGCCCGGCGAGCTCGACCTGGCGGTCGACAACCTCGGCAAGGACATCGCCTCGCTCTTCCAGGCCGGTGCGGCCATGCTCGGCCAGGAGCTCGACGAGGAGCAGACCACGACCCTCGACGTGCTGGTCGTCGGTCTCATCGGCCAGGTCCGCGGCAGCGTCAACCAGTGGGTACGACGGCCCGAGCAGACCCTCAGCCACCGGGCGTTGTCGCACATGCTCAGCCGGTGGATCTGGTTCCAGATCGACGGTCAGGCGCGGGAGATCGGCGTCGAGCTCGACCCGACGGTGCCGGTGGACGAGCTCGCGACGCGGTCCTAGGCCGGACGCCGGGACTCAGCGCTGACGGCGCTGCTCGCGCCCGAGGCAGACCGCGACCAGCTCGCCCGGACGCTCCTTCTTGAAGACCGCCCAGCCGTGGTCGAAGGAGACCACGCGGGTGCGTCCCGACGAGTCGCGGATCACCGCCGTCGAGGGGATGACGTCGGGGTCGAAGCCGTGCAGGGAGCAGTTGTTGCGCTCGAGGATCCGGCTCGTCGCCTTGTCCTGCACCGAGAGGCCGAGATGGTCAGGCGTCGGGTGCGGGCCGTCGATCACGCTGAGCGCCCCGAGGCCGACGAGCAGCGTGAGGGCGCCGGCGGTCATGGCGGTGCGGATCGACAGAGCCGCGGTGCGCAGCGTCGTGCTGAGGGCAGGCAACGTCGATTCCTCTCGCGTGAAGGCAGCCTCGGATGATCGGCTCGACCGACAGGCGGGGGTCCTCCCGCGCCTCGTGATCGGTCACTGCCACCTCAACGAGCATCCGCCCCGCGGGTCACGAGCCAGACAGTGTGATCTGGCCAGCCGGTTCCCGGGCAGGATGGGCGCCATGACCTGGTTCGAGTCCCCGACGCAGGCCGCGGCCCTGCTCACCGAAGCCGGCTACCTCGCCGACCACGCGACCGCCACGACCACCTACCTGGCGGGCGCGCTGGAGAAGCCGCTGCTGCTCGAGGGCCCCGCCGGGGTGGGCAAGACCGAGCTGGCGAAGGCGGTGTCGCGCGCCACCGGCGCGGACCTCGTCCGGCTGCAGTGCTACGAGGGCCTCGACGAGGCACGGGCCCTCTACGAGTGGAACTACAAGAAGCAGCTGCTCCGCATCCAGGCGCAGACCGGCGCCGCCGAGGGCGTGGACTGGGACCAGACCCACGACGACATCTTCTCCGAGGAGTTCCTGCTCACCCGGCCGCTGCTCACCGCGATCCGGCGCGAGGAGCCGACGGTGCTGCTCATCGACGAGGTCGACAAGACCGACATCGAGGTCGAGGGGCTGCTCCTGGAGGTGCTGTCGGACTTCCAGGTGACGATCCCCGAGCTCGGGACCGTGGCGGCGACCCGCCGGCCGTTCGTCGTACTCACCTCCAACGCGAGCCGGGAGCTGTCCGAGGCGGTCAAGCGGCGCTGCCTCTACCTGCACCTGGACTATCCCGACGCCGAGCGCGAGCGGGAGATCCTGCAGGCCCAGGTGCCCGACCTCGACGACAGGATCGCCGAGCAGCTCGTCGCCACGGTCGGGAAGCTGCGCGACCTGGAGCTGAAGAAGGCGCCGTCGATCGCGGAGTCGGTCGACTGGGCGCGCACGCTGATCGCGCTGGAGATCCGCGACCTGGACGACAAGGCGATCACCGACACCCTGGGCGCCGTGCTGAAGCACGCCTCCGACCAGGCGCGGGCCGTCAAGGAGCTGCGGCTCAACCGATGACCACACCGACCAGCGGGCTTCTCGACCGGCACCTCTCCTTCATCGAGGCGCTCCGGGGAGCCGGCCTGTCCGTGTCCCTGGCCGAGGACATCGACTCCGTCGCCGCTCTCGGCGCGGTCGGCTGGGGTGATCGCGAGCACGTGCGCGACGTGCTCGCCGCGACCCTCATGAAGAGGCAGCAGCACCGCACGACCTTCGACGCGCTCTTCGACGTCTACTTCCCGGCCCTCGTCGGCGACGGTGTCACGCAACGGGGGATCTCGTCCCTCACGGACCCGGACGGCGACGAGATCCCCCGGGACGCGGAGGCGGACCGGGTGCGCGACAACGGGGAGGCCCTGCAGGAGTTCCGCGACCGGCTGGCGGAGGCCCTCGAGAGCGGCGACCAGCAGCTGCTGCGACAGCTGGCGGCGGAGATGGTCGGCCGGTTCGGCGCGATGCCGGGCCGGGGCCCGGGGCTGTCGTCGTGGTCGTCCTACACCGCGCTGCAGCGGGTCGCCCCCCAGGAGCTGGTCGACCGGATCGCCCAGGGGCTGACCGGGGACATGGACGACGAGGGCCGGCTCCAGGACGCACGACGGCTGGCGAACCGCCGCGTCGGCGGCTTCACACGGCTGGTCGAGGACGACGCCCGGCGGCGGATCGCCGAGGAGAAGGGGCCCGACCACGTCGCCGACGTGGCGATCCGGCCGAGCATCGACAAGCTCGCCTTCACCGCGGCGCGGCGCACCGACCTCGAGGAGATGCGCCGCCAGATCTTCCCCCTCGCACGGCAGCTGGCGACGCGCCTGACCAAGGAGCACCGCGCCCACCGTCGCGGGGCCCTCGACTTCCGGCGGACGGTCCGGGCGTCGATCGCCACGGGCGGCGTACCGCTGACCACGCACCACCGACCCAAGCGGCCGCACCGCACGGACCTCGTGGTGCTGTGCGACGTGAGCGGCTCGGTCGCCAATTTCGCCCAGTTCACGCTGCTATTCGTCTTCGCGCTGCGGGAGTCGTTCCAGAGCATGCGCGCCTTCACGTTCATCGACCACGTGCACGAGGTCACCGAGCACCTGCAGCCGGGCGCCGACCCGGTCGACGTGCTGGAGAAGCTCGCCGCCTCCAGCAGCTACGCGGCGCTCTGGGGCCGCACCAACTACGGGCGGGCGTTCGCGAAGTTCGAGGAGCAGTACGCCGACGCACTCAACCCGAAGACGACGCTGCTCATCCTCGGTGATGCCCGGAGCAACTACACCGACCTGGAGGACAAGACCCTCGACCGCCTCGTCGGGTCGGTCCGGAGGGCGCACTGGCTCAACCCCGAGCCGGTGACGAGCTGGGGTGCGGGCGACTCGGCCGCCAAGACCTACCGCGAGATCGTGCCGATGGTCGAGTGCCGCAACCTGACCCAGCTGCAGGAGTTCGTGCACGACCTGCTCTGAGGGCGGACGCGGGGCTCCGGCGCGCTCTCTGCCGCTACGCTGCTCGCAGCCGTTGTGTCCGGTGCGGCCGGACATACCCCCCGACGGAGCGTGCCGCGCTGTTGCCGACCCACCTGCTCCCGGGTCGGCGGAGGAGGTATCCGGGGGGATGCTGTCACCTGTCACCGAGCCGTGCGCCGGGACCTTCGCTCGTCTGCACCGAGCGGTCGTCGCTGCAGCTGAGCAGGACACCGCGCACGATGCCGCGCACGCGGCGACCCTCGGCGTGCTCGATCGCGCCCACCGCGCCGACGCCGGTGAGTTCCGCGACGTGTGGGCCCTGTTCGCTGCCGCCGCGGTCGAGGACGTCGGGCGGCCGGGCTGGGAGCGGCGGGCGGGCGTGATGGCGAACCTGATCGGGCTCGCGGTGCTCGGCGAGCCGCAGGACTTCGTCGCGCTCGACCGGCTGACCGAGCACTACGGCCGCGCGACGATCGCCACGGTGCAGAACACGGTGGACGGGCTGCTCGGCACGGGCGAGACGATGCCGCTGGCCACGCGCGCGGTCACGAGGCTGACGTTCGACGTCTCCGTCGAGGAGCTCGTCCTGGCATCCGGAGGTGCCCTGGAGGACGCCGTCGTCGTCGCCGACCGCTGTCGCCGCGCCGCCCTCCGGCTGGTCATGGTCGACGTCGACCCGGCGCGGCCGGGTCCCGTGCTGACCGCCGCGGAGGACGTCCTCGCCGCGTGGGACCGCGGCGGGCTGCCGGCCTGGCGCGCGCAGCTGGCCGTCGTCGCGGCCAACCCGTGGGCGCCGTACGGCACGGAGCTGCGCGACCTGGCGCAGACCGCCGGACGGGCAGTGCTCGCCGAGGCGCTGGAGGAGTGCGTCCGGGTCTACCGGTCGCGCAACGAGCGGACGGAGCGCGACCTGGTCGCGCGGGAGATCCGCGAGCTCGTCGCGCTGAGCGGGCTCAGCCAGCGGGAGTTCGCCGCCATGCTCGGCACGTCCGCGTCGCGGCTGTCGACGTACGTCAACGGGCTGGTCACGCCCTCCGCGACGCTGATGCTGCGGATCCGCCGGGTGTCGGCGCTGCTGCAGGAGCAGCGCCAGCAGCCCGGCCGGTAGTCGGGTCCGGGACTGCGTGCCCCTTCAGGTGAGAGCAGGACCGAGGCGGCGCAGGGCCTCCTCGATGTCGTCAGCGGTGCCGGCGAAGCTGAAGCGCAGGTAGCGGCCGCCGTCGACGGTGTCGAAGTCGACGCCGGTGGCGACCGCGACGCCGGTGCGCGCCAGCAGCCCGCGTGCGAAGGACATCGAGTCGTCGGTGAGGTGGCCGACGTCGGCATAGGCGTAGAACGCACCGTCGGCGGGAGCGAGCCGCTCGACACCGAGGCGCTGGAGCCCGGCGATCAACAGCTCGCGGTTGTGCGCGTAGCGGCGCACGTGGCCGTCGAGCTCGTCGTAGGACTCGGTCGTGAACGCCGCCAGCGCGGCGCGCTGGGCGAGCACGGGCGGGCAGATGCTGAAGTTGCCGGTGAGCACGTCGACCGCGCGCACCAGGTGCCGCGGAGCGAGCATCCAACCCAGCCGCCAGCCGGTCATGGAGAAGTACTTGGAGAACGACCCGAACACGACCGCCTCGCGGCTGGTCTCCCAGGCGCAGCGCGCCAGGGTCTCGCCGGGCTCGGCGTACTCGATGCCGTGGTAGATCTCGTCGCTCACGAGCTGGATGCCCGTCTCCTCGCACCAGCGGGCGATCGCGGCGAGCTCGTCGGGCAGCAGCATGGTGCCGGTCGGGTTGGCCGGGCTCGCGACGACGAGGCCGGCGAACGGCGCGCTCGCGTGCAGCTCGGCCAGCTGCGCGACCGTCGGCTGGAAGCGGGTGTCCGGACCGGTGGGGATCTCGACCACCTGGCACCCCAGTGCCGCGAGCACGTTGCGGTAGCAGGGGTATCCGGGCCGCGCGATCGCGACCCGGTCGCCGGCCTCGAAGGCCGCGAGGAACGCCAGCAGGAAGCCCCCGCTCGACCCCGTGGTCACGACGACGTCGTCGGCCGACACGTCGATCCCGTAGCGCCGGCGGTGGTGGTCGGCGATCGCGGCCCGCAGCTCGACGATGCCCGTCGCCGGCGTGTAGCCGAGCGGGTCGCCCGAGCCGAGCAGGCGGACCGCCGCCTCGGTGACCGCGCGCGGTGCACCGCTGCTGGGCTGGCCCGCGAGCAGGTTGACCAGGTCGCCGTACTCCCGCTGCCGTTCGGCCGACAGCGCGAGCAGGTCCATCACGTGGAACGGCGGCACGTCGGCCCGCTGGGCTGCGGCGAACCGATTCATCGTCGAGACCTCATCCGCCGATCATGCCGGGCTGGGACGACAAAACTGTCGCTGGGACGATGCAATTGCGTCGTCCCAGCAACAGTTTCACCGTCCGGACGGTGAAACTGTCGCGCGGCGCGCGGCCCGCGCCGCCGCCGCAACCCCAGCCCTGCGCCCGAAGAACGACCCCTCGCCGAGCTGGGTGCCCGAGCAGTAGCCCGCACCGTCCTGGGCGATGTTGGAGGCGCAGGCCCCGGCGGCGTAGAGGCCGGGGACGACGGAGCCGTCGGAACGCCTCACCTCGCCGTCGACGGTGGTGGCCATGCCGCCGATGGTGAAGCCGGCGTAGAGGGCGACGCCGAGGGAGAGGTCGAGCACCGCCCAGGGGCCGGCGGTCTGGGGCGCCAGCCAGTCGGGGTGCTTGTGGAAGTCGGGGTCCTCGCCGGCCGCGGCGTGCTCGTTGTAGCGCTCGACGGTGGCGACCAGCGAACCGGCGGGCATGCCCAGGCCGGCCTCCATCTCCTCGACCGTCTCGTAGCCGTCCTTGAGCGGCACCAACGGCATGTGGTCCTCGCCGAGGTGCTCGCTGTCGACGATGAGGTAGGCGACGGCGTCCGGTTGCTGCAGGACGTGGTACGACGTCCGCGCGTGGTAGCTGTCCTCCGCGACGAAGCGCTGCCCGTCGCGGTTGACGATGAGGCCCTTGCACCGCGAGGACGGCGGGTAGAACGGCGCGGTGATGAAGGGCTCCTCCATGTTCTCCAGCGCCGCGCCCACCGATTGGCCGAGCCGGATGCCCAGGCCGTCGTCGTAGGTCGAGCCCAGGGTGAAGAGCTTCGAGCCGAGGGCGGGCGTGTAGCGGGCGACCATGTCGGCGTTCATCACGAACCCGCCTGCGGCGATGACGACCGCGTCGGAGCGGACGAACCCCGTGGCGTCGAAGCTCTTCCAGGCGAGCCCGGCGACCCCGCCCTCGTCGGTCACGACGAGCTGGGCCGCGCCGGTCTCGTAGCGCACCTCGACACCGGCCTCGTCGATCCGTTCGCGCAGCAGGTCCATCACGATCCGGGTGCCCTCGGTGTCGCCGGGCACGGGCACCTTGTGGCCACGCGGGGCCGGAGGGATGTCCTCGCGGAAGGGCCAGACCTTCTCGTTGCCGGTGAACATCAGGCCCTCGGTGCCGGGCTGGATCACCGCCTTGCCGGGGAAGTAGGACCGCTCGAACCGGAACCCCAGTGCCTCGAGCCAGTCGAAGTGCTCCACGGAGCTCTCGCAGTAGGCGCGGATCTTCTCCTCGTCGGGGTCCTTGGTGCTGGCCATGAGGTAGCGCACCATCGCGTCGACCGAGTCCTCGTGCCCGGTGGCCTGCTGCACGTCGGTGCCCGCGCCGAGGTAGAAGTGGCCGCCGGACATGCTCGACGTGCCGCCGTGCACGGCCGCGCGCTCCAGCAGCAGCACCCGGGCGCCGGCACGGGCCGCCTCGAGCGCGGCGCAGCCACCGGCGATCCCGAAGCCGACGACGACGACGTCGTACGTCTCGGTGTCGGCGGGCAGGTCGGTGGCGGGGACGGCAGCGGGGATCGCCAGTCCGGCGGGCTCGGTCATGGAGCAAATGTAGAACACGTTCCAGTTCTGGGCGAGGCCGTCCGCCGCGACCGCACACCACGACGCCGATAGACTGCTGACCCGCGCCCCGACCGCTCGCCGAGGTGACACCCGGATGACCTTCGACGTCCACCAGCTCGACTCCTTCCTGCTGGTGGGGTCGGCCGTCACCTTGTTGGCGGTGCTGGCGGTGCGCGTCTCCTCCCGGGCCGGGCTCCCGAGCCTGCTCGTCTACCTCCTCATGGGCGTGCTGCTGGGCGAGTCGGTGATCGGGATCGGCTTCGACGACGCCGAGCTCGCCCACGCGATCGGCTTCGGGGCGCTCGCGGTGATCCTGGCCGAGGGTGGTCTCACGACCAACTGGCGCGAGACGCGGACATCGGTCCGTCTCGGTCTCTCGCTCGCCACGGTCGGCGTCACGGTGTCGATCCTCGTCGTCGCCGTCGGCGCCCACTTCCTGTTGGGGATGTCGTGGGAGCTCGCCATCCTCCTCGGTGCGGTGACCTCCCCGACCGACGCGGCAGCGGTGTTCTCGGTCATCCGGGTCGTGCCGCTGCCGCGGCGCATCACCGGCGCGCTCGAGGCGGAGTCGGGCTTCAACGACGCCCCGACCGTCGTGGTCGTCACCCTCATCTCCAGCGGCGCGGCGAGCGAGCACCATCCGGCCGTGCTGGTCGGGATCGTGGTGTTCGAGCTGGTGGTCGGCGTGCTCGTGGGGCTCGCCGCCGGCTTCGGCGGGGCCTGGGTGATGCGCCGTGCGGCGCTGCCGTCCTCGGGCCTCTACCCGATCGCCGTGCTCTGCCTGACGATGATCGGGTACGGCGCCGCGGCGACCGTGCACGCAAGCGGCTTCGCCGCGGTGTACGTCGCAGCGCTCGTGCTCGGCAACAGCGAGCTGCCCCACCGCGCGGTCACCCGGTCGTTCTCGGAGGGTCTTGCCTGGCTCGCGCAGATCGGCCTGTTCGTGATGCTGGGCCTGCTGCTGTCGCCCGGCAGGATCACCTGGCACACCGTCGTCATGGCGATCGGTGCCGGCCTCCTCCTCACCGTGCTGGCGCGGCCGCTCTCGGTGCTCGTCAGCTCGCTCGCGCAACGCATGGCGTGGCGCGAGCTGGCGTTCCTGTCGTGGGCGGGGCTGCGGGGCGCCGTGCCGATCGTGCTCAGCACCATCCCGCTGGCGGAGCAGGTGGACAAGGCCGACCTGCTCTTCGACATCGTGTTCGTGCTCGTCGTCTTCGACACCCTGATCACCGGCCCGACCCTGCCCTGGGTCGCGAAGGTGCTCCGGGTGGCCCGCCGCTCGCAGCCACGCGACATCGAGCTCGAGGCCGCACCGCTCGACCGGGTCGCGGCCGACATGCTCCAGGTGGCGATCAGCCCGAGCTCGCGGCTGCACGGGGTGGAGATCGGCGAGCTGCGGCTGCCACCTGGCGCGTCGGTGGCCCTCATCGTGCGGGACGGCCAGACGCTGGTGCCGGAGCGACGCACCGTGCTGCGCCATGGCGACGACCTGCTCGTCGTGACACCCCGCAAGCTCCGGGAGTCGACCGAGCGCCGGCTGCGCCAGGTCAGCCTGGGAGGCCGTCTCGCGCAGTGGCTGGGCTCGGACCCCGCGGCGGGCGGCTCGCGGTGATCCCGGTCCGTGGCCGGGCCGTTGTGCCCGGTCGCGCTGCGGGGTGAGACTGGGGCCGACCGCGCACCTGACGTCGCGCGGCTGACTGGGGGGTCAGCGCCATCGAGACGAAGGAACGGGTGCCGCTGCGCGACACCTACCGGGTCGCCGCGACGACCGCGGGGCTGCGGGTGGCCGGCGGTGCCGGTGAGGCCGACGACTTCCGGCTGCTCACCCGGCTGGCACGTCGGTTCGGCAGCCAGCGCTTGGCGCGGATCTGTGGCCGGATCGACGAGGTGGCGGGCCCCGACCCGGGCCTGCCGCTGGCGACGGCGCTGTGCCGCGAGCTCGCACGCACGGGGCGCATCGAGCGTCGGCTGGTGGAGGCCGGCGACAGCGCCCGCGTCGCCCGCGCGACCGCCGCGGGGTGCGGCCGCACGGCGCTCCGGATCGTGGTCGACGACCTCCGTCCCGGCCGCGTCGCAGACCTGCCCCGTGACGTCGCAGGGTTGCGCGCCCTGGTCGACGACCGCGGTCTCCCAGAGTGGCGCCGAGCGCTGGCCCCGGTCGCCCTGAACCCTTGGGGTCCCGAGGTGGGGCTGCTCGGCTCGCTGGCGCGCGCCGCCGACCTGACGGTGGCGGTCGCGGCGGTCGAGTGGTGCACGCAGGTGTTCCGGGCCCGGTTCGAGGAGGCCGAGCGACGCGAGGTGGCGCGCGAGATCTGCCGGTTGATCGAGCTGAGCGGGTGCAGCCAGCGGGACTTCGCTCATCACGTCGGCACGTCGGCCTCGCGGATGTCCACCTATGCCAACGGGTTGGTCACGCCGTCGGCGGCGATGATGCTGCGCTTCGGCCGGTCAGCGCGCGCGCTGTCTCAGGGTGCCTGGGCGGGCGGGCTGCACACGTAGCCGTCGCTCGTGGCCTTGATGCTCGTCCTGCCGCCGCGGACGCCGGGGAACCCCTCGCCCACCACGACGGTGATCCCGGGGTTGGCCGTCGACTGCTGCACGATCTTGGTGCCCTTGCCGAGGTAGCCCTTGAGCAGCTTCGCCGCCGTGCTGTCCGGGTCGTCGGCCCAGATCATGGCGCCGCTCGCGCCGGTCTTCGCGCTGGTGTTGCCCTTGGCTCCCTCGCTGAAGCCCTTGCGCACCAAGGCGTCCATCGTCTCGCCCGCGAGACCCTCGGTGGTGCTGCCGTTGAGGACGTTGACCAGCACGTCGCCGGGCGTGATCCGGTCGCCCCGGTTCACCGGCGCGTCGGTGCAGGCCGGCGCGTCCGCCTTCTCCGGGAAGGGGTCGGTGACCGACGACCAGGCCCACGCGACGCCGACCACGAACACGAGGGCGAGCAGGGCCAGGGTCACGGCCGAGCGGGTGCGCGCCTTGGTGTCCACCGCGTCAGTCTTCCATCCGGATGACGCGGGCGTGCAGCACGTTCCGCTGCTGGAGAGCGGCGCGTACGGCGCGGTGCAGGCCGTCCTCCAGGTAGAGCTCGTCGTGCCACAGCACCACGTGGGCGAAGAGGTCGCCGAAGAACGTCGAGTCCTCGTCGAGCAGGTTCGCGAGCTGGAGCGTGTCCTTGGTCGTGATCAGCTCGTCGAGGCGCACCTGCCGCGGCGGCACGGAGGCCCACTCCCGCGAGCCCAGCCCGTGGTCGGGGTAGGGCCGGTCGCTCCCGACGCGCTTGAAGATCACGAGTCGGAGTCTAGGAGCCCCTGGTCGGGAATCCTCCGCCGAGGACCCTGCCGCCCCGTTCCCGTCAGGCTGTCCAGCGGACGGCGTCGTCGACGAAGTCGGCGAGCGCGTGCACGCCGCGCAGGTCGTCCCGTTCGGTCATCAGTCGGGTGAGGCCTCGCGCGTGGCGGGTGCGGAGAAGGGCCCGTCGCTCGAGGCGCGGGTCGGTGTCGGCGGAGGTGGATTCGTCCATGTCGTCCAGCGTGCAGGCCGCTCGGGCGGTTTCCGTGACGAGAAGGTGACGAACCGGTGTCGGGGTGCGTGATCGTGCTTACATCCGTGAAAGGTTGGCGCGCGCGCCCGTCTGCTCCATACTCGACAAGTAGAACGTGTTCTAGATTTGGAGACCAGGGTGTACGACTTCGAGGGCGAGAACAGCGTCGAGGGCGGCACGGACCGCGGTCCGAGCCGTGGACCCGGCGGGGCGCCGCACCGCGCGCTGATGCTGCTCGAGGCGCCGCGGCTGGTCGGCGAGCTCGCGAGCTCCTTCGCCGTCGACCTCGTCGCGCCGCGCCGCCCCGGCGGCGAGGGACGGCCCGTGCTGGTCGTCCCCGGCTTCCAGGCCACCGACATGATGACCGGCCGGCTGCGCGGCCACCTCGCCCGCCACGACTTCCGCGCCCACGGCTGGGCGCAGGGCGCCAACATCGGCCTGACCGACGAGCGGATCGACGGCCTGGTCACCCGGTTCGAGCAGCTTCGCGCCGAGCACGACGAGCCGGTGAGCATCGTGGGCTGGAGCTTCGGGGGCGTGCTCGCCCGCTGGCTCGCGCACACCTATCCCGACGACGTCCGCCAGATCGTGTGCCTCGGCTCGCCGTGGCGCGCCGAGGGGGAGCGGACCCACGCCACCGCGATGTTCGAGCGGTCCCGGCGCAAGCACGGCATGTCCGACCGGGCGCGGCCGATGATGGAGCTGCTGCGCGGGCCGGTGCCGGTGCCGTGCACGGCGGTCTACTCCAAGACCGACGGCATCGTGCCCTGGCGTGGCTGCGCCGTGGACGAGTCGGTGCAGCCGGTGGCGGAGAACGTCGTCGTACCGAGCAGTCACGTCGGGATGGTCGCCAACCCGCTCGTGCTCGACGTCGTCGTGGACCGGCTCTGCCAGGACCCCGCGGAGTGGCGCGGGTTCTCGTGGCGTGCGGCGCTGCTGGCCAAGTGGGGTGCGGCATGACCGGTCCCCTGGACGAGCGCGACCCGGCGTACATCGCCAAGGCGCTGCCCTTCCTGAAGCTGGCGATGCGCGGCTACTTCCGCTCCGAGGTGCGCGACATCGATCGCGTGCCCGACGGCGGTGCGCTGATGGTCGGCAACCACTCCGGCGGGCTGATGGCCATGGACGTGCCGATCGTCGCCGTGGCGTTCGCCGACACCTTCGGTGCCGAGCGACCGCTCTTCTGCCTCGCCCACGACATGCTCTTCACCGGTGCCGCCGGTCCGCTCTTCCGCAAGTTCGGCTTCGTGCCCGCCGATCGCGCGAGCGCGCACGAGGTGCTCGCGTCCGGCGCGGTGACGATGGTCTTCCCCGGCGGCGACTACGACGTCTTCCGCCCGACGCTCAAGGCCAACGTCATCGACTTCGAGGGACGCAAGGGCTACGTCCGGACGGCCATCCGGGCGGGCGTGCCGATCGTCCCGGTCGTCTCGATCGGCGGCCAGGAGGCGCAGTTCCACCTGACCCGCGGGCAGTGGCTCGGCCGGCTGTCGCCGCTGCGCAAGGTGATGCGCACCGACCTGCTGCCGATCACCTTCGGCTTCCCCTTCGGCCTGACGGCGGCCGGCGTCGGCAACATCCCGCTGCCGACCAAGATCGTCACCCAGGTGCTCGACCCGATCGACCCGGCGCAGGTCGCGGAGGAGCTGGGGCTCGAGGACGAGGCCGAGACCGTCGCGGAGGTCGACGCGCTGGTCCGCGCCCGGATGCAGGACGCGCTCGACGAGCTGGCCCGGCAGCGCAGGTTCCCGGTGCTGGGATGACGCGCGCCACGGCAGACCGGGGCCCGCTGCGCACGCAGCTGTGGGCCACCCGGCACCTGCTCCGCAGCCGCATGATCGGGCCGATGCGCCCCGACCGCTACGTCGGCATGGCGCGGATCCTGCGGCGCTACGGCGCGCACGCGACGACCGGCTTCGCGCTCGCCGCCAACCGGCGGCCGGAGGGCATCGGTCTGGTCGACGAGCGCGGCTCGCTCACGTGGCGCGAGATCCAGGACCGGGCCGACGCGCTCGCGGTCGGGCTGGCCGCGGCCGCAGAGGGCGAGCCGACGTCGGTCGCGATCCTGTGCCGCAACCACCGCGGCTTCGTCGACGCACTCCTCGCCGCCGGCCGGCTGGGGGTGCCGGCTCTGCTGCTCAACACCGGCTTCTCCGGACCGCAGCTCGCCGAGGTGCTCGAGCGCGAGCAGGCCTCCCTGATCGTGTACGACGAGGAGTTCGCCGGTCTCGTCGCCGACGCCCGCGCAAGGCTGCCCGGCGTGACCGAGGTGCTGGCGTGGGTCGACGAGACCACCGCGCCGCGCGCGCTGCGCACCACCGACCAGCTCATCGACCGGCACCGCGGCCGGCGGCCCCCGGTGCGCCGCCCCGGCCGGGTGGTCCTGCTGACCTCGGGGACGACCGGCACCCCGAAGGGCGCCAACCGCGGGGGCGGCGGCTCCGACGAGCTCGCCGCGATGCTCGAGCGGATCCCGTGGCACGGTGAGGAGACGGTCGTCGTGGCCGCCCCGACCTTCCACGCGTGGGGCTTCGGCCAGCTCGTGATCGGCGCGACGATGGCCTGCACCGTGGTGCTGCGCCGGAGGTTCGACCCCGAGGCCACCCTGGCGATGGCCGACGAGCACCGGGCCACCGGGATCGCCGTCGTCCCGGTGATGCTCGAACGGATCATGCAGCTCCCGACGGCGGTCCTCGACCGCTACTCGCTCGACAGCGTCCGGTTCGTCACCGCCAGCGGCTCGCGGATGCGACCGGAGGCCGTGGTGGCCTTCATGGACCGCTTCGGGGACAAGGTCTACAACAGCTACAACGCCACCGAGGCCGGGCAGATCAGCGTCGCCGGGCCGGCGGACCTCCGCCACGCGCCCGACACGGCGGGCCGCCCGGTGACCGGTACGAGCGTGCGGCTGGTCGACGACGACGGCGTCGACGTCGCCGTCGGTGAGGTCGGCCGGATCGTCGTGCGGGGCGCGTCGGAGTTCGACGGCTACACCGCAGGCGACACGAAGGCGTCGCTCGACGGCTACATGGTCTCCGGGGACGTCGGGCGGATGGACGCCGACGGCCGGCTCTACGTCGTGGGCCGCGACGACGACATGATCGTGTCGGGCGGCGAGAACGTCTACCCGGTCGAGGTCGAGCGAGCCATCGGCGAGCTGCCCGCGGTCCGCGAGGTCGTGGTGGTCGGGGTGGACGACGAGTCCTTCGGGCAGCGGCTCGCGGCGTACGTCGTACCGGAGAGTGCCGGTGCGGTCGACGCGGACGCCGTGCGGAGCCACGTGAAGTCGCGGCTGGCGGGCTACAAGGTGCCGCGCGACGTCGTGCTGCTCGACGAGCTGCCGCGCAACGCGTCGGGCAAGGTCGTCGTGCGCGACCTGCCGGGGGCCGGCTGATGGCCTCCATCACGCGGATGTCGGGCTTCGACGCGGGGTTCCTCTACATGGAGACCCCGTCGATGCACATGCACACGCTGAAGATCGCGGTGCTGGAGCCGTCGACCGACAACACCTTCGACACCCTCGTCGAGAAGATGACCGAGCGGCTGCGGCTGCTGCCCCCGATGCGCCGCCGCGTCGTGCCGGTGCCGTTCGCGCTGCACCACCCGGTCCTCGTCACGCAGCGCAGGATCGACCCCGAGCGGCACTTCTTCCGCCACGACGTCGGCGGCGCGGGCACCATGCGCGACCTCGAGCAGCTGATCGGCCGCATCTGCAGCACGCCGCTGGACCGGTCGGTGCCCCTCTGGGAGCTGCACCTCTGCGAGGGCCTCGCCGACGGCAAGGTCGCCATCGTCGGCAAGATCCACCACGCGCTCGCCGACGGGCTCGCCGCCAACGCGATGCTGGCGAACGTCATGGACGTCAGCTCCACCGACCTGCGCGCGAGCGTGCGCGGCGAGGACCACGACGGGGTCGACGACCCGAGCGACAGCCTGCTCGTCCGCCACGCCCTGCGTGACGGTGCCCGGCAGCTCCTCGACCTCCCCGGCCTCCTCGCCACCACCGCGCGCAGGCTGCGCGCCGTGCTCCGCTACCGCCGCGGCATGGACGCCCGGGTGCCGATGCCGGTCAGGGACGCGCCGCGGACGTCGTTCAACGGACCGCTCACCCCGCGCCGGACCTTCGCGACCGTCACCCTGCCGCTCGCCGACCTCAAGCGGGCGCGAGCCGCGCATGCCGACATCGCCGGCCTCACGCTCAACGACATCGTGCTCGGGGTGACCTCCGGCGCGCTGCGCCGGTGGCTGGAGGAGCACGACGAGCACCCGCGCGGCTCGCTGCTCGCCGGCGTGCCCGTCGGGCTCGACGCCAACGACATCGAGCCGCGGCTGATGGGCAACAACGTCTCCAACCTCTTCACCACGCTGGCCACGGACGTCGACGACACCGGCGCCCGGCTGCGTGCCATCTCGACCACCACCCGCCACGCCAAGGCGATCAACGAGCGGCTCGGCTCGTCGCTGATGGACTGGTCGCAGTTCGCGCCGCCGGCGCCGTTCGCCGCAGCCGTGCGCGCCTACTCGCGGCTGCGCGGTGCCCGGTTCCATCCGGCCGCGTTCAACGCGATCGTCTCCAACGTGCCCGGACCGCGGGAGCGCGTGAAGATCGCCGGCGCGCAGCTGGCCGACGTCTTCAGCGTCGGTCCGCTGACCGAGGGCATCGGCCTCAACATGACGGTGTGGTCCTACATGGACCGGATGAACTTCTCCCTCCTCGCCTGCCCCGACCTGCTCCCGGACGTCGAGCGGCTGGCCGCCCACTTCCCCGCGGCGCTCGCGGAGCTGCTCGACCACCCCGACGACAGCGCAGAGGCGCGCGCCGAGAGCGCCGCCGACGACCAGGAGAGCGCATGACCTTCAAGACCATCGGCCGGCACACCGCTCGCGCCGGGGGCAGGGCGGCGCGCTTCGGCGGCCGGGTCGCCCTGCGCACGCTGCGGGCCGCGACCGACGAGGCGACCCCCGACGTCCCGATCCCGCCGCCCGCCCGGCCGCTCGACCTCCCCGGCCGCGGGACCACCCACGTGCTCGACATCCCCGGGCCGACCGCCGACGCGCCCGTCCTGCTCCTGATGCACGGCATCGCCACGACGGGGCCGCTGACCTGGTTCACCGTGCTGGACGAGCTCAGCAGGCACTACCGCGTGGTCACCTTCGACCAGCGCTGGCACGGTCGCGGCATCCGCTCGCCGCGGTTCCTGCTCGACGACTGCGCCGACGACGGTGCCGCCGTGCTCGACGCGCTGGGGATCGACCGCGCGGTCGTCGTGGGCTACTCGATGGGTGGCGCGAGCGCGCAGGTGATGTGGCAGCGCCATCCCGAGCGCGTCGCCGGTCTCGTCCTCTGCTCGACCTCGTCCCACTGGGAAGGACACCTCGGCGAGCGGGTCTTCTTCCAGATGCTGCGCGTGATCAACACCGGTCTGCTGACGATCGCCGCCGACAAGGTGCGCCGGCACGGCGAGGCACTGCTCCCCGTCGACGAGGCCTCCCTCATGGCGCTGCGCGACTGGGCGCTCGCCGAGCTGCGCACGACCAGCCTGTGGGCCTTCCCGGTCGTGATGGCCGAGCTCGGGCGCTTCGACTCCAACGCCTGGATCGGAGACGTCGACGTGCCGACAGGAGTGCTCGTGACCGCCCGTGACCACGCGATCCCGACGGAGCGCCAACGGCAGCTGGCGGCGCGGATCCCCGACGCGGTGGTGCGCGAGTCGCCCGGTGGGCACGTGTCGTTGATCCTGGACCTCGAGCGCTGGAGGCCGGCCTTCCTCGCGCTCGTCGACGAGATCGTCCAGCAGGCCGCCGGACCGGCGCTGCGGTCCGTCAGGTAGCGCTCACGGTCTCCGCGGCGCGGAGGCCACTGCGCAGGGCGCCCTCCATCGTCCCCGAGCCGGCGCCCGCGGTGTGCTCGCCTGCGAGGACCAGGGGCCCCTGAGGTTGCTGCAGGAGCGCGGAGGCGTCCGTCGCGCGCCCGGCGAGCACGAAGGAGTAGCCGCCGCACGACCACGGGTCCGTCTCCCAGTCGGTCAGCAGCGCCTGGTCGGCCAGCAGGTCGAGGTCGGGCCGCAGCCCCGCCAACGCCGCCAGCCAGGTGGCGGGTCCGTCGTCCACGGCCAGCGCCTCCCGCGCGAGCGGTCCTCCCGCGAAGCACGAGACGGCAGCCACCCCGAGATCGCCCCCGGGGTCGAGCGAGTTCCAGGACCACCAGGGCAGGCCCGGGTGCTGCACGCCGTCGGGCGGCGCGCCGATCGTGGTCGGCACCGACAGCTTCACCGCGACCCCGGTCGACAGGCCCTCCAGGCCCCGCTGCCAGGTGTCCGGGAAGCCCGGATCCCACGAGAGCCGGTCCAGCAGGGCCAGGGGTACGGCGACCACGAGCCGGTCGAGCACCAGCACGTCCTCCGGGGTGGTCACCACGGCGCGCTCGCCCTCGACCCCGATGGCGGTGACCGGCGTCGACAGCCGCACCCGGCCGCCGAGCTCGTCGGCCATCGCCAAGGTGATGCTCTGGTTGCCGCCCACGACCCGGGCCGCGGCATCGATCCGGGCACCCTCGGCCCGGGCGACGTGGAAGCGCGCGCTCGCCCGGCTCGGGTCGCCGGCCGTCGAGGTGCAGATCCTCAGGAACGCAGGATCGCCCGACGCGGTGCCGATCGCCGCCGCGAACGCCGCAGCCACCGAGCAGTCATCCTCGGGGACCCGGGCGGCCACCGCGGTCAGGGTCTCCTCGAGCTCAGCGAGGCTCTGCACCGCGCCGTCGACGCGTCGCCGGTGGAAGCGCACCCCGTGCGGCGCGAGCGGCAGGCCCAGCTCGGCGCAGACGCGCCGGATCACGTGCTGGTCGGCGTCGATCCACTCCCCGCCCCGCTCGACGACGACGCCGTTCGGCAACACCGTCGACCAGGTCCGTCCACCGACCCGGTCCCGCGCCTCGAGCACCACGACGTCGTACCCCTGGCGCGCGAGCGTCCACGCGCACGCCATGCCCGCCAGCCCCGCACCCACCACGCCGATCCGCACCCTGCCAGCATGGCCGATGCCGGGGGTGCATCATCTGCACGTGGCGATTTTCGGTTGGACGGTCTTGGGTCTGGTGTTCGTCGACGAGCTGCTCGCGATGGCCGCCTTCGGGGTGTGGGGGTGGGACCACGATCCCCGGTGGCTGCTCGTGTGGGCGCTCCCCGCGATCGCGATGGCCGGCTGGTTCTTCATGGCCTCGCCGCAGGCCCGCTACGGCGGTCCGGTCACCCGTCCCGTCGCCAAGGCCGGCGTCTTCACGCTGGCCACGCTGGCGCTGTGGGACTCCGGCCACGAGACCTGGGCATGGATGTTCCTCGTCTTCTCCGTCGTCGTGAACGCCCTGGCGCTCCTGCCCACCGTCCGCGTGCTGGTGGAGGAGTAGCTCGGACCCCTCCGGTGCGACACGTCGTCGTGTGAGGATGTGGCGCATGCTGCTGCAGCGGATCGGACCGGTGCCGAGCCACGATCTCTTCGTGGGGCTCGGGGTCGCGGTCGCGGTGGTGGTGTTCGTGGCCGAGGCGCGTCGCCGGGGACAGACCGACGAGCGGTTGATCTACGTCGTCGCGGGTGCCCTGGTCGGCGGCGCGCTGCTGATGCGGCTCGGCACCTGGGCCCAGCACGTCGACCTGCGTGACAACGCCACGCTCGCCGAGCAGTGGCTCTACGGCAACCGGTCCATCCTCGGCGGCCTGGTGGGAGCGTGGCTCGGCGTCCACGTCGCGAAGCGCATCTGTCGCTACCCGTTCCGCACCGGCGACCTGTTCGCGCCGGCCGTGGCTCTCGGCATGGCGGTCGGCCGGGTGGGGTGCTTCCTCACCGAGCTGCCGGGCACGCCGACCGACCTGCCGTGGGCGGTCCACGGGCGGCACCCGTCGTTCCTCTACGAGATCGCCTTCCACCTCGCGGCGTTCCTGGTCCTGTGGCTGTGGTTGCGCCACGCCGACCTGCCGGCGGGCACCACGTTCGTCTGGTACGTCGCTGCGTACGGCGTGTTCCGCTTCCTCGTCGAGTTCGTCCGCGGCAACGAGGTCGCGTGGATGGGCCTGACGCGTCCGCAGCTGTTCCTGCTCTGCACGATCCCGCTGGTGCTGCTGCGGATCGGCGTGCAGGTGCACCGTGGCGCCTACCGTGGCCTGCGCCCGGCCGTCGGGGCGGAGGTGCCCGCTTGAGCACGCGTCGCGGTCCGGGGATGCCCCTCCGGGACGGCCGGGTCCACCGCTACGTCAACGCGTTCTGCCCGCTGTGCCACGAGGAGCAGCCGGACCGGGCGCTCGCCGAGGTCCGGCGACTGTCCGGTTGGCTGTCGATCCAGGACGACCGGGTCTGGCTGGAGCGTGGCTGCGAGGTCCACGGGCTGGTCCGCACGCTCTACGACGAGTCCCCCGAGATCCTCGCCTACCTCGAGCAGTGGACCGCGCCGACCAAGGTGCACACGCCGGACCGCACGGGCAACTTCAAGCCCGTGCCCGCGGCCTACGAGGACGGGCTGCCGGAGATGCAGTCCCAGCACACCTGCATCCTGCTCGAGGACCTGCTCGACCACTGCAACCTCAAGTGCCCCACCTGCTTCGCCGAGTCCGCACCGGCCCGTGCGGGCGTGGCGCCGCTGGACCGGGTCCTCGCCTCGATCGACGCCAGGCTGTCCCGCGAGAACGGCCGGATCGACGTCCTCATGCTGTCCGGCGGCGAACCGACCCTCTACCCGTGGCTGGCCGAGCTCCTCGACGAGGTCGCCCGGAGGCCGGTCGTCCGCATCCTGGTGAACACCAATGGGCTGCTCGTCGCCCGCGACGACGCGCTGCTCGACCTCCTCACCCGGCACCGGGAGCGCGTCGAGGTCTACCTGCAGTACGACGGCCACTCCGCCGAGGCATCGACCCACCACCGTGGTGCGGACATCCGCCGCTTCAAGGAGGTCGCGATCGACCGGCTGTCCTCGCGCGGCATCTTCACCACCCTCACCATGACCGCCGCGCTCGGCGTCAACGACGACGAGATCGGGTTCGTCCTCAAGCGCGCGCTGGACACGCCGTACGTCGGTGGGGTCACGGTCCAGCCGGTGTTCGGCAGTGGGCGCAGCGCCGGGATCGACCCCCTGGACCGGCTCACCCACACCGGCGTCCTCGCCCGCCTCGGTGAGCAGACCGCAGGTCTCGTGACGTGGCGCGACCTGACGGCGCTGCCGTGCAGCCACCCGCACTGCTGCTCGGTCGGCTACCTCCTCAAGGACGACTCCGGCAGCTGGCGCTCCCTGGTGTCCCTCATCGGCCACGACCGGCTCAGGCAGTGGCTCGACCTCGAACCGGACCTCCTCGCCAACCGGATCGCCGACGACACCATCCCCGCGGCGATGCGCACGATCGTGAAGGACTCGCTGCTCGACCTGCTGTCGGAGCAGTCCAGCCTCAGCCACCCGTCGATGGCCACGATCTGGCGCGACATCTGCACCCACTGCGACCTCGGCATCGGCACCCTGGCCACCCTGGCGTCGGCGCGGCTACCCGGTCAGCACCAGCGCCTGCGACGGCTGCTGGGCGAACGGGTGCTCCGGGTCACCGTGAAGCCCTTCATGGACATGAACACGATGATCGAGGAGCGGCTCACCCAGTGCTGCGTGCACGTCGCGACGGTCAACCAGGAGGACGGCGGCCACCAGTGCGCGCCCTTCTGCGCACTGCAGGCGTGGGCCCCGCTGTCGCGGACGCGGTTGTCGACGGCGGTGGGTCGATGAGCGATCCGCGCCTGGTCGAGCCGCAGCGGGTGGTGCCGTCGGCGGACGGAGCCGATGCGTGTGCCCACCGCTACTGGTGCCGCACCCGGATCACCGCAGTTCTGCTGCTGGCCCTGCTGCTGGTGGGACTCGTCGTCGGAGGGGTGTGGTGGCTGCGGTGAACCAGCCTGACAAGACCAACAAGGTCCTCGGATACCTGCTGGGCGGGCTCGTCATCGGCCCGATCCTGGCCGTCGGGTGCCCGTTCCTCGGCGTGGTCGTCGGTGGGTCGGCGTCGACCCAGAGCAACGACTACAGCGACACCCCGATCGCGATCGGCATCATCGCTGGCCTGCTGCTGCCGCTGCTGATCCCGGTCCCGCTCCTGTTCAGGCCCGCCACCCGACCCTGGGGGGTGGGGATCCTGATCGGAGCGGCGCTCACGATGATCGTGCTCGGTGGGATCTGCGCCGGCTTCATCTACCTGCTCAGCCAGGAGTCCGCCTAGACGTTGCGTCGGTACTGGCCCCCGACCTCGAAGAAGGCCTCGGTGACCTGGCCGAGGGAGCAGACCCGCGCAGCGTCCATGAGCACGGCGAACACGTTGTCGCCGTTGGTGGCCGCCTCCTTGAGGCGCGCGATGGCGGCGTCGGCGGCGTCGGCGTTGGTCGCGCGGAACGTCTCGACCCGGTCGAGCTGCGAGCGCTTCTCGTCCTCGGTCGCGCGGGCGAGCTCGACGTGCTCGGGCGTGCCGTCCTCGGCCTCCCGGCTGCGGAACGTGTTGACCCCGATGATCGGCAGCGAGCCATCGTGCTTGCGGTGCTCGTAGAGCATCGACTCGTCCTGGATGCGGCCGCGCTGGTAGCCGGTCTCCATCGCGCCGAGCACGCCGCCGCGCTCGGAGATCCGGTCGAACTCGGCGAGCACGGCCTCCTCGACGAGGTCGGTGAGCTGGTCGACGACGAACGAGCCCTGCAGCGGGTTCTCGTTCATGGCGAGGCCCCACTCGCGGTTGATGATCATCTGGATGGCGAGCGCCCGGCGCACCGACTCGTCGGTGGGCGTGGTGACGGCCTCGTCGTAGGCGTTGGTGTGCAGCGAGTTGGCGTTGTCGTAGATCGCGCACAGCGCCTGCAGGGTGGTGCGGATGTCGTTGAACGCCATCTCCTGCGCGTGCAGGGACCGACCAGAGGTCTGCACGTGGTACTTCAGCTTCTGCGAGCGGTCGTTGGCGCCGTACCGCTCCCTCATCGCGACCGCCCAGATGCGACGGGCGACGCGGCCGAGCACCGTGTACTCGGGGTCCATTCCGTTGCTGAAGAAGAAGGAGAGGTTGGGGGCGAACTCGTCGATGTCCATGCCCCGCGCCAGGTAGGACTCCACGTAGGTGAAGCCGTTGGCGAGGGTGAACGCGAGCTGGCTGATGGGGTTCGCCCCGGCCTCGGCGATGTGGTAGCCGGAGATGGAGACCGAGTAGAAGTTGCGGACCCCCTTCTCGATGAACCACTCCTGGATGTCGGCCATGCACCGCAGCGAGAACTCGGTGGAGAACAGGCAGGTGTTCTGGCCCTGGTCCTCCTTGAGGATGTCGGCCTGCACGGTGCCGCGCACCGTGCGCAGCGCCTCCTCGGGGTCCATGCCCTTCTCGCGCGCCTGGTCGATCACGGTGTTCAGGAAGAACGCGAGCACCGTGGGCGCCGGGCCGTTGATCGTCATCGACACCGACGTCGTCGGAGAGGTCAGGTCGAAGCCGTCGTAGAGGGCCTTCATGTCCTCGAGCGTCGCGACGCTGACACCGGACGTGCCGATCTTGCCGTAGATGTCGGGCCGTTCGGCCGGGTCGCGTCCGTAGAGCGTGACGGAGTCGAAGGCCGTCGACAGGCGCGTCGCCGGCTGGTCCTCGGCGAGCAGCTTGAAGCGCCGGTTGGTGCGGAACGGGTCGCCCTCGCCGGCGAACATCCGCGCCGGGTCCTCGTTCTCGCGCTTGTAGGGGAACACGCCGGCCGTGTAGGGGAAGAAGCCCGGCAGGTTCTCGCGCCGCCAGAAGCGCACGAGCTCGCCGTGGTCGTCGAAGTGGGGTACGGCGACCCGCGGGATGCGGCTGCCGGAGAGGGACTCGCGGCCGGCGTCCTCGGCGTACCGCGCGCTCACCTCGGGCCAGGACTCCAGCTGGTCGCGGACCGCGTCGGGCAGCGCGTGCACGGCCTGCTGGGCGAGCTCCTTGGCCTCGGGCACCTCGGCGGCGACGACGGCGAACCGCTGCGCGCGACGGGCCTGGTCGACCAGCTCGTCGGTGGTCGCGTGGTAGTCGCGGACGGTGCCCGCGATCTCGGAGAGGTAGCGGACCCGCTCGGGCGGCAGCACCTGCTGGATGCGCGTCGACAGCTTGTGGTCGACGGGCGCGAGGCTGCTCCCGCCGACGCGGAGGCCGTGACCGGCAAGCTCGTCACGGAGGAACTGGTAGAGCGCGGTGACGCCGTCGTCGTCGAAGGTCGCCGCCGACGTGCCGAAGACCGGCATGTCCTCGGGTCGCTGGCCGAAGGCCTCGCGGTTGCGGACCAGCTGGCGGGCCACCTCGCGCAGCGCGTCCTGCGCGCCGCGTCGCTCGAACTTGTTGATCGCCACCGCGTCGGCGAAGTCGAGCATGTCGATCTTCTCGAGCTGCGAGGCGGCGCCGTACTCCGGCGTCATGACGTAGAGGCTCGTGCCCCGGCCCTCGAGGTAGGGCAGGATCGCGGCGTCGCCCTGGCCGATGCCCGGGGTCTCGACGATGACGAGGTCGAAGCCCGCGGCCTTGGTCGCGGTGATGACGTCGCTGAGGTGCTCGGGCAGCTCGTGCGCACCGCGGGTGGCGAGGCTGCGGAAGAAGACCTGGTCGCGGCTGAGCCCCGGACCGTCGAGGTCGAGGCTGTTCATCCGGATCCGGTCGCCCAGCAGGGCGCCACCGCCCTTGCGGCGGGTCGGGTCGACGGCCAGCACCGCGACGCGGAGCCGGTCGCCCTGGTCCATCCTGATCCGGCGCACCAGCTCGTCGGTGAGCGAGCTCTTGCCGCTGCCGCCGGTGCCGGTGATGCCGAGCACGGGGACCTCGCGGGAGGCGGCCGCCTCGCGCAGCCGCGCGAGCTCCGCCTCGTCGACCTGGCCGGTCTCGATGCCGGTGATCATCCGGGAGAGCGCGGTCCGTCCGCCGGCCAGCACGTCGTCGGCGCTCGCGGCGCCGGCGACCCAGAGGTCGTGGTCGCAGTCGCGGACCACGGAGTTGATCATCCCGGGCAGGCCCATCCGCTGGCCGTCCTCGGGGGAGAAGATGGTCACGCCGGAGTCGCGCAGGCGGTTGATCTCGTCCTGCACGATGACGCCCCCGCCGCCCCCGACGACCTTGACGTGCCCGGCGCCGCGGTCGCGCAGCTGCTGCACCAGGTACTCGAAGTACTCCACGTGGCCGCCCTGGTAGGACGACACCGCGACGCCCTGGACGTCCTCCTCCAGCGCCGCCTCGACGACCTCCGCCACCGAGCGGTTGTGGCCGAGGTGGATCACCTCGCAGCCCTGCGCCTGGAAGATGCGCCGCATGATGTTGATGGCGGCGTCGTGCCCGTCGAACAGGCTCGAGGCCGTCACCAGCCGGATGGGGTTGGTGGGCGAGTGGAGGGGCTCGCGGACCATGGTCACCTCGTTCAGTCGGCGATTTAGTAGGACGTCCTAGCAAAATAGTAGGACATCCAACTAAATAGCCAATCGAGCCGGTGTTATCCCCGTCACGTCCGGTCGCGCAGCGCGGCGACGAGCGCGTCGGCGGTCCGCTCGACCATCGCGAGGACCTCGGCGAACCCGTCGTCCCCGCCGTAGTAGGGGTCGGGGACCTCGGCGCCCGGCTCCCGCGGGTCGAAGTCGCCGAAGAGCCGCACCCGCTCGGGGTCGGCGCCGGCGCCGGCGCCGCCGAGCGCTCGGAGGTCGCGCAGGTTCTGCCTGTCCATCGCGAGCAGCAGGTCGTTGTCGGTCAGCCACGCGGGGTCCACCTGACGGGCGCGGTGGGCCGAGGCGTCGTACCCCTCCTTCGTCAGGAGTACGGCGGCGCGCTCGTCCATCGGCTCCCCGACGTGCCAGTCGCCCGTGCCGGCGCTGACGACCTCGACCGACGCGCCGAGGCCGGCGGCGGCGACCCGCTCGGAGAGCACGACGTCGGCCATGGGGGAGCGGCAGATGTTGCCGAGGCAGACGAGCGCGATGCGGTAGCGACCCGGCGTCCGCGGTGCGGGGAGGGCCGGGGTCACTCCTTCTCCTCGACGCCGACGATCGCGTCGAGGACCCAGGTGGTGATGCTGATGATGATGGCGCCGCCGACCGCCGGCCAGAAGCCGGTGACGTGGAAGCCGACGTCGAGGAGGTCGGCGAGCCAGTCGGTGATCAGCAGCAGCAGGGCGTTGACCACGATGAGGAACAGCCCGAGCGTGAGCAGGATCAGCGGGAAGGACAGCACGACCAGCACCGGCTTCACGAGGGCCGTGACGACGGCGAGCACGAGGGCGACCCCGAGGAGCGGGACCAGCTTGTGCTCGAGCTCGGCCTGGCCGTGGTCGGGTCCGTTGAACCCGATGCCGTCCATGACCTGTGCGGCCGCCGCGAGGGCGATGCTGGTGATCGCCCAGCGGGCGAGGAACTCGACCATGACGCGGAGTCTGTCAGGTCAGCGCGAGCGCCTCGACGATCTCGTCGGCGGCGTCGTCGATGTGGTGGCGCAGGAACTCGTGGGCGGCCGCGACGTCGTCGACTTCCAGCAGCCGGACCAGCGCCTCGTGCGACTCCGCCTGGTCGTGGGCGTTGCGTCGCACGCGGTCGACCTGCGCCAGTGCGAGCTTCAGCTCGTCCATCAGGCTCTCGGCCATCTGCACCAGGCGTGGGCTGCCGGTGAGCTCGACGAGCGAGACGTGGAAGGCGAGGTGGCGCTCGTTGAGCTCCTCGTAGGAGGCCCGGCCGCTGCGAACAGCGGTCGTGTAGGCCTCGAGCGTCTGCCGGACCCGCTTGCGCGCGTCGTCGTCGGCCGCCGCCCACGCCTCGATGCCGGCGCCTTCCAGCACCCAGCGCGCCGCGCAGACGTCGCGGACCGACTCCGCGCGGGGCGTGGCGACGGTGACGCCGCGGTTGGGCTCACGGGTGGCGAGACCCTCGGCGACCAGAGCGCGCAGGGCCTCCCGGACGGTCGGGCGGGAGACCCCGAGGGACTCCGCGAGCGCGATCTCGCGCAGCGGCGTGCCGCTCTCGACCTCGCCCTCGAAGACGGCCCGCCGCAGCTCGGCGGTCACCCGCTCGACGGTCGAGGCGTGCTCGACGCTGAGCGAGTCGAAGCGTGCTGGGGGCGCAGGCATGCGCCCATTCTCGCGCATCCGGCGGATGCCTGTATGCTCTGACCATTGTCAGATTGTCAGACAATTATTTCTCGCCGCCGAGACCTGATCCAGAGGGGAGCCACACAGTGCTGAGCTGGGGTCGTCACTACGCGATGGTCGAGCCGTCGCAGTTCCGCATCGACTACGCCATCAACCCCTTCATGGATCCGGCCGTGCAGCCCGACCTCGCCCGCGCCACGCTCCAGTGGGAGACCCTGGTGGAGGCGCTGCGCGCGGCCGGCGCGACGGTCGACGTGATCCCCGGTCGGGCCGACAGCCCCGACATGGTCTACGCGATGAACCTCGGTCTGGCGCTGGTGCGCCCCGAGGCCGAGGGCGTGTGCCGCCAGGTGGTCATGTCCCACATGCGCTTCCCGCAGCGCCGCAACGAGACGCCCAGCGCCCGGGAGTGGTTCGCGGGCCAGGGCTTCACGACGTCGTACGTCGGACGCGACGGCGTCGGCGCGCACTTCGAGGCCGGCGACGCCTTCCCGTTCGGGGGCGAGCTGCTCGTGGGCGTCGGGCCGCGCACCGACGAGCTGGCGCTCAAGCACCTGGCGACCGACCTCGGGATCGGGGTCCGCGGTCTGCGGATCACGCACCCGGGGATGTACCACCTCGACCTCGCCTTCTGCCCGCTCGACGAGCGGCGCGCGATCGTGTGCCCCGACGCCCTCGACCCGGCCTCTGCCGAGGCGCTGCTGGCGTTGGTGCCCGAGCCGATCGTGATCTCCGAGGAGGAGGCGATCGGCACGCTGTGCGCCAACTCCGTCGTGATCGGCCGCACCGTCGTCATGCCCGCATGCCCGCCGCACGTGCGCGAGCAGCTCGAGGCCTGGGGCTTCGAGGTCGTGCTGGTCGACGTGACGGAGTTCCACCTCGGCGGTGGCTCGATCCGGTGCATGACCAACCCGCTCGACATCACGATCGGCCGCGAGCTCGAGCCCGTGGCCGGTGGACGGGTCCTCCTGCCGCCCTCGGAGGACCTCCCCGCCGCGTAGGGTCGATCCCATGCTCGAGCCCCTGCCGCACGTACGCGAGATCCCGCCGTACGTCCCGGGCAAGCCACCGCCGGCCCGTCCCGGGCTGACCGCCTACAAGCTGTCGTCCAACGAGAACCCCTACCCGCCCCTGCCGGGCGTCCTCGGCGCCGCGGAGCAGGCGGCGTCGGCGATGAACCGCTACCCCGACATGGGCTGCGTCGCGCTCTACGACGCGCTCGCGACCCGGCTCGGGGTCGGCACGGACCAGCTCGCGGCAGCGACCGGCTCGGTGGCCTCGATCTACCACCTCCTCACCGCCTACTGCGGACCCGGCGACGAGGTCGTGCACGCCTGGCGGTCCTTCGAGGCCTACCCGATCGCGATCACGGCCTCCGGCGCGACCGGCGTGAAGGTGCCCGTCACCGCCGACGGCCGTCACGACCTCGACGCCATGGCGGCGGCGATCACCGACCGCACCAAGGTGGTGCTGGTCTGCACGCCGAACAACCCGACCGGCCCCGCGCTGACGCACAGCGAGGTCGCCGCTTTCGTCGCGTCGGTGCCCGACCGGGTCCTCGTCGTCGTCGACGAGGCATACCTCGAGTTCGTGCGGATGGCCGACCCGGTCGACGGGCCGGCCCTGCTCCGCGCCCACCCCAACGTGGTCCTGATGCGGACCTTCTCGAAGGCCTACGGCCTGGCCGGTCTCCGGGTCGGGTACGCCGTCGCCCACCCGGACGTCGCCGGCGCGCTCCGCGCGGTGGCGCTGCCCTTCGGTGTCTCATCGGTCGCCCAGGCGGCAGCGGTCGCGTCCCTGGCGAGCGAGGACGCTCTGCAGGCCCGGGTCGACTCCCTCGTCGACGAGCGCGCGCGGATGGTCGAGGGCATCGTCGCCGCGGGATGGTCGGTGCCCGACCCGCAGGGCAACTTCGTCTGGTTCGCCCTGGGGGAGCGCAGCGCCGCGTTCGCCGCCGCCGCGGGGGAGGCCGGCCTGGCCGTGCGGCCCTTCGCCGGCGAGGGCGTGCGGGTCAGCGTCGGGGAGCCGGAGGCGACCGATCGGCTCGTCGACCTGCTGCAGACGCTCGAACCACCCGCCTGACTGATCGACCCAGGACTCCGGGGTGACTACGGTTGTCCTGTCCCGCACGACGTCCCAGGAGTCCCGGTGCCCGGAGAGACCCCCAGCCAGCCCGGCTGGTACCCCGACCACAACGGTCAGATGCGCTGGTACGACGGCGCAGCCTGGACCGACCACGTCCAGCCCGGCTCCGGCGCGACCGGCTCCGAGGCGACCTTCGTGCAGCCCGGCACCCCCGAGCCGACCCGTCCGCTCGAGCAGCAGGGGTGGCCCGGGCAGGGACCGACGAGCCCGCCGCCGTCGGGCCCGCCGCCGACGCCCTACGGCGCCGTCCCGCAGCCGTCCTTCCCGGGCGGCCCGGGCGCCGGTGAGCCGGGCGGCCCCGGGGGGCCCGGCTACCCGCCGCCCTCGGGCGACGGCAACCGCGGCCTGCTGGTCCTGCTGGCGATCGTGGGCGCCGTCGTGCTGGTCGCCATCCTCGCGGTCCTGGCATGGGCGATCTTCCTGCGCGACGACGACAGCGGCGGGAGCAGCAGCGACGACGCGACGTCCAGCGAGGCACCGAGTGACTCCTCGTCCTCGGACGGGTCCGCCTCCACCGAGGCGACCCCGACCGCGCCGTCGGTCCCGTCGGACACGTCGACGGACGCACCGACGGACCTGTTCACGGACATCCCGACCGACCTGTTCTCGGACCTGCCGACCGACCTGTTCTCGGACTTCCCGACCGACCCCTCGGAGCTGGAGTCCTACTTCTCCGACTACTTCTCGGACTTCTCGGAGTTCTTCACCGACACACCGTGAGCCGAACCTAGGGTGTTGCCATGAGCCAGCCGCCGTACGGTGTTCCGCCGCAGCAAGGCCAGCCGGTCCCGCAGCCGGGCTACCCGCCCGCGCCCCCGCAGGGCTACCCGCCTGCGCCGCCGCAGGGCTACCCGCCGGCGTACGCAGCCGGTCCGGGCCTCCCCCCGCCGCCGCCCAACAAGAAGCGCACGGTCGGGCTGCTGATGGGCTTCCTGACGACCTTCGCGCTGCTCGGGTTCGTCCTCCTGGTGCTCCTCATCAGCAAGCTCGACTGACGATCTCCTCGTCCGCAGGGTTCGCGGACGAGAAGTCGTGGAATGATGCCCGCCGTTGTCACCCGCGCACCGCGGGTCGTCCCAGTCGTCAGGAGACGCGATGTCAGACCCGAACCAGCCCTCCGTCCCTCCCGGGTGGTATCCCGACGGCCAGGGCGGTCAGCGCTGGTGGGACGGCACCCAGTGGACCGAGCACACCCAGCCCCCCGCGGGCGGTGCGCCGGCCGCTCCTGCGGCGCCGGCAGCTCCGGCCGCACCCGCCACGCCCCCACCGTCCGCGCCGCCGGGTGACATGCCGACGATGGTCGCGCCGAACCGCGCGGCCGACTACCCGCCCCAGCAGCCGGGTCAGCAGCCGGGCCAGCCCGGCGCCGGCCAGCCCGGCCAGCCCGCGGCGCCGCAGGGCGTGTACGGCGCCCCGGCCGGTCAGCCGGGCTACGGCCAGCCCGGCTACGGCCAGCCCGGCGCCTACGGTCAGTCCTTCGGCGGCGCCCCGGTCGGCGGCGGTGGCGCCAACGGCAAGCTGATCGCGATCATCGGCGGCGGTCTCGTCCTCCTGCTGGTGCTCGTCGCCGGGGGCTGGTTCGTCATCAGCAAGGTCACGGGAGGCGACCCGGACGACGTCGCCGAGGACTACCTCAACGCGAGCGTCGACGGTGACTTCGAGAGGATCTGCGAGCTCGTCCGCGAGGAGGACCAGAAGACGTTCTTCGACGAGCTCGACATCGACAGCTGTGACGACGTCGACGACGCGATCAAGGACGACCCCGACTTCGACCAGAGCGACCTCGAGGACTACCAGAACGACTTCAAGACCGACTTCGAGATCGGCGACGTCGACGAGAAGGACAAGACCGCGGAGGTGAAGTTCACCTCGAAGACCGAGTACACCGGCGACGACGAGGACATCGCCAGCTACTACGACGACAACGAGGAGAGCAAGGGCACGATCTACCTCGTCAAGGAGGACGGCGACTGGAAGGTCAACGCGGAGAAGTTCGACGGCGCCGGCATCTTCTCCTGACGCGCTGATCTCGGGGGAGGACCCGGCATGAGGCACGCCTTCGCCGTCTTCGCGGTGCTGCTCGCCACGCTGTTGGTGCCGCTCGGCATCGGCTCGACCTGGCTGGCGCTCCGCGTCGACGACACCCAGGCCTACGTCGACACCGTCGCGCCACTGGCCGACAACGCCGACCTGCGCGCGCGGCTCGCCGACGAGGTGGCCGGTGCCGCGGTCGCGACCCTGCAGAGCAAGGTGCCGGTCGGCCTGCCCGCCTCGCTGGAGGCCACGGTGCGGACCTCGACGGAGACCATCGTCGAGAGCGACGGCTTCCCGGAGTTCTGGCGCAAGGCCAACGCCGACACCCACCGCGAGTTCCTCGCGGTCGTGCACGACGAGAAGGGCCACGTCGACACGAGCGGCTGGGTGGTCGTCGACCTGCGCCCGCTCCTCGACCAGGTGCTGGAGGACGTGCTGGCGAGCATCCCGGGCGGCGACCGGATCACGCTGCCCTCGACGCCGCTGCCGCTGCCGGTGATCCGCGAGCCGGACCTCGAGAAGGGACGCACCCTCTACCAGCTGCTCGACGGCCTGTCGTTCTGGGTGCCGTTGCTGTGGGCGGTGCTGGTGCTCCTCGCGGTGGTCGCGGTGCCCGGGTGGCGCGGCCGGCTGCGCACCCTCGCCGCCGCGATGGTCGGGCTGGTGATCGGCGGTGCCCTCGTCATCGCCGCGATCGGGCCGCTCAAGAGCCTCGTGGTGGACCACGTCGAGCCGGAGAAGCGCGACCTCGCACGGCTCGTAATCGACGTCGTGCTCGACACGCTGCGCAACGAGGCCCTGACGCTGGTGGTGGTCGGGCTGCTCGTCGCGGTGCTGCTGATGGCCGTCTCGCTGCTGCCACGGCGGTCGCGGACGTCGTACGCCTGAGGGCCGACTCCCGGTAAATGCCCCTCAGGCGCGGTGAACGGCGTTTACCCTCCTCACCGTGAGCAACCAGTACCCCGGACCCGGCCAACCCGGCGAACTCCCTCCGACCCAGGTCGCGCCCGGAGGCGTGCCGCCCCAGCAACCCCCCGCCCCGCAGCAGCCCTACGGCGCCCCGCCGCAGCAGTCGCCGTACGGTGCGCCGCAGCAGCCGTACGGCGCCCCGCCGCCCCCGCCTCCGGGCGGCGGCTACGGCGCGCCCCCGACCGGAGGTGGCGGCGGCAAGAAGGTGGGCCTGATCATCGGCCTGGTCGTGCTGTTGGTGCTGCTGATCGGTGGGGGCGCCTGGGCCGCGGTGGCGGCCTTCGGCGGCGACGACAGCGACGACTCGCCGAAGAAGACGGTCACCATCACGAGCACCGCCCCGACGGCGCCGTCGACCGACCTCAGCGCGAGCACCGCGACCTCGGCACCGACCGAGGTCACGACGCCGACCGAGGTGACGTCGTCGACCGCCGGCGGCGTGCCGGCCGCCGACCCGCAGATCACGGCGCGGGCCTACCTGGACTCCCTCGTCACGGGCGACTGCCTCGCGGTCGAGGGGCTGTCGACCCCCGAGTGGTTCTCCAGCGAGTACGGCAACCAGAAGGGCTGCAAGAAGGCCTCACCGAACGCCGACATGTCGGCCGCGGAGTACGAGTTCCAGCCCGCTGCCGACAACGGCGACGGCTCGATCACGCTGGTCGCCAAGGTCACCGCGCCCGGGACCGACGGGTTCACCGCGACGTGGAGCCTGGTGCCCAACGACGACGGCTCCGACTGGCTGGTGGGCTTCTTCCTGCTCGCCTGAGCGACACCAGCACCGCACGGGTGGCGGGTCCGGACACCGGGCCCGCCACCCGCGCATTTCTCGCCGGACGACCAGCGGAGAAGTGGTAGGAGTTCCGACTGTCGGAGGCCCGAATATCGGTCTTCCTAGTTGATTCGCCAGCGTCGATACGCCCCGCTAGCGTGTGCGCCGCTACGCTTGTGGCCCCGATCACATGGCCGCACCACCCCCGTGGCCCGTGAGCGGACAACACCGGCCACCGGACAGCGGAGACCCCGCCGTCCGGCGAGACGAAGGATGTGCTGTGACCCCTCAAGACACTGGATTCGGACCGGACCTCGTCGAGGTGTTCGGGCCCAAGCACGAGGACGGCGGACCGGAGCTGATCCAGCTCCTCACTCCTGAGGGAGAGCGGGTCCACCATCCCGAGTTCGACATGGAGTTCTCCGCCGAGCAGCTCCGCGGGTTCTACCGCGACATGGTGCTCGTGCGCCGCATCGACGTCGAGGCGACCGCCCTCCAGCGTCACGGCGAGCTCGGCATCTGGGCCCAGCTCCTCGGCCAGGAGGCCGCGCAGATCGGCGCCGGCCGCGCCCTGCGCCCGCACGACTTCGTCTTTCCCACCTACCGCGAGCACGGCGTCGCGTGGTGCCGTGGGCTCGACCCGCTGAAGCTCCTCGGCCTCTTCCGTGGCGTCGACCACGGCGACTGGGACCCGAAGGAGTTCGGCTTAAACCTCTACACGATCGTCATCGGGGCCCAGACCCTCCACGCGGTCGGCTACGCGATGGGCATGCAGCGCGACGGTGTCGTCGGCACCGGTGACCCAGAGCGCGACGCCGCCGTGCTCGCCCACTTCGGCGACGGCGCCAGCAGCCAGGGCGACGTCAACGAGTCCTTCATCTTCGCGGCGTCGTACAACGCGCCGGTGGTGTTCTTCTGCCAGAACAACCAGTGGGCCATCTCCGAGCCGATCGAGCGGCAGAGCCGGATCCCGCTCTACCAGCGCGCCCTCGGCTTCGGCTTCCCCGGCCTGCGGGTCGACGGCAACGACGTGCTCGCGACCTACGCGGTGACCCAGGCGGCGCTGCAGCGCGCCCGCGACGGCCAGGGCCCGACCTTCATCGAGGCCTACACCTACCGGATGGGTGCCCACACCACGACCGACGACCCGACGCGCTACCGGTTGAGCGCCGACGTCGAGAGCTGGAAGCTCCGCGACCCCATCGCGCGCCTGGAGGTCTTCCTCAAGCGCAGCGGATCCGCCGACGACGCGTTCTTCGCCGACGTCGCGGCCGAGGCCGACGCGATCGGGCACACGCTGCGCGAGGGCTGCAAGGCGATGCCCGACCCCCGGCCGCTCGACATCTTCGACCGGGTCTACAGCGAGATCCCGCCGGAGCTGGCGGCGCAGCGGGACGGCTTCGCCGACTACCTCGCCTCGTTCGAAGGGTCGGTGCACTGATGGCCACGCAGAAGGTGACCCTGGCCAAGGGCCTCAACATGGGCCTGCGCAAGGCGATGGAGGCCGACGACAAGGTCCTGCTCATGGGTGAGGACGTCGGCACGCTCGGCGGCGTCTTCCGCATCACCGACGGCCTGCAGAAGGACTTCGGCGAGGACCGCGTCATCGACTCCCCGCTCGCGGAGTCGGGGATCGTCGGCACCGCGGTCGGCATGGCGATGCGGGGCTACCGCCCGGTCGTCGAGATCCAGTTCGACGGCTTCGTCTACCCCGCCTACGACCAGATCGTGTGCCAGGTGGCCAAGCTGCACTTCCGCAGCCAGGGCCGCATCAAGATGCCGATGGTGATCCGGATCCCGTTCGGCGGCGGCATCGGCGCGGTCGAGCACCACTCGGAGTCGCCCGAGGCGCAGTTCGCGCACACGCCCGGGCTGAAGGTCGTCAGCTGCTCCAACCCGGTCGACGGCTACTGGATGATCCAGCAGGCGATCGCCCACGACGACCCGGTGATCTTCCTGGAGCCCAAGCGGCAGTACCACGCGGAGAGGGCCGAGCTCGACGAGGACGCCACGCCGCAGCCGCTCTTCAGCTCGCGCGTGGTCCGGCAGGGCAGCGACGCGACCGTGCTCGCCTACGGGCCGACGGTGAAGACCGCGATGAAGGCCGCCGAGGCGGCAGCAGGCGAGGGCAAGTCGCTCGAGGTCATCGACCTGCGCACCCTCTCGCCCCTCGACATGGGCCCGGTCTACGACTCCGTGCGCCGCACCGGCCGCGCGGTCGTCGTCCACGAGGCCCACGTCAACCTCGGCCTCGGCGCCGAGCTGGCCGCCCGGATCACCGAGGAGTGCTTCTACTCCCTGGAGGCCCCGGTGCTGCGGGTGGGCGGGTTCGACACGCCCTACCCGGCCTCGCGCCTGGAGGAGGACTGGCTCCCCGACCTGGACCGGGTCCTCGATGCCGTCGACCGCAGCCTGGAGGTCTGAACCGTGCCCGAGTACCTGCTTCCCGACGTCGGTGAGGGCCTCACCGAGGCCGAGATCGTGACCTGGAAGGTCAAGGTCGGCGACGTCGTCGCCATCAACGATGTCGTCGTCGAGATCGAGACCGCGAAGTCGCTGGTCGAGCTGCCGACGCCGTACGCCGGCGCGGTGACCGCGATCCTCGTGCCCGAGGGGGAGACGGTGCCGGTCGGCACCCCGATCATCGCGATCGGCGAGCCGGCGGAGGCGACCGCCGGGGGAGCCCCGGACGCGCCGATGGAGATCGACCTGTCCAACCCCGCCGCCAGCGGCAGCGGGGAGGGGGAGTCGCTCGTCGGCCGCATCAAGGCCGACCGCGGCGCCACCCGGCGCGCGCGCCGCCCCCTGACGGAGGCGGCCGGGCAGCGCACCGCGCTCGCCGACGTGCACGACGTCTTCAACCAGAACGCCACCGACCAGCACAGCAAGGTGGCCCAGCTGGTCTCGACGGTGCTCGACACCGCCGAGGACCAGGCCCGGGCAGCCGGTGAGCCGGGCGGGGTCGAGGCGCCGGCGCCCGCCGACCCCTCCGCGGACGCCGCGGACGCCGCGGACGTCGGGACCGGTGACGTCCGGGTCCTCGCCAAGCCGCCCGTGCGCAAGCTGGCCAAGGACCTCGGGGTCGACCTCCGCCAGCTCACGCCGACCGGTCCGGGCGGCACCGTCACCCGGGCCGACGTCGAGGGCGCACGCTCCTCCGCCGAGGCCGCACCCTCCTCGACCGGGGGGTCGGTCCGGCCCGCCCAGGTCGCAGCAGGGGAGCGGGAGACCCGGGAGCCCATCAAGGGCGTGCGGAAGATGATGGCGACGGCGATGACGCAGTCGGCCTTCACCGCGCCGCACGTGACCGAGTGGGTCACCATCGACGCGACCGCGACCGTCGAGCTCGTCGCGCGGCTCAAGGAGCGCCGGGAGTTCCGCGGCGTCAAGGTCTCGCCCCTGCTCGTCTACGCACGGGCCGTGATCCTGGCGATGCGGCGCACGCCGATGATCAACTCCTACTGGGACGAGGCCGCCGGGGAGGTCGTGGTCAAGCACTACGTCAACCTCGGCATCGCGGCCGCCACCCCGCGGGGGCTCGTCGTGCCGAACGTGAAGGACGCGCAGGACCTCAGTCTGGTCGAGCTCGCCCAGGCCATCGAGGGACTGACCGCGACGGCCCGCGAGGGCCGCACCCAGCCGGCCGACATGGCGGGCGGCAGCTTCACGATCACCAACGTCGGCGTGTTCGGCGTCGACGTCGGCACGCCGATCATCAACCCGGGCGAGTCCGCGATCCTCTGCATGGGCGCGATCAAGCCGATGCCGTGGGTCGTCGACGACCAGGTGGTGCCGCGCCAGGTGACCACGCTCGCGCTGTCCTTCGACCACCGTCACATCGACGGAGCGACGGGCTCGCAGTTCCTGGCCGACGTGGCGGGGATCATCGCCGACCCGGCGACGGCGCTGCTCTTCTGACGCGGTCGTCCCGACGCCGTCCCGCCTGTGGAGGGCGGGTTGGCGGCAGGGGCGAGCGCCGGTAGGAACGGGGCATGTCCCCGCCCGAGGCGCTGCTGCGGCCGGGCACGCGGATCGGTCCCTACACGATCGTCCGCGAGCTCGGGCGCGGCGGCATGGGCGTGGTCCACGAGGCCGTCGAGACCTCGCTCGACCGGCGGGTGGCGCTGAAGGTGGTCTCGCCCGCCCTCGCCGGCGACCCGGTCTTCCGCGCGCACCTCACCACGGAGGCGCGCGTGCAGGCCTCGCTCGACTCGCCGTACGTGCTGCCGGTCTTCGCCCACGGTGAGGTCGACGGCGTGCTCTACCTCGTGTCGCCGTACCTCCCGGACGGCGACCTCCGTGGGCGGCTGCGGACGCGCGGTCCGCTCCCGACCCGCACCGCTCTCGCCGTGGTGGCTGACGTCGCGCACGGCCTCGCCGACGCCCACGCGGCCGGTCTCGTGCACCGCGACATCAAGCCCTCCAACGTGCTGCTGCGCGAGCGCGGCGGGCGGCTCGCCGCCTACCTGGCCGACTTCGGCGTCGCCGCGCGGGCATCGCCCGAGGCACGCCAGGAGAGCGCCGCGGCGGACGTCGAGGCCCTCGCCCGGCTGCTCCTCGCCGCCGTCGGAGGACGGCCGGACCGACGGGTACGACGCCTCCTGCGCACCGCGCTCGCCGACGATCCCGCCGCGCGGCCCCCCACGGCCGCGGCGCTGCGGGACGACCTGCGCCGGGCCGCGGCACGCGCCGAGCGCGCCCCCACCGTCCGTCGGTACGGCGTCCTGACCCCTCTGGTCGCGGCCGCGCTGGCGGTGGGCGCCGTCGCCGTGGTCCGCGGACCGGCGACGACGTCCGGCACGGCGGACGCGGGGGCCGACGAGCAGGTGGCGGCGGCGCACCTCGCGGCTGCGCTCGTCGCCGGCGCCGGGTTCACCGCCGACCAGGCCGCGTGCGCGGCCGGCGCCCTCGTGCGGTCCGAAGGCGTCGACCGGCTCCGGGCCGCCGGCGTGCTCGACGACGACCTCGCGGTGCTCGCTCGCACCGCGGCCGGTCCCCGGCTCCTCGGCGAGGTGGTCGAGGCGAGTGCGTCCTGCCTCTTCCGGTCCTAGCCGTCAGCCAGCCGGATCAGCCCGGCCACCGTCGCGACGTAGAGCGTCCCGTCGGGGCCGAGGTAGATGGCCGCGTAGTGGTTGTTCCACTGGATGCCGGTGCCGGTGAGCCGGCTCCACCGGACCTTGCCCGTGCGGATGTCGATCGCGCTGATGTACCAGGCGTCGATGAGGTCCTTGCGCACCGGCTTCGTGTAGGCGTAGACGAGCCCGTTGCCGAGCGAGGCCTTCGCGACGGAGGTCGGCGCGATCACGGTGGAGTTGGTCCAGGCGACCCGGCAGCCGCTCGCCTGGACGAGCACCCGGGCCATGCCCGGGGTGGTCGACTTCCCGAGCAGCGTGGACTGCACGCCGGCGTACCCGTAGTTGTTCTCGATGATCAAGGAATTGCCCGCTGCCACCAGGCTGTTCTCCGTCGCGCTCGCACCGTCGGCGAGCACGGGCACGGAGCAGTGCAGCCGGTCGCTGACGCCCTTGCGGCGGTCGTAGACGACCACGTTGGCGCGGGGCTCGGCGTTGTCGGCGATCGCGATCCACCGCTTGCCGATGAGGGTGGGCGAGGTCCCCGAGCCCTGCGAGAGCTGGCCGGGCTTCGTCACGGTGCCGCGGTCGTAGGGGATCCGCCAGGTCACCGCGGGCGCCCCGGAGGCGTCGGCGTCCATGCGGTAGGTCGCGTGCGTGGTGACGAGGTACATGCCGCCGGTCTCGTCACCGGAGATCGAGTTGAAGATGCCCTCGCCCTCGGGCAGTCGGGTCGCGTGCACGTCTCCGGTCGCGCGGTCCAGGGTGCCGACGACGCCCTGCTGGCTGAACCACCACAGCCGCCCCGCCCAGTCGACGCCGGTCGCGACGAGGCAGTCGCCCTCGGGCAGGTAGGAGGCCATCGGCCAGTCGTGGACGCGGGTGAGGGTGCCGTCGCCGGCCACGGCGACCTCGGCGATCCCGGAGTCGGTCGTCGTCGCGAACGCGTGGTCGTGCGCGTCGAGGAAGAAGTAGGTGCCACCGCAGATGTCGGTCAGTGGGTTGGCGCCGCTCGCGAGGTCGCGCTCGGAGATGCGCAGCTCGTCGACCACGCCGAGCGTCACCGGGTCGATGACCATCATCGTGAAGCCCTCGAGGCCGCCGCACAGTCCGACGATGCGGTGCCGGGAGTCGAAGGCGATCGTCGCGCACTCCCGCACGCCGTAGCTGCGCGACTTCAGCACCAGCTTGCGGCCGAGAGGTCCGCTGACGTCGTACGCGTCGGTGCTGTAGGGGTCGTCGTGCATGCTGCTCGTGCCGTTGGTCGCCAGGTAGGGGTTCTGGGGCACCGGCGGCGCGGCGAGCGGCTTCTTGAACGCCGGGGTGCCTTCGAAGTGCGGGACCAGCAGGTCGGTCGGCAGCGAAGGGATCGGCAGGCCGGGAAGGGCCGGGATCGGCGGCAGGCTGGGTCCGGCGGGCACCGCCGGGTCGTCGGCCCGCGCGGAGGTCGTCGCGGAGGTGACGAGCGCGAGCACGGCCGCGGCAGCGGCCAGTCGCGCGACGGGGAGCACGCGCATGGGATTCTTTCGGTTGCTGAGGAGCTCGCGGAGCACGAACGAGCGTCTCGAAACGGTTGCTGAGGAGCTCGCGAGGAACGAACGAGCGTCTCGAAGCATAGAACTTGTTCTAGTTATCCGTCACCTGTTCGCGGCGGAGTTGTCCTTCCGAGCAGCCAGTCGTCGAAGAAGGACGTCAGCTCCAGCCCGGTCTGCTGCTCGATCCACGACAGGTAGTCCTCCCGGTCCGCGTTGCCGTAGGCGTGCTCGGCGGGCCAGGCCTCCAGCAGCGCGTAGAACGGCTCGTCGCCGATCTTGTGACGCAGCTCGTTCCACATCAGGGCGGGGCCGTAGTAGATGTTGCCGTCGCCGAACTTGCTCGGGTCGTAGTCGGCGGGCGGCCCCGAGTAGTCGCGCGACTCGCGCTCGTAGGACGCCCACGCGTCCATCTTCTCGTCCACGGAGATGCGCTCCTGCTGGGCCTCCCACATGCCTTGGAGGTACATCGCCATGCCCTCGTTCATCCAGACGTCGCGCCAGTCCGAGGGCGTGACGGTGTCGCCGTACCAGTGGTGGGCCAGCTCGTGCACGACGACGGCCCGCGACGTCGCGTAGGGCGTCGAGCCGAGCGTGATCATGGTCTGGGTCTCCATGCCGCTCGAGCCGTCGTAGATCAAGATCCCGGCGGTGTCGAACGGGTAGGGCCCGAGGATGCCCTCGAGCCAGTCGATCGCCTCGCCGGCGTACTCCGTCTCGCCGAGGGCCGACGGGTCGTCGGTCGGGCCCCAGATCGTCACCGGCACCCCGCTCTCGGACTCCAGGTGCGTCGGCGTGTAGTCGCCGAACGCCACCGTGACGAGGTACGACGACGCCGGCTCGTCGAGGTGCCACGTCGTCGTGCGCAGCCCGCCGTCCTCCGAGGTGTCGGTCAGCGCGCCGTTGGCGATCCCGGTCCACGGCTCCGGGACCGTGAGCGTGAAGTCGTAGAACGCCTTGTCGGCCGGCTGGTCGTTGACGGCGTACCAGGTGAAGGCGCCGTAGGGCTCCTGGATCGTCCAGGTCTGGTGCTCCGGGGTGACGTGCCAGCCCTCGCCCTCGCGGAAGTCGGAGCGCTCGGTCGGCGCCGGGGCGGGCCGGGGCGTGCCCGAGTAGGTGATCGCGAGGGTGTGCTCCTCGTCCTCGCGCACGGCGTAGTGGACGATCAGGTCGTGGTCGGCGCGGTCGTAGGGGACGTCGTCGCCGTCGACCGTCAACGAGGAGATGTCGAGCACGTCGTCGAAGTCGAGCCGCACGTCCGCGGCGACGGCGGTCGCGCGGAAGGTCAGCTCCTCGGTCGCGTCGAGGGTGTCGGTCTCCGGCGTCCAGGCCAGCGAGAGGCCGTAGTGGAGCGCGTCGACGAGCGGGTCGCCGACCTCGGGGTAGACCGAGTCCTCGCGCGGCGTGCTCTCGGCCGCGTCGAGGTCGTCGGTCGCCGGGGTGGGGTCCGCGGGCGTCGCGGTGCCCTCGGGAGCCGGTTTCGGCCGGTCGTCGGACCCGTCGACGGAGAAGATGCCGCAGCCCGAGAGGGTCAGGGCGAGCACGGCGGCAGCGGCGCGTGCTGTCCGATATCGACGTGGCACTGCCACATCATGCACTCAAGGCGTTTCCAAACACGTAGTCCACCGTTATCCATTTGAGCACCACGCGACTAGACCAGCCGATACGATCCAGTGCACCACCTGGCGGTCACGAGGGATGCCCGTCGGGATTTCATTTTCTTTAAGGAGCTTTCCCCTATGCGACGTCTTGCCCTGAGGGGTGCGCTGCTTGCCATGGCCAGCAGCGTGATCCTGCTCCCGGGCGGCCCGGCCCATGCCGCGCCCGTGGTGCCCACCAAGGCCGCTGCCTCCGCCCCGCGTCCGACCGACTTCGGTCTCCACGCGATGGGTTACGGCACGGCCATCAAGGGCGGCCAGATCCCGCTCGCGTCCGGAGCCACCGGCTTCGCCCACATCACCTGCACGACGCTGGCCGGCCTCAACCGGTCCAACGGCGTCGCGAACGTCGACCTGCCGGGCCTCGGCACCATCGACGCGCTGACCACCAAGGTCGCGACCATCAAGAAGGGGAAGGTCGTCACGGCGACCTCCGAGCACAAGCTGGCCGGCATCACGCTGCTCCAGACCGCGCTCGGCAGCCTCTCCCTCGGCGCGGTGAGCTCGAGCGCCAAGGTCTGGCACGACGCCAGCGGCTTCCACTCCCAGGTGGACACGCAGATCGCCGGCATCGTGCTGACGCTGCCGGGCCAGGACCCGCAGGTCATCGCGATCCCGACCCTCGGCAAGCCGATCGAGATCCCGGGCCTGCTCCGGATCACCCTCGGTGAGACCAAGGAGGTCAAGAAGGAGCACTCGATCTTCGCCCGGGCCCAGGCCCTGCTGATCGAGATCCTCCCGACCAACACCCGGGTCAAGATCGCGCTCTCCCGGGCGCGGATGACCGACGGTGTCGTCAACTCGATCATGAGCGGCTACGCCGCCGGCCTCAAGGGCAAGGTCCTCAACACCGGCGACTCCTCGCTGCTGACGATCGGCCGCACCCCGTCGAAGGACCTCCCCTGCGAGGGCACCGGGGGCGTCGTGAAGCAGACCCACACCGTGGGCCTCAACATCCCGGCCGCCCTCAACGTGGGAGCCGCCAACGCCGCCGTCTACGGCGTGCAGTGGGGCCGCCGCCGCGCCAAGGCGTGGAGCCAGGCCTCCATCGCGCACGTCTCGATCGCCGACGGCGCCATCGAGATCGACGGCATCCAGGCGCGGGCCAACGTCAAGCGGGTCCCGGGCAAGCTGGTCCGCAACACGCGAGGCACGAAGACACTGACGATCACGGTCAACGGGGAGCCGCAGTCGCTGCCGCCCCTCGGCACGATCGAGATCCCGGGTGTCGTGAAGATCCAGGAGGGCGTCACCACGATGGTGCGCGGCGGCATCGAGGTGATCGCCCTGCAGGTGACCCTCCTCGACGGCACCGGCGCGGTCATCGACCTCGGCGTCGCCCGGGCCCAGGTCAAGAAGGCTATCCGCTGATCGCCTGAGCACCTCCGACGGCGGCCGTTCCCCGGCAGGGGAGCGGCCGCCGTTGCATTTCTCCGGCCGGGCGCGTTCGTCCCCGCAAAATCAGGACACTTGACCTGATGGGCGTTCCCCCGCGACCGTTGCGTCGTTGAGGATGTGGCGACGGTCACGCGGGCCGTCGGGCTGGACGAACGGGGTCGCTGTGGAGCGCAAGCAATCGATCCGGATCGGGTTGACGGTGGTGGCTGCCGCCGCCGTCGTGGCGACGGCGATCTCGGTGCCCGCCGCCGGGGGCGGCGGCGCGCTGACCCTGGCCGGCGCCTCCGAGCTCGACAAGGGAGCGCGCGGGCTGCCGCACGTCGATCCTCCGGGCACGCCGCCGCACAACCACAACGACCCCCGCACCAAGAACCTGGTCTCGCGCGCCGGCTTCGAGGAGGGCACGCAGGACCCCACCACCGCGGTGGAGCGTCAGGCCTCCGTCGCCTACGTGCAGCGCGAGCGCCAGCTGCCCGACCCGAAGCTGACCACCGTGCCGCCCTACCCGGCCCGCACGACGGTGCCCCAGACCCGCTACGCGATGGCCGGGGCCTGCTACACGATCCAGGCGCCGTCGGGCGCCTACGTGGTGCGCGAGGGCGCCGACGTCAGCCTCGCCGCCGTGCCGGCGTCGCAGGCCGCCGAGTTCTACTTCAAGGCGACCCGCCTCGGCGGCTACCTGGTGCACACCCCTGACGGCGAGCTCGCGAGCGTGCGCGGCAACGTCGCCGTCGCCGTGAAGCCCAGCCCCGACGCCGACTGGACCGTCACCCGCGACGCCGACGGCCTCTTCCACTTCCGCACCCTCGGCCACGACCAGGCGCTGACCGCGAGCGGCGCCGACCTGGTCGGCGGGACGGTCGCGACGCCGTACCGCCTCCGGCTGGGGTCGGCGGAGTGCACCGCCTACCCCGAGTCGCAGATCGACGTCGAGGGCGACCCCCACGCGGGCGTCACCTCCTACCAGGAGGTGCGCGGCTACGTCGACGCGCACACCCACGGCATGGCCTTCGAGTTCCTCGGCGGCGACGTGCACTGCGGGCGGCCCTGGCACGAGTACGGCGCGCCGTACGCCCTGGTCGACTGTCCCGACCACTCGCTGACCAACGGGTACGGCGCCGTGATGGAGGACTTCCTGTCCGGCACCACGCACCACGACCCGGTCGGCTGGCCGACCTTCAAGGACTGGCCGGCGCCGGAGTCGCTCACCCACGAGGGCACCTACTACCGGTGGCTCGAGCGCTCGTGGCGCGGCGGGCAGCGGCTGTTCGTCAACCTGCTCGTCGAGAACAACAAGCTGTGCCAGATCTACCCGATCAAGCGCAACTCCTGTGACGACATGGACTCGATCCGCCTGCAGGCGCACGACATGTACGAGATGCAGGACTACATCGACGCCCAGTTCGGCGGTCCGGGCAAGGGCTTCTACCGCATCGTCAAGACGCCCTTCGAGGCCAGACGGGTCATCAACAGCGGGAAGATGGCCGTGGTGATGGGCATCGAGACCAGCATCCCGTTCGGCTGCACGTACAAGAACGTGCTGGGTCACGACCAGCCGGCGTGCGACCCCGCCGAGATCGACGCGGGCCTCGACGAGATGCACGCGCTCGGCGTGCGCCAGATGGAGCTGGTCAACAAGTTCGACAACGCCCTCTCGGGTGTCGCGGGCGACTCCGGCGAGGTCGGGCTGCTCGTCAACTCGGCCAACTTCCTGGAGACCGGGTCGTTCTGGCAGATGCAGCACTGCGACCCGCCCGACGGCGAGAGCCACGACAACAACCAGACCACGCTGCCGACACTGCCGGCGCAGGACGCGATCTTCGGCGCGATCTTCCAGCTGTTCGGCGGGGCGATCTCGCTGCCGGCGCTGCCGCTCTACCCGCCGCCCGCGCACTGCAACAAGCGCGGCCTGACCGGCCTCGGCGACCACCTGATCCGCTCGATGGCCCAGCGGCACATGATCTTCGACCCCGACCACATGAGCGTGAAGGCCCGGCAGTCGTCGATGGACCTGATCGAGGACATCGACTACCCCGGTGTGATCTCCAGCCACTCGTGGTCGACGCCGGACGCCTACCCGCGGATCTATCGTGCGGGTGGCTTCATCACGCCGTACGCCGGTGACTCGACGGGCTTCGTCTCCAAGTGGCGCCGCCACATGGAGTGGGCGGACCCGCGCTACTACTGGGGCATCGGCTACGGCGCGGACATGAACGGGCTCGGTGCGCAGGGCAACCCGCGCGGACCCGACGTGCCCAACCCGGTGACCTATCCGTTCACGGGGCTCAACGGCGTGCAGATCGACCGGCAGCAGGCCGGCGAGCGGGTCTACGACATCAACGTCGACGGCGTCGCGCAGTACGGCCTCTACCCCGACTGGATCCAGGACCTCGGCAAGGTCGCGGACGCCGAGCACGCCGGTGACGGTGCCCTCATCCAGGACGACATGGCTCGCGGCGCCGAGGCCTACCTGCAGATGTGGGAGCGGGCGGAGGGCATCAAGGCCGACTCCTGCCGCAACCCCGGGCTTCGCAGGACGGTCGACCAGGTGCGGAGCCTGGTCAGCCCCGGGATGGGCACCGTCCAGGTGATGAGGAAGGTCGGCCAGCCCTACCTGCGCCTGGGCAGTGCCTACGGGATCTGTGCGAAGACCGACGCCTCGCCGCGGGTGATGGTGCGGATCGTCTTCGACAGGTCGGGGCACGTGGTCCGGGTCGTGTCGTAGCGGGCCCGGTCGCCGGTGAGGCGATCGTCACGCAGAGACCGAAGTTACCTACGGGTAAGATCCAGCACCTGGGCCACCAGCCCCGGTGCTGACCCTCGGACGAGAAGTTCCGTAGTCTGAGCCCGATTTCCCCGGAACCTTGGAGTAATGACGTTGGACGCCATGACCGTCACGCTCATCGTTGGCCTGCTGCTCAACGCGATCATCCTGCCGCTGGCCGCGAAGCGCGTGTGGTTCCTCTACCGCCTGATCTCCCACGGTCAGCCGGCACCGGACCGCATCGAGAACGTCACCAAGCGCACCGCCGGCGCCATCGGCAGCCAGCTCCGTGAGGTGCTCGGACAGCGCCGGTTGCTGAAGTGGACGATCCCCGGCGTCGCGCACTCCTTCGTGATGTACGCCTTCCTGATCCTCGCGACGGTCTACGTCGAGGCCTACGGCGCGCTGCTGTCCACCAACCCCGAGTGGCACTTCCTCTTCATCGGCTCCTGGGGCCCGCTGGGCTTCGCCCAGGACCTGATCGCGGTCCTCTGCCTCATCGGCCTGGTGATCTTCTACTTCATCCGGATGCGCAACGAGCCGAAGAAGATCGGCCGCACGTCGCGTTTCTCCGGCTCGCACCTCGGCGGCGCCTACCTCGTCCTCTTCATGATCTTCAACGTCATCTGGACGATGTTCCTCTTCCGAGGCGCGGTCGCGGCGAAGGCCCTCGACGAGGACTCCCACGAGGGGTACGGCGGCTGGGCGTTCGTGTCCCACGCGCTGGGCCACGTGCTGCCCAACAGCAACGCGCTCATCGGCATCGGCCTGCTGCTGCACATCGGCATCATGCTGGTGTTCCTCATCGACGTGCTCCACTCCAAGCACCTGCACATCTTCGTGGCGCCGTTGAACGTCATGTTCAAGCGGCCCGACGCGATCGAGCGCGAGGACGGCAAGACGGTCGCGCTCGGCAGGGTCAAGCCGATGATGAACGACGGCAAGCCGATCACCCTCGACGACGTCGACGACCTCGACGAGGACGCCACGCTCGGCATCGGGAACATCAACGACTTCTCGTGGAAGGGCGTCCTCGACTTCGCGTCGTGCACCGAGTGCGGTCGCTGCCAGTCGCAGTGCCCGGCCTGGAACACCGAGAAGCCGCTCTCGCCCAAGATGCTGATCATGAACCTGCGCGACCACGCGTTCGCGTCGGCGCCGTACAACCTGCTGCCCGAGGACAAGCGTGACGGCGTCGACCCGGCGGTCGTGGCCGAGGCCCAGCGTCCGCTCGTCGGTGAGACCGAGGGTCTCGCCTGGGAGCCCGAGGGCGGCGCGATCATCGACACCGACGTGCTGTGGTCGTGCACCAACTGCGGCGCGTGCGTCAACCAGTGCCCGGTCGACATCGAGCACGTCGACCACATCACCGACATGCGCCGCTACCAGGTGCTCGTCGAGTCCAACTTCCCGTCCGAGCTCAACGGCCTCTTCAAGGGGCTGGAGCAGAACGGCAACCCCTGGAACATGTCGTCCCGCGGGCGCATGGACTGGGCCAAGGGCCTCGACTTCGAGGTCAAGGTCGTCGGCGAGACCATCGAGTCGCTCGACGAGGTCGACTGGCTGTTCTGGGTCGGCTGCGCCGGCGCCTACGAGGACCGGGCGAAGAAGACCACCCGGGCCGTCGCCGAGCTGCTCGACAAGGCCGGCGTCTCCTTCGGCGTGCTCGGCAACGGCGAGACCTGCACCGGTGACTCCGCGCGCCGGGCCGGCAACGAGTTCGTCTTCCAGGGCCTGGCCCAGCAGAACATCGAGACGCTGACCGAGGCGAAGGCCAAGAAGGTCGTCTCGACCTGCCCGCACTGCATGAACACGCTCAAGAACGAGTACCGCGACCTCGGCATCGAGCTCGAGGTCATCCACCACACGCAGCTGCTCAACCGCCTCGTGCGGGAGGGCAAGCTCACCCCGGTCGCGACCGGCGACGGCGCCCACCAGCGCAAGATCACCTACCACGACCCGTGCTTCCTCGGTCGTCACAACCAGGTCTACACGCCGCCGCGCGACCTGCTGCAGATCATGCCGGGTGCCGAGCTGGCGGAGATGGAGCGCAGCGGCGAGCGCTCGTTCTGCTGCGGCGCCGGCGGTGCGCGCATGTGGATGGAAGAGACCATCGGCGAGCGCATCAACGTCAACCGCACCAACGAGGCCGTCGCCACCGGCGCCGACCAGATCGCGGTCGGCTGCCCGTTCTGCCGGGTCATGCTCGCGGACGGCCTCACCGAGGCCCAGGACAACGGCAGCGCCCGCGCGGAGGTCGAGGTCCTCGACGTCGCGCAGATGCTGCTCGCGTCGGTCAAGGGCGAGGTCGCCACGAAGCTGAAGCCGGGCGAGGGCGCCAAGCCCGAGGCCGCGAAGGCCAAGAAGGCCGCCGAGGAGGAGCTCGACGAGCCCGCCGCCGTCGGGGCCGGGGCTGGTGCCTCGAGCGACGCGCCCTCGGGTGGGTCGGGCTCGTTGTTCGGCGATGCCGACGAGGCTCCTGCCGAGAAGGACGCGCCGGCCGCCAAGGCCGAGTCGTCCGGCGGTTCGCTCTTCGACGACGCACCTGCCGCCGACGAGGCGAAGGCCGAGCCGGAGAAGGAGCCGGAGCCCAAGGAGGAGCCGAAGGCCGAGAAGACCGCGGACTCCGGATCGCTCTTCGACGCCGCTCCCGCGGAGCCCGCCAAGGAGGAGCCCGCCAAGGAGGAGCCCGCCAAGGAGGAGCCTGCCAAGGAGGAGCCCGCCAAGGAGGAGGCACAGCCCGCGGAGTCGGCCGACCTGAGCGGGTCGCTCTTCGACATCCCGGCCGCGTCCGAGCCGGCCGCGCCGGCCAAGGAGGAGCCGAAGGCGGAGGAGCCCGCCCAGGCGGAGGAGAAGCCCGCCGAGGCGGAGGAGAAGTCCGCTGAGGAGAAGCCGAAGGCGGAGGCGAAGCCCGCGGAGGCCGTCGACCTGAGCGGGTCGCTCTTCGACATCCCGGCCGCGTCGGAGCCGGCGCCCGCTGCGTCCACCCCGGCCGAGGAGGAGCCTGCTGCGGAGGAGGAGCCCGCCGTCGAGCAGGAGCCTGCCGCCGAGGAGTCCGCGGAGGAGGAGCCCGCCGCCGAGGAGGAGTCCGCGGAGGAGGAGCCCGCGGAGGAGGAGCCCGCCGCCGAGGAGAAGCCGAAGCCGGCCGCCGAGGCGCCGAAGTCGTCGGGTGAGACCAACGAGCCCCGCACCGACGTCAACATCAACGACTCCGGGTCGCTCTTCGACCTCTGAGCACCGCACGCACCTGACGTACGGGTCGGAAATCCTCGGATATGCGACCCGCACGTCAGGTGCGTGGCATTTCGGGGTGGCTCCGGACGTGCGGTCGGGGTAGGACTGAGGCATGGAGTCCTACGCGGCCGGTGAGACCACCACGCCCCTTCTCGACGAGACGATCGGCGCCCGACTCGAGCGGACGGTCGGCACCTGGCCCGACCGGGAGGCCCTGGTCGAGGTCGCGACCGGACGGCGCTGGACCTGGCGCGAGCTCAACCACGCGATCGACGGGGTCGCCCGCGGCCTGATCGCCTCCGGCATCGAGAAGGGCGACCGGGTCGGCATGTGGGCGCCGAACTGTGCCGAGTGGACGATCGTGCAGTTCGCGACCGCGAAGATCGGCGCCGTGCTGGTCAACGTCAACCCGGCCTACCGCACCCACGAGCTGGCCTACGCGGTCAACCAGTCCGGCATGCGCCTCCTGCTCGCGACCACGAGCTTCAAGACCAGCGACTACCGCGCGATGGTCGAGGAGACCGCCGGCGAGTGCCCCGGGCTGGAGCGAGCGATCTACGTCGACACCGACGACTGGGCTGCGCTGGTGGCCGCCGGCGAGAGCCAGGCCGCCGACGTCGTCGACCGGCGGGCCCACGGCCTCACGCTCGACGACCCGATCAACATCCAGTACACCTCCGGCACCACCGGCCGGCCCAAGGGCGCGACGCTGAGCCACCGCAACATCCTCAACAACGGCTACTTCACCACCGAGCTGATCGACTTCACCGAGGAGGACCGGCTCTGCATCCCGGTGCCCTTCTACCACTGCTTCGGCATGGTGATGGGCAACCTCGGGTGCATCACCCACGGCGCGACGATGGTGATCCCGGCGCCCGGCTTCGACCCGGCGATCACTCTGAGGACGATCCAGGACGAGCGCTGCACGGGCGTCTACGGCGTGCCGACGATGTTCATCGCGATGCAGAGCAGCGCCGACTTCGCGTCGTACGACCTCTCCTCGCTCCGCACCGGCATCATGGCCGGTGCGGTCTGCCCGGTCGAGGTGATGAAGCGCTGCGTCAACGACATGCACATGGCGGAGGTGTCGATCGCCTACGGCATGACCGAGACCAGCCCGGTGTCGTGCCAGACGCGCAGCGACGACGACCTCGAGCGGCGTACGGCGACGATCGGCCGGGCTGCCCCGCACGTCGAGATCAAGATCGTCGACCCCGTCTCGGGCGAGACGGTCGAGCGCGGCGAGCCGGGCGAGTTCTGCACGCGCGGTTACTCGGTGATGCTCGGCTACTGGGAGGACGACGAGAAGACCGCGGAAGCCATCGATCTCGACGGCTGGATGCACACCGGCGACCTCGCGGTCATGCGCGACGACGGCTACTGCAACATCGTCGGCCGGATCAAGGACATGGTCATCCGCGGCGGGGAGAACATCTATCCGCGCGAGATCGAGGAGTTCCTCTACGGCCACCCCGACATCGAGGACGTCCAGGTCATCGGTGTCCCCGACGAGAAGTACGGCGAGGAGCTCTGCGCCTGGGTGAGGATGCGCGCCGGCGCGGACCCGCTCGACGCGGACGCGGTGCGCGCGTACGCGACCGGGAGGCTCGCGCACTACAAGATCCCGCGCTACGTCATGGTCGTCGACGAGTTCCCGATGACCGTCACCGGCAAGATCCGCAAGGTGCAGATGCGCGAGGAGACCGCCGAGGCGCTGGGCCTGGCCTGAGCCTCATCGGCGCGGGTCCGATCAACCCGCTTGATCGGATCACCGCCGATCTCGTAGGAATGGGGGGTGACAGCCGACAACGCAGACATCGCGAAGCTCGCCGACGACTACCAGCAGTTCCGCTACCGCCAGAGCCCGCTGTGGGCGCACATGTCGGGGGAGTACGGCTTCGCCGGGTCCTACACCGACGTGAGTGCCGCGGGGGAGGCGGCCGCGGTCGAGGAGGCGCGCGGGTTCGCCGAGCGCGCGGAGGCGATCCCGGAGGACGGGCTGGACGAGCAGGAGCGGCTGTCGCGGTCGATGCTGGTCTGGGACGCGCGGTCGACGGCGGAGCTGGGCGAGCTCCGCTCGATGGAGTACGGCGCCAACCCCATCTTCGGCGCACAGGCCTCCCTGGGGATGTACCTCCCGAAGCTGTCGCTGCCGACGGCCGAGGTCGCCGAGGCGATGGTCGACAAGCTCCGCGGCATCGGCACCTACTTCAGCGACCTGGCCGACCGGCACCGCGACGGGGTTGCGGCAGGTCGCGCCCCGGCCGCCTTCGCCGCGGCCGACACGATCGCGCAGCTCGACGAGTGGCTGACCACCCCGATCGCGGACGACCGGCTGCTCGACATCGCTCCCACCCCGGCCGGGGTCGACCGCGAGCAGCTGCTGGCCCGCCTGCAGCGGGTCGTCGAGGACGTCGTACGGCCTGCGGTGGCGACCTATCGCGCGGTGCTGCACGACGACGTGATGCCGGTGGCGCGCGACGACGACGAGGTGGGGCTGATGCACCTCGAGGGTGGGGACGAGGCCTACGCGACGCTCGCCCGCTACTACACGACGACCGACCTCACCCCGGAGGAGATCCACCAGATCGGGCTGGAGCAGGTGGCCGAGCTGGAGCGGCAGTACGCCGAGCTCGGGCCCGAGGTCGTCGGCACCGACGACGTGCCGGCGATCCTCGCCGCACTGCGCGACGACCCTTCCCTGCACCACACCGACGGCGACGAGATCGTCGCCGCCTCGGTGGCCGCGATGGAGAAGGCCCGCGGGGTGATGGGCGACTGGTTCGGCCGGTTGCCGCAGTCGGACTGCGAGGTCGAGCCGACGACGAGCGGTGCGATCGCCTACTACTTCCGACCGGCGATGGACGGCAGCCGTGGCGGCGTCTTCTTCATGAACGTCTCCGACCCCGAGGGCTGGGGCCGCTACGAGATCGAGTCGACGTCCTACCACGAGGGCATCCCCGGCCATCACCTCCAGATCGCGATCGCCCAGGAGCTCGAGGGTCTGCCGGACTTCCGCAAGACGGCGTTCGTCACCGCCTACAGCGAGGGCTGGGGGCTCTACACGGAGCGGCTCGCCGACGAGATGGGGCTCTACGCGTCCCCGCTCGACCGGATGGGCATGCTGGCGGCCGACTCGATGCGCGCCTGCCGCCTCGTGGTCGACACCGGCATGCATGCGCTCGGATGGTCACGCCAGCAGGCGATCGACTACCTGCTCGCCAACTCCGAGAAGTCGGTCGGCCACGCGACCGCCGAGATCGATCGCTACGCGGTCACGCCCGGGCAGGCGCTGTCCTACATGATCGGCCGCCTGGAGATCCTCCGGATCCGCGAGGCGGCGCAGCAGCGGCAGGGCGACCGGTTCGACATCAAGGCGTTCCACGACGCGGTCCTCGACTCGGGAGCGCTGCCGCTGTCGGTGCTCGCCGACCACGTCGCCCGCAGGCTCGCCTGAAGCGGCCTACCTCAGGAACAGGCGGTCGATCCCCAGCGCTCGCCACGGACGCCGCCCGCCACGGACCAGCACGCCGCGGCGGGCGGCCTCGAAGGTCCCGATGCGGCCGTAGAGGCTGAGCAGCGTCGCCGCCGGTGGCCCGCCGATGACGACATCGGGGCGCGCCGGACCGTCCGCCGGGTCGATGAAGCCGCCGCGGCCGTGCTCGAGGTGCAGCATCGCCCTGGCCTCGCCGATCCGCCACAGCACGCTGAGGTCGAGACCCGCGGTCGCCAGCGGGTCGAGCACACCGTCCGCCACCTGGAGGATGCCGTTGAGCACGAGCTGGGCGTCGCGGTCGTCGATGGGCCACGGGCGTCCTGCGCCCCGTGCGATGTCGTAGCCGTGGACGAGCAGCTCGCCGATCATGTTCCCGAGGCCGCCGTAGCCGTCGATCTCCGTCCGGAAGTGGAAGCGGTACGACGCGTCGAGATCCACCTCGCGGTAGATCGCCGTCAGCGTCTCGAGCTCCTTGCGCAGCTCGGCGACCAGGTCGTCCATGCCGACGTCGACCAGGGCGGCGAGCTCTGCCGCGTTCTGCTCGTTCACCTCTGCCGGCGTGGACGAGAGACCGTCCCAGCTGTCGAGGTCGCGGGTCGTGTAGCGCCGCACGACGGTGAGGACGTGGGCCACGACGTCCCGGGCGGTCCAGTCCGACGCGCGCGCCCGCGTGTCCGGCGGCACGCTGCCCGCGAGCCGGGTGAACCTCTGGCCAGCTTCGGCCAGGCGGTGGAGGAGCTCGTCGCGATCGGTCGTGATGTACGTCATGGGATCCTCGCAAGGTGCAATCTGCACTGTTATCGGTGAGGTGTAGATTGCACTGTCGTGAGCGCCGACGTCAACCCCCGCGAGGATGACTTCTCCGATCTCCCCTCGACCAACGCCCTCGCGGTGCTGGCGCTGCTGGCCACCGCCCCGATGACCGCGTACGGGCTCGCCGAACAGCTCGAGCGCGCGCTCGGCTACTACTGGACCATCAGCCGCCGGCTGCTGCTCGGGGAGCCGCAGCGGCTCGCGGCGCGTGGCCTCGTCGAGGAGGTCCCCCCCGAGCCCGGCAGTCGCGCCAAACGACGGTGGAGTGCCACGCCCGAGGGCCGGGCGGTGCTGCGGCGCTGGCTCGAGCGCGACGTGGCGCCGACGGAGCTGGCCTCGGAGATCGGCCTGCGCGTCATCTTCGCCGACCACGGAGACCGCGAGGTCCTGCGCCGCCAGCTGCTGGTGCGCCGCGGCCAGCTCGTGGACCAGCTGCGGACGGGGCTGGAGCTCATGGACGGCTACCTGCGCGGTGACGGTCCGTTCCCCGGCCGTCTGCACATCGTCAGCGCCACCGCGGCGATGCTCTGGGAGCAGCTGAAGGGCGAGATCAGGGCCGTCGACGCCATGGTCGACGTCGTCGACAGCTGGCGCACGACCACCACCCCGGCGCCGCGGCGCGACCTCCGGCAGCTTCGGGCCGTGCGGGACGAGACCGCTGCAGAGCTCGCGCGGCTCGAGGGCCTCGAGCACATCGCACGCGAGGACTGAGCAGGGCAGTCGGGTTCAGCCGGGCACCCGGCGGATGACGACCAGGGCGACGTCGTCCTCCGCGGCGTCGTCGCCCAGGCCGGCAGCGACGATGTGGCTGCACGCGGCCTCGGCGTCGTGCTCGGGGCGGAACGCCCGCCGTACGACCTCGAGACGCTCGCCGTAGGGGTCCTGGGACGCGTCGCCGCCGCGCCGTTCGACGAGCCCGTCGGTGAAGATCGCCACCGAGCTGCCGGGTGTCAGGCGCACGACGTCGCTGGTGCGCACGGCGTCGGGCGAGACGCCGAGCATCAGGCCCGCGGAGAGCTCGGCCGTCTGGGCGATCTCTTCGCCCGCGCGGGCGACGAGCGGAGCGGGGTGGCCGGCGTTGCAGATCGTGATGGTGTCGTACGGCGGCGCGGTGACCGCGTAGAGGACGGTGGCGGAGATGTCGGTCTCGAAGTAGCACAGCTTGCGATCGAGCCGGTGCAGCACCTCGGCGGGATCGTCGTGGTCGAGGGCGTAGGCGCGGAGCGCGCTGCGCAGCCGGCCCATCACGATCGCCGACCAGAGGCCGTGGCCCTCGACGTCGCCCATGACGAAGCCGACCTTGCCGTCGGGGAGGGGAAAGACGTCGTACCAGTCGCCGCCCAGGTCGCCCTCTGCGGGCAGGTAGCGCACGGCGACGTCGAGGCCGGGGATCTCCGGGGGAGCGGCGGGGAGCAGGCTCCGCTGCAGCATGAGCGCGGCGAGGTGGGCGTCGTCCTGGCGGCGGTCGGACAGGCGCACGCCGATGTCGTCGGCGATCCGCTGGAGCCGCTCGACCTCCGTCTCGGAGAAGTCGCGGTAGGCGAAGGTGCCGACGTGGAGCACGCCGAGCAGGCCCTCGGTGCCGTGGACGGGCACGCCGAGCAACCGGTGCACGCCGAAACCGCGCAGGATGGGGTTGATCACCGACGCCTCGTTGACGTCCTGGATGACGACGGGCTCGTCGCGCGCTGCGACGCTGCCCGCGAAGCCCGTGCCGACGCGGATGTGCGGCGCGCCGCGCCAGCGACCGCCGAGACCGGCCGACGCGGCGGGCTCGAGCACCGTGCCCGACTCGTCGAGGAGCAGCAGGGTCGCCGTGTCGGACCTCATCGTCGTGCGGACGTTGTCGATCGTGTCCTGCATCGACAGTTGCGCAATGGTCAACGTGGGGCTCCCGGATCTCGTGACCTCGAAGGACCGCTGTACTGGAGTCCCGGCCCTGCCATCGTTGCACACCCCAACGGAACCGGTCGGGGGCCCTCGCCGGTCTCTAGGGTGACCGACAAGGAGCCCGATGGACTTCACGACGTACGTCGCCGACCGCCGAGCCCGCCTCGTGCGGACCGCCGTGCTGCTCGGCTGCCCGGCCGTCGACGCGGAGGACGTCGTGCAGGCGGCGCTGCTGAAGTGCTACCGCTCCTGGCGCCGCGTCGCGCGCGCCGACCGCCCCGACGCCTACGTGCACCGCGTGCTGGTCACCACCCTGAGCGACGTCCGTGCCCGTCGTTGGCACGGCGAGATCCCGACCGAGGTGCTGCCGGAGGACGTCGAGGACCACGACCCGACAGGCGGGATCGCCGTACGGCGTGCGCTGGCCGCGCTCTCCCCGGAGCACCGTGAGGTGCTGGTGCTCCGCTACTACGCCGACCTCTCCGAGCGCGACACCGCCGTCGCCCTCGGCGTCGCGGCCGGCACCGTCAAGTCCCGCACCGCCCGCGCCCTGGCGGCGCTCGCCCCTCTGGTGGAGGCCCCCGATGCCCGCTGAAGACCCGAAGGAGACCCGGGCGCGCGTGCTGCTGGCGCGTGCGGCCGAGACGATCGATGTGGCGCCGGCCGCCCCGCTCACCCTCACCGGCCTGCCCGAGCCGCGCGCCCGGCGCTGGCCGGTGCTCGCCGCGGCAGCGGCCGTGCTGGTGGCGGCCGGGGGAGGGTGGTTCGTCGCGCAGCGGACCGGCGACGTCGAGCCGGGTCCGGCCGACCGGTCGGTGGTGGAGCGGCCCCACCCCATCTCCGGCGGAGAGATGCCGGCGGTGATCGGCATGACCGTGGCCGAGGCGCGCCACGTCCTCGAGGCGCGTGGCCTCCGGGTCGACGCGCGCCGGGACAACAGCACCTGCGCGCCCGACGGCACGGTGGTGCTGACGGAGCCCGCCGTCGGACGGCCGGTCGCTCCCGGCCGGACCGTCCGGCTGAGCGTCACCGACGAGAGTGCGCGGCAGGGCGGCCCCATCATGGCCGCCTGCCGGGCGTCGGGTGCCGTGGTGTGGGACCTGGTCCGGTTCGCCCAGGGACTCGCCGGCCCGCCCGCTCTCGCACCCGAGGTGGAGCTGTCCCTCCGCGGCGCCGCGACGAGCACCCTCAGCGCCGCGGACGCGGCCGACCCGTCGAGGTGGACGGTCTGCGACGACGAGGCGTGCCACTCGGCCCTCGCCGCCATCACCGAGATGCTCACGCGGCCGTCGTACGGCGGCGTGCCGTCGGGCTTCGTCTACGGCTCGCCCTACCTGACCGTGCAGGACCTCCGGTGGCCGGGAGCGTCGATGCCGTGGACCTGCTTTGACCAGGACGGAGCGGACGCGACGCGCACGTGGGACTACGCCGTCTACCTCCGTCCGGCCGACGCTGCCGACTGCGACGGGGTCACGCCGCCGGTGCTCGGGATCCGGTTGGTGCGCGGGGCGGTGGCCGAGGTGTCGATCCTCGCCACGCGGACCGCGGCGGACGACGAGGCGGACCAGGAGGCCGGTGCGCACGACGCGGCGGCCGAGGCGACCGCCACCGCCTTCGTCGCGTGGGCGCGCGGCGGCGGACCGGCTCCGCGGTTCGCCGACGAGGTGCGGGTCATGCTCGGGGGCTACGAGGCGCGCGACCCGATGACCGACCCGGCCGATCGCGACGCATGGCGCCTCGCGTGCCCGCCGACGATGTCGGCGCCGTGCCCGCGCTCGGCCCTCGACGTGCTCGACGCGTACGACGGCCCGGTGGTGCAGTCGCCGACGCTGGCCAGCGGCTGCTCGGCCCACCCGGGCGCGCTTCCGAAGGAGCTCCGGCTCGCGGCAGAGCAGGACGTGGTGCGCCTCGACCAGCCTGAGCCGAGGGGATGTGCCGACGCGTGGTCGGTCGAGCTCTGGATCGACGACGCGGGCGCGATCTACGCGGTGGACACGGCCGCTCCGATCAGCGGATGACACCGCGTGACGCCAGATGACATCATTCAGGGGTTGACATGACGTCATACTGACGTCATAGTGGTGCACATGGACATCACCCCCTTCGTCGACAACCTCCGCCGCGACCTGCTGGCCGCGGCCGAGAGCGCCGGCGAGGCCGCCCGGCAGACCGCCGAGCGGCTCGGCTACGCGCTCGACCCGGCCGCCCGCCTCGCCCTGATGGAGGCGATCAGCCAGGCCGCCGCGGAGATCACGGCGGCGATGCCGGCGGGGGGCGTCGACGTACGGCTCGACGGTCGTGACCTCGAGTTCGTCGTCCAGGCACCCACGCCTCCCGCACCTCCGGCCCCGCCCGCTCCGCCGCCCCCGCCCGCCCCGGGCGAGCTCGGCGAGGAGGGCCTCGCCCGGATCACCGTGCGGATGCCCGAGTCGGTCAAGGTCAAGGCCGAGGAGGCCGCCGCCGCGGCCGGCCAGTCGCTCAACACCTGGTTGGTCAACCTGGTCCGCGGCGCGACCAACGACCGCGCCATCCACGTCGACGTCGACCTGTCCAGCCTCCCGTTCGGGGGTGACTTCCCCTTCGGGAAGCGCTCCAACAAGCGGGTCACCGGCTGGCTCTGACACCCGTCCCTTCCCACTCCCACCCTCTCGAGGAGCACCGCCATGCCCGAGCAGACCTTCCAGACGCCCGAACCGATCCAGCTGCACGTCGAGAACGGCAGCGGCCACATCGCCGTCAGCGCGGCCGACGTGCGCACCACCGAGGTGCGGGTCGAGGGCCGTAACGCCGACCAGGTCGAGGTGCACCACGACCGCGACCGGGTCAGCGTCATCGCCCCGAAGTCGCGCGGGCTCTTCGGCGACCAGAAGCTCGCGATGGACATCGTCGTGCCGGCCGGCAGCTCGGTCGTGCTCCGCGGCGGCAGCGCCGACATCCGGGTCACCGGGTCGGTCGGCGAGGCGTCGGTGAAGTCCGGCTCGGGTGACGTCAGCGTCGAGCAGATCGCGGGTGCGGGGTCGATCGACACCGGGTCCGGCGACGTGTCGTTGCGCGGGGTCGAGGGCGACCTGCGGATCCGCAGCGGATCCGGCGACGTCAACGCGGAGCACCTCGCCGGGACCACGACGATCTCGACCGGCTCCGGCGACATCCGGATCGCCCGCTCCGGGGGCCCGGTCCTGGTGAAGACCGGCTCGGGCGACCTCGACGTCGAGCGTGCCGAGACCGACGTGACGATGACGACCGGCTCCGGCGACGTCGTCGTGCGCCATGCGGCGCGCGGTCGGATCACCAGCAAGGGCGCCTCGGGCGACGTGCGGATCGGCGTGCCGGCCGGCACCCCGGTCTGGACCGACCTCACCACCTTGAGCGGCGCCGTGCGCTCCGGTGTGGAGGGTGTCGGTGAGCCCGAGCCGGGTGCCGACTACGTCGAGATCCGGGCCACCACGGTCTCCGGCGACATCCACCTGGTTCCTGCCTGAGAGCAGGTCCGGGGCCGTCCGCCGGCGGCCACCGCAAGCACGATCAGGCCAGGGTCACTGTCGGTGGCCGATGGTTGAGTAGCAGCAGTCGAAGAAGCTCCGAGCCCCCCGAGAGGAGGTACCGACCATGATCGAACCGACGTCCACGCTCCGCGTCCGTCAGGAGATCGCCGAGCGCCTCGTCCGCGCCGACCGGCACCGGGCCGCATCCCGGATCAAGTCCGGGCGCCGGGCTCGCCGTGCGGGCCTGGAGTTCCTCTGACCACCAGCACTCCCGCCCCCGGCGGGACCTCGACAGCCTCGGCCTCCACGGAGACCGGGGCTGTCGTGCTGAACAGCAGTTCGGTCGCCGGCACCGCCCAGGCACTGTCCCCGAGGTTCACGTGGATCGCGAGCCGGCCCCGGTCGAGGGTCACCCGACGGGCCTCCTCGTCGATGTCCGCCCGCCCGAAGGTGGGCTCGGTGAGCTCGGCGTGCTCCTGGCGCAGCGCTCCTAGCCGGCGATAGCCCGCCAGCACCTCCGCGTGGCGGCCGGTCGTCGCCTCGTCCCAGCGCAACCTGCTGCTCTCGAAGGTCGCCGGGTCCTGCGGGTCGAGGACCTGCTCGGGGTCCCACCCCATCTGCTCGAACTCCGCGAGCCGGCCCTCGGCCGTCGCCTTCGCGAGCTCGGGCTCCGGATGGGAGGTGAAGAACGCGAACGGACTGCTCGCGGCCCACTCCTCGCCCTGGAAGAGCATCGGGGTGAAGGGCGACGCGAGGGTGAGCAGTGCCCCGCAGAGCAGCCGGCTGGTGTCGAGGAGCTCGGCGGTCCGGTCGCCTCGCGCGCGGTTGCCGACCTGGTCGTGGTTCTGGGCGCAGACGACGAGCCGCCAGGCCGGCACCCGGTCGGTGTCGATCGGCCGGCCGTGGTCGCGCCCGCGGAAGGACGACCAGGTGCCGTCGTGGAAGAACCCGCGGTCGAGGACCTTGCCGAGTGCGGCCAGGGGGGCGAAGTCGGCGTAGTAGCCGCTCGTCTCGCCGGTGAGTGCCACGTGCACGGCGTGGTGGAAGTCGTCGCTCCACTGCGCGTCGAGACCGAGGCCCCCGTCCTCGCGCGGGGTCACCATGCGGGCGTCGTTGAGGTCCGACTCCGCGATCAGGGTCAGCGGCCGGTCGAGCTCCGTGGAGAGCGCCTCGACCTCGACGGCGAGCTCCTCGAGGAGGTGGGTCTCGGACTCGTCGACGAGCGCGTGCACTGCGTCGAGCCGCAGCCCGTCGACGTGGAAGTCGCGCAGCCACATCAGCGCGTTGTCGAGGATGAGCCGCCGTACCTCCGGCGAGCCCTCCCCGTCGAGGTTGACGAGGTCGCCCCAGGTGTTGCGGCCGTCCTTGAGGTAGGGACCGAACCGCGGCAGGTAGTTGCCGGACGGTCCGAAGTGGTTGTAGACGACGTCCTGGATCACTCCGATGCCCGCGCGGTGGCAGGCGTCGACGAGCCGCTGGTAGGCGGCCGGCCCGCCGTACGGCTCGTGCACCGCCGACCACAGCACGCCGTCGTAGCCCCAACCGTGGGTGCCGTTGAAGGCGTTGACGGGCATCAGCTCGACGAACCCGACGCCGAGCGCGGCCAGGTGGTCGAGCCGCTCGGCCACGGCGTCGAGGGTGCCCTCCGGCGTGAAGGTCCCGACGTGGAGCTCGTAGATCGTCGTGCCGGCGAGCGCGCGTCCGGTCCATTCCTGGTCCTGCCAGGCATGAGCGGCGGGGTCGTAGGTCGCCGAGCGCTCGTGGACCCCGTCGGGCTGGCGGAGCGAGCGCGGGTCGGGGAGGGGCGTCGGGTCGTCGTCGAGGAGATAGCCGTACGACGTCCCGGCGGCCACCGTGCCGAGGTCGTCCTCGGTCGCCCACCAGCCGCGGCCGGTAGGCACCATCGTGACGACCTCGGCGCCGAGGCTGAGCCGGACCCGGTCCGGACGCGGCGCCCACACCTCGAACCTCACGCGTCCTCCTTCAGGAGCAGCGCGACGGGCAGCGTGTCGAGGAGCGAGCCGACGTCGCCCGCCGCCGGGCGGTCGGTCAGCAGGTCGCGCCAGGTGCCCGAGGGCAGGTCCAGGCGGGTGTCCCGCCACCCACCGCCCTCGACCAGGCCGAGCGGCAGCCGGGTGCCGACGGCGACCACGCCGCCGCGGTCGAGGGCGAGCACGTGACCGGCGGCCGAGCCGGAGGCGGGCACCGGCTCGTAGCGCACGAACAGCTCGGGCCGGTAGCGGCGCAGGCGCAGGGCGGTCCGCACGAGGTGCAGCTTCGCGGCACCCACGTCGTCGATCGACGTCGGCCGGGCCGGGGTCCCGCCCGCCTCGACCAGCGCCTCGCGCCGGCCGTAGTCGACGGGCCGGCGGTTGTCGGGGTCGACCAGGCTGAGCTCCCACAGCTCGCTGCCCTGGTAGACGTCGGGCACGCCCGGCACGGTCAGGCTGAGCAGCTTCGCCGTGAGGGCGTTGCTCCAGCCCGGGGCCGCCAGTCGCGCCGCGACCCGGTCGAGGACCGCGGTGACCGCCGGGTCGTCGTACGCCGCGTCGACGAGTGCGTGCACGCCCTTCTCGTACGTCGGGTCGGGGTCGGTCCAGGAGGTCCGGTCGCCGGCCTCGCGCATCGCCTTCTCGGCGTAGGCGTGCAGGCGCTCGCGCGAGAGCGGCCAGGCGCCGACGGCGGCCTGCCACAGCAGGTTGGCGAAGCCGGGGTCGGGAGCGGGGGCGGCCTCGAGGAGCGCGTCCATCGCCTCCGCCCAGCCGGCGGGGTCCTCCGCGAGCACGGCGAGGCGCGCCCGGACGTCCTCGGACCGCTTGGTGTCGTGGGTGGTGAGCGTCGTCATCGCCGCCGGGGCGAGGAGTTGGCGCCGGGCCATCGCCGCGTGGAAGTCGTCGGGGTGGAGCGAGAAGTGGTCGGGGTCGGCGCCGACCTCGTTGAGCGACGACAGCCGGCTCCAGCGGTAGAACGCCCGGTCCTCGACGCCCTTGGCCATCACCATCCCGCTGGTCTGCTGGAACCGGAGGGCCGGGGCGCGCAGCCGGTCCGACAGCAGCGGTACGACGAGGTCCAGCGACTCCGCGAGGTCGGGCCGCTCGCGGCGCGCGGTCTCCGCCGCCTGCTCGAGGTGGGCGACGCCGTCGGGGAGGTAGCTGCGGTAGACCGGGAACGCGGCCAGCAGCTCCACCAGCGCGGCCTCCACGCCCGCCCGCCACGCCTCGTCGGGCGCGACGTCGAGCTCGCGCGCCAGCTCACGGGCGATCCGTCGTACCTCCGCGTTGAGGATGGTCCGGGCCACCTCGCGCTTGTTGGTGTGCACCAGGTCGCTCCACGGCGGCACCCCGCCGCGGAGCCGGGCGTCGAGCTCGCCGAGCGGACCCGCCCCGGCGGGATCGACGAGCACGCGGTCGACGAGGCCGAGCACGTCGTAGCCGGTGGTGCCGGCGGTGCGCCAGCGGGCGGGCAGCTCCTCGCCCGGCTCGAGGATCTTCTCGACGACCACCCAGCCCGAGCCGGTCAGTGCGGCGAGGTCGTCGAGGTACGCAGCGGGGTGGCGCAGCCCGTCCGGGTGGTCGACGCGTAGGCCGTCGACCCAGCCCTCGCGCAGCCACCGGGCGATCTCGTCGTGGGTGTCCTCGAAGACGTCGCGGTCCTCGATCCGCACACCAGCGAGGGTGTTCACCGCGAAGAACCGCCGGTAGTTGAGGTGCTGGTCCGCGGCCCGCCAGCCGACGAGCCGGTAGTGCTGCCGCTCGTGCACCAGCTGGGGGTCGTCGGTGCCCTCGGCGCTGCCGGGTGCCAGCGGGAACCGGTGCTCGTGGTAGCCGAGCATCCCGTCGACGAGGTGCAGGTTGCGGATCGGTCCGCCCTCGGTGGTGAGGTCGTCGTCGCCGACCAGGGGTACGACGACCTTCCCGTCGGCCGCGTCCCAGTCGATGTCGAAGTAGTGCGCGTAGCGCGACGCGCGCCCGTGCGCGAGCACGTCCCACCACCACCGGTTGGCGGACGGGGCCTCGATGCCGACGTGGTTGGGCACCACGTCGACGACCACGCCCATCCCGCGCCGGTGCGCCTCGTTGGCCAGCCGGGCCAGGGCGTCCCGGCCACCGCGGGCCGGGTCGACGCGGCTCGGGTCGACGACGTCGTACCCGTGGTCGCTGCCGGGGTGCGCCTCCAGCAGCGGGGAGAGGTAGAGCCAGCCGACGCCGAGGTCGTCGAGGTAGGGCAGCACCTCCAGCGCCGCGTCGAGGTCGAAGTCGGCGTTGATCTGCAGGCGGTAGGTGCTCGTCGGCACCCGCGCGGGGATGCGCTCGGCGGTCATGCGTCGCCCGAGCTGCCGGCGTCGCCCGACTCCGCCATCGAGGCCACCGAGGCGGCCGGGCTCACGTCCACCTCCGGGTCCTCCCCGTGCCACTGCTGCAGCACGACGACGCTGCGGTGCGGCAGCTCGAACGTGCTGCCGGCGTCGACCGGCTTCTCGGTGTCGCAGCTGCCGGTGGTGTCGACAGCGACGAGCCAGCGCTCGCCGTACTCCTGCTCGGGGAGGGTCACCGTCGCCGCGTCGCCGCTGTTGAAGAGCAGCAGGAAGTGGTCGTCGCGGATCCGCTGGCCGCGGCGGTCGCGGCCGGCGATGCCGCCGCCGTTGAGGTACATGCCCAGGGTGCGCAGCCCGCTCTCCCAGTCGCCGTCCTCCATCGGACGGCCCTCGGGGTGCAGCCAGACGATGTCGTTGAGCCCGCCCTCGGCCTTGCGCACCGACGTGCCGGTGAAGAAGCGCTGGCGCCGCAGCGACGGGTGCTCGCGGCGCAGCCGCGCGAGCTCGGCGACGAACTCGGTGAGCGGCCGGTCGACCCGCTCCCAGTCGATCCAGCTGAGCGCGGAGTCCTGGGCGTAGGTGTTGTTGTTGCCGTCCTGGGTGCGGCCGAGCTCGTCCCCGTGCAGCACCATCGGGACGCCCTGGCTCAGCAGCAACGTGGCCAGCAGGTTGCGCTGGTCCTGCGCGCGCGCCTGGTTGATGCCGGGGTCGTCGGTCGCGCCCTCGACGCCGTGGTTCCACGACCGGTTGTCGTCGGCACCGTCGCGGCCGTCCTCGCCGTTGGCCTCGTTGTGCTTGCTCTCGTAGGAGACCAGGTCGCGCAGGGTGAAGCCGTCGTGGGCGGTGACGAAGTTGATGCTCGCCACCGGGCGGCGCCCGGAGTGCTCGTAGAGGTCGGAGGAGCCGGCGATCCGGCTGGCGAACTCTCCGAGGTTGGCGGCGCCGCGCCAGAAGTCGCGGACGGTGTCGCGGTAGGCGCCGTTCCACTCGGTCCACTGCGGCGGGAAGTTGCCGACCTGGTAGCCGCCCGGGCCGACGTCCCACGGCTCGGCGATCAGCTTCACCTGGCTGACGATCGGGTCCTGCTGCACCAGCTCGAAGAACGCCGCGAGCCGGTCGACCTCGTAGAACTCGCGGGCCAGTGTCGAGGCGAGGTCGAAGCGGAACCCGTCGACGTGCATCTCGGTCACCCAGTAGCGCAGCGAGTCCATGATCAGCTGCAAGGAGTGCGGGTGGCCGACGTTGAGCGAGTTGCCGGTGCCGGTGTAGTCCATGTAGTACTGCCGGTCGTCGTCGACGAGCTGGTAGTACGCCGGGTTGTCGATGCCCTTGAAGCTGAGCGTCGGCCCGAGGTGGTTGCCCTCGGCGGTGTGGTTGTAGACCACGTCGAGGATGACCTCCATGCCGGCGGCGTGGAGGGTCCGGACCATCGACTTGAACTCCTGGACCTGGTGACCGGCCAGGGCCGAGCTCGTGTAGCCGTCGTGCGGCGCGAAGAAGCCGATGGTGTTGTAGCCCCAGTAGTTGCGCAGCCCGCGCTGCAGCAGCACGTCGTCGTGCACGAACTGGTGCACCGGCATCAGCTCGACGGCGGTCACGCCGAGCTTCTGGAGGTGCTCGATGACCGACTCGTGGGCGAGCCCGGCGTAGGTGCCCCGCAGCGCCTCGGGCACGTCGGGGTGGGTCGCGGTGAGACCCTTGACGTGCGCCTCGTAGATGACCGACTCGGCGTACGGCGTCCCCGGCGGCCGGTCGCCCTCCCAGTCGAAGTAGGGGTTGATCACGACGCCCAGGAGCGTCGCGTCGAGGGAGTCCTCGTCGTTGCGCGAGCCCTCGTCGCCGAAGTCGTAGCCGAAGAGCGACTGCTGCCAGTCGATCTCGCCGCGCGTCGCCTTGGCGTAGGGGTCGAGCAGCAGCTTGTTGGGGTTGCAGCGCAGCCCCTGTGCCGGGTCCCACGGGCCGTGGACGCGGTAGCCGTAGGCCTGTCCGGGCTGGACCTCGGGGAGGTAGGCGTGCCAGACGAAGCCGTCGACCTCGGTGAGCTCGACGCGGGTCTCCTTGCGGGTGCCGCCGTCGTCGTCGACGTCGATCAGGCACAGCTCGACGCGCTCGGCGACCTCGCTGAAGAGTGCGAAGTTCGTGCCACTGCCGTCGAACGTCGCTCCGAGCGGGTAGGCCGCTCCCGGCCAGGTCTCCACCACGCGTTGGTCCTCCCTCAGGTCCGTACCGGCGCCGCGGCGGCGCCCGAACAGGTGAGATACCCCAAATGTCGTCGAGCACAGGGTCTGTGACGCGTCCGATAACCAGGCACCTGACTTGTCGTTGACCAGGGGGAACCGCCTCGAGGGAGCCCCATGAACCAGCGCCTGCGCAGTCGCACCCTGCTCGCCGTCGTCGCCACCGCCGCTTCCGCGGTCGTCGCGACCGGCCTCACCGCACCGACCTCGAGCGCCGCCCCGTCGGCGGCGCCGACCGTGGCACCCGCGAGTGCACCGACGAGCGGGTGGATCCCACGGCCGGAGGACTACCCGGGCACGGTCAAGACCACCGACCTGAAGATCCCGATGGACGACGGGGTCGTGCTGCGCGGCGACCTGATCCAGCCGGCCGACGCGAGCGGGGCGGCTGTCGACCGGCGGCTGCCGGTCATCGTGATGATCACGGCCTACAACAAGTCGGTGATCGCCGGCGGTGGCGGCGGGCTGGCGGGTCCCGGGCCGTCGTACCTGGTCCAGCGCGGCTACAACTACCTGGTCGTCGACGCGCGGGGCACCGGCAGCTCCGGGGGCAGCTGGGGTGCCTTCAGCGCGCGGGAGAACAAGGACTCCGGCGAGGTCGTCGCCTGGGCGCACGACCAGGCGTGGAGCAACGGCAAGGTCGGTATGGCGGGCGCGTCCTACATGGGGATCAGCCAGCTGATGGCCGCCGGCCACCACCCGCCCGGCCTGAAGGCGATCTTCCCGCAGGTCCCGGGCGCCGACGTCTACCGCGACATCGTCGCCTCGGGAGGCCAGCTCGACGTCGGCTTCATGCCCCTGTGGCTCGACCTGGTCAACGGCGCGGCGCTGGTCCCGCCGGCCTACGTCGGCAGTGACCCGACCGCCGCGCTCGGCGTGCTCCTCGACCACCTCGTGGGCGGCGGCTCCTTCACCCTCACCCTCGCGTTGCAGGCCCTGCTGGGCCAGGACCCGATGTACGACGGGCCCTTCTACCGCGAGCGGTCGGCGATCTCCTACCTCGACGACGTCACGGTGCCGACCTTCCTGATCGGCGGCGAGTACGACCTGTTCCAGCGCGGCACGCCACTCGTCTTCGAGAAGCTCCAGCAGAACGGCGCTCCGGTGAAGATGATCATCGGCCCGTGGGACCACCTGCAGGGCTCGTCGGGCGCGCTCGTGGCCGACGCCGGGTACGGCACCACCGAGGAGCTGCAGCTGCGCTGGTTCGACCACTGGATCAAGGGCATGGACACCAGGCTCGGGGAGATCCCGCCCGTGACCTACTACGAGCAGGGCGCCGACCGCTGGGTGAAGCGGCCCCGCTGGATCGCCGACGACCTGCACGCGCGCAGCTATGCGCTGTCCGGCTCGTCCGCGATGGGCGGGCGGGCCGGTGGGCTCACGACCGGCACCCCGGCCGCGGGCACGTCGACGCTGCTGCCGCTGCCCGTCTCGGGCCTGTGCACCCGGTCGGCCAACCAGTGGACCGCCGGCGTCATGAACGCGATCTGGCCGGACAACCCGTGCTTCACGAACAACGCGCTCAACGACTACTCCGGGCTGACCTTCGAGACCACGCCGGTGACCCGGCCGGTCCGGATGCAGGGGCCGATCAACGCGCACCTCTTCGTGTCGACGACCGCCGGCGACGGGATGCTCTCGGTCGTCGTCGAGGACGTCGCGCCCGACGGCTCGGTGCACCGGATCACCGGCGGCTGGCAGGTGATCTCCCAGCGCAAGCTGGTGCCCGCGCAGTCGCGGTACCTCGACGGCCGGCTGATTCAGCCCTGGCACCCGTTCACCAAGGCGGCCCGCACGCCACTGGCGCCGGGCACCATCGCGCCCGTCGACGTCGAGGTCTTCCCGACCGGCGCGATGATCGCGCGCGGCCACCGGCTCCGGGTCACCGTGCAGGGCTACGACGTCCCGCACCTGCTCGCGCCGGTCCCCGACCTCCCGGGGCAAGCCCTGCCGATCAAGGTCTACACCGGTCCCGACCACCCCTCGGTCTTGACCCTCCCCGTCCGCTAGGACCGCATGGCGACGCCCTCGCGCCAGTAGCCCATGAAGGCGACCTGGGCCCGGTCGACGCCGAGGTCGCTGACGAGCCGGCGTCGGAGGCCGGTCACGACCTTGGACTCGCCGGCGATCCAGGCGTAGAGGCCGGCGTACGGGCTGTCGCCCGTGGGGACCTGGGTGTAGGGCGCGACCTGCTCGCCGGAGGAGGAGTGGACCGGGGTCTCCCAGAGGTCGGGGTCGATCTCCGCGTCGTCGACCGCCGGCGCCTGCTCGGCGCTGCCCGTGAGCCAGGCGACGACCGCCGCGTGGAGGGACGCGCCGCGGGGTGCGTCACCGCGGGGCAGCCAGGTGACCTCGACGCCGGTGGGGGCGAGGACGTCGCGCTGGATGTCGCCCGCGGCCGGCACCTCCACGAACGCGGCGCCCACGGCGTCCGCCGGCAGGTCACGAAGGATGCCGCGGACCGCGGGCAGGGCCGTCTCGTCGCCGGCGAGCAGCAGCCGGCTGGCGTCGCCGGGTGACCACTCGATGCCGCCGAACGCGTGGCCGCGGCGGGGGGCGGCCACCACGATGCGGTCGCCGGGTGCGGCGCGCAGGGCCCACTCGTTGCCGGGCCCGGTGTGCTCGCGGGGGTCGTGCACGACGATGTCCACCACGATCCGGGTCCCGGCCCCCGAGCGGACCAGGTCCCGGATCGTGTAGGTCCTGATGGAGCCGCGCTGGTCCTCGGGGATCGCCAGCCAGGTGTCCCACCACGACGCGTCGGCTCCGGAGAGGTCGGGCAGCGCGCCGGTGCTGCTGGGGAAGACGATCTTCATCCGCTGGTCGAGCAGCGGCCCGTCGGTGCCGCAGTCGGCGAGGGCCGGGCCGGCCAGCTCGACGCGGACGTACGACGGCGACACCCGCGAGGCGCTGTGCACCTCGACCTCGTCGAGGACCATGGGCAGGCTCGCGGCGTGCTCGTCGGTCGTCGTGGTCATGGGCGCAGTGCTCCTTCGGGCTCGGGGACGGGAGGGTGGTGGCGGCCCGCGGGGAGCACCAGCGGGGTGAGGGAGACGGGGTCGGTGACGACCCGGTTGGTGAGCCCGAAGACGTCGCGCACGACCTCCTCGGTGACGACGTCGCGGGGGGCGCCCTCCGCGACGACCCGCCCGGCCTTCATCGCGACCAGGTGGTCGGCATAGCGCGCGGCCAGGTTGAGCTCGTGGAGCACCATCACGATGGTGGTGCCACGGCTGCGGTTGAGGTCGGTCAGGAGGTCGAGCATGTCGACCTGGTGCGCCAGGTCGAGGTACGTCGTCGGCTCGTCGAGGAGCAGGACGTCGGTCTCCTGCGCGAGGGCCATCGCCACCCACACCCGCTGCCGCTGGCCGCCGGACAGCTCGTCCACCGGCCGGTCCGCGAGGTCGAGGGTGCCCGTCGCGACCAGCGCCTCGGTCACCGCGCGCTCGTCGTCGCTGGTCCAGCGTCCGAGCAGACCCTGGTGGGGGTGCCGGCCGCGGCCCACGAGGTCCACGACGGTGATGCCGTCGGGGGTGACCGGCTGCTGGGGGAGCAGTCCGAGCACCTTCGCCAGCTCCCGGGTGGAGCGGTGGTGGACGGCCTCGCCGTCGAGGAGCACCGCGCCGGAGTGCGGTCGCAGCAGGCGCGCCATGCCGCGCAGGAGCGTCGACTTGCCGCACGCGTTCGCACCCACGATCACGGTGACCCGGCCGTCGGGGACCGCCAGGTCGAGACCCTCGACGACGACGCGCTCGCCGTAGCCGATGGTGACGTCGGCGGCGACGAGCCGCGCCGGTCGGACGGTGGTCACGAGGCGCTCCTGGAGGACGTGCCGCGCGTCAGCAGCCACAGCATGAACGGCGCGCCGCACGCGCCGGTCAGCACGCCGACCGGCACCGTGACGTCGCCGATCAGGTAGTGGCCGACGAAGTCGGCGGAGAGGACGAGGACGACGCCGACGAGCGCGGCGCCGGTGATGGTGGGCCGGCCCCCGTTGAGGGCACGTGCGGTCGGGCCTGCCATGAAGGCGACGAACGCGATCGGCCCGCTGGCCGCGACCGCCACGGCGACGAGCAGCACCGCCACGAGGAGCAGCAGGTCGGGCGTGTGACGGCGGGCCCCGAGCCCGGTCGCGAGGTCGTTGCCGAGCTGGGTGATCCGCAGGCCTCGCGCCAGCAGGGCGAGCAGCGGGAGGAGGACCGCGGTGGCGATCGCGACGGCGCGGACGGTCGACCAGTCCGAGGCGTGCAGGCTGCCGGCGAGCCACTGCAGGGCGACCTGCACGTCCCAGATCGCCGCCCGGCTGAGCAGGTACTGGATGAACGACGCCAGCGCGGCCGTCACCGCGACGCCGACCAGGACGATCCGGTGCGAGCCGACGGAGCCGCCGGCCGCCCGGATCAGCACGGCGACCGCCACGGCGCCGGCGATCGCCGCGACCGACACGGGTGTGCCCCGCAACCCGAGGGTGACGACCGCGACGACGGCCGCCGTGCTCGCGCCCCAGGTGACGCCGACGACGTCGGGGCTCGCGAGCGGGTTGCGCAGCGTGGTCTGGAAGACCGCGCCGCCCGCGCCGAAGGACACACCGACCAGCACGCCGAGAACCGCGCGCGGCAGCTTGGACTCCATCAGGAGGTACGTCGCCACCGGCAGCTGCTCGCCCAGGAGGATCCGGAAGAAGTCGGGGACCGTGTAGGTGTAGTCGCCGAGCAGCACGTTGACGGCGAACGCGGCGACGGCCAGCGCGGTCAGGCCAACGACCACACCGAGGTGGCGGCGGCGAGGGCCGCGACGCGCGCGGCGGACGGTCTCGACGGCCGTGACCGGCGGCGGGGCGGCCTCGACGGGTGGGGCGCTCACAGCGCGACCCCCCGTCCGCGCGCGACGACCCAGACGAGGACGGGCACGCCGATCACCGTGGCCATCACGCCGACCTGGACCTCCGCCGGGGGCAGGACCACGCGGCCGAGGGTGTCGGCGAGCACGACCAGCGCGCCGCCGTACGCCGCACTGAGGGGGAGGACGCGTCGGTGGTCACCCCCGACCAGGCGGCGGACGGCGTGGGGGACGACGAGGCCGATGAAGGCGATGGGGCCGGCGACGGCCGTGCCGGTGCCCGCGAGCAGCACGACCGCGAGACCGACGAGGGCGCGGTCGACGGCGGTACGACGGCCGAGCCCCCGCGCCAGGTCGTCGCCGAGCGCCAGCGTGTTGAGCGCGCCGGCCATCGCCAGCGCGAGGACGGCGCCGACGACGAGCGGTGCCGCGACCGTCAGCAGCACGCCGGTGTCGCGGCCGGCGACGGTGCCGACCTGCCAGCGCCGGATCTGCTCGACGGCCTCGCGGTCCAGCAGGAGGACGCCGGTCGTCCAGCTCGAGAGGCCGGCGGTGAGTGCCGCACCGGCGATCGTCAGCTTCGCCGGGGTCGCGCCCTCGCGGCCGACGCTGGCGACCGCGTGCACCACGACCGCCGCGAGGGCGGCGCCGAGGAAGCCGTACCAGAGGTACTGCCCGAGGCTGTGCGCGCCGAGGTAGGCGATGGCCGTCGCCATCGCGAAGGCAGCCCCGGCGTTGACACCGAGCAGCCCCGGGTCGGCCAGCGGGTTGCGGGTGAGGCCCTGCATGCACGCGCCGGCCAGGGCGAAGGCGGCGCCGACCGCGAGCCCGAGGAGCGTGCGCTCCCAGCGCTTGACGAGCACCGCGTGGTCGACGTGGCCCGGGTCGAGCAGAGCGGCCGGCGAGACCCACGTCGACCCCACGAGGACCGAGACGGCGATGACGGCGGCGAGCGACGCGAGCATGAGCGCGACGCCCGCCGGCACCACCGCGGGCCGGGTGAGCTCAGGAACCGTCACCGTCGACCGCTGCAGCCACGTGGGGGATGTAGTTCTCCATCGCGTAGGGGAGGGAGAGCGCGGACGGGGCCGACATCGGGAGCGAGGCGACGTGGTCGGTCGAGGCGTACCAGTGGCCCGACGCGATCGCGGGGACCTGCGAGAGCAGCGGGTCGGTCTCGATCGTCTCGATGTCGGCCTCCGACTCGGCGTCGGTCAGCAGCACGTCGGCCTCGACGTCCTTGGCCCGCTCGGCGGAGATCGTGGTGTAGAAGACGCCGGGCTCGGACACCTCGTCGACGATGGCGGGCGTCACCGCACCGAGCTGCGCGAGGAGGACCGGGCGGTTCTCCTCGGCACTGTAGATGCCGATCTGCGAGGTGTCGGCGGGGTTGAGGTAGGTGTAGGCGATCGTGGCGCCGTCGAGCTGCGGGTACTTCGCCGCGGTGTCGGCGATGACCTGCTCGGTGTCGGCGACCACCCGGTCGGCCACCGCCGTGCGGCCGAGCGCCCGGCCCGCCAGCTCCAGCGACTGCTGCCACGTGGTGAACCACATGTCGCCCGGGTAGGCGACCACGGGGATGCCGGCCTTCGTGAGCTTGTCGAAGTCCTGCTGGGTGAGGCCCGAGTTGGTGCCGAGCACCAGGTCGGGCTCGAGCGCGATGATCTCGTCGACCGGGATGCCGTCGGTGGTGTCGAGCCGCTCGGGAGCCCGGGCGCCGTCGATCTCGGCGAGCGCGTCGTCGAACCAGACGGTCGACCCCCCGGCCGTGCCGCCCCAGGTGATCTTCTCCGAGGCGATCGGGACGACCCCGAGGGAGAGGGCCACGTCGGAGTCGGCGTAGCCGACGGTGACGACGCGCTCGGGTGCGTCCTCGATGACCGCGTCACCGAGGGCCGACTCGACGGTCACGGGGAAGGCGTCGGCCTCCGCGCTGGTCGTTGCGGTCGGCGCGGCCACGTCGGACGACGCCGAGCCCGTGCTGCAGGCGGCCAGGAACGGGAGGCAGGCGAGGGCGAGCGCCGTACGGCGGTGGGCGGTGCGGTGGGTCACGAGGGTCCTTCGGGAGCTGGAGTGCGAACCCGGGGACCGTACTAAGGTAAGGCTTACCTATGCAAGCGGAGTGAGGCGGCTCACGCCGCCCGCCGTCAGATCTGCGTGCGGTGGAAGTTGAGGTAGGACCGCGACGGCGTCGGGCCGCGCTGTCCCTGGTAGCGCGAGCCGTACTTCGCCGAGCCGTAGGGGTGCTCCGAGGGCGAGGTCAGCCGGAAGAAGCAGAACTGGCCGATCTTCATGCCGGGATAGAGCTTGATCGGGAGCGTCGCCACGTTGGCCAGCTCGAGCGTCACGTGCCCGGAGAAACCCGGGTCGACGAAGCCGGCCGTGGCGTGGGTGAGCAGCCCGAGCCGGCCCAGCGACGACTTGCCCTCGACGCGGGCCGCGACGTCGTCGGGCAGCGAGACGACCTCGTACGTCGAGCCGAGCACGAACTCGCCCGGGTGCAGGATGAACGGGTCGTCGCCCTCGGGCTCCACGACGCGGGTCAGGTCGGACTGGTCCGCGGCGGGGTCGATGTGGGGGTACTTGTGGTTCTCGAAGACCCGGAAGTAGCGGTCGAGCCGCACGTCGATCGACGAGGGTTGCAGCATCGCCGGGTCGTAGGGATCCATCGCGATCCGTCCGGCGTCGATCTCGGCAACGATGTCGCGGTCGCTCAGCAGCACGCAGGCACCCTACCCAGTTCGGGTCGTGGGCGGTCGCCGGTCCGCGAGTGCCCGCGCGCACAATGGTGGGGTGAGCTTCCACCGGTACGTCGCGCTCGGCGACTCCTTCACCGAAGGGGTCGGCGACGCCGACCCGACCCGGCCCAACGGCTGGCGTGGCTGGGCCGACCGCGTCGCGGAGGTGCTGGCGACCAGGTCGCCCGACTTCGGCTACGCCAACCTCGCGATCCGCGGCCGCAAGCTGCCCGCGATCATCGACGAGCAGGTCGATGCGGCCGTCGCCCTCGAGCCCGACCTCGTCACCATCCACGGCGGCGGCAACGACGTGCTCCGGCCCAAGGTCGACCTCGACGGGCTCGCGGCGTCGTACGACGAAGCGGTCGGCCGGCTCGCCGCCTCCGGCGCGCACGTCGTGATGTTCACGATCGCCGACCCGGGCCTCAACCCGGTCATCAAGGTGATCCGCGGGCGCACCGCCATCTTCAACGAGTGGGTGCGCGAGATCGCCGAGAACCGGGGCGCCACCGTGGTCGACATGTGGCGGATGCGCGACTGGAAGGTCAGCGAGGTGATGGACGACGACCGTCTGCACCTCAACCCGGTCGGCCACAACGCCATCGCGATGGCCGTCCTCGACACGCTCGGCGTGCCGCACGACCTGGCCCCGCTCGCGGTCCCGGCCGCGCCGGTGCTCGCCCGGCGCGCGCAGCGCCAGGCCGACCTCGCGTGGGCGCGTGCCCACCTCGTGCCGTGGGTGCAGCGCCGCATCACCGGTCGGTCCTCCGGCGACGGCGTGCTGCCGAAGCGGCCGGGCCTCACGCCGATCCGGTAGGTCGTCCCATTCGTCCGTCGGGCGGTGGTCGGCCGGGTTAGTGTCGGTCGGTCCCGACCGTCTCGGCACTGTCACCTCCAGGAGCGCCCCGTGCACCGGATCCTGCGCACAGCGGCGGCGCTCGCGCTCGCTGTCCTGGTGCTGCCGTGCGGTGCGGCGCGATCGGCGGCGCCGGCCTCGCTCGTCCCGGGCGGCTACTGCGGCTACGCGGGTCAGGCCGGCATCGACACCTTCCGGTGGACGGGCGCCGTCGACGACGAGTGGGGCAACCCGCTCAACTGGACGAAGAACGGCGTCGCCCTGACCGTGGGCCAGCCGGCTCCTGGCGGCGACGGCAGGGAGCAGCCCAACGACCTGTCCGGCTACCCGGTCGTCAACACCAGCCGCAACCGAGACTACGTCTGCGTCCCGCCGGGCTCCACGGTCCACCTCGGCGGCGACGACGAGTGGAACGTCCGCATCCAGGCCTTCGACGTGGTCGGCACCCCGAGCCAGCCGACGTCGGTCCACGTGGACTTCGGCGCGAACCTGCGAGTCTTCGGCGCGCAGTCGTCGCGACCGTCCGTGCTCCGGCAGAACGTGACGACGCTGCTCAACGGCGGCCTCGGCGGGCCGGGGCGCATCGAGCTGCGCGGGACGATCCAGGCGCGGAGCAACGAGAGCTTCGCTCCCGGCTTCCTCACCCGCCGCTGCAACACCGAGGCCACCGCGTGCCAGACCGCCGCGACGGCGCGCGGCCTCCTGGTGGTCGCGAACTCCGGCAAGCTCCTCGTCGACGTGCTCGGGATGAACATCCTCGACTACTACCGGGTCGAGGTGCACGGCCTCGTGCGGCTGAGCAACCAGGGCTACATCGCCGCCGACCACGGCACCCGCTTCGAGCTCGCGCCGGCCACGGACGGCGGCAGCGGTGTCGGCACGCTGCAGCTGGCCAACGACGGCGGCTACTACGAGGGCGCGACCCCACCTGCCGGCGATGGCCTGTCGAGGTTCGTCAACGACGGTCTGGTCCTGAAGTCCGCCGGTGCCGGGACGTCGGTCATCTCGGCCGACTACAGCGCGACCGCCTCCTCGAGCACGCGCGTCGCCGCGGGGACCGTCGTCCTCCCCGACGGCGCCGTGCGACCGGCCACGGTCGGTGCCGGGAAGCGCTACGGCACCGCCACCTGCGTGTACGACGGCACCTACTCGTGCGCGACCGTCACCGATCCCGGGGTCGACGTCCAGGCGGCGACGCTGCGGGTGCCCGCCGCGGACACCGACGGCGCCTCGGTGACCGTCAGCGAGTACACGGGCAGCGACCCCTTCCTCCCCGCGGGCGCCGTCGGCAACCCGGTGACGCTCCACGCCACCCAGCTCACCGCCTCGGCCACGGCGCCGGCCGTGATCGAGCTGCGCTACGACGGGTCGCTGCTCGCGGCACAGACGCCGGCCACGATGGACATCGGGCGGCTGCCGACGGGCGGGACGTCGTACTCCTGGCTGGCGACGTGCCTCACCAACGGCACGCCGCCCGGCGCGGCCCTCGCGTGCGTCGACCGCCGCGGGCTCGCCACCAGCAGCCGGTGGGCCGCCGACGACCCGGACGACCTGGTCATGGTGGTGCGCACCCGCGCGACCAGCAGGTGGGTCGGCCGGTAGCGATCAGGTAGCATTCGCGACGCGCTCCCGGGCGCATGCGGACGTAGCTCAGTTGGTAGAGCGTCAGCTTCCCAAGCTGAATGTCGCGAGTTCGAACCTCGTCGTCCGCTCGGCCGCGTCGTTGTGAGAGTGACCTATGGGTCACTCTGGCAACGACGCGAGCGTGTAGCGGGCCTCGACGTGCAGCCGGTTGTCGCGGGCGGCGAGCTCGGAGGCGATCCGGTCGAGCGCTTCGGGCTTCTTCTCGTCCGGCACCTGCATCCACAGGCCCTGCACGGCAGTCCCGAGCGCCCACTCGAGCCACTGGTCGACGTCGCGGAAGTCGACGGGGTACGTCGCCCGCTCCGTCCGGACCCGGTCGAGCCCGGCCGCGCGGAAGAGCCCCTCGACGCTCTCGTCGGACCGGAACGCCTCGGGCATCTGGGTCGGGTCCATCCCGTCGTCCGGCCGGTAGGCGCTCACCACCTCCATGATCGCCCGGATGTCGTCGGGCCACGGGCCGAAGGTGGAGATGCCGAGGCGACCGCCCGGTGCGAGCTGCGAGCGCCAGGCGCTGAGCGCGGCGACGGGATCGGGGAGGAAGAAGACCACGAGCGAGGCCGACACCGCGTCGTAGGGACCTTCGGGCGGTGCCGTCGCATCGCCCTGGAGGGTCGTCACCTGGGCGAGCCCCTGCGCGCGGACCGTCTCGCCGAGCAGCTCGACCATCCGGGCCGAGGCGTCGACCGCGGTCACCGATCCGGCCGGACCGACCGCCTCGGCCAGCCGGACCGTGGCCGCTCCGCGCCCGGAGCCGAGGTCGAGGACCCGCTCGCCGGGCTGCGGCGCGAGCCGGTCGACCAGGCCTCGCGCGATGGTCTCGAAGTAGGCGACGCCGGACTGGTCGTAGGAGTCGGCGAGGCCGTCGAACATCGTCGCCCAGAAATCGACCCCGAGGGCCTCAGTGGATCCGTCGGTCATGGCGACCACTATCGCCCGGTCACCCGGCATCGCGGAAGAGCCGTCCTGGCGTCGCGCGACCCGTCCGGCCGCGCGCGTACCCTCTCGCGGGTGGAGTTCTCCGGTTTCCCCGTCGCTGCGCTCGACTTCTACGACGACCTCGAGGTCGACAACACCAAGTCGTTCTGGGACGCGCACAAGAGCGTGTACGACGACCAGGTGAAGGCGCCGATGCTCGCGCTCACGCACGCGCTGGGGCAGGAGTTCGGCGAGGCGAAGGTGTTCCGGCCCTACCGCGACGTGCGGTTCGCGAAGGACAAGACGCCGTACAAGACCCACCAGGGCGCGTTCGTGGGCGTCGCGCCGGCGACGGGTTGGTACGTCGAGGTGTCGGCTGCCGGCGTACGGGTGGGTGGCGGGATGTACCGCGCGGAGAGCGCGCACCTGGCGCTGATCCGTGAGGGCATGGCCGCCGACAAGACCGGCAAGCTGCTGCAGCGGATCCTGCGCGACCTCGAGCGAGGGGGCTTCGAGATCGGCGGCGACCGGCTCAGGACGGCGCCGCGCGGCTACGACAAGGACCACCCGCGCATCGACCTGCTGCGGCACAAGTCGCTGATGGGCATGAAGAAGTACGGCTTCGAGCCGTTCGTGCACACCCCCGAGCTCCTCGACCGGATCCGCGACGACTGGCGCAAGCTGCGACCGCTGGTCAGCTGGATGGCCAACCAGCTCGACTGACTACTGCGCGAACCACGCCTCGCTCGAGGTCAGCTCCAGCAGCGTGTCCACGTCGATCGGTGGTGCGTCGGTGACCGGCTCCTCGAAGGAGCCGTCGCCGTAGCCGGTCTCGCGGGCGTCGTAGGAGATCGCCGACACGATGTAGCCGTGGTTCCACACCGACACCTCGGTGTTGCGGACGCCGTCGCGCGCGCCGTGCATCGTCGCCACCGCGAGGCCGTCGACGACGGAGCAGGTCGTCACCGGGTCGTCGCGTCCCTCGAGCTGGTCGCAGGGGAAGTTGCCGGCGGCCGGCCCGATGTGGAAGGAGGTCAGCGTGCCGTCGTAGTGGAAGCTGACCACGAGCTCGTGGGCGGACTGCCTCGTGCGGTACATCTCGTCGTGGATCGGCGCGCCGACCGCGTGCGGGAGCACCGCCGCGAAGGCAGCCGGCACGTCGATGGCGGCCACCGTGATCGGCCGGTCGGGGTGCGCGGGCTGCCGTTGCAGGCGCTCCGCGGCGGTGGTCGGGGAGGTCGAGCTGTGCTCGGCGAAGCCGGGTCCCCGATCGCGGCCGAGGTGGGCGTCGTCGGACAGCAGGCCGGTGCCCACGCTCGTCGCCGCGACGGCCGCCACGGTCGCCGCGACGGAGACGGCCGCGGTCGTCGTACGCCGGCGGCGCAGCCGCTTCCGGCCCCGGGCCGCGCCACCGGCGACCAGCAGGTCGACGTCGGGCTGCAGGGTGCTGGTCCCGCCGTCGAGCATGGCCCGCAGGTCGGTGTCGTTCATCGCGTGGTCCTCTCCCGCATACGGGCGAGCGCACGCATGCTCCGGTTCTTGACGGCCCCAGGGGAGAGCCGGAGGGTCCGTGCGACCTCGTCGACCGCCACGTCGTCGAGGTAGCGCAGCACCACGACCGCGCGGTCGGTCGGCGACAGCGCCGCGAGCGCCTCCTCGAGGTCGACCCGCGCGATCGCCTGGTCAGCGGTGTCGCTCGTGACGACGTCGGGCAGGTCGCCGTACGGCACCTCGGCGCTGCTCCGCCGCCGCCGCGCACTGATGTAGGTGCGGGTCAGCGTCACCTGCGCGTAGGCGGCCGGGTTGTCCAGCGGCGGCGCGAGGCGACGGTGCATGCGCACGTAGACCTTCGCGAGCGTCTCCTGGACGAGGTCCTCGGCCTCGGCGCGCTGGCCGCTGAGCAGCCACGCGGCGCGGTAGAGGTGCGGGGCGCGAGCGCGGGCGAACTCCTCGAACGCGTCGTGCGGCACGGTCTCGATCATCTCTCTCCTGGGGTCGGATGACACCAGGTACGACGCCGTGCGCGCCGCCGAGGTCACACCCGATCAGGGCTTGGTGAAGCTCGCCATCGTGCGGTCGGGCTCCCAGAACGCCTTCATCGACTTCACGCGTCCCTCGTCGTCGACGATGTAGACCATGATCAGCTCGGTCACGGTGTAGCTGCCGTCGGGGAAGGACGTCTTGATCCGGCCGATGTTGGCGCAGGTGTTGCTGCCCGGGTTGGCGAAGGAGTCGTAGATGTCGAACTCGAACTTGGCGATGGGCGCGATCGCCTTCTCCCAGAACGCGGAGATGCCGGCGTGGCCGTGGTGGCCCTTGCCCTCAGGGTCGAACATCGACGGGCCGACGGGGTCCTCGAGCACGGCGTCCTCGGCGTAGACGGTGAGCCACTCGGCCAGGTCGCCCTTCGCGACGGCCGAGTAGGAGCGCTGGGAGGCGGCGCGCGCGGGGTGCGGGTCGTTGGGCGCGTTCCATGCGATGGCGTCGGAGGTGATCACGCCGCGATCGTACGACGAAAACTGGAACAGGTTCTAGTGATGGCCGCGACCGGTAGCGCTCGCCCGGGGTTGGGTGGATGTTCACCTCGCGGTCAGGTCGACCGCCGACCGTAGGGACATGGCGAAGAAGCGGAAGGCCTACCTGCACGTCGGGATGCCCGGCGTCGGAGAGGTCGTCGAGGTGGCGCTGGTCCACCACCGGGACGCCCTCGTCGAGCTCGGCGTCGACGTGCCCGCACACGCGGCGGAGGACACGTTCCTGTCCGCGGTCGAGATCCTGCGCGAGCACAAGGCCTGGGGGTTCGCCCGCAAGGAGGTCGAGGGCCAGTGGGCCACGCTCTGCCGGCGGGCCTGGAAGTCACGGCAGACGGTCGCGCTCAGCCTCCCGCTGCTCGCCACCGCGAGCCGTCCCGAGATCGACCTGCTCCTCGACGGCCTCGCGGGTCTGCAGGTCCACGCGGTCGTCACCGCGGGTCCCGCGGACGACGTCGTCGACGTCGTCGCGCGGTGGGGCGCCGCCGTACGCAAGCCGGAACGGCTGCACGTCATCCGGCTCGACGATCCCACGCCCGCGGCGGTGTGGCAGGCGTTCGGCAAGGTCGTCGGCTTCGGTACGGCGTCGCTCGGCCTCGCCGCCGTGCCGGAGCCCCTGGGGGCGCGGCCACCCGCCTCGCTCGACGAGGCCCGCCGGGAGATCGAGCGCCTGGCCCGCCGCAACCGCAGCCTCGAGCGCTGGCGCGCCGAGAGCGAGAACAAGCGCCCGAAGCTCACCAGGCGGATGCGGGGCGACGCGGCCTGACCCGCGAGGAATCCCCGGTCGACCGGGGAAACTGGCACTTGCCGGGGTTTGCAAACCCCTCGAAGTGCAGGAATCCCCGGTCAACCGGGGATTCCTGAGGCCGGTGGGACTAGTGCGCCTTCCAGGCGTCCTCGTCGGCCGTGCGCTTGGTCACAGCGGGGGGCAGGTCGGCGTCGGCGAGCTGCTGGATCGAGACCTCCTCGAACACCTCCCGCAGCGAGCTGCGGGCGGCGATCCAGACGTGCTGGAGCACGTCGGCGGAGTCGTTGTAGCTGACCGCCTCGGGGCGCAGGCCGTAGACCGAGACGAGGGGGCCGTCGACGGCGCGGATCACGTCGGCGACGGAGACGTCGGTCGCGGGACGCCCCATCCGCCAGCCGCCTGACTGGCCGCGCTGCGACATGACGACGCCCGCTCGGCGCAGGTCGGCGAGGATCGCCTGGAGGAAGCCGTGCGGGATGTCCTGCAGCCGGCCGAGCTCCTCGGCGCTGACGGCGCGTCCGTCCGCGCGTCCCGCCATCTCGATCAGGGCGCGGAGCGCGTAGTCGGACTTGGCGGAAACTCGCATAGCACCAGTGTCTCAGATTTCTCGGTCGCCTTACTTCACATGGGTCCGTGCTTGCCCAGAGCAAGCACCCCTCGTATCATTAAGTTACTGGCGAGTAGAACTGATCAGTAGGTTCGAAAGCCCGTTCCCTGTTATCAGCGAGGATTGGTGGGACATGAGCCACTACAAGAGCAACCTGCGGGACATCCACTTCAACCTGTTCGAGCTCCTCGGGCGCCAGGAGATCCTGGGCGCCGGGCCGTTCGAGGAGATGGACGTCGACACCGCGAAGGAGATCCTGGCCGAGGTCGACCGGATCTGCCGCGAGGACCTCGCCGCCTCCTTCGAGGAGGGTGACCGCAACCCGCCGGTGTTCGACCCGGCGACCAACACGGCTCCGGTGCCCCCGGGCTTCAAGAAGAGCTACGACACCTGGATGGAGTCGGGCTTCTGGAGCCTGCAGACCCCCGAGGAGATCGGCGGTCAGCCGGCCCCGTCCTCGCTCGTGTGGGCCACGGCCGAGCTGATCCTCGGCGCCAACACCCCGGTGTGGATGTACGGCGCCGGCCCGTTCTTCGCGAAGGTCGTCTTCGAGAACGGCACCGAGCGCGACAAGCGGATCGCCGAGATCATGGTCGAGCGGCTCTGGGGCGCCACCATGGTGCTCACCGAGCCCGACGCGGGTTCGGACGTGGGTGCCGGGACGTCGTACGCGACGCCCAACGACGACGGCTCGTGGAACATCGTCGGCGTCAAGCGCTTCATCACCAGCGCCGAGTCGGACCTGCAGGAGAACATCATGCACCTGGTCCTCGCGCGCCCGAAGGGCGTCGAGGGCATCGGCGGCCCGGGCACGAAGGGCCTCTCGCTCTTCCTCGTGCCGAAGTACCACTTCGACCACGAGACCGGTGAGCTGACCGGCGAGCGCAACGGCGCCTACGTCACCAACGTCGAGCACAAGATGGGCATCAAGGTGTCCAACACGTGCGAGGTCACCTTCGGCGACCCGCAGATCGGCGGCGGCGAGCCGGCCAAGGGCTGGCTGCTCGGCGAGGTGCACGACGGCATCGCCCAGATGTTCGACGTCATCGAGAACGCCCGCATGATGGTCGGCACCAAGGCCATCTCGACGCTGTCGAGCGGCTACCTCAACGCGCTCGAGTACGCCAAGGAGCGCGTCCAGGGCCCCGACCTCACCCAGGCCGCCGACAAGACGGCGCCCAAGGTGACGATCACCCACCACCCCGACGTACGCCGCTCGCTGATGACGCAGAAGGCGTACGCCGAGGGCATGCGCTCGCTCGTCCTCTACACCGCGACCGTGCAGGACCGCGTGCAGCTGGCCGAGAAGGGCAGCGAGGAGTACAAGTCCGCGCTCGCGCTCAACGACCTGCTGCTCCCGATCGTGAAGGGCTACGGCTCGGAGCGCTCGTGGACCCTGCTGGGCACCGAGTCGCTGCAGACGCTCGGCGGGTCGGGCTTCCTGCAGGAGTACCCGATCGAGCAGTACGTCCGTGACGCCAAGATCGACACCCTCTACGAGGGCACCACGGCGATCCAGGGCATGGACTTCTTCTTCCGCAAGATCGTCAAGGACGGCGGCGTCGCCCTCGGCGGCATCGCGGCCGAGATCAAGTCGTTCGTCGAGGACGAGGCGGCCAACCCGGAGCTCAAGAACGAGCGCGCGCTGCTCGCCAAGGCCCTCGAGGACGCCAACACCCTCGTCGGCCAGCTGGTCAACGACCTGATGAGCGCCGACGTCAACTCCGGCGGCGACCTGCGCAACATCTACAAGGTCGGCCTCAACACCTCGCGTCTGCTCATGACGCTCGGTGACGTGGTCGTCGCGTGGCTGCTGCTCCGGGGTGCCGAGGTGGCCCTCACCGCCCTCGGCGGCGACCCGGGCTCCGACAAGGCCTTCTACCAGGGCAAGGTCGCCGCGGCGCAGTTCTTCGCCGCCGAGGTGCTGCCGAAGATCAGCGCCGAGGTCGCGATCGCCCAGGCGAGCGACCTGGCGATCATGGACCTCGACGAGGCCGCTTTCTGATCTGATCCATCGTCGTACCTGACCTACGCGTCGGAATTCTCTGAATTCTCGACCCGGAGGTCAGGTACGACGCATTTTTGCGGGCTGACGAAGGTGGGTCCGGGCGGCGGCGTGGACGGCGTCGGTGATCCGGGAGAGCGCGGGGGAGGCGAGCCGCCAGCGTTGCCAGAAGAGGGGTACGTCGACGTGCTCACGCCCCGGGAGACGGACCAGCCGCCCGGACGCCAGGTCGGGAAGGAGCTGCGGCTCCGGCACGAGGCACCAGCCCAGGCCGCGGCGCGCGGCCTCGTGGAAGTCGGTCGAGGTCGGCACCTGGTGCGCGACCCGCGCCGTGACGCCGCGGGCGGCGAGCAACGAGTGCTGGAGCTCGTCCTTGTCGTTGAAGACGAGCACCGGCATCCGGGCCCAGTCCATCGAGCGGCCGCGCCGCCAGCGCTCGACGAACGCGGGAGAGGCGGCGGCGCCGTACCGGAGCGTGCCGAGGGGCTCGACGCCACATCCCTGCACGGGCACGGGGTCGCTCGTCACGGCGGCCAGCGTCTCCCCGCTGCGCAGCAGCCCGGCCGAGTAGGCCTGGTCCTCGACCCGTAGCCGCAGGGCGACGTCCTCCCAGCCCGCGGCGGCGGACAGCACGTCGCGGAACCAGGTCGCCAGTGAGTCGGCGTTGACGGCCACGGGGAGGCTGACGACATGGTCGCCGTCGTCGGCGGCGAGCCGCGCCTCCGCGTAGAGGAGCCGGGTCTGGCGACCCAGCCGGACGTAGGCCTCGCCGGCGGTCGTCGGCCGACACGGTGCCTGCCGGCTGACCAGCACCTGCCCGGCGGTCGACTCCAGTGCGCGGATCCGCTGGCTCACGGCGCTGGCCGTCACGTGAAGGACCCGGGCAGCCGCCTCGAACGAGCCGTGGTCGGCGATCGCGACGAGCGCCTCGAGCTGGGCGGGTTGCGGCGTCATGAAGCAACGCTAAGGGATACGCAGAAACATTCGCTGGGCTTGGGCCCGTCCAGCACCTACGGTCGTCGCGTGCTCACCGCTGCCGGCGCCGGCCTCCTCACCGGACTGTCCCTGATCGTCGCGATCGGGGCGCAGAACGCGTTCGTGCTGCGGCAGGGCCTGGCCCGGCAGCACGTCGGCCCGGTGGTCCTCGTCTGCGCGCTCTCGGACGCCGTGCTCATCGCGGCCGGCGTCAGCGGCATCGGCGCGATCGTCGAGCACGCGGCCTGGGTGCTCGAGGTGGTGCGGTGGCTGGGCGTCGCGTTCCTGGTGTCGTACGGCGTCCTGTCCCTGCTCCGCGCGCGCAGGCCCGAGACGCTGGAGGCCGCCCGGGCCGGTGTGCCGTCACGCCGCGCGGCCGTGGGCCGGGCGTTCGCGCTCACCTACCTCAACCCCCACGTCTACCTCGACACCGTGCTCCTCCTCGGCTCGATCGCCAACCAGCACGGTGACGGCGGGCGGTGGTGGTTCGCCGTGGGCGCGGCGCTGGCGAGCGTGCTGTGGTTCTCCGGTCTCGGGTACGGCGCCGGGGCCGGCCAGCGCCTCCTCGCGACGCCGCGTTCCTGGCAGCTGCTCGACGTGCTCATCGGCATCACGATGTTGGCGATCGCCCTGTCCCTGGCGCTGTCCTGATCTAGAGTCCGGCGCGTGCCGCGCCTCTTCCGCCTCGTGCTCGGACCGATCCTGCTCGGGCTCGTGGGACTGCTCGGTCCGGTGGCCGGCGCCGCTCCGGCAACGGCACGGGCGCCGTACCCGGACCCGATCCTCACCAGCGAGCGGACCGGCGACCCGAGCGTGGTGCCGACGCTCAACGGTCGGGTCATGGTGGCGACGGGGCCGCTGCTGCGCCGCGCGCGGTGGGACCCGGGTGAGGGGTGGCGCTGGATCAGCGCGCCGCTGAGCCGGCTGCCGCACTGGGCGGCCGCGCGGGGCGACGTATGGGCGGCCGACCTCGCGCGGTTCGGCGACCAGTGGGTGCTCTACTACTCCGCGCCGGTGCGGGGGCTCGGCCCCACGGGGCGGTGCATCGGGATGGCGACGGCGCCGACGGCGTACGACCGGTTCCAGCCGGTCGACGCGCGCCCGCTCGTCTGCTTCCCGCGGGCGGCGACGCCGACGGCGTACGACACCGTGCCCGCCAAAGGCGGCCTGCCCCGGCACGGGCTGATCGACCCGTCGGTGTTCGTGGACGACGACGCGACGCCGTACCTCCTCTACAAGACCGACGGGCGGCCCTCCTCGATCCGGCTGCTGCCGCTCGCGGCCGACGGGCTGCGCCCCGCGGACGGTGCGATCAGCACCGAGCTGGTGCGTGCCGGGTGGGTGATGGAGAACCCGGTGGTGGTGCACCGCGGCGACTACTACCACCTCTTCACCTCCGAGGACATCTGGTCGAAGTGCAGCTATCGCACGGTCTGGCGGCGGTCGACGGACCTGCTGACCTGGCCGCTCCGGCCGCGGCGCGTGCTGTTGTCGCGAGCCACGACCAACGGGCTCTGCGGCCCGGGTGGCGCCGACGTGCTCGTCGATCCGGCGCGCCCGGCGCGACCGCTGATGTACTTCCACGGCTGGGTCCTCGACCGCGGCCTGCGGCCGCCTGACCCGCCGTTCGTCGCCGGTCCGCCGGGACGTCCCGCGCACCGGGTGCTCTACGGCGCGCGGCTGCGCTTCGTCGACGACGTGCCCCGGGTCACGGGCTACCTCACGCACTGACACGGGCCGATCGGGCCGCGCCGCCGTCGCTACGATCGCGGCCATGAGCGATGCCGAGCGACTCGCGACCTACGTCGAGACCTGGTGGCAGGCGATCGGTGACCTCACCGCCCTGCTCGACAGCCTTCCGGCGGACGCGTGGACGCTGCCGACCGACCTGCCGGGCTGGGACGTCAAGGCCGTGGCGGCCCACACGGCGCACCTCGAGAGCCTGCTGGCCGGCGGTCCGGACGAGCAGGCCGACATCGGCGAGGCGCCGCACGTGACGTCGCCCATGAGCCAGTTCACGGAGATCGGCGTCGTCACCCGGCGCGACCGCGACGCCGCGTCGATCGTCGAGGAGATCCGCAAGGCGACGGCGATCCGCCACGAGGCGCTGCTCGCGGCGCCGCCGACGGATCCCACAGCACCGGCGCCCGGCCTCTTCGGCCTGATCGGCTGGAGCACGCAGACGCTGCTGCGCAACCGGCCGCTGGACGTGTGGATGCACGAGCAGGACGTACGGCGGGCCGTCGGACTGCCCGGCGGCATGGACACCGCGCCGGCGAAGCACACCGCCGACTACCTGTCGGAGGGCTTCGGCTTCGTCGTGGGCAAGAAGGTCAAGCCTCCCGTGGGCACCACGGCGGTGCTCGAGGTCGAGGGCAGTCCCGTCGTCGCCGTCGAGGTCGACGACAACGGCCGCGGCCGGCGGCTGACCGAGGCGCCCGCGTCGCCGACGGTGCGGCTGACGATGGGCCGCGAGGCGTTCATCGTGCTCGCCGGCGGCCGTCGCGCCGCCGAGCCGGGGGCGGTGACGATCGAGGGCGACGCCGAGCTGGGTCGCGCGATCGTGGCGAACCTCGGCACCACGCCGTGAGCGCGACCTGGCGGGTCGACGACGTCCCCGACCAGAGCGGGCGCACGGTGCTGGTGACCGGTCCGACGGTCGGCGGCCTCGGCCACCACACGGCGTTGGAGCTCGCCCGCAAGGGTGCGTACGTCGTCCTGGCCGGCCGCACGCTGACGAAGGTCGACGAGACGGTCTCCGCGATCCGCGCCGAGGTGCCCCGCGCCCAGCTCGAGACGCTCGAGCTCGACCTGGCCAGCCTCGGGTCGGTGCGCAAGGCCGCCGCCGCGGCCGCTGTGTTCGGACCGATCGACGTGCTCGTCAACAACGCAGGGGTGATGGGCACGCCGTACTCCCGGACGGAGGACGGCCTCGAGCTGCAGATGGCGACCAACCACTTCGGACCGTTCCTGCTCACCGGCCTGCTGCTGCCACAGCTCGCGGAGAGCGGCGACGGCCGAGTGGTCACGGTGTCGTCGCTGATGCACTCGGTCGCGCGCAAGGCGCCGCTCGGCGACCCGACGAGGAAGAAGGGACGCTACGCGCGCTGGCCGGTCTACGCCCAGAGCAAGCTGGCCAACCTGCTCTTCACCGCCGAGCTCGACCGACGCCTCCGCGAGGCCGGCAAGCCGGTGACCGCGGTCGCCGCCCACCCCGGCTTCGCCGGCACCCACCTGGTCGCCAACGGCCAGACGGGCCGCTCGTCCGGGGGCATCGCCTCGATCCTCGACGCCGCGGTGAAGGGCGTCTCCCAGCCGGCGTACGCCGGAGCCTGGCCGTCGCTGATGGCCGCCACCGACGACCTCCCCGGCAACACCTACGTCGGCCCCGACGGCTTCCGGCAGATGACCGGCACGCCGCGCATCGTCGGTCGCTCCAAGCTGGCGCGCGACGAGGAGGCCGCGCGGCGGTTGTGGGAGATCAGCGAGGAGACGGTGGGGCTGCAGTACCCCTAGGGCGGGGGCGTCCTGAGGCGTTCGCGGGACGTCGCGAGGCGGCGATGAAAGCCTTGCCGCATGAAGATGGCAGAGGTTCTTCGCGGTCGGTGGCTCCTCCTCGTGGCGCTCGTCGCGATGCTCGGGGTGAGTGCGGGAGGCGGCGCTGCTGTCGCCAGCCAGCTGATCGGCTCGAAGGAGATCGCGAACGACAGCATCCGGTCGATCGACGTCCACAACCACTCGTTGAAGAGCGTGGACGTCCGGGGCGGCCTGGCGCCGGTGCCGACGGCCTACGAGTGGACGTCGTCGTTCACCGCGGACGGAACCTTGGGGCTGATCGACGACGGTCGGGGCTACGTGCCGCTGTACGTGTCGGACCGGACGCTGCCCGCCCGCGCCCATGTCCAGGGCGTCGACGTGTCGGTGACGGGCGACTTCAGTGGCTGCACGTATCCGAGCCTCATGGTGGGGGTCTTCAGGCCCGCGGGGTCCTTCAACAAGCCCTGGGGCTACTTCGACACGGTCGGGCAGGTCGATGGGTTGAAGGGCGAGGAAGCGGCGCGCCGGATCTCCGTGGACGACGTGCAGCTCCGGGCCGACAAGCCGTCACGGTTGGCGGTGGTCGTCATCTGCTACACGTACGACGACGCGACCGACGAGTACAGCGCCCAGCCTGTCCCGTCCTTCACGGCCACCGTGGCGTTCACCGTGACTCGTACCGCCGCAGGGGCGCCGCACCCGTTCGACTAGAGGTGCGGCGGCGCCGTCACGGGATCAGTCGCTGGATCGATCGGGTCGGGTCGAGTCAGCTCCACTTGTGGGCGACGTCGATGACCAACCGCCGGCCGCTCGCGTCGTCGAGCACGAAGGCGCGCACGGGCAGCCGGGCGCGCACGCCGATCCCGATCGCCGTCTGCCCCTCGAACGTGCCGACCCACCGGACCTGGCGGAACGTCCGATAGCCGTCGACCGCGACGAGCTCGCGCGGGTGCGCGGGCGTGAAGGTCGGGTCGCCCTGGGCGTCGTACGCCGGCGCGTCGACGACGAGCTGGAGCTGGGCGCGGCCACGGAGCGGGACGCGGAGGCCGGAGCCGTCGGCGACGACGTGGTCGACGTACTCCACGCGGTAGCCGGTGGTGCCGGAGCCGTCCCCGCCGAGGTCGATGACGAGGCGGTCGAAGCAGGCATGCTGGCCGGAGCGTACGTCGACGACCTGCTTGCTGATGTGGTGGCGGACGCCCTCCTTGACGAGCGATCCCCACGGGGTCGAGCAGGCCTGCTTGTCGACCATGCCGCCTCCGGCTCCGCCATCTCCTTCGCCGCCGCCGCACGCGAGGGCGGCCGCCGGGGTGGCGGCGAGTGCGAGCGCGAGGGCGGCCGCGCCGGCGAGGCGTCGGGGGTTGGTGGTGAGGTTCATCGGGTCCTCCTTCGTCGGGACACCCCTTTCACGCCTGACGTCTCGCGGTGGTTGACGAGGGTGGAATCGTGATCGGTTGTTGCATTTGGGATCGAACACGTGTACGATTGGGGTATCAACTCGGGGGAAGGTCGGATCGGTGGTCGCAGAGCTCGTCCAGCAGCCGCACCCGATCACCTCCTGCGCCCAGCAGGCGATCG